>NZ_RQIH01000002.1 GCF_003939025.1 Rhizobium sophoriradicis
GGCAAATCCGTCGTCGCCCGGCTGCGCGCCGATGCCGGCATCGCGCCGGGCCAGAACACCCGCCTTGCCTTCAATCTCGACAAGGCCGTGTTCTTCGATCCCGACAGCCAGATGCGGATCGCGTGATCTCCAGGGGCTAAGATGAGCAGTTCACCAGACATCGTCATCATCGGCTCAGGCGTCGGCGGCTCCACAGTCGCCGCGGGCCTGGCCGCGACCGGCGCCGAGATATTGGTCCTCGAAGCCGGTGGTCACATTGCCGATCTTCCGGTCAATCGTGACCAGCGCGCCATCTTCCAGCGAGGGCATTTCCGACCGAGGGAAATCTGGTACGAGGCCAACGGCAAGGGCTTCAATCCCGGCAATTATTACAATGTCGGCGGCAATTCGAAATTCTACGGCGCCGTCCTTTCGCGCTATCGCAAGGAAGATTTCGAGGTCATCGAGCACCGCGAGGGCGTATCACCGGCCTGGCCGTTTCCCTACGAGGAGCTGGAGCCGTGGTATTCGAAGGCGGAACTCATGTATCAGGTCCGCGGCAGTCTCGGTGACGATCCCACGGAACCGTATCACTCCGCCGCCTACGCGTTCCCGCCCGTGCCCGACGAGGCGCCGATCGCCGATGTCAGGGCGCGCCTGCGGGCGAAAGGCCTGCATCCGTTTTCCCTGCCGCTCGGCCTCGACCTTGACGCCTGGCTCTCCAAGGCGCGCACGCCCTGGGACGCACATCCGAACGCGCGAGACGGTAAGATGGATGCCGAGACCGCAGCGCTTGCGGTGGCGCTGAGACACAAGAACGTGCGGCTCGAAATCAATGCGCGCGTGACGCGGCTCGATACGGGAGCCGGCGATCGGATCCACCGCATCACCTATGTCAAGGACGGGCAGACGCTGACTGTCTCGCCTGACATCGTGATCCTGTCGGCCGGGGCGGTTCAATCGTCCGTGCTTTTGCTGCGCTCGAAAAATGATCGCTTCCCCAGAGGCCTCGCCAACTCTTCCGACCAGGTGGGCCGCAACTTCATGAACCACAACGCTTCCGCCGTGATCGGCGTTTCGCCGCCTTTCAGGAACACCGCCGTCTACCAGAAGACCTTTGCCTTCAACGACTTCTATCTCTCGGACGGGGAGGGCGGCCCGCCGCTCGGCAATGTGCAATTGCTGGGGCGTATCTCCGAAAGAGTTCTTAAGGGCTCTCTGCCGCAGGCTCCGGAATGGCTTCTGCGTTTCATGACGGACCATGCCATCGACTTCTATGCCATGAGCGAGGACGTCCCCAATCCCGAAAGCCGCGTCATGGTCGATGGCGATCGGATCATTCTCCAATGGCAGAGAACCAATTGGGACGCGCATCTGGCGCTTGTCGCCAAGCTGAAGGCGATCCTGAAGTCGATCGGATTTCCCATCGTGTTGTCGAGACCCTTCGACAAGCGCACGCCCTCCCATCAGTGCGGAACAATCCGCATCGGCAACAACCCCGCGACGGCGCCGCTGGACCCCTATTGCCGATCCTACGACCACGAAAATCTCTTCGTCGTCGACGCCGGCTTCTTACCCACGTCGGCTGCGGTCAATCCGGCGCTCACCGTCGCCAGCCAGGCGCTCAGAGTTGCAGATCACATCGCGTCGAAAGACTTGCAGACACGAGCAGACCCATTGGCGCGCGCCGGCCTCGAATAGGATAGTGAAATGGCATTCGATTATATCATCACCGGTGCCGGCCCTGCAGGCTGCGTCCTGGCAAGCCGGCTCAGCGAAGATGCCGATGTCAAAGTACTGCTTCTCGAAGCGGGCGGCGGCGACTGGAACCCGCTTTTTCACATGCCTGCCGGCTTCGCCAAGATGACCAAGGGCGTGGCCAGCTGGGGCTGGCAGACCGTTCCCCAGAAGCACATGAAGGGCAGGGTGCTTCGCTATACCCAGGCGAAGGTCATCGGCGGCGGCTCCTCCATCAACGCCCAGCTCTACACGCGCGGAAACGCGGCCGACTACGATCTCTGGGCCAGCGAAGACGGCTGCGAGGGTTGGGACTATCGCTCGATCCTTCCCTATTTCAAACGGGCCGAGGACAATCAGCGCTTCGCCGACGACTACCACGCCTATGGCGGTCCGCTGGGTGTTTCGATGCCGGCGGCAGCGCTGCCGATCTGCGACGCCTATATCCGCGCAGGCCAGGAGCTCGGCATTCCCTATAACCACGATTTCAACGGCCGCCAGCAGGCCGGCGTCGGATTTTACCAGCTGACGCAGCGCAACCGCCGCCGGTCCTCGGCATCGCTCGCCTATCTCTCGCCGATCAAGGACCGGAAGAACCTGACGGTGCGGACGGGCGCGCGCGTCGCGCGGATCATCGTCGAAGCAGGTCGAGCGACAGGGGTCGAGATCGCCACCGCGCGCGGCTTGGAGATCGTGCGCGCCGAACGTGAGATCCTGGTGTCGTCAGGCGCAATCGGATCGCCGAAGTTGCTTTTGCAGTCGGGCATCGGGCCGGCCGATCACCTCAAATCGGTGGGCGTCAAGGTGCACCACGATTTGCCCGGTGTCGGCGGCAACTTGCAGGATCACCTGGATCTTTTCGTCATCGCCGAATGCACCGGCGATCACACCTATGACGGCGCCGCGAAGCTGCACCGCACGCTATGGGCTGGGGTTCAATATGTCCTGTTCCGCACCGGTCCGGTGGCCTCGTCGCTCTTCGAGACCGGCGGCTTCTGGTATGCCGATCCCGAAGCGCGGTCTCCCGATATCCAGTTCCACCTCGGCTTGGGATCAGGCATCGAAGCCGGCGTCGAGCGGCTCAAGAATGCGGGCGTGACGCTCAACTCCGCCTATCTGCATCCGCGCTCGCGAGGGACGGTGCGTCTGTCATCCGCCGACCCGGGTGCAGCACCCTTGATCGATCCCAACTACTGGTCCGATCCGCACGACAGGAAGATGTCGCTGGAGGGGCTCAAGATTGCCCGCGAGATCATGCAGCAGGCGGCGCTGAAGCCCTATGTCATGGCTGAAAGGCTTCCCGGGCCGAAGGTCGTGACCGACGAGCAGCTCTTCGATTATGGCTGCGCCAACGCCAAGACCGATCATCATCCTGTCGGCACCTGCAAGATGGGAACGGGGCCGGAGGCGGTGGTCGGGCTGGATCTCAAGGTCCATGGCCTCGAAGGCCTCAGGGTCTGCGATTCCTCCGTCATGCCGCGCGTGCCGTCCTGCAATACCAACGCGCCGACGATCATGGTCGGCGAAAAGGGCTCGGACCTTATTCGGGGGTTACCTGTGCTGCCCTCCGCCATTTTCGCCTATGAGCGCAACGACACCCGGCCTCGAGCCCGCGCAGAAATCCGCTAAGGAGAACGACGATGTCTGAAGTGAGAGTGGCAGTGCTTGGCGCCTCGGGCTGGATGGGCAAGGTCCACACCATGGCCTATCAGACCTTTCCGCATTTCTTCGGCGTCTCGGACGGAACGGCGCGGATCGTGGCGCTTGTCGAAGGCAATCCTGAGGCCGTCGCGGATATCAGCAACAGGGCGCCGGGCGCCAGGATCTATCAGGACTGGAAGCTGGCGGTCGCCGATCCCGAGGTCGATCTCATCGATATCTGCCTGCCCGACCATCTTCACTATCCTGTGGCCAAGGCGGCCTTGCTGGCCGGCAAACACGTCTATTGCGAGAAGCCACTGGCAAACACCGCCGATGAAGCGCGGGAACTGGCCGAGATCGCCAGAGAGAAGGGTGTGATCACCCGTGTCGGTCACGCCTTCCCCCGAAACCCCGTCCATGATCTCGCGAAAGACATCATCGATTCGGGCGAAATCGGCGAGATCAAGCTGTTCCGCGGCTGCCAGCACGTCGACATGTACGGCGATCCGACAGCGCCCTTCATGTGGCGCGCCGATGGCAAGCTTGCGCCGACGGGGATCGTCGGGGACACGGGCTCGCATATCTTCAGCTTCATGGATTTTCTGGTCGGCCGCGTCAGCTCCCTGATCGCCGACAATCTGATCGTCACGCCGCGACGGCCGGTCGTCGAGGGCCTTGCCTATGGCGAGCAGGTGAAACTGACAGGCGACGAATCCTGGGCCGATATCACCAATCCGGACGCGACGAACCTGTTGTGCCGGTTTGCCAACGGCGCCGGCGGCATCGTCGATTTCAGCCGTGTCGCGACTGGGCGCAAATTCATGCAGACCTACGAAATCTACGGAACGAAAGGCAGCATCGCCTATACCTATGACGAGATAAACCGCTTGCGCTTTTATTCCAACGACGACCGGACGGGACGGCGGGGGTTTCGCGAGATCGACGTGGGGCCGGAGAACCCCACCTTCCGAGCTTTCCTGCCTCTGCCGAACTTCGGCATCGGCTACAACGAAAGCAAGATCATCGAGGTCGCTGAAGTGATCCGCTCGATCGTCTCCAACAGACCGATGTGGCCGACATTCGATACCGGTCACCACATTTGCCAAATCGTCGACGCATGCATGGAGTCTTCCCGGCAAAAGCGCTGGGTTGACATCCCGCTCGGATAAACGCTGATGACCATAGACGTCCCGCAGGAAATTCTCGACGCGCTGACCGATGTCGATATGCCGAGGCTTCCGCCTGAAGCCGGTCCCTCGGCAACGGCTCGGCTCGCTGGTGTCGAGGTGCCGATCTATCGAGCCGGCTGTGTGATCGTTGGATCCGGCGCTGCAGGCCTGCGCGCGGCCGTGGAACTGAAGCGGCGCGGCGACGATGTCGTCATCGTCAGCCAAAGCGCCTGGGGCGGAACCTCGGCCTGCTCCGGTTCGGACAAGCAAACCCTGCACACGGCTAACACGGCCGATCAGGGCGACAACTACAGAGCGATGGCCCGCGCCATCCGCAGCGGCGGCGCCATGGACGAGGACACGGCCTATGTCGAGGCGGTGGGCTCGTCGCGGATGATGGCGTCGCTGCAGTTCCTTGGCCTGCCGCTGCCGCAGGATCCGCTTGGTGGAACGCTGCGATATCAGACCGACCATGACGAGGTCGGCCGCGCCACCAGCTGCGGCCCGCGCACTTCGCGCCTGATGGTCAAAGTGCTGGCAGAGGAGGCGCTCCGTCTCGATGTGCCGTTCTACAATCAGACCACCGCGGTCAAAATCCTCACCGAGGGCGAGGGAGGGGATCACCGCATCGCCGGCATATTGGCCATGCGCGCCGGCGACCGTACGCAGGAGAATCCGCTGGGCATCGCGCTGTTCGTCAGCGGCGTAATCGTGCTTGCGGCCGGCGGGCCTGGCGAGCTCTATCGCGACAGCGTTTACCCCAATGGCTGCTTCGGCTCTCTCGGGCTGGCGCTCGAAGCAGGCGTCGAGCTCGTCAATCTGACCGAAAGCCAGTTCGGTATCGGAACGCGCCGGGAGGGATTTCCGTGGAATCTCTCCGGCACTTATGTCCAGGCAGTCCCACATATCTATTCGGTCGATGGGGAAGGCGTCGAACACCATTTCCTGGCAGGCTATTATCGCAGCACGCAGGAACTGGCGTCGAACATCTTCCGCAAGGGCTATCAATGGCCTTTTCACGCGACGCGCATGCTCGATTTCGGCTCGAGCCTGGTCGATCTTGCCATCTCTAGGGAAACCGCCGCCGGTCGGCGCGTGTTTATGGACTTCAACCGCAATCCGTTGCCTGTTCCCGGCGACCTGCCGTTCAGCCTGGAGCGACTTGGTGAGGACGTTCGCCTGTATCTCGGCAAGGCCGGAGCCGATCAGCAAATGCCGATCGACCGGTTGAAGCACATGAACCCGCTCGCGATCGAGCTCTATCGCCGCTACAAGATCGACATCGCCGCAGAGCCGCTGGAATTCGCGGTCAACAATCAGCACATGAACGGCGGCATCATGGTCGACACCTGGGGCCGCAGCAATCTTGCAGGCTGTTATGCAGTCGGCGAAGCGGCGGGCACGCATGGTGTAACAAGGCCCGGTGGAGCGGCGCTGAATGCCGGGCAGGTCTTCGGCACCAGGGTGGCCGAACACATCGGCGCCAGCGGCAGGGCGAAACGGGCCGCCTCAGTGAGTATACCGGCGGCCGCAGAGGCGGGCATTGCCGACCTCCTTACCGCCCTGCGCGCTGAAAGCGCGCTGACTGTCAAAGCGATCCGCTCAGCAGTACAGGCGCGAATGAGCGAGAAAGCGGGCATCATCTGCGATCAAGAGAGCGTCGCCCAGGCGTTGATCGAGGCCCGCAAACTGAACGCGGAAATTCGCGCCAGCGGCGTCGCCTACGGGCGTGCCGCAGAAGCGGTCCGAGGCGTGCAATGGCGGCACATGGCGCTCGCCTCCGAAGCCGTGCTCAGTGCGCTCGATTTCTTCATTCGCAATGGCGGCGGCAGCCGCGGGGCACGCGCGATCTGCGATGCCGACGGCGAATCCCTTCCGCTGGCAAGCTCTGGTCCGTTGGAGGATTATCGCTTCCGACGGGAGCGCGAAACCCATCGCAACGAGCAGATCGTCGTTCGCCTCGAAGCCGATGAGATCAGGCTTTCAACCCGGCCGAACCGCAAGCTGGATGAAAACGAAAAATCCTTTTTCGAGCGGGATTGGCCCGCCTGGTTGACAGGTGGAATTTATGATCTCGACACGAAGGAACAGGCATAATTCAATCAGGATTGGCAACCGGCGGCGGAACCCGCACGCGCTCGGTATCGTCGGAGCCTTCGGCAACGGCTTCCTCGCTTTTGCGAACCTGCCGCGGCGGGTCCTTTCCCTCGACCGGCTTCGGTGACAGCTGGTCGTCGGCCTGGATCTCGTCAGTATTCAGGTAGTTCTTGGCTTCGTCCATGATGGTCACTTCCGGTTGGAGAATTGTGGGGTGGGAATCCGGTCCTTCTGATCGGTGCGCTAGCCACGGGGCGATCTCCTTTCACAGGCTAACTCCGGCTGGCATCATCAGGTTCCCTGGCCTCTCTGCGCGATACTTACGGGTCAGGCGCCTCCAGCTTCGGGAGTGTCGAGCTCGATCATGACCGGGGCATGATCGCTCGTATGTTCCCAGCCCCTCGGTTTTCGCCGGACACTTGCCGATCGAAGCCACGGCGCCACCGTCGGGCTGAGCAGAAAGTGGTCGATCCGCAGCCCGGCATCGCGTTCGAAACTGTTGCGCCAGTATTTCCAGAAAGTGTAGATGCGCTCGTCCGGATGCAGATGCCTGACGGCATCCGTCCAGCCCTGGGCGACAAGTTGAGCATAGGCCTTGCGGACTTCCGGCCTGAAAAGCGCGTCGTTCAGCCACCGCTCCGGCTTGTAGACATCGATCTCGGTCGGCATGACGTTGAAATCGCCGGCCAGGATCGACGGCACCTCGATCTCGAGGAGTTCGGCGGCATAGGCGTGCAGGCGGCGGAACCAACGTAGCTTGTAATCGAACTTGGCGCTGGGAAAGGGGTTGCCGTTCGGCAGATACAGGCATCCGATCAGCATGCCGTCGACGGCGGCTTCGATATACCGGCTGTGCGTATCGTCTGGATCGCCGGGAATGCCGCGGCGTGTCAGGATCGGTGTCTTGCCTTTCGCCAGGATGGCGACACCGTTCCAGGATCTCTGTCCGTGCCAGACGGCGCCGTAGCCGGCCCGTTCTATCTCCCTTCGCGGAAACCTGGCGTCGTCGGTTTTCAGCTCCTGGAGGCAGGCCACATCGGGGACATCCTCCGACAGCCAGCGCAGCAGGATGTCCAGCCGCCCGTTTATTCCGTTGACGTTATAGGTTGCGATTTTCATGGATATGATGTGGAGGCGATGCGACCATAATCTAGAACCGCTCCTGTGACACTTCCTCCGGGAGCCGGCGCCCGCAATCGGCCCATGCAAGACGGCTCTCCACACCATAGTGCCCCGCCGGTTGAATCCGCTCGGGGTGATCGAGCGAGCCGGCCGTCACGCGGATCAGCTCATCACCGTCGTACTGGAGGTAAAGTGGCGTCCCACACGTGCTGCAAAAGCCGCGCGTTGCAATAGGCGAGGATCGGTAAACGGCGGGAGCAGCATCCGTCCATACGAGTTTCTCGACTTTGGCCTGGACAAGAACCGCGAAAGGACCACCGGTCGCCTTCTTGCACATGTCACAATGGCAGTAACCCGAATGTGGCGTGTCGCCGGTGAATTCATACCGGCAGGATCCGCAGAGGCAGCCGCCGGTCCATCGCGTTGCCATGGCCTACACCTCAACGCGTCGCGCCGAAGACAAAAGCGATGCCGGCGACGATCGCTGCGGCCGTTAACGGCTGCCGCCTTATCCGCTCCTCGATCTCCTGGACGAAGCTCTTCGCTTCCGCCTTTGCCAGGCGGGCCGTGCCGGAAGCGAGCTCCGCAGCGGACTCCGCGATGCGGCCAGCTTCTTTCTGAAGCGCACGCAGTTCCTCGTGGTCGCGGCCGCTCGAGCGCAGGACCTGGTCGACCAGCGGATATTCTTGGTCCATCGCTGTCGGATCAGGCTCACGCTTTACGCGCTCAGCCGCTTCGACGTCGCGACGACCGGCGGGTATCGAGGTATGGGTAATCGAAACCGGATCGGACGCCGGAAACGTGTCTTCGATCGCCTTGTCGAGCTCGCCCTTTCGGGCCTTGCTTCGCTGCTCTGCCTGCTCTTTGCGCAGGGACTGGACCGCCGGGGATTCGTTGGGATTTGGCATGGGGGCTTCCTCTGTTGCACTTTGACAATCAAAGCGATGACAAAGAAAGAAGTTCCAGAAAAATGCGTCAGCGCCTCAAGCCGCAACGTCTTGGCAAGGGAAGGTGAATTATTCGCCCCGCACCCGTTTGCGATGACATCGCCCGCATATGGGCCCATTCAACTGTAGGCCGGTTTGCCGGACCAAAGTCCTGCCTGTTTTAGTACCTTTGGTCCGGTTGCATTTAACCCTCGGAAAAGCGAAAATTCGCGCGCGTAGAGCAAGCATAGAATTGGGAAGAACGGATGAACGAGGCGACGGCATGACAATCTCCAAGCGCAATTTTTTGAGATTGGGTGGTTGTGCGGCCGTCGCGCTGGTTGCTGCCGCATCACCTTTGACGCTTAGTTTGGACGGCTCCCTGCCTACGCTGGCGGTCGAGCATGCGCAGGCAAAGGACGGCAATAACGGCAATGGGGGCGGAAACGGAGGCGGCGGCGGCGGTGGCGGCGGCAACGGCGGTGGCAGTGGTGGAGGCAATGGTGGAGGGAACGGCAATGGGGGCGGAAGCAGCAATAATGGTTCCGGCAACAGCGCGGGCGGAAACTCCGGCAGATCCTCTTCAGCCGCCTCGCGGACAGAAGTGGGGGCGAGGGCGACTGAAGATTCCGACGGATCGATCAACGTTCGCCACGCAAACGGCATCACCGAAAGCCTGCGCAGCGGCCGCTATGTCATGAAGGACCCGAAAGGCAGGACGATCATAAGCCGTCAGGCAACGGCCAACGATGCACGCCGACTGAGCCGCTTCTTTCGCTAGAGCTGATGCCGAACAGTGTGAGCGGTTTTCGGACGACATCCTGTTTTTAGGGCCGGTCGGCGCAGCGCTACCGACGTTCGCGCCATTGCAGGGCCGCTTCGGTCCTGTTTGAGACGCCGAGTTTGCTCAGAATCTGGGTCATATGGTGCTTCACGGTCTTTTCCTGCAGGTTGAGCCGCAAGCCGATATGCTTGTTGGAGAGACCTTGAGCGACGAGATCCATCACCTCGCGTTCCCGTGGCGTAAGGCTGTTCTTGTCGGAGGCTGAGTCATGCAGCGAATTTTCCATGACCTTTGTCGACATCGTCGGCGAGATATACCGTGATCCGCTGAGGACGGTCTGGATCGCTTCGGCAAGACCACGGGAGCCGACACCCTTGAGGACATAGCCCATTGCGCCTTGTTGCAGGGCTCCAAGCAGCGTGTCCACCTCCTCTGATACCGTCAACATCAGCACTTTCGTCGTCGGGCTGCGCGCCAGGACGTCGCCGATGGCAGCCAATCCGCCGCCCGGCATCGAGACATCGAGAAGCATGACGTCTGGGCGGTTGTTCAAAGCGATCATGGCGGCGTCTTCGCTGCTGGCGCCTTCGCCAATGACCACGAAGTCGCTCATCTCCGACAAGCTGCGCGTTACGCCCTCGCGAAAAAGCGGGTGGTCGTCCACGACGCCGACGGTGATTGCTGTCATCTCTCTAGTCTCCAACTTCCATGGGCTCGAAGGTCATGGTCACCATCGTTCCTTCTTCGCCTGTCTTGATATCGAAGGATCCCCCCAGGCTGTCGATGCGTTCGCGAAGCCCCACCAGCCCGAGGCTTGTCGGCCTCACGTCCGCCGGGTCGAAACCATTGCCACGATCGCTGACCTCAACACGAACGTGACCGTTGTGCGACACAGCTTTGACGGTTTGCTGAACGCCGCCGCCGTGGCGATAGGCATTGTTCAGAGCTTCCTGGATGAAGCGATAAATACAGATCTTTACGGCAGTCGCGAGTTCGGGTCCATCCTCGTCGATGATCGTTTCGACAATGGTCCCAGTCTTTTGCTGATGCGCTTCGACGACCCGCAGCACGATCTCGCTGATCGTGGATTTTTCGATCTGCGGGAGCACCAGTCCGCTGCAGATATTGCGAATCTCCGCCATCGCCTCGGCCAGGCTCGAGCGGATCCAGGCAAGTTCCTTTTCCCGGGCTTCGGGTTGGGTAGACGCGTTGATCAAGAGGTCGCTGTCCAGTCGCAATGAAGCATAGGCGATGTGCTGTGCCGGACCGTCGTGCAGATCGGCGCCGATGCTGCGCAGATATGTTTCATTCAGCGCCGCCACCCGTTGCGAGGCGCGCTGCAGCCGCCGCTGCAGCCCGCGGTTTTCGGAGAGCAACGCCGACAATTCCGTAACCCGTTCCTTGAGATCCTTGCGCTGCGCTTCGATCGTGCGGCTGCCGCGAAACACCAGAGCGGAGAGAACGAGGAAGAAGATCGCTGTGAGGGCGGCGACCGCCCCCCAGCTCCGCAGCCTGGCATTTGCCAGGCTATCGGCAAGTCCTTCCGCGCTCTCGTAGAATTCGAGAACGGCGACCGCCTGGCCGGACCAGGGCTGGAGGACCGGGTTGTAGATTTCCATCAGCGGTCTGCCGAGCGCGCGCTCCTTGCCGCTTTCCGGATCGCCGGCGATCTCATAACGCGCGACGAGCGACCCTGCGAATGCCTTCTGAAGTTTGTCGCTTACCGGAAACTTCTGGCCCACCAGCTCCTTCTCGTTCGAATAAAGAACGGTGCCGTCGGCTCGCCACAGCTTGAACGACACAAGCCGCCGGCCCAACGCGCCCTGGCCGAGCGTTTCGTCCAGAGCCTGGGCGCTGCCTTCGTCGAGCAGCGATTCCGTTTGCATGTCGGGAAGCAGCGGCGCGACTACGCTGTCGACGTAGAGCGCCGTTGCCGCGCCGGAATTGTGAATGACGGCCTCCTCGATCAGATGGGTGACGAGAATACCCACCAGAAACATGACGGCGATCGAGACCAGGCCGCCCGCGATGAAAAATTGGGAGGCGAGTGAGCGGGCATTCCAGCGGCGAAGCCAATTCATTTTGATACCGGAAAGTGACTTTGCCGACTAACCTACAGCGTCTTCAGAGTTTTTCCAGGCAGTATCAGGGCAGATTCCTGGTATCGAAGACCTCGGCGCCCCTGACGCTCTCGGTCAACGGGACGCTATCGCCCGACATGGCTGCGCCGAAGACATAGAGGAGGCCGGCCAGAACGACGACGAGAGCGATGACGGAGACGCTCCAGGCCTCATTCACATGGGATCTGTTACTGCGGTTCATGTGCGGGATCTCCTTTCGTGTCTTGCAAACGACGCCATGAGGCACCCGTTCCACGCCGGGGACTTCGGTCGAAGAGGCTTGGGACTATGGTCCGACCACCGTGGACAATGGCTGATTCAGCCATATTTTCCCGTTAGCGGAGTTGGTGTTGGAGACGTGTGAGTGACAATTTCTGCGGACATCGAAGACGGCGCAGCCGCCGCATGGGCCACCTCTCCGGCGACGTTCGGGGAGGGCGTCGCCGACCTTTACCAAACGCTTCTCGTGCCGCTCCTCTTCGAACCCTATGCGTCGGAGATGGTGATTGTCGCCGAACGGTTTAAACCCGTCAGCGTGCTCGAAGTCGCGGCGGGGACCGGCGCCTTGACACGCGCTCTGCGCGCCAGGCTCGATCCGGCGGCTGAGATCGTCGCCACCGATCTCAGCCAGGCAATGATCGACGTCGGTGCCCCGTCCTTGACGCTGTCGCGGACCCATTGGATGCATGCGGACGCACAAGATTTGCCCTTCGCCCACGCAATGTTCGATCTCGTCATCTGTCAGTTCGGCGTCATGTTCTTTCCGGACAAGCTCAAGGCCTATGGCGAAGCAAAAAGAGTTTTGCGCAGCGGAGGCCGTTTCCTGTTTTCGACATGGGATTCGCTTGCGGCCAACGACTTCGCAAGATGTGTGAACGAATGTCTGACACAGCTCTTTCCGTCGGATCCCCCGGACTTCCTGGAACGTTTGCCATACTCCTACTTTGATCCCGATACGATCAAGGCACAGGTTTCTTCGGCGGGATTCGAGGCGGTTTCCTGCGATCGGGTGACGTTGACCTCGAGCGCGGCTACCGCCCACCACGTTGCGGCGGCGTTCTGCAAGGGTTCGCCGCTCAGAGGAGAGATCGAATTGCGGGCGCCGGAGCGCATGTCCGAGATCGTCGATGAGGTGGCGGAGCAGGTAGCGTCGCGCTACGGCGCGAGCCCTAGCGGAGGCATGAGCGCGTTCATCGTCACCGGCCGCGTTCGGTAACTAGAGCGGACGCCTAATCGGCGCGGAGTCTTGATTAAGGGATCATCCAGTAGTTCGCACGGGAGGGTTCGTGCATCGCGTCGATAACGTGCTGTTCGATCTCGATACAGGTCTCGTCATATTCCCGCACCAGCTTCAGATTGAACCCTCGCTTTCGAAGACGATCGCGTGCTTCAACCGCCATCTGATAGGCCTCGAAGAGCTCGAGTTGCCACGGCTCGCGCGCCGCCATGATCAGCGTCCGCATTTGCGGCAGGCGCATCGCCAAGCGCCTGCGTCCAGCTTCCCGGCGGTTGGATCGTGTCATCTCCCTCAGTCTCCTGCCATGTCCGCAACGCGGTTCCCTTCGATTCTCAGATAGGGCCGGCACCGATTATTGACATGGATTTCGGACCAAGGACCGGGACCTCTCAGACTGAGGTCCGAGATCTGGAACGACCCGCTGCGCAGATAGTTGCTCTGCCAGCGGTCGCGAAGACCGTCTTGAAAGAGAAGGAGGAAAACATGCACTTGAAGCTTATTGCCGGGGCGGCAGCCGCCGTGTCCCTGATGTCGAGTATCGCATTCGCCCAGTCCTCAACTGTCAACGGTGCGGCGGGCGGCGCGATCACCGGAGCGATCGTCGGTGGTCCCGCCGGCGCTGCCATCGGCGGTGTTGCCGGCGCAGTTGTCGGCACGGCGATTGATCCGCCGCCGCAAAAGGTCGTCACCTACGTCCGCGAAGCTCCGGCCCCGTCGACGCGCGTGGTCGTGAAGGAGAAGGTTGTCGTCGGCCAGCCGTTGCCGGAGACGGTCGTCGTGACGCCCATCCCGGACGATCCGACATATGCTTACGCGGTGGTCAATGACGAGCGTGTCATAGTCGAACCGTCGTCTCGCAAGGTGATCCAGATTATCAAGTGATCTGATCGTGCACGCGACCCCTGCCGCGTCTTGCCTTGGAAAATCATCTTTCAAAATCATCCGCGCGACAGTCGGGAACGCCGTCGCGCGGTCGAAAAAGCAGAGAGATCGTTATGAAGACCAAGACATTTGCCGTCTATTCCGAAGAAAAATCCACTGGCTTCGCCGTGCCGCTGATCGCGATCCTGCTCGCAATCGCCGGCATTCTCGCCGTGCTTGTCGCCACCGGCGGCGATAGCAGTGCCGGCGCGCGCGTTTGGGTTCCCCAGGCACAACAGCAGGGGGCGGGCCAATGAACGGTATTGCCTCCGTCGCCTTCGGCATCGTCAGCTCGGTCGGCGCCTGTATGGCCGCGGCATCGGTTGCCTCGCACGTCGTGGCGAACTCCGAGCCGCACGCTTTCCCGGAACTGGCCGCGCGCGATCTATGGACGACGCACCCGGTGAAAATCGATCCTCACCAACAGCATTATGAACGAATTGCCCCACTCTATTCCAGTTATGTCACCGAAGCGCCGGCCACCGTGGCGTCGAGGACGACGACGCAGCCCGCTCGTCGCTCGAGCGAACTGCAGACGCCGCAGCCAAAATCGTCTGCCCAGCATCTCGCCTGGTGCGCGCAGCGTTACCGCTCCTTCGATCCGGCGACCAATAGCTACCGATCCTATAGCGGCGAAACCCGCGAATGCTCTTCGCCGTTTCAGACGCAGAATATCGCCGAAAGCGATGACGTAGGCGGCACGAGAGTGAATGCGCAGGCTGCGGCCCGATGCGCCGCCCGCTACCGATCCTATCGGCCGGAAGACAATAGTTATCAACCCTGGGACGGACCGCGGCGAAGCTGCGACATATCCGATTTGGTCGCGACCAGCAATTAACCGTGGCCGGCGGGGCGTACGAAATCGCGCCAATGGGAGAGGCCAGACTAAAGTCCGTGTTGTGATCGCAGCGGTTGTGATATCCGGTTGTATTTGAGGGCGGAGAGCGGGGATGGCGACGACGCTGATAGCAGAAATCCATAAGGCCCAGACAAGGCTTCCGTTCCTGAGCAGAGCGGAGCGGGGAGCCCTTATCATGCGCATCCTTCGCGAGCTGAAGACGCTGCGTCAGGAGGTTCTCGGAAACGTGCCGGCCGATCGCTGTGTCTGGATCGACAAGCTTATTGCCTCGGTCTCCTCGACGATATCGGAAATCGTCAACATGCAGGACGCCGAGTTCAATCGGGTTCTGAACGAATTCGAAAAGCTGATGGCGACGCTGCATAATATTTCGCGCCCGCAAAAGCAGTCGAAGACGATTCACTAGTTCGGCCCTCGCTTAATGCGGCGGCCGATAGTGACCCGACTGGTCACCCTGTCAAGGATGAACCTTACGGCGGCCCGCTGCGCTGGAAACCGATCCCAGCGCGCAAGCGTTCTCCTGGTATGATCGACACAAAAGCTCCCGCTGGTGAAGATAAGGCGCCGTCCGGCGAGGATGATCGAAAGCCGGGCGCTGACGTTTCCTTTCCTTACGACAGGATGACCGTCGAGCAATTCCGAAGACGCTTCCCCCGCGCCCGCTGGAGCGATGATCGCAAGGCCTGGTTCGTTCCCGGCAGGACGGCATCCCGCCGCATCGGACGATGGCTGGCCGAGCTGGAGGCCGAGGCCGACGCGCATGCGGATGCGAAGGGGCGCGATGCCTTCGCCTTCGATCCTATCGACAGCCCATATCTTGAACTCGGCAAGGCAGGCTTTCGAATCCGTACACCCTATTCGAAGACCGTCGTCGACGAACTGCGCGAAGTGCCGTTCTCGCGATGGGATAGCGACCTCCGTTTATGGCACGTCCCCTTCCAGTCCTATGAAGATTTAAGACGCAGATGGTCCGACATCGAAGCGGCGGCTCGCAGAAACGAGCCGGAGGAGAGACGACGGCGCGCGGAGGAGCGTAAGGGAACCGAACAGGATATGCGCAGCAGGCTTCGCTCGGCGGAACGAAAGCGCCGTCGTTACCCGCTTCCTGCCGACGACCTGCCGCCGATAGGACGTCCCGTGTCCACCGCCTATGGGATCGTTGTCTTCACTGGTATTACCGGCGAACTGGTCGATCCCCACCTCGTTGAGGACTTTTATCCCGGCGTCGACAAGGATGATCTCTGGGGATATTGGCGGGTGCCGGTATTGGAAGAGCTTGTCCGTACGTGGCCGGCAAAAACACCGCCCCCTCAAGGTGCCAGATGGTGGCTGCCGACGATCGAAGAATTGAGGCCCGCCCGCCGCGCGGCAAGATCGCGCGCGGCGAGGAGGCAACCAAAGACACCGTGACGGCAGCTGTCGCAAGGGGCCGGACCTGTCGCAGAGGCAGTCCCGGGTCTGCGCAGTCCGCGTGGGAACAAATTCCCACGTCGGCCATTTGTCATCCATGAAAACAGCCCTGCCGATGTCGCTGCTCGCTTTGGCCATCTTCGTTGGCGGCGCCGATGCGCGGGAGCTCCGACCCGACGCGATCAATGCTGCGTCGCTTACCAACATTGAGACGGCAAAGCCATCAACCGCCGATCCGGACCCCGCGATCGTCCGCCTTCAGGTTCTTCTCGACCGCGCCGGGTCGTCTCCCGGCGTTATCGACGGCCTCCCCGGAGAGAACGTCGACAAGGCGGTGGCAGGCTTCGAGGCTATGAACAAGCTTCCGGTGGATGGCCGGCCGGATCCAGATCTCGTCTCCCGTTTGGAAGACAATGCCCCCATTGTCGAGACATATGTCGTCTCGCCGGAGGATGCCGCCGATCTTGTTGACAGCATCCCCGAGGATTACGGCGAGAAGGCCAAGATGCAGAGCCTCGGCTATACCAGTGTCGCGGAAAAGCTGTCCGAACGCTTCCATATGGATCTCGATCTCTTGAACGCGATCAATCCGGGTTCGCAATTCGCAGCCGGAGACACTGTATGGGTCGTAAGCCCCGGTCCGCCAAGGGAGGGCAGGGTCAAGCGGATCGAGGCCGACAAGAAGACGGGGCAGGTACTGGCCTACGGCGAAGACGGGTATTTACTTGCGGTCTATCCGGCGACGATCGGCAGCAAAGACAATCCGTCACCCTCGGGAAAGCACAAAGTTAAAGGCGTCGCGAGAATGCCGGTCTACCGGTACGACCCGAAGCGCAACTTCAAACAGGGTAACAACAATAAGGTCCTGACCATTCCGAAGGGACCGAACGGGCCGGTCGGCACCGTCTGGATCGACCTTACTGAGCCGACCTATGGGATCCATGGCACACCCGAGCCCAAACTAATCGACAAGGTCGGCTCGCATGGTTGCGTGCGGCTGACGAACTGGGACGCCGAAGAACTGGCCGGCATGGTCAAGCCGGGCGTCCTGGTCGATTTCGTCAATCGCAGTCCGGCCGCTCCGAAGTGAGACGCGGCATCTCGCACACCGCTGTTTCCCCGTCGAGGAGCGGCTACGAGGCCTTCGCCTCGAAAGCTGGGGCGAAGTCACCCAGCGTTTTCGCCTTCAGGATCATGCCGCCGATATCCTGCTCCACGATCGCTTCCAGGTCGGCAAAGCTGTCGATGACATAGTAGATCGGTTGCAGGATATCGATGCGGTAAGGAGTCCTGAGAACGCTCAGCAGATCGAACGGCCGGAATTCGCACGCGGTGCCTTCGGTAGCCGCCTTGGCTTCACTCGGCGATGAGACGATGCCGGCGCCGAAGCAGCGGCGGCCTTGCGGCGTATTGATCAGGCCGAATTCGACGGTGAACCAGAAAATCCGGAACAGGTGCCATGAATAGCCCTTGCCGAGGCGCATGGCCGTTTCGCCGAAATGCCGGACGAAATTGGCGTAACTCTGATTGGTCAGCAGCGGGCAATGGCCGAAGACCTCGTGAAACAGGTCCGGCTCCTCGATATAGTCGATATGTTCGCGACGGCGCAGGAAGGTTGCCAGCGGGAATTTGCCTTGTGACAGAAGCTCGTAAAAGCGCGAGGGCGGAATGAGCGCCGGCACGCCTTCGACGCCGAAGCCGGTGGTCTCGTTGAGGCGTCTGTTCACATCGAGAAGCTGAGGCACTTTCTCCGGCTTCAAGCCGAGCAGCTTGACGCCATCCAGATATTCCTGGCAGGCCGTTTCGGCCAATATCTTCATCTGGCGCCTGTAGAGTTCGCCCCAGATCGCATCTTCCTCGGGGCTGTAGTCGTAGAGGCCGTCCGGGCCGGGCAGTTTGGCGGTGTAGCTGCTTTCTTTGGTCATCGGCTAATCCTCCCAGGAATGGCGCTATTTCTGCGATTATGCTCCGTGCCGGGCGGATTTTCTTTTCTTTCGTGCCGCTCCTCGCCATAGTGATGAAAAATATTCTCCATCAAGAGAGTGAAAATGAAAGAAACCGGGAACTTTCGCCGCAAGCTTTTGAAGCTCATCCAGGCCGATGGCAGCCTGTCGCTGGCGGACCTGGCGGAGAAGGCCGGCATGTCGCAGAGCTCCGCCTGGCGGAAGATCCAGGAGCTGGAAGCCGACGGCGTTATCCGCAAGCGCGTAACGCTTCTCGATCCCGGCAAACTCGACCTCAAGCTCTGCGTGATCGCGCATGTGACGCTGGAGGATCACCACGAGGAGGCGGTGGCCTCCTTCGCTTCCGTTGTGCTGGAGCGGCCCGAGATCATGGAGTGTTACGCCTTGTCGGGCGCCTTCGATTATATGTTGAAGATCCGCGCCAGCGACGTGGAAAGCTACGAAGCCTTCATGACGCGTTATCTGATGCGCAACCCGCATGTGCGCACCGTGGTCTCGAGCTTTGTGCTGCGCGAGCTGAAGTTCTCGACCGAACTACCGCTTTGACGCTTGTCGCCAAATAAGTCGCCGATCGGTGGCAACGGGAGATCAACGGGCGCTGTCGCCGTGCGAGCTGCCGGGCATGCGCACCGGAAAGCCCTCGAAGGTCTTCAGCGTATCGAGCACGATCGAGGTCTTCACGTGCTGCACCGACTCGTGCGGCAACAGAACGTCATTGACGAACTTGGAGAGGTCGGCGAGCCCGCGTGTTGCCACCTTCAGGTGATAGTCCATTTCACCGGTCAAAGCATAGGCTTCGAGAACCTCCGGCAGTCCGTTGATCAGTTGGGAGAAACGCTGGGCATTGTCTCTGTTGTGGGTGGCAAGCGTCACGGAAATGACCACCAGCATATCCAGACCCAGCTTTTCCCGATCGAGATAGGCCCGGTAGCTGCGGATATAGCCCTCGGCCTCTAGCCGCGTCCGCCGGCGCGAGCATTGCGACGGAGAAAGCGCGATCCGATCGCCCAGCTCGTTATTCGTCAGCCTGCCATCTTTTTGCAGTTCCTGGAGCAGGCGCAAATCCAATTTGTCGATCTGTTCATCCATTGCGTGGAATCTCCAAAACACTCACGAACCGTGCATAATATCTTCCTGCAGCCTAAAGAATGCAAGGATTTTGCACGCGTTTTGCGCCACACTTTGCGCAGTTAAACTCCATCTCGTTAGGAGGAGAAAATGGGTCCTTTCCCGCATGATGCGCCGCCATCCGAAATCACCGCCGACAACCCGGCCGGCACCGACGGTTTCGAATTCGTCGAGTTCGCGCATCCCGAACCCGAGAAGCTCAGTGAGCTCTTCACGCGCATGGGTTATGTCGCCGTCGCCAGGCATAAGACGAAAGACATCACCGTCTGGCGCCAGGGCGACATCAACTATGTCGTCAATGCCGAACCCGGCAGTCACGCCGCCCGCTTCGTCGAAAAGCACGGTCCCTGCGCGGCATCGATGGCATGGCGGGTCGTCGACGCCAAACACGCCTTCGACCATGCTGTGTCGAAGGGCGCCGTTCCCTATGAAGGCGATGACAAGATGCTCGACGTCCCGGCGATTGAAGGTATCGGCGGCTCGCTGCTTTATTTCGTCGAGACCTATGGCGCCAAGGGATCGGCCTACGATGCCGAGTTCGATTGGCTGGGCGAACGTAACCCGCGTCCTGAAGGGATCGGCTTCTACTATCTCGACCACCTCACGCATAATGTCTTCCGGGGCAACATGGACAAGTGGTGGGATTTCTACCGCGAGCTGTTCAATTTCAAGCAGATCCACTTCTTCGATATTGACGGCCGCATCACCGGTCTGGTCAGCCGCGCCATCACCTCACCTTGCGGCAAGATCCGCATTCCGCTGAATGAATCGAAGGACGACACCAGCCAGATCGAGGAATATCTGAAGAAGTACCGGGGCGAGGGCATCCAGCACATCGCCGTCGGCACCGAGGATATTTACGCGGCCACCGACCGGCTTGCCGACAACGGGTTGCGTTTCATGCCGGGTCCGCCGGAGACCTATTACGACATGTCCTATGAACGGGTGAACGGCCACAGTGAACCCATCGAGCGCATGAAGAAGCACGGCATCCTCATCGATGGCGAAGGTGTGGTGAATGGCGGCATGACGAAAATCCTGCTGCAGATCTTCTCGAAAACCGTCATCGGCCCGATCTTCTTCGAATTCATCCAGCGCAAGGGTGACGAGGGTTTCGGCGAAGGCAACTTCCGCGCTCTTTTCGAGTCGATCGAGGCCGATCAGATCAAGCGTGGTGTCATCGGGACCGCAGCGGAGTAAACTCTACGGGCGCCCGTGCGTCTGAAGGGCGCGCGGCGCCGGAGTTTTCGGGCCTTGAGTTTTCGGGGAGGAGTTGAGCAATGGACCAGACATCGATCCAGGCTTCCGGCGGTGAAGCAGCGGCGGCAGACAAAGTGAAATATATGCCGGGCTTCGGCAACGACTTCGAGACCGAGTCGCTTCCCGGCGCTTTGCCGCAGGGCCAGAACAGCCCGCAGAAATGCAATTACGGTCTTTATGCCGAGCAGCTGTCCGGCTCGCCGTTTACCGCGCCGCGCGGGACGAACGAAAGGTCCTGGCTTTATCGCATTCGCCCGAGCGTGCGCCATACGCGGCGCTTCTCCAACGCTTCCTATCCGCTTTGGAAGACCGCGCCCTGCCTCGACGAACATTCGCTGCCTCTCGGCCAGCTTCGCTGGGACCCTATCCCTGCGCCCGAGGAAAGACTGAATTTTCTGGAAGGTGTGCGCACGATCACGACGGCCGGCGACGCCACGACCCAGGTGGGCATGTCGGCCCATGCCTATGTCTTCAACGAGGACATGGTCGACGACTATTTCTTCAATGCCGATGGCGAACTGCTGATCGTGCCGCAGCTCGGCGCCATCCGGGTGTTCACCGAAATGGGCATCATGGATGTCGAGCCTGCGGAAATATGCCTCATCCCCCGCGGCATGATGTTCAAAATCCTCACGTCAGACGAGCAGACGGCCTGGCGTGGTTATATGTGCGAGAACTACGGCGCCAAATTCACGCTGCCGGAGCGTGGCCCGATCGGCGCCAATTGCCTGGCGAACCCGCGCGATTTCAAGACGCCCGTCGCCGCCTACGAGGACAAGGAGAAGCCCTGCCGCGTTCATGTGAAGTGGTGCGGAAAATTCTACGTCACCGAGATCGGCCATTCGCCGCTCGATGTCGTGGCCTGGCACGGCAATTATGCCCCGTTCAAATACGATCTCAGGACATTTTCTCCGGTCGGCGCCATCCTCTTCGATCACCCGGATCCGTCGATCTTTTCGGTGCTGACCGCGCCGACCGAAGATGCCGGTACGGCCAATGTCGATTTCGTGATCTTTCCGCCGCGCTGGCTGGTGGCCGAGCACACATTCCGTCCGCCCTGGTATCACCGCAACATCATGAGCGAATTCATGGGGCTAATCCATGGACAGTATGACGCCAAGGAAGAGGGTTTCGTGCCGGGCGGCATGAGCCTGCACAATATGATGCTGCCACATGGGCCGGATGCGGTCGCCTTCGAAAAGGCCGCCAATGCCGAGCTCAAACCCGTGAAGCTCGATCACACCATGGCTTTCATGTTCGAGACCCGATACCCGCAGCAACTGACGAAATACGCCGCCGAGCTGGAAACGCTGCAGGACGATTATCTCGAGTGCTGGGACGGTCTGGAACGCAAGTTCGACGGAACCCCAGGTATCAAGTGATAACATCGGAAATTGGAACATGAAACTTGCGACGTTAAAGGA
Source organism: Rhizobium sophoriradicis (assembly GCF_003939025.1). Lineage (GTDB taxonomy): Bacteria > Pseudomonadota > Alphaproteobacteria > Rhizobiales > Rhizobiaceae > Rhizobium > Rhizobium sophoriradicis. The sequence goes on from NZ_RQIH01000002.1 coordinate 21,779, forward strand.
CTCCACCCGGGACGGCCGCCTCGTCGTCGTTTCCCGCGACCTTACCCGCTGCTCGGAAGTCGGTCACATCGCCCGCACGCTGCAGGCAGCTCTCGACGACTGGGAGCATGTCGCGCCGCGCCTTCAGCTGATTGCCGAAGGCATCGAAACCGGCGCCCAGCCGACGCTCCGCTTTCACGAGCATGACGCTGCGTCACCTCTGCCGCGGGCCTATCAATGGGCCGATGGTTCCGCCTACGTCAACCATGTCGAACTGGTGCGCAAGGCGCGCGGCGCCGAAATGCCGGCAAGCTTCTGGACCGATCCGCTGATTTATCAAGGCGGCTCGGACAGTTTCCTTGCGCCGCGCGATCCGATCGTAATGGCAGACGCCGCTTATGGCATCGACATGGAGGGGGAGGTCGCCGTTATCACCGGCGACGTCGCCATGGGATCGGACCCGCAGGCGGCGCGCGACGCCATCTGCCTGGTGATGCTCGTCAACGACGTCTCGCTGCGCGGCCTGATCCCCGACGAACTCGCCAAAGGGTTCGGTTTCTTCCAGTCGAAGCCCGCTTCGGCCTTTTCGCCGGTAGCGGTGACGCCGGACGAGCTTGGCGACGCCTGGGATGGCGGCAGACTGCATCTGCCGCTGCTCGTCAGCCTGAACGGCAAGCCTTTCGGCAAGGCCAATGCCGGTATCGACATGACCTTCGATTTCGGCGAGCTGATCGCCCATGCCGCCAAAACCCGCCATCTCGCGGCCGGAACGATCATCGGCTCGGGAACGGTTTCCAACAAGCGGGACGGCGGCCCGGGCAGGCCGGTCGAAGACGGCGGCGACGGCTGTTCCTGCATCGCCGAAATCCGGATGATCGAGACGATCGAAAGCGGCTCGCCGAAGACCCCCTTCATGCAGTTCGGCGACCAGGTCCGCATCGAGATGAAGGACCGGGCCGGCCATTCGATCTTCGGGGCGATCGATCAGACCGTCGAACGCTATGGAGGAGCGGGACCGCAATGAGCGAGGTCGTTCTTTACGACTACTGGCGATCGTCGGCGAGCTACCGCGTCCGCATCGCCCTCAACCTGCTGGAGATCGACTACAGGACGGTGCCGGTCAACCTCTTGGAGGGGGCGCACAGGAAGCTTGACTATCTCGCGCTCAACCCGCAGGGGCTCGTGCCGACCCTGGTGATCGATGGAAGGCCCCTGACGCAGTCGCTGGCGATCATCGAATATCTGGCCGAGCTGCGGCCGGAATGCGGATTGCTGCCAACAGACAGTGCCGATCGCCAGCATGTGCGCGGGCTTGCCTATGCAGTCGCCATGGACATCCATCCGATCTGCAACATGCACGTCGTGTCGCATGTCATGACCCTGACCGAGAAGGCGGATGCCCGCGAGGAATGGATGAAGCATTTCATCGCCGACGGACTTGGCAAACTGGAAGCGATGATCGGCGAAGCCGGCGGAACCTTCAGCTTCGGCGATGCGCCGACAATGGCGGACCTCTGCCTTGTCCCGCAAGTTTATAACGCCCGCCGCTGGGGCGTCGATCTCACGCATCTCAGGCGCATCGTCGCGATCGACGCCCGGTGTGCCGAACTGCCGGCCTTCCAGGCGGCGCATCCCGACCGCGTAAAGCCGTGACGTCACCGCCCGGGTACAATGCATCAGCCTGAGGCCCGGCGGCTGGCCGGCGAGCCTACGCGTCCCGCCACGAAGGGAATATCGCAGCCTGGCCCAAACGTTTGCCGCTTTCGTCGATAAGCTGCCAGACAGTCACCTTCTCGATCCAGAAACGGCGCCCCGATTTCGCGATCCTGACGCCGCGGCCATTCTCGACAAAACCGTCGCGCGTCACGCTATCCAGCAGCCGCTGACGCTCGGCGCGATCCGGCTGCTCGGCCGAAAGCCGCGACGGCAGCGCGATGAATTCATCCCAGCTATATTCGAAACAGGTCTGCGCGGTGCGATTCGCGTAGATGAAGCGCGGGTCGGGTTCGGTATTGTGGGCGAGGACCACGAAAGGAGCAGAGTTGTAAAGCCAGTCCGGCCCCTGTCCGTCCTGGACAAGAGGACGGCCGACGATGCGCATGTAGCTGCCGGTGAGAAGGGAGAAAAAATCGGGATCGCTCGTCAGGTCGAGGGCGTGATTGTCATAGATAGATGTCACGAAGTGCCTCGCTGGTCAAATGCCTCGGAGCAGGCGACATGGTGGCAGCTTGCCTCAGGCCGAGGCGATCATCTGCGGCGACTGTGGTCATGCTAAAGCTATTGCTTAACAGCCGTCCAGTGCCGTGATCTTCGAGACCAGCGTCTTGCCAAAGGCGTAAGTGGTCTGGACATCGGCCCGGCCCTGACAGCGCCGTCCATCACGGGTGACGTATTCGTACGAAACCCGCACATCATTATCGCCGCGCAGCGCGGTGCCCGTGAGTTTGAGCGGCTGCGACATCGCACCGAAGAAGGCGTGGATCGAAGCTTCGTTGAAGGGGCCTTTGCCGCGCTTTTCCGGAATGACCAGAGCCGAAGCGGTTTCACCATCGGCCACCGCGAGTGCGGAGTAGAACGCCGTCACCGTGCCCATCGGATCATACGGAAACGTCTTGCCATCGTCGGACGCCGCATCCGCCGCGTCCAGCTGAACCGTATCATAGGCGATGCCGACGCCTTGTGCCTTGGCGGGCGTCAGCCACTCGATGCCTTCAGGCGGCGCTGACGTCACGTAAGCGATCGCGGTGTCGGGCAGTCCCAGCTGATTGAGATAGGCGCCAACCAGAGCATTGGCGACGCCGCTTTCGGTGGCCTTGCCATCTATCACGCGATAGGCAGCATGGAAGCCGAGATTGGATGTGGCCTCAAGCATGCGCGGCGAACCGGCAAGCCAGGTGAGGGCGCAAGCTGAAGCGCACAAGGTCCCCGGAGGGACGGCCGTGGCAAAGTTCCGAAGACGTATCGCGCGTCCGATCTCAATGCCGGCTTTGAGATCCCCGCCCTCGCTGTTTAGAAATACCAGCGCCTTGTTGGGGGCCGCGGCCACGTTTCTGAAAACGATTTCGTCACCTTCGTTTAAGACGCCCGTGACCGAGATCAGGTCCGTGTCACCTTCCAACGGCTCTCGCGTGATCTCCGCTGCTGACAGAGGAAATGCGCATAGAAACAACAACCCAGCCACGATGTAACGCATCGATTCCCCCGCCTTCGCTCGCGTTATTGAACATCGCAAGGGATGTTTTGCAAGACTGATCATGCAACCCTGCAGAGGGCTCGGCCTGTGGATCGAAGTGAAGGAAGGCGGACGCCAATCTCTTGGCAAATCCGCTATGACATTCCTTCGCGCGGGTCTCGATCTGATATACAGCGAATGTCGCCATCCTTGTTAACGTGATACGACAGAGCATGTCAGACGACGAGCATCCTGAGGAAAACGCGGTCTTGTCTGGATCCGACGAACCCGAGAAGCCGGCGAAGCGTTATCAACTCGGCCTCTGCCTTTCGGGCGGCGGCTATCGGGCCATGCTTTTCCATGCGGGATCGCTGGCGAGGCTGAACGAGGCCGGTCTTCTGGCGAAGCTCGATATGGTCTCCTCGGTCTCAGGCGGATCGATCACCTCCGGCCTGCTTGCCCATGTGTGGCCGCGGCTGATCTTTGAGAATGACGTCGCCGTCAACTTCAAGACGGAATACCTGGATCGCATCCTGGCCTTCAGCCAGGTCTTTGCGGATGGGCCAAGCTTCCTGAAGGGCGTGTTAAACCCCTTCTCGAGTGCGGCGGAGGAAGCAGCCAAACTCTACGACCGACATCTGTTCGACGGAACGTCGCCGAGCCTGAAAGACCTGCCGGGATCGCCCTGGTTCGTTTTCTGCGCCAGCAATCTCAGCACTGGTTCGCTCTTCCGCATGTCCAATCGCTATATCACGGATTATCGGATCGGTCTCTCGCTTCATCCGGCGCTTCCGCTTGCGACCGCAGTTGCCGCCTCGGCCGCATTCCCGCCCGTGCTGTCACCGCTGCGATTGGACCTGTCGCAGTTTTCATGGAAGAGAGAAAAGCTCGATGAGACGGTCGGCGAACCTGTCACTCCGGGCAGGGCAATATTGAGCGATGGCGGCGTTTACGACAATCACGGCATCGAGCCGGCGTTGAAACGCTGCGACTGCCTGCTCGTCAGCGATGCCGGCGCGCCCTGGCGTTCCTCCACCCGCGGATATTGGAACTACTTCAGCCAGCTCAAGCGGGTGCTCGACACGGCGGACAATCAGGTGAGGGCGCTGAGGCGGCGGGACCTGATCGGCGGCTTCAAGGCAGCAAAACAGGCTGATCTGCTTGGCCTCGACGACCTTACAAGATCGGCTCTGCGCGCAAGAACGCAAGGCGTCTATTGGTCAATCGACAGCAGGGATGTCGAACTCAAGCCATATGCCTCCTTCACACTGCCGCCGTCGTCAGTCGTTCCCTCCGAGGTCGGCACCTACCTCCATTTCCTCGGCGCGAGAGAGACGGAGCGCCTGGCGAATTGGGGGCACTATGTCTGCGATGCGATGCTCAACCGGTTTTACCCATCGCCGCTGGCTCCATCGTCTGGGCCGCCGTTCTCCGCCGGGGCCGTGAAGCCGTCTTGGGGGGCGAGGGCGAGCAAGCGCCTATTCGACATTCTGCCCTTTTGACAATGGCCGGAGGTGCCGGCTAAGGAGAGCCGAAGGCGGAACTCTGGCGGGGTGAGGGAAGCGGCTGCCCAGCGTGTAGCAATCCGCCACCATATAGGGGAAGAGATGCCCGCAATGGATTACCTTGTAGAACCGATCCAAATTCGTTGACGAGAACGGGTTCTCCAGCCAAGTCGGGGTTGTCGAACCATTGTTCCGTGAATGGCCAGTTCGGACACGCGGGGTGGAATCAGCGCCGGGCACCTTGGCCGTCAAATTCAAAACCAGACAGTGTCGTACTATCCCAAGGATCTCGGGGTTACGAACCGCTCGAGATAACCGGTGCCCGCCGCAATCTCGTCCCATCCGCCGAGATCGAGGTCGATGACGGCGAGTCCCGCCGTCGGGAACTTCTCCCGCATGCGTCCCACGGCAGCGGCATCGCCGTCCGCCACGATAAGCGAGGCCGCGTTCTCCATGCCGGGATTGTGGCCAACAATGAGCAGCGTGCGGATATCAGGTTCGACGGCCCGGATCACATCGAGGATGCGCTCGGCCGACACCTCGTAGATATCAGCCGCCTCGCGGTCGGAGACCTTTTTCGAAAGGGCCTGGCGGATGAGCTTCCAGGTTTCCTGCGCCCGGCGGGCCGGCGAGACGAGGGCGAGATCGGGGATCAGCTTTTCGCGCGCCATATAGGTGCCGATGACGGGTGCTGCCTTGCGCCCGCGACCGGCCAATGGCCGTTCACGGTCGGCCACACCGTTGGGCCAGGCGGATTTGGCGTGGCGCAGAAGGATGAGGCGGTGTTTCGGCATGGGCTTGAGCGTCATTTTATCGCGAGGCCGATGTGTTGACTCCTGAAGCGTAAAGAGTCTGCGAACAACCTCAATAATTGTCCGCCATTTTGTAGCGGGAGGTGATCACGTTGGGGTTATACAGCTTAGTTGCTTGTAAGCTAACTGGCGATACGCGGAAAATCGCTCACGTGAACTTTATCTTCTGCCGCCATTTCTAGCGCTGACTTGTAGGCATTTAGTTGTTTTTCTTCAAATACCTGCTGGCCGAGAGTGCGCGTAAGTTCCTGCAGGACGTCAACAAGTTCTATGAACTGCGGACAATCTGCACCCAGGCGATTTTTTAGATTTCTATTGTAAAAATTCTTAAAGCCCTTGAGTTTGAAACCAATTAGCGAGCGATCTTCCATTGAAAGTACAAGTGTTAGAGCTGTATCTATTCTCCTATAGATTGCAGGAACGGACGCGCGCAGATATTCCAGGCTATCTGAATCTTCATAGTAGATAGCCGCTGGCTCGTACTCCTTTGAAGCTACCAAATCAAACTTCATATTTTCTCGCTTCTCTACCACATTTTGCGGCGATAACGCTGTCGATAGTCAATAGGAAGTTGGCCTGTATCATCGGCTTCCACGAGTTCCCAATGCGTGACAACCCCGCGGCTAATCGGTGTCGCCTTCTTGGAAGTGGCATATCTGCCATAGGGATAATCCATCCTAACGTAGATAACACAAACCAAATCGTTTGGTATCTCTACTGGCTCGACCACGCAACTCATAGACGGAGCATATTTGAAAAGTATGCTCGGCTTCGAAACCTAAGCGTAGATATCATATCCCTGATCGTCATCACCCAGGGGTCTCTTTATACCACGGAAGCAGGCATGCGCGCCATCGATTCCGCAAAGGCCCTGCTGCACGTCAGCATTTCCCCACTTTATCTGAGCGTTGTTAACAGGGGGTATTTGCCCCAATACGAGGCTCCACAAATCAAGCAATGGCTGTCTATGACCAAACTCGAGGGCCTTCCGAACCCCCGCGGCTGTTATGCGAAAAGTCGCTGCTTCTGAGCGACTTGTAGGTGACGAACAAATTATAGTCTTTGGAATTTCAATCCAGGCGGAGGGCTTGCGCCCTCCGCCTTCGATTACGACTAACTTATGGTTTTCCACAGGTCGCCGCACTGCGATTGTCCCCTATCAAGAGCACCCACTCGTCGCGCCACACGTGTCGCACTTCTCGCAGGTGCCATTCCGCACCATCGTGAAGTTCTGGCACTCCGAGCACATGTTGCCGGTATAGCCCTGCATGATCGAGCGCTGGCGGCGTTCGGCTTCCACCTTCTTGGCTTCGGTCTTGGCCGTTGCCGCGTCCGCTGCCGCCTTGTCGGAGAAGAGGGCGGTGGCGTCGCTGGTGATTTCTTCCATCACCTCTTCGGCGATCTCTTCGGCCAGTTCCTTGGCGCGCTCCTCGTAGTCGCGCTTGAAGGCGACGATTTCGGAGGTGGAGATGGCCGTGGTCGGTTCCAGCTTGCGGGCGGCACTGCCGGCAAAGGCGGTGACGGTGCCGGTGGAGGCGGCGCGGGCAGGGGCTGCGGTGGCGGCACCCTTGGGTTCGCCCGCCTGGCGTTCACCGCCGGTGCCGGAAACCAGCGTCGGCTTGTAGCCGCGGGTCCAGCCGGTCGACAGCAGGTTGGTCTTGCCTTCCTGGATGCCCTTGCCGAGCGCCGTGTTGGAGAAATCCGACGTATCGACATGGGCGAGGTCATGACGGCCGAGATAGGAGACGGCCAGCTCGCGGAAGACGTAGTCGAGGATCGACGTGGCGTTCTTGATCGCATCATTGCCGATGACCATGCCGGCCGGCTCGAACTTGGTGAAGGTGAAGGCCTCGACATATTCCTCGAGCGGCACGCCATATTGCAGGCCGAGCGAGATGGCGATGGCGAAATTATTCATCATCGCACGGAAGGCAGCGCCTTCCTTGTGCATGTCGATGAAGATCTCGCCGAGGCGGCCGTCGCCGAATTCGCCGGTGCGCAGATACACCTTGTGTCCGCCGACGGCGGCCTTCTGGGTATAGCCCTGGCGGCGGTTGGGCAGCTTCTCGCGTTCGCGCGAAACGCGTTCGATCACCCGCTCGATGATCTTCTCGGTGATGGTGACGGCCTGGGCGGCGACGGGCGCCTGCAGCAGTTCCTCCAGCGCATCCTCGTCGTCCTCGTCCTCGATCAGCGAGGCGTTGAGCGGCTGCGACAGCTTCGAGCCGTCGCGATAGAGCGCGTTGGCCTTAAGGCCGAGCTTCCAGGAGAGCAGATAGGCGTTCTTGCAATCCTCGACGGTCGCCTCGTTCGGCATGTTGATCGTCTTGGAAATCGCACCGGAGATGAAGGGCTGGGCGGCCGCCATCATGCGGATGTGGCTCTCGACCGAGAGGTAGCGCTTGCCGATCTTGCCGCAGGGGTTGGCGCAATCGAAGACCGGCAGGTGCTCGGCCTTCAGGAAGGGCGCGCCTTCCAGCGTCATCGCGCCGCAGACATGGATGTTGGCGGCTTCGATATCCTTCTTCGAGAAGCCCATATGGTCGAGCAGGCTGAAGCTCATGTCGGCGAGCTGTTCGTCGGAAACCTTCAGCGTCTCCTTCAGGAAGTCGGCGCCCAGCGTCCACTGGTTGAAGACGAACTTGATGTCGAAGGCGCTCTTCAGCGCCGCGTTGACGGCTTCCACCTTCTCGTCGGTCAAGCCCTTGGCCTTCAGCGTCGACGGGTTGATCGCGGGCGCCTGGTTCAGATTGCCGTGGCCGACGGCATAGGCTTCGATCTCGGCGATCTGGCTCTCGGAATAACCGAGCGTGCGCAGCGCTTCCGGCACGGCGCGGTTGATGATCTTGAAGTAGCCGCCGCCGGCGAGCTTCTTGAACTTGACGAGGGCGAAGTCGGGCTCAATGCCTGTCGTGTCGCAATCCATGACGAGACCGATCGTGCCGGTCGGGGCGATGACCGAGACCTGAGCATTGCGGTAGCCATGCTGTTCGCCGAGCTCGAGCGCCTTGTCCCAGGCCGATTTGGCATGGGCGGCAAGATCCTGATCCGGGTTTTCCGAATGAATCAGCGCGACCGGGTCGATCGACAGCGCCTCATAGCCGGAGGTTTCGCCGTAAGCGGCGCGGCGATGGTTGCGGATGACCCGCAGCATGCTCTCGCGGTTCGGCGCGAAATTCGGGAACGGCCCGAGTTCGGCAGCCATTTCGGCCGAGGTCGCATAGCAGATGCCGGTCATGATCGCGGTCAGCGAGCCGGCAATGGCGCGGGCTTCGGCCGAGTCATAAGGAATACCCGAGGACATCAGCAGGCCGCCGATATTGGCGTAGCCGAGGCCGAGCGTGCGGTATTCGTAGGAGAGTTCGGCAATGCGCTTCGACGGGAACTGCGCCATCATCACCGAGACTTCGAGCACGACGGTCCACAGCCGAACCGCGTGTTCGTAATCGGCGATATTGATGCGCTTGGTGGCCTTGTCCTTGAACTGCAGGAGGTTCAGCGAAGCAAGGTTGCAGGCGGTGTCGTCGAGGAACATGTATTCCGAGCACGGGTTCGAGCCGCGGATCGGGCCGCCGGCCGGCGAGGTGTGCCAGTCGTTCATCGTCGTGTTGAAGTGGATACCCGGATCGGCCGAAGCCCAGGCGGCGTAGGAAATGGTTTCCCAGAGATCGCGCGCCTTCAGCGTCTTCATCACCCGGCCGTCCTTGCGGGCGGTCAGGTTCCATTCGCCGTCATTTTCGACGGCGCGCAGGAAGTCGTCCTTGATCGAGACGGAGTTGTTGGAATTCTGGCCGGAGACCGTCAGATAGGCTTCCGAATCCCAATCCGTGTCGTAGGTCTTGAATTGAAGATCCTTGTAGCCCTGGCGGGCGAACTGGATGACACGCTGGACGTAATTCTCCGGGACCTGGTCCTTCTTGGCGGCGCGGATTTCGCGCTTCAGGGCAGGGTTCTTGGCCGGATCGAAGCAATCGCCATTGTCGCCGCCGTCGCAATTGACGCAGGCCTTCATGATCGCCTTCAGGTGCCGGGCGACGATCTTCGAGCCGGTGACGAGGGCCGCGACCTTCTGCTCTTCCTTGACCTTCCAGTTGATGTATTCCTCGATATCCGGATGGTCGATATCGACGACCACCATCTTGGCGGCGCGGCGCGTCGTGCCGCCCGATTTGATGGCGCCGGCGGCGCGGTCGCCGATCTTCAGGAAGCTCATCAGGCCGGAGGAGCGGCCGCCGCCGGAAAGCTTTTCGCCTTCGCCGCGCAGCATCGAGAAGTTGGAGCCGGTGCCGGAACCGTATTTGAAGAGGCGCGCTTCACGCACCCAGAGATCCATGATGCCGCCTTCGTTGACGAGGTCGTCTTCGACCGACTGGATGAAGCAGGCATGCGGCTGCGGATGTTCGTAGGCCGACTTGGACTTGGTCAGCTTGCCGGTGAAGGGGTCGACGTAGAAATGGCCCTGGCCGGGGCCGTCGATGCCGTAGGCCCAGTGCAGGCCGGTGTTGAACCATTGCGGCGAGTTCGGCGCTACGCGCTGGGTGGCGAGCATATAGGCAAGCTCGTCCTTGAAGGCCGCCGCATCTTCCTCGGAAGAGAAATAGCCGCCCTTCCAGCCCCAATAGGTCCAGGTGCCGGCAAGACGGTCGAAGACCTGGCGCGCATCGATTTCGGAGCCGGTCTGCTCCTCCTTCGGCAGGGTCTTCAGCGCGGCATCGTCGGGAACGGAGCGCCACAGGAAGGAAGGAACGTCGTTTTCCTCGACCTTCTTCAGCCGGGTGGGAACGCCGGCCTTGCGGAAATACTTCTGCGCCAGAACGTCGGTCGCGACCTGGGAGAACTGGGCGGGGACGTCGATATTCTCGAGGCGGAACACGATCGAACCGTCCGGGTTCTTGATCTCGCTCGTCGCCTTGCGGAATTCGATATCCGCATAGGCGCCTTGGCCGGCCTTCGTGAAACGACGTTCGATGCGCATAGTCTTGACCTCGCGTTGGCGCCTGTCCCCAGGGCGCAAAATTCCTATCCGGCGGCACATTCAGTCGTGCAGCCAGTCTCGTTTCCGTATCGTGACAGGGGTGTCATCCGGAGATGAGCTTCCTGTATATTGTGGTGATGGTGGCTGCAAACACTAAATATAGTATTAACAGCTTATTATCGCCAGTCCCGATGTCACTTTTTTTGGGGGCTGAAAATCGCGCGGAAATCCTGTCGGGCCTGAACCGTTTTTCGGTGCAGCACCCCATTCCGCGTCCTATTTTCAAAAGGGAACCGGGCTCGTTACCTCCGGTCCTGTCGCCGCCGCAACATCAAGGACAGTAAAGTTTGAAACAGCTGATTCCGTCAAGGGCTGGGTTTTAATTGATTGCTAACCACAACATCTTGTGGATGCGCCTGTGGAGATTGGGGAAAGCCGGGGAACGCTGAAATTACAATGGCTTGCGGGCGCTGCCGGCTAAGGAAAATGCCGGAACCACAAAAAAGCGTCCTGCGGCAAATCTTGTGATGGCATTTCCGGCGCAAATGCGCATGGCGATTCGCCGGAAATATCGGGGCTGTCGAACTGCGCCGGCGACGCTGCCGGCGCACTCCGAGAGGTGGCGGTCAGCGCGCCCCCTTGGCGATCGGCTCCTGATAGGTGAAGCCCATATCCCAGGGGAAATAGATCCAGGTATCCTGGCTCACCTCGGTGATGAAGGTGTCGACGGTCGGCACGCCCTTCGGCTTGGCATAGACGCAGGCGAAATGCGCTTTCGGCAGCATGGTGCGCACCTGCGCGGCGGTCTTGCCGGTATCGGTGAGGTCGTCGACGACGAGCACGCCTTCGCCGCCGTTTTCCGCAAGCTCGGGCGCAATTCCCTTGAGCAGCACCATGTCGCCCTGGTTCACATAATCATGGTAGGAGGCGATGCAGACGGTCTCGATCAGGCGGATGTTCAGTTCGCGCGAGATGATCGCGGCCGGAACAAGGCCGCCGCGGGTGATGCAGACGATCGCCTTGAACGTCTGGTCGAGGCCGGCAAGCCGCCAGGCAAGGGCGCGCGCATCGCGGTGGAACTGATCCCAGGAAACGGGAAAGGCTTTATCGGGAAGGGACATCGGGCTGCTCCGCGGCATGATAGAGATGACACGCCGTTTGCCGGCGACCGGACGGGCTTGCAGCGGCGATCGGCAAAACAAGAAATCGCGCAAGCCGGAACTGCGCGAAATCGGCCGAGGCTCGAAGCCCTCATCGGTCGCTGCAATTAGCGGGATTTGCCGGAAAAAGGCAAGAGCGCCGATCCTTGCGGCAGGCAGTCATCGCGACAACAGCGTCAGCGCCGTCATCGATTGCAGCAAGCTCTTCGTCGTGCCGCCGAAGATCATCTGCCACAGCCATGAATGCGTATGCGCGCCCATGACCAGGAGGTCGATGCTGTCGTCCGAAAGCCGGTTTTCGATGACATGCGAGGTGTTCCTGTCCACGCTTCGGGCCGTCGAAAGCGTCGTCTTCACGCCGTGGCGGGCAAGTCCCGCGGCGATCTCGGCGCCTGGGGTCAGCGATGAATGCGGCGCCGTCTCGGCCGGATCGACCGAAAAAATCTCCACCGCCTCGGCCGCCTTCAGGAACGGCAGCGCGTCGAAGGTTGCGCGTGCCGCCTCCTTCGAGCCGTTCCAGGCGATCAGCACGCGTTTGATCGGCTTCGGCTGGCGGATGATATAGGGGATCATCAGCACCGGCCGGCCGGTTTCGAAGAGAAAACTGTCGAGATCGACATGGCTGTCGGACGGGTTGGCCGGGTCGGCCTGCGAAGCGATCAAGAGATCGGCGCTGCGCGCGCTGTCGATCAGCGGCGCCGAACCGTAGCCGGTCGAGGTGGCGAAGCTGCGCCATTCGGAGGAGGCGCCGGCGGCGTGCGCCTTGGCGCGGAATATGGCCTCGATGGCGGTCGTTTCGCTATGCGCCATATCCTGCAGCGCCTGCACGGCGACGGGATCAGGAATTTCCATCGGCGCCACCAGCGGCACGGCGGAGATATTTTCGGCGTGCAACCCGATCACATGAGCGCCGTTTTCGGCGGCAATGGCAAAGGCGAAATCGGCAACGGCGGCGCTATTGTCTCTCGTGTCGAGAATGGCGAGAATGGTTTTGTAAGACATATCAATTCTCCTTGCGCTGAAATGGCTGGCGCGAGGGAAGGGATGCACCGGACCTTCTCCTGTTCCTTGACTGATATCAAGGATGGCCAGTTCCCGTACGGTCCTCACGCCTCGGCGGAATGGTTCTCCGTGACTTCCTTTTTTCGGCGAATGGCGTCGATCATCGCATGCACCTCGGCGCCGGCCGCATCGATCGCCGCCTGCGCGCGGCCGCGCACGACGATCTCGGTCGAGAATTTCTGGCCGATATATCTAGGGTAGGAGCCGATGCTGGTGTCCGGATGAGCTTTCTGGATGGCGGCAAGCGGCGTGCCGATATCGCCTTCGCCATAAGGGCAGGCAATGGCGAGCGACAGCACCGGCGTGCCGGTTCGAAGCGTTGGCAACACATTGTCGACCATCGCCTGAAAAACCTGCGGCACGCCGGCCATGACATAGACATTGCCGATGATGAAGCCCGGCGCGGTCGAAACCGGATTGGCGATATGGGCCGCCCCGCGCGGCATGCGCGCCATGCGCTGGCGCGCCTCGGTGAATTCCATCTCGCGGCGCCGATACATCTCGGCCAGCAGCGTCATGGCCTCCTCGTCATGCTCGCAAGGCAGGCCGAACGCCTTGGCGATGGCATCGGCGGTGATGTCGTCATGCGTCGGCCCGATGCCGCCAGAGGTGAAAACGTAATCATATCGAGCGCGAAGTGCATTCAGCGCCTCGACGATCGCCTCCTCGTCGTCGGCGACGATGCGCACCTCCTTGAGATCGACGCCGGAAAGGGTGAGCAGCTCGGCGAGATGACCGATATTCTTATCCTTGGTGCGGCCGGAAAGAAGTTCGTCGCCGATGGCGAGCATGGCGGCGGTGACGACGGTGTCATGGCTCATGGGGTGTTCCGTGATGTGAGGCTGGTCAATAGGTAGCGCCCTTCGGCGGCTTTGCAAACCACCAGCCCATGCGTCAATTTTGCTGAACGAAAACAGCAGGTGAATTTTCGCCTCGTTGAACACTGAGTTCCTCGCGGCGGTGGCGTATTTGTGCTTGGCCCTTGCAGAATGCGCTCGGTCTTCCTCACCGCTGCCCGCAATCGATGCGGGATTTTTACCGGGGGCTCTTCCCATCGCCGATGACGCAAGATATTGAAAACGCCGCAAGCGGGCGTGGCGAAACTGGTAGACGCAAGGGACTTAAAATCCCTCGGCCTTAGGCTATACGGGTTCGATCCCCGTCGCCCGCACCACCTTCATAATCCTGTATGAGAATGCGGTATTTTGTACAGAAAGGCGCGTTATTGCTTGACAATGGCATTTTCGGTGCAAGTATTGCGCGCGACGAGCGAGTAAGTGTTGTCTTGTGGGAGTAAGACGATGGTTTACGATTGGAGCGGGACCAGGGTCCGGCGCATCCGAATCTTCAAGACCAGCGTCGCACTTGTTTTCGCAACTGCGATGGCTGCGATACCATTGATTTTCTGGGCAGCGGAGTTGCCGGGTTTCTGATCCGGGCAATCAGCGTTCTGCGAAGGGAAGCGTGTTCGCCGCCCGGGTTTCTCGCCACCTGTTGATCACCCAGCCGGCCAGCAACCCGAGGGCCGCGCCCATCGCCTTGACGCCGGCGTCATGCAGGCGCGGATGGCGGGTCGGCGTGAAGTATTGCAGATATTCGATGGCGACGGCGCCCGTTATCAGCAGCACGGCAACCAGTTTCCACTGTCTGGGATAGGCGAGCGCGAAGGCGAGGCCGAGGAGAACATAGGCGCCGCCACGGTCCGTATCGACGCTCGTGACCGTATGCGGTCTCAGCCCGATCGGCGAAACCGTGACAAAGAGAATCAAGGCGAGCAGCAGCCAGGCGAGCGGTCTTGCGAATTTGACGATCATCATCGCTCCATATAAGTGGCAGGCCTTTGCATTGACAGTTAAAATCAGTTCATCTTGCCGCCGATGTTGCGATTGGCTTAAGAAACGCTTCCCGAGGCCGGAACCGGCATCAGGAGATGAGCGGCTCGGTCAGCGAACCGGAAATGGCGGGAGCCGGCTTTCTTTTGCCGGCCGGCCTGTGCCATAGCGGCGGCGGTTAATCTTTAGGAATGGACCACGCCCGTGACAAGACTTGAAGTCGAAAGCGCCGAAGCGGCAATGCGCAGCCTTTTCCCGGCGACGCCACTGCAGCTCAATGACCATCTCTCCGCCCGCTACGGCGCCGATATCTGGCTGAAGCGCGAGGATCTGTCGCCGGTGCGCTCCTACAAGATCCGCGGCGCCTTCAATTTCTTCCGCAAGGCGATCGGGCAGGGTGCTTCAGGCAAGACCTTCGTCTGTGCCTCGGCCGGCAATCACGCCCAGGGCTTCGCCTATGTCTGCCGCCATTTCGGCGTGCCGGGCGTCGTCTTCATGCCGGTGACGACGCCGCAGCAGAAGATCGACAAGACCCGCATGTTCGGCGCCGAATTCATCACCATCCGGCTGTTCGGCGATTTCTTCGACCAGTGCTACCAGGCCGCGCGTGACCATGTCGAGGCGATCGGCGGAGTCATGGTGCCGCCCTTCGATCACGCCGATATCATCGAGGGGCAGGCGACCGTCGCCGCCGAAATCCTGCAGCAGCTGCCTGATGGAGCGGTGCCTGATATGGTCGTGCTACCGGTCGGCGGCGGCGGGCTTGCCGCCGGCTTTACCGGTTATCTCGACGGCGTCGTGCCGAAATCGGCCTTTGTCTTTGCCGAGCCGGCGGGTGCGCCGAGCCTCAGGCGCAGCATCGAGGCGGGCCAGGTGACGACGCTTGCCAAGGTCGACAACTTCGTCGACGGCGCCGCCGTCGCCCGCATCGGCGACCTGAATTTCGCGGCTCTGCGCGATTTTCCGGCAAGCCAAGTGCAACTGATGCCGGAGAACGCCATCTGCGTCACCATTCAGGAGATGCTGAATGTCGAGGGCGTCGTGCTGGAGCCGGCGGGCGCCCTGTCGCTGACGGCGATCGCCGCGATGGATGCCCAGGCGATCCGCGGCAAGACCATCGTCGCGGTCGTCTCCGGCGGCAATTTCGATTTCGAACGCCTGCCTGACGTAAAGGAAAGAGCCATGCGTTACGCAGGGCTGAAGAAATACTTCATTCTCAGGCTTGCCCAGCGCCCCGGCGCGCTCAGGGATTTCCTCAATCTGCTCGGCCCCGACGACGATATCGCCCGCTTCGAATATCTGAAGAAATCGGCGCGCAATTTTGGCTCGATCCTGATCGGCATCGAAACCAAGGCGCCGGAGAATTTCGCCCGGCTGATCGCGAATTTCGAAGCCGCCGGCATGGGTTACGAGGATATTACCGAAAACGAGATCCTCGCCAGTCTGATCATTTGACTTGGCGAGCGCGATACCGCCGTGTTAGAGACGGATCATGGCTTCGTTCCTTTCAAATCTCTTTTCGATGTTCTCCGGCGGCAAGGCCGCTTCGGAGGCGGCAGGCCCCTCGGGCGAGCCGCAGCTTTACGGCGACTGCACGATCTATGCGGAGCCTCGCAAGGAAGGCAGCCAATACCGTCTGGCCGGCCGTATCGAAAAGAAGGTTGGCGACGAGGTGCTGGTGCGCAATTTCATCCGCGCCGATCTCTTCTCCTCCTCCGACGACGCGATCGAGTGCACGGTGCGCAAGGCGCACCAGATCATCGACCAGCATGGCCCGTCGCTCTTTGGCGACGGCGAGAAGCTTCGCCAGGTCTGAAGGTGCGATCTGTTCCGACTCGGGGCGCCGGCAGAAATTCCTTGCTTTTCAATCGTATGACTTGAGCGTTCATCGCAAATATGAGAACGCGCTCACGTAATCTTAAACGATTGCGGTGAAAGCTATGTCCTGCAGGATTTGCAGGGCGCCCTCGTGTTTGACTTTTTCGGACGATCGATCAAAGGATCCGCAGCCGCGATCGCCGCGTCGGCGCGACGCCGGCCTGTAGCCGAGGTGTCGTAATGGAAGCGCTGAACCTCGTTCTCTTCGTCGTCGAAGCCGTCGCCTATTTCGTGCTGATGGTGACGCTTCTGCACTTCCGCCATCGGCTCGGTCTCGGGGTCTTCCTGACGGCGCTCGGCGTCATGCATTTTATGGAAACCTATCTGGCGGCGGTCTTTTACGTCTCGCTGCCGTTCGGGGATGTGTCGCCGGGTTCCTCCGTCTTCTTCTCCGGCAAGCTGATGATGATCCTGATGTTATACTTGTGGGAGGATGCCGCGACGGTGCGCCAGCCGATCTACGGCCTGTTCCTCGGCAACCTGCTTACCGTCGGCATCGCCTGGGTGCTGCAGCTGCACCAGCCGCTGCAACTATCGTCAAACCATGCGCCCGACGTCGATTTTCTAAAGGAGATGGGCTGGCTGATGATTTGGGGCACGGCGCTGCTCTATGTCGATTCGCTCGGTATCATCCTGCTCTACGAAAAACTCGGCGATTTCTTCCGCAGGCGCGCTGTGCTGCGTTTCATGATCTCCGGTTTCGTGCTGCTGACTTTCGACCAGATCGGCTTCTTCGCCGCGCTGCATTATTTCCTCGATGTCCCGGTCGCCGTATTCTGGGGTGGCTGGAAGGCGAAGATGCTTTCCGTCTGCCTCTATGGGGCGATGTTTGCGATCTATGAATATCGTATCCGCCGCCTCGGCGCCGACGCCGCCGCGCGCTCCATCAGCGACGTGTTCGGCGATCTGACATTCCGCGAGCGCTACAACGATCTTCTGGAGCGCACCGGCCGCGACATGCTGACCGGCGTCTATGACCGCACGCGCATGGAGCTGGAGGCGCCGCTGATGTTGCGCGAGGCGCTGCGGCAGGGGCTGTCTGCGACGGTTCTCATTATCGACGCCGATCACTTCAAGGACGTCAATGATGGTTATGGTCATCTCCAGGGGGACGTGGTGCTGAAGTCGATCGCCGCCCGGCTCGGCACGACGCTGCGCTCCAGCGACCGCATCTTCCGCTTCGGCGGCGAGGAGTTCGTCGCCGTCTGCCCCGGCACGAACCATGAGGAAGGACTGCTGCTTGCCGAGCGTCTGCGTTGGACGATCGCGACCAGCGTCAAGACGCCGGATGGCAGTCCGGTCACCGTCAGCATCGGCGTTGCGACCGCCGACGAGGACGGCACCAGTTTCACGACGGTGCTGTCGGCTGCCGACGGCCGGCTTTACGCGGCAAAGAAGAGCGGCCGCAACTGCGTCGTCGGCCGCTCCGGCGTGGTGAACTCGGGTAAGCCGGCCGATCCTCCGATCAATGCGATCGGTTGATTGTTGGTTTGAGGTGTTGCGTCAACCAGAATAAGTGCCCCTCTGATGAGGCGCTGTCGGACGAGATCCTCGAGATGATCCGCAATTTCGTCGGCAGTATCGACAAATAAGGAACGGCCGGCGAAGGCCGGCCGTCCACGGAACATCGAAGAGCCGATCAGGCTGCGAGCGCGATTTCCTCGACGCGCGACTTGGCGGCGTCAATGGCCTTTTCCGCAGCTTCCGGGCCGAAAGCCAGGCCCTCGACATAGATCGTCTCAATGTCAGTGATGCCGAGGAAGCCGAGAACCGACTTCAGGTACGGCACGGCATGGTTCAAGGGAGCAGCCGGTCCCTGCGAATAGACGCCGCCGGAGGCCAGAACCACATAGACCTTCTTGCCGGTGAGCAGGCCGACCGGACCGCTTTCCGTGTATTTGAAGGTCAGGCCGGCGCGGGCGACGTTGTCGATCCAGGTCTTCAGCGACGAATAGATGTTGAAGTTGATGAGCCCGGTGCTGATGACGATGGTGTCGGCGGCAAAGAGTTCGTTGACGAGTTCGTCGGAGGTTTTGACGGCGGCGGCTTCTTCCGCCGTGCGGGCCTCGGCCGGCTTGCGGATGGCGCCGGTGAAGAGGTCATCAATATGCGGCAGCGGGTTGGTTGCCAGGTCGCGGCGAACGACGACGCTGCCCGGCTTCTGGTTCTTCAGCTTTTCGGCGAGATCAGCGGCGATCGGGGTCGAGAGCGACTCAGCGCGCGGGCTGGACGTTAGAAGGAGGATGGACGACATGCTGCATTTCCTTTCGAATGGAATTTGACGGCTCGTTGCTGGGAGGTGAGCCGGCGGTGTCGAGGAGGAAAATAAGTCTGGCCCGCTATCGAAAAAACGGTGATAATGTCGATCGAAATTATCGATGGAATGGATGGAAGATGCTTCCGAACCCGACTTTGGACCAGTTGCAGGTGTTCTTGACCGTTGCCGAAACGGGCAGCTTTTCGGCCGCATCGCGGGCGCTGAACCGGGCACAGTCGGTCGTCAGCTATACGATCGCCAATTTGGAAGCGCAGCTTGAAATGCCGCTTTTCGAGCGGTCCGGCGCGCGCCAGCCGAAGCTGACCGAGTCGGGCAAGGCGATGCTCGAGGATGCGCGTCGCATTCTCGGCGACCTTCAGGTCATGCGGGCGCGCGTCAAGAGCCTGAGGGAGGGCCTCGAAGCCGAGGTTTCCGTCGCCATCAGCGTCATGGTGCCATCGCAGGCGGTCGTGGACGTGCTGCACGAATTCCGCGAAAGATACCCGACCGTTTCGTTGAACCTCAATGTCGGTGAACTCGGAATGGTCATGGATCTCGTTCTGAGCGGCAAGGCAACGATCGGCATCGGCGGCGCGGTGCTCAAGCCGGACGATTCGATGGTCACGGAACGGATCGGCCATTCCTTCATGCTGCCCGTTGCCGCGCCCAACCACCCGCTTGCCGCGATCGACCGGCCGCTCACGCTCGGCGACGTGCGCGAGGAAGTGCAACTCGTCGTCACCGACGCGTCGGGCCGCACAAAGGGGCGGGATTTCAACGTTCTGTCCTACAAGACGTGGCGCGTCAGCGATATCGCGACAAAGCACCAGCTGATCAAGGCCGGCCTTGGCTGGGGCGGTCTTCCGGCGTCCATCATCCATGACGATCTGCGCAGCGGCGCGCTCATCCACCTCGACCTGGATGCCTATGAACAGGGTGAGTATGGCATCTATTCGATGCGCCAGCTCGCCAACCCGCCCGGACCGGCCGCCAGCTGGATGATCGATGCCTTCCGCACGCGGCTTTCCTATTGCCCGAACCAGGCCGATTTTCATGCTGAGATGGCGGAACTGCGGGACACCGCTCCACCGCTCGCGGCCGAATGACGAAGGCGCGGAGCCGCGCCTTCGTCGGAATACTTTTGCTTAAAGTACCAGCCTGAATTTCGAGAATCCGTCGGCCCCGTCGCCGGCCTCCTCGATCTTGACGCTCTTGACCGCAGCGAGGAACTGCTTCGCCTTCGGGCCGCTTTCGAAGGTCGCCGTCGTGCCCGGCAGCGGCTTGAAGGTCCAGTTCGCATCGGCCGACGGATTGATCGTACCTTGCTCGTGGACGTAGCGGACGATGACGTCGCGGTTGGTGTCCGGCGCCTGGAAGATCACCTTGTCGGCAGCGATCTCCGGGAAACTGCCGCCGCCGCCGGCGCGATAATTGTTGGTGACGACGACGAACTTCTGGGCCGGATCGATCGGCTTGCCGTCGAAGGCTAGGTTCTGGATACGGTTGGCATCCGGATTGATCGCCTTGCCGGACGAATCATATTTCGGCGGCTGCGACAGGTCGATCTGGTATGTAACGCCGTCTATCACGTCAAAATTGTAAGACGGGAAGTCGCTATTGAGCAGCGGCGCATCCTTGGTGCCGGCGTTGATGTGATTGAACATGCCGGCCGACATTTCCAGCCAGTTCTTCACCTGGGCGCCGGTGATCGCGACAGCCTGCACCGTGTTCGGATAAAGATAGAGGTCGGCGACGTTCTTGATGGCGATATCGCCGGCCGGGACATCGGTATAATAGTCGGCGCCGCCGCGGCCGCCGGCCTTGAAGGGAGCTGCGGCCGAAAGCACCGGCAGATCCTTGTACTCGGTGTCGGCCAGCATCTGCTTGATGTACCAGGTCTGCGCCTGGCTGACGACCTGCACTGAAGGATCGTCGGCGACCAGCGCGAAATAGGAATAGAGCGGTGCGGAGGTCTTGCCGACCGGCGTGCGGACATAGGCGAGTGTCGCCTCGTGCTCGGCCTTGGCGGCTTCGACCACGTCCTTCTTGTCGGCGTAGTCGGCGATCACTTTCTTCTTGTCGTCGCGATGGTAGATCGGCCGCGCTTCCGAGGTGAAATCGACGATCTTCCAGCTGTTGCCGTCCTTTTCGAGCAGCAGGTCGATGAGGCCGAGATGCGAACCCCAGAAGCCGGCCATCACGGCGGGCTTGCCATGCAGCGTGCCTTTGACGGGATCGGCATTGGCGATGCCGTCCCAGCTCTTCGGGCCGGGGAAGACGAGATGCTGATGGCCGGTGAAGATCGCATCGATCCCCTCGACAGCGGCGAGATGCAGCGAGGCATTCTCCATCTTTTCGGACGGTGCCGCTCCGTCGATGCCGGAATGGGAGAGTGCGATGACGATATCGGCGCCGGCTTCCTTCATGGCGGGAACCCAGGCCTTGGCGGCCTCGACGATGTCGCGGGTCTGCGCCTTGCCTTCGAGGTTCTTGATGTCCCAGAGCATGATCTGCGGCGGTACGAATCCGATGAAGCCGATGTTGACAGGGCTCTCCTTGCCAGCGCCGTCTTTGATCTGCTTTTCGACAATGATGTAGGGTTTGAAGAAGAGATCGTCCTGCTTGGGATCCGAGGCGAGCTGGCCCTTGGTCAGGTTGGCGCAGACGAAGGGGAAGTTCGCGCCGGACAGGACCTTGAACATGAAGTCGAGGCCGTAATTGAACTCGTGATTGCCGAGCGTGCCGACCGTATAGCCGAGCGTGTTCATCGCCTTGATCACGGGATGGACGTCGCCGTCCTTCATGCCGTGCTGATAGGCCATGTAGTCGCCCATCGGATTGCCCTGGAGCACGTCGCCATTGTCGATCAACAGCGAGTTGGCCGCTTCGGCACGGATATTGTCGATGATCGTTCCGGTGCGCGACAGGCCCATCGTGTCGTTCGGCTTGTCGGCGTAATAGTCATAAGGGAAGACGTTGACGTGAATGTCGGTCGTTTCCATCAGCCGCAGATGCGCCTGATTGGCGTTGGCACGGGCGCTGAAAGGGTGCAGCAGCACCAGGGCGGAAGTCGCGGCGAGACCGCCAAGCAGGGAACGGCGGCTCATGAGACCGACATCAAAAATGGAAGACATGGAACTCTCCTATGGGATCATGCATCGTCCGGCCCGTCAGAATTACGGACGATTTGGCGAGGAGTACACTGCCAAAATGACAGGACGGCAAAACAATCGCTAGCAAGGGCGGCGCGATCTGAAAATGCAATGTATAGTGCGGCACTCCGGCTCAAATCCATCGAGGGCGGGATCATGAACAGGGTCGTCATCGGGTGGCGCCATCGACATCGGGACCATCGACCTTAGCCTGCGGCAGACGCAAGGCTCTTGTTGAGCTCGACGTCAATGTCAACCAGCAGCTCCTGGAACGATGTCAGTCGTTCCTTTGCTGCAGAAGCGGTGCTGTCCTAAGACTTCAGCGTCACTGTCGCCGAACGAAGCGGGCGCTCGACGTTGGTAGCGGCTCTCAGTTGGCGCACCGCCAGCACAGGGCGTATTTCCTGATGGAAGAAGCGGAAATAGGAGGAGACCTGCGCCCGCGCATTCGAATTCACGTCGAACTGGATGCCGACGCGGCCATTGTGCTTCCAGCGGATGATGCCTTCGAGCATTCCGAGGTTTTCGGCTTCGATGCGCACCTTGCTGCCGGAAGCGGCATGGAGCGGCGTCTTCGTCTCCAGCGCGGCGCCGGTCGCCGACAGGTTGAGAATTCGCACATCCACTTGGCTGTTCAGATATTTGACACTGCCGAAGACGCGGCAATTCTTCCGATCCGCCTTCCGTGCCGTGATTTTCAAGTTGCTGCTCATACTGTCTCCCTTTGAAACGCGAGGGGAGCATAGCGACGGAAAATTGAAATGGTTTTAGGGGCTTGGCTAAAATTGCAGTGAAACTTCAGTTGGCGGCCGCCGCCCTGCGCCCCACCACATGTTCGCGCCAGATGGTGAAGATGCCGGCGGCAACGACGATGACCGAGCCGATGACCGTGTTGAGACTGAGCGTTTCGTCATAGATCGTCACACCGATGATCGAGGCGTAGACCAGTGACAGATAGGTCAGCGGCTGCACGGCGGCGGCATCGAGAACATCGTAGGCGCGGATCAGGAAATAGTGGCTGGAAATGCTGGTGATGCAGACGAGCGCCATCCAGCCCCAGTCGCCCGGCGACATCCAGCTCCAGTAGAACGGGCCGACGAGCGTCATCGTGATGCCGCCGATAACGCCGGTATAGAAGAAGCTGGTCATCGACGAATCGTCGCGGCTGACGAAACGGGTGACGATGACGTAGAAGGCGAAGTTGAAGCAGGAAAGAATGGCGAGAAGCAATTTCACGTCGAAAAACTCGCCTTCCGGCTTCAGGATCAGCAGCACCCCGCAAAGCCCGACGCCGATCGCCGTCCACCGTCGCCATCCAACCCGCTCGCCGAGGATCGGCATCGACAGCAGCGCGATCAGGATCGGCGTCGCGGAAAAGATCGCTTGCGAACGGGCAAGGCCGATTACGGAAAAGCAGGTGATGGCCAGAACCACCTGGACGGCCAGCAGCACGCCGCGCACCACCTGAAGAAGCGGGCGTTTTGTGCGGGCCGTCGCCTGGAGGCCGCCGCGCATTTTCGAAGCGAGGACGATCGTGAACAGCGCGAAGGCCCAGTAGCGGATCATCGTCACGAAGATCGGCGGATAAGTCGACGCCAGATGTTTCGAGATGGCGTCCTGTAAAGAGAAGATGGTGGTCGCCAGCAGGGCGAAAATATAACCGTGGGTCTTCGATGTCATGATATGCCGTAAAGGGGAAAACGTCCGCGAGCCCCGAAAGTCTGGGCAGCGTTTCGGCAAATAAGCAAGGCCTCAAAGTCCCACATTCGGCCTGTCGATGATTTCTCTGAGTGCGAAGCTCGAATTGATCTTGACCACATGCGGAAGCGCCGACAGCCAGTCGCGATGAATGCGCTCGTAATCCTCGAGATCCCGGGCGGCGACCCTGAGGATATAGTCGTATTCGCCGGACATCAGGTAGCAGACGAGCACGTTTGGGCAGAGTTTCACAGCGGCTTCGAATTCCGCCAGCGTTTTGGCGAACTGGCCGGACAGCGAGATATGCACAATCGCGATCATCTTGTAATCGAGCGCCTTGTGCGAAAGCCGCGCATGATAGCCGCCGATGACACCGCTTCTTTCGAGTATGTCGAGCCGGCGCGAACAGGCCGAAGGCGACAGCCCGATCTTTTCGGCAAGCTCGGCGTTGGTGATCCGGGCATTGGCCTGCAAGACCTTGAGAATCGCAAGATCGATAGTGTCGAGATCAGTCATTCGCAGACCCTTCGAAGAAAAAGGAGATACACGCAACAATCATCGAAAAATCCCTTCCGCGCAAATCGTCTTTGCAAGGACATTTCACGCCCTTGATGGTTGGATTCATCGTCCGAGGAGATCCGCGGCTGCGGAGAGGAAATGGAGAGGAACGCCAATGCGTGTCGGTTGCCCGAAGGAAATCAAGAACCATGAATATCGTGTCGGCCTGACGCCGGCCTCGGTGCGCGAATACGTCGCCCATGGCCACGAGGTCTGGGTAGAGACCAAGGCGGGCGCCGGCATCGGCGCCGATGACGCTGCCTACGCGGCGGCTGGCGCGAAGATCGCCGCCTCCGCCAAGGATATCTTCGAAAAGTGCGACATGATCGTCAAGGTGAAGGAGCCGCAGCCCGCCGAATGGGCGCAGCTGCGCGACGGTCAGCTTCTCTATACCTATCTGCATCTGGCACCCGACCCCGAACAGACCAAGGGTCTGATCGCCTCCGGCGTCACCGCGATCGCCTATGAGACGGTGACCGACGAGCGCGGCGGCCTGCCGCTGCTGGCGCCGATGTCGGAGGTGGCAGGACGCCTGTCGATCCAGGCGGGAGCCACCGCGTTGCAGAAAGCCAATGGCGGTCTCGGCGTCCTGCTCGGCGGCGTACCCGGCGTGCTGCCGGCCAAGGTCGCCGTCATCGGCGGCGGCGTTGTCGGCCTGCACGCCGCCAGAATGGCCGCCGGCCTCGGCGCCGATGTCAGCATTCTCGACAAATCGCTGCCGCGCCTTCGCCAGCTCGACGACATTTTTGCGGGCCGTGTGCACACCCGTTATTCCAGCATCCAGGCACTGGAGGAGGAGGTCTTCTCGGCCGACCTCGTCATCGGCGCCGTGCTCATTCCCGGGGCCGCTGCCCCGAAGCTCGTCACGCGCGAAATGCTGTCCGGCATGAAGAAGGGTTCCGTCATCGTCGACGTCGCCATCGACCAGGGCGGTTGCTTCGAGACCTCGCATGCAACCACTCATTCCGATCCGACCTATGAAGTCGACGGCGTGGTGCATTATTGCGTCGCCAACATGCCGGGCGCTGTGCCCGTCACCTCGGCGCACGCGCTGAACAACGCCACGCTGGTTCATGGCCTGGCGCTCGCCGATCGCGGCCTGCGCGCCATTGCCGAAGACAAGCACCTGAGAAACGGCCTCAATGTGCACAAGGGCCGCATCACCAGCAAGCCGGTCGCCGAAGCCCTCGGCTACGAAGCCTTCGCGCCCGAGAGCGTGCTGAACGTAGCGTAAGCTTCCTCACTCAAGGTCAGGTCAAGGCGCCGATTTCCGCAAGGGCCGGCGCCTCTATGTTGTCAATCCGGCACTGAAAGCAGTTGTTGCGTGCCGAACGCACGTGGACATAGGCGACGTCCGGCCGTGCCAGCAGCTTTTGGCCATAGGCTGCGATTTCGTCGATCACGGTCACCGCGCCGGTGCCATAGACGATGCGGTTGTCTTCATTGTAGCCGCGGAGAATAAAGTCCGGACTCGTCGTCAACACCGGCGGCAGGATCTCCTCGGCAGCATAGCGTTTGCAAGGCCGCTTGTGCAGGAAGATCGGGCCGGTTTCGGCATAGGGCTGCAACTCCGGGAATGGCCGATAAGCGAAAACCAGCAGTTCCTCGCCCTCATCGATATTCTCAAGGCAGTGGCGGCAGGGATGACCCGGGCCGTCGGAAATGATCGTCTCAGGCAGCCTGTCGTAAGCATCGCGGCCGCCGCTCCAGAGATGCTCGGCGTCGATGGTCGGCATGGCGGCAAAGCAAATGGCGGTCATGGCAAATCTCCTTTGTGGTTGCCATGAAGTGCATTCGTATCATTGTATAAGCCACCCGTTTCTTGCCACGCTGCATCGTCAAAGGAGAGTTGCCATGGCTGAAGTCGATTTGGCGCTGCTGGCGCAGCAGAGCGCCGAAATATTGGAGGAACTCAGGGCCTTGCGCCGGGAGGTGGCGGAACTTAGGGAGCTGTCGGGCCGTACGCTCGACTTCGAGCGCCGCAATGATCCACGCCGACCAAGCAGCCTGACGCGGCGTTAGCTGCTGTGGCCCGCGCGACCGATCCGACCCTGAAGCCCGGCACCGCAGCACATCCGGTGTATCAACCGTTGGTCTGCACAGGTTGCGGCTCTGCTGTGGCCGGCATCGGAACCGCGGAAAGCGCCTTGATGACAAGAAGCGCGGTGACCATTACGGGGACCACCACCCAGTAGGACATGCGGATGCCGAAATATTCGGCAATAAAACCAAGCAGGGGCGGGCCGGCGAAAAACACGAGGAAGGTCGTCTGCCCAAGGGCCGCGACGTTAACCGGAGCCGGCCGGTACGTGCGGCGGGCCGCAGCCGAGATGGCAAGCGGATAGACCGATGAGCAGCCGATGCCGGTCAGGCCGAAGCCTATGAGTGCTGTGGCCGGATGTGCCGCCGTCGCGACCATAACAAGCCCGACGACGACGATTCCGAGAAGGACTATTGCGACCGGGTGTGGGTTGAAGCGGTCGATCACAGGGTCCATTGCGAGCCGTCCGATGGCGATGCACAGGGAGAATATCGTCACGCTGAGCCCGCCGATGAAGGGTTCGGCCGCAAAGACGTCACGCATATAGATCGCTGACCAGTCGACGCTCGCGCCTTCAGCCAAAAGTGGCGCTGCGCCTATCAGGCAAAGGGACAACAGCCCCATTGTGGGAAAAGCGATGAGCGGGATTTCTCCGGAGTGCGCGTCCTGCCGAGGAGGCGCGTTCTCGATCTTCGAGAAAACGACGGAACCTGAAATGAGGACGGTCAGGAGGACGAAGAAGGTGTGGAGTTCGATGGAGATGGCGGCTTGCCGCATGCCGGCGGCGATAAGGGCAGTCATGCAGAAACCGAGGCTCCACATGCCATGAGCGCGGCTCATGATGCGGTAACCAAGCAGAGCCTCGTGTCGGTCGGTTTCGATATTGGCATTGATCTCGAACGCCCCGGTGAAAAGACCGGCGATGAAGAACAGAGGCATTGCCGATAGCGCTGAAGGCATCCAGGAGATCAGCGACAAAAACAAGGATGCACCGAACACCGTGACGAAAGCTGTGGTGCGCGCACCGAACCTCTCGATTATCCTCACCGAAAATGTCAGCCCGCAAAGAACCCCCAATGACATGACAGCGAGCAAAAGCCCGAGTTCGCCCTCGGTGAGACCGAACTTGCGCTGAAGATCAGGCAGTCGCGATAGGAAGGCACCCACGGAAAGGGCGACAGCAAACTGGATGAAGAAAATGCGGTGGTGCGGCTTCATCTCGGGACCTGCTCCGATCGGATTGGATTGAGGCCCAGCCAACGGCAGAATAGCAGGGCTCTACGGTGAGATGGCGGCGGGTTCAGAAACCGGCGGCTTACGGATTATCTACACCGCTGCTGACAGACACTGTCAACATGAAGTCCGCCGTCCGCGATAATCCTCAACTTTTCCGCGCCAGCTCCAGAAGCTCCTTGTCACTCAGCGGCCGGACGATGCCGGTGCCGGTCGAGACCGGGGAGAAGCCGTACATCTGGTAGAGCTGCAGCGCGCGCGGGTGGTCGAGATTGTTTGTTGTGGTGGTGACCCGCTTCGGATTGAGCGACCAGATGGCATAAAGCGCCTGCAGCAGAAACCACTTGCCGATGCCGAGGCCGAGTGCATGTTCGATCAGGCCGAAATGGCTGAGTTCGATCGTATCCTCGTCCTCACAGAAATATTCATAGAAGCCGGCCGGGGCGCCGTTCACATAGAGGACGCTGATATTGTTGCGCTTGTCGGTCAGCATTTCCGCCAGTTGCTCGTCGCTCATGCGCAGCCGGTCCACCCACTGCCAGCGCGCGCCCACCTGTCGGTAGAGATAGCGGTAGAAGGGCAGCGGGATGCCGGGCGCGCGCATGATCGCCGTCTGGATATTGACCGGCACCGGCAGGCTGGCTTTTGGTGGCGCCGTCATTTCGAGACGGGTGATGTGCGCTTTGAGCGAAGCGGGCGTCTTTCCCATGGCGGTCAAGCTTTGACCGGCGTCGGCGGGCCGGTGACGACAGGCGTATCGTCACGGCTTCCCCATTCGCTCCAAGAGCCGTCGTAAAGCTTGTTGTCCTGATGGCCGAGCGATTCCAGTGCCAGCGTGATGATCGCCGCAGTGATTCCCGAGCCGCAGGAGGTGACGACCGGCTTAGAAAGATCGATGCCGGCATCCTCGATCGTCTGGCGGAGTTCGGGCAATGATTTGAACCGGCCCTGGTTGGCAAAGACGCCGGAGGGCAGGCTGCGGGCGCCGGGCATATGGCCGGAGCGCATGCCGGCCCGCGGCTCGGGCTCGGTGGCGGCGAAGCGGCCGGCGCTGCGGGCATCGGCGATCTGCATCGCGCCGCTCGAGACGATGTCGCGCATGGTATCGAGCGTCACCACGCGGCTCGCATCGAAGTTCGGCGTAAACGTCGCCGGCGCATGGCCGGGCGTCGTCGTTTCGAGCGGACGCCCCTCGGCCTTCCAGCCGTCGAGACCGCCGTCGAGCACGAAGACGTTCTTTGCCCCCATCACCCGGAACAGCCACCACACTCGCGGCGAGGCAAACAGGCCAATGCCGTCATAGACGACGATGCGATCGTTCTCGCTGATGCCGAGGCGGCCGGCTTCGGTGGCGAAATAGTCGGGCGAGGGGATCGTGTGCGGCAGCGACGTCGAATGGTCGGCGATCTTGTCCTGATCGAAACGGATGGCGCTGGGAATATGGCCGGCAGCATATTCGGCATCGGCATCGCGTTTCTGCGCCGGCAGATAGAAGGATGCGTCGAGCACACGCAGATCCGGTTTGCCGAGCTCGGCCTGCAGCCAGTCGGCGGAGACGACGAAACGGCTCTTGCTCTCAGTCATTATGCTCTCCCCTGTCAGGCTTCTTCGCCGGGCGCGCCGAAGCGGATACGGAAGCGCCGGTTCTCCTTGCCCTTCTTTTCAATCTTGGCGATATGGATCTGGCCGACTTCCTGCGTTTCCGAGACATGTGTGCCGCCGCAGGGCTGGCTGTCAATCGAGGAGTTTTCGCCGATGCAGACGAGGCTGACACGACCGAGGCCGATCGGCGGGCGCACATTCTTCGATTTGACAATATCAGGATTGGCCGCAAGCTCGTCGTCGGTGATCCATTGCAGGTAGACCGGATGGTTCTGGCCTACCAGTTCCATCAGCCTCGCCGTGACCTCGTCCTTATCGATCGTCTCGCTCATGTCGAAGTCGATGCGGCTTTCTTCCTCGCCGACAGCGGCCCCGGTGATCGGATAGGAGCAGATGACCGACAGCAGGTGGCAAGCCGTGTGCATGCGCATCAGCCTGTAGCGGCGCGGCCAATCGACATGCAGCACCAGTGTCTCGCCGATCTCAGGCTGCGGCTCATTGTCGAGCGGCACATGGATGATGATATCCTTGCTCGCGCCATGTTTCGTCTGGCCGAGCACGATCTTGCTGCCGTCGGCGCGTTCAAGCTGTCCGGTGTCCCCGGGCTGGCCGCCCGACGCCGCATAGAAGCAGGTCTGGTCGAGTTCGATGCCCCCGTCGTCGTGAACGGCGGTGACGACCGCCTCGCATGTGGAGAGATAGAAGTCGTCACGATAGAGGGCATTGACGGGCATGGGTATCACACGGGTTCGTAGGGAACGTGTATGTCGGAGGACCTAGCCATCCAGCCCGGAACGGGCAGCCCCTTCGACCGCAGAAAATCCGGGTTGAAGAGTTTCGACTGATAGCGGTTGCCGTAGTCGCAGAGGATTGTCACCACCGTGTGACCGGGTCCGAGATCCCGGGCGAGATTGACGGCGCCGGCAATATTGATCGCCGTCGAGCCGCCGAGGCACAGGCCTTCATTTTCGACGAGATTGAAAAGATAGGGAAGGGATTCGGCATCGGAGATCCGATAGGAAAAGTCCGGCGTGAAGCCTTCGAGATTGGCGGTGATGCGGCCCTGGCCGATGCCCTCCGTGATCGATGAACCTTCGGATTTCAGCGTGCCGTTCTGGTAGAATTCATAGAGAGCGGCGCCGTCGGGATCGGCGATGCCGATCTTGACGTCGGCGTTGAAAGCCTTGAGGCCGGCCGCGACACCTGCCAGCGTGCCGCCGGAGCCGACGGAGCAGATAAAGCCGTCGACCTTGCCGTCGGTGTCCTTCCAGATTTCCGGCGCGGTCGTCTCGACATGCGCCTGCCGGTTGGCGACGTTGTCGAACTGGTTCGCCCAGATGGCTCCGTTCGGCTCGCTCTTCGCCATTTGTTCGGCAAGCCGCCCCGACACCTTCACGTAATTGTTCGGGTTCTTGTAGGGAACGGCGGGCACTTCGACGAGTTCGGCGCCGAGCAGTTTCAACGCGTCCTTCTTTTCCTGGCTCTGCGTTTCCGGGATGACGATGACGGTGCGGTAGCCGAGGGCCTTGGCGACCAGCGTCAGGCCGATGCCGGTATTGCCGGCCGTGCCTTCGACGATGACGCCGCCGGGCCGAAGCAGCCCCTTCCGCTCGGCGTCGCGGATGATGAAGAGCGCGGCACGATCCTTGACCGACTGGCCGGGGTTCAGGAACTCCGCCTTGCCGAGAATGGTGCAGCCGGTTGCCGCCGAGGCGCCCTTGAGTTTGATCAGGGGCGTATTGCCGATGGCTTCGAGGACGGAGGGATGGAAGGTCATGGAATCTGCCTCTTTCGAACTCTTACTTTAAGAACGGTCTTTTCCCTTCACAAGGCTGTGTTGGCAAGAAATGCTATTCCATGCCGCTGTCGGCCACGACAAAATTTCGCTTTCCCTGCCCGAAAAGGCCCATCACCCGCCATCCGGCGGTTGCGCGGTGATCCGAAGATTGACTTTACCCGTACGGATGATGACAAAGCGAAGCGGGGCGCAGCAACAGGGCGTGACCAAAACCGACATGGTTCACGAGCAGATCGATACGATCGACACATTGATGGCGCATTACGTCGCCGGTTCCTTGCCCGAGCCGGCGCGGGTGCTCGTTCGATCCCATCTGCAAATGAAGCCGGACAATCGATACCTGGTGAGCAGCCTCGAGCTTTTGGCCGGGGAAGCCCTTGAAAGCACACCGGAAGCCGCCATAGCCGATCGCGACCAGCGGCTTGCGGCGATATTTTCCTCTATGCCTTCTGCTTCGGAATACTATGTTTCCAAAAAGGTGGCCAAAAGGGCGCCGTTTCCCCAGGCTTTGCGCGATCTCCTCGGCTTCGACGCCGAGGATGTGCCCTGGCGCAGGCGCTTGCCCGGCTTCAAGGACTATTCGTTCGACATGGAAGGTTGCGAGGTCAGCCTGATGTGGATCCGGCCGGGCCGTGCCTTACCGGCCCACACCCATAAAGGCCTGGAACTGATCCTGATCCTCGACGGCGCCTTCAACGATGAACGCGGCCGTTTTGGTCCCGGTGACATCTCCATCGCCGACGAGACGGTCGAGCATCGGCCGGTCGCCGAAAAGGCCCGGCCCTGCATCGCCTTTGTCGTTTCCGACGGGCCGGTCAAGCTCACCGGATCCCTTCGTCAGATGATCGGCGACCTGATCGGCTGAAAGCAGCCACAATGGTGTGATAGAGCCGTAAATCCGGGAGGAGATGATAACTTCCGGACCCGTTGTCGTGTTGGTCAGGCAGAGCCGGAGGACATGTCATGCGTGATTTCATCGCCCGTCCCGAACATGGAATTGTCTGGATTTCGGGCGCGAGTTCCGGCATCGGCCGGGCGCTTGCGCTGAAGCTCGCCGGCGAGGGATACAAGGTCGCCGTCACCGCCAAAAGCCATGAGAAACTGGTCGAACTGCAGGCCGAGGCCAGCGGCCTTGACGGCAGCATCGTCGTTCTCGACGGCGACGTCACCGATGCAGAGGACATGGAACATGCCATGGCCTCCATCGAATACGAGCACGGCACGCTCGCCATGGCGATCCTCAATGCCGGCATCTATCTGCCTGTTCATGCCGAGGACCTGCACCGCGCCGATTTCGAAAAGAGCTTCGCCATCAATCTTTCCGGCGTCGTCAACTGTCTCTTGCCGGCGATCCGCCATATGAAGGCGAAAGGGCAGGGGCAGATCGCCATCGTCTCCTCCGTTTCCGGCTATGGCGGCCTGCCGACGGGGGCGGCCTATGGCGCCACCAAGGCGGCGCTGATCAACATGGCCGAAAGCCTGAAGTTCGATCTCGACAAGATGGGCATCCGCATCCAACTCGTCAGCCCGGGCTTCATCGATGCCCCGGCGACAGGCAAGAGCGCCTTGCCGATGCCGGCGCTGGTGTCGCCCGAGGAGGCTGCCCGGCAGATCGCAGCCGGACTGAAATTGCAAGCCTTCGAGATCACGTTCCCCGGGCGCTTCACCACGATGCTGAAGCTTGCGCGTCTGCTTCCCTACGGCGCTTATTTCCCGCTGGTGAACCGCTTGACCGGCTGGCGCGAACGGCCGTCATCGGCAGGTCACCAACCGGCGACACCGCATCCGGCGGAATGATCAGCTGCGCGAGAACACCACCTGGCGCACATCGATATTGCGGGCCCGGAAACCGGCTTCGCAATAGAACAGATAGAATTCCCAGAAGCGCTTGAAGCGCTCGTCGAAACCCATCGGGCGGATGCATTCCCAGACCGACCGGAAGCGCTCGCGCCATTCGGCAAGCGTACGGGGAGCCCGAAGCTGAAGTCCCTGACCAGTGACAGGTCGACCCTGCCGGCGAGATCGGCCAGGTGGTTGCGCGTCGGCAGCATGCCGCCGGGAAAGACGTATTTCTGAATGAAGTCGGGATTGCTGCGATATTGGTCGAAGGCTTCAGGCCGGATGGTTATGATCTGCAGGCCGGCCTTGCCGCCCGGCTTCAGGCATTGCCGGAGCTTGGAGAAATAGGACGGCCAATATTTTTCGCCGACAGCCTCGAACATTTCGATCGAGACGATCCGGTCGTGGAGCCCGGCTTCATCACGGTAATCCTGAAAACGAAATTTGACGCGATCGCCAAGACCTGCCTTTTCGATGCGCGCTTCGGCATAGGCGAGCTGCTCCCGGCTGATCGTCAGCCCGGTGACCTTGCAGTCCAGCTCGCCGGCTGCGAATTCGGCAAAACCGCCCCAACCGCAGCCGATCTCCAGGACGTGATCCTGGTTCGCCGGCACTCTCCAGTGCGCGCCAGAACGGCGTGTAGACCCGGTAGGGGGTGCCCTTGCCGGTCACCAGCCGGCACGGATCGTGCGGCAGCTGGCCGGTGAAACTCCTTGCTTCGATCCCCTGCTTTTCCAGTTCAGCCTTGATGCGAACATCGATCGACATTCCGGACGGGTCGTAGCGCCGGTTCCAGTAAACGGCGTCTGCGCTGCTCTTCCTGATGACGCCACGCAGCACCTCGAGCGCCTCGCCGCTTGCAAGCACCAGCCGTCCCTGCCGCTTGCGCAACGACATATCCAGCGCTTCCAGCGAATGATGCAGCCACCAAGCCTGAG
This sequence comes from Rhizobium sophoriradicis, assembly GCF_003939025.1. Taxonomy (GTDB): domain Bacteria; phylum Pseudomonadota; class Alphaproteobacteria; order Rhizobiales; family Rhizobiaceae; genus Rhizobium; species Rhizobium sophoriradicis. The sequence continues at coordinate 55,270 of NZ_RQIH01000002.1, forward strand.
CGGCACCGAGCGGACCTGTGCCCGCGGGCGTCGGCTCGCGGATATAGAGGGGGGATGATCGGTCGCCCGGAACGATGAGCGGCCCCAAGAGCCTGGTTGTCGTCAAGGCGCAAATCCTTGCGAAACCACAGTATGACAGGTTTTGTCTCGCCCGCTGCCAAGAAGCCGTCTCCGCTCGTGTCATTGACGCTGCTACGAATCGACGGAATGGCCGGATCAAATTTTCAGCCGAAGACATGAAAAAGGCCGGCGTGAACCGGCCTTTCTCAAAGTGGGCGATGGCCTGCTCAGTTGTCGTATTCGCGGCAGGCTTCGCTGATCGATGCGCCGCTCTGACCGCCACGGGTGTCGACGCCTGAATTCTGCTGCGGCATGCCGGGGCATTCCATCGTCTGGGGCCGGCCGATGCTCTGTGTCGTGGTCGGATCGACCGGGGCGACCTGCACCGGACGGATGCCATTGTCGCTGTTGGTGTAATCGGACGAATAGTTACCCGAACTCGGATCGGTCGAACCGCCATTGGTCGGCCCGATCGGATCGGGGTTCGACTGGGCAAAGGCCGACGATGCCATGCCGATCGCGAGCAGCGAAGCGGCGATAAGAGATCTGGTCATGAGGATATCCTCCTTTGATTTTCATCTTGGATGACCGTTGGGTAACTGGCCCACGGAGGCATTGTTCCAAAATTTAGGAAAAACCTGCACGCTGGCCTTGCATGGTTACGCATAAACCTTAACCGGCCAAGCCGCTGGATCGCTGCCACTGTCTGCCTTAGGCACACGAAACGCTAATCCGCAGCATGAGGCCGCTATGTTCGTTTCCCCTCGCGAGGCCGCAGATCTCGGTCTGCAGATTGCGCTTTCACTTGCTTTGACGGCAGGTGGAATGGCGATCGCTGCCACGGCCATAGGCGGCGAAAGAGCCGATATTTCCGCGATCGACGTCAGCCGCCCCTCCTTGTGGACCGCCATTCCGACACGCGTCGATCCGACAGGACAGGCCCGTCTCCGGGCGGACGCGCCGGCTGAACTGCGGCTAGCCGCCAGAACTGGCGACCTTTGCCATGACCGGATCGGCCTTCGCCTCTCCTGCGATCTGATAGCGGCTTCGGGCGCCGCCGCCTTTTAGGACAGATTTGCGACATCGTCGCAGTCACGCTCGAAAACTTGCAAAACATGGCGATTTGCCGTTTCATCGCGTCCAGCGACTGCCATCCGACTCTCTTTCCCGAAGGATTCAGCATTTTGTCCCAGCCGATGCCGCGTGGCTTCGAGAAGCCTTATGCCGCCTTCCTGTTCGATATGGACGGTACCATTCTCAATTCGATCCGTGCGGCCGAACGGGTGTGGAGCGATTGGGCCAGGCGTCAAGGGCTCGATGTTGCGGACTTTCTGCCGAAGATGCATGGATCACGCGGCATCGACACGATCGCCCGGCTGAACCTGCCGGGCGTCGATCCCGAACATGAAGCCAAATTGGTGACCGAGGCCGAAATCGCCGATGTCAGCGATGTCGTCGCCATTTCTGGCGCTGCCGCCTTCCTAAGTTCGCTGCCGCCGGATCGCTGGGCGATCGTCACCTCCTCGCCCTTGCGTCTTGCCCGCCGGCGGCTGGAAGCGGCAGGCCTGTCACTGCCGAAATTCATGGTGACGGCGGAGGACGTCAAAGTCGGAAAGCCCGATCCGCAATGTTACATTCTCGGCGCCGAACGTCTCGGCGTCAGCACCCAGGACTGCCTGGTGTTCGAGGATGTCACAGCCGGCATCATCGCCGGCGAGGCCGCGGGCGCCGACGTGATGGTAGTGACGGCAACCCATCACCAGAAGATGGAGACGTCGCATCCGACCCTCGCATCCTACGACGAAATTTCGGTGCGCATCTCGGCCGACCACAAGATGTTGATCGCCCCGAACGTGGCCTGATATCGCCACGTTACAGTTTTTCGCCTTTCACTCCGCGGCCGCGGCAAGACAGCGATCGATGATCCGGCCGATTTCGCCGCGGCAGGAGCCGCAATTGGTCCCGGCGCTGGTTTCCTTGCCGACCGCCTCGACGCTGTGGCATCCGCCGCGCACGGCAGCGGCGATCTGATTGACCCCGACGCTGAAGCAAGAGCAGACGGTGGCGCCCGGATCCGGTCTGCCGGCCCCAGGGCGGCCTGCTACCAGCGCGAAGCGTTTCCGCAGGTCACCATGCGGCACCGAGAGCTGCGAGATTGCCCAGTTGCGCGCCACGGCGACCGGCGCGCGCGCGAGGAACAGCGCGGCGAGCAGCGTCTCGCCGTCGAAGAAGGCGAGCCTGAGGTCGCCGGTTTGCCGGTCGGCGTAACCCAGCGGTTCGATTTCGTCGGGAATGGCAAAAACCGCCCGGCACCAGGCCGTCCAGTCCTCGACGGTTTCGCCGAAGGCAAGCTCCAGCCGCCAGCCGCCGTCGGCTTTCGCCAGCGCCCAATAAGCCGCCTCCGGCGTGGCCGGTTTGACGGCCGAGACCGCGAAGCCGTAATGCGCGGCGCGGAAGGGGCGGACGGCGACGGCGACGTTTTTCGATGCCGGCTGGCCGGAAATCGGATCGGTGATCGGCGCGACCACGGCGTCGATCCGCGCTTTTGCCGCGAACTGGTCGTTCCAGTGCATCGGCGCGAAAATGCTGCCGCGCGCCTGGCGATCGGTCACCAGCGCGCGGACGATCGCCTTGCCGTGCGGGCTGTCGATCTCGGCGAGACCGGCGCTCGATATACCGGTCTCGATCGCATCGCGCGGATGGATCTCGGCAAAGGGTTCGGCGATATGGGCGGAAAGCCGCGCGCTCTTTCCGGTTCGCGTCATCGTATGCCACTGGTCGCGGATGCGTCCGGTATTCAGCGTAAAGGGGAAGTCGGCATTGGTGCGATCGGTTGCCGGCGGTTCCACCGCAACGAAGCGCGCCTTGCCATCGGCATGGTAGAAGCCGCCATCGGCGAAGAAGCGGGTGACGCCAGGCGCGCTCCCTGCCGCCTGCGGCCATTGGAAGGGCGACAGTTCCTCATAGGCGGCGCCTGAGATACCGGCGCGGGAGCCGATGTCGAAGTCGCGGCTGCCGTTGTTTTCGAAGGCGGAAAGGGCCGCGTGTTCGGCGAAGATTTCGGCCGGCGCATCGAAATCAAAGGCAGCGGCAAATCCCATGCGGCGTCCGACCTCCGCAAGCTGCCACCAGTCGGCCTTCGCATCGCCAGGGATGCCGAGAAACGGCCGCTGCCTGGAAATGCGCCGTTCGGAATTGGTGACTGTGCCATCCTTTTCGCCCCAGCCGAGCGAGGGCAGAAGCACATCTGCATGCCGGGTCGTATCCGTCTCTCTCAGAATGTCGGAGACGACGACGAAGGGACAGGCGGCGATCGCGCTTTTGACGCTATCGGCATCCGGCATCGAGACGACGGGGTTGGTGGCCATGATCCAGAGCGCCTTGATGCGCCCGTCGACGACGGCGCGGAACATGTCGACCGCCTTCAGGCCCCCTTTTGCGGCGATGACTGGCGAATCCCAGAAGCGCTGCACGCGGTCGCGGTCGTCAGGATTTTCGATCGCCATATGGGCGGCGAGCATGTTGGCGAGACCGCCGACTTCGCGCCCGCCCATGGCGTTCGGCTGGCCGGTCAGCGAGAACGGGCCCATGCCCGGACGGCCGATGCGGCCGGTCGCCAGATGGCAGTTGAGGATGGCATTGACCTTGTCAGTGCCGGAAGAGGATTGGTTGACGCCCTGGCTGTAGCAGGTGACGACCTTCGACGTTGTCTCGAACAGGCGGAAGAATTCCCGGATCTGCATGGCCGGCAGGCCGGTCCGCTCCAGGAGATCGTTGATATCAAGTGCTGCGGCCGCCGCAAAGGCGCCGGCGAAGCCTTCCGTATGGGAGGCGATATAATTCTGGTCGATCGCTTGGCTTGTGGCGAGATGGGCGAGCAGCCCCATGAACAGCGCGACGTCGCCGTCCGGGCGGATAGCCAGATGCAGGTCGGCGATATCGCATGTCATCGTCCGGCGCGGATCGATGACGACGATCCGCATGTTCGGCCGCGCCGCTTTTGCGGCGGCCAGCCGCTGGTAGATGACGGGATGACACCAGGCGAGGTTGGAGCCCGTGAGCACCACGAGATCCGCAAGTTCGATATCCTCATAGGTCCCTGGCACGGTATCGGCGCCGAAGGCGCGGCGATGCCCGGCCACCGACGAGGACATGCAGAGCCTGGAATTGGTGTCGATATTGGCCGAACCGATGAAGCCCTTCATCAGCTTGTTGGCGACATAATAATCCTCGGTCAGTAACTGGCCGGAGACGTAGAAGGCAACAGAGTCAGGCCCGTGTTCGGCTATCGTTTCGGAAAAACGCCGGGCGACCAAATCGAGCGCCTCGTCCCAATCGCTCCGTTCGCCTGCAATTTCGGGATAAAGCAGCCGGCCGTCGAGATCGATGGTTTCGGCAAGCGCCGAACCCTTCGAGCAGAGCCGGCCGAAATTCGACGGATGCTCGGGATCGCCCTTGACGCTGACGGCGCCGGCCTCGTCCACCGTGGCGATAACGCCGCAGCCGACGCCGCAATAGGGGCAGGTGGTCTTGACCTCAGCCGCCATTATTCAGCCGCCATCATCAGGCTTTCGAGCGCGATGAACAGGGCGCCGTCCTCGTTGCGGACCGGTATGGTCCGCACCGCGCCATCGTCGGCGCCGAGCGCCTTGCCGGTTTCCAGAGAGATCACCCAATTGTGCAGCGGGCAGGTGACGGCCTTTGCATGCACGATGCCCTGGGAGAGCGGACCACCCTTGTGCGGGCAGTGATCCTCGATGGCAAAGACCTCGTTTTCGGCCGTACGGAAGACGGCGATCTTGCCCTGCGGCGTCTTCACGCAGCGCGCGCCGCGCAGCGGGATATCGGAGATGTCACCGATTGCAACCCAATTCATGTCCATCTCCTTACTCGGCAGCCTGCGGATAGCCGATCGTCGCCATCGGCTTGAATTCATGCTTGTCCTTGCCGGAGACGCGCTCCGACCAGGGATCGACTTGGGCGAATTTCTGGCTGAAGACGAAGCGGTCGTAATAGGCCTTGCGCTTTTCGGCATCGTCCATGATCTGGCGGCGAATTTCATCCAGGCCGACGCGCTTGGCCCATTTGTAGATGCGCTCGAGATAGCGGGCCTGCTCGCGGTACATCTGCGTCAATGCCACGATATGCTCCAGCGCCTCGTCCTCGGTCTTCACCAGGCCGAGCACTTCGGTGCCCTTGATATCGAGACCGGCGGCGCCGGCGAAATGGATCTCGAAACCGGAGTCGACGCAGATCACGCCGATATCCTTGCAAGTCGCTTCGGCGCAATTGCGCGGGCAGCCGGAGACGGCCATCTTCAGCTTGGCCGGTGTCCATGAGCCCCACATGAATTTCTCGATGCGGATGCCGAGACCGGTCGAATCCTGCGTGCCGAAGCGGCACCAGTCCGAACCAACGCAGGTCTTCACCGTGCGCAAGCCCTTGGCATAGGCCTGGCCGGAGACGAAACCGGCTTTACCGAGATCGGCCCAGACGGCGGGGAGGTCTTCCTTCTCGATGCCGAGCAAGTCGATGCGCTGGCCGCCCGTCACTTTCACCATCGGGATTTCGAACTTGTCGACGACATCGGCGATGGCGCGCAACTCGTTCGAATTGGTGACGCCGCCCCACATGCGCGGAACGACGGAGTAGGTGCCGTCCTTCTGGATGTTGGCGTGGACGCGCTCATTGATGAAACGCGACTGGTAGTCGTCGGCATATTCGTCCGGCCAGTCGCAGACGAGGTAATAGTTGAGCGCCGGCCGACACTTGGCGCAGCCGCAGGAGGTCTTCCATTCCAATTCCTGCATGACGGCGGGGATGCTCTTCAGACCTTTCGCCTTGATCAGGCGGCGAACATCGTCATGGCCGAGTTCGGTGCAGGTGCACATCGGCTGCACGGCAGCCGGATTGTAGCCGTCGCCGAGCGTCAGCGCCATCAGTTGCTCGACGAGGCCGGTGCAGGAGCCGCACGAGGCGGAGGCCTTTGTATGGGCGCGTACGTCGTCGAGTGACGTCAGCCCTTTGCTCGTGATCGTCGAGGTGATCTTGCCCTTGCATACGCCGTTGCAGCCACAGATTTCCGCGTCATCCGGCAAGGCTGCAACGGCCGCCATAGGGTCCAGCGGCGACCCTCCCTGATAGGCTTGACCGAAGATCAGCGTCTCGCGCATCTCCGAAATATCGGTCGCCTTCTTCTTCAGATCGTTAAACCAGGCGCCGTCGGCGGTTTCGCCGTAAAGCACGGTGCCGATGATCTTGTTGTCCTTCAGCACCAGGCGCTTGTAGATGCCAGCGCTGGCATCGCGCAGTACGATCTCCTCGCGGTCGTCGCCATCGGCGAAATCGCCGAGCGAATAGAGTTCGATGCCGGTGACCTTAAGCTTGGTCGGGGTGTCCGCATGCACGAAAGCAGGCGAACGGTCGCCGGAGAGATGCGCTGCGGCGATGCGGGCCATTTCGTAGAGCGGCGCGACGAGGCCGTAGACCATGCCGCCCACCTCGGCGCATTCGCCGAGCGCGAAAATGTCGCCATCCGAAGTCTGCATGCCGGCATCGACGACGATGCCGCGATTGACCGCAAGGCCGGCGTCCTTCGCCAGGCCGACACTCGGGCGAATGCCGACGGCCATGACGACGAGGGTGGCCGGGATGATGCGGCCGTCGTCGAGTTCGATGCCTTCGACCTTGCCATTGCCGATGATCGCCTTGGTGTTGGCCTTGCAGATGACCTTGATGCCGCGTTCTTCGACCGCCTTCTGCAGCAGATAACCGGCGGCGGGATCGAGCTGGCGCTCCATCAGCGTCGGCATGACGTGCAGGACGGTGACGTCCATGCCGCGCTGGGCAAGGCCGGCCGCCGCTTCGAGGCCAAGCAGGCCGCCGCCGATGACGACCGCCTTTTCGCGCGACTGGGCGGCAAGCAGCATCGCTTGCACGTCGTCGAGATCGCGATAGGTGATGACGCCGGGCAGATCCTTGCCGGGAACCGGGATGATGAAGGGCACGGAACCGGTGGCGATCACCAGCTTGTCGTAGCTTTCGGTGACGCCGTGGTCGGAGGTGACGGTCTTGGCGGCGCGATCGATGTTGACGATCTTGTGGCCCTTGTAGAGCATGATGCCGTGCTTGATGTACCAGCCGTCACCGTGAATGATGATCTGCTCGTAGTCTTTCTCTCCGGAGAGAACCGGCGACAGCATGATGCGGTCGTAATTGACGCGCGGTTCGGCATTGAAGATCGTGACGTCGTAGCGTCCGGGCGCCCGTTCGAAGAGGTGCTCCAGCATGCGCCCCGGCGCCATGCCATTGCCGATGATGACGAGTTTTTCGGTCATACGTTCAAGTCCCTTGGATTAGGTTGCAGGCACGGGCGCGGAGTGCCCTTGGCGCGACAGTTGCTTGACGGACAGGTGCATCCAGATGAGCGAGATCGCGACGATTGCGAAGAGCAGCAGGAAGCAGCTGGACCAGAGGCCCGTCATGTCCTTGAGGAGGCCGAAGGCGATCGGCAGGATGAAACCGCCGAGACCGCCCATCATGCCGACGACGCCGCCGACGGCGCCGACGCTGTCGGGATAGTAGCCCGGAATGTGCTTGTAGACGGCGGCCTTGCCGAGGCTCATGAAGAAGCCCAGCACGAAGATGACGGCGATGAAGATGACGGGTGTGATTGTCGCGACCGGCAGCGACAGGATGAGCGTGGCCACGGCCGACACGGCGAACATTGCGTACATCACGCTGCGTGCGCCCTTCTTATCGGACAGCACGCCGCCGAAGGCCCGGAAGATGCTGCCGGGGATCGAGTAGGCCGCCGCGATCATGCCGGCAGTTTCGAGGTTGAAGCCGTAGACGCCGACCAGATAGCGCGGCAGCCACAGCGACAGGGCGACGAAGCCGCCGAAGGCGAAGAAATAGTAGAGCGAGAAGCGCCAGACCTGGACGTTCTGCAGCGGTGCGAATTCCTGGGCTAGGCTCTTCGAAGCGGCGCCGCGCTCGCGGCGAAGACGGAAGGCCGGATCGTCCGTGGTGGTGAACCAAAAGACGATGGCCATCACCGCCAGACAGACGGCCCAGATTTCCGCAACCGCCTGCCAGCCCCAGGCGAGCAGAACGAAGGGAGCGGCGAATTTGGTCACAGCCGCGCCGACATTGCCGGCGCCGAAGATGCCGAGCGCCGTTCCCTGCTTCTCCGCCGGGAAGAACGGCGAGACATAGGCGACACCGACCGCGAAGGAGCCGCCGGCAAGCCCGACGCCGAGGCCGGCGATCAGCATCTGCGTATAGGTGTGGGCGTAGGAGAGCAGGAAGGTCGCCACTGCGGCGGCAAGCATCGTGAGCGTGTAAACGAGACGGCCACCGTAACGCCCCGTCCAGATACCGAGCACGATGCGCACGAGCGAACCGGTCAGAACCGGAGTGCCGATCAACAATCCGAACTCAGCCTCGTTGAGGTTGAGCTCCTGCTTGATGCGGACGCCGATGATCGCAAAGATCGTCCAGACGGCGAAACAGAGGGTGAAGGCAACCGTGGAGATCCACAATGCTTTGGCTGGTTCGCCGGCGGACATAGGCTTCGCTTTCTCGATGACAGACATGGCTTCTCCGTGGCCCGACAAGGTCGCGCCGATCCATCGCTGGGGGTTAAAAACAAAAAAGCCGCTGGTCAGGCTGCGCTGCACGAGGTGCGCGAAATATCCTGATCAGCGGCTTTGCTGGTGGCGCCCGCCGTTGGACGCCGAATTCATGGTCTTCTGCGAGCGCCTGTTGCGCTCACATACTGCGCTGATCGCCATTGATCTGTGCGCTAATAGTCTTGCAAACTGCGTGCCAGTTTTGTGGTTTTTCTTTAAGTTGTTGGATATAAAGGGAATTTGCCGCCAGCATCCATCTGCTCGTTTTTACGGCTGCCAAAAATCGTGCAAATCTTTTGTGCGTCGCGGTGATGGTGGGCATCGAACTTTGCTGGCGTTTTGTGCAGTCCGGCAAGGATCAGGTCTCATCGCTGTGGGGAGCGAAGGGCAGGGTGCTTTTGACGGCAAAGCTCGCTACATAGCTCGGCAGTTCCGTCGGATCGAAGACGTGGCCGTCCATGAAGCGGTCGCCCTCGTCATTGCCTTCGATACGGATATCGGCGTCGTCAGGTGCGTTGGCGTCGCCGAGAGCGGTGCGATAGAGATCGGGGCGGTAGGCGGAGGCGGCGGCCCGCGCCTTGACGAGGCTGGCCTCGGCCTGCCCCCAGCGCATCATCTGGCTGTAAATCCACAGCGCATGGCTCGGCCGGGGATAATTGGCGAAGCCGGAATGAAACTGGAAATAATCGGCGATGATGCGCCGGTTTCCCCTGCCATCGAGGCTGAATTCGCCGGCGAGAACGCGGCGAATGATGTCGACGGGGGCGGCAATATAGCGCGGATCGGCGAGGGCGGCGGCCAGCGCGTTGTGATTGTCTGGCCGGTCGCACCAGCGGGCAGCCGCGTCGAGCGCTACGATCAGCCGGGAAACGGTCTCCGGATGGCTTTCCGCCCAATCCGGCCGCATGCCGATCACCTTTTCCGGCGCCGACGGCCAGATGTCCTGTTTGGCGGCGACGATGCGGCCGAGACCGCGCTCCGAGGCGACCATGTTCCAGGGAGCGCCGACGCAGAAGCCGTCGATCGCGCCTGCCGCCAGAGCATCCGATGTCAGCGGCGGCGGCACGACGACGAGCTTGACGTCCTTGTCGGGATCGATGCCGCCGGCCGCCAGCCAGTAGCGGAATTCGTAATTGTGCGAGGAGAAGGGATAAGTGACCCCGAAGGTCGGCAGCGGCTCGCCGCGCGCCTTGATCGCGGCGATCGTTTTTGCCAGAGCATGGGCGTTATCCAGCGCGGTTGCTGTTTCCGGCAATCCGGTGTCATCCCGCATCCTGTCGAAGAGCCGCGCCGACAGCGTGATCGCATTGCCGCCCCGGCCAAGGGAAAACGGCGTGATTGTCGGCGAGGGATTGGAGCCGAGGCCGAGCATGGACGCGACCGGCATCGGCGACAGCATATGGGCGATATCGAATTGGCGGAATGCCAGGCGGTCACGGACATTCGCCCAGGAGACGTCCTTGACGAGATGGAGCGTCAGGCCTTCCTTCTGCGCGAAGCCGAATTCCGCTGCCGCGATCAGCACCGATGCATCGACGAGCGGAATGAAGCCAGCCCGCAGCACTTTCGGGCCTTCATTGTTGATCTGCGCGGGCGAGGGCAGCCCGCCGCTGGAACTGGCGGTCTTCGTCATCATGTCCACTCCGGTTTCCTCCGGAAATTTAGGAGGCCCGCCATCACATCAAAAGCCCCGCGGCGGTGACAACGCTCTGGGCGATTTCCGACATCTTCTTCTTCTCGTTCATCGCGGTCTGGCGCAGTAGGGCGAAGGCCTCTTCCTCGCTCAGGCCCCGTTTCTTCATCAATATGCCCTTGGCGCGCTCGATGAGCTTGCGTTCCTCCAGCGCCGAACGGGCATCGGCAAGCTCCCGCCGCAATCGGCTGAAGGCGTTGAAGCGGCTGACGGCCATGTCGAGGATCGGTTTGACGCGTTCCTTCTTCAGTCCGTCGACGATATAGGCGGATACCCCGGCCTCGACCGCAGCCTCGATCGAGGCGGTGTCGGAGCGATCGACGAACATGGCGATCGGTCGGCTGACGGTGCGCGTCAACTGAAACAGATGCTCCATCATATCGCGGTTGGGATTTTCGATATCGATGATGATCACGTCAGGCATCAGCGTTTCGATGGTTCGTGCAATGCCGTTGACTTCATGCACTACGGTAACGCGCGCGTGCCCAGCCTCGCGCAGCCCTTCCTCGATGATGGAAGCGCGAATGGTATTTTCGTCGATCACCAGAATCGTCAGATCGAGATGCGTCATGCCTCTAATAATGACGCAGTGCAGCAATTTTGGCAAGATATCCGCCCTAAAATTGTGCATAAATAAGATCGCACAAAAAATAGCCAGTGTGCTGCGCTTTTAAGCGCGGGATCGGAAGAAAATTTCGAAAGAGCTCCTGCTGGGCTGTGACAAGACCGATCAAAATTGATCGGTCTTGTCATCGCGCCAGCTTGCCGGGAAAAATAATGCCGGCGGAGGCTGCAAATCGAAAGAGCGTACCTTCGGTTATCGTGGTATATAGCTTAAAGAAATGCAGCGAAAACCGTGGGATGGGAGAGTTTTCCGCTCGCAGCCGATGCTATCCGGTCGATCGCAATTAATCACGACTGCGGCAGGCAGTCCCATGGCCGCCGTTTTGAGATAATGAAACCAACAACGGCTTTGGAGGGCCGACCATGAGCTTACGTATCAACGATATCGCTCCCGACTTTACCGCTGACACCACGCAGGGACCGATCAGCTTCCATGACTGGATCGGCAACGGCTGGGCCGTGCTGTTCTCACATCCGAAGAATTTCACGCCGGTCTGCACAACCGAGCTCGGCGCGATGGCAGGCTTGGCGGGCGAATTTTCCAAGCGCGGCGTCAAGATCATCGGCATCTCAGTCGATCCGGTCGAAAGCCACTCCAAGTGGAAGGGCGACATTAAGACGGCAACCGGCTTCGACGTCGATTATCCGCTGATCGGTGACAAGGATCTTAAGGTCGCCAAGCTCTACGACATGCTGCCGGCCGGCGCCGGCGACAGCTCGGAAGGCCGCACGCCCGCTGACAACGCGACGGTGCGTTCGGTTTTCATCATCGGACCCGACAAGAAGATCAAGCTGATCCTTACCTATCCGATGACGACGGGCCGCAATTTCAACGAGATCCTGCGCGCCATCGACTCCATCCAACTGACGGCCAAGCACCAGGTAGCGACACCGGCAAACTGGAACCAGGGCGAGGACGTCATCATCACCGCCGCGGTGTCCAACGAGGACGCGATCACGCGTTTCGGCTCCTTCGATACGGTTCTGCCCTATCTCCGGAAGACTAAGCAGCCGACGGCCTGATCGCTGTTTTCAAGCTGTTTCCAAGCCGCCGCGGCCATATGGTCCGGCGGCTTTTTCGTGCCGGCATTGCTGAAATGGGGAAGCTTCGCGCCTCGATTGATGTTATCTAAGATCAGCGTCGCGATGGAAGTCGAACCTGCCGAGATGATAGGGCGAAAACGTCAGTCCGACATGGGGAGGAGATCGGCGAAGGTCATGCTTTCGCTCGGCTTGCTGTTTTCCACGGCGGACACGCCAAAAGCCCAGCCGGAAGGAAGCGATGCGCCACCGGCCTGCCTCTATTCCGGGCCTGCTGCCTCAGGATCAGGCGAGACGCTCTGCATCCGCAAGGACAATTTCAATCGCGACCTCTGCGCCGCTATCGAGCATTTCGCCGGGGCCAGTCGCTTGCCGCCGGATTATTTCGCCCGTCTCATTTGGCGCGAAAGCACCTTTCGCCCCGATGCCGTCAGCTATAAAGGCGCGCAGGGTATTGCGCAGTTCATGCCCGGCACGGCGAAACTGCGCGGCCTCGACGACAGCTACCAGGTGCTGGAGGCGCTGCGGAAATCGGCGCAGTATCTCGACGAATTGCGCAACCGTTTCGGCAATCTCGGCCTTGCCGCCGCCGCCTATAATGCCGGCGAAAACGGTCTTGCTTCTTACCTTGCGTCAGGGAGATTACCTTACGAGACGCGGAGCTACGTCATGGCGATCACCGCCCATACGGTCGAGGAGTGGAAGGACAATCCGCCGAAAGACGCGGCAGCCCCGCTCGACAAGGACAAGCCCTTTCTCGATGGCTGCGTGGCGCTCGCCGAAAGGCGGAGGTTGAAGGACACGCCCTGGCGTCAGGAGGGCAATTGGGCGCCCTGGGGCGTTCAACTGGCCGCGAATGCCGATGTGGCGGTGGCACGGCGCTTGTTTCTCGATGCCGTGCAGGATCTGCCTTCACCTCTGAATGCGGAACAGCCGCTGATCCTGCGCCAGCGCGATCGCAGCTTCGGTTTCCGCCCGCGTTATGTCGCCCGCATCGCCCGGCAGACGCGTGGGGAAGCCAACGACGTCTGCAACCAGATCCGCCGGCATGGCGGCACGTGTCTTGTTTTCAAGAATCGATAGCCGGCCCGCTCGCCACTCTCGGGGAAAACTCCGCTTGCAGGATCTTGGGCCGGCGCAGCATAGTCGGTGCGGATCACGCCAACGGAGGAACGACAATGCGGGTTTTGGTCATCGGGGCGACGGGCCATGTCGGAACCTATCTCGTTCCGCGCCTGGTGGAGGCAGGTCACGACGTCGTCACCATCAGCCGCGGCGCGGCAAAACCTTATATGGAAAACCGGGCCTGGGCCTCCGTCGACCAGCGCCGGATGGATCGAGCCGGGATGGAGCGGGCCGGCGAATTCGCCCCTGCCGTGCGCGCATTGAAAGCCGATATCGTCATCGACATGATCTGCTTCACGCTGGCAAGTGCCGAGCAGCTGGTGACGGCCTTGTCCGGGCATGTCGGACACTTCCTGCACACCGGCACGATCTGGACACATGGCTATCCCGTGTCTGTGCCAACCTGCGAGGAAGCCCCGAAGTCTCCGTTCGGTGACTATGGTATTCAGAAGGCGGCGATCGAAACCTATCTGCTGCAGCAGGCAAGGCTGCAAGGCTTCCCGGCAACCATCATCCACCCTGGCCATATCGTCGGCACCGGATGGGCGCCGCTCAACCCGGCCGGCAACTTCAACCTGGAGGTCTTCTCGACCCTTGCCCGGGGCGAAACCCTGACCCTGCCCAATTTCGGCCTGGAGACCGTTCATCACGTCCACGCCGATGACGTGGCGGCGATGTTCATGGATGCAATTGCCCACTGGAACGCGTCGATCGGTGAGAGTTTCCACGCAGTTTCCGAGCAGGCCTTGACCCTTCGCGGTTATGCGGAAGCCATGTCGCGCTGGTTCGGGCGGGAGCCGAGGCTCACGTTCGCGCCTTTCGATGCCTGGGCCGAAGGCCAGACGGCCGAGGATGCGGAGGCGACATGGGAGCATATTGCCCGCAGTCCAAATTGCTCGATCGCGAAAGCCCGACGCCTGCTCGGTTATGCGCCGCGATATACGTCGCTGCAGGCAGTGCAGGAATCAGTCGGCTGGCTGGTGGGGCAGGGGCGGATCAAGACGTGATCCGGCCGGATCTCAAGCGATCAGGATGGCTCTGAAATCATTGACATTGGTGCCGGTCGGGCCTGTCTCGAAGAGATCGCCGACGGCAGCAAAGCCCGAATAGCTGTCATTGCCGTCCAGCAGCCGCCGCGCATCGAGCCCGGCGGCGCGAAGGCGCTTGACGGTGCCGCCATCGACAAAGGCGCCGGCATTGTCCTCCGAGCCGTCGATGCCGTCCGTGTCGGCAGCAAGGAGATGAATGCCTTCCTGTCCGTTGATCGCGAGCGCCATGGCGAGCGCGAATTCGCCGTTGCGCCCACCCCTGCCGCCCTTGGCCCGGAGCGTCACCGTCGTCTCGCCACCGGACAGGATGACGACCGGCTTCGAAAAAGGCCTGTTCCGGCCGAGCACTTCGCGGGCGATCGCCGCATGCACCTGCGCCACGTCGCGCGATTCACCTTCGATCGCATCCGAAAGGATCGCCGGTTCGATGCCATGCTCTTTCGCCTGGGCGGCCGCCGCCTCCAGCGATACGCCGGCCGAGGCGATGACGTGATGCTCGTGCCGTGAAAACACCGGATCGTCGGGCCGCGGCGCATCGGCCTTCGGCGAGTTCAGATGATCGAGGGCGGCCTGCGGCAGCTGCAATCCGTATTGCCTGATAATCTCAAGGGCCTCGTGCCGAGTCGAACCGTCGGGCACGGTCGGCCCGGAGGCGACATGGGCGGGATTATCGCCCGGAATGTCGGAAACGATCAGGCTGACGACCTTCGCTTTCGTCGCCGCTGCAAGCCTGCCGCCCTTGATGGTGGAGAGATGCTTGCGCACGATATTCATCGCCGAGATCGGCGCACCCGAAGCAAGCAGCATCTCGTTGAGCGCGATCTCGTCTTCGAGGGTCAGCCCCTCCGGCGGGGCGGGTAGCAGCGCCGAGCCGCCGCCGCAGATCAGGGCAATCACCAGATCGTCTTCCGTCAGCCGGTTCACCGTTTCCATCAACCGTCTTGCCGCGGCAAGCCCCGCCGCATCGGGCACAGGGTGGGCGGCCTCGATGATCTCGGTCTGGCGCGTTCCGCAGCCATAGCCGTATCTGGTAACCACCAGTCCCTCGAGCGGTCCGTCCCAGACGCTTTCGAGCGCCTGCGCCATTTGCGCCGCGCCCTTGCCGGCGCCGATCACCACGGTTCTGCCTTTCGGCTTCTCCGGCAGGCGCGCCTTTATGCCGGTCAGAGGATCGGCGGCACGAACCGCCGCGTCGAACAGGCTTTTCAGGAAGTCGCGGGGGGCGGCGGTTATTGTCATCATTGGTCTCTGCTGGCTGAGGTGTCGGTCACGACTGTCGGCGCATCGGCGTGCCGCCGTCAAGGTCGAAGACACTGCGATTTGACCACGCGGCACCACGTCTTGCCGCCGAACCAGTCAAATGAATAGAAAGCATTAACCATCGTCCCGTAGACAACATATAGGATCAAAGGAAACCTGTGTTCGATGGCCACTGAAACGACCCGCCGCCCTGCTATCTCTCATGAAGGCAAGGTTATCGCCTTTCCCTCCGGAACCGGAATCGCCAATATCGAGCGCTGCGCCCGAGAGCTCGGCCGCCGGCATGGCGCCGAGGCGATCGAATTCTGGAAGAGCGAATGCCGCAGGCTCGCCGATCAGCTTTTGGCCGCAGGGATGTCGGAGAGTGAGGTCGGTCAGCGAGTGCTGGAGTTTCAACAAGATGTCCAGATCGAGCTCGTCCTAAGCCACCAAAAACGGGCTGTTGCAAAATCTCAGAAAGGCTGATGCAGGTCGCCGGAGGCGCGCAGCGGCTGTGAAGAGAATACGATTTAATGCCATCCACGTGCATCTGGTCTAATGCAATGTACTGTGGCGGCAACTTCGAAGATTGAGCCGCCGCCCCCCCGGACAGGTCCTACGGCATGAGGAACTTCCGCCCGGATCTGGAGTTGATTTGTCGAATGACAGCATTGACGACGCGGGAGCCTGCTCAAATGTCAAACAAATCAAACTTCTTCTCTTCTTTTTCAACCGCCGTCGCCGAGCTTTCGGGAAGACCATATACCTTTGTCGCCGCTCTGGCGCTCGTCCTCGCCTGGGCGGTTACCGGACCCTATTTCGACTATTCTGAAACCTGGCAGCTTGTGATCAACACGACGACCACCATCATCACCTTTCTGATGGTGTTTGTGCTGCAGAACACTCAGAACCGTGATGGAAAGGCTCTGCAGGCCAAGCTCGACGAGCTCATTCTCACGAGCCAGGCCGCCAATAAATTCGTCGGCATCGAAAAGCTGGATGAGGGCGAACTGAGGGAAATGAGCAAGTCGCTCGCTGAAAAGGCCGAATGCGTCGAGGAGAAAGCGGAGGAGAAATCTGACGCAGAGGCAACATCCGCCTAAATTCGTCGCGCTTCAGGCTTGCCTTTCCGAAATCTGTGCTTGGTGTTGCCGGCGCATAGCCTCGATGGCGTCGGCATCTCTCTTCTCGGCCGCAATCCAGTGGTTTCCCGCCTCGCTTGAACGGATGAGTTCGTCAAGCTTGGCATGGAGCGCCTTCGTGTCTCGATTTTGGGCGTGTTGCACCAGCAGCACTACAAAGAACGCGATGAGCGTGCAGAAAGTATTGGTCAGCAAAAACCACCGCCGAGGAAAGGAAAAGTTCAGACCGACCGCCGTCCATATGACAACGAACGCGATCAGCGCGACGGGCAGCACACGATGTCCTGCCCAGGACGCGGCGAGGTCAGAAATCTGTCGAAAGCGCCAGCGCATACGGCTCTCCACAGCCTGTAATCAGAGATGGAGCAGATTGGAGCCTTGTCCATCACCCGAACGCGTGGCGAGCCTAAAGTTCGAAAGGTTGGCACCTACAAACTGAAGCTTTGCGGCGGCCCCGTGTTCGGCGCGAGCGAAGCCTATGACAAAAGCGGCCGCCTGGATGACGCCTCATCCGACCTGAGAGAGCCGAGGGTGTTTACATGGGGGCACAGCATTTCCGCGCCCCCATTGCTCATCCTCTACACCCGGGGGGTGACGATGAGATCTTCCTCTTCGTCGCGCTGCGATCCTCCGAGAGCCGCGGCCGCAGCGGCGATGAAAGCACCGACCAGAAGCGACAGGGATCCAAGCAATGCCGTGGTGGAAGCGGCCTTGCGTGCCTCGTCGGCAGCCTTCTGGGTGGCGACCTTGGCGTCGTCGACACGTTTCAGAACCGTGTCAACGCGGGCGCGCGCATCGGCTTCGGAAAGACCGGTCCGGGCAGAGACGATGGTGGCAAGATAGGCCTTGTCCTCATCGGGAACTTGCCCCTCGGCGGCACCATTGAGGAGAATGCGGGAGACTTCCGATGTCGCCGCGACATCATTGGATGTGGCCGCCGCACGCGCCTGATCAGGACGCAGCAAGGCGTCGGTGAAATAGGCGGTGGAAAGATCCAGCGGCGACGTTGCTGACGATGCGGCTGCCGTACCGGCGGCTGTGGCAGTGGAACCCACGGCGTGTGCGGCCGATCCCACCGCTTGGGCGCCGGCGCCGGCGAGCGATGACAGCGACGATGCGAGGAACCCGGCGACAAAGATCGTCGCCAGAGCCCAGCTTAAGAACCCATGTGCGGTGTCCCGGAAGAACACCTCATCGGTGTGGACGGCCGCCCATTTGGTCCGCAAGCGGCCGGTAACATAGCCTCCAAGCGCAGAGGAGAGCCATTGCACGAGAACGAGCCAGATTGCCGCCGTAACGCCAAGTGTTCCGAGCGAACTGCTTTGCCCCGACCAGGGAGACACCATCGTCAGCCCGAGCCCGGATCCCAGAAGCAGAAGGATGAGGGTCACTCCGATGGCGGCGGCTGCGCCGCCGAAGATGGGTCCCCATGTCATGGCCGATTTGGAGGATTCGACCGGAGTGGCAACTTCTCCGGAACCTGTCATTGAAACCGACATGATCTGTTCCTATCGCATAAACAGAGCCAGAAGAATGATGATAGGCAGTGGAACACCGAGCAGCCAAAGTAGAATACCGCGACCCATGAGAGACCTCCTGTCAAAGTCGACGTTACATGGTTGATGCCACACAACTTTTAACCACGAGGTTTGTTCCCGGCAGACTATGTCGTCGCGCAACGCGCGGGGACGTCCTCAATCGCGCGGCAGCATCCGAAGGAGCAGCAGGTTGGCGGAGCGGTTGTCGCATTCCCGACATCTGAGGCGCTTGGCCAGCGTGGCGAGGGATAGGTTTTGGCCGCAGCGCCAGGCAACGTCCCGCCGGTCTATAGGCGCTTGGTGGCGGCAAGCACGGCAACGGGCGTAGATGACGAACCACTCCGGCAGGTTCGCCAGCGTTGCCTTGTCGATTTCAATGGCATGACGATCAGGCGGCACGAGCTCGATGCTGCGACGATGTTTCATGTCCCTTCGCGAGACGTCGAGCGTTCACATGCCGTGCCGCGGCTCACCCCTCCATCTCGAAGGGCAAGCTGAAGTCGCAGGTGACGGCAATCCAGCAGCAGCGTCGTAATGGCGGCACGAATGTCGCCGTCGTGAAAAGCGACGACTGCGTCGACTTCTCCTTTCAGCGCGTCTTCTGCCAGTTTTTCAGCTGCCTGCGGACGCACGACCCCGATCTCCTTCAAAACTTTCGACCATGTTTTCAGCTTTTGCCATACGGATGTTCTCATTATGTTCCGACTGGTCGTCGAGTCAAGAAAGAACGCGTCTCGCGCATCGATCGTGCAAGTGCGAGACGCTGCACGCGAAAATATCGGTGGTGAAGGAGGTCGCGCAAAGCGAGGGTGGTGCGTGCGGGACAGAGCCTCCGTCTGCGCGATCCAGCTCAGGCAACAAAATCGGCGAGGGCGGAAGTTCCAGTACGCTTTCGAACTGAAACAATCTTCTGGGGCTCTTGTTTGCTGCCTATCGGCAATGAAGCCTCGAGGAGGATACCATGCTTCTGAGAATGATGGCAGTAACGGCAATTTCGATTGGCCTGGCAACATCGGCAATGGCGCAATCGGGCGGCGGGGGATCTGGCAGCGGTAGCAGTGGCGGAGCTTCAGGTTCCGGCAGCGGCACCACGTCTGGTACTGATGCTTCAGGCTCCGGCAATACCAACGCCAGCGGCACCGGCGCAAATACCACCATCGGCGCCGGCGCGACTGGTGCGAACAGCTCCGGTGGCGACCCGAACGACTGTCAGCGCCAGCAGGCCGGTGGCACCGGCAACCCGGCTCCCACTTCCGGCAACAGCTCGACACAGCCCGATGCTGCAAATGCATGCCAGTAAGCCCGGGCGCCGCGTCACAAAGCTACCCCGGAAGGAACATCGCTTCCGGGGTACGCATCCAATGCTATTCGAGATGCCTTAGCAAAGGCGGTCATATCGGACCGCCTGCACGCGAAATTCATGACGATCGGCAAGAATACGCGCTGCTGGAGCTGCGTCCCTTGCAGAAGTGCCTATATCTCTAAGCGCAAGCGATTTCGGAGTAAGTTTGGAAAACGACTCCCTTTGTTCCTGGGGAGCTCGCTCACCGATCGCGGCGACAATGGGAGAAGTAGAGATGAAGAGATTTCGGGCATTTTTAGCGGCCGGCACAATTACTCTGGCCGCCCTTGCCTCAGCCTGCTCGACGCCACCAAACTCATACGGCTCGGCATCGGGATATCAGCCGGGCGATTCAATGAACCCGGCCTGTGCCGACGGCTTCCGACCCGGCAACGGTCGGTCGTGCAGTTATTAGAGATGGTACCGTGGTCAATCCGCGGAGGCCACTGTGATTGATCTGTGGTGTGTGAATATTTTTCCGCAAGGTGGAACCGCCACCGCTGACCGAAGCGGAACCCTTATCGTTCGTCCCCGTTCCTCTATCCCAAGATAGGAGGAACTAACCATGGATTGGAATCGCGTCGAAGGTAACTGGAAGCAGATGAAAGGTAAGGTCAAGGAGCAATGGGGCAAGCTGACCGACGATGATCTTGATGTCATCAACGGTAAGCGCGATCAGCTCGAAGGCAAGATCCAAGAGCGCTACGGCTATGAAAAAGACCGCACCAGGAGAGATATCGACGATTGGTATAATCGCCAGACCTGGTAATTCACCTGCACCGCGCAGCGGCTGCCGTTAGCCTTAATCGCTGACCTGCTGCGCCTAATTTCGCGACGGGCGTTCTCATCTCTTTCGGCTGCGTCCCGTCGCAAGTTGGGCGCTGTCAATTGATCGATTTACATTGGCTTCCGCGGCGCTCGGAAAAAATGCCCCGCCGTGGCGGGGCAAGCTTGGCGAGCGGACCGCACAGAAAAAACGAGGAACACCCGTGCGATCCTACGCCTTAACGGCAGGGGCTCGGCCAAGTTCCTGTACGGTATTTGACAGAGGATATTCCGCTAGTCGCACCAGTCGTTACGCTGCTTCGAACTCCAGGGGGTCGAAAACCCTCCGTAAGCATCTTCTTCCCAATCTCTTCCCTTTTTTATGCTCCAGGTGACTCAGAATATCTTCGTTCCAATAAACCGTACTTGTTGAAAAACTTATGAGAGGGGTATGGCGCACCTTCGATCCGCAGCGGAGAGCCGTTCATCCTAGGTTAATGCCTATTAACCCAGACTTGCGGGCTGGAAAGGATGCGCCGATGAACAAGCTTTTACCCGCAGTCGCAGCGTCAGTCTTGGCTGCATGTTTCGCTCTGCCGCTAAACGCCATGCCGATCGTCGTGCCAAAAGCGGTAGCTGTGCACACCTCCGACGTCGAGCAGGTCAAACACCGTCGTCACGGTAATGGACATGCGTATGGCCACTGGAAGAAACGCCGGTACGCTTCCCGCGACTGCCGGTACTACGACTCTTGCTACCGTCCGCGGTATTATCGCGAGCGTTACGGCTATCGCGATTATTCCCCCTATCGCCGTCGGTCGGGTGTGACTGTGTACTTCAATTTTTAGGCGGCAGTGCCCGGGCCACTTGGCCGTCGGCCTCACAGGCCGGCGGCACGCTTCCGTATCGCCGGCATCTTGTCTGAAACCGGCTGTATGCGAACACAACCCGTTTTACATCTCCGACAGAAACGCGTGCGCCATCGGGGCGCACCGATTTCGCTCGGAATAAACATGCATCACAAAAGAAGGCGCCCGCGCAAAGCTGCGTGCGGTGCAGAACTTCAACCGCGAATTATCACAGGATGCTAAAGCGGGGAGGGAAGGTGGGAAGTAAATGCCTGTCTTCGGATTTCTCAACAAAACAGGCAATTAAGAAATGGCTCCCCGGGCCGGATTCGAACCGGCGACCTGTCGATTAACAGTCGAATGCTCTACCGCTGAGCTACCAGGGATCACTGCTTGGCGCGGTGTGAGTGGGCTAATACAAATGCTTGCCCGATTTGCCAAGCGGTTTTTTCAAAAAAATGAAATGAACTTGTATTTGGGTGGCTTATGCCCATCTCTGGGAAATGACAAAAAGGGATGATCGCCAGAACACGGGTAGCGAGAAGCGCAGGGTGCGGGCACGGCGCTTCGGCATCGATCACGCTAGCCACAGGCTTATGCTCGGCTCCTTCAGCATCGGTATGCCGCGTTCGCGCATCGGGCGGATGGCAATCGGCGTGGCCCTCGTCTTGTGCGGCTTCCTGGGCTTTCTTCCGATCCTGGGTTTCTGGATGATACCGCTCGGCCTCCTGGTGCTCTCGCATGATCTTCCCATAGCGCGCAGGCTTCGACGCCGGCTGGCAGTCTGGTGGCATAAGCGGGGAAGACCGGCCGGATGAGGCTGATCACCGCAGAGCCCCGCGGGAGTGCGGATCGCTTGCGCCAACACGGCACTACCGAGGGTGAGGTAATGAAAGTGTTCTTGATTGTCGTCCTGTCAGCGGCGGCGATTCTTTCGGCGAGGTCCGCCGGAGCCCAACCCGTCGACAGCCGCGGATTTGACGCCGGCGGTATTTGCCGCCGTCCGGAAGGCTGCGTCATCGATCAAGGCCAGGGCGGCGGATATAGCGGGCCTCGCAACTATCGCAATTTTAACGGCCGCAATGAGCGCGACGGCGAGAACGACCGTGGCCGGGACGATCGCCGCTACCGCTCCCGGAGCAGGACCTCGCTTGCGACGGTCAGCATCGTTGCCTGATTGCGCGCTGCAGGCTGTCGGGATCGAGACGCATGGACCCGGGGGCGCACGCGGTTCTAATTCGATCTCAGTTGGCTTTCCTCGAAAATCACGTCATGGCCCGGATCGAGATCGGTTGCCATCAACAGGCTGCAGGCGGCCAGAAGCAGAACGAGCTTCAGTCCGTAGGAGACCATCGAGATCGGCCCTCGACGAGCCGGCGAGACGCGCGATGGCGCGATATAGTACTGGTAATAGAAATGGGGATCGTTCGTTTCCAGCAGGTTCTGGTAGACATGCGGCGGAATGTCGGCATGTCGTACCGCCGCGGAACCGGAGAACTTTACGCGGAGATCGCCGGTTTCGGCGTTATACGCCGCACGTCCCTGATTTGACTTGAGGGCAGCCCATTTCATACAGCAGCTCCTATACCCTCCCGGGGCGGAAGATGGCGGGTAGGCGTCCGAAGTCAAGTTAAGAGTTGGTTCAAATGCTGTGGTTGGTGCGAAACAGGGCGTGATCGCCGAGAGGAAGTTTCAGCCTGGGCCGCGGCGTGTCCCGGGATGGAAAAATGGTCTTCTCGGCTGCCGCGGAATGGCGTTTTTGCAAAATGCCCTCTTGCGATTTCCTTACGATCATTCTAAACGCTCGCCACGGCTCAGATGATGAGCATGTGAGGCCTCGTGGCGGAGTGGTGACGCAGAGGACTGCAAATCCTTGTACCCCGGTTCAATTCCGGGCGAGGCCTCCAATATTTCCCCACCGCTGATAAATGATTGTGAAACCTTGATATTTCAAGGCTATCGCGCCGAATTGCAGCCGCCGCTCGGTCCAGCCTATGCCAACCGGCGTGCGCAGCCCGCGTCCGCCCGGATGAGATCGTGACCGGCGCCAGCGGCTCCATGCCGCAGCGCGCGCTCCTCAGCTTGTTTCACCGTCCAGCAACCTGCAACAGAAGATGCCGATGAGCGCTGCGAGGATGAAGAAATCGAACAGCGTCAGATATTCGAAAATCGCAGACATGGCCTGCTCCTCCCATTTCCTCCGCTGCAAATCATACCATGAAGGGGCAGGGGATTCCATGTTTGGTCTGCAGCGCCTTTCCCCTCCTGTGGCTCGAAAGAGGCGTCCGCCGGATTCTTTTCGCCGACTGCTGCCAAGCCTTGAAAGCATTCGTGTCGGAGATTAAGAGACGGGGGACAGGAACCGCTTTCAAGAGCGAGAGGACATGATGGATTTCGAAGCAGCGCGCGCAAAGATGGTCGACAACCAAGTTCGCACGACCGACGTGACCTCGCATTCCGTGCTGACGGCGTTTCTCACGGTGCCGCGTGAGGCTTTCGTGCCGGAGAAGGCAAAGCTCCTGGCCTATGTCGACAACGATGTCGAGATCTCCGCTGCCGCACCGGGCAAGCCGGCCCGCTTCCTGATGGAAGCTTCGCCACTCGCCAAGCTGCTGCAGCTCGCTGCTATCAGCAAGGATGATTTCGTGCTCGAAGTCGGTTGCGGCACCGGTTACACATCGGCGCTGCTGTCGATTATCGCCGGCTCGGTCATCGCGCTCGAATGCGACGAGGGTCTGGCCGCCGAGGCGAAGGAAAAGCTTGCCGGCTACGGCAAGGTCGAAGTTGTCACCGGCCCGCTCGAAATGGGCTACGCTGCCGGCGCTCCCTATGATCTGATCTTTATCAATGGCGCGGTCGAGGAAGTTCCGGCCGCTCTTCTCGGCCAATTGCGCGATGGCGGCCGTCTGGTCACGGTCGAAGGTCATGGCAATGCCGCCCGCGCCAAGGTCTTCGTCGCCGAGCGCGGCGCCATTTCGGAGAACGTCTTCTTCAATGCTTCAGTCAAGCCGCTGCCGGGTTTCGCCAAGGCGCGCGAATTCGTTTTCTGACGCTGGTCTCCTCGACGAATTGCAGCGACGGGCGCCGATGGCGCCCGCTTTTATTTGCGCGCCGCGTGTCTTTTCAGACGCGCAAAGGACGCTGTGACAGTTTGCATCAGCGCATCCGCCCTCAAGATCGATTCCGATTTCCGGGCGGAGTCGTTCGCGCTGCCGGAAACCCTTCACAAACATCATTTATCCTGACGCCTCGGCCGCGAATTGCCGACGGCATTCATTGGGTAACAAAACTGTGCATGGCCGCATTCATTTGATTCGCGATGATTTTTTTCACGTCTGGGGTATTCTAAGGTCGTGGTGATTCGGATGAACGCTCCACACCATCCGGTCGTTGTTTTGGGATAACGGGGATAGATATGGCTCAGCCAAGTGTAGCGCGTGAACCGTCCATGGAAGAAATTCTGGCGTCCATCCGCCAGATCATCGAAAGCAATGAACCCGGCGCCGGCAAGGCGATTTCCGCATCCCTGCCGCCGGTTTACGGCTCCGACGAGGACGTGAACGGCTCCGAGATCCATCTGACCGTCGATGACACCTATGCCGGCGTCGAGTTCCCCGAGCCGGCCATGCGCTCTTCCGATCCGCGTTTCGTCGCCGCCAATTCGGCCGGGACCGCCCCCGAGACGGAAGCGCCGGCCCGCGCCCTGTCGCTTGCCGATGTCGCCGCCCGCGTGCGCGCCGCCTCCGAGCGCAGTGCCGTGCAGGCCGGTCAGGCCCTGCGGGAAATTCCGAGCGGCTTCCGTCAGCCCGAACCGCAGCCGGCCGTGACGCCGGAACCGTCGCGCGCGACGGCGCCGCAGCCGCAGCCGGTCCAGCCCGTTTTCCCGGCCGCTGCAGCACCCGTTCCGCCGCATGGCATTCAGCAGCCGGCCGAGCCGGCTCCTGTCGAAACGCCACGGGTGGCCGTCGCCGAGCCGGCCCCGGTCGTCGAAACGGCGCCGCCTGCCTTAGAGCCCGCCGGTTCGTCGACCGAGCGCTTCCTGCCGAGCGTTGTCGATGAGGTCCAGTCGACGCTTCTCTCCGAAGATGCCGGTCTGCAGATCAGCCGTTCCTTCGAGGAGCTTGCTGCGGCGATCGACGGCGCGGAGCGCCGCTCGCTGGATGAAATCGCAGAGGACATGCTGCGCCCGATGCTGCGCGAATGGCTTGATGATAATCTGCCGACGCTGGTCGAGCGGTTGGTGCGCGAGGAAATCGAGCGCGTGGCGCGCGGCCCGCGCCGTTGATCGGATTGCTTTTTCTTGGAAAAGCCGCTCCGGTCTCCGGGGCGGCTTTTTTATTGACTTGGCCGTGGCCATCCTATTTACAAACGCCACCCTCGAACCTCGAAAATTGGTCAGAAAATGCTCGACAAGACCTATGATTCCGCCGCCGTCGAACCAAAAATCGCAGCGAAATGGGATGAAGAGGACGCCTTCCGCGCTGGCGCCAACGCCAAGCCCGGGGCCGAGACCTTCACCATCGTCATCCCGCCGCCGAATGTCACCGGTTCGCTGCATATGGGCCATGCGCTCAACAACACGCTGCAGGACATCCTGGTGCGTTTCGAGCGCATGCGCGGCAAGAACGTGCTCTGGCAGCCGGGCATGGATCACGCCGGCATCGCCACGCAGATGGTCGTCGAGCGCAAGCTGATGGAACAGCAGCTGCCGGGCCGCCGCGACATGGGCCGCGACGCCTTCATCGACAAGGTCTGGGAGTGGAAGGCTGAATCGGGCGGCCTGATCTTCAATCAGCTGAAGCGCCTGGGTGCCTCATGCGACTGGTCGCGCGAACGCTTCACCATGGACGAAGGCCTGTCGAAGGCCGTTCTCGAGGTTTTCGTCACGCTCTACAAGGAAGGTCTGATTTACCGCGACAAGCGTCTGGTCAATTGGGATCCGAAGCTGCTGACGGCAATTTCCGATATCGAAGTCGAGCAGCACGAGGTCAAGGGCAATCTCTGGCACCTGCGTTATCCGCTAGAAAAGGGCGTCACCTATCAGTTCCCGATCGCTTTCGATGAGGAAGGCAAGCCGACCGAATTCGAGACGCGCGACTATGTGGTTGTCGCAACCACACGGCCGGAGACAATGCTGGGCGACACCGGTGTTGCCGTCAATCCGAAAGACGAACGCTACCAGGGCATTGTCGGCAAGCATGTCATTCTGCCGATCGTCGGCCGCAGGATTCCGATCGTTGCCGACGACTATGCCGATCCGGCCGCCGGCAGCGGCGCGGTGAAGATCACGCCCGCGCATGATTTCAACGACTTCGACGTCGGCAAGCGCGCAGGCCTTCGCATCATCAATATCATGAATGGCGACGGTACGATTACCATCAAGGACAATGAGGATTTCCTCGAAGGTCTCGATAATCCGGCGGCGCTGCACGGCGCCTGGGATCGCCTGGAAGGGCAGGATCGTTTCTTTGCGCGCAAGGTCATCGTCGAGATTTTCGAAGAGGCCGGTCTCGTCGACAAGATCGAGCCGCACAAGCACATGGTCCCGCACGGTGACCGCGGCGGCGTGCCGATCGAGCCGCGGCTGACCGAGCAATGGTATGTCGATGCCAAGACGCTCGCCGAACCGGCGATCGCTTCGGTGCGCGAGGGCCGCACCAGGATGGTGCCGAAGAGCTGGGACAAGACCTATTACGAATGGATGGAAAACATCCAGCCCTGGTGCGTTTCCCGCCAGCTCTGGTGGGGTCACCAGATCCCCGCCTGGTACGGTCCGGACGGCCAGGTCTTCGTCGAAAAGACGGAGGAAGAGGCGTTGCAGGCGGCGATCCAGCATTACCTCTCACATGAGGGGCCGATGAAGGCCTATGTTGAGGACCTCCTCGAAAACTTCAAGCCGGGCGAGATCCTGACGCGGGACGAGGACGTGCTCGACACGTGGTTCTCCTCCGCTCTCTGGCCCTTCTCGACACTCGGCTGGCCGGACGAAACGCCGGAACTCGCCCGTTATTATCCGACCAACGTTCTCGTCACCGGCTTCGACATCATCTTTTTCTGGGTTGCCCGCATGATGATGATGGGCCTGCACTTCATGAAGGATGACGACGGCAACCCCGTTGAGCCCTTCAGTACCGTCTATGTCCACGCGCTGGTGCGCGACAAGAACGGGCAGAAGATGTCGAAGTCGAAAGGCAACGTCATCGACCCCCTGGAACTGGTCGACGAATACGGCGCCGACGCGCTGCGCTTCACCCTGGCGATCATGGCCGCACAGGGCCGCGACGTGAAGCTCGATCCGGCCCGCATCGCCGGCTACCGCAATTTTGGCACCAAGCTCTGGAACGCCACGCGCTTTGCCGAGATGAACGGTGCAAAAAGCGATCCGCATTTCGTGCCGGAGGCGGCCGAACTCACCATCAATCGCTGGATCCTGACGGAACTTGCCCGTACGGAACGTGACGTTACGGAAGCGCTTGAAGCCTTCCGCTTCAACGACGCGGCCGGCGCGCTTTATCGTTTCGTCTGGAACGAGGTCTGCGACTGGTATCTCGAACTTTTGAAGCCGGTCTTCAACGGCGAGGACGAAGGCGCCAAGGCCGAAGCCCAGGCCTGCAGCGCCTATATTCTCGAAGAGATCTACAAGCTGCTGCATCCCTTCATGCCCTTCATGACCGAAGAGCTCTGGGCGCATACGGCAGGTGAAGGCAAAGAGCGCGACACGCTGGTCTGCCATGCCGAATGGCCGGCGCCCTCCTATGCTGACGACGCGGCTGCCGACGAGATCAACTGGCTGATCGACCTCGTCTCCGGCATTCGTTCCGTGCGCGCCGAAATGAACGTGCCGCCGTCGGCCACAGCGCCGCTCGTCGTGGTCAAGGCCAACAACCTGACCCGCGAACGGCTGTTCCGCCACGACGCCGCCATCAAGCGACTCGCGCGTGTCGAGGCGATCTCGCTGGCCGACGATGCGCCGAAGGGAGCAGCCCAGATCGTCGTCGCCGAGGCCACCATCTGCCTGCCGCTCGGCAATCTGATCGACCTTTCCGCGGAAAAGGCGCGTCTCGAAAAGGCGATTGGCAAGATGGAAGGCGAGATGTCGCGCATCGACGGTAAGCTCTCCAACGAGAAGTTCGTCGCCAATGCCAATCCCGAAGTGGTCGAGGCTGAGCGCGAGCGTTTAGAGGAACTGAAGGGTCAGATGGCGAGCCTGAAGATCGCCCTTTCCAGGGTGAGCGAAGCCGGATAAGTTTCGCTGCCCATTTTGGCAAATCATTTCAAAGACGCGCCCGGCTAAGGCGCGTCTTTTGTCGTTCTAGGCGCCCGCGTGATTCGGTCATGAAAGCGGCTGATTTCAGGCCCTGAGCCTGTGGATTGTGGCTCTGCTGGCATGCCAAGGGCGAAAACTGCCACTGTTGTCGGATTGATACAGCTTTCGCAATGTGTGGAATGAAAACCCAAAAGCGAGACTGAAACCCGGTGGTTTCGGAATAGAATTTTATTAACCAGATTTTTTGACGTGTCCGTCAATTTCTTTACGTAAGTTGGCCACTGCAATGCCCGGGAGCGCTGCCGTGGGGCGCGTTGCCATGTCAGGCGAACACTTACTAGAGTGGCGCAACATCAATTGCTGGAGTGGGGGAGACACAATGGCATCGCGTAGGTTTTCCAAGGGCGTAACGTCGCTCGTTCTTCTTTCGTCGCTTACATCGCCGTCCTTCGCCGGCGGTCTGGAGCGCGGCGGCTACAATATTGACCAACTGTTCGACACGTCGCCTTTTTCGTTCCAGTCGGGTGTGACCTACGTCACCCCGCAGCGCAAGCTGAAGGACGTCCGTGACACGAATACCTCCGTCTTAACTGGGGGTGGCAATCTCAACACCCGTTCGGACACCGCCGACGAGACGTCGAATTACACCATTCCCTATGTCGGCTTCAAAGCCGGCTTCGCCGATACGATCGATTGCCTCGTCGATTATTCCGAGCCCTTCGGCGGCCACTCCGATCCTGGTCTGAACTGGGCGGGCGCCAACAACAACATCGAAACGGAAATCAAGACCCGCAACTATGGCGGCACTTGCTCCTATCGGTTCGATGTCGGCCCTGGACAGCTTCGCTTCATCGGCGGTGCCTTCTATCAGGAAGTCGAGGGCTTCAAGGAACGTCTGGTTTCAACACTTCCGCTTCTACTCGGCGTAGGCACGGGCGTCGGCCGCCTTGATCTGGAAGATAGCGGTTGGGGTTGGCGGGCCGGCCTCGCCTATGAGATTCCGGAATATGCGATGCGCGCGAGCCTCGTTTATAACAGCCGCGTCAAGTACGACGACCTGACCGGAACTGTTGATCTCCGTCAGGTTCCAGTTGTGCCGGTTTATGGAGGTCAAGTCACACCTGTTTTTGGTTCCGCCGAAGCGCCGGATTCACTTGAGCTGAAGTTGCAAAGCGGTATTGCTCCAGACTGGCTCGCCTTCGGCTCGGTGAAATGGACGAACTGGAGTGTGCTTCAATCCGTGCCTTTCTGCCCGACCTCGACAAAGGGATTGGCCGCCTGCAAATCCGGCGGCGCGACGGAACTGACCTCCCTCGACCTGCTTTATCGTGACGGTTGGACGATCTCCGGTGGTGTCGGCCACAAGTTCACCGATCAATGGGCCGGTGCGGTAAGCCTGACCTGGGACCGCGGCACCAGCCAGGGCTATGGTGCACAGACAGACAGCTGGACGCTGGGTGTCGGTGCAGCCTATACGCCGACCGAACATATCGAATGGCGCATCGCCGGCGCCGTGGGTCTGTTGACGAGCGGATCGTCCGGCGTTGTGACCCAGAATGGTGTCACCTTTGGAGATGATGTCTCCTATTCCTTCGGCAACGATCTGGTCACTGCACTGTCGACGAGCCTAAAGGTCAAGTTCTAATACTCCGGTTTGAAGAATTGAGAGCCCGGCACTGCCGGGCTTTTCTGTTTTACGTCCGTTAATCATACTATTCCCCGCCGATTTTGTGACGATTCAGCAACACTTTTTTACGACGGTTGGCATATGGTGACTGCGCGGCGAATTTGTCTATTTCCCGCCACAAAGAGAGCGCAGCGATATTGGCAGGCGACGAGACGGCAGACGTAGGGTGCGTGTAAAGAGTAGCATGGGTCGATTTTTTTCCGGCAACAGCAGGTCATACGACGCGATTGGCGACATTCGTTCGATTGCGGCCGTTTCGCTCTCTGGACAAGGCTGTTCCGGCCGCAGATCCAGCCTCGCAACGAGGTTGTCGATCCGTCGAGTGCCGGTTTTTTCGGCCAACACGCCTGAGCAGCGCGGCTTTGGCGGAGAAGCCGATACTGGTTTCGTCACATTTGCTGTTTACCAAAGCGATCAAGGCAGGAAGGCGAATACCGCGCCTGCCAAAGGAATGCCAGGCAGATTGCAGTGGGGCCATGCCGGGAGCCGGGTGGTTCTAGATGACATGCTGAAAATTCGGCTGGGAAACGGCCAATGGGCTGGATGCGACGCGGGCAAAGGGGCCATGGAGCCCACCGCGGGATCGCTCGCCTCGAATGAATACATCGACCGTCTGCCCGGCGCCCGCGCCGGCTGCGTGCGATGAACGAAAGAAATCGGTTGAAATGGTAACGTCCGAGTTCAAGTTGTTCAAATTCATGCTGATAGGCATAGGGATCGCGCTGGCAATGTCTGGCCCGGTTCGCGCTTTCGACATCAAAAGCGACGTCAGCAAGGAATCCGGTCCTTTCGACCTCTTCAAGTTCGGCTTCAAGGCCTACAAAAACGGACAGAAGGAGGAGGCGGTCGAAGCTTACAAATATGCCGCCGAAAAAGGCCATACCGGTTCACGCTGGGCGCTCGCCAATATGTATGCCGACGGCGACGGCGTCACTCAGGATGATTTCGAAGCCTTCAAGATCTACAGCGAGATTGCCCAGCAGGGTGTCGAACCCGGCTCGGAGGACACCGGCTTCTTCGTCAACGCGCTTCTCTCGCTCGCAAATTATTACAAGCACGGCATATCCGGCAGCCCGGTCAAGATCGATCTCACCCAGGCACGCCAGCTTTATTTCCAGGTGGCCTCCACCTTTGGCGTTCCCGAAGCTCAGTTCCAGCTGGCGCAGATGATGCTGGCCGGCGAGGGCGGCAATGCCAGCCCGCAGCAGGCGAAGAAATGGTTGAACCAGGCGCGCAAGAGTGGCCATCCCGGCGCCATGGCAATTTTCGGAAATATTCTCTTCGACGAAGGCCAGACGGCCCGCGGTCTCGCGCTGATGACCGCCGCTCTCGACCGCTGCAAGCCCAAGGACTGCGGCTGGATGGAAGCCCTGCAGGAGCAGGCTTTCTCGGTTGCGAACGAGGCCGACCGCCGCACGGCAGTATCGCTGTCGCACGCCATCGCGAGCGGCTCCGACTGAAGCCTGCGATGCAGCGCCCTGATACGCGCTTGCAATGACGCGGTGCTATGGGCTGCGAATGTCAGGCCGCAAAATCGAAATAGGCGATGACAGGCACGTGGTCGGACGGCTTTTCCCAGGCCCGCACATGTTTTTCGATCGCCGCCGACGTCATCCGGTCGGCAGCCTCCGGTGAGAGCAGCAGGTGGTCGATGCGGATGCCGTTGTTCTTCGGCCACGCACCTGCCTGATAGTCCCAGAAGGAATAGAGCCGCGTCGCGTCCGTCGTTGCGCGCACCGCATCCGTCAGCCCGAGATTTTCGAGCCTGCGGAATGCCTCCCGCGTCTGCGGCAGAAACAGCGCATCGTTTTCCCAGACCTTGGGGTCGAAGCAGTCGTGCGGCTCAGGGATGACGTTATAATCGCCGGCAAGCACCAGCATCTCCTCATAGGCGAGGCGCTCTGCGGCAAAGCTCCGCAGGCGTTCCATCCAGGCGAGCTTGTAGGGATATTTCTCCGTTTCGACGGGATTGCCGTTCGGCAAATAGATGCAGCAGACGCGCAGGATGCGCGTGTTCGGCAGCGTGAACACCGCCTCGAGGAAACGCGACTGTTCATCCAGCGCATCGCCGGGCAGGCCGCGGTTGACTTCGGAAGGCGAAGTCTTGGAGAGAATCGCCACACCATTGAAGCCCTTCTGGCCGTGCGTCTCGACGTGATAGCCGAGCGCCTCGATCTCCAGCCTGGGAAAACCTTCGTCGATCGTCTTGATCTCCTGCAGGCAGACTATATCAGGATCGGAATCCTTGAGCCATTGCGTCAGATTGTCGATGCGCGCCTTGACGCCGTTGATGTTCCAAGTCGCGATCTTCATCTCTTCGTCCTATTTCGCTGCGTGCGCTTCTTTTATCGTGGTCTTTCACAACAGGACAAGACGATAAACCGGCCGGAAGCGCTTCTTCGGCCGGTTCGTTCGCACAGCGAAATGTTTCTGGAAGGTCAGATCGAGAAGCTGGTGCCGCAGCCGCAGCTTGCCACCGCATTCGGGTTCTTGATCTGGAAGGATTGACCAAGCAGATTATCGACGAAGTCGATCTCGGAGCCAGCCATATAGACGAGCGACAGGCTGTCGATCAGCACTTTCGCGTCGTTCTTTTCGACGATGATGTCATCGTCGCCCGCGCTGTCGGCAAGGTCGAACTTATAGGAAAAGCCCGAACAGCCGCCGCCTTCGACCGAAACGCGCAACGCGCTCTTGCCGGCCTCCGCGCCGATGATCGCAGCGATACGCTTTGCGGCGGCATCTGAAAGGGTTACACTCGTATCCGTCATGTTTCCTCCTGCCGGGGTCAAGATCCGGAGAGAATGGGTTTTGGCACTGAAATGTTCAAATGCCTGATATCAAAAGAACTTACCATGATCTTCGCAAAAAGGCCATGATGTGCGAAACGGTCGGCGGGCGCCTTTGTCGTTTCGTCGGGCTATAGGTATGAACAGGGCAAAGCGGCGTCAATGGGCAGATGCGGCAACAGGCAGAATGACGGTGAAGAATGACGGTTGACAGGCGGGCTTTGGGTTTCGGCAACAGCGAAAGGGCGGTCTATGCGGCGGACCCCTGGACGACGCGCGGGCGCCTCTATCAGGAGGATGAAAGTCCGACGCGATCCGATTTTCAGCGCGACCGCGACCGCATCGTCCACACGACGGCTTTCCGCCGGCTGAAGCACAAGACCCAGGTCTTCATCGCCCAGGATGGCGATCACTACCGCACCCGGCTGACGCATACGATCGAGGTGGCGCAGATCGCCCGCGCGCTCGCCCGCGCCCTGAAACTTGACGAGGATCTGGCCGAGGGCGTGGCGCTCGTGCACGACTTCGGCCACACGCCGTTCGGCCATACCGGCGAGGACGCATTGCACGAGGTGCTGCTGCCCTATGGCGGCTTCGACCACAATGCCCAATCGCTGCGCATCGTGACCAAGCTGGAGCGGCGTTATGCCGAATTCGACGGCATCAACCTGACGTGGGAAAGTCTCGAAGGCCTCGTCAAGCACAATGGTCCGCTGCTGACGCCGGATGGTGTCGGCACACGCGGCCCGGTTCCGCAGCCGATCCTCGACTATTGCGAACTGCACGATCTCGAGCTTGCAACCTACGCCAGCCTCGAGGCCCAGGTCGCGGCGATTGCCGACGATATCGCCTATAATACCCACGATATCGATGACGGCCTGCGCTCCGGCTACCTGACTTTCGACATGCTTGAGGAAATCCCGTTTCTGGCCGGGCTGATGGCCGAGGTGAGGGCGCGATACCCGCATCTGGAGCCGAGCCGCTTCACTCACGAGATCATGCGCCGGCAGATCACCCGTATGGTCGAAGACGTGATCGGCGTCGCGCAACAGCGTCTTTCACTTCTTCGCCCTGAGAGCGCAGCCGACATTCGCGCTGCCGACCGGGTTATCGCCACCTTCTCCGACGCGATGGCCGAAACCGACAGGCAAATCAAGGCGATGCTCTTCAAACGCATCTACCGCAATCCCGATATCATGCGTATCCGCGCCGGCGCCGCCCAGATCGTCTCCGATCTTTTCGGCGCCTACATGGCCAGCCCCAAGGAGATGCAAAGCCATTACTGGGTCGATCATATCGCCGGCCTCGCCGATGCGCCGAAGGCTCGCCATGTCGGCGACTATTTGGCCGGCATGACCGACACCTATGCAATCAGTGCCCACAGGCGATTGTTTGACCACACTCCGGATTTGCGATAGGCAGCGGTCGCCCGCCGAAGGCCGATTTGCGCCTTTGGCACAGCCTATGCATGGAAGAGTGCGATGAACCTTTTTACCGACTTCGAAGCCAGGATCAAAACCGCCCTTGAACAGATCGATCTGGTCAGGGAAAAGCGATCCGAGCTCGATTTCGGCCGCATCACCGTCGAGCCGCCGCGCGATGCGAGCCATGGCGATGTTGCGACCAACGCCGCGATGGTCCTGGCAAAGCCGCTCGGGTCCAATCCTCGCGCGCTTGCCGATGTCATCATCGCCAAGCTCAAAGAGGATGCCGACGTCGCCGATGTCTCGGTCGCCGGTCCCGGCTTCATCAACATCCGTCTCGCCGTCGGTTATTGGCAGCGGCTGCTCGCCTCGATGATCGCCTCCGGCACCGACTACGGCCGCTCGACCCTCGGGGAGGGGCGCAAGGTCAACGTCGAATATGTCTCGGCCAATCCGACCGGGCCGATGCATGTCGGTCATTGCCGCGGCGCCGTCGTCGGCGATGCGCTCGCCAACCTGCTCGCCTTTGCCGGTTACGGCGTCGAGAAGGAATATTACATCAACGACGCCGGTTCGCAGATCGACGTGCTCGCCCGCTCGGTCTTCCTGCGTTATCGCGAAGCGCTCGGGGAACGGATCGGCGAAATCCCCTCGGGTCTCTATCCAGGCGATTATCTCGTGCCCGTCGGCCAGTCGCTTGCCGCCGATTACGGCGTGCGGCTGCATAACATGCCGGAAGTGCAATGGATGCCGATCGTCAAGGATCGCACCATCAGTGCGATGATGGTGATGATCCGGGAAGATCTGGCGGCGTTGAACGTCCATCACGATATCTTCTTCTCCGAACGCACGTTGCATGCCAATGGCGCCGCCGCGATCCGCACGGCGATCAATGACCTGACGTTCAAGGGTTACGTCTACAAGGGCACTCTGCCGCCGCCGAAGGGCCAGTTGCCTGAGGATTGGGAGGATCGCGAACAGACGCTGTTCCGCTCGACCGAGGTGGGCGACGACATGGACCGGCCGCTGATCAAGTCGGACGGCTCCTACACCTATTTCGCCGCCGATGTCGCCTACTTCAAGAACAAGTTCGACCGCGGTTTCGACGAGATGATCTATGTGCTCGGCGCCGACCACGGCGGTTACGTCAAGCGCCTGGAAGCGGTTGCGCGTGGTGTTTCGGACGGTAAGGCGAAGCTGACGGTGCTGCTTTGCCAACTGGTCAAGCTCTATCGCAACGGCGAGCCGGTGAAGATGTCGAAACGCTCGGGCGATTTCGTCACGCTTCGGGACGTGGTCGAGGAAGTCGGCCGTGATTCGGTCCGCTTCATGATGCTTTACCGCAAGAATTCCGAACCGCTGGACTTCGATTTCGCCAAAGTGACGGAACAGTCGAAGGACAATCCTGTTTTTTACGTGCAGTATGCGCATGCCCGCTGCATGTCGGTCTTCCGGCAGGCGAGGGAGGCTTTCCCAGGCCTCGATGTTTCGTCTGAAGATCTGGCGAAAGCCGTTGCTGGCATTGGCGATCCGGCCGAATTGCAGCTCGTCGCCAAGCTCGCCGAATTCCCGCGTGTGGTCGAAGCAGCGGCTCAATCGCAGGAGCCGCATCGCATCGCTTTTTACCTCTACGACCTCGCCAGTTCCTTCCACGCGCACTGGAACAAAGGTAAAGATCAGACGGAATTACGATTTGTTAATGATAAAAACCGAGAATCAAGTATTGCCAGACTAGGGCTGGTGTACGCCGTCGCGTCGGTTTTGAAGTCGGGACTTGCCATTACAGGCACTGCCGCACCTGACGAAATGCGATAACGTCACCATTTCCCCACAATGCGCTGGCATTTGAGCGTTGGCGTTTGCGAGTGGGAAAAGCATGGCTGAGAAACAACTTGCGTATGATACGCGCGGAAGAGACGATCTGTTTGCTGACGACGATCCGTTGGCCGAGCTTGCTCGTATCGTCGGCTTCGAACCGCGTGTTGCAGCAAATACGGTGACCGAAGCCGCACGGCGCGAGCCCGCCTTCGATCTCGAAGATGAGCTCGGGCGCGAATTCGACCGTTACGATTCGCCGCGTCCGCTCGCAGAGCTCGACCATCCGGCCGAGCCGATTTCCGACGAGGTTGCGCCCGAGGATTATGTCGAGCCCGTTCTCGATGCCTCTCCCGCTGTCGGACATGCCGAGATTTCCGAGCCGGTTTCCGTCGCCCCCGTTGTGGTCGAAGAAATAGCTGCCGCACCTGCCGCAAGCGGTGCAGACGAGCAGGCCGCCGCCTGGGCGGTTGCTCCTCAGCCGGTCTCCATCGATCCCGCTTTCGAGGCGCCGGTGCAATCGGCCTTCGGCGGTGCGCGCGACCTCATCGAAGAGCTCGAATTGTCGATCGGTGCGGCGCCGGTCTCTGCTGTGCCGCAGCCTGTCAAGGCGCCACAATGGTCGGCTGCCAGCATCCGGCTGCCGCTTGCCAATTTTCATGCGACCAAACGCGAGGAGCCGGTCGTTCAGCCGGAGCGGGTCGAGCCGGTGGCTGAACCGACCGCCGCAGCGCCGGCCGAGACGTCGCTTGCCGATCTTCCCGAGGTGGAGCCGGCGCCCGTGATCGAGGAGCCGGCGCCCGTCGCCGCTATTGAAGCTTCGGCCGCCGTCGAACCTCCCGAGGAGTTCGCATCCGTTTCTCCGTCGCTCGGCTTCCCCGCCGAACTCGATCGTCACGATGATGAGATGGTCGCGCCGGAAGAGATTGCAGAAGCAGAGGATTTCGTTGAGATCGAGGAGGACCTTCAGGAATTTAGGCCCGACGCCGGTTTCGATCTCATTGCCGCCGCCGTCGAAGGCGAGATCCAGGCCGATGCGGCGCTGACCGAGGTCGTGCCTGAAGTGCCGCATACTGCCGGCACGTTCGATCTCGACGATCTGCTCGCCGATGTCTCGCGTTATCCCGTGCCGCATCCGGTATTGCAGCGTACCAATCCGGTGCCTGTCACATCGCAGCCTGCCTCGATCGACGTCGCGCCCGTGGCTGCTGCCCCCGTGGCCGAAGCGCCCGTCCGGCCTGCGCCGGCCGAATCGGCTCCGGCCCATGCTGTCGAAGCCGTAAGGCCGATCGCGCCGCCGCCTACTGCGGTTGCCGCACCCCAGCCTGCCGCGCCGTCATATTCGCGGGCGCCGCAGCCGGTGCCGGAAGCCGACGACCCCTTCGCCGGCCACGATTTCGAGCTGGATCTTGCCGGCATCGAGCTGGAACTTTCCGATCTCGATTTCTCGGAAGCATCCGAACCCGCGCCGCAGCCAAAGCCGCAGGCGCCGGTCATCGCGCCTCAGCCGCAGGCGGTCGCTCCCGCACCCCAGCCGATGGTGCCTGCGCCCCAGCCGGAAATGCGCCCGATCGCCGCTGCCGCTCCACGACCCGCGCCGGCTTTCGTTCCCGAGCCGCCGGCCCCAGTTGCGGCTTTCAACTGGGCGCCGCCAGTCGCAGAATCGACTGAAGACCTGCCTTTCGATCCGGCGATGATCTCTGACCCGGAGGAACGTCCCGAAACCGTCGACGACATGCACGTGCCGGCGCTGCCGCCGGTCGAGCAACCTGCTCCGGTCGCGAAAACGGCAGACTTCGATTTCGATCTCGACGCGGAGATCGCGAGCTTCTTCGAACCGGCCAAGCCGCGGGAAATGCCGGCGTCGCCCCGGGATACCGCAGCCGCGGCCAAGCCGGTCAAGCCGACCATTGCCGACGGCCTCGACGATTTTGAACGGGCGCTGGAGGAGGATTTCCGCCGCAGCGTGCGCGAGCCGGTCGAGCGCCGCGAGACCTCCGAGGTCCGCATCGAGTCAGCAAGCCAGGCCGCCGATTTCAGCCGCGCCCGCTCGATGCGCCGGTTGCTAGCCGGGGCTGTCGTGCTCGTGGTCTTCGCCGGCGTCGGTTATGGCGTCTATTCCTCCGTCTGGAACGGCGAGGGACTTGGCATTGTCGCATCCGGCGAGCCGCGCGTGATCACCGCCGACAAGGAGCCGGTCAAGGTCGTTCCGGAAAATCCCGGCGGCAAGACCGTGCCCAACCAGGACAAGGCCGTTTATGATCGGGTTGCGGGTTCTGCCGAGGATCCGAAGCAGAAGGCGCTCGTGTCGTCCGACGAGGCGCCCGTCGATGTCGTCCAGCGGACACTGACACCGGAAGCGCTGCCCGAGGACGACGAGAACGCCGGCGCCGACGATCGGGTCACGCCGACTGCGGTCGGTGAGACGGAGGATCCGCGTCTGTTGCCGAACCAGGCGAACGCCGACGACGCGCCCGCAAGCAGCGCCGACAAGACGCCGTCCGTTTCGCCGCGCAAGGTCCGCACGATGATCGTCAAGCCTGACGGCACCCTGGTCGCCCGCGAGGAGATTGCGCCGCTCGATCAGCCGGAGCCGCCTGCACAGTCTGCCCAGACAACGCCGTCTGCCCAGCCGCCGGTCACCGCCCAGTCCGCGCCGTCGACCCCCGCCGTGCCGCCGGTCGGCGGAACGGCTGCAAGCTTCCCGGCAAGCGCCGAGGTTGCTTCCGCCGATTCGCGTTCGGCAGCACCTGTTGAAGCAGCGCCGGCTCAGCCGTCGCCTGCGGCAACTGCCGATGTGCAGCAGGAAAATCCCGCCCCGGTCGATGCGCCGGTACGGCCGGTCAAGACGACGGCGGTCGCCGATACGGCCCCGGTTCCGATCGCCCGCCCGGCCGATCAGCCCGTCAATGTCGTCGGCACCGTCACCGAAAGGGGCAATGTCCGCACGCCCGCGCAGCAGCCGAAGCCGACGCAGGTCGCCTCTGCCGCGCCGGCCGCCGCCCAGCCGCAGCAGGCCGCATCCACCG
Organism: Rhizobium sophoriradicis; assembly: GCF_003939025.1. Taxonomy (GTDB): domain Bacteria; phylum Pseudomonadota; class Alphaproteobacteria; order Rhizobiales; family Rhizobiaceae; genus Rhizobium; species Rhizobium sophoriradicis. Next base: position 94,380 of record NZ_RQIH01000002.1, read on the forward strand.
GCGGCTACGGCCTCCAGATCGCGTCCCTGCCGTCGGAGGACGAGGCCAACAAATCCTATGCCAACCTCTCGAAGAAATTCGCCGGGGTGCTGGGTGGCCGTGCTCACGAGATCCGCAGGGCCGATATCGCCGGCAAGGGCACTTTCTACCGTGTTCGCATCCCGGTCGGCTCCAAGGATGAGGCCGCAGCACTTTGCGAAAAGTATCGCGCAGCCGGTGGAAGCTGCCTGATCTCCAAATAAAATCAGGTCACAGAATTGTGAGAGCGGCGGGCCGATCGGCCCGCCGCTCTTTTTTGTGCATCGCGCCCGCGCTTGCTCGCATTTGGCCCGGGACGGTCTATGATTCCCAAATGACCGAATCAAAAGCGATGATCCTGGGCTGCAGCGGCCTTGCCCTCACATCCGAAGAGAAAGCCTTCTACCGGGGCGAACGGCCCTGGGGCTTCATCCTTTTTGGGCGCAACATTTCCGAAGCTTCGCAGATTGCCGATCTTGTCGCCGAACTGCGCGACAGCGTCGGTTGGCATGCGCCGGTGCTGATCGACCAGGAGGGTGGTCGCGTCCAGCGCATCCGCCCGCCGGTCCTGCCGCGTTATCCATCGGGTCAGGCGCTCGGTGATCTTTATCGCCGCGACACAGCACTCGGCCTGCGCGCCGCCTGGGTGATGTCGCGGCTGCATGCTTTCGACCTTGCGCGGCTCGGCATCAATGTCGATTGCCTGCCGGTGCTCGACGTGCCGGTCGAAGGCAGCAGCAATGTCATCGGCGACCGCGCCTATGGCGGCGATCCCGGGACCGTCATCGCCATGGGCCGGGCGGCGGCCGAAGGGTTGAAGGCAGGCGGCCTGTTGCCTGTGATGAAACATATGCCCGGCCATGGTCGCGGTTTTGCCGATTCCCATCTGGAACTGCCTGTCGTCACCGTCTCGCGCGATGAGTTGGAAACCCATGATTTCCCGCCCTTTATCGCCATGAAGGACGAGCTGATGGCGATGACCTGCCACCTCGTCTTCACCGCCATCGACCCCGACAATCCGGCGACGACCTCACGCAAGGTGATCGACGGCGTTATCCGTCAGCATATCGGCTTTACCGGTCTGCTGCTTTCCGACGACAGCTCGATGAACGCTCTTTCCGGCACAATCGGCGAGCGTGCGGCGAATATCATTGCAGGCGGATGCGATATCGTGCTGCATTGCAATGGCAAGATGGACGAGATGCTGGATGTCGTGGCAAACGTTCCGCCGCTCGCCGGCGCGTCGCTTGCGCGCGCAAAAGCGGTAGAAGCAGGTTTTGCCGCGCCGGATACAGCCCATGAGGCTGAGTTGCGGGCGGAATTCGAGGCGATGTTTGCGATTGTCTGATCGCAGAGGAGCAGGTTGGTGAACACGGTCAAGGGCACGGAGCGTCCGCAGGCGGCAACGCCGATGGACAAGCTGTGGCAGGACAACGGCGCCGAGCGCGCCAGCCATGAGCCGGCGCTGGTGATCGACGTCGCCGGTTTCGAAGGTCCGCTTGACCTGTTGCTCTATCTCGCCCGCAACCAGAAGGTCGATCTGTCGCGCATTTCGGTGCTGGCGCTCGCCGAGCAATATCTGCAGTTCGTCGAGAGCGCCCGGCGCATCCGCATCGAACTTGCCGCCGATTATCTCGTCATGGCGGCCTGGCTTGCCTATCTCAAGTCTCGCCTGCTCATTCCCCAGCAGGTCAAGGATGACGGCCCCTCGGGCGAGGAGATGGCGGCAACGCTCGCCTTCCGTCTGAAACGTCTCGAAGCCATGCGCCAGGCGGCCGAAGGCCTCGTCAACCGTAACCGCCTCGGCCGCGATATTTTTGCGCGCGGCGCGCCTGAGCATATTCCCGACCGGCAGCAGTCGGCTTATGCGGCCAGCCTCTACGATCTCCTGACCGCCTATGCGGCGCTGCGCCAGCGCCACGCCATCACCCAAGTGACGATCGAGAGGCGCAATGTCTGGTCGTTGACCGATGCCCGCGAGCTACTGACCCAGATGATCGGCGAGGTCGGGGACTGGACGGCGATGGAGCACTATCTGCTGCGTTATCTCGCGGCGCCCGAGGAACGTGTTACCGCCATCGCCAGCGCCTTTGCCGCTTCGCTGGAACTGGTGCGCGAGGGCAAGCTCGAAATCCGCCAAGACGGCGCCTTTCAGCCGATCTATATGCGCCGAGGCCCGAAACATGCGACGCTGCAGGTGGTGGAACAGGAGCGGCCGGCTTGATCGATCTGAAGGGCGACGAGGATTTCGAGGACGAGGGCCGCGATCTGCAGGCCGCGATCGAGGCCGAGCGCATCGCCGAGGCGCTGGTCTTCGCCTCATCGCAGCCGGTCCCCGAAGCTTTCCTCGCCGAGCGCCTGCCTGAGAAAGTCGATGTGCGGGCGATCATGCTGCGCCTGAAGGCGCAATATGCGCCGCGCGGCGTCAACCTCGTGCAGGTGGAGGGAGCCTGGGCCTTCCGGACTGCCGCCGATCTCTCCTTCGTCATCCGCCGCGATGAAAACGAGGTGAAAAAGCTTTCGCGCGCCGCCCTGGAAGTGCTTGCAATTATCGCTTATCACCAGCCGGTGACGCGCGCCGAAATCGAGGATATCCGCGGCGTGCAGACTTCGCGCGGCACGCTCGACGTGCTGATGGAAGCGGGCTGGGTGCGGTTTCGAGGCCGCCGGCGCACGCCGGGCCGGCCGGTTACATTGGGCACCACGCGGGATTTTCTCGACCATTTCGGCCTCGAGGAATTGCGCGATCTGCCCGGTCTCGAAGAATTAAAGGGAGCAGGCCTGCTCTCGGGCCGCATTCCGGCGAATTTCAATATTCCCTCGCCATTGATGAACGACGAGCTGAGCGAGGACGAAGACCCCATTACCCAGATGGATCTCGAAGAACTTGGGTTGCTTGCCCCGCGTTCTACGTCCGAAGATTGAAGGACTTCCTCTTGCTTTTGCCATGCTTGACGAAAACAATGGTGCTCACCATTTTTCGGCGGTTCTGTGGCTTGTCACAAAGGGCGATACCGTGACATTAAGCGCAGTTCGAAGGACTTGATGTTGGAAACGGTGTGGGAAATCCTTACATCGAGGGAACATCACAACAGGGAGTAAGCGTAATGGGTTCTTTTGGCATCTGGCACTGGCTGATCGTTCTGGTCGTCGTGCTGTTGTTGTTCGGTCGCGGCAAGATCCCGGAACTGATGGGCGATGTCGCCAAGGGCATCAAGAGTTTCAAGAAGGGCATGACGGACGAAGACGCGCCGGAAACGGCAAAGACCGTCGATCACAAGGCCGACGAAACGAAGTAACCAAAGTCCGGGAAAAAGCGCCGCCCCCGCGCTTCCCGTCCAGGAGCCTTGCATGTTCGATATTGGTTGGACCGAGCTTTTGGTCATCGCGGTCGTGCTGATCGTCGTTGTCGGTCCCAAGGATTTGCCGCCGATGCTGCGCGCTTTCGGCAAGATGACGCAGCGCGCCCGCAAGGTGGCGGGTGACTTCCGTGCGCAGTTCGATGAGGCGTTGCGTGAAGCCGAGCTTGACGATGTCCGCCAGACCATCGGCGACGCCCAGAAGCTCAACCCGGTCAACAGTCTGCGCGAGGCAATGAACCCCCTTCGTCAGATGGGTAACGAGATCAAGGCCGATCTGCAGAAGGCAAGCACACCTCCTCAGAACAAGACCGAAGTGCCGCCGACTGCGGCTTCGGCCCCGGCGCCTTCGATGAGCCTGCCGGAAACGCCGCCACTGGTGCCGACACCGGCGCCGACGCCGGAACCCGTCGCCGCAGCGGCCGTCCAGGCCGACACGATTGCCGCCAAGCCGAAGGCTCCGAGGAAGCCGCGCGGCAAGGCCGCTGATAAGGCCGATGCCGTCGCGGCCACTGCAGCGCAGGTGGAAAAGCCGAAGCGCGCGACGGCAACCAGGAAGCCCGCAACGCCGAAAACGCCGGCGCAGACTGAGAAGAAGGACGAGGCATGAGCGGTGATATCGAAGACAAGCCGCAGCCGTTGATCGAGCACCTGATGGAGCTGCGCACGCGGCTTATGTGGTCGATCGGCGCGTTCTTCATCGCCTTCGTCGTGTGCTTCTTTTTCGCCAAGCACATCTTCAACTATCTGGTCTATCCCTATAAGCTCGCCGTCAGCTGGGCCAACCTCGATGTCGAGAAGGCGCAGCTCATCTACACCGCGCCGCAGGAATTCTTCTTCACGCAGGTCAAGGTCGCCATGTTCGGTGGCCTTGTGATCGCTTTTCCGATCATCGCCGCCCAGATCTACAAGTTTGTCGCTCCAGGCCTCTATAAGAATGAACGGGCGGCCTTCCTTCCGTTCCTGATCGCTTCCCCACTTCTGTTCCTCTTGGGCGCCGCGCTGGTCTATTTTTTCTTCACGCCGATGGTCATGTGGTTTTTCCTGTCGATGCAGCAAGCGCCGGGCCATGACGAGGTAGCGATCTCGCTTCTGCCGAAGGTCTCGGAATATCTGAGTCTGATCATGACGCTGGTCTTCTCCTTCGGCCTCGTCTTCCAGCTGCCTGTTGTCACGACACTGCTTGCCCGTGTCGGCCTGCTGACGTCGGAATGGCTCGCCGAAAAGCGTAAATTCGCCATCGTGCTGGCCTTTGTCGTCGCTGCCGTGCTGACGCCGCCGGACCCCTTATCCCAGATCGGCCTTGCGATACCGGCGATCCTTCTCTACGAGATTGCCATCTATGCGGCGCGACTCGTGGAGCGCCAGCGTGCCCGGCAGGCGGTCGAGAAGGAAACCGGATCCGCAGACGTTGCCAAGACGGACAGCGTCTGAAGCGGCGATCCGGCAATCCTTTCATGAGCGCCGTCCCATCCGGTCGAAGCCGATCAGGCTTTGGCCGGGTCACTTCTGTTGCAACGACCTGGAACGACGATGCTCGATATCAAATGGATCCGTGAGAATCCCAAAGCGCTCGATGCCGCCCTTGCCAAGCGCGGTGCGGAGCCTCTTGCGCAAAGCCTCATTTCCCTCGATGAAAAGCGCCGCTCCGCCGTGCAGAAGGCGCAGGACCTGCTGTCCCGCCGCAATCTCGCCTCCAAGGAGATCGGCGCGGCGCTGTCCCAGAAGAACGGCGAACTCGCCGAGAAGCTGAAGGCCGAGGTCGCCGAGCTGAAGACGTTGCTGCCGATGGTCGAGGAAGAGGACCGGCAGCTGACGGCCGAGCTCAACGACGCGCTCTCGCGCATCCCGAACGTGCCTTTCGACGACGTCCCGGTCGGCAAGGACGAGCATGACAATGTCGTCACCCGCACCGTCGGCGAAAAGCCGCGCTGGAACCACACGCCGAAGGAGCACTTCGAAATCGGCGAGGCGCTCGGCTATATGGACTTCGACCGCGCCGCCAAGCTCTCCGGCTCGCGCTTCACGGTGCTGACCGGGCCGCTCGCCAGGCTCGAGCGCGCGCTCGGCCAGTTCATGATCGATCTCCACACCCGCGAGCACGGTTATACCGAAGTAAGCTCGCCGCTGATGGTTCGGGCTGAAGCGGTGTTCGGCACCGGCAGCCTGCCGAAGTTCGAAGAGGATCTCTTCAAGACGACGGATGGCCGCTATCTCATTCCGACGGCGGAGGTGACGCTGACCAATCTGGTGCGCGAGGAGATCCTCGACCAGGAAGAGCTGCCGCTGCGCTTTACCGCGCTGACGCCGTCCTTCCGCTCGGAAGCGGGCTCGGCCGGCCGCGACACGCGTGGCATGCTGCGCCAGCACCAGTTCTGGAAATGCGAGCTCGTTTCGATTACCGACGCCGAGAGCGCCATCGCCGAGCATGAAAGGATGACCGCCTGCGCCGAAGAAGTGCTAAAGCGTCTCGGCCTGCACTTCCGCACCATGACCCTTTGCACCGGCGACATGGGCTTCGGTTCGCGCAAGACCTACGATCTGGAAGTCTGGCTGCCGGGACAGAACACCTTCCGCGAAATCTCCTCCTGCTCGGTCTGCGGCGATTTCCAGGCCCGTCGCATGAACGCGCGCTATCGCGGCAAGGATGACAAGACCAACAGGTTCGTCCACACGCTGAACGGCTCCGGCACGGCCGTCGGCCGCTGCCTGATCGCCGTGCTTGAAAATTATTTGAACGAGGACGGTTCGGTCACGATTCCGGACGTTTTGCTGCCTTATATGGGCGGATTGACCAAGATCGAACGGGCGGCCTGAGGCGATGCGCATCCTGCTTACGAATGACGACGGCATTCACGCAGAGGGCCTGGCCGCACTGGAGCGGATCGCCCGCACGCTGTCCGACGATGTCTGGATCGTGGCGCCCGAGACCGACCAGAGCGGTCTTGCCCATTCGCTGAGCCTGTCCGAACCTCTGCGGCTGCGCAAGATTTCCGACAAGCATTTCGCCTTGCGCGGCACGCCGACCGATTGCGTCATCATGGGTATCCGCCAGGTGATGGACATCAAGCCCGATCTCGTTCTATCCGGCGTCAATTCGGGTTCGAACGTTGCCGACGATGTGACCTATTCCGGTACGATCGCCGGTGCCATCGAAGGCACGATGCAGGGCGTGCGCTCCTTCGCGCTCAGCCAAGCCTATCTCTATGAGGATGGCGCACGCATCGTGCCCTGGGAAGTCTGCGAGGCACATGCCCCGGCTCTTCTGGAAAAGCTGATGGGTCTGGACTTGCCGGAGGGCACGTTCCTCAATCTCAACTTCCCGAACTGCCGTCCCGATGAGGTCGATGGCGCCGAAGTGACCATGCAAGGCAAGCTCGCCTTCAATCTGCAGGTCGATGCCCGCTCCGACGGCCGGGGCTTTCCCTATTACTGGCTGAAGTTCGGCGAACGCGCCGGCGCCTTCATCGAAGGTACCGATATTCACGCCCTCAAGCATAACAAGATTTCGGTAACGCCTTTGAAACTGGATCTGACCGATTATTCCGTGACGGACCGCGTGGCGCGGGCCCTGGGATACGGAGCACAGGTTTGACGGCAAGACTGGCGGAGAAGGAGGGCTTTGCGGCGCTCGTCCTCAGATTGCGTGCCGAAGGCATCTCCGACCTCGATCTGCTGACGGCGGTCGAGCAGACGCCGCGCTCGCAGTTCGTGCCGGCGCAATTTTCCGACAATGCCTATTCGAGCCGAACGATCCCGATCGAATGCGGATCCTTCCTCGAAGGCATCGATTTTGCGGTCCGCATCCTGCATCACCTGAAGCTCAAGCCGGGCCAGCGGGTCCTGGAAATCGGCACCGGCAGCGGCTTCACCGCCGCCGTCATGGGGCGCCTGGCCGAGCGTGTGCTGTCGATCGACCGCTACAAGACGCTGACATCGGCAGCGCAGCGGCGCATGGAATGGCTTGGCCTGCGCAACGTCGTCATCCGCCATGCCGACGGCAGCGCCGGCATGCAGGGCGAGGGCACCTTCGACCGTATCCTGGTGACGGCGGCGTTCAATGCGATGCCGCGCTTTTATACCGACCAGCTCGTTTCCGGCGGTTCGATGATCGCGCCGCTGATGATTTCCGAAAACGAATGTCGCATGGTGCGGCTGACGAAAACCGGCAGCCGTTTCGAACGCGAGGAACTGTTCGAAGCCCCTTATCTGCCGATCGTTCCGCGTCTTGCCTCGCTGCTGTAGGCACTGCGATTTTTCACCCGTAAGCTATGGTTATCAACTCCTCAAAAATATCGCACTGATTCCAGCATCTTAACCGCGTGGTAATACTAACGCGTTTTAATAGACTCACAAATGGTTGCGTTCTCAGTGGGTCGAGTCAATGCGTTTCAGTCTTTCGCCAAAGTTCGGTAAGTCGGCCGGTAATCTTCTGGTTGTGGGCCTGCTGGCGAGTGCCGCAACGGGCTGCAGTTCCGATGTGACACGGTTTGGCAGTTTGTTTTCCTCCTCCGGTCAGGATCAGATCACCACAAGTTCCATTCCGCGCCGGGGCGGCGTCCAGGGCGATCCGGTGCCGCGTGCCGATCTCGGCGGTACGGCCCTCGCCAGCCAGCCCGGTTACGGCGGCAACAATGCGCCGAACCAGCCCTATCCGGTAAACCCGGGCTACGAGCCGGTCCGTCCATCGAGCGCACGTCTGGCTTCCTCGCCGGTCTCGATACAGCGTTCCGAGCTTGCCGCGCCGACCGCTGCCGCGCCATCCCGTCAGCGGGAAAAGGAAGTGGCGCTCGCCCAGCCGTTCCCAGCTTCGCCACGGGCTGAAAAACCGCGGCTGGTGGCGCCGAAGGCGGCGCCCGATTCGCTGACGACCGGCACGACGCCGAAGATTTCCGGCTGGTCGGCGACCAATGCGCCTTCCGTGACACTGCGTCCGGGCGAAAACATCGCCACGCTGTCCAGACGTTTCGGCGTTCCGGAAAAGGAAATCCTGCGCGTCAACAATCTGAAGACGGCCTCTGCCGCCCAACCCGGCCAGGCGATCCTGATACCGACTTTCAATGGCGGCAATGCCGCCAAGGCGGCATCGCAGGCGGCCGACCTTTCCAAGCCCGGCAATATGCCGGGACCGGCCAAGGCGCCGGAGCAGAAGGTCGCCGTCGTCCCGGGCGCCAATTCCGCGCGTGACAAGACCATGGCGAGCGCCGAGCCGACCGGCAAGCTTCCCGCCGGCGCGGGCAAGGATCCGAAGGCGCCTGCCGGCACTTATGTCGTCAAGCAGGGCGATTCGCTGGCAAAGATTGCCAAGGCGACCGGCGCCAATATCGACGATCTCAAGGCCGCCAACAATATTTCGGCGAGCTCGCTGCGTGTCGGCCAGGCCCTGAAGATTCCGAACGGCAAAGCCGACACGATCAAGACCGCCTCGATCCCGGCTGAAAAGGTCGAGTCGAAGCCGGTCGAGCCCGCGCCTGCCCAGCAGACGGCGTCCGTTCAGCCCGCACCCTATAAGGCGCCGGCCGCCACCCAGACCCTCGACGAGGTCGAGAAGAAGGCCGATGTCAGCGCCGACGCGCCGGAATCCACCGGCATCGGCAAGTATCGCTGGCCGGTGCGCGGCCAGGTCATTGCCGCCTATGGCGCCAACGTCAATGGCAACCGCAACGACGGCATCGATATCTCGGTACCGCAGGGTACGCCGATCAAGGCGGCCGAAAACGGCGTCGTCATCTATGCCGGCAACGGCCTGAAGGAACTCGGCAACACGGTTCTCGTCCGTCACGACGACGGCACCGTCACCGTCTACGGCAATGCCGACACGCTGAGCGTTGCCCGCGGCCAGAAGATCCAGCGCGGTCAGACCGTCGCGGTCTCCGGCATGAGCGGCGACGTCAAGCAGCCGCAGGTCCATTTCGAGGTGCGCAAGGACGCGTCACCGGTCAACCCGATGACTTTCCTGGAATAGGTACAGCGTACCAGGAAGCGCAAAAGCCCGGCCAACCGCCGGGCTTTTGTCATTTTAGACTCTATCGATATGGACGCGCATGCGTCCCGCCAGATCCTGAATATACTGCCAGGCAACGCGGCCCGAGCGCGCACCGCGCGTCGTTGCCCATTCCAGCGCCTCGGCATGCAGCGTGTCGCGCGCGAGCCCGAGTTTGAAGTGATCGGCATAGCCGTCGATCATGCCGAGATAGTCTTCTTGGCTGCATTTATGAAATCCGAGCCAGAGGCCGAAACGGTCAGACAGCGAGACCTTCTCCTCGACGGCTTCGGACGGATTGATCGCCGTCGATTGTTCGTTTTCCATCATGTGGCGCGGCAGCAGGTGGCGCCGGTTCGAGGTGGCGTAGAAGAGCACGTTGTCCGGCCGTCCTTCGACGCCGCCGTCAAGCGCCGCCTTCAGCGACTTGTAGGCGGTGTCGTCGTGATCGAAGGAGAGGTCGTCGCAGAAGACGATCACCCGGTACGGCGTGTCCTTTAAGAGGTCGAGCAGGTTGGGCAGGCTGGCGATATCCTCGCGGTGAACTTCGACCAGCTTCAGCGCGACGCCGCTTTCGCGCCTGACATCCTCGTGCACGGCCTTGACCAGCGATGATTTGCCCATGCCCCGTGCACCCCAGAGCAAAACGTTGTTGGCCGCATAACCCTCGGCGAAACGCACCGTATTTTCATGCAGGATATCGCGCACGTGGTCGACACCGCGGATGAGCTTCAGCGCCACCCGGTTGGGTTTCTTGACAGGCTGCAGATGCTGGCGCAGCGGCGCCCAGACGAAACAGTCGGCCGCATCCCAGTCATTGACGGAGGGTGCCGGTCCGGCAAGACGCTGGACGGCATCAGCGAGGCGCTTGAGCTCGGCAAGCAGGGCGGTGTTGATTTCCTCGGTCATCGCAAGCTCCTGATTTCTTGCTGCGGCTATCCGCTTTATCTTTCGATGCGGGTAGCATGGCGTTTTGCCGCCGGAAAGGTTATGAGGCAGCGGAATCGGTACTGTTCCCGGCTGTTTCTGTTGCATTCATCGAAGCGGCAACTATAGTCCGGCAACCTGAAAAACGAGGCGGAGTTCCGCCGCCAAGCCTGAGGAGTTTAGCATGTTCATCACCCCGGCATTCGCCCAGAGTGCGACCGATACCGCAACCGGTTTCGGCGGCTCCGGTTTCGAAATGATCATTCTGTTCGTGCCGCTGATGGTCGTCTGGTATTTCCTGCTGATCCGCCCGCAGCGCGCCCAGGCCAAGAAGCGTGAGGAAACCCTGAAGGCGATCCGTCGCGGCGACCAGGTCGTGACCGGCGGCGGTCTCGTCGGCAAGGTGACGAAAGTCGTCGACGACAAGGAAGTCGAAGTCGAGATTGCCGAAGGCGTTCGCGTGCGCATCGTCCGCAGCGGAATTTCGGAAGTTCGCGTCAAGGGTGAACCTGTAAAGGCCGACGCGGCGTAACAGGCGATAACGGCAAACCGCCGGATCGGAAGATCGTCGAGAGAATGTTGCATTTTTCCCGCTGGAAAACACTTCTGATTTGGCTGGTTGCGTTTGCGGCCGTCGTCATCGCTGCGCCCAATCTGCTGAGCGAGGCACAGCGTGCCTCTCTGCCGGATTGGCTGCGAAACGATCGCGTGATGCTCGGCCTCGATCTGCAGGGCGGTTCGCATATCGTTCTGAAGGTCGAGCGTTCCGATATCGTCAAGGACCGCCTGGAAGAGGCAGTCGCGAATGTGCGCAACGCGCTGCGCGGCGCCGGCATCCGCTATACCGGGCTGACCGGCAACGACCGGACCGTCACTGTCCGGATCACCGATCCTGCCGAGACGCAGAAAGCGGTCGATCGTCTGAAATCCCTGACGATGACCGGCGGCGATTCCGCCGCCGGACTCGCGCTGCAGCAGGGCGGCGAAGGGCAGCTTTCGCTGCAGATTTCCGACGCCGGCATTACAGCTGATGTCGCCTCCGCCCGGACCCGGTCGCTCGATATCGTCGGCCGGCGCATCGCCGGATTCGGTTACGAGAATTTCCTCGTTCGCCCCGACGGGGACGACCGAATCACCGTGCAGGTGCTGGGATCGGTCGATGCCGAGCGGTTGAAGAATCTCCTTAACCAGCCGGCCAAGCTTTCCTTTCATCTGATCGATGAAAGCATGTCGGGGCAGGAGGCGCTGAACGGCCGCTGGCCGGCGACATCGCAGGTGCTCTATTCGCTGGACGATCCGCCGGTTCCCTATCTCGTCGACCGTACGGCCTTTGTCACCGGCAGCAACATGGTCGACGTCGAGCCTGTGGTGGATCCGCAGACCCAGGATGTCTCGATCACCTATCGCCTGGACGCGGAAGGCACGCAGCGGCTGGCTGAGGCGACGGCGCGGAATATCGGCAAGCACCTTGCCGTCGTCTTCGACGACCAGGTTATGTCGGCGCCGGCCATCGATGCGGCGATAACCAACGGCGAAGGTCGGATCTCAGCGAACTTCTCCGAGGATGGCGTCCGCGACCTGGCAGTCATGCTGCGGGCAGGGGCCCTGCCGGCAACGCTGACGAGCGTCGAGGAACGCAGCGTCAGCCCGCGCTTCGGCGCCGACTCCATCTTCTCCGGCCTCATCGCCGGCTTCAGCGCCGTCGTGCTGGTCGCAGCATTGATGATCGCGCTCTATCGTATTCTCGGCCTTGTCGCCGTCGTCTCGCTCTTCTTCAATCTGATCTTGATCATTGCGGCGCTCAGCCTTGCCGGCGCGACGCTGACCTTGCCCGGTATTGCCGGCATCGTGCTCATCGTCGGCATGGCGGTCGATTCCAACGTGCTGATCTACGAGCGCATCCGCGAGGAGGAGAAAACCGCCCATTCCTTTGCGCAGGCCGTCGAGCGCGGTTTCTCGCGCGCCTTCGCAACCATCGTCGATGCGAATGTCACGATCTTCATCGCCGCCGTCATTCTCTTTTTCCTCGGCAGCGAATCCATTCGTGGATTCGCCGTGACACTGGCGGTCGGCATTCTGACGACGGTTTTAACGGCATTCACGCTGACCCGCTCGATCGTCGCCGTATGGCTGGCGCGACTCCATCCACGGCACCTGCCGAAAAGCGTCCTGACCCATCTCTTCGAGCACGCCAATATCCGGTTCATGGGGATCCGCCGCTATGTCTTCACGGCGTCGGCTGCGATCTCGCTGATTGCCATGGCGGCTTTTGCCACTGTCGGCCTGCAGCTCGGCATCGACTTCACCGGCGGCTCGCTTATCGAGGTGACGGCGAAACAGGGCAATGCCGACATCGCCGATCTCAGATCGCGCCTCAACGATCTCAATCTCGGCGAGGTCGGGGTCGAACGCACCGGCGGGCCGGCCAACGCGCGAATCCGCATCGCGTCCCAGGGCGGCGGAGAGAATGCCGAGCAATCGGCAGCGACGCTGGTGCGCGGCGAGCTCGAGGCGGATTATGATTTCCGCCGCGTCGAAGTCGTCGGCCCTGCGATCTCGGGCGAATTGACGATGATGGCGACGCTTGGCGTCGTTGCCGCGCTGGCGGCAATCCTGCTCTACATCTGGATCCGCTTCGAGTGGCAGTTCGCCATCGGCGCCATCGTCGCAACGCTGCACGACGTCATCATCATGCTGGGGCTTTTCGTGCTAACCGGTATCGAATTCAATCTGACGAGTATCGCCGCGGTGCTGACGATTGTCGGCTATTCCCTGAACGACACCGTCGTTGTCTATGACCGGATGCGCGAGAACCTGAAGCGTTACACGAAGATGCCGCTGCCGATCCTGATCGATGCCTCGATCAATCAGACATTGTCGCGCACCGTCCTGACGGCGGCGACGACGCTGCTTGCCTTGCTGGCGCTCTACCTGTTCGGCGGCGACGTCATGCGGTCGTTCGCCTTTGCGATGCTCTTCGGTGTCGCTCTCGGAACTTTCTCTTCGATCTATATCGCCGCTCCCGTGCTGATCGTCTTCCGGCTGCGGCCGGAAAGCCCCGACGGGCAAGAGAGCAACAAGACGGATGCTAGTGTAAGATCCGGCACGGTGGTTTGAAAACATGGCAAAAGGCATAGAAATCCGCGCCGCGCATTTTCCCGGCCGCGCCCCGATCGATACTTACGGCAATGGCGGTTTCCGTTTTGCCGACATGTCGCATCGCGGCTCGATCCTTTGCCTGCCCTCCGGGGTTCATGGCTGGGACATGGACATGTCGAAGCCGCTGTCGCCTGAAAATTTTCGCCGCGTGTTGGAAGAGGCCGGCGATATTGAGGTTCTGCTCGTCGGCACAGGAACCGAGCTTCGCCGTCTGCCCGAGGAATTGAAGCAGGCGCTGAAGGCGCGCGGCGTCGCCTCCGATCCGATGAGCACGGGTGCCGCAGTGCGCACGTTTAATATCATGCTCGCCGAACAGCGCGCCGTCGCCGCGGCATTGATTGCGGTCTGACGATGGCGGAAGGAAATATTGCGACGAACCAGGATATCTGCCTGGCGATGCTGCGCGACAATGATCGCGACCGCTATCTCGCCTGCCTTCTGTCACCGCAGGACAAGCGCGGGGCGCTTGCGGCGCTTTACGCTTTCAATGCCGAGCTTGCCCGCATCCGCGACCTGGTGCACGAGCCGCTGCCAGGCGAGGTGCGCATGCAATATTGGCGTGACCTGCTGGAAGGCAGTGCGCATGGCTCGACGGCGGCCAATCCCGTCGCCGTGGGCCTTCTGGGCGCAATCGAAACGCATCGCCTGCCTCGTAAGACGCTGATCGATATGATCGAGGCTCGCACTTTCGATCTCTACGACGACCCTATGGAAACGCGTGTTTCGCTTGAAGGTTATGCCGGCGAAACGGCGTCCGCGCTGATCCAACTCGCAAGCCTTGTGTTGTCGCCTGAGGCAGCCGCCCAATCGGCCGGCGCGGCCGGCCATGCCGGTGTCGCCCAGGCGGTCGCCGGCCTGCTGCTGCTGATGCCGCTGCATCGTCGCCGCGGCCAGCTCTATATTCCGCTGCAGATCCTTTCGGCCACCGGCCTCGACCGCGATACCTTCCTTGCCGGCGAAGACCGGCCGCGCATCTCCGCCGCCGTCGAGGCCTTCGCCGGCCTCGGCCGCGAGCATCTGGCAAAGGCAAGGGGGGCAGGACCGATTGCGCCGGCCGTCTTTCCGGCCTTCCTGCCGGTCACGCTGGCCGAGCCGGTGCTCCGCAAGGCACAGAGGCGTGGCGCCCTTGTGTTCGAGCGGCCGCTGCAGCCGCCGCAATGGCGCCGCCAGCTCGCAATGGCGCTGGCTGCATCGCGCAGGAAAATCTGAGATCGGTCAAATTCGCGCAAGTCTCGCGCGCTACAAGCTCCTCACCGCTACCCATTGAACGGAGACTCGGCGTGGGCATTATCGTCTGGTGCGTCCTTTTCGCCATCGTCATTTTCTTTGCCTTCGTGGCAACACGCATGGCTGCGCAAAACAAGGACGACAGCCTGCACGACACCGGTCTCGCCATCATCGAGTTCGGCCGCGCCTTTCCCAACGAGGCGATCCGGCAGTTGCAGGCGACTGAAAACGGCCAGGCGATCTTCGTGCGTCTACACGACAACAAGGCTGGCCTGATGCGCAACATGGCGCGCCACTTCTCCTGCCATCTGATCGAGCCCGGCCGTGTGCGCGTGGTAAGCTCGGAGACGGGCAGGGGACTGGCGATCGATTTTCTCGACGCCCCTCATCACAACGGCAAGTTCGAATTCGCCTCGCCCAAGGAGGCGTCCGAGGTCGCGCTCTGGCTGCTCGGCAACTACATCGCCGAGCCGGATAAGGATCTGCCTCCGGGCACTATCGCCGCGGCGAACAAACAGTAGAAGTGTTGCTTACGGCTTTGCGCGCTTGAAAAGACGCCCAAAAACGGTTTCAGCATTATGCAGAGGCGCTTTCGGCAACCCCCTGCGTCTGGCCGAGCCAGGCGGCGCAGTCAGCAAGCGCGCGACGCGCGATCAACTGCCGTTTCATGATCGTCTTGTCCTTGCCGCGGAAACGCTTCACGCCCTCGGGCTTGACGATCGAACCCGGCTGAAGCTCCGGAAACAGCCCGAAATTGATGTTCATCGGCTGGAATGATCGTTTGCCGGGCTCCTCGTCGGAGACGATGTGGCCGCCGGTGATATGACCGAGCAGCGAGCCGAGCGCGGTCGTTGCCGGCGGCAGCAAGATCGCTTCGCCCTTGCGTTCGGCGGCGGCGAAACGGCCGGCCATCAGCCCGACGCTGGCGCTTTCGACATAACCCTCGCAGCCGGTGATCTGGCCGGCAAAGCGCAGGCCGGGCCGCGATTTCAATGTCAGCGACGGATCGAGCAAGGTCGGGGAGTTGATGTAGGTGTTGCGATGCAGACCGCCGAGGCGGGCGAATTCGGCATTTTCCAGTCCGGGGATCATCCGGAAGATTTCCGCCTGCGCGCCGTATTTCAGCTTCGTCTGGAAACCGACCATGTTGTAGAGCGTGCCGAGCGCATTGTCCTGGCGCAATTGCACAACGGCATAGGCCTTGACTGTCGGATTATGCGCGTTCGTCAGCCCCATCGGCTTCATCGGCCCGTGGCGCAGCGTCTCGCGGCCGCGTTCGGCCATCACTTCGATCGGCAGGCAGCCGTCGAAATAGGGGGTGCCTTCCCATTCCTTGAAGCCGACGGTGTCGCCCGCTATCAACGCATCGACGAAGGCATTGTACTGCGCCTCGTCCATCGGGCAGTTGATGTAGTCCTTGCCGGTGCCGCCGGGGCCGACCTTGTCGTAGCGCGACTGATACCAACAAATATCCATGTCGATGCTGTCACGATAGACGATCGGCGCGATGGCGTCGAAGAAGGCGAGCGAATCCTCGCCCGTCTGCGCCTGGATGGCGCTGGCGAGCGATGGCGCCGTCAGTGGCCCGGTGGCGACGATGGCAAGATCCCAGTCGCGCGGCGGCAGGCCGGTGACTTCCTCGCGCACGACGGTGATGAGCGGGTGATCGTGGATCGCCTTGGTCACGGCTTCAGAAAAGCCGTCGCGATCGACGGCCAGCGCG
Organism: Rhizobium sophoriradicis; assembly: GCF_003939025.1. GTDB lineage: Bacteria > Pseudomonadota > Alphaproteobacteria > Rhizobiales > Rhizobiaceae > Rhizobium > Rhizobium sophoriradicis. The sequence continues at coordinate 110,776 of NZ_RQIH01000002.1, forward strand.
CCGCCGGCCGGCACCTGGTGGCGATCGGCGGCGGCCATGATCAGCGAGCCCGCCATGCGCATCTCGGCGTGGATGACGCCGACGGCATTGCTGGTCGCATCGTCGGACCGGAAGGAATTGGAGCACACGAGCTCGGCAAGAGCGTCAGTCTTATGTGCGTCCGTGCCGCGCACCCCTCGCATTTCATGCAGAATGACGGGAACGCCGGAGCTGGCGATCTGCCAGGCGGCTTCCGAACCGGCAAGCCCGCCGCCGACGACGTGAATAGGAGGATAGGAGATCGTGTTCATTCCGGGCTGATATCATGTCGGCAGATGCGATCCAACACCCCCGAATCAAAAACGGCGCCCTGATGGCGCCGTCTTGAAGCATCGTGCCGGTTACCCGCTATTAGCGGAACGAGCGGGATGCAATATTGCGGATGTCGTAGCGGCTGACGCCGATGTCGGACAGGGTCTGGTTCGACAGGCTGCCGAGTTCGTTGAGTGTACGGCGGTAGCTGAGCCAGCTTTTTGCAATGCGGATCGGGTTCATTGTCATCTTCCTCGAACAAATGTCCGCTGGACGGCGGGATCGCCTGTCTCTCTGCGGTTGATGTTTACATAGGCGCAAACCCTCTCATTGTGCAGTGCAAATAAAAGGCGTCTGCCATGCAAATGTGCAATATGATGCTTCAGAAATAAGCGGTGAACATTTTTTGAGCGGACAAAGGAACCAGGAAGATCCTGTAACCGCGACGACCGTCGATCGCCGAAAAAGAAAACGCCCGCTGTGGTGCAGCGGGCGTTTTAATCTTGGAGGGATCTGCTTGGGAGGAAGCAGAAACCTTTGAATTAACGCGAAGAAGCTTCGCGGGCAACGCGATGGATGTCCGAACGGTCGATGCCGAGGTCATGCAATTCGCGGTTGGTCATGCGGCCGAGTTCGGTGACCGTCTGACGATACTTGCGCCAGTTGTTGAAAGAGCGTGTGATGTTCATGTTAAGCCCCTTTCCGAGGGTTTGATCTGCCAGCAGCCACCCATCGGCGCTGACCTCTATTTGATGGCCGGAATATATGTTGCGGCGCGAAGAACGAAAACAGCCAAGTTTTCAGGTCACCTATGCGAGATATGCAATGCTTTACACAATCTTACCGCACTCTGGTCAACGATTAGGCAAAGTCACTTGAGCGAATACTCGAGCTTTGAAGTGGCGAAGGGGCTGCGATGAGGAAAACCCGCCTCTGGCGAGTTGCGCGCTGGGCAAGTGATCCGGTGCCGGTTCGACAAGCCTGTCCGTCATTGCGTCTGGCCGCCGCAAAGCGTCGCGATCACGAATCCGGCGCCACGGCTTGATGCGAAGAAAAATCCGGTGAACCTTGTTTTCTCGGTGGCGCAGCGCAACCAGCCTCGAGGTGCTAACGCCTTGAACTTACGTAGTATGCCGTCATCAAATAAAACGCCCGCCGGGGGAGGATCCGGCGGGCGCATTATAGTGACTGGCAACTGGGAGGAGGAGTGTCGCCAGTCTATCGCGGCGCGCTTGGGAGGAGGAGTGCGCGGCTGCGAATCTCGTCACGGACAAAGCCATCCGCGGGCGTCCGGCAGTGCCGGGCCGGGGCGCCACCCCCGTGCTTCGATATGTCGGTAAATAGTATGACTAATTGATATTTTGCAGTGCAATAATTACATGTGAGATATGCCGATCGCGCATACCTCGTCCTTCATATGCTGATGTTAGCAGTTCCGACGTTAGCGCCCGGTTAACACCTGACCCAAATTAGACCAATGAGGAATTTGCATATTCAGCGCTGAGGCGTTTGCGAAGCTGCCTGCTGCGTCTATAAATGACGAAGCCGCAGCGCCGGGCGAGCGTCGCGAAACTGAGGGGTGGAATCATGTATCGCGGCAGATTGGAGCGGGATCTCTCGCTCTGGGTGGGCAAGGGTCTGCTGGCAAAGGAAACGGCCGGCGCGCTTCTCGCCGAATATGACAGCCGCCCGGCCAGCTTCAGCCTCGGCCGGGTGCTGATGGGGCTGGCGGCGGTGCTGCTTGCTGCTGCCGTTCTGCTGGTCGTCGCCTCCAATTGGGAAGCCATTCCGCGCCTCGTCCGCGTCGGCGCCATCCTCGCTCTGATCTGGGCGGTGCATATCGCCGCCGCCCTGATGCTCGCACGCGGTGCGACAGCCGCTGCAAGCGGCCTGCTGGTCATCGGGGCGATGAGCTTCGGGGGTGCCATTTCTCTGGTCGGGCAGATGTATCATCTCTCCGGCGACCAGCAGACGGTGATGTATCTCTGGTTCGCCATCGCGACGATCTCGGCGATCCTGTTCCGTTCGGGCGCTGTGGTGGTCGTCGCCGGCTTCCTCTCCTGGGCCTCCTTTGCCGTTTACCTCGAGAATAATGACACGCATTGGATCGGGCCTGATCCCTGGATGGCGCCTGTTATGGCGGTGATCGTCATCGCGCTGGTGCGTTACACCGGCGCTGCGCGGGCTCGTCATCTGGCCTATTTGCTGATGATCGGCTGGCTTGCATGGCTCTACACGCTTTATGAGGAGATGGCGGTAGCGCTTGCCTTCGCCATCGGCGGCATGGCGGTTTTCGTGCTGACGGCGTTGCCGCATCCCCGTATCGCGCCACTGGTCAGGAGTGCCGGCGCGGCCCCGGCATTCTACAGCTTCCTCGTCGCGGCGATCGGCTTGCTGCTGCTGCATATCGAGATAGAGCAGGGATGGCGGCTGGTGGTGCTCGGTCTGGCGACACTTGCCGCCGCCGTGCTGGCGATCGCGCTGCATGGCAGGAACAACGGTGCCGTGCGTTACCTTGCCTATACGGCCTTCGCTGCAGAGATGCTCTATCTCGCTTCCGTGACCGTCGGCTCGATCCTCGGCACGTCGAGCCTCTTCCTGTTTTCCGGTCTCGTGGTTGCGCTGGTCGCATGGATCGTCATCCGTCTCGAGCGGCGCTTTTCGGCAAATGCACGGGAGGAGCTCGCATGAGCTCGTTGATGGCACGGCTGCAGTCCGGCAAGGGCTACCTGCTTTCGGCAATCATCGTCGCCGGCCTGCAGACTGTGATCCTCGGCACGATCATCCAGAGCCGGGCGTCGATTCTCACCAACGGCACCGAAGTGCTGCTGAAGACGGCCCCGGTCGATCCGCGTGATTTCCTGCGCGGCGATTATGTCGTCCTGAACTACGACATTTCCACTGTGCCGGTGCAGACAGTTTCCGGCGGCATTCCGGCGGAGCCGGGCGAACGCACGCTGTGGGTCCGGTTGAAGAAGCAGGGGGACGGTTTTTGGACGGTGACCGAATCGTCCTTCCAGACGCTGCCGCGTCAGCCGGAAACGGTGATCCTGCGCAGCCAGCCATTCTATAGCGGCGGACTGGCTGCGGGTGACAGCAACCGCGTCGAATACGGCATCGAGCGCTATTACGTCCCCGAAGGTCAGGGTAAACCGCTGGAGGAGGCGCGCAATGATGGCAATGTCGCCATAGCGGTGCGCGTTTCGCCTGACGGAAGCGCGCAGATTCGCAGTCTGCTCGTTGACGGCAAGCCGGTTTACGACGAGCCGCTTTACTGATCCCGCAAGCCTTCGGAGCAGGGCGGCTGGAGACCTTAAATCCCTTGTCATTTGCCGTTCATTTTTCCTTTGCCTCGACCAAATCGGGTGATATAGAGACGCCGCGCTCCGGAAGGCCTCATGCGCAGGCATAGGCATGCGGTTCTGTGGACGCGGGTATGGTGAAATTGGTAGACACGCCAGATTTAGGTTCTGGTGCCGCAAGGCGTGGGAGTTCAAGTCTCTCTACCCGCACCAGGCTGTTTGCAGGGGGAGACTAAGATCTTAGTTGTCCCCGAATGACCGAAGGTTGTTCCGAATACTCGGAAGTGAGTGCCGTTCCCCTTTTTGGCGGAATGATACAGGAATTGGGAAAAGCCACGCGCGGCACGCAGCCGGCGTCGTGCTCATCGAAACGAACGGCGTCTGGGCACGGCCGCCACGACATGAAGGTAGGAAGACATGCAGGTTATCGAAACGCTCGCTGAAGGGCTGAAGCGCGAAATCAAGGTCGTTATCCCGGCCAAGGACATGGAAGACAAGATGAATGCGCGTCTTGCCGATGTGAAGGACAAGGTTCGCATCAACGGCTTCCGTCCGGGCAAGGTCCCCGCAGCTCACCTGAAGAAGGTCTATGGCAAGTCGATCATGGCCGAACTCGTCAACGAGATCGTCCGCGAACAGCCGTCCGCCATCCTGTCCAGCCGCGGCGAAAAGTCGGCCACGCAGCCGGAAATCGCCATGACGGAAGACAAGGACGAAGCCGACAAGATCCTCTCCGCCCAGCAGGATTTCGAATTCACCCTTTCCTATGAAGTGCTGCCGCCGATCGAGCTGAAGTCGGTCAAGGGCATCAAGGTCACGCGCGAAGTCATCGACATCTCGGATGACGAAGTCAACGAGCAGGTCCTGAAGGTTGCCGAAAGCGCCCGTTCCTACGAAAGCAAAACCGGCAAGGCCGCCAACGGCGACCGCGTCACCATGGATTATGTCGGCAAGGTCGACGGTGAAGCCTTCGAAGGCGGCACCGACCAGGGCGCCGAGCTGGTGATCGGTTCCGGCCGCTTCATCCCGGGCTTCGAAGACCAGCTCGTCGGCGTCAAGGCCGGCGAAGAGAAGACCATCACCGTGACCTTCCCGGCCGACTACCCGGCCAAGAACCTCGCTGGCAAGGACGCGACCTTCGACATCACGGTCAAGGATGTTGCAGCCCCCGGCGCTGTCGAGATCAACGACGAACTCGCCTCCAAGCTCGGCATCGAATCCGCCGACCGCCTGAAGGAGATCGTCCGTGGCCAGATCGAATCGCAGTACGGCTCGCTGACCCGCCAGAAGCTGAAGCGTCAGATCCTCGACCAGCTCGACGAGATGTACAAGTTCGACACTCCGGCTTCGCTCGTCGACGCCGAATACAACGGCATCTGGAGCCAGGTGAACAACGACCTCGCCCAGTCGGGCAAGACCTTCGAGGACGAAGACACGACCGAAGAGAAGGCGCGTGAGGAATACAAGACGCTCGCCGAGCGTCGCGTCCGCCTCGGTCTCGTTCTCTCCGAGATCGGTGAAAAGGCCGGCGTCGAAGTGACCGAAGACGAAATGCAGCGCGCCATCTACGATCAGCTGCGCCAGTATCCCGGCCAGGAAAAGCAGATCCTCGAATTCTTCCGCAGCCAGCCGGGCGCCGCCGCCTCGATCCGCGCCCCGATCTTCGAAGAGAAGGTCATTGATCACCTGCTGACCGAAATCGACGTCACCGACAAGAAGGTGACGAAGGAAGAACTGCTCGCCGAGGGAGAAGGCGAGGCCAAGGCTGACACCAAGAAGGCGGCGCCGAAGAAGAAGGCTGCCGCCAAGGCCGAAGCTGCCGACGCCGCTGAAGGCGAGGAAGCCGCTCCGAAGAAGAAGGCTGCTCCGAAGAAGAAGGCAGCCGACGAAAGCGCCTAATAATCGCTTTTCAGTTCTGAAGCTTGGAAAGGCCCCGCCATCGCGCGGGGCCTTTTGTTTTTTCGGATCATCCGGACGGTTCATTCTCCAATGCCGTCTTCGTGGTCTTGTCTTGAATGCAACAACAAAGAGTTGAAATGAAGTAGTATTCAAGGCAGATTTTACGGGGGAATGGGAGGACCGGAAAATGACTTCAACGCATGAGATGAAAAAGCTGGTAGAGGAAATCTATGCTGTGCGTGGTCGCGGCGATATCGAGGGCACGCTGGCGCTGCTCGGCGAGAATTGCACCTTTCGCATTGTCGGCAATACGCGGATGGCGCCTTTTTCTACTGAAACAGGCGGACCTGCCTTTCGCCAAGCGATTACGCAGCTGATCAATGACTGGGATCTGTCCGGCATGAGGACAGCTGGGATGTATGCCGATGAGGACCATGAGGTGGTCGTTGCGCATCGTGAAGGCGAGGTCCGACATATCCCGTCAGGGGTGCGCTTCCGCACCGAGTTCATCGACAAGATCCATTTCAGTGGCGGCAAACCAGTGAAGATCGTGGAATTTCTCGATACCCTGCAGGTGGCTGAGACCAGCCAAATGATCCGAGTGGCTTAGTCGCCGGTCAAAGTCGGAGCGCCAGGCTTCGCCTTTGACGTCTCCGGTGATTTCCGGCCAACAGGGCGTCAGCCGCCGTTGCCGGGATTGCAGCTCAATGCCGTGTCAGCTCCGCGACTTTCCGGACATGGCTGACGGCCGCCGCTCCCCCGGCGGTTTTGGTGAAGAGGCTGAGCGTCTCTTCCTCGTCGTCGGCGACCGGCGTCAGAGCCTGATCCGTGTAGCTCTTCGATTTGGCATCCCACGAAATCAGGAATGCCGAAATTGTCAGGCCGATAATCGTGCCGGCGAGCGAAGCATGTTTGCTCAAAGTTTCCCAGGCAAAGCGCGGCCAGAAGACCAGCGGGTTTTCGCGCGGCAGTTCCGGGCGTCGCTCGGCCGGCGTCTTCAGGCGCATGAGGCCGCTCTGCAGCGGATGCACGTTTTCCAGCGGAACGGTGGTCGCGAAGGAGACGAGAACCTTGACGAGCCTTGCGAGCGGCACCCCGGTCGCGACAGCGCGGCGCAGCAGCGTCTTCATATGATCAGGCGAATAATAGAGCGACCAGGCCTCGTGGTAGATGTCCTCCCACTCCTGCTTGCTCATCTTCTGATGCGCGGTGCAGACGTGCTCGACATCGTAGATGTTGAGGTCGCCATCCATCTCGACGCCCTTCTTCCACAGGACCTGATGGTCCTCGGAACCCGGCAACGGCGTCAGGATGAAGAATTCGATGACGTCGAGCGGCAGCTCTTCCTGAATGATCGCAATATCGCGGCGGATCGATTCCGGCGTGTCGGCGGGGAAGCCCAGAATGTAACCGGCCAGCGTCATGATGCCCTGCGCCTTCCAGGCGAGCAGCATCTTGCGGTATTCGGTGATCTTGTTCTGGTTCTTCTTGGCGGCGGTCAGATTGTCCGGATTGACGTTTTCAAGACCGATGAACACGCGGGTGACGCCGGCGCGCCGGGATTTCTCGATGAAGTTCGGGATTTTGTGGCAGAGCGTGTCGACCTGGATCATCAGGCCGAGCGGAATTCCGTCCCGCTCCTTGAGCTCGATCAACCGGTCGAAGATCGCTTCCCAATCTTTGTTGCGGGCGAAATTATCGTCGGTGATGAAGAATTTGTGGATGCCCTGCGCCCAGTTCATCCGCACCAGCTTTTCGACATCGTCGGCCGAGCGGAAGCGCGACTTGCGTCCCTGCACGTTGATGATGGTGCAGAACGAGCACTGGTAAGGACAGCCGCGCCCGGCATCGAAGCTGGTGCTGAGGCCGAGCGTGCGCTGGATATTGTCCTTCGGCAGGAAGGGAACCGGTGTGCCGCCGATGCCGGGAAGGTCGTTCATGAAATTGTAGAGGGGCTTCAGCTCGCCGTTGGCGGCATCGCGCAACACCATGTCCAGCCGCCCCTCGGCCTCGCCGGCGAACATCGAGATGCCCATGTCGCGGCAGGCGTCGAGCCCGACCGCCTTGCCGTCGAGCATCGACAGGCAGCCGGATACATGAAAGCCGCCCATCGAAACCGGCAGGCCGGCATCACGGAAGGGGCGGGCGATATCGAGCGCGCGCGGATACTGGTTTGACTGGACGCCGACCAGCGCGACCATGCCGAAATTGCCGTGGCGCTTGAACTGGGCGAGCAGCCTGGGGAAATCGATCCGCGTATTGGTCTCGTCGATGACGGTGATATCGATTGCGGTATCGGGCCCGAGCACCTGGCGCTCGGCGCATTCGGCGGCGATGCCGTAGAGAGCTGCGAGTGAATTGGAAGGGATCATCGCCCGCCACCAGCGGATGACGTAGCCGTCGTCATCATAATGCGACGGCTTGATCAGGATGAGCTGAAAACGTCTGCGTGCGGCTTCCAAAGCATGGGACAAGAGTATCTATCTTTCTTTAGAAACGTCTGCCCGGAGGCAAAATGGCGTTGAGGGCACAAATCAGGCACGGCGTATTAATGCGATTGATCACGGTTCAACCTAAGGCGTAAAATCGTACATTGCGCGCAAAAGTTTGGGCGGCGCGCGCCGTTCCTCAATATACTACACGATATCGAGCAGCAATGCGCGGTGGTCGGAGACCTCGGGGCTCGCCACCACCTCGAACTTGGCAATTTTCACCTCCGGCGTCACCAGCATGTAGTCGGCAAAGCGGCCTTGCTTCAGATAGTAGGAGGTCCGCGTATCGACAAGGCCGTTTCCGGTGACGAGATCGGAAAGACCTAATCGGGCGAGGATCTTAAAGGTCGCACTGTCAAAGTCTATCGCCTGGGCGATGACGGAATGCGATTTGCGCACGAAGGTCGCCAGCCCGAATTCGGCGACAATGGCGGCATCGCCGTCGAAGAGCGTGCCTCGCGATGTCGGGCAGAAGAAGCCGTCATGGCCGGGCAGGGCGGCGCTGATCTCCGCAAACAGATTGGCGCGCTGCGGCAGCTCCAGCCCCGAATCGCGATAGATCGGCCATCCGGAACCAGGATCCGGCGCCCGCAGCACCTCCTGCAGGCACAGCACATCAGCATCGGACTGCCTGACATAATCGATCAGGGCTTCATGCAGCCTGCCGCCCCATGCGTTCAGGGAAATGATGCGCAATGCCTTCGGCGCCCTTCAGGTGGCGGGATTGAGATGGCTGCTCTGTCGCCGTGCGGCTACAGTTCCGACTTGATGTCGCCCATCCGGTTCCAAGCATCGAGCCCGGCGATCTTGTAGGCTTCGGCGAGCGTCGGATAGTTGAAGGTGTTCTCCACGAAATATTCGACCGTGCCTTTGAGATTGAGCACCGCCTGGCCGATATGCACCAGCTCGGTGGCGCCTTCGCCGACGATATGCACGCCGAGCAGGCGGCGCGTCTTCAGCGAGAAGATCAGCTTCAGAAGTCCGGTGTCGAGACCCATGATGTGGCCGCGCGAGGTCTCGCGAAAGCGGGCAATACCGCATTCATAGGGAATACCGCGCTCTTTCATTTCCTCTTCGGTCAGGCCGCAAGTCGAAATCTCCGGCACGGCATAGATGCCGTAGGGGAAATATTTCTGCGGCTCCTTGGCAACCGCCCCGATCGCTACGCGCGCGGCGATGCGGCCCTGTTCCATCGAGGTCGAGGCGAGGCTCGGAAAGCCGACGACGTCGCCGGCGGCGTAGACGTTGGCAACCGATGTTTGAAACGTCTCCGGGTTGACCTTGAGGCGGCCGCGGCTGTCGGCTTCGAGGCCGATGGCCTCAAGGTTCAGCATGTCGGTCGCCCCCATACGGCCGGCGGCGAAGAGCACCATATCGGTGGTCAGGCGCCGACCGCTATCGAGCGTCAGCTCGACCTTGCCGTTTTCGAGCTTCTCAACTTTGTCGGCCTTCTGGCCGAGCAGTAGCTTCATGTTGCGGTCGCGCAGCTGATAGGTGAAGTCCTCGATGATTTCCTTGTCGATGAAGTCGAGCATCGTCGCCTTGGGGTCGATGACGGTGACGGCGGTGTCGAGTGCGCTGAAGATCGTCGCGTATTCGATGCCGATGACGCCGGCGCCGATGACGATCATCGAGCGCGGCAGCTCCTCGATGTCGAGCAGTTCGTCGCTGTCGAGGACCGTCTTGCCGTCGAAGGGGATGTAATCGGGGCGGAACGGCTTGGTGCCGACGGCGAGCAGCACGCTGGCGGCGCTGACCTGGGTGATCTCGCCGTCATCCTTGATGACCTGCAGCGTCGACGTATCGACGAAGCTCGCCCTGCCGCGCATATGGTGCACACGATTGCGGGCGAACTGATGCTCCAGCACTTCCACTTCATGGTTGAGCGTAATCAGCAGGCGACGGCGCAGATCTTCGGCGCTGATCTCCTGCTTGACGCGGTAGGATCGGCCGTAAAAACCGCGTTCGCGCCAGCCGGAAAGATTGAGCGCGGTCTCGCGCAGCGTCTTCGAGGGAATGGTGCCGGTATGGACGGACACACCGCCGACGCGCTTACCCTGCTCGATGACAAGCACTTTCTTGCCGAGCTTGGCAGCCTGGATCGCGCCGCGGCGCCCCGCAGGACCGCTACCCACCACAACGAGATCGTACTGAAACATCATCAAGCCCCGGATTGGAATGGAATCATTTGCGACAAAAATGTCGCGCCTCATCGGTAGCCGGTCAATGTTACAGATTGTTTTACGACCGCCGATTCAGCCGGACCTGTGTTTTATCAGCTTCAGCATCTTCAGGCGACATGGCCGTTCTTGCCGATGATGATCTGGTCGTGGACGATGATATCAAGTGCTTTCACCGCGTCGATGATCAGCTTCGTCCTATCGATGTCAGCACGCGACGGCTTTTCATGCGCGGGTGATGTAGTCCGCAGAAATATCGCCCACCTTGGTAACGCCGAGCAACGCCATATTGCTATGCAGTTCCGCCGTCAGGATATCCGCCGCCTTCAGCACGCCCGGCAGCCCCGCGACGGCTGCGGCATAGAGGAACGGCCTGCCGACGAACACGAAACGGGCCCCCAGCGCCAGCGCCTTCATGATATCAGTTCCCCGCCTGATGCCGCCGTCGATCATGACGGCAATGCTGTCTCCGACGCGTGCCGCAATCTCCGGAAGGACCTGAAGGGGAGATGCGGTGCCGTCGAGCTGGCGGCCGCCATGATTGGAGACGATCACGCCATCCGCCCCGGTATCGGCCGCCCGTGCTGCGTCTTCGGGATGCATGATCCCCTTGACCACGAGCTTGCCGGACCACCTCTTGCGGATCTGCTCCAAATGGGCCCAGTTGAGATGGTCACGCCTGCCGAAATCGCGCATGACGTTGGAGGAGATGATCGGCGCGCCTCTTGTGGCATAGGAATTTTCAAAATGCGGAATGCCGTGCCGGGCGATCGTGCGCAGCAATGTGCCGGTGGTCCAGCGGGGATGCGAGATGCCTTGCCATGCCAAGCGGAGGCCGGGACGCAAAGGCGTCGAAAATCCAGCCCTGACATTGTTTTCGCGGTTGGGCAGCGTGGCAGTGTCCACGGTCAGCAGAAGCGTGTCGATGCCGGCCGCACCGACGCGATCGATGAGGGCATCAATACGATCGGGTTCGCCGGGCAGATAGGCCTGAAACCATGCTGGTGGCGAAGCCGCAGCGATCTCTTCCAAGGGGATAAGCGACGAGCCGCTGATGATCATCGGGATTCCCGATTGGTCCGCGCCTTGCGCGAGCACGATGTCCCCCCGATAGGCCATCAGCGCGCTGATCCCCATCGGCGCGATGCCAAACGGGGCGGCGTGGGTCTTGCCAAAGAGGCTCGTCTCGGTGCTGCGCGTCGAGACGTCTCGAAGGACCCGAGGCCGGAAGGCATAGGCCTGGAAGGCCTCGGCGTTACGCCGCAGCGACGCATTGGTCTCGGTCGCGCCGGCGATGTAACCGAACAGCGGCTTCGGCAAATGTCGCCGTGCCTTCATTTCAAAGTCGTCGAGGCAGAGCACGCCGCGGCAGAGCCGGGTCGATCGATCAATGTTACCGCTGCGGATCGTCATGGAGCTTCATCTTCTCGGTATCCCCAGCGGGCATTGTTCAGCGAATGGAGCGCAGATTGCATACAATCGCGCGCCACCGACTGCTGTCAACTCCAGCCTTGCTTCTCAGATCAGCTTCAGCCCCTTGAGGCTGACATGTCCGTCCTTGCCGATGATGATGTGGTCGTGGACGGTGATGTCGAGCGCCTTGGCCGCCTCGATGATCACCTTCGTCATGTCGATGTCGGCGCGAGAGGGCGTCGGGTCGCCGGAGGGGTGGTTGTGGACGAGGATGATCGCTGTTGCCGAAAGCTCGAGCGCGCGCTTGACCACTTCGCGCGGATAGACTGGCGTATGGTCGACCGTGCCGCGGCCCTGTACCTCGTCGGCGATCAGCACGTTGCGCTTGTCGAGGAAGAGGATGCGGAACTGTTCGCGGGTCTCGTGCGCCATGGCGGCGTGGCAGTATTGAATGACCGAGGACCAGGAGGAGAGCACCTGTTTGCTTCTGATCTCGCTTTTCAACGTCCGGTGGGCCACCGTCGAGATCAGTTTCAGGTCGAGGGCTACATTCTCGCCGACGCCTTTGACCTCGGTCAGCAACGCCGCCGGCGCGCCAAAAACGCCGGAAAGTGAGCCGAAGCGTTCGATCAGCGCCTTGGCGATCGGCTTGGTGTCGCGCCGCGGGATCAGGCGGAAAAGCAGGAGCTCGAGGATTTCATAATCGGCCAGCGCCGTGTCGCCCTGCTCGCGGAAGCGGTCACGCAGCCGCTCGCGATGACCGTGGTAATGTTCCGGTGCGGAGAGCGAGGCGGGCAGGGCGGTCCGGGCATTCGGCACGGTTGGGTTTTGCGGCCGGCCGCCGAAGAACGAACGTTCGTCGGCAACAGGCTCTTCAGTCGCGAAAGGCAGCTCGTCGTCAGAAGATGTTGCAGCAGGCCCCTTCGCCATCGGATCGTCACCTGGCAAGCGACGGCAGTCCGGGCCGGTCGAGCCCAGCAGGTGACAGCGTGAAGATCTCGCAGCCGTCGGCGGTGACGCCGACCGTATGTTCGTATTGTGCCGAAAGCGAGCGGTCGCGGGTCACCGCCGTCCAGCCGTCGGCCAGCACCTTCACATGCGGCCGGCCGAGATTAATCATCGGCTCGATGGTGAAGATCATGCCTTCACGCAGTTCGGGCCCTTCATTGGCGCGGCCGTAATGCAGGATGTTCGGTGAATCATGGAACAGCCGGCCGACGCCGTGGCCGCAGAAATCGCGCACCACCGAACAGCGCTCGGCCTCCGCATAGGTCTGGATCGCTTCGCCGATCGCCCCGGTGCGGGTGCCCGGCCTGACCGCGGCAATGCCGCGCATCAGCGATTCATAGGTCACTTCGAGCAGTCGCTCGGCGGCGCGCTTAACGGTGCCGACGGGATACATCCGGCTGGAATCGCCGTGCCAGCCGTCGAGCACGAAGGTGACGTCGATATTGACGATATCGCCTTCGCGCAGCGGCTTGTCGTTCGGAATGCCGTGGCAGACCACATGGTTGATCGACGTGCAGGTCGACTTGGTGTAGCCGCGATAGTTCAGCGTCGCCGGATAGGCGCCGTGGTCCATGCCGAAATCGAAGACGAACCGGTCGATCTCATCGGTCAGCAGGCCGGGCTTGACGATATCGGCCAGCGCATCGAGGCAGCGGGCGGTCAGCTGGCATGCCTTGCGCATGCCTTCGAATGCTTGCGTGTCGTAAAGCCGGATGGCGCCGGTGTTCTTCGGCGGCGCGGAAGAGGCTTCGATATAGTTCACCATTGCAGGGCCTTAGCGGAGAATATTAGCTTTGTTCATAATTCAGCTATGACGGGTTCGTCCATCGCGATCAACCGTCGGGGTGAGATTTCTCAAGGGATTTGGCCGCCTCAAGCAGCCATTCGCAGCCGAATTATTCGTGCCGAACGAAATATCCACAATCTTCCCAAAGGGATAGGATTGATCGGAGGAAGCCTCCCCGCTATTCACCGATTGGTGACAGCGGGGAAGGGTCGGTCATGCTGAATGAAGCAATAAATCTTGATAGTTCGCCCGGCGCCGGTGGCGAGCCGGAACGGCGGGTGCGCGATCGCGGCGCCACCGAGCGCGCCATCCTTGCCGCCGCAAAGGGCCTGCTGGCGGAAGAAGGCTTCCAGAATTTCGGCATCAATGCCGTCGCCCGCCGCGCCGGTTGCGACAAGCAACTGATCTACCGGTATTATGGCGGCCTTGACGGTCTGGTCGAGGCGATCGGCGCCGATCTCGGCACATGGGTGAGGGATCGCATTCCGGAAGATGCTGGCGGCATGTTCCTGCTCACTTACGGCGATCTGATGGAGCGGTTGGCGCTGCTTCTGCTCGACGCCTTGAGAAATGATCCGCTGATGCGCCGCATCCTCGCTTGGGAGGTATCGGAAAATACCGAGCAGGTGAGGCGCCTTTCCGAAGCACGATCGAAGGCTCTCGCCCTTTGGCTGGATCGCATGCGCGGCTCGCTGGCGCCGCCGAAGGGTGTGGATGCGGCGGCTGTCAATGCCGTCGTCATCGCTGCAATCCAGCATCTCGTGCTTGCCGGGTCCGCCGGCGGCCAATGCGCCGGCCTGTCGCTCAAGACATCAAAGGACTGGGAGAAGGCGGCGACGGCGCTGAAGCGTCTCGTTCGCGGCGTCTATGGCTGACATTTCCGTTACCCACAGGAGGCGGATGCGGCGTTAACCTTAACGAATGGTTTACGTTGCGTGGGGCGGGTTAAGCCGACACTGTGACACCAGCAGAGATGGTACGAGTGAAAGTCCCCGAGTTGACATCCATGGGAAGCAAGATCGCCAAAGCCGCATTTTTGGTGACGGCAATGATGTTCTTCGCGCTCCTGGCGCTGGATATTGCAATTCCGACGCTGGTGCTTTGCACCATGGCATTGTCGACTTGGTTGGTCTCCCTCGATCTGCCCGTCGCGCGCAAGCATGGAGGAGAGGCCGCATGAAGTGGTTTCTGATCTTCTGGGCCGGCCCCATCGTCTTTCTGGGCGGATGGTACTGGCTCTCTTATTACGACATCAATTTCGGCATCTTCATGCTGACACGGCAGGTCCATGACCTGACGTTCCAGATCTACGGCGAGGCGCTCGGCATGCCGCCGGAGGCTATCCCGCCGCTCGTTGCCCGGGCAATCGCCGTCGACAGTGTCATCGTCTTCGCCCTCCTTGGCTTCAGAAAGCGCAAGTCGATCATTGCCTGGTGGCAGGCGCGTCAGGCGCTGAATTCCTCCCCTGCAGATCTTGCCAGCAAGGAAAGTCTGTCGAGCGCGCCCTGAAGAATGAAGCTGGCCGCGGCCGAATCGATCCGTTCGGCGCGTTTGGCGCGCGAGACGTCCATTTCGAGCAGCGTCCGTTCGGCCGCAACCGTTGAAAGCCGCTCATCCCAATAGACGAAGGGCAGCGCCGTTTTCTGCTCCATGTTGCGTACGAAGGCACGCGTCGCCTGCACGCGCGGGCCCGCCGATCCGTCCATATTCATCGGCAGGCCGATCACGAAGCCCGCGACCTTTTCCGTTGCCGCGAAATCCAGCAGCGCCTGCGCATCGATGGTGAATTTGACACGGCGGATCACCGGCCGTGGCGTGGCGAAACGCCGTCCGAGGTCGGACATCGAAAGCCCGATCGTCTTGGTGCCGAGATCGAGGCCGGCAATCGCCTTCCCGGGGGCGAGGGTTGCGGCCATTTCCTCGATGGTCAGCACCGTCATTGCCATTTCATCCCGTCAAAAGAAATTGAAGTCGCCGCCGCTTTCCTTCGCCGGCGCATGAGATATGTCCTTACCATCGAAATCAGATTTTGCATCACGTAAGGAGAGATTTTATGAAGATCACCTGGCTTGGCCATTCCGCCTTTCGCATCGAGACCGGAAAGGCGAAGATCCTGCTCGACCCGTTCCTCAATCATAACGCTTCCTTTGCCGGCCAGGACATCAAGGATGTTTCTTCAGGCATCACCCATATCCTGCTGACGCACGGCCATGGCGACCATGTAGGCGATACGGTCGCGCTCGCCAAGGAAACCGGCGCCGTCGTTCTCGCCAATGCCGATCTCGCCGGTTGGCTGGGTTCCAAGGGCGTCGACAGGATCGAAATGGGCAATACCGGCGGCACGATCACCTTCGGCGGCTTCTCGGCGACCTTCACCAATGCGCTGCATTCCTCCGCCCAGATCACCGAGGACGGCGTCTCGCATGCGCTTGGCAACGCCAACGGACTGATGCTGCATTTCGACGACGAAGCCTCGATCTTCGCCATGGGCGACACCGATATCTTTTCCGACATGGGGCTGATCAACGAACTGCACCAGCCGGATATCGGCTTCGTGCCGGTCGGCGACCGCTTCACCATGGGCGGCGCAGTGGCGGCACTCGCCTGCCAGCGTTACTTCAGCTTCAAGACCGCGATCCCCTGTCATTTCGGCACCTTCCCGATCATCGATCAGACGGCCGATAAGTTCATTGACGGCATGGAGGGATCGAAGACTGAGGTGAAGGCGCTGAAGCCTGCCGAGAGCCTGTCGATCTGACGAAACCCCGTTGCACCGGGCGGACATGGCCTTTATAGCGATAGGAAAAATCCTATCCGGAGAATGCCATGTCCGTCGATCTTGCCACCGTGAAGCGCGTCGCCAAACTTGCCCGTATTGCCGTCTCCGAGGACGAGGCAAACCGCATGGTCGGCGAGCTGAACGGCATCTTGGGCTTCGTCGAGCAGCTCTCCGAAGTCAATGTCGACGGCGTCGAGGCGATGACGTCGGTCACCCCGATGGCGATGAAGAAGCGGACCGACGAGGTGACCGATGGCAACAAGGCGGCCGATATCGTCGCTAACGCACCGGTCACCGACCACAATTTCTTCCTGGTGCCGAAAGTCGTCGAATAGGGCGCCACAAGCCTCTTTCCGACCCTGTTGCCATTTAAGATCTGAAGCGAAAACACGATGAGCGAACTTACCAGCCTGACCATTGCCGAAGCCCGCCGGAAGCTGCGCGCCAAGGAAATCACCGCACTCGAACTGACCGACGCTTACATCGCGGCGATCGATGCGGCCAATGAGCGGCTGAACGCCTATGTGAAGGTCACGCCGGATCTGGCCCGCGTCATGGCCAGGAAATCGGACGAGCGCATCGCCGCCGGCACGGCGGGCGAGCTCGAAGGCATTCCGCTCGGCATCAAGGATCTCTTCGCCACCGTCGGTGTCCACACCCAGGCCTGCAGCCATATCCTCGATGGGTTCGAGCCGCGTTATGAATCAACCGTCACGCAGAACCTTTGGGACGACGGCGCCGTTATGCTCGGCAAGCTGAACATGGACGAATTCGCCATGGGCTCGTCCAACGAGACCTCCTATTACGGCCCGGTGATCAATCCCTGGCGGGCTGAGGGCTCCAACCAGCAGCTCGTTCCGGGCGGCTCCTCCGGCGGCTCGGCCGCCGCCGTCGCCGCGCATCTTTGCGCCGGCGCCACCGCAACCGATACCGGCGGCTCCATCCGCCAGCCGGCTGCCTTCACCGGTACGGTCGGCATCAAGCCGACCTATGGCCGCTGCTCGCGCTGGGGCACCGTGGCTTTCGCGTCCTCGCTCGATCAGGCCGGTCCGATCGCCCGCGACGTGCGCGATGCCGCGATCCTTTTGAAGTCGATGGCAAGCGTTGACGCCAAGGACACGACCTCGGTCGATCTGCCCGTGCCGGATTATGAGGCAGCCCTCGGCCAGTCGCTGAAGGGCATGAAGATCGGCATCCCGAACGAATATCGCGTCGACGGCATGCCCGAGGAGATCGAGACCCTGTGGCGCCAGGGCATTGCCTGGCTGAAGGATGCCGGCGCCGAGATCGTCGATATTTCGCTGCCGCACACCAAATATGCGCTTCCGGCCTATTACATCGTCGCCCCCGCCGAGGCCTCCTCGAATCTGGCGCGCTACGACGGCGTGCGCTACGGCCTGCGCGTCGACGGCAAGGATATCGTCGACATGTACGAGAAGACGCGCGCCGCCGGCTTCGGCCAGGAAGTCAAGCGCCGCATCATGATCGGCACCTATGTGCTGTCGGCCGGCTATTACGATGCCTATTACATCCGCGCCCAGAAGGTCCGCACGCTGATCAAGCACGATTTCGAACTCGCCTTCGACGCCGGTGTCGACGCCATCCTGACCCCGGCCACCCCATCCTCTGCCTTCGGCGTCGCCGACGAGAACCTCGCCGCCGATCCGGTGAAAATGTATCTGAACGACATCTTCACCGTGACGGTCAACATGGCTGGCCTGCCGGGCATCGCCGTGCCTGCCGGCCTCGACCACAAGGGCCTGCCGCTCGGCCTGCAGCTGATCGGCAAGGCCTTCGACGAGGAAACTCTCTTCAAGACCGCTTACGTCATCGAACAGGCCGCCGGCAAGTTTACGCCGGCCAAGTGGTGGTAACGGATCTCACGATCCGAACGATAGTCCCCGCCGACCACGAAGCGGTCGGTGCCGTCGGCTTCGCCGCATGGGCCGCAGGCGGCGCCTTCGAGGATTGCTATCGCGATCCTCATGTGATCGCCAAGGTACAGCAAGAGTTCGCCGCCTTTCCACATGAGACGAAGGGCGAAATCTTCGTTGCTGAACAAGCGGGCGAGATCGTCGGCTGGACAGCACGGGAAGGCGAACGGAATTATGTGTCCGATCTCTGGGTGCATCCGTATTCTCAGGGCAAGGGTGTCGGCCGGGCTCTGCTGTCGTATTTATATGAGCTGATGGCGGCCGAAGGGCTGGCGACGGTCCGGCTCGACACACATGCAAGGAATGAGCGCGCGATCCGTCTCTACGAACGCTGCGGCTTCACCATCATCTGGCATGGCGTCGAATTCTCCAAGAGCATGGGCGTTCCGCTCGAAAAGGTGCATATGGAGAAGCAATTGGCTGATCGACCAAATCGGAGATGAGGTCTTATGGCGAATAGTGATCTTGTGCGACTGATCGAGGCAATCGATCGTCTGGCGGCAGGCGGTTTCGTCATGGGCGCGGATTGGCAGGCGGTTCACGATATCTGTCAGCGCCATGAAGGCGAACAGCCGTTCGACTGGGGCCATGCCCTCTGCCACCGCATCGAGGGCGACGACTGGAATGCCGATTACTGGTATCGCCGCGCCGGCAAGACGCGCGGCACCGGCACGATGGCCGACGAATGGTCGGCGATGCGAGCGGTATTGTCTCAGAAGGCTTGAGGCCGTGCCCTGACCGCGCCGGTTTGAGGCGCGATCAGGTTGATGGCCCTATTATCTGTTGTCCAGCTGTGATCTGACCAGCTTCAACCCCCTTTCGGTAATCCGGTAGGGCTGGCCGCCAGACGATTTGATCGCCTTCAGCCGCTTCAGCCTGCGGAAGAGATCGAGGTCGACGCCGGGATAGAGCCAGCCGTCACGGGTGAAGCAACTGACGTTCTCGATCTTCCTGTCGTCGTCGCGGGTGATTTCGATGCGGCCGCCTTGGGCCATGAGATGCAGGATGCGCTGATCCGTGCGGGAAATATCCATGTGTTGAGATCCGGTATTGCGCCCGGCAGGGCGCACAAAAACGGTCTGACGCTCAATCGAACGTCAGGGCTTCGTTTTTTCGGGCCCATGCGCGCAAGAAAACTTGCGGGCAGGGCCTTTACCGGGTCTCAGGCAGGTTCAACATAAACACCTCGATAATGTTTTGTATTGAGGTCGCAAAAAGCGGTCAAGAGCGCCCTTGTCGTTCAAAACCGGTCGAAAACCATGGTTTCCACCAGTCATCCTTTTGGGGGCACTGGTAAAATCCGCGACTCAATGGTCTAGTTGTGGGCTAACGCGGAGGTGTCGTTGATCCACATTCGCAATGCCCGCGACGGGGAAGCGGAACTTTTGAGTGAGATCGGGCTGAGGGCCTGGCAAAAGGCGATGGCGTCGATCGGCGAATCGGACGCGATGATCGACGCAGCGCGTAGCGCCTTTCGCAACTTCGTGGAAAACGACTGGCTGACCATCACCGTCCTCGAACAGAACGGCCAGGTCGCCGGCTGGGCGGCGCGCGAGGGCCTGGATGAAACCATCTCGGATTTCTGGATCGACCCCGTCTTCACTCGACAGGGGCTGGGTTCGGCGCTCCTCGAGCGCATTGAAAAGGAGATCGCCGAACAGGGCTTGGAGAAGGCGGCGATGCAGACTCACTCTGGCAACAGCGAGGCGATCGGTTTCTTTCGGAAGCACGGCTACAGCATCCATTGGCTCTCGGTCGCCTATAATCCGAAGCTCGACCGCGACGTACCCTCCGTCGGACTGACGAAGCAGCTCGTCTCCGACGGCGGCGGATACGGACAGGAATTCTGAGGTTTCAAATCCCCGCAGAAGGCGGATGAGTGCTTGCGGCGCGCATGTGCAAATGTCGCCGGGCGCCGTACGCGAGGCTATTCGGAGGTGACGCAGAAGTTGTTGCCTTCGGGGTCATTCAAGACCGTGTAGGCATCCGTCTCACGCACGAAAGTCGCGCCGAGGGATAAGAGCCGTTCCACTTCTTGTCTGCGATCCGAAGCGGCGATGTCGAGATGGACACGGTTGCGGGCGGGGCGCTCTCCCTGGCGAAGGTGGAAGCAGAGGCGTGTTCCGGGACCGTCGACCATCACGGTCGGGTCCGTCTCAGGTGTCAGCCCCATCTCGGCAAGGCGGGCCAGCTCCGCATCGTCATAAGGCATCACTTCGTAGCCATCGAGCGCCGCGGCCCAGAAACGGGCGACACGCGAGGGGATGTCGCAGTCGATGACGATCTCCTTCAGCCTTCCCATGACGCTTCTATGACTTGCGGGATCGGCGCTGGGAAACGCGCTCGACGATCGCGCCACCGATAGCCGGTAGCAGTGCGAAAAGCATGAGCTGCGGTGTTCCCTGCAGCGTCAACAAGGCGGAAATGATGAGCGCGACCAGCACCCCCGTGAGGGTTCCGACCAGATAGGGCAGATAATCCTTCAATCGAGCCTCCATATTGTCAGGGCCTCAAGTCCGAACGGTATTTTGAGACAAACATAGAGAGGACTGCGGTATCGACAATCGGGGACGGTCGAAGCTCGTTTCGGTCGCTTCGCATATCGGAGCATACCGCGCTCCGGTGCAAAGCAGCGTCTCGGCCTTAAGCGACCATAGGCGGCTGCTAACGCCGCGAAAGCCTTGCACCGGCACGCCATTTCCTTTACCTCACCAATGGAAAAGAACAGCCTGCAAAGAGTATCAGATGACCCTTGTCGACGTCCGCACGCCTGATCCGAAACGCTTCATCCCCGGCGCCACCGGCGACTGGGAAGTCATTGTCGGCATGGAGGTTCATGCCCAGGTGCTGTCCAATTCGAAGCTCTTCTCCGGCGCCTCGACGGAATTCGGTAAGCCGCAGAATTCGAACGTGTCGCTGGTCGATGCCGCCATGCCCGGCATGCTGCCCGTCATCAACGAGGAATGCGTCAAGCAGGCGGTGCGCACCGGTCTCGGCCTCAAGGCTCGGATCAACAAGCGCTCGCTCTTCGACCGCAAGAACTATTTCTATCCCGATCTGCCGCAGGGCTATCAGATCTCGCAGTTCAAGGATCCGATCGTCGGCGAGGGCAAGATCGTCATTTCGCTCGGGCCGGACCGTCAGGGCCAGTTCGAGGATATCGAGATCGGCATCGAGCGCCTGCATCTGGAACAGGATGCCGGCAAGTCGATGCATGACCAGCATGCGACCATGTCCTATGTCGATCTGAACCGGTCCGGCGTGGCGCTGATGGAAATCGTTTCCAAGCCCGACATGCGTTCCTCCGACGAAGCCAAGGCCTATATGACCAAGCTGCGTTCGATCGTGCGTTATCTCGGCACTTGCGACGGCAACATGGACGAGGGCTCGATGCGCGCCGACGTCAACGTCTCCGTCCGCCGCCCGGGCGAGGCTTTCGGCACCCGTTGCGAGATCAAGAACGTCAACTCCATCCGCTTCATCGGCCAGGCGATCGAATATGAAGCCCGTCGCCAGATCGGCATTCTCGAGGATGGCGGCGAGATCGAGCAGGAGACGCGCCTCTTCGACCCGAACAAGGGCGAGACGCGCTCGATGCGCTCCAAGGAGGATGCGCACGACTATCGTTACTTCCCCGACCCGGACCTGCTGCCGCTCGAATTCGACGATGCCTTCGTCACGGCGCTGGCAGCCGATCTGCCGGAACTGCCTGACGACAAGAAGGAGCGCTTCGTGCGCGAGCTCGGCCTGTCGGTTTACGACGCCTCCGTGCTTGTCTCCGAAAAGGCGATCGCCGACTATTTTGAGGCTGTGGCCGCGGGCCGCGACGGCAAGACAGCGGCAAACTGGGTGATCAACGACCTGCTCGGCGCGCTGAACCGCACCGGCAAGGACATCGAGCAAACGCCGGTCTCGCCGGCCCAGCTCGGCGCCATCATCGACCTTATCAAGGCTGGAACCATATCAGGCAAGATCGCCAAGGACCTCTTCGAGATCGTGCTGACCGAAGGCGGCGACCCCGCCGAAATCGTCGAAGCGCGCGGCATGAAGCAGGTGACGGATACCGGCGCGATCGAAAAGGCCGTCGACGAGATCATCGCTGCCAATCCCGATCAGGTGGAAAAGGTCAAGGCGAAGCCGACCATGGCCGCATGGTTTGTCGGCCAGGTGATGAAGGCGACCGGTGGCAAAGCCAATCCGCAGGCCGTCCAGGCGCTGGTCAAGGCAAAGCTCGGCATCGAGGAATAAGCGGTGTATTTCGTCCGCACCGCCGGCGAGGGCGACCTGGAGAAGGTTCGCGCTCTTCTGGTGGAGAGCTTTCACGCCACCTATGACGACCTGCATGGCAAGACCAAGGTGGACGAGCTGATCGCCCATCTTTTCACACCGGCGGCGCTGAAGGCGCGCCTTGCGCGCAAAGATGCCGAGTTCCTCATTGCCGACGACGGCCGCAAGTTCGGCGGCGTGGGGTATGCGGCGATGTCGCAGGCGTTGACGAAAACGGTCATGCTGCATCTGCTCTATGTCAGCCCGACGCTGCAGCGCCAGGGCATCGGCCGCGACATCTTCGCTGAACTCGAAACCTGCTTTCCCGATGCGGAAATCATGCGTCTCGAAGTCGAGCCGCAAAATGCGGCGGCCATCGCCTTCTACCATGCGCACGGCTTCACCGAGGTCGGACGCAACGAGTATAGCGCGCCCGGGCAATCCGGCATTCCGGCGCTGATCTTGGAAAAACCGCTCGAGGGGCACTGAGCCATGCAGGTCGGGGTGCCTGATATTCTCGTTCGTCAGGCGCGAAAGGACGATCTCCCGGCCCTCGTGGCAATCTTTGCCGCCGATGCGCTCGGCGGTCACGGCGATACGACGGATCCTGAGGCCTTTGTCGATTATGTCAGGGCTTTCACAGCCATCGAGGCCTCGCCCAACCAGACGCTTTACATTGCCGAGCGCGGCGGCGAGGTCGTCGGTACGTTCCAGACGATGCTGACGATCTCGTTAACCGGCCGCGGCTCCTCGGCGATGATCATCGAGGCGGTGCAGACGCGCTCCGATATGCGCGGGCAGGGGATCGGCGCGCGGATGATCGAATTCGCCATCGCCGAGGCAAAAGGTCGCGGTGTGCGCCTTGTGCAATTGACCTCGAATGCGATACGCAAAGACGCCCATCGTTTCTATGAAAGGCTTGGCTTCAAACCTTCGCAT
This sequence comes from Rhizobium sophoriradicis, assembly GCF_003939025.1. Classification (GTDB taxonomy): domain Bacteria; phylum Pseudomonadota; class Alphaproteobacteria; order Rhizobiales; family Rhizobiaceae; genus Rhizobium; species Rhizobium sophoriradicis. The sequence goes on from NZ_RQIH01000002.1 coordinate 134,066, forward strand.
CTGGGCTTCAAGATGGCCTTGAAATGACCCTTGGCTCTCGTGGAATCGCTGGACAATTCGGCTTGGCGACGGCATAAGCGAGAAAACGAATTCTGGTTTGGTCCGCGCTGGCGGGCACAAGGAAAAGACATGTGGAATCTTCTGGTTCAGACCTTCACCTGGTGGAATAGTCAGACGATGGGCACGCGTTTTGCGACCTGGCGTTTCGGCAAACGCGTCGGCGAGGATGAATTCGGCAACGTCTATTATGAAGGCGGCATGTCGTCCTACGGTCTGCCGAAGCGCTGGGTGATCTACAAGGGTTATGCCGAAGCCTCGGCCATTCCGCCGGGCTGGCACGGCTGGATGCACCATCGCACCGATGTACCTCCGTCCAAGGAAAACTACGTCGCCAAGGAATGGCAGAAGACGCACCGCCCCAACCTCACCGGATCGCCACAGGCTTACCGCCCGCCGGGCTCTCTCGCGGTTCCCGGCGAGCGTCCGCGCGTCACCGGCGATTACGACGCCTGGACGCCAGGCAACTGAGACGGCTGACCGGGCGATCCCCAAGCCCGGCTTTTGGCCACAATTGACCTTTACCCGCAGGTTGGCCGCGCTTGACCGCGGATGAAACTGAAAATTATCTGGAGACGGGTACATGAAGCTCTTCACGCGGAACATGGTCCTGCGTGCCGCCGGATCGCTGCTGGCGCTCACGGCTTTGCTTCCGATCGGTGCGGCACATGCCACCCGCATCGAAAACCCGGTTGCCGTCTTCTCCGGCCTCGACAAGATCACCGGCCGCATCACGACCTTCGACGTCTATGTCAACGAGACGGTGCAGTTCGGCGCGTTGCAGGTGACGCCGAAGGTCTGCTATTCGCGCGATCAGGCTGAAGCGCAGAAGATCGACGGTTTTGTCGAGGTCGACGAGATCACCCTCGACCGCAAGATCCGCCGCATCTTCACCGGCTGGATGTTTGCCGCCAGCCCCGGCCTCAACGCTGTCGAGCACCCGATCTATGACGTCTGGCTGAAGGACTGCAAGACAAGCTCCGACGTCCCGGCTCCTGACGGCACCAAGGCGACCGCCCGTTAACACGTGCCGCGCGAGGGCACCGCAGCGTCAGCGCGTCTTTTGAGACACGCAGGGGAAGCCGCAGCACTTTGCTGCGCTCGCGCGCGTACCGGTGGTGTTTTGTTCCTCGATCGCGCTTAAAACTTGAGGTGTGGCGATTCCATCGCGGCGGCAAGCAGCAGGGCATAATCGGCCTTCGGAACGTCGATCGCTCCGAACGTCTTCAGATGCTCGGTGGTGAACTGGGTGTCGAGCAGGGTGAAGCCCTTTTGCCGAAGCCGGTCGACCAGATGCACGAGGCAGATCTTCGACGCGTCCGTTCGGCGTGAAAACATGCTTTCGCCGAAGAAGGCCGAGCCGAGCGAGACGCCGTAGAGGCCGCCGACCAGTTCATCGCCGTGCCAGGCTTCAACGGTGTGGGCGTGGCCCATGTCGAACAGCGTCGAATAGAGCGATCGGATTGTCTGGTTGATCCAGGTGCTCGGGCGACCCGATGTCTCCTCGGCGCAAGCCGCAATCACCTGCTCGAAGGCGTGGTCGAAACGGATCTCGAAAGGATGCCGGCGCACCGTCTTGGCGAGGCTCTTCGATACATGGAAACGATCGAGCGGCAATACGCCGCGCATTTCCGGCTCGACCCAGAAAATCTCCGGGTCGTCTGCGGATTCGGCCATCGGGAAGAGGCCGATGGAATAGGCGCGCAGGAGAATGTCAGGGGTGATGCCTGGTGATTTCCTGCGCGGTCCTGCCATTCCTATCCTATGCCGCCGGTGTGTTGGCGAGGTGGTGTTCCAGCCAGTGGATGTCGTAGTCGCCGTTGGCGATATCCTGGTTGGAGACGAGTTCCTGGAACAACGGCAGCGTCGTCTTGATGCCGTCCACGACGAATTCATCGAGCGCGCGGCGCAACCGCATCATGCACTCGACGCGGGTGCGGCCGTGCACGATCAGCTTGCCGATCAGGCTGTCGTAATAGGGCGGGATCTTGTAGCCCTGATAGGCGCCGGAATCGATGCGCACGCCAAGGCCGCCCGGCGCATGGAAATGCGTGATCGTGCCGGGCGAGGGCACGAAGGTGCGCGCATCCTCGGCATTGATGCGGCATTCGATGGCGTGGCCGGAAAAATGCACTTCGTCCTGCGTCACCGACAGGCCGCCGCCGGAAGCGACACGGATCTGCTCGTGCACGAGGTCGATACCGGTGATCGCTTCGGTGATCGGATGTTCCACCTGCAGGCGGGTATTCATTTCGATGAAATAGAACTCGCCATTCTCGTAGAGGAATTCGATCGTGCCGGCGCCGCGATATTTCAGCTTCTTCATGGCGTCGGCGCAGATCTGGCCGATCTTCATCCGCTGCTCGACATTGAGCGCCGGCGAATTCGCTTCTTCCCAGACCTTCTGGTGGCGGCGCTGCAGCGAGCAGTCGCGTTCGCCGAGATGGATGGCGTTGCCTTCGCCGTCGCCGAACACCTGGATTTCGATGTGGCGCGGCTTGCCGAGATATTTTTCCATGTAGACGGCATCGTTGCCGAAGGCGGCTGCCGCCTCCGTGCGGGCCGTCGACCAGGCCTCGATCAGATCGGCCTCGCTCCTGGCGACCTTCATGCCGCGCCCGCCGCCGCCGGCGGTTGCTTTGATCAGCACGGGATAGCCGATTTCGGCGGCCGTCCGCAGCGCATCCTCTTCGGTCTTCACTTCGCCGTCCGAGCCTGGAACGACGGGAATGCCGAGTTCCAGTGCCGTCGTCTTGGCGGTGATCTTGTCGCCCATAATGCGAATATGATCCGCAGTCGGTCCAATGAAGGTGATGCCGTGGGCTTCGAGAATGTCGGCGAACTTTGCGTTCTCGGAGAGAAAGCCGTAGCCCGGATGCACGGCGTCGGCGCCGGTGATCTCGCAGGCGGCGACGATCTGGTGGATATTGAGATAGCTCTCGCGCGAGGAGGGCGGACCGATGCAGACGCTTTCGTCGGCAAGGCGCACATGCATGGCATCGGCGTCGGCGGTGGAATGCACCACGACGCAGGCAATGCCGAGCTCTTTGCAGGCCCGGAGCACGCGAAGGGCGATTTCCCCGCGATTGGCGATGAGGATTTTCGAAATCATGGGCATAGGCCTATTCGATGACGACGAGGGCTTGGCCGTATTCGACGGGATGTCCGTCATCGACGAGGATCTCAGTGACCTTGCCCGACTTCGGCGAAGGGATCTGGTTCATCGTCTTCATCGCTTCGATAATGATCAGCGTCTGGCCTTCCTTGACGGTGGCGCCGATCTCGATGAAGGGGCGCGCGCCCGGAGCCGGCGCCATGTAGACGGTGCCGACCATCGGCGCATTGACGACATTGGCCGGATTGCGGGTGGGTGCTGCGGCCGGTGCTGCGCCTGCCGCTGCCGGAGCGGCGACTGCGGGCGCGGCAAAGGCCGGTGCTGCGATCGGCGCCTGCACGTATTGCGTCGCGCCGGCGCGCGAAACGCGGATGCGCAGGTCGTCCTGCTCGACCTCGATCTCCGTCAGATCCGTCTCATTGAGGATGTTGGCGAGATCGCGGATCAGTGCCTGATCGATACCCGATTTCTTTTCAGCCATGGTGTTGCCCTGTCTTCTTCTTATGCCGTGATGTTTTTCAGCGCATGCAGCGCCAGGATGTAGCTGTGAGGCCCGAAACCGCAGATCACGCCCTTGCATGCAGGCGCGATCATCGATTTGTGGCGGAATTCTTCCCGTGCATGGACGTTGGAAATGTGCAGTTCGACGACGGGAATGGAAATAGCGCGGATCGCATCATGCAGCGCGACCGATGTGTGCGTATAAGCGCCTGCATTGATGGCGACGCCGACGGCCTTTTCGTCGGCCTCGTGAAACCAATCCACAAGCGTACCTTCGTGATTGCTCTGGCGGAAATCAATATCGAAGCCGAGTTCGCGGCCGGCGGCCCTGCAGTCCGTCTCGATGTCCTTCAGCGTCTTGCCGCCATAAATGCCGGGCTCTCTTTTACCGAGCATGTTCAGGTTGGGGCCGTTCAGGACAAAAATCGTTTGCGTCATCGAATGTTCCGTAAAATGCACGACGGCAACCTATAGACTCCGCGAGGGCTGAATGAAAGCCCTTACGGATTGGCCGGCCGGAATCGCGCCACATTTGTCCACATGGCTGAAACGCTTCGATTTTGGCGATTTGATGAGATGGCCGCTTTGCTCAGCAGGCGGTCTTGCCGCAGTTGCGCATATTCTTGACCTTGGCTTCGAGATCGTCGAGGCCGACGGCGCCCGGCACCAGTTCGTTGCCGATTACGTAGGACGGCGTGCCGCTGATGCCGAGGCTGGAGGCGAGCTGGTAGGTCGCCTGGACGATGCCGTCATTCGGGCTCTTCGCCATCTCGGCGCGGATCTTGTCTTCGCTGACGCCGAGCGAGGCGGCAACCCCGATCGCGCTTTCGTCGGAGGCGCGGCCCTCGCTGCTGAGCAAGGCAAAATGGAAATCGGCGTATTTCTCCGGCGCCAACTTGCGGAAGGCGTCCGCCACCTTGTGGGCGGCAACCGAATCCGGCCCGAGGATCGGAAATTCCTTGAGCACGAATCGGACATTCTTGTCCTTCTTCAGCATCGCCTGCATGTCGGAAAGCGCATGACGGCAGTAGCTGCAATTATAATCGAAGAACTCGACGACGGTGACATCGCCCTTCGGATTGCCGAGCGTGACGTCGTTCTTCGAATCGAAGATCGCGGCCGTGTTCTCTTCGATCGCCATATTGGCCTTCACCAGCCGCTGGGCTTCCTGCTTCTTCTGCAGCGCCTCCTGGACATCGAGCATGATCTCGGGATTCTCGATCAGATATTGCTTGATGAATTCGCCGAATTCCTTCTTCTGCTGGTCGTCGAGCGCTGCCGCCGGAAACGGAAGGGCGATCGATGCGGCAAGCGCCAGTGCGGTGAAGGTTTTCGGGAAGAAGGCCATGATATCCTCGTCAACGGCGATGGGTGGTCTCCTATTGAGAAGACCGTCGCCGGGTTAATGGACTTGAATGCGTCGCGTCAAGGTAGAGGGCGTTCGGTTCCGCTCAAACAGGAATTTTTCATCCCCGCGTAACGCTCGCGGGATTGTGATGAGCCGATTAATGCGGCAATTGTCGGGCCGTCATCGAAGAAGCCGAGCGAGAAACGACCTTGTTTTCCATATCCAAACGCAGCGAAGTCGAGCCTTTTCACGCCATGGATGTCCTGGCCGAGGCGACGAAGCGGCGCGCCGGCGGCCATCCCGTCATCTCCATGGCGGTCGGTCAACCCTCGCATCCGGCCCCTCAGGCGGCCCTCCAAGCGGCCCGCGAAGCGCTGGCAGAAGGCCGGATCGGTTACACCAATGCGCTGGGAACGGCGCGGTTGAAATCGGCACTTGCCTGGCATTACCGGAATCGCCACGGCCTGGAGATCGATCCGGCGCGTATCGCCGTCACCACAGGTTCCTCGGCCGGCTTCAATCTCGCCTTCCTGTCCCTCTTCGATGCCGGCGATGCGGTGGCGATCGCAAGACCCGGTTATCCCGCCTATCGCAACATCCTGGGCGCGCTGGGCCTGAAGGTTGTCGAAGTGCCGGTAAGTGCCGAGACTCACTTCACCCTGACGCCCGAGAGCCTCGAGGCGGCGCAGAGGGAAAACGACGTGACGCTGAAAGGCGTGCTGCTCGCAAGCCCAGCCAACCCGACCGGAACCGTGACTGGCCGGGACGGACTGAAGGCGCTTGCGGATTATTGCGCGGCGCATTCCATCGCCTTCATCTCCGATGAAATCTATCACGGGCTGACCTTCGCCAGTGAAGAGGCGAGCGCGCTGGAGCTGACCGACGAGGCGATCGTCATCAACTCCTTCTCCAAATATTATTGCATGACCGGCTGGCGAATCGGCTGGATGGTGCTGCCCGAGCGCCTGGTGCGGCCGATCGAGCGGGTGGCGCAGAGCCTTTATATCTCCCCGCCCGAGCTCTCCCAGATCGCCGCCACGGCGGCGCTCGGCGCAGCCGAAGAGCTTGACAAAGTCAAAGCAAGTTACGCCGCCAATCGTGATCTGCTGCTCGACCGCCTGCCGAAGATCGGCCTAGCACCCGCTTCACCGATGGACGGCGCCTTCTATGCCTATCTCGATGTCTCGCGCTTCACCAATGACAGCATGGGCTTTGCCAAGCGGATGCTCACCGAAATCAATGTCGCCGCAACCCCTGGGCTGGACTTCGATCCGCTGGAGGGACACCGCACCCTGCGCGTGTCTTATGCGGGATCGCAGGCAGAGATCGCTGAGGCGGTGGAGCGAATCGCTGCCTGGTTGAAGTAGCGTTCGGCGAGAGCAAAACTGCTTGTTCTCTTATCCATCAGCTGCGCGATGAAAACAGCGAGGCAAGCGTCGAAGCCGGCTTGTTGTTCAGCCGCGGCACGACCACGAGCTGCTTGATCTCGCCACGCTTGTAGGCGGCCAAGAAGCGCTTGTAATCCTTGAAGGAAACGCAGCCGTTGGAATCGCCGTTCTTGCCGAGCATGTAGGTGTGGGCGAGCAGGCCGACCCGATCGTAGATGGCGTCAGAGCCCTCGACCGGCGTCAGCCGCAATGCCTCGACGCCGTGGAACGGGGCCTCGCGCATGGTGAGGACATAGGTGTGGGGCGGTGTCGGTCCGCGCATCTTCTTGTTGGCGTAACGCGGATTGTCGCGCATCTTGCCGAGGCCGGAATGGGCCTCCAGCCGCTCGCCGTTCGGCAGATAGACGGTGCTGTTTTCGATATCGTAGATGGCGACGCCGGCGCGCAGCTTCGGCGAGAAGACCGGCTTGTCGTAACGCGGGACGGCGTCGTCCTCATCGTCCTCGATCGGCGCGTTCGGCTTGGCATAGGCAAGCACGGGCGCGGCGGAACGCTGCACCTCCTTGGAACCCAGGGCCGGTTTGCCGATCAGGCCATCCGGACGCGCCATCGGCAGCGGCACTGAACCGGCATCCGGCGCCAGCACGAGATCGAAGGGTTGCTGTTCTTCGGCCTCGGCAACTTCTACCGGCGCAGGCTTTTCCTGCGGCAGCGACGCCGTCTTGAGGGCGGGTGCGGCCGGCTCGACCGGGGCTGGCGCAATCTGCTGGGGCCCGGCATCCGCAAGGGCGAGCAGGGCAGGAAGTTCAACGGCTGCGACGGTTTCCTTGGAAGGAATGATGATGCGGTCGCCGTCGTTCTCTTCCGTATCCGCCCGGGCAAGCTCGACCGACGGCGTGATGCTGTCGTCCTTGACGAATTTCGCGGTGTCGGAAGGCGTTGCTGCGGCAACGGCGACCGGCGGTTCGGCAGGGGTGACAGGGCGATTCTTTGCAAGCGCCAGCGATGCCGCTGCGGCAGCGTTGGTCTTTTGCGCATGCGATTGGATGAGATGAGCCGTCAGGGCAACGACCGGCTTGGCATTGAAGGCGGCCAGCCGATCGGCTTTGCCGACATGGATCAGTCGTTCGTGCGACGTCGCCGGCTTAGACTTCGGCGCCGACGCGACATGCGTGAAGCTCTCGGACGGAGAAACGGGTGCGCCGATCGAATGCATTGTCGCGAAGGTCGCGATCAGCCATGTCGAGGTCAGGAATCCGGCGCCGACGACGCCGTAAAGAAAGCCGCGAGATCTGCGCAAACGAACAGCAGATCCACCAAGTGAGGTGGCGCCATTAAACGCCCCGACCGCAAACGCCATACCAGACTCGTCTTTCAAACTCGCTACGCAGGCCGGCGGCACTGACTGACTACACTTCGCCGGGGCCGGTAATGGCGCAAATGGGCCGAATTTAGACCATTCGCGACATCCGACTGTTTCGCAAGAATGACGAATTATGGTTTCTAATTTGTTTACGCGGGATTGCTCTTTCCCAAGACGTCTCAAAGAGAGATGCGGGTAGGCTTCTCAGACGCGTTCCATCACGTAACTTCCCGGCGCTTCCTCGATCGCATTCAGCGCATCGCCGCCGGGTTTGCGCGCCGCAACGCGTCTGCCGTCATGCGTCTCGATCCAGGCCCGCCAATGCGGCCACCACGATCCCGGCGTCTCGGTCGCCTGCTCGAGCCAGGTTTCGTACTCGCCCTTGGCCGGGCCGCCCGTCCAGAATTGATACTTCTTCTTGTCGGGCGGGTTGACAACGCCGGCGATATGTCCCGAGCCGGTGACGACGAATTCCACCTTGCCGCCGAAGAACCGGCTGCCGAGGAAGACGGATTTGGCAGGGGCGATGTGGTCCTCGCGGGTGGCGAGATTATAGATCGGGATCTTCACGTCCTTCAGCGACACGGGCTTGCCGTCGAGGATCATCTCGTTCTGCGTCAGCGCGTTGCGGAGATAGCAGTTGCGCAGATAGAAGGCATGATTTGCCGCCGCCATGCGGGTCGAATCGGCGTTCCAGAACAACAGGTCGAAGGGCAGTGGCTCCTGGCCCTTGAGGTAGCTGTTGACGAAATAGGGCCAGATCAGCTCGGAAGCGCGCAGCATGTTGAAGGCCATCGACATTTTCGAGCCGTCAAGATAGCCGGCGGACTTCATATGCTCTTCGAGCGCGGCAAGCTGCTCCTCGTCGACGAAGACTTTCAGGTCGCCGGCATGGGTGAAGTCGACCTGGGTGGTGAAGAGCGTCGCAGTCTTGATGCGCTTGTTCTTCTCCTTGGCGTGCAAGGCCAGCGTCGCCGCCAGCAGCGTGCCGCCGACGCAGTAGCCGACGGCATTGACCTCCTTCTCGCCGGTCGCCTTCTCGATTATCTCGAGCGCGAAATCGATGCCTTCTCGGGCATAGGCCGCCCAGTCCTTCTCGGCGTGCCGCGCATCCGGGTTGACCCAGGAAATCACGAAGACGGTCTGCCCCTGGTCGACGCACCATTTGATGAAGGATTTCTGCGGGTTGAGGTCGAGAATATAGAATTTGTTGATCCAGGGCGGGCAGATCAGCAGGGGCCGCTTCAGCACCGTCTCGGTGGACGCCTCGTACTGGATGATCTGGCAGATATCGTTCTGGGCGATCACCTTGCCCGGCGTCAGCGCCATGTCGCGGCCGACGGCGAATTTCGTCATGTCGGTCTGGCGAAGGCGAAGCTCGCCCCTGCCGGCGGCGATATCCTCGGCGAGCATTTTCATCCCGCGCACCAGGTTTTCGCCGTTGCTGGCAATCGTCTCGCGATAGAGCTGCGGATTGGTGGGGATAAAGTTGCTCGGCGAAAGCGCTGCCGTGATCTGCTTCACATAGAAGCCGGCCTTGTGCTTCGTGTGCTCGTCAAGGCCGTCGGTCTCCGACACCAGCTTCTCCACCCAGTCGGTGGTTACGAAATAGACCTGGCGGAGAAAATCGAAGAAGGGATTCTTCTGCCAGTCCTCGTCGGAGAAGCGCTTGTCCTTGCGGGTGTCCGGCTCGGGCGGCAGGGGCTCGCCTGGCAGTCCGCTCATGCTTTGCATGCGCTGCATCGAGCGCATCCAGATGCCGAAGAACGAAGACATCAGCTGCGTCTGCGCCTCGAAGGTGCGGCGGGGATCGGAGATCCAGTATTCGCTGACCTTGGAAAGCGTCTTGACCATGTCTGCCATCGGATCGATGACGGTTTCGCTGATCTCGCCGCGTTCGCGCGGCGCAAGCCAGGCCGAAGCGGCTTGCCCGAGATTTTCGAGCGCCCGGGCGAAATTCATCGCCATGGTCTCGGGATCCTTCAACACATAGGGATCGAGATCGGTTGCGTCGAAACCGGCCTTGCCGCCATTCTTCTGGCCGCCACTCTCCTGCTTGCTGTCGGTCACCATTTCCTCCGGCGGCAGCACCCTATTTATCCGTTCGTTGTACATCGTGATCGAACGAGAAAACAAGTTCCACCCGCATCGGCTCGTGCTATTGCTTTGTGGCTGCGACAAATTTAACAGTCGAAGCAGTCAGAACTGGATTTTGAGGCATGACGAAGAACGGCATTCGGCGCATCGCAACCTTCAACCGCACCGCATTGATTTGCGCCGCGGCGGCGATGGCCCTTGCCGGATGCAATCTTACGACGGAGGAGAAGGCCGCGGCCGCTGCCAAGCGAGCGGCGCCGACCGCCGTCGTCATGCCGGCCACCAAGGGCGATGCAATCGAAGGTGGGCTTGCGAAGTCGCCGGACGGCTATCCGAATTTCGGCGCGCCGCTGACGGCCGCCAATGTCCAGATGAGCGACGAGCAGGCGGCCGAACTGCAGCATCAGCTGACAGCACTTGCCGCCCGGCGCAAGGCCGGCACGATCTCGGAAGCCGAATATCAGGCCAAGGTCGCCGAAATGCGCCGCCTGGCCGCCGAGCACGGCGAGCAGACGCTCTCCGAAATCTCCAAATAAACCTTGCCTTTCAAGCGATTTGGACGCAAAGCCTTCGGCAAGGATCGGAAGATGCAATTTTCCTGATAATGCGCTTTGCGCGGCCTTTTCGTCAAAGATTTGCCGCGTGGCTTGGGTCTGATGAATACGGCGCTGCGATTCTGAAGTTCGTGTCGCAGCCGCCGGGAGACGGAACGAACTTCGACTGCGGCCCGAAATGCCGCCTTTCCATGGGGAATGAAATGGAAGAGTTTCACAAAGTCCGGCGTTTGCCGCCTTATGTTTTCGAACAGGTCAACCGTTTGAAAGCAAGCGCGCGAGCGGGCGGCGCCGATATCATCGATCTCGGCATGGGAAACCCTGACCTTCCCACTCCCCAGGCGATCGTCGACAAGCTCTGCGAAGTCGTGCAGGACCCGCGCACGCACCGTTATTCGTCGTCCAAGGGCATTCCGGGGCTGCGTCGCGCTCAGGCCGCCTATTATGCCCGCCGTTTCGGCGTCAAGCTCAACCCGGATACGCAGGTGGTCGCCACCTTGGGCTCCAAGGAAGGCTTCGCCAATATGGCCCAGGCGATCACGGCGCCCGGCGATGTCATCCTCTGCCCGAACCCGACCTATCCGATCCACGCCTTCGGCTTCCTGATGGCGGGCGGCGTGATCCGCTCCATGTCGGTCGAGCCGGACGAGAGCTTTTTTCCGCCGCTCGAGCGCGCCGTCCGGCATTCGATCCCGAAGCCGCTGGCGCTGATCCTCAACTATCCCTCGAACCCGACCGCCCTCGTCGCGACGCTCGATTTCTACAAGGACGTCGTCGCCTTCGCCAAGAAGCACGACATCATCGTGCTGTCCGACCTTGCCTATTCGGAGATTTACTTCGACGGCGCTCCGCCGCCGTCGGTTCTCGAAGTGCCGGGCGCGATGGATGTGACGGTCGAGTTCACCTCGATGTCGAAGACCTTCTCCATGCCCGGCTGGCGCATGGGCTTTGCCGTCGGCAACGAGCGGCTGATCGCGGCGCTCACCCGCGTCAAGTCCTATCTTGACTACGGCGCCTTCACGCCGATCCAGGTGGCGGCGACGCACGCGCTGAACGGCGATGGTTCCGACATTGCCGAAGTCCGCAACGTCTATAAGCGCCGTCGCGACGTCATGGTCGAAAGCTTCGGCAAGGCCGGCTTCGAAGTGCCGCCGCCGGCTGCCACCATGTTCGCCTGGGCGAAGATTCCGGAAAAGTTCCGTCATCTCGGCTCGTTGGAATTCTCCAAGCTCTTGGTCGAAAAGGCCGACGTCGCCGTTGCCCCCGGTATCGGCTTCGGCGAACAGGGCGACGACTATGTCCGTCTGGCGCTTGTCGAGAACGAACACCGCATCCGCCAGGCTGCGCGCAACATCAAGAAGTTCATGTCGACGGCGGACGAGACGATGCATAACGTCATTTCGCTGAACGCACACCGCTAATTTCAACGCTCGGCAGCCGCCTTCCGCGGCTGCCGCCACACAGACATTTCAGGATCGATCCATGGCAGATGCCCTCAAAATCGGCATTGCGGGCTTGGGCACCGTTGGCGCCTCGCTTGTCCGCATCATTCAGCAGAAGAGCAACGAGCTTGCCGTCACCTGCGGGCGTCCGATCACGATCACGGCGGTCTCCGCGCGCGACAAGACGCGGGACCGCGGGATCGACCTTTCCGGCGTCACCTGGTTCGACCGGCCGGAAGAGCTTGCCGAAAAGGGCGACATCGATGTCTTCGTCGAGCTGATGGGCGGGGCCGAAGGGCCTGCCAACGTCTCGGTGCGTACAGCACTGCGGCGCGGTCTCCATGTGGTGACGGCCAACAAGGCTCTGCTTGCCTATCACGGCGTCGAGCTTGCAACGATCGCCGAGGAGAAAGGCTCGCTCCTGAACTTCGAAGCAGCGGTCGCCGGCGGCATTCCCGTCATCAAGGCCCTGCGCGAATCTCTGACGGGCAATGCCGTCTCGCGCATCTACGGCATCATGAACGGCACCTGCAATTACATCCTGACCAAGATGGAGAAGGAAGGGCTTTCCTTCGCCGAATGCCTCAAGGAAGCGCAGCGGCTGGGTTATGCCGAGGCCGATCCTGCCTTCGATATCGAGGGCAACGACACCGCCCACAAGCTCGCCATCCTGACGACGCTTGCCTTCGGCAATCGCATCGCCGCCGACGATATCTATCTCGAGGGTATCACCAACATTTCGATCGAGGATATCCATGCCGCGGCCGAGCTCGGCTACCGCATCAAGCTGTTGGGCGTTGCCCAGCGCACCGAGACCGGCATTGAGCAGCGCGTCCATCCCACAATGGTGCCGGTCGATTCGGTCATCGCCCAGGTGGACGGCGTCACCAATGCGGTGGCGATCGAATCCGATGTGCTCGGCGAGCTGCTGATGGTCGGTCCCGGTGCCGGCGGCAATGCCACGGCCTCGTCGGTGCTCGGTGACATCGCCGATATCGCCAAGAGCCGGCCGGGCGCCCAGCGCGTGCCGGTGCTCGGCCATCCTGCAAAGGCGCTCGAGCCCTACCGCAAGGCGCAGATGCAGAGCCACGAGGGCGGCTATTTCATCCGCCTGACGGTGCTCGACCGCACCGGCGTCTTTGCAAGCGTCGCCACCCGCATGGCCGAAAACCACATCTCGCTCGAATCGATCGTGCAGCGCTCCAAGCAGCATCTGGCGCCGTCGCACCACCAGACGATCATTCTCGTTACCCATGCGACGATGGAGGAATCGGTGCGTAAGGCCGTCGCCTCGATCAGGTCGGAAGGTTATCTCTTCGGCGAGCCGCAGGTCATCCGCATCGAGCGGCCGAAAGAGGAAGCTTGATCCTTTCCCGTTCGGGAACACGAGCCGCCCTGTCTTCTTGAACTGACCCGCGAAAGTTGGACATCAAACTTCGGGGCAGTTCACGATGGCAGCGCGGCTATTTCTGTTGATCGTGCAACCCGTCCGTAATGAAGTCTATATTAACAAAGACGCAAATATTGATATAAATAAAACCATAGATGGTGAGTCGTCGGCGTGGAGAATTTCATGAGCAAGGACAGCCATGCCGGGAAGGGGTATGGCTGCCCGAGCGAGGCGCCGCCAAACCGTCCTGATGTGCCTGGGGCAATTCTCAAGCCGGTCCATCGCGACATTCGCGGGGAGATTGCCGATGACATTGACGACGAAGAAAACACCGAGGGCCGCAACTGGGCCATTCTGCTGACGCTCTTTTCGTTCCTGCTGGTGCAAATCGGCGGCATTGCCATGATCATCTGGGCGATCTTCTGGTAAAAATCCGTGTCTGCACGTCGATCCCTATGTTATCTCCGCTGCTCCTGTAGAAAGAACAGATGACATCAGCGGAGTTTGGCATGGCAGATCTCGTCGATCCGGTACAACGCGCGTTTCTCGGCGTGGAGAAGTCCGCGCTCGACAATCGCTGGGTTGCGCGGCTCGACCAGGCCGGCCAGAATCGGGCGCTCGCCATGTCGCAGGTTCACGGGCTGCCGGATCTGATCGCTCGCGTGCTCGCCGGACGCGGCGTCCCGGTGGACGAGGCGATCGAATTTCTCGATCCGACGATCCGCAGCCTGATGCCCGATCCCCACACGCTGACCGACTGCGAGAAGGCGGCGACCCGCCTCATGCGGGCGATCGAGCGCGGCGAGAGCGTGGCGATTTTCGGCGACTACGATGTCGACGGCGCGGCCTCATCGGCGCTGATGTTTCGCTTTCTCAGCCATTTCGGCGTCAAGACGAACATCTACATTCCCGACCGGATCTTTGAAGGCTACGGCCCCAATCCGGCAGCGATCAACCAGCTGATCGACAATGGCGCCCGGCTGATCGTCACCGTCGATTGCGGCTCCACCAGTCACGAGGCGCTTGCGGCGGCTGCGGCGCGCAATATCGATGTCGTCGTTATCGATCACCACCAGGTGACACACGAGCTGCCGCCTTGCCATGCGCTGGTCAACCCGAACCGCGAAGACGATCTCTCGGGGCAGGGGCATCTGTGCGCGGCCGGCGTCGTCTTCATGGTGCTGGTCGCGACGCTGAGGCTGCTGCGCGCGGCCGGCAACAAGGGCATCCTGGCCATCGACCTGTTGCAATGGCTGGATATCGTCGCACTTGCGACGGTCTGCGATGTCGTGCCGCTGAAGGGGCTCAACCGCGCCTATGTGGTGAAGGGGCTGGTCGCCGCCCGCCACCAGAGCAATGCCGGACTTGCCGCGCTCTTCCGCAAGGCCGGGCTCGCCGGCCCGGTGACACCCTATCATTTCGGCTTCCTGATCGGCCCGCGCATCAATGCGGGTGGGCGAATCGGCGATGCCGCACTCGGAAGCCGCCTGCTGACGCTCGACGATGCGGGCGAGGCTGAAATGATCGCCCAACGCCTCGACGAGCTCAACCGCGAGCGCCAGGCAATGGAGGCCGTGATGCTACAGGAGGCGGAAGCCGAGGCGCTGGCCGAGTACGGCGACGGCGAGGGCGCCTCCGTCATCGTCACCGCCCACGAGAAATGGCATCCCGGCATCGTCGGGCTGATCGCGGCGCGGCTGAAGGAAAAGTTCAAACGGCCGGCCTTCGCGATAGCCTTCGATCCCTCCGGCCGCGGCACCGGCTCGGGCCGCTCCATCAACGGCTTCGACATGGGCAAAATGGTGCGGGCGGCGGTCGACGAGGGGCTGCTCGTCAAGGGCGGCGGCCACGCCATGGCCGCGGGCCTGACCGTCGAGCGCGCCGATCTCGGCAGGCTCAGAACTTTCTTTACCGAAAAGGCGGCAAGGACGGTGGCGAACCTCGTCGCCAACGAGACGCTGAAGATCGACGGGGCGATCGGCGCCAGCGGCGCCACGCTCGAACTCATCGATCGCCTGGAGGCCGCCGGCCCCTACGGCTCCGGCCACGCCCAGC
This sequence comes from Rhizobium sophoriradicis, assembly GCF_003939025.1. Lineage (GTDB taxonomy): Bacteria > Pseudomonadota > Alphaproteobacteria > Rhizobiales > Rhizobiaceae > Rhizobium > Rhizobium sophoriradicis. The sequence goes on from NZ_RQIH01000002.1 coordinate 149,376, forward strand.
CGCTCTTTGCCGTGCCGGCGCACCGCGTGCGCGACGCGCGCCTAGTCGGTGAGAAACATGTGAAGGTGACGCTGGAGGCGATGGACGGGTCGCGGCTCGATGGAATCGCGTTCCGCGCCGCCGATACGGCGCTCGGCAATCTTCTCGTCAATTCACGCGGCGCCAGCCTGCATGTGGCCGGTACGCTCGGCGCCGAGCATTACCAGGGCGCCCGCCGCCTCCAGCTGCGCGTCTGCGATGCCGCGCCGGCAAAATAGAAGGCCGCACAAAAGGGCTGATGTTGAGGAATTCGCGGGGAGAAAAGTGGCACGCCCTAGGGGAGTCGAACCCCTCTTCCCAGAATGAAAATCTGGTGTCCTAACCGATAGACGAAGGGCGCTTCCTTCGTGGTGGCGCCCTTATAGTCAGCACCTTCAAAAGCCGCAAGCGCCAAGGCGCGAAAAAATCATCGTTTTCGCCGATTTTTTTGCTGCTGTGGAAAACGTGGCGAACGGTATGGCGGACCGGGAGAATTCAAGCCCGGCGGATCATTTGGGGGGCACGCCCCACCCCTTACGAGAGCTCTGCGCAACGTCGGTTGTGTGCGTCAAGTTCAGCAAAATGGGGCAGTCATGAGACTGGTCATGCGGCATTGCGGAGAGCGAGTTTCTTGTGCTCTCTGAGGTCGTCCATGTTGATGTAGCGGTTGGCCTCCATCCAGTTTTCGTGGGTTTCGACGGCTAGTGCCCGGACTAGGCGCAAGCAGCTGTCGGTGTTGGGAAAGATGCGCACGACATAGGTTCGCAACGTCTTACGAGAGCTGTCGCCGCGATGACTGCCGCAAAGCGGTCGCCTCCTCGATGATCAGATTTTCTTCGGCGCGCCTTCGTCAAAGGCAAGCTCTAGCCCAAATGTGGTACGCCCTAGGGGAGTCGAACCCCTCTTTACAGAATGAGAATCTGTCGTCCTAACCGATAGACGAAGGGCGCAGGCCGGCTTTGCTAAAATAGGAGCGCACGCCGGCTTCTGCAAGCGGATGCGTTGGCTTCAATGTGGAGGAGAATGGCACGCCCTAGGGGAGTCGAACCCCTCTTCCCAGAATGAAAATCTGGTGTCCTAACCGATAGACGAAGGGCGCTTCCTTCGTGGTGGCGCCCTTATAGTCAGCACCTTCAAAAGCCGCAAGCGGCAAATTCAATTTTTTTCAAAAAAATGACAGATATTTTCGCGGCTCAAGGATGGGACATTACCGCTGCCGAATCAACGGCTTGTATGGCTTGCCGGAAGCGCGGCAAGCCGAGATGACGTAACGTGATGCCATTCCATGCGGTCGATATCAGATCGCTTTGGCGGTCGTCATGGGCGCGCGTTTGCCGCCGCAGCCCCAGTTCCAGTCGCGGCTCTTGCCGGTGTCGAGGTGGACGGACTCCGTGTGGCAATAGGTGCCGACGCCGCCGCGATCCGGCAAGGAGCGGATATAGGCGGCGACATCCCATTTCGACACGCCGTCGATCCGGATGTCGGCGGCCTCACAGCTCTTGTGCATCGATTCGTCAGCGCCGCCGACCAGGCGGTTATGCTCTTCGTCGCGATAGCCCGAGGTGACGATGACGGGCCGGCCGAAATGGTTTTCGACCATTTTGATCACTTTCAACAGGTCGGGCTTGAAGCAGCCGACCTCGACATGATCGTTCTGGACATGCAGCCCGTTCGGGGCGACACGCGTCACACCGGGCAGGGCGGCCTTGTGCAGGAGGCCGGAAAGGCTGCCGAGCAGGTTCTGCTTCGGCGCGCTGTAGAGCGCGTTCGTCGTCGAGGCCGGAATGCCCCCTGTTGCCAGCGCGGCGGTTTGAACGGGTAGAGGCTGCGTGCCGGAGTTCTCCGAGGATTGCTGCGGCAGCACCGGCGTCGCCGGCTGTGCGGGCACGGCAGGCTGGCTGTAAACGCTGCTTCTTGTCGGTGCCACGCCCTGCGTCGGCGCATAGGCTTGCGGCTGGATGATGGTGGACGTGCTGTTATTTTGCGGCAGCGGCTGGCGATCGGAAAAGATGCTCATCGCCTGGGCGTTGATCCGTGTCGACTGCATGACCAGCCCGCCGATATTGGCAGGCGCTGCCATTGCCGGATCGGCCGGCGGAACGGCGGCATTCGGATCCGCTAGCACGCCCTGGGGCGCGGCCTGGGCGCCGGAGACATTGACAAGGCGGGGGTCGGTGTAGACTGAGCGCGGCGCAGATTTCGCCGGCGCTGTCGCGGCAAGTTGGGGCGCTGCGGCGGCCGTTGCCGGAACGACCGGAACAGCGGCGGCTGAATCGAGCGCCTTCTTGTCCGACGCGCAGCCAGACAGCGCCAGCATCGAGGTGGCGATCAGCAAAGCGCCTGTTACGGGCATCCGCATCTCATTGTTACGCAAGCAACCAGTCTCCAGTTGATGCGGAAAACGGCCGAAAATCGCCATTTTCCGCGTCGAGTCAGCTGGAGATTGCCTGCGGGGCCGGACCGCGGCAAGCACCAAGGCGCCGGCCGGACCCGAAATCGCAAAAGCCGCAAGCTTCGCAAAAGCCTTGCGGCGAAAACCCTTACCAGGCGCCGGTATTGCCCATGGACGCCCAGGGTTCGGAAGGTGGAAGCGGGCTTCCCTTCTGCAGGATTTCGATCGAGATGCCGTCGGGCGAGCGCACAAAGGCCATATTGCCGTCGCGCGGCGGCCGGTTGATCGTGATGCCGTTGTCCATCAGCTTCTGGCAGATCGCATAAATATCGTCGACTTCATAGGCGAGGTGGCCGAAATTGCGTCCTCCGCTATAATCCTCTGTATCCCAGTTGTAGGTAAGCTCGAGGCAGGGCGCTTTTTCGCTGCGCGCACGCTCAAGATCGTCGCGGGCAGCCAGGAAAACCAGGGTGAAACGGCCCTTCTCGTTTTCGTGGCGGCGAATCTCCTCCAGCCCGAACAGGGTGGTGTAAAAGGCGAGCGAAGCGTCCAGATCTTTGACGCGAACCATCGTATGAAGATAACGCATTCTATCTACTCCTTTATTGGGGCTGGCCCTTATCGGCCAGCCGTGGTCAGCTTCGGGCAAGTCATCTTTATAAAATGTGCAGCTGGGAATAACCGAAAACTAGGACTTGCGCTTATCCGTTACCAAGATGTTAATCTTGATTTCAAGAATCAGTTAACCGTAACAGTGTGACGCGTATTCGAGGGGCTGGCGACTATGGCTGATAGGATTTCATCGAACGAATACACTGATCTCGACGAGCTGTCGTCAGAGACGGTCGATCTTGTTGAAATCACCGGGGTCGTCAAGTGGTTCGACGTCGCCAAGGGCTTCGGCTTCATCGTTCCGGACAATGGCATGCAGGATGTTCTCCTGCACGTGACTTGCCTGCGCCGCGACGGTTACCAGACGATCCTCGAGGGAACGCGGATCGTTGCCCTCATCCAGCGCCGCGAGCGTGGCTACCAGGCTTTCAAGATCCTTTCAATGGATCAGTCGACCGCGGTTCATCCCTCGCAGCTGCCCCCGGTCCGCACCCATGTGCAGGTCACCGCCACCAGCGGTCTCGAGCGTGCGCTCGTCAAGTGGTTCAACCGCACCAAGGGCTTCGGCTTCCTGACGCGCGGCGAGGGCACGGAAGACATATTCGTGCATATGGAGACGCTGCGCCGTTTCGGCCTGACGGAGCTGCGCCCCGGTCAGGTGGTTCTCGTCCGCTTCGGCGATGGCGAAAAAGGCCTGATGGCCGCGGAAATTCACCCCGATATTCCGAGCCCGGCAAGCCGGTCGCACTGAGATGCGAGATCTCGTCCTTCATGCGATTAGAAGCGCCATCACGGCGCTTTTTTTCTTGGTCGCCCTGCCGGCCCTGGCTGAGGAGCCGATGCGGTTCGACAAGGAGCCGCTGCTCATCCAGACGGCCGCCGGCAAGACGCTGCATTTCACCGTCGAGGTCGCGGTGACCCCCGACCAGCGCGCCCATGGACTGATGTTCCGCAAGACGATGGGCGATGACGCCGGCATGATCTTCGATTTCGGCGAGCCGCGGCGCGTCGCCATGTGGATGGAAAACACCTTCCTGCCGCTCGACATGCTCTTTGCCGACGACACCGGCACGATCCGCCACATCAAGGAAAACGCAACGCCCTATTCGCGCGACATCATCGATTCGATGAGCCCGGTGAAATACGTCGTTGAACTCAATGCCGGCATTGTCGACAAATTCGGAATCAAGGTGGGCGACAGGATCATGAGCGCCACGACGACAAAGGTGAAATGACGGCGCGCAAGCGTGTGCGCCCGCGGGCTGCGACGCAACTATCGAAAACTCGGGAATATCGGGATATTGAATGGTCGGAGTGGAGAGATTCGAACTCCCGACCCTCTGGTCCCAAACCAGATGCGCTACCAGACTGCGCTACACTCCGTGCCGTGATTGGCAGGGGGAATACACGGTTCACTTCGCCCTCGCAACCCATAAATCCCGCTCTGCCCGGAGATTTCTCACCGGCCTGTGGACGCAATGCGGAAAATCTTCAGCGGCCCCCGATTTGTTGGTGCGATCAGCCGCCAGCATGGTTCAGCCTTCAGCCGCGGGCGAGCAGGCCGATATATTGGGCATAGCTGATGGCGACATAGAAGAACGCGGTGATGCCGGCTCCTATCACAATGGCATTGAACTCTGCCGAACGTCTCATCATGCTTGCAAATCCACTGAAGTCGATTACGCCGTAAACTAGTTCCCGGCACCGACTGCGGCAATCAGGTTGTGATCACAACATGAGACAATCGGTTACATTGCGAAATCCGTCGGATTGGCCGTGACGGCGGGCGATAGGATGGAAGATGTCTGCAGCCGCCTGATCCGCCTTTTTTCTTGAAAAGGCAGGGATTCGCGGATAAGCAAAATTCACCTCTTCGCGTTATCCCTGACGACGAAGCAAAGCCCGGCGACGGGATTGAGACCATGAAAGGCGGGCACTGTCCCCGCATATTCGGAGATGCCGCAGTCATGTCTGCCAAGATCTATCGTCCTGCTAAGACCGCCATGCAGTCCGGCAAGGCCAAGACCCATCTCTGGGTGCTCGAATTCGATCAGGAGTCGCCCCGCAAAATCGATCCGATGATGGGATATACCTCCTCCAGCGATACCCGCCAGCAGGTCAAGCTTACCTTTGAAACGCAGGCGCTCGCGGAAGCCTATGCCCAGCGCAATGGCATCGAATACCGCGTCATCGCGCCGAAAGAGCCGGCTCGCCAGGTCGTGGCCTATCCGGATAATTTCCGATATACCCGCACGCAGCCCTGGACGCATTGAGGTTTCTCGTCCACATATGCCGCATCCGGTCGCGCTTCTTGGGCGCGGCCAGCAGACGGCCCCTTAGCTCAGCTGGATAGAGCACCTGCCTTCTAAGCAGGTTGTCGCAGGTTCGATTCCTGCAGGGGTCGCCACCATTTCAAAAAGTTAGCAGTCCTTGTTCTCTTTGGCCACTTACTACGAACATCTGATGGTTTTTCGCAGAAGGGCTTTAGCATTGATGTTTGTCAGCGAGGTATTGCCGGACCTTTTGCCCAACGGTGCTTCACTCGCATTCATAGGCATTTAGCACAAAGCTCGAATGCCCGTCTTTGAATGTGTAATCATACAAGGCTGACGTAAATTCACCTGCCTTGAATTTGGGCTTCCAAAAGTCGCACGCCTCTTTGCCCAACCCAGCCTTCATCACTTCTCCGCTAGCGGTGGGGACTGTGTCGCTCAGACGATAGAAGTACCTGATCGCCTTCCCATCCATCTCGACGCAACGTCGTGATTGCGTCTAGCTTCCTTGGAAGACCCTTATTGGCGTAATCGCTCGCCACTCTTGCAGCAACGAAATTTTCGGTAATGGGTCTGGAGAGAACTATCCCAATGATCACAAGGATCGTGCGGGCCTTGTCAAAACGCGCTGATAATAACCCGCCAATTAGGGCGCCAGCGGCCCCGCACACCGCGCCCACAAATCCATACATGGCCCAACTTGGCCACTCGCCCATAAATGCAAACATTTTCCCCCTCAGTCCGAAGCGCAGCCCTTCAATAGGTCGTCCCAGGTCTAGATTTTGGCATCAACATGTAGCTACTCCCGCGTGGAAAAGCCCTTTCTGGACTGCGACCGAAGGACTGATGCCCGGCAGTCACGGCAGCATGGACGATCATCGACGACGGCCGATGTTTCCGACCGGCCTCGCTTGACCTGATACCGTTTCGCTTGGCTGTGGCGCTCCCCCGAAAGCTGCTACCCGTGTCACATGGACCCCACAGTGTTGTCCAGGTCGAAACCCTCAGTCGATCAGAGCGGGTTCTGCACGGCAACGGGTGCGCCGGTAGAATATCACTGTGGTTGTAAATTGCGAGTGTGATTGCAGACCGTAGGCTCCGATCAAAAGCGATTGAGTTAGCGCGCCTTTAAGTATGCCTTTCACAAGTCGCCTTACCCCGACGAACCGCTCGGCAGAATTCTTCAAACTAACGCGGGAGAGGCACGAGACCGGTGCGGAATTATTGTTCGAGCTGATATCGCAACACCACGAACGCATTGCCACCTTGATCGCCAGCAGCTTTTCCGTTCGACGAATGCACGGCCTGCCCCGTATCCGGGCGCCCGACCGGCGCTCTGCTCGATCGCGTCACCCGCCATGTCAACATCCTCGAGATGAACGGCGACCGCTATCGCCTCCCGCAAAGCGGCACCGGAAAGGTCGGCTGACACCCGTCAAAAACGCAGCGCGTGGATGAGATCGCCGCTCGGGCTATGCCCTCCCAGCTTGCTCATCCACGCGCTGAAGTAAACCGAAGTTTGCGCGCCGTGGGGCGGTTTTTACTCCGCCGTCGACATGTTTCCGATTGTTGCGGCGGTCCGACGACCGCCGCAACGGATCGTTACAGGAGAAAATCGGCTGCCCCCAGCTGGACGTGGCCCTTCAGCTGAATCTCGAAGTCATGAACGCCGTCGCCGTTCAAGTCGGCCTGGATAACGGTATCATCGTCCTGGTAGTGCCAAGCGAGCGCGCCGGCCTTCCTATCGAACAAGGCATTCTCCTGCGCCTGGAAATGGAAGGTTGCATCGCCCTGCGCAGAGCCATTCGCATCGATCGCCGAGACGTCGATCTTATCGATGCCATGCCGGAAGTCGGTGATGAGGTCGCGGGCCCAGCCGGACCCGGTCTCTGTCGGTGCCTTGAAGGCGAAGGTATCCGAGCTGGTGCCACCGGTCATGATGTCCTTTCCGGTACCACCAATGAGGATGTCCGAGCCGGCGCCGCCCTTCAACACGTCATTGCCGCCGAGACCCTTGTAGGTTTCGTTACCGCCGTTGGACTGGCCGGTGTGTGGCAGGTAGTCGTTACCACTGGTGCCGGTGTATACCTTCGTCGATGTGGTCGGCGCGGTGGGCGCGGTGGGCGCGGTGGGCGCGGTCGGCGCGGTGGGCGCTGTCGGCGCGGTGGGCGCTGTCGGCTCTGTCGGCGTGGTTGGCGCTGTCGGTTGCGTCGGCGTGGTTGGCGTTCCCGAAACCGGGGCGGAGCCAGATTCGTAGGCACCCATATCGATAGTTCCAACGACGCGGGCGTCGCCGTCCAGGTCGACCGAGTCGACGCCGTACTTGGTGGTTCCGCTGTCGATTGCCGCCGAGCCCGAGGCGAGGTGGAAGTCGCCGTTCGCTGCATTCACGAAATGCGGGTCGACGCCAAGCTTGTTGCCGTTCGCTGTGCTCGGCATCGCGTTGCCGCCGTCGGTCTTGACCGAGGCCTGGCCGGCCGTGCCGTTATAGGTGATGTTGTTGGCCCAGACGACGTTGTTGTTGGTGTAGCCGCCGGTTGACGTGTTATCGATCGCAGTGTTGTTCTTGTTCAGCGATGGGTCGGCTACGCCAATGTTGTTGACCCAGGTGTTGTTGCTCGACGCCGAGTTGCTGAGCTCGCCGCGCCAGGTGCCGTCATTCTGCGGGTCCTGATTGTTGTGGTATGCGGTGTTGTTCGACACAGTGACGGAGTCGCTCCAGGTAACCTGGATGCCTTTGCCGCCGTTCTCGTAGACAAGGTTGTTGTCGACCAGGGTCTTGAATGTGTAGTTCGGATGACCGCTCGTCTGCGTGCTCTGGAAATCGTCGATGATGATACCGTTACCATCGGTGTGCGCACCCGATTTCGTGACGTTGTCATGGGAGATGTTGTCGCGCACGATGTTCCGGTAGCCGTCCGTCGAGGTATCACCGGTGATGTTCCGGTTCTGGTAGAGCGAGATGCCCGAGAACCAGCCCGACGACGCATTGTTGTAGGTCTCGTTGCCTTCGACGTGGATGAAGTCCGACTGGTTGAACTGGATGCCCGACTCCCCGTTGCCGTGGACCTTGTTATTGAGGATCTGGACGTGGTGGACACCGTTCGCTTCGATGCCGTCGCCGGCGGCGCCGCCGATGTCAAAGCCGTCGATGACCACGTAGTTGGCGTTGACACTGATCGCGTTCCACGAGCCCGCGGGCGGCCGGATCAGCGCTGCGCCGGGCACTTCCGAGCGCAGCGTGATGTCGGCTGCCGCCGAGCCGTCCTTATCGAAGTTGATGCTCTCATTGTAGGTCCCGGGCTTCACCACGACCTCGTCGCCTGGCTTAAGGTCCGCCCTCATCGCCTCACTGATCGTGCGAAAGGGGGAAGAGGCACTGCCGTTTCCGCCGCTGCTGGTCGTCGATACGTAATATGTTGTCATAGTCCTGTTCCTCAACTCTGACGTTGTGTTTGTCAGTTAATATTTTCTAGCTAATCAGCCGTTACGGCGGGGGTTATAGGACGTCATCCTGGGAAAGTGCAACAGCATCGCGACAGTAAGTACTTGAGAAGTATGGCCATATTGCTGCCATAATGTGCCGATCACTCCGGAGTTACATTTTGAAATATTTGCGGAATTTTGACTGACTCAAAATGTGGCAGTATTTCTATCCCGCAAGCCGCGAATTATTCTTTCTGCAACTATAGCGATATGCACAGATTGAAAACATTACAAAAAACTTGGTGGGCGTGAGCGAATTCCTCCGGCCAAAGGTGGAATCTGCATTTTTTGTGAATCCAGCCCTTTTTGGGTAGATTCGCCCTCAAAAGTGATACTTATCGACATGGTAAGGGAGGACATGACCGTCGAATCGCCCACACCTCGAACGTCAAAATGAGCCCCCAATCAAGGGAATTGCCGGTAAGGCAATGCTCTCGTGTTGAGCCCGACAACGATCGAGGTACTCGGAAAGCATGCCGCAAGGAACCGCGCCAACCACTCACTCGAGCGAGGCTGAACCAATTCCCAGTTATCCGCAGAGCAGGCGATCGCTTTGGATCGACCGTCAACATTGCAGCACGAACCGCAGCACTCGCATCACTCGGTCAATTGCTCGCCGCCGCAAACCCGTTGCCGACTGATGTCACAGGGAAAGCCCCGGCTCAGGCTAGGCGTTGACAAAGTCGAGAAGCAAAGATTTCCTCAAGGGACTGCTGCGGCAATTGGTCTGTCGTCAGCAGGCCGACCCGGACGGAACGTCACGGTCACTTTCTTCGCGCGGATGAAACCATCCAGCCCGTAACAGGGTCGGAGCTCGATTTCGATGTCTTCCGGTAGTAGCCAGCTCGACCGCGATCTCTTGCGTAGCGGAGGACGAGACCATTGATCACGTTCTGGTGGCTGAAGCCGTCCAACTGCAGGTCCATAATATCTTCGAAGGCGAAAGTGACGACTGCATGCTTGTCAAGGATGCAGTATCCATCTTGATCAACACCATCGGTGGCGATCCACCCATGAATCGTCAACTCGCTGACCCCAGTGCGATTGAGTGAGAGACTCAGAATTTCCGCGTCATGAAAGGTCGGCTTCTGGCCAAACCATGCCAGCAGTTCCGGGCCTCCTGCTATCTTCTCGTAGGTCATCTCTCATCTCACGCGTCAGATTGGTGATGCCACATGCCACACGATAGCAATCTCAGATGAGTTGGCCATCGGCGCTGAATGCACCGCGTGCGTCGCTTTCTGGGCGGCGGCTTCGCTCCGGAGCGAGTTGTCGACGGCTTGAGCTTGAGGCTGCAAGCCGCCGCGCGATCTTGTTTAGCGACCTTGGAAAATTTTGATTATTTTGGGAGTGGGCCGTTGGCGTTTGATATCAACGACGTCGTCATAGGTGGCGCGACCGGAAACGACCGCTGCAATAAAACGATCGCAACCAACGCGTACAGCGTCCTTGTCCGATGTGTCTGTCAAAAGGCCGAGGTTGCGACTGGACTTTCCATCGAAGCCCCTCACGCAATCTTTAGTTGCTTCATTTCTTGCTCTTGAGCTGCCCTGTAGCAATGTGACGTATGCATCATAGTCCTGGCGCGTCGGCACGCAGGCAGTCAGAAGTCCCATGGCAATTAATACTGTTGTGGTACGAGCGCGCATTATTATTCTATTCCCTAATTACCCAATGATCGGCGTCCGATGTTTATTTCGATTCGTGTGACGCCGGAAAGACCTCGCGCGAAATCACAAGGTTTTCACCGGAGCTGGAAGCAATTGCTTATTGTGGATTGCCGCAGCGACGGCCGAATTTCATCGCGTTCCCAGCCGTCGCGCTGAAGCTCTTCTCAGCGATCCAGGAAATGATCGAAGTAAACCTTGGGAATGGGGTAGGCATAGACGCCACGGTCGACGAAGCCGCGTCTGTAAAGGCAGTTTCTGAGCGCTGCGTTGTAATGCAGGCTTTGCGAATCCGGCGAGCCGCGTCGCGATGAACCGGCCTCCGGTACGCACCAGCCGAGGGCTTTGTCGTATCGAGCCAGGAGGACGGGATCGGTATCGACCCGAACACCGCTGTAGGATCGATAGTTTGAAGGGGATTCTGCGGCCGAGATACAGCCCAAGCTAAGTGCAACGCCAACGACTGCCATCAATCTCATTGGATTTAGATTCTCCCCTGATCGATCCTCGAAGTAATCGAGCGTGAGGTTATTTGCTTCAACGCCTGCGGGCAAGAGGGGGCGCACTGCCGGCGCATGGTGCCCAAAGTGTGAGCGGTTTTCGGATGACATCCTGTTCTAGCCTGGCCGGATGACCACCGCCGCAGCGTGGCGGCTGTGGTCATCCATCATTTTGATGGATCAATCCAGGAGATCGGCCGGCACCTTGCCGCCATTTTGCGAAAGCCGCTTCATCAGCGCCTTGTGCAGCCACATATTCATTTTTGCGGAATCACCGCTGTCGCCGGTATAGCCGAGCTCGGCGGCGAGCTCCTTGCGCTCGGTCAGGCTCGCATCCATCCCGACGGCTTTCATCAGGTCGACGATCGAGTGACGCCAATCGAGTTTCTGGCCGCTCTTTTTTACCGCCGCGTCGAGGATAGGGACGATATCCACTGCGGCTGTGGCCGGGGCGGTGGCCGGCTTGCTCTGAGCGGGGGAGGCCGCAGGCGCCGGACTGGGTGCTGGTGACGGCGAAACGGGCTGTGTCTTCGGCGCGCTGGCCGGTTCGGCTGCTTTCGCTTCTCGAAAGATTGCCTGTTTGATCTTGTCGAAAATGCCCATTCCAGAACCTCCACTCGGTTAGATGAGAACATGCTGAAACATGGATTTCTCGCCCGATATATCCAGGCGGAAGAGGAGTTATTTTTGGCGGCATCGATCAGCGGCAGAACGTCCGGTTCTGGACAAGGTATTGGCGATCTGCGCGACAGCGTTGCGATAGATCAATCGCGGCAATTCCGTCGACAACTGAGCTTTTCTTGCTCACCCCGGGGATTTCCTGATGCAACCCAAAAGGACATAATCGGTCGGCGTTCTACTCGCTGCAGGACACGTTTGTTTTTGGCACAGTCTGGCCGGCAATTGGTATTTCAATAACCCTGAAAGAACATTGCTCGCCCTAGAGCCAACTTGCCGGGCAGTGTCGTGAAACATTTGTCATCTCCTCACGTTGCCTTGCCGTGGACGCCCTGTAGGTTTGCAGGCGTCCGGACGATCGACGGCACGCGCGTTCCTCGATTTTCAACTGCCGGACAAGTTCGCCCGGCAAATGACAACGGAGAGGAAAACATGACCCACAAGCACCATAGACTATCCCTCGTAGCGCTTGCATCCACCTGCGTCCTGTTTGCCATACCCGCAGGCGATGCGCATGCGATTGATGTCGGCGTGTCCGTGAATGCAGGCAATGCCGCCAGCGCCGATGTCGGGGCTTCGCTTGGCGGCGGCATCAGCGCCGATGCCAATGCGTCACTCGGCGGCTCGAGTGGTGTCAATGCCGATGCGGCGGCCAATTTCGGCGGCGGCAGGGGCGTCGATGCCGATATCAATGCCGGTCGCGGCGGCGGCAATGGTCTCGACACGAATGCCAATGCCAGGCTCGGCGGCGGCCGCGGCGCCAATGCCGATCTCAATGCGCGCATCGGGAGGTCCGATAGGCTCGATAACGCCACCGCCTCCGTCAGACGCGGTAGCGGCGTCGAAGCTCTTGCGGTCGGCAGAGGAGCGGGGGCAGACGGCAGCAACGGGTCCGCGGCTGACGGCACGCTTAGCGCTGCCCAGGCTCGCACCCTGAAAGACTTCCGGGCAAGGCCGGTCAGTGAGCAGCGCAAGATGCTTGTCCGCTGCGCTGATATCTCGTCGCCGGGCGGCTCTGCTTCAGGTGGCTCCGATTCCGGTCTTGCCGGCCTCTGCAGCCTGTTACAGGCGGCAACCTTCCGCTGAATGTAAAAGGCCCGCCGAACCGGAAGGCTGCGGCGGGTCTTTGAAAGCTTCGGCCTTGGCTCAGTGCAGAATCTGGCTGAGGAACAGCTTGGTGCGCTCGTGCTGCGGATTGTCGAAGAACTCGGCGGGCGAATTCTGCTCGACGATCTGGCCCTGATCCATGAAGATGACGCGGTTGGCGACCTGGCGGGCAAAGCCCATTTCATGGGTGACGCAGAGCATGGTCATGCCTTCCTCGGCAAGACCCACCATGGTGTCGAGTACTTCCTTGATCATTTCGGGATCGAGCGCCGAGGTCGGCTCGTCGAACAGCATGATCTTCGGGTTCATGCAGAGCGACCGGGCGATCGCCACGCGCTGCTGCTGGCCGCCGGAAAGCTGTCCCGGATATTTATTGGCCTGTTCCGGGATCTTGACGCGCTTCAGGAAGTGCATAGCGATCTCTTCCGCCTGCTTCTTCGGCATTTTGCGCACCCAGATCGGCGCCAGCGTGCAGTTTTCGAGGATCGTCAGGTGCGGGAAGAGGTTGAAGTGCTGGAACACCATGCCGACTTCGCGCCTGACTTCATCGATCTTCTTCAGATCGTTGGTTAGCTCTGTGCCATCGACGATGATCTGGCCCTTCTGATGCTCTTCCAGGCGGTTGATGCAGCGGATCATGGTCGATTTACCCGAGCCGGATGGGCCGGCGATGACGATGCGCTCGCCGCGCATGACCTTCAGGTTGATGTCGCGCAACACGTGGAAATCGCCGTACCACTTGTTCATGTTGATGATTTCGATCGCCACTTCCGTTGCGGAAACGGTGAGCTTTTTAGCTGGAGCTTCAGCCATGATTGTTTTCCCTCATTCTTATCGTTTGTGGCCGGTGTCGAGGTGACGTTCGACGAATGCTGAATAGCGCGACATGCCGAAGCAGAAGAGCCAGAAGGCGAAGCCGGCAAATATCAGTCCCGTCAGCGGCGTTACTGCGGTCGCCCAGTTCGGATCGACGAAGTTGAGGCGAACGATGCCGAGAAGGTCGAACATGCTGATGATCGAAACCAGCGAGGTGTCCTTGAACATGCCGATAAAGGTGTTGACGATGCCAGGGATCACCAGCTTGATTGCCTGCGGCATGATGACCAACCGCATCTTCTGCCAGTAGCCGAGCCCCAGCGAATCCGCTCCTTCGAACTGCCCCTTAGGGATTGCCTGCAGACCGCCGCGAATGACCTCAGCCATATAGGCGGAGGCAAAGATCGATACCCCGATGATCGCGCGCAAGAGCTTGTCCACCGTCCAGCCGGCAGGCAGGAAAAGCGGCAGCATGACGCTCGCCATGAAGAGGACCGTAATCAGCGGCACGCCGCGGACGACCTCGATGAAGACGATGCAGACCGTGCGGATGATCGGCATTTGCGAGCGCCTTCCGAGCGCCAGGATGATGCCGAGCGGGAAGGAGACGGCGATGCCGACGAAGGAGAGGACCAGCGTCACCAGCAAGCCGCCCCAGAGCGGGGTCTCGACGATTTCCAGGCCAAATCCACCATAAAGCACAAAGAAGGAAATGACCGGCAGCACGCCGAAGAGCAGGATGGCGTTGAGGCCCTTGCGTGGTGCCGAAGGGATGAGCATCGGCACCAGCAGGAGCACGAAAAGAATGCCGACCAGCGTCGGGCGCCAGCGCTCGTCAAGCGGATAACGACCAAAAATGAATTGGTCGAATTTGGCGTTGACGAAGGCCCAGCACGCACCGTTCCAGCTATCCGGCTGGATGCCGCCCTGTACGGCAGTGGCACAGAAGGTGCGGTCTGGGCCACTCCAGACAGCCTGTACGAAGAGCCAGTCGATCGCGTGGAGCATCGCCCAGGAGATAAAGACTAGCGCCACGATGGTAAGAACGATGTCTTTCGGCGTGGCAAGCAGGTTGCGGCGAATCCAGGCGACCGCGCCCCTTTCTCCCGGTGGAGGCGGCTCCGGCGCGAGTATGGCGGTTCTGACGAAACTGTTGCTCATCTTACCTCTCCACTAGCGCCATCTTGGCATTGAACCAGTTCATGAACAGCGAAGTCACGATACTGAGCGCGAGGTAAATGACCATCCAGATGAGAATCACCTCGACGGCCTGACCGGTCTGGTTCAGCGTTGTGCTGCCGACGGCGACGAGATCGGCGAAACCGATGGCGATCGCCAGCGATGAGTTCTTGGTCAGATTGAGATATTGGCTGCTCAGCGGCGGAATGATGATGCGGAACGCCTGCGGAATGACGACCAGCCGGGTGATCGACGAGGGATGAAGCCCAAGTGCACCTGCCGCCTCCGTTTGTCCCTTCGCCACGCCGCGAATGCCCGCGCGCACGATCTCGGCGATGAAGGCTGCGGTGTAGAAGGAAAGCGCCAGGAAGAGCGACATGAACTCAGGCCCGACGACGGAGCCGCCGGTGAGGTTGAATTTACCCACGATCGGATAATCGAAGGAAAGCGGCGCGCCTGCGATCAGGAAGGCGATGAGCGGCAGGCCGATCAGCAGGCCGATCGAAGCCCAGATCGTGTGGAACGGCTGACCAGTGGCCGCCTGCCGGCGATGCGCCCATCGGGCCGTCGCGATGACGGCGATGATCGCGATGACGAAGGAGACGCCGACGAGCCAGAAACCCTCACCGAAAATCGGCTTGGGGAAGGCAAGGCCGCGATTGTTCAGATAGGATCCGAGCGGCAGATGCAGCGATTCGCGCGCATTCGGCAGAACCGCCAGAACGCCCGAATACCAGAAGAAGATCACCAGCAGCGGCGGAATATTGCGGAAAACTTCCACGTAGACCGTACACAGCTTGGCAATCAGCCAGTTCCGCGACAAACGGCCGATGCCGATGATGAAGCCGATGATGGTGGCGGTGATGATGCCGGTCACCGCGATTAGCAGCGTGTTCAGAAGGCCGACGAGCAGCGCGCGGCCGTAGGTCGAATCGCTTGAATAGGCGATCAGCGACTGACCGACCTCGAAGCCGGCGCGGCCATTCAGAAAGCCGAATCCCGATGCGATGTTGGCGCGCGCCAGATTGACGGCAGTGTTATGTGCAACCCACCAGACGAAGGCCACCAGCAATACGATGGTAAGAATCTGGAAGAAAATGCCCCGAATTCTCGGGTCGTAGAGGGCAGTCTGGAAGCTCCAGCCGCTCTTGGGTAAATGTGTCGAATCCACAGCCTGATGCGTCATGCCTGGCCAATTCCCCATTACGCTCCTTTTCGGAGCTTTTTTATTGGAGGAGGAAAGGCGGTCGCCCGCCTTTCCGGCTTTCCTGCGTGATACCCCTCAGCGAACCGGCGGGGCGTACTGGATGCCGCCCTTGCTCCACAGGGCGTTGAGGCCGCGATCGATCTTCAACTGGCTGCCCTGGCCGATATTGCGCTCGAAGACTTCGCCGTAATTGCCGACGTTCTTGACGATGTTGTAGGCCCACTCATTGGTCAGCCCGAGATCGGTGCCGATCTTGGTGTCTGCTTCCACGCCGAGGAAGCGCTTGATGTCAGGGTTCGGCGAATTTTTCATGTCGTCGACATTGGCCTGAGTGATGCCGAACTCTTCAGCATTGATCATGGCGTAGCCAACCCAGCTGACGATGTCGAACCACTGGTCGTCACCCTGGCGAACAGCCGGCGCCAGCGGCTCCTTGGAAATGATTTCCGGAAGGATCGCGTGCTCGTCGGGGTTCTTCAGCGTCAGGCGCAGCGAATAGAGACCGGACTGGTCGGTCGTGTAGACGTCGCAGCGGCCGGCGTCATAGGCGGCGTTGACCTCATCCAGCTTTTCGAAAACAACCGGATTGTACTGAAGGTTGTTTGCCTTGAAGTAGTCGGCGAGGTTGAGCTCGGTGGTGGTGCCCGACTGGACGCAGACGGATGCGCCGGAGAGTTCGAGCGCCGACTTCACGTTCAGGCTCTTGCGGACCATGAAGCCTTGGCCGTCATAATAGTTAACGAAACGGAAGTTCAGGCCGAGAGCGGTGTCGCGGTTGATCGACCAGGTCGTGTTGCGAGCCAGAACATCGACTTCGCCGGATTGAAGCGCCGGGAAACGGTTGGCGGCGCTGAGCGGGGTGAACTTCACCTTCGTGGGGTCGCCGAAGACGGCTGAAGCGACGGCCTTGCAGAAATCGACGTCGAAGCCGGCCCAATTGCCGGAAGCGTCGGGTGCAGCAAAGCCGGCCAGGCCGGTATTGACGCCGCATTGTACGAAACCCTTCGCCTTGACGTCACCGAGAGTGGTGGCCGAGGCTGCCGATGCGCCAAGTGCCAAAACCGCTGCGCCGATGGCGGCGGACAGGAGCTTATTCTTCATTTTCCCAACCTTTTTCCGTTGTCTTATCTTTATCTTGTGGGGAGTGCGCCCGAACGTTGCGTCGGCCTCCCCAATCGTCTCGACACCCTCCCGGCGCGAGTGGGTCTATCACAGTCGCAAATGTCACCATGGTCAAGTGTCGCCATCGATAATTGCGGCAAAATTCAGAAATTTGGTCAATTGCGCCGCATTCATGGGCGGTTGGCCAGGAAATGGGCGTCCAATTGCGGAAAAATAACGCGAAAATCATACTTTTCGATGGGATCTACCCCAAGGTCCCAAGGGGTTGACCGGAGGCGGCGAGGTGTCCAAAAGTCTCGTTTTCGCGTTCTTCGCCAAAGGCTATTCCCGACCATGAAAGACAAAGACAGCTTGCTGCAGAATGCCGGTATCAACACCCGCTTGAGCCATATCGGCAACGATCCCTTCGACTATCACGGTTTCGTCAATCCGCCAGTCGTGCATGCCTCGACGGTGCTGTTTCCGAATGCCCGGACGATGGAGACGCGTTCGCAGAAATACACCTACGGGACCCGCGGCACGCCGACCACGGATGCGCTCTGCGAGGCGATCGACGCGCTCGAAGGTTCGGCCGGCACCATCCTCGTTCCCTCGGGGCTTGCGGCCGTCACCATTCCGTTCCTGGGTTTCGCCGCCGCCGGCGACCATGCTCTCGTCGTCGATTCGGTTTACGGTCCGACCCGACATTTCTGCGACACGATGCTGAAGCGCCTCGGCGTTGAGGTGGAATATTACGACCCGTCGATCGGCGGCGGCATAGAGGCGCTTTTCCGGCCGAACACGAAGATCGTGCACACCGAGGCTCCCGGCTCCAACACCTTCGAGATGCAGGATATTCCGGCGATCTCGGCGGTTGCCCACCGCCACGGCGCCGTCGTCATGATGGACAATACCTGGGCGACGCCGCTTTATTTCCGGCCGCTCGATCATGGCGTCGACATCTCCATCCACGCGGCGACGAAATATCCGTCCGGCCATTCCGACATTCTGCTCGGGACGGTGTCGGCCAATGCCGAGCATTGGGAGCGGCTGAAGGAGGCGAACGGCGCCCTCGGCATCTGCGGCGCGCCCGATGATGCCTATCAGATCCTGCGCGGATTGCGCACTATGGGCCTGCGCCTCGAGCGCCATTATGAAAGTGCGCTTGCGATCGCCGAATGGCTGGAGGGCAGGGACGATGTTGCCCGCGTGCTGCACCCGGCGCTGCCGAGCTTCCCCTCCCATCATCTCTGGAAGCGCGATTTCAAGGGGGCCAGCGGCATCTTTTCCTTCGTGCTTGCCGCCAATGGTCCCGAGCAGTCCAGGGCAAAGGCGCATGCCTTCCTCGATGCGCTGCGGATCTTCGGCCTCGGCTATTCCTGGGGCGGTTTCGAAAGCCTCGCTCTGCACGCCTATCTCAACGACCGCAGGGTCGCCAAGGCCCCGACCGACGGTGCGGTCATCCGCCTGCAGATCGGCATCGAAGACGTGGCTGACCTCAAGGCCGATATCGAACGCGGGTTTGCCGCGGCAAGCGCCGTCTGAGGGCAGGCGTGGGCGCCTCCGTCTCTTGCGGCGCTCTATGGCCGCATGGCGCGATAACCGTAGATCCAGTCGAGATCCGCCGCCAGGCTTTGCGGCGGCTTCAGCCCGAGCACGAGGTCGCGGCCGATGCGGATCGGCCCTCTCGCATGATAGGCAAACCGGTTGAAGGCGCCGCGCTGGCGAAGCTTGGCGATGCGCGGCGCGCGATGCCTTTCGAAATGCGCCAGCGCTTCGGTCACGGGACTATCCGACAGAAACGCGGCAAGTTCGTAGGCATCTTCGATTGCCATCGCCGCTCCCTGGGCGGCAAAGGGCATCATCGCGTGAGCGGCGTCGCCGATCAGAACCGCCCTGCCGTCCTGCCACGCGCCTGACGTCGTTTCGAACAGCGGCCAGAAGGTCAGCTTCCGCTGCCTTTCGAGCAGCGAGACGATGGCCGCGTTCCAGCCGGCGAGACGCGCTCGCAGCTGTGCGCGTTGCTCTGTCGTCGGCTCGCTTTGCCAGGTCTGGGGCGCAATGTTGCCGGCAGTGATTGCCACCATGTTGAAGCTGCCGGTCTCTTTTAGCGGATAGCTGACCAGATGCGCCGACCCGCCGAGGAAAGCGGAAACGCTTGTCCGATCGAGGAAGCCGGGGGCTTCATCCTCGGCAATGGTGAAGCGGTAGGCGATATTGCCGGAAAAACGTGGCGAGGGGCCGCCCGCAATAGATTGCCGCAGCTTCGACCAGACGCCGTCGGCCCCGATCACGACATCGGCCGGCCGCTCGGAAGGCGGACCCGCTTCCATGCGCACGCCGAGACGAAGCCGGCAGAGCGGATCGGCTTCGACCGCGGCGAGCAGCGCTTTCTGCAAAGTGGTGCGGTGCAGGACGCCATAGGGCGCGCCCCAGCGCTGCCGCGCGAATTTGCCTGCCGGCACTGCCGCAAGCTGGCGCAGCGAACTGCCCGAAATCAGTCGGATGCTCTCTGGTTCGAGCCAGATCTTGGAAAGTCCGTCGAGGATGTCGAGGTCGGCAAGAATACGCGAGGCATTCGGCGAAAGCTGCAATCCGGCGCCGATTTCGGTGAGTTCGTCCGCCTGCTCGACAATCTCCGACCTGATGCCCCGGCGCGAAAGCGACAGCGCAGCGGTCAGCCCGGCAATTCCGGCGCCGATGATGACGGCATGTTCGACGGGCATTGCCAGTCCGTTCCGGCTTCTAGTCGGGCTACGCCGCCTTCACATGGAAAACGCAGCCGGCCGGATTGGTCTGGCTGGGCTTGAGGGAGGAATTGAAGCGATAGAGCGTCGAACAGTAGGAGCAGACCTTCTCGTTGTCGTCGCCCATGTCGATGAAGATGTGCGGGTGATCGAAGGGAACCGAAGCGCCCGTGCACATGAATTCCTTGACGCCTACTTCGATGACGCGATGACCGCCGTCGTTCTGGAAGTGAGGAATGTTGTGGCCGGCCATGTCGCTCTCCGAATGCTTTGCAAGGTGCGCGGACCTTATAAGCCTTCGCCGCAAATGTGTAGAGCCAAAGCGCCGCGGCAAGCACAGTTTTCAGCTACGGTTTTTGGCTTCACGCTGGCAGGCGGCTCAATTATGGTCGCGCCAAAAAGGAAGACCCGATGAACCTGAACACGCCCGCATTTTCAAGCTTCACTCATGACGGATTGCGGCTCGCCTTTTTCGACGAAGGCGATCCCTCCGGTGTGCCTGTCCTGTTGATTCACGGCTTTGCCTCGACGGCAAACGTCAACTGGGTGCATCCGGCCTGGCTGAAGACGCTCGGCGATGCCGGCTACCGGGTGATCGCCATCGACAATCGCGGTCATGGCGCAAGCGACAAGCCGCATGACGCCGAAGCTTATCGTCCGTGGGTGATGGCCGGTGACGCAATTGCACTGCTCGACCATCTCGGCATCGCCGAAGCCAATGTCATGGGCTATTCCATGGGCGCGCGCATTTCCGTCTTTGCCGCACTTGCCAATCCGCATCGCGTCCGCTCGCTGGTGCTCGGCGGCCTTGGCATAGGCATGACCGACGGCGTCGGCGACTGGGACCCGATTGCCGATGCGCTGCTGGCTCCGTCGCTGGACGTCGTGACGCATGAGCGCGGCCGCATGTTCCGCGCCTTTGCCGAACAGACAAAGAGCGACCGCACCGCGCTCGCCGCCTGCATTCGCGGCTCGCGCGATCTCGTCGCTCGCTCGGATATGGCCAAACTCGATATGCCGGCACTGATCGGCGTCGGCACCAAGGATGATATCGCCGGCTCGCCGCAGCAGCTGGCCGCACTGATGCCCGAGGCCGAGGCGCTCGATATTCCCGGCCGCGATCATATGCTCGCCGTCGGCGATAAGGTCTTCAAGCAGGCGGTGCTGGCCTTTTACGCAAGGGTCGGCGAGGGCTGACATCATCGTGATGTCGAAAAACCACGCTAAAAAACCATGGTGACGGCACCCATTTATGTTATGGGCGTTTTCCACTATATACTGGCATTGCGAAAACGGCATTCCTGTTGGTACCGAGGAGAGTGGCGATGGTCGCCAAGACAGACATTCGTGCTTTTGAGACAGGCCATCCGCTGAAAGTGATGGATCCCATCTGGGACAGCCTGCGCGAGGAAGCCCGCGCCGCCGCCGAAACGGATCCGGTTCTCGCCGCCTTTCTCTATTCGACGGTGATCAATCACCGTTCGCTCGAGGAATGCGTCATTCACCGCATCTGCGAACGCCTCGATCACCCCGACATGCAGGCGATCCTCCTGCGCCAGACCTTCGAGGAAATGCTCGCCGATTGGCCGGAATGGAGCTCGATCCTGCGAGTCGATATCCAGGCGGTCTATGACCGCGATCCCGCTTGCCTCCGCTTCATGGAGGCCGTGCTCTATTTCAAGGGTTTCCATGCGCTGCAGACGCATCGTCTGGCCCACTGGCTGCTGAACCGCGGCAGACGTGACTTCGCCCTCTATCTGCAAAGCCGCTCCTCCAGCGTCTTCCAGACCGACATCAATCCGGCCGCCCGTATCGGCAAGGGCATCTTCCTCGATCATGCTACCGGCCTCGTTATCGGCGAAACGGCTGTTGTCGGCGACAATGTCTCGATCCTGCATGGCGTCACGCTCGGCGGCACCGGCAAGGAGGGCGCCGACCGCCACCCGAAGATTGGCAGCGGCGTGATGATCGGCGCCGGCGCGAAGATCCTCGGCAACATCGAAATCGGCTTCTGCTCGCGCGTTGCCGCCGGCTCCGTCGTGCTCAAGGCAGTGCCGCCAAAGAAGACGGTAGCCGGCGTGCCGGCCAAGGTCGTCGGCGAGGCCGGTTGTTCCGAACCGTCGCGCAACATGGACCAGGTGATCGGCGCCGATATCTGAGCGCCTGTTGGAAAAAGGATAGGAAACCGGCAGGAGCCGAGCGGGGACAGCCACTGCGCAAGCAGCAGCCCGCCTTTACACCGCTGCTTTTCCTGTGCGAGAAGCGGCCAATTAAGACCGCTTACGGAGATGACAGAGTGAAGCCTGAAGAAATCAAGAAGCTCGACGCCTATTTCAAGCGCATGTTCAACCCGCAGATCATCGTCAAGGCGCGTCCGCGCAAGAATGATTCCGCGGAAGTCTATCTCGGCGAAGAGTTTCTGGGCGTCGTCTATATCGATGACGAGGACGGCGACCGCTCCTACAACTTTTCGATGGCGATCCTCGACGTCGATCTTTGATCGCGCGCAAACGTTTCAAGAGGACCGGGCGGCGCGATCCGCCCGGTTTTTTCGTTTTTTGGCTTGTCAAAAAAATTTTTTTTTAAAATCTTGGGTTGTGGGCATTTGATATATATTAGCAAAATCAGTTAAAGACGTACGTGCCCCGGCGCGCGGCCTTTGTTTTATTACTGCCATGCAACCTCAGGGTTGTTTTGCATTGCACAAGACTACTTGACTATTTGTGCGTCGCAGTTACCCTGCCGCCATCCACAGCCCAACGGAGGACGGTCATGTTCAACTTTGATGATGCAAACAGGAAGAGCAAGGAAGCCGTCGATACGGCGCTGAGAACCTATTCCGAAACGGCGAGGGGCTTTCAGGCAATCGCCGCCGAAGCTGCTGATTATTCGAAGAAGTCCTTTCAGGATGCGGTGACGCATTTCGAAACGCTGGCCGGGGCCAAGAGCTTCGAGGCCGTGTTCGAACTGCAGACCAGCTACGTCAAGTCCAGCTATGAGAGCTTCGTTTCCGAGGCCACCAAGCTCGGCGAAATGTACGCCGATCTCGCCAAGTCCGCCTACAAGCCTTACGAGGCTCCGATCGCCGCTGCCGTCGCCAAGACGGGCAGGCAGGCGCCGGCGGCAACGCCTGCCGCCGCATGAGTTGATTGCGACGGCGCAACCTGCGCGACATATTGAAATACCGGGGCCGGCTACGCATCTGTAGCCGGTCTTTTTTGTTTCCACTTTCGCCACAGCGTCCGCTTGGATCGGCCCGGGGACTTTTTTGGTCTTTCCCGTGCATGCCGGCATTTCTTGATTGCAGTGTCTGACAGGGGGCTTAAAATCGGCCTATTATGAACTAAGTTAGTGTTTCAGATATTCGGCGGGAAAAGCACCCTCCCATGCTCCGCCGGATTGATTGAGGAATGAATGACAATGATCGCAAAGCCGATCCGGATGCAGAACGACAGCGAAAGGAACGGGGACAACGGAAATCGCGGAACCTCGGTCATCACGCGCACCAAGCCGAAGACCAAGAAGCCCAACCTCTATCGCGTGCTGCTTTTGAATGACGATTACACGCCCATGGAATTCGTCATTCATATTCTGGAGCGGTTTTTTCAGAAGGATCGTGAAAGTGCCACCCGCATCATGCTCCATGTCCACAATCACGGCGTCGGCGAATGCGGAATATTCACATACGAGGTAGCGGAAACGAAGGTCAGCCAGGTGATGGACTTCGCCCGGCAGCACCAGCATCCGCTGCAATGCGTCATGGAAAAGAAGTGAGGATCTGAACGTGCCAACATTTTCGCCTAGTTTAGAGAAGGCGCTCCATCAGGCACTGACCTTTGCCAACGAGCGGCATCACGAATATGCGACGCTCGAGCATCTGCTGCTCGCCCTGATCGACGATGCCGATGCGGCCGCGGTCATGGGTGCCTGCAATGTCGATCTCGACGCGTTGCGCAAGACGCTCGTCGAATATGTCGATAATGAACTTTCCAATCTGATCACCGGATATGACGAGGATTCGAAGCCGACCTCCGGCTTCCAGCGCGTCATCCAGCGCGCCGTCATCCATGTGCAGTCTTCCGGGCGCGAGGAAGTCACCGGCGCCAACGTGCTCGTCGCGATTTTCGCCGAGCGCGAAAGCCATGCCGCCTATTTCCTGCAGGAGCAGGAAATGACCCGCTACGATGCCGTCAACTACATCTCTCACGGCATTGGCAAGCGGCCGGGCGCGTCTGAGGCCCGCCCTCCGCGCGGCGCCGAAGAGGAAGCCGAGAGCAAGCCGACGGCACGCGGCGGCGAGGAAGAGGGCGGCCCCAAGAAGCAGCAGGATGCGCTGAAAGCCTATTGCGTCAACCTCAATGAGAAGGCCAAGGGCGGCAAGATCGATCCGCTGATCGGCCGTCACGCCGAGGTGAGCCGTACCATCCAGATCCTGTGCCGCCGTTCGAAGAACAATCCGCTCTATGTCGGTGATCCCGGCGTCGGCAAAACGGCGATCGCCGAGGGCCTCGCCAAGCGCATCGTCGAGGGCAAGGTTCCCGAGGCGCTTGCCGATGCGACGATCTTCTCGCTCGACATGGGCACGCTGCTTGCCGGCACGCGCTACCGCGGCGATTTCGAGGAGCGCCTGAAGCAGGTCGTCAAGGAGCTGGAGGAATATCCGGGTGCGGTGCTGTTCATCGACGAGATCCATACGGTGATCGGCGCCGGCGCCACCTCGGGCGGCGCGATGGATGCATCGAACCTGCTGAAGCCGGCGCTGTCATCCGGCGCGATTCGCTGCATCGGTTCGACCACCTACAAGGAATATCGCCAGTTCTTCGAGAAGGACCGGGCGCTGGTGCGTCGTTTCCAGAAGATCGACGTCAGCGAGCCGTCGATCAACGATGCGATCGAGATCATGAAGGGCCTGAAGCCCTATTTCGAAGAGTATCACCACCTGCGTTATTCGAACGACGCCATCAAATCGGCCGTCGAACTCTCGGCCCGCTACATCTCCGACCGCAAGCTGCCGGACAAGGCGATCGACGTGATCGACGAAACCGGTGCGGCCCAGATGCTGCTGCCGCCGTCGAAGCGCCGCAAGCTGATCACCGAAAAGGAAATCGAGGCAACGATCGCTACGATGGCGCGCATTCCGCCGAAGACCGTCTCCAAGGATGACGAAGCGGTGCTCGCCAATCTCGAGCAGGAACTGCGCTCGGTCGTCTACGGCCAGGATATCGCCATCGAAGCCCTTTCGACCTCGATCAAGCTGGCGCGTGCCGGCCTTCGCGAGCCGAACAAGCCGATCGGCTCCTATGTTTTCTCCGGTCCGACCGGCGTCGGCAAGACCGAGGTCGCAAAGCAGCTGGCGTCGTCGCTCGGCGTCGAGCTTCTGCGCTTCGACATGTCGGAATATATGGAGCGGCATACGGTCTCGCGTCTGCTCGGTGCACCCCCCGGCTATGTCGGTTTCGATCAGGGCGGTCTTCTCACAGATGGCGTCGACCAGCATCCGCATTGCGTGGTCCTGCTCGACGAAATCGAAAAGGCGCATCCTGACATCTACAACATCCTGCTGCAGGTCATGGACCATGGCACGCTGACCGACCATAACGGCAAGAAGATCGACTTCCGCAACGTCATCCTGATCATGACGACCAATGCCGGCGCGTCCGAAATGGCCAAGGCTGCGATCGGCTTCGGCTCGTCCAAGCGCACCGGCGAGGACGAGGAGGCGCTGACCCGTCTGTTCACGCCGGAGTTCCGCAACCGTCTCGACGCGATCATTCCCTTCGCGGCGCTGCCGACGGCTGTCATTCACAAGGTCGTACAGAAGTTCATCATGCAGCTGGAGGCCCAGCTTTCCGAACGGAACGTCACCTTCGACCTGCATGAGGACGCGATCGCCTGGCTGGCGGAAAAGGGTTACGACGAGAAGATGGGCGCCCGCCCGCTGGCCCGCGTCATCCAGGACACCATCAAGAAGCCGCTTGCCAACGAAATCCTCTTCGGCAAGCTGAAGAAGGGCGGCGTCGTCAACGTCACCGTCGGTCCCAAGGAAGACGGCAAGCCCGGCATCGTGCTGGAAGCCATACCGGATACGGCGCCGATCAAGCCGAAGCCGGAAGCCGAAGTCGTGCATCCCGAAGCCGATGACGAGGGCGACGGCGAGCTGAAGACGAAGACGGCCCGCAAGACCCGCGCCAAGACGGTCCCGCAGGCAGAACCTGAAGTCCGCGACGCCCCGAAGAAGGGAAGCACGGTCCCCAAGGTTCCCCGCAAGAAGTGAGATCTTGCCACTGAATTGGAAAAGGCCGCGTCATCCGCGGCCTTTTTGATTTTCCGCTTTGTTTGTTAGCTAAGGGCGCACTGTAAAATCGCGTACGAAATCTGCGAAAAAGGCTGAGGCATGAACGGATCGCTTATGCACGGCGATCGTCTGGGGGATTTCGGAGAATGTTCCTTCCACGAGCCGGAAGCCTGAAATTCTTTCCGAAGTTTGGATGAGATACTCGGTCAGTCCAGCCGCCGCAGCGCACTGCGATTCGACAAGCAGATTAATGGCCGTTGCAGGGCTATCGGTGTAGGAGACTGAACCTCTTTGAAGGATTCGTTCGAGCTGCTTCGTATAGGCTGCACTCCTTGCAGAGGCGATCTGGACTCCTTCGACGTCAATATCTTGGACACGCCGGAATGACGAACTGTCAGGCACGAGATAGGTCGCTTTGACGGAGATGTATGGAGGTGAGAAGGAGAAGCGGTCGGCTCTTGATGGATCCGAGGCAATGAAAGCGATGTCCCATTCGTCGCCGTCGGCATTGGCAAGTATGTCGGCAGCCGAGCCGTACTGGATTAGAGAGAGGCCGCAATCCAATTGTTCGGCAATCTCGTGGGCTATCTGGGCGCTCGGACCGACCAGGGCGCCCGCCTCATCGTCCCATCGGACCAACGCCGCATTTGACATATTGATGGCGGCCCTGATAGCGCCGGTCGGCGCTATCTCAGCCAAAATCTGCTTCCGCGTCGACATCTTCGAACTCCCTAAGATGCGAACCTGGCCGCGAGCGCTTCGGATCCTCTTGCGAGTAGGGCGACATCTACACCGACTGCGGTAAACAGCGTCCCCAGCGAAATGCAGCGGGCTGCGAACTTCTCGTCGGGGGTGAGTATGCCCGTCGGCTTTCCAAGCGCCTTCAAGCGCCTTATCGCATCCTCGATCGCCACAACCACTTCCGGGTGGCCCGGTTGACCAGGATGGCCAAAGCTCGCCGCGAGATCAGCCGGGCCGATGAAGATGCCGTCCACTCCTTCGACAGCGGCGATGGACTCGAGATGATCGAGCGCTTCCCGGGTCTCGATTTGAAGAAGCAAGCATATCTCCTGCTCCGCGACCTGTGCGTAGTTCAAAACGCGCCCGAAGCGCGTGGCACGCGTCAAGGCGGAGACACCGCGAATCCCGCGCGGCGGATACCGAATGGCTGCTACGGCGGCCATCGCCTCCTCTTCATTCTGCACATACGGAACGAGCAGCGTCTGCACGCCAATGTCCAGGAACCGCTTGATCAGCACAGGGTCATTGAAGGCAGGGCGTACGACGGGAGAAACGCTGTAGGGCGCGACCGCCTGCAATTGGGGCAGGACGGTGAGGACGTCGCTGGGAGAGTGCTCGGTGTCGAACAGCAACCAGTCGAAGCCTGCCGGCGCCACGATTTCCGCTGCGTAGCTTCCCGGAAGGCCGCACCATAGACCGATCTGGCTTTGCCCAGCCATAAGATTCCGCTTAAAGTGATTGACGGGGAGTTCCATCGCCACCTCACACGAACGAAACGCCGATGGAGCCGACCGGCCCGTAATCAGCCTGGATGACATCGCCCTTGGCGATATCCACGGGGCGGGTGAACGAACCGGCAAGAACGATCTGGCCCTTCTTCAAGCCACCTCCGACAGCATGGAGCTTGTTCACGAGCCATGCGATTCCGGCGGCTGGATGCCCCATGATGGCTGCGGAAACGCCAGACTCCTCGATGATGCCATTTTTCGAAAGCGTCGCGCCGACCCAGCGGATATCGATATCCATCGGCCGGACGATACGACCACCCACGACGATCGCTCCGAAAGCCGCGTTGTCGGCGATCGTGTCGGTGATCGCTCTTGGCACTTCGGTTCGATAGTCGATGATTTCGAGAGCTGGAACGACAAATTCGGTCGCCCTCATCACGTCATAGATACGGGTGCTTGGACCTTCAAGATCCTCGCCCATTACGAATGCGAGTTCGACTTCGAGACGAGGCTTGATGAACAGATCCGCTTTGATCTGCGCTCCATCATTGAAGAGAGCGTCGTCGAGAATGACGCCGTAATCGGGCTCCGTCATCTTCGAGGCCATCTGCATTGCCCGCGACGTCAGTCCGATCTTGTGGCCGACGATCCGTGCACCTTTCGCAACCCGCGCCTGCGCCCAGAGCGCTTGTATATTGTAGGCGTCTTCGAGTTCCAGGTTCGGGTATGTCTTGCTTGGCTGGACGATTGGCTTGCGTTCGACTTCGGCCCTCAGCAGCGCGTCGGCTGCCTCCTGGCGTTCCTTTTCCGTGATCATGATTTGGCTCTGCTGGTTTCGTTATTTGATCGGAGGGCGCGGCAGGGCGGCCTCGCCCCGCTCCATGACATAGGTGTAATCGAGCGAGAACCACGGGCCTGCGACGTCTGAGTAGGACGGGTGCGGCTCTTCATGCCGGACAAAGTCGCCCGTCAGCGCCGCGGTCACGCCAAACTGCACGTCGGAGTCGATATTTGGATCGCTCGGGTCGAAGACCTGGGAGATGAGTGTCTTGTACCCGTGCTTGAAGATGAGTGCATGGAGGTGGGCGGGGCGATAGGGGTGACGGCCTTGCGCCTTGAGAAGGCGGCCCACGACCCCGTCGACGGGGATAGGATAACCAACCATCTTGACCGTTCTGAACCAGAAGCGGCCTTCTTCGTTCGTGGTGAGCTTGCCGCGGAGATTCATTTCTGCCTGATCGGGATCCTGGTTTTCGTAAAGACCGACAGGCGACGCATGCCACACGTCGACCTCGGCGCCTGCTATAGGCTTGCCGTCCCGATCAATCACCTTCGCGTGGACGAACAAAGGCGTTCCTGGAGTCTCGGACCGGATGATGGTTCCGCCGTTCTCGACCCGCGGGGAGTTAAGCCGCCAGAATGGTCCGAGCAACGATTGCGACGTCTCCGTCTGCCCCTTGTCACCGTTATTGAGCAGGCAGACGAGCGAAGAGACGCCGAGCGATCCTGCCATCAGCACGAACTCGTTGTGGCTATTAGTCTGCAATTGGCCAATTTCGTTGAGGACCGCTGTGGCCTCGCGGAATTCAGCTTCCGAAAGCCTGACCTCCCGTACGAACGCGTGGAGATGCTTCACCATTGCGACGAGTATTTCGCGCAGTCTGGGATCCTCGGTGCGGTTCATCACGGCGAGGACGGCGGGCGTCAACTCGCTCTCGGTTCTGATTGGCATGCTGCCACCTCCTCATGGCGCTCCAGTATTGAAATAATCGATTATTTGTCAAGCTGATTAAGTGCGTCTCAACCGCCAAGTTTGTCTAGCTGGCCGGTAAAGCAGAATTAACCTATTGATTATGAATAATATTTTTAAAAATCGTGAATCGATTTGTGGGAGTCGAGGAGCTTTTCTTAGGGGAAGTTGACATCAATAATCGTTTATTATATCGATCATCGAAAGTTTTGATAGTCTGGGAGGAGAGATGGACTCGAGCGACGACGGCGCCCGTGGCGCACTGACAGAAGAAGACGCGCCGTCCGCTGCTTTTGCCGATGATGGAAAAAACACCATCGGCAGCCAGCTGGCTTCGCGTCTTCGAGAGGCCATCATTTCTGGGGAACTGGAGGCGGGCAGCAAGATCAATCTCGACAGGGCGCGAAAGACGTTCAACGTCAGCCTGAGCCCGTTGCGCGAAGGCCTGGCCCGACTCATTTCCGACGGCTTGGTTGAGTTTCAGGACAATCGAGGCTATCGCGTCGCCCCGATCTCGCTTGCCAATCTCGAAGAAGTTACGACACTTCGGGAGGAGCTCGAGGTCTTCGCGCTACGCGAATCTATTCGCGTCGGCGACGTCGAGTGGGAGGGCAACATCATGCGTGCGCTCCATCGTTTGAACCGCACTGAGCGCGATGCCGCCCGTCCCGAAACCCTGGAGCACTGGGAAGCGCTGCACCGCGAATTCCACCTCACCTTGATCTCGGGCTGTGGCAAGCCCCTGCTTCTTCACTTTTGCAATCTTCTGCTGAATCTGAACGACCGATACCGCCGCGCCTTCCTTGTCCGCACATCCGGGGACCGCAATGTAGGTCAGGAACACAGCGAGATTGCGCAGGGCGCCGTGGCGCGCGACGTTGAATATGCTTGCGAGAAGCTGCGACAGCACATCCACCGCACCGGAACCAATCTTCGCAACCATCTTGCGACGAAAGGCGTCGCATGATGGCCGCCTCAAGACCAAGAGCGACGCTCCCGATCGGCGTCGCGCACTTCTCGTCTATAATGCTGCCCCCTGCGGAGTTCGCAAAGATAGCCGGACGCGCAGGTTTCTCCAGGATCGGCCTCAGGCTCCACCCAGCCTTTCCCGGTGCGCCGTACTATGAGCTGCCTGTCGGTAGCGCAGCAGCCGGAGAGTTGAAGGCTGTGCTTGCCGGTGAAGAAGTAGAGGTCTTCGACATCGAGTTCTTCGTCATCGATCCCTCTTTCGACGCGTCGTCAGTGGAGTCGACCCTCGCCGCTGCTGCCAACATTGGAGCGCGTCGGCTCAGCGTCTGTGGTGACGATCAGGATCATGCCAGACTGTTATCGAACTTTTCGGATTTCTGCGTTCTCGCGGGACGGTACGGCTTGGCGGTCGACGTCGAAAACATGGGCTGGCGGGTGGTCAAAGCCTTTGAAGACAGCATTGATCTCGTGAGAGGGGCGGGGATCGAGAATGCCGGCGTTCTCGTCGATGGCATCCATTTTTTCAGGAACGGCGCGGCTCTGGCAGAGTTGCGGGCCAACCTCGACAAAGTGAAACATGTTCAAATATGCGACGTAGCCGGCCCGGCGCCGACAAAGCCGGAGGAAATGATCGCGGAAGCACGAAGCGGCCGACTGCCTCCAGGCGAGGGGGAGCTGCCGCTGAGGGATTTGGTTGCTGTGGTCGGCACCGCCGCTTCCATCTCGGTGGAGGTGCCTCTGGTCGGATCCGTGGCGCCGGAGGTCCACCTTAAACATCTTTTCAACTGCGCGGAAAGAATGGTCAGACCGGATCGATAGTCCGGCGCGGGTGCAAATTTTCCGCACGGGGAGGAGGAAATCATACATGGGTTATACGTTCGATTTTGGTGCGGTCTTTGACCGCGCCCCGGAGTTGCTTTGGGGTTCGCTCGGTACGATGGGGCTGGCGCTGGCCGGAATGCTCCTCGCGCTCCTAATCGGCGTTCTCGGCGTTGCCGCCAGAACGTCCAAGATTCCGCTCGTTCGAGCTCTCGTCATCGGGTTCGTTGAAGTCGTCCGGAACACGCCTTTCCTCGTGCAGATTTTCTTCATCTACTTCGCGCTTCCCTTGATGGGGATACGCCTAAACCCGACCGTCACCGCGATCATCGCGCTGGGCATCAACGGCGGTGCATACGCGATCGAGATCATCCGGGGCGGCGTCGAGAGCATCAGCAAAGGTCAGATCGAGGCAGGCTTCGCGCTTGGCCTCCATAAGGGCGACGTCTTCCGGTTGATCGTGCTGAAGCCGGCTCTGCGGGCAATCTACCCGTCGCTCACAAGTCAGTTCGTGATGCTGACCCTCACGACCTCCGTCTGCACCTCGATCGCAGCCTACGAGCTGACATCGGCGGCGCAGAGAATCGAATCCGATACGTTCCGCAGCTTCGAGGTCTACTTCACCGTAACAGCCATCTACCTCGTCATTTCGACCCTGATGATGGGTATGTTCGCCCTCATTTCCCGCCACCAGTTCAATTACCCGACGCGATAGGAGGCACTTATGAGTCCCATCGGCGAAAACGAATTTCTCTTCATCTTGCAGGGCCTCAAATGGACCGTACTGCTAGCGATCATCGGCTTTGTAGGTGGAGGCGTGTTCGGGATATTGATCGCCCTGGCGCGCACATCGAGAAATCGGACCGCGCGCATCGCGACTTCGGGCTACATCGCACTCTTCCAGGGCACGCCGCTCCTGATGCAGCTTTTCGTCGTGTACTACGGCGTGGCGCTGCTCGGCATTGATGTCAATGCCTGGCTCGCGGTGGCTATTGCCTTCACTCTTCATGCGAGTGCCTTCCTCGGCGAGATCTGGCGCGGCTCCATCGAAGCCGTTCCGAAAGGTCAGAGCGAAGCCGCAAACGCGCTCGGCCTCCACTACGTATCGCGGATGAGGGACGTCATCCTTCCGCAAGCCCTGAAAATCTCCATGCCTGCGACCATCGGCTTCCTTGTCCAGCTCATCAAAGGAACCTCGCTCGCGGCGATCGTCGGCTTCATCGAGCTGACCCGAGCTGGACAGATTATCTCGAACCAGACCTACCGGCCGCTCCTCGTCTTCGGGGTCGTCGGCGTGATCTATTTCATCATTTGCTGGCCGCTGTCGCACCTTGGAAGCGGCCTCGAAAAACGGATGGCGAAAGCAGTCCGCTAACCGCTTCGTTCGAAGCAAAACCAAAGAGGAGGAATAAGCAATGCAGATCAACCGTAGGAAATTTCTGGGGATCGCTTTTGCGACGGCCGCTTTCGCCACCATCGGCGCTGCCGCCGCATCGGCCGCCACGGTCGAAGAGATCAAAGCCAAAGGCACTCTCGTCGTCGGCATCCAAGGCGACAACGCACCATGGGGCTTTGTGAATACGAGCGGCAAGCAGGACGGCTTCGACGCAGATATCGCAACGCTGTTCGCCAAGGAACTCGGCGTGAAGGTCGAGTTCCAGCCGCTCGCCGTCGCCAACCGAATTCCGGCGCTGACGACGGGGAAGGTGGATATCCTGTTCGCCACAATGGCCATGACCGAGGAGCGCGCCAAATCGATCCAGTACAGCAAGCCGTATGCGGCGAACACAATCTCGCTCTATGCCGCGAAGGCCGATGCCGCAAAGGCGCCGGCCGATGTAGCTGGCTGGGAGATCGGTGTGCCGAAGTCGAGCTCGCAGGATAAGGCTGTGACGGACGCCGTAGGATCGACTGCAACGATCCGCCGCTTCGACGATGACGCCGCCACTATCCAGGCTCTCATCTCGGGACAGGTAAAGGCTGTCGGCGGCAACCAGTTCTACGGACAGAGGCTCGATACGGCCAGCGCCGGGACTTACGAGCGTAAGATCGACTTCCTGAAGACCTATAACGGCGTCGGAACTCGCCTTGGCGAGAAGGACTGGAACGAAGCCGCCAACAGCTTCATCGACAAGATCAAGGCAAGCGGGGAGCTGGCGGCCATCACCAAGAAGTGGATGGGCATCGACCTTCCGACATTCCCCGAATCCATCCCCAACATCCCGTTCACTGTCAAGTAAAGCATAGATGGAGGGCGCCGTGCTCAATTCTTCAAACGATCAGTCGACGTTGATTTCACTCGAGAAGCTGGAGAAATGGTACGGCTCCTTCCATGCTCTGAAAAACGTCAGCCTGTCGGTTCGCAAAGGCGAGAAGATCGTCCTTTGCGGCCCATCGGGTTCTGGCAAATCTACTTTGATCCGCTGCATCAACGCGCTTGAAACGGTCCAGGACGGGAAGATTGTCGTCGAGGGACAGCTGCTGGATGGCAGCACCAAGGCTGTCGACACGATCCGACGCGAAGTGGGCATGGTGTTCCAGAGTTTCAATTTGTTCCCTCACATGACCGTACTTCAGAACTGCACGCTAGCGCCCATGCGCGTTCGCGGCACCAGCCGCGCCGACGCCGAACGACTGGCACGAAAATATCTGGAGCGTGTCAGAATTCTTGATCAGGCGGCAAAATATCCCGCCCAGCTTTCCGGAGGCCAGCAGCAGCGCGTCGCGATCGCGCGTGCGCTCTGCATGGAGCCGAAAGTGATGCTGTTCGACGAGCCCACGAGCGCGCTTGACCCTGAGATGGTCAAGGAAGTGCTGGATACGATGATCGGGCTCGCACGCGACGGCATGACCATGATCTGTGTGACCCATGAAATGGGCTTCGCCCGCCAGGTCGCAGACAGGGTCATCTTCATGGCCTCCGGTGAGATCATCGAAGAGGCTCAACCGGAGATTTTCTTCAAGTCTCCTCGGCACGAGCGCACCAAGGCGTTTCTCGGCGAAATACTTGCCCATCACTGATCCGGTAGAGCTATCAAAATGGACAACAGGAAATTTCATGTCGGGCTGATCGGAGCGGACATTCAGATGTCGAAGTCGCCCGCTCTCCATGAGACCGAAGCATGTCAGCTTGGACTGGAATATCGGTACGAGCTGCTCGATCTGGCCGAGCGTGGTCTCCCTGCATCTGCGCTGCCAGACCTTCTCGACGAGATCGAACGCCGGGGCTTTGCGGGAAGCAACATCACTCACCCGTGCAAGCAGACCGTCATCGCTCACCTTACCGATCTGTCGGAAGATGCCCGGATGCTCGGTGCAGTCAACACGGTCGTGCTTCGCAATGGAAAGCGGATTGGGCACAACACCGATTGGTATGGCTTCTATAAGAATTTCGAGCTTGGATTGCCCGATGTTGCCAAAACGCATGCGGTCCTGCTTGGCGCAGGCGGCGCGGGGGTCGCAGTCGCGCACGCAGCCATCAAGCTCGGAATCGAGCTGCTTTCGATCTTCGATCAGGACGCAAATCGCGCCGCCACGCTTGCCGATCAGCTCAATCAGCGCTTCTCAAAAAGGTGCGCGCAGGCGATCAGGGATGTCAGGGCCACGCTCGCTTCGGCCGACGGGCTGATCCACGCCACGCCGACGGGTATGCGAAGCCATCCTGGCATTCCGATCGACCCGGAAGCGCTTCAGTCGCGTCACTGGGTGGCCGATATTGTCTACATGCCCGTCGTGACCGAACTTCTGGCTTTGGCCGAGAAGAAGGGCTGCAGAACGCTGCCCGGTGGTGGAATGACGGTATTCCAGGCCGCCGCGGCGTTCGAATTGTTCACCAGCGTGCAGCCGGACGCGGAACGAATGTCGCGTCATTTTGAAGAGTTGTGCTGAGCTGGAGGACATGCGATGCCGCATATCATCATTGATTATAGCCGGGGCGCTGCCGAGCGCGTCGTTATCGACGAGCTGACCAGAGCAGTGCATCGCCGAGTCCGCGACGGGGGACTGGTAAAGCCTACTATAGTTCGTACATTCGCCAGGGAAGCGACTTTCTCCTGCGTCGGTGACGAACATGCCGACAATCACTTCATTCAAATAATTGTGCGTGTGGCTCCCGGACGGCCGACGGAGACCAAGCGAGAACTGCTGAAAGCGGTTCTCGACGCCGCTCAGAATGTCGCAGCACCCGCACTGCAGGAAGGGCGGCTTGGGCTTCGCGCGGATCTCTACGAATCCGATCCGAATTTCGCATTCCAGGAAATAGCACTCGCCTGAACTTGTCGGTGCTTTCACAAGGGTAATTGCAATGAGCCTGATCTATGTTTTGAACGGCCCAAACCTCAACCTACTGGGCAAGCGCCAGCCCCACATCTACGGCCACGAGACACTGGCCGACGTCGAGGCGTCCTGTCGGAGGCTGGCATCGGAACTCGGACACGAGCTCCGCTTCCACCAGAGCAACCGCGAATACGAAATCATCGACTGGATCCATGAAGCGCGTGAGAATGGAGCCGGGATCGTGGTCAACCCAGCTGCATTCACGCACACGTCGCTTGCCATCCTCGACGCTCTGAATACGTTCGAAGGTCCCGTCATCGAGATCCATATCTCCAACGTGCATAAGCGCGAAAGCTTCCGCCATCACTCCTTTGTCTCCCATCGGGCAGACGGCGTAATCGCCGGCCTTGGGACGGAAGGCTACCAGCTCGGTATCCGCCGCGTCGCGACAATGCTGAAGACCCCGAAGAACGACTAGCGCAAAATGGTCGACCGGTTCAAACGAGCGGTCGGCCGGTCTTCCTAAACCTCATCCACGACATCGACGATCTTCGCTACCTGTTGGGGGATATCGCGGCCGTCCAGGCGCGGCTCCAACGCAATGCGCGGAAACACCGTCGAGGAGACAGCCGGGATCCTCATCGCTTAAGCGCGTTGCGCTGCCCTGAAGCACGTCACGTGCTACCTATGCCAGAGCTGCCCTGATTTTCTCGGCGTTGGCGGCAAGCACCGCGCCGTCCTCCATCTTGCCGGAATGCGGCTTGAGCGCCACGCCTTCATGGCGGGGAATGACGTGGAAATGCAGATGAAACACCGTCTGCCCGGCGGCCGGTTCGTTGAATTGGGCGATGAACACACCATCGGCATCGAAGACCTCTTCGAGCGCCTTGGCGACCTTCTGGACGACAGTGATGGCATGGGCGAGGGTGGCGGGATCGGCATCGAGGATATTGCGGGAAGGCGCCTTCGGGACGACGAGCACATGGCCCGGCGCCTGCGGCATCACATCCATGAAGGCGACCGCATGCTGATCCTCATAGATACGGTGCGAGGGAATTTCGCCGCGCAGGATCTTGGCGAAGATGTTGTTGTCGTCATAGGCGGCCGGCTTGGTCATCGCGAAATCTCCTCGTTTCTGGTTGGGGTAACGCGGCCGGCAGGGCAACGTCAATCCTCCTGCTGGCGCTCGCCCTTGCGGAAGGGGCTGTGCTCGGCCAAGAGCTCACCCATCTGTTCGACATCGGCGCGCTCGCGGGCGAGATAATCGTCGATCGCCCGACGAAGGCCGGCATGGGCGACATAATGGGCCGAATGCGTCGTCACCGGCAGGTAGCCGCGGGCGAGCTTGTGTTCGCCCTGGGCGCCCGCCTCGACCCGCTTCAACCCTTTCGTAAGGGCAAAATCGATCGCCTGGTGATAGCAGACCTCGAAATGCAGGAAGGGATGGTCCTCGATGCAGCCCCAGTGACGGCCGTAGAGCGTATCGCCGCCGATGAAGTTGATCGCGCCGGCGATATAGCGCCCGTCGCGCTTGGCCATGACGAGCAGGATGTCGTCGGCCATGCGCTCGCCGATCAGCGAGTAGAATTTGCGGGTGAGATAGGGCCGGCCCCATTTGCGCCCACCCGTATCCATGTAGAATTTGAAGAACTGGTCCCAGATGCGTTCGGTCAGGTCGCGGCCGGTCAGCCAGTCGATGCTGATGCCGTTCTCCAGCGCGACACGGCGCTCCTTGCGCAGCGCTTTGCGTTTGCGCGAAGCGAGCGTTTCGAGGAATTCCTCGTGATTGGCATAGCCGTCATTGATAAAATGGAACTGCTGGTCGGTGCGGTGCAGATAGCCGTCCATCTCGAAGACGCCGATCTCTTCATCAGGCACGAAGGTGACATGGGCCGAGGAGATGCCGAGCCGGCGCACGACCTCCTTCAGGCTTTCGGCGATCGCACTCTGGATCGGCAGCCGTTGCAGCCCCTCGGTGACGAGAAGCCGCGGGCCCGTCGCAGGAGTGAATGGGATAGAGCATTGAAGTTTGGGATAATAGCGCCCGCCGGCCCGCTCGAAAGCATCGGCCCAGCCATGGTCGAAGACATATTCGCCCTGGCTGTGATTCTTGAGGTAGGCGGGCAGGGTGCCGATCAGTTCGCCGCGATCGGTCTCGAGCAGCAGGTGATGGCCGAGCCAGCCGGTCTCGGCAGTGGCCGAACCCGATTCTTCCAGCGACGACAAAAAGGCGTGCGAGACGAAGGGATTGTAAGCGATCGTGGTGGCGCTCTTCGATGCCCCGGAAAGCCTGGACCAGCTCTCCGGGGAAATCGCGGTGAAGGAGCGTTCTACGCGAATGGATAATTCATCGGTCATGGAGCAGATGCGAAGCCTGTGGGAAGATGGTCTCGGCTTTGCTTCAGTCTGCGCATGATCTTGGCCAAAAAGCGAGCCTCAAACCGCCGCACGCGGATCGAACCCTTCGAAGGTCATTTGGTCTGCGTTGGCGAAGGTCCGCTGGCGCGCCTCTTCGTCGCGGACCGTCCAGGTGATGACGGGAATGCCCTTTTCGCGTTCGCCTGATATGAAGGCATTCGGCAGGTCGTCGTAATAGTAGGAGATGAAATCGAGACCGATCTCCATCGCCTGGGCGTGGGTTGCGAACTCCTCCGGTGTGTTGCCGATGGCGGTCAGCCCGAGCGGGTAAGGGGGGCCAAGCGCCTTCAGATCGCGCAGCAGCCAATGGTCGAAGCTCATCAGCGCCACCTTGCCTTCATAGCCTTCCAGCACTTCGAGAACAGATTCGGCAAACCCTTCGTCATCGGCCTCGCGGCCCTTCAGCTCCAGTACCAGCGGCACCTTGCCCTGGACGAGATCGAGAAGCTGGCTGAGCGTCGGCACCTTGTCGCTGGTGCCGCCGACGGCGATCAGTCCAAGCTCCCGGGAGGTGCGCTCGCGAACGTCGCCGGTGAGACTGCACAGTCGCTGCAGGTCCTCGTCATGAAAAATGACCGGCACGCCGTCGGAGGCGTAATGCAGATCACATTCGATCGCAAAGCCCGCTTCGACGGCGCGCGAAAAAGCCGAAAGCGTATTTTCCCAGACGAGCTTATTGAGGTCGTGAAAGCCGCGATGGGCGACCGGCACGTCCTTGATCCAGTCTGCATTGGTCATTCTGTGATTTCCATGATAGCATCGATCTCGACGGCGGCGTTCAGCGGCAGGGCTGCCATGCCGACGGCGGCACGCGCATGTTTGCCGGCCTCGCCGAGCACGCCGGCAATCAGGTTCGAAGCGCCGTTGATGACGAGATGCTGCTCGACGAAGTCGGGCGCCGAGGCGACGAAGCCGTTCAGCTTGATCACCCGGCGGATGCGGCCGAGATCGCCGCCAAGTGCGGCCTTGGCCTGAGCGAGGATGTTGATGGCGCAGAGTTCGGCGCCGCGTTGACCGCTTGCAACATCAACCGTCTTGCCGAGATGGCCGGCGACGGCGACCTTGCCGCCTTCGAGCGGCAGCTGGCCGGAGATGTAGAGAAGATTGCCGCTGATGACATAGGGAACGTAATTTGCGGCTGGGGCTGCGGCTTCGGGCAGGGTTATCCCCATCTCAGTCAGGCGCGCAGCAATTTCATCGGACATTTTCGTCTCCGCTTTTGTTGTCAATGTTTCAAAAATTATGCATCAAGACTAGAATCTTTATTATGACAGCTTCGAGCCTCGATTTGGCCGAAAGAGTTCATATAACATTGCGGCCGAGTCCAACAGGAGTGAATGAATGTTCCGATCGTCGCTTGCCGCTCTGCTTCTTGCCAGCGTATCCGCCAATGCATGGGCGGGCGCGCCTGCGGCAAGCGCTGCGGCCGCGACCGGCCTCATCGCCCATCGCGCCGTCTACGATCTGGAATTGAAGGACGCTTCGGACCGCTCCGGCATCGCCGGCATGTACGGCCGCATGGTCTACGAGTTCGACGGCAGCTATTGCCAGGGCTTCACCACCAATTTCCGCTTCGTGACGCAAATCGACACCGGCGACAGCGTGCGCGTCAGCGACCAGCAGACGACGACCTTCGAGAACCTGAAGGACGGCAAGTTCACCTTCGACACCAAATCCTTCACCGACGACCAGCTCGACAAGGAGGTCAACGGCGCCGCTCAGGACCAGCCTGATGGCGTCAAGGTCGATCTCAAGCAGCCGGCGAGCCGCGAGTTGCAACTGGCCGAAAGCCGCTTTCCCACCGAACACATGCTTGATGTGATCCAGAACGCCAAGGACGGCAAGCGCTTCTTCGAGGCGCGCGTTTTCGACGGTTCCGATGACGGCGACAAGGCGCTGGTGACGACGACGATCGTCGGCAAGCAGCAGACGCCGGTTGCCGAGGAGGCCGATGCCGGCAATGCCGGCGCCTTCTCGAAGACCGCGTTCTGGCCGGTGACGATCGCCTATTTCAACGAGAATGCGAAATCGGATGCGCTGCCGGTCTATCGCATGTCCTTCAAGCTTTATGAGAACGGCATCACCCGCGACCTGACGATGGATTACGGCGATTTCGTCCTGACCGGCAAGCTGGCCAAGCTGGAACTGCTTGAACGCAAGGCCGAGGCTTGTCAGTAAACTGCGGCTTGTCCACTGTCATAAATCTGTAGCATAAAGTTCATTATTGTGTCGGGACCAGCGATGATTGAGTCGCATTCTATCGTCCTGCTCACCGGGTCGATGCGATCCCAGCGGCCAGTCCATCGCGATGAGGCCTGTTTGTTGCGAAGATGGGCCTCCAGACGATTCCTGCCGCAAGCCTGGAAAGCCCTGCCTCATGGCCGATACCGATCTCGCGACTGTTCAAAACGCCGCCCTGCCGGTCGTCGCCGCCGATCCGGCGGAAATTGCCCGCATTTCCGATACGATCAACATCACCGACCGCGCCGGCATCTCGGTCTATGGCGACCGAGCCCAGCAGGCGGTCAGCGACTATGCCGACAGGATCCTGCGCGAGGTCCGCAGCAAGGATCTCGGCGAGATCGGCCGACTCCTGAGCGATATCATCCTCAAGTCGAAAGGCCTCGATCCGGCGTCGCTGAAGGACAAGGGTTTCCTCAGCCGCATATTTCTTTCCGCCAAGGCCCGGCTCGAACGGTTCAAGGCGGAGTTCGAGGACGTGGCCGGCCAGATCGACCGGATCGGCCTGGAGCTCGACCGTCACAAGGATACGCTGCGGCGCGACATCGCGCTGCTCGACGACCTGCATGAGGAAACCCGGCAGTCGATCATGCGGCTCGAAGCCTATGTGCAGGCCGGCAAGACTTTCGCCGAGCGTTTTCGCAGCACCGAGCTGCCGAGGTTGAAAGCGCAGGCCGAAGCGGCCGCAACCGGCCCCGGCGGCGGCATGCTGGAGGCGCAGACCTATCAGGACAGTCTGCAGGCGCTCGACCGGCTGGAAAAGCGGGTGTTCTACCTGCAGCAGGCGCGCCAGCTCGGCATTCAGCAACTGCCGCAAATTCGCATCGTCCAAGCGGGTGACGAGACGCTGATCGAGAACCTGCAGGCGACTTCGGCGCTGACGGTGCCGGCCTGGAAGCAGAAGATGGTGATCCTGCTCGGCCTGACGCGGCAGAAATCGGCGCTCGAGCTGCAGAAGGCGGTGACCGACGCCACCAACGACATGATCCGCCAGGCATCCGAGATGATGAAGGACCAGGCGATATCAATCGAGCAGCAGTCGCAGCGCGGCATCGTCGATATCGACACGCTCGCCAAGGCGAACAAGGATCTGATCGATACGATATCAGGCGTGCTTCGGGTTCAGGAGGAGGGGCGTCGGAAGCGGGCGCTCGCCGAACAGCAGATGGAGCAGATGACGAGCGAGCTCAAGAAGGCGATGACTCAGGCGTGATCGACAGGATGACGATGCGAGCGCTGCTTTCAGGCCTGGCACTTCTTGCCGCTCTCCCCCTTGCCGGCTGCAATCCCTTCGGCCAGGGGCCGGAGTTCTCGATCGTGTCGGGATCGGAGAATACCGTCCTGCAGCCAATCGTCGAGGAATTCTGCAAGCAGAAGAATGCCACCTGCACCTTCAAATACGAAGGCACGCTCGATATCGGCCTGGCGCTGCAGAGCGACCAGGGTGTCGCCCAGGATGCGGTCTGGCCGGCCTCGAGCGTCTGGGTGGACATGTTCGACACCAAACGCCGCGTCAAGAGCCTGACCTCTATCGCCCAGACGCCGGTGGTCTTGGGCGTGCGCCGGTCGAAGGCCGAGCAGCTCGGCTGGATCGGCAAGGATGTCTTCATGAAGGACATTCTTGCTGCCGTCGAAAGCGGATCGCTGAAATTCCTGATGACTTCGGCGACGCAATCCAATTCCGGCGCCAGCGCCTATCTCTCCATGCTGTCGAGCGCGCTCGGCAATAAGCCTGTGATCGAACCCGGTGATCTCGACGACAGAGCAGTCCAGGAGAGCGTCCGGTCGCTGCTGTCGGGTGTCGTGCGCTCTTCCGGGTCCTCCGGCTGGCTTGCCGATCTCTATGTCGAATCCGCCGGCAAGGGCACGATTTACGACGCGATGTGGAATTACGAGGCGGTGCTGAAGGAAACCAACGACAGGCTCGCCGGCCTGTCGCAGGAACCGCTTTACGCGATCTATCCGGCCGACGGCGTCGCCATGGCGGATTCGCCGATCGGCTTCGTCGATCATGGCCGCGGGCCCGAAGTCCAGACCTTCTTCAACGATCTGCTCGCCTATCTCCGCTCAGGCCCCGTGCAGCAGCGCATTGCTGATACGGGCCGGCGCATCCCGTTGACCGACGTCGCCGCGAAGCCGGAACCAAACTGGAATTTCGATCCGACCCGGCTGGTGACGGCGATCCGTATGCCGGAGCCGGGCGTTATCCGCCAGGCGCTCAACCTTTATCAGGCGGCGCTGCGCAAGCCGTCCCTGACCGCGCTCTGCCTCGACTTTTCCGGCTCGATGCAGGGCGACGGCGAGGACCAGCTGCAGAAGGCTATGCGATTCCTGCTGACACCGGACGAAGCGAGCAAAGTGCTGGTGCAATGGTCGCCGGCCGACCAGATCATCGTCATCCCTTTCGACGGCCGCGTGCGCAACACCTTCATGGCAAGTGGAAATCCGCTGGAGCAGGAAGGACTGCTGAACGAGATTTCCCGGCAGAAGGCCAACGGCGGCACCAACATGTATGCTTGCGCCGAACGGGCGCTGCAGCAGATCGCCGGAACCGACCGGCTCTCGACTTATCTGCCGGCCATCGTCATCATGACCGACGGCAGGTCCGATGATCAAAGCCGGGCCTTCATGAGCGAGTGGAACGCGATCGAGCCGCGTGTACCGATCTTCGGCATCACATTCGGCGACGCCGACAAGACCCAGCTTGACAGTCTTGCCAAGCAGACCTCGGCGCGTGTGTTCGACGGTGGTTCGGATCTCGCCACCGCCTTCCGCACCGCGCGCGGTTATAATTAGGACAGGCATGCGCAACTGGCTCGGCAATGACGGCAACTGGATCGTGGCGGGACTGGCGGCGGCCATCACCGTGCCGCTGTTGAGTTTTGCCGCCGGCATGCCCTTCTGGATTGCCGCCATCATCGCCCTTCTGGTCTTTGTCGGGCTCGTATCTCTG
This sequence comes from Rhizobium sophoriradicis, assembly GCF_003939025.1. Classification (GTDB taxonomy): domain Bacteria; phylum Pseudomonadota; class Alphaproteobacteria; order Rhizobiales; family Rhizobiaceae; genus Rhizobium; species Rhizobium sophoriradicis. Next base: position 192,348 of record NZ_RQIH01000002.1, read on the forward strand.
CTGGCGCCGCGTCGGCTGTTCGAAGGTCTCGATTTCAAGCGCATCGGCAGCGGGCGCGTCGCTTTTGCCCGCGACCTCTTGGAGGCGGCCGTTCCCTTTGCTGAAAGGCTGGAGACTGCCGCCGATGCGATCGGCGACAAGCCGGCTGCAGCCGCCGTCCGGCACCTTGCCGAAATCGCCGCCGATGTCTTTCGCAAGGTCGAGGCCAAGCCCGAAAGCGCCAACGCCGTTCGCCGGTTTCTCTCCTATTATCTGCCGCGCGCCGCCGAGGTGGCGGAGGGGTTTGCCGTGATCGAAGCCAAGCGCGTTCCCGACCCGAAGCAGTTGGGGGAGGTGCGCGGCGTTCTGGTGAAGCTCGAAGAGGCTTTCGTTCATTATGCCGATAGTCTCGTCGACGAGGAACTCGGCACGCTCGACACCGACCTGCGCCTCATCCAGGCATCGCTCAAAGAGGATATCGGACGCTGATGGCCCTTTCTCGTCGCGCCTTTGGAGTGGGATTGCTCGGAGCCGGTGTCGTCGGCACCGGCGGTTATTTCGCCGTTCGGGACCGGCCGGAATTGCAGGGCTTGCTGGGCAGCCGCACGACGCTGTTTGGCTTCGTCGGCGGTGAGAAGGAGGCCTTCCTCGCCGACCCCGAAGTTGTCAGGGCGCTCGGTTCATACGGATTGACGATGGACAGCCGCGTCGCCGGCTCCGTCGAGATGGTGCGCGAACAGGCGCTGCTGTCGCAGCATCCGCAATATTTATGGCCGTCCTCTTCGATCATGGTCGATATCGCCCGGCAGAGCGGCATCGGTATCCGCAACGACCGCGTCGTGCTGAATACGCCGATCGTCGTCTATTCCTGGCAGCCGGTGGTCGATGGGTTGATGAAGGCGGGTTTGGTGACGGTGATCAGCGAAGGTCATCATCAGCTCGATCTGAAGGCCCTGCTCGATGCGATCCTCGCTGGCGCCAACTGGTCGAAGCTCGGCGTCAATTCGCTCTATGGCCGCGCTCGCATCGTCTCGACCGATCCCAACCGCTCCAACTCCGGCTTCATGTTCGCGGGGCTGGTGCTGAGCCTTTTCAGTGGCAATGTCGCGACGGCAAGCGATCTTGCGACGTTCGGCGGCAAGGCGCAGGCGATCTTCCGCAATATGGGTTTCAAATCGCCGTCGTCAGGCAAGCTTTTCGACCAGTATCTGGCCGGCGGCCTTGGCGGCGAGCCGATGATCGTCGGCTATGAGAACCAGCTGGTCGAATGGATCCTCGCCGACCCCACGCGCTGGGATCGCATCAAGACGAGCGCGGGCGCGAAGCCGGTGGTGCTCTATCCCAGACCGACCGTCTATTCCGCGCATCCGCTGATCGTCGTCGACGAAAACGCCAACCGACTGATCGAGGCGCTGGTGAGCCCGCGGCTACAGGAACTTGCCTGGACGAGACACGGCTTCCGCGGTCCCTTGGGCACTGCGACCGGCAATGCCGACAGTGCGATCGGCAGCCTGTTGCCGGCCGAGGTCGACGCTATTCTGCCGATGCCGGACGCAGGCGTGATGCTGTCGCTGCTGTCGACGCTGGTGAGCTGAGCGGCGGCATTTGCAGGGCAGGGCAGCGTGGGGATGGGCGGCGGAATCCGTGTTTCTGTGCCGAATGGAATGTTTTCCTTGCTTTTATGCCGAACGGGATGTATGGGCACCGGCATTCCACACGTAAGGCATGGGATCGTCCGGGAGAAATCCGGGCTGTTCCGCCCGGTGGCATCCTCGAAGAGGATGCTGTTCGCCTTGCGGAGGTTCAACCGGAAAAGGATAAAAAGGCATGGCATTGCCCGATTTCTCTATGCGCCAGCTTCTTGAGGCAGGCGTCCACTTCGGCCACCAGACGCACCGCTGGAACCCGAAGATGAAGCCGTATATCTTCGGCGATCGCAATAACATTCACATCATCGACCTGGCACAGACCGTTCCGATGCTGTCGCGCGCCCTGCAGGTTGTCAGCGACACCGTTGCTCGCGGCGGCCGCGTTCTCTTCGTCGGCACCAAGCGCCAGGCGTCCGAGATCATCGCCGACAGCGCCAAGCGCTCGGCCCAGTACTACGTCAACTCGCGCTGGCTCGGCGGCATGATGACAAACTGGAAGACGATCTCCAACTCGATACAGCGCCTGCGCAAGCTCGATGAAATCCTCGGCGGCGAAGCCCAGGGCTTCACCAAGAAGGAACGTCTGAACCTCGAGCGCGAGCGTGAAAAGCTCGACAAGGCTCTCGGCGGTATCCGCGATATGGGCGGCACTCCCGACCTGATGTTCATCATCGACACCAACAAGGAAAAGATCGCGATCGACGAAGCTAAGCGCCTCGGCATCCCGGTTGTCGCCATCATCGACTCGAACTGCGATCCCGACCTGATCGACTATCCGATCCCGGGCAACGACGACGCATCGCGCGCAATCGCTCTTTACTGCGAACTGATCTCCCGCGCTGCCATCGACGGCATCGCGCGTCAGCAGAGCTCTTCCGGCCGTGATCTCGGCGCATCCTCCGAAGTTCCGGTCGAGCCGGCTCTCGAAGAAGCAGCCGAAGGCTGATGAAAGCGGGCGGATCGGAAACTCCGCCAAAGCTTGCATAGACTGGGAAGGCCGCTCGCGACTCATCGAAGTTCGGCGGCCTTACCTGTTTCAGGGCGGAGGCGTCAGCCGTTCGCCAGATAAGTTTTCGTTATGACGCGTCTTCATCACGCTGTCATACATACAGGTACATTTCGTGCCTCAATCCGGTGCCGCGCCGCGCTTTGCGGTCCACCGTTTGAACCGACAAGAGGAAGATAATGAGCGAGATTACGGCTGCAATGGTGAAGGAACTGCGCGAAAAGACCGGCGCAGGCATGATGGACTGCAAGAAGGCGCTTGCCGAAACCAATGGCGACATGGAAGCGGCAATCGACTGGCTGCGCGCCAAGGGCATTGCCAAGGCCGACAAGAAGTCCGGCCGTACCGCTGCCGAAGGCCTCATCGGCGTCTCGAGCGAGGGTACCAAGGCCGTCGTCGTCGAAGTCAACTCCGAAACCGACTTCGTCGCCCGCAACGACGCCTTCCAGGATCTCGTCCGCGGCATCGCCAAGGTCGCCGTCTCCACGAACGGCAGCGTCGAGGCCGTTGCGGCCGCGACCTACCCGGCATCCGGCAAGTCGGTTTCCGACACGATCAAGGATGCGATCGCAACGATCGGCGAGAACATGAACCTGCGCCGCTCGGTCGCTCTCTCCGTCGAGGACGGCGTTGTTGCCACCTATATCCACAATGCCGTTTCCGACGGCCTCGGCAAGCTCGGCGTCCTCGTCGCGCTGAAGTCGACCGGCGACAAGGAAGCCCTGAACGCAATCGGCCGCCAGGTCGCCATGCATATTGCCGCGACCGCGCCGCTGGCGATCCGCCCCGAAGAAGTCGATGCCGCCGTCGCCGAGCGCGAGCGCAACGTCTTCATCGAGCAGTCGCGCGCCTCCGGCAAGCCGGACAATATCATCGAGAAGATGGTGGAAGGCCGCATGCGCAAGTTCTTCGAAGAAGTCGCCCTTCTCTCGCAGGCTTTCGTCATCAATCCTGATCTGACCGTCGCAGCCGCCGTCAAGGAAGCTGAAAAGGCCGTCGGCGCTCCGATCGAAGTTGCCGGCATGGCCCGTCTTCTGCTCGGCGAAGGCGTCGAGAAGGAAGAAACCGATTTCGCAGCCGAAGTCGCGGCTGCCGTCAAGGGTTGATCTTCCAGCCATAATTCTGAAAACAAGAAGGGCATCGCGTGACAACGCGGTGCCCTTCGTGTATCGGGCATTCACGGCAATTTACGAGGAGCCAAGATGTCTTTAGAGCCTGTCTATAAACGCGTTCTGCTCAAGGCTTCCGGCGAAGCGCTCATGGGTGCTCAGGGTTTCGGGATCGATGTCGCGGTGGCGGACCGCATTGCATCCGATATCGCCGAGGCAAGGCATATGGGCGTGGAAGTCGGCGTCGTCGTCGGTGGCGGCAATATCTTCCGCGGTGTCGCGGTGGCATCCAAGGGCGGCGACCGGGTGACCGGCGACCATATGGGCATGCTCGGCACCATCATCAACGCGCTGGCGCTGGCGACCTCGCTGCGCAAGCTCAACATCGACACGGTGGTACTTTCGGCCATCTCCATGCCGGAGATCTGCGAGAGCTTTTCGCAGCGCGCGACCCTCTATCATCTGTCGATGGGACGCGTGGTGATCTTTGCCGGCGGCACCGGCAACCCCTTCTTCACCACCGATTCCGCCGCCGCGCTGCGCGCTGCCGAAATGGGTGCGCAAGCGATTTTCAAAGGCACGCAGGTCGACGGCATCTATACCGCCGATCCGAAGAAATATCCCGACGCGACGCGGCTTGATCGTCTGACGCACCAGGAAGTGCTGGACAGGGGGCTTGCGGTGATGGACGTTGCCGCCGTGGCGCTCGCCAGGGAGAATTCCATTCCGATCATCGTCTTCTCGATTCACGAGAAGGGCGGTTTTGCCCAAATCTTGACGGGCGGTGGCCTCAAGACCATCGTCTCCGACAATTGACAATAGTTAGAGCATGATGGTGTCCGAAACCGCTGACGCTTTTTCGGCATCGTGCTTGAGACGGGAGCATCGACATGAGTGAAGGTATCGATATCAAGGAACTGAAGCGTCGCATGGATGGCGCAGTTTCCGCATTCAAGAGCGACATCGCATCGCTGCGCACCGGCCGTGCCTCGGCCAACATTCTCGATCCGGTGACGATTGAGGCCTATGGTTCGCGCGTGCCGTTGAACCAGGTGGCCAACATCACCGTGCCCGAGCCGCGCATGCTGACTGTTTCCGTCTGGGACAAGTCGATGGTCAGCGCCGTCGAGCGCGGGATCCGCGAATCCAACCTCGGCCTCAACCCGATCGTCGACGGCCAGAGCCTGCGCATCCCGCTGCCGGAGTTGAACGAGGAGCGTCGCAAATCGCTCGTCAAGGTCGCTCACGACTATGCCGAAAAGAGCAAGGTCGCGATTCGCCATGTCCGCCGCGACGGCATGGACGGTCTCAAGAAGGCCGAAAAGGATGGCGTGATCGGCCAGGACGAGAGCCGTGCACAGTCGGAACGCGTACAGAAGATGACGGACGAGACGATTTCCGAAATCGACCGCTTGCTTGGCGAGAAGGAAAAGGAAATCATGCAGGTCTAGTGGATCTGTGCCTTTGCCTGGAAAGACCGGACGGGAAATGTCGGAAACTGTATTTTTGACTGTGCCAGAGCATGTTGCCATCATCATGGATGGCAATGGCCGCTGGGCCAAGCAACGTGGCCTGCCGCGCACGATGGGCCATCGCAAGGGCGTCGAGGCTGTGCGCGAGACAGTGCGCGCGGCCGGCGCGGCCGGCATAAAATATCTGACCCTCTTTGCCTTCTCCTCGGAGAACTGGCGCCGGCCCGAGGCTGAAGTCTCCGATCTGCTTGGTCTGCTCAAGGCTTTCATCCGCCGTGACCTGGCCGAGCTTCATCGCCAGAATGTGCGCATCAGGGTGATCGGCGATCGCCACAGCCTGCGCAGCGATATCCTCGGTCTGCTGCTCGAGGCGGAGGAGACGACCAAGGATAATACGGCGCTGACGCTGGTCATCGCGTTCAATTACGGCTCGCGTGATGAAATCTCCCGCGCTGTGGTGAGCCTGGCCAAGGACGTCGAGTCCGGCCGCCTGAGGGCGCAGGATATCACGCCTGCGCTGATCGACGCCCGTCTCGACACGGCGGGCATCCCCGATCCGGATCTCATCATCCGGACCAGCGGCGAGGAGCGGCTTTCCAATTTCCTGCTGTGGCAGGCCGCCTATTCGGAATTCATCTTCGTTCCGGAATATTGGCCGGATTTCAGCCCGGAAATCTTTCGCTCGGCGCTCGAAAAATTCGCCTCCCGCGACAGGCGTTTCGGCGGCCTGTCGTCGCAGGCAGCCGCGGTTGGCACCTGATGCAGCAGGAACTGAAACTGCGCATCGCTTCCGGGCTGATTCTCGCAGTCATCGTTCTTGCCGCCACCTGGTATGGCGGCCTTGCCTTCCGCATTCTGGCGGCCGTGATCGGCCTGCTGATCTATTATGAATGGTCGAAAATATCAGGCGTCGCACGTGACTGGGTTTCCAATGCCGTCGGCTGGATCGGCGAGGCGGCGATCGCTTTGCTGGTGCTTGTCGGCAATTTCGAATTTGCCGCCGGCATGCTGGCCGGCGTGACCGCCGTCGGCATCGCGCTGATCATCCTTCACGGCACCAGCCGCTGGTTCCCGGCGGGCCTGTTTTATGCCGGCGCCACCGGCGTGGCGCTCGCCGGTATCAGAGGCGACGACCGGCCCGGCCTTTATGCCATGCTCTTTGTCTTCGCCGTCGTCTGGACAACCGATATCCTCGCCTATTTCGTCGGCAGGGCTCTGCGCGGGCCGAAGCTTGCGCCCTCGATCTCGCCCGGAAAGACCTGGTCCGGCGCCATCGGCGGCGCCGTCTCGGCGGTCGCAGCCGGCGTCGTTCTTGTCCATTTTCTTGTTCCGGGCGCGGAAGTCGTTGCCGCCGGCGTGGCGCTCATTCTGTCGGTTTGCAGCCAGTCGGGCGATCTGTTCGAATCTTTCATCAAGCGAAAATTCGGGGTCAAGGATTCAAGCCGTCTCATCCCGGGCCACGGCGGCGTCATGGATCGAGTCGACGGACTGATTTTCGCCTGTTTTTCGGCGTTCTTGCTTGCTGGGCTTTTTTCCTTGATAAAGGGGGCTGAAATGACGTCTCTCGGCTCGGCATTGTTCGGCCTCTGATGAGGCTGCAGGCTGACGGAAGGAACTCAAGGAAGTGATGAGCGGCCTATATACATTTTTGATGGGGAATGTCGTCACCTTCATCCTGGTGCTGTCGCTGCTCGTCTTCGTGCATGAGATGGGCCATTACCTCGTCGGGCGCTGGAGCGGCATCCGCATCCTGGCCTTTTCTGTCGGCTTCGGTCCGGAGATATTCGGCTTCACCGATCGCCATGGGACACGCTGGAAGATTTCGGCAATCCCGCTTGGCGGTTACGTCCGTTTCTTCGGCGATGAGGATGTTTCGAGCAAGCCCGACAACGATGGGATCGCCGCCATGTCCGAGGAGGACAGGGCGCGCTCCTTTGCCGGCGCCAAGCTGTGGAAACGCGCCGCGACCGTCGCCGCCGGCCCGATCGCCAACTTCCTGCTGGCAATCGCCATTTTCGCCGTTCTTTTCTCGGTTTATGGCCGCATGATCGCCGATCCCGTCGTTGCCGAAGTTGCGCCGGACGGAGCGGCTGCTGCCGCCGGCATCCTTCCCGGCGATCTGCTGGTTGCCATCGACGGCAACAAGGTCGAGACCTTCGACGACGTGCGCCGCTACGTCGCCATTCGTCCAAGCCAGAAGATTATTGTGACGGTCGAGCGCGGCGGCCAGAAGCTCGATGTGCCGATGGTGCCGCAGCGGACCGACCGGACAGACCAATTCGGCAACAAGATCGAACTCGGCCAGATCGGCATCATCACCAACAAGGAAGCGGGCAATTTCCGCCTGCGGACCTACACGCCGCTTGAGGCGGTGCGTGAGGGTGTGATCGAAAGCGCTGGCATCGTTACCGGCACCTTCAAATATATCGCCAATATCTTCGCCGGGTCGATGCGGGCCGATCAACTGGGCGGGCCGATCCGCGTGGCGCAGGCGTCCGGCCAGATGGCAAGCCTTGGTATCGGCGCAGTGCTGCAACTTGCTGCCGCACTTTCAGTTTCGATAGGATTGCTTAACCTGATGCCCGTTCCGGTACTTGATGGCGGCCACCTGATGTTCTATGCGGTGGAGGCGGTGAGGGGCAGACCCCTGGGTTCCAAGGCTCAGGAAATTGCGTTTCGCATCGGCTTGGCAATGATACTGACATTGATGGTTTTTACGACCTGGAACGACATAAGCGTGAGCTCAGGGTAAACGCGCAAGGCAAGGGAATTACTATTTATTTACGATGTTTCAAGGCTGTAGTGGCGAATGGGTCACGCTTCGAAATGAAGTAAACAGAAATTAACGCCCTCCCTTGCTTGTATGTCAAAAGCGGGTAAAACGACACACGTGACCGGAATCGGGTTCTCCCGGGGACGGGGACGAGGGAAAAAGGTAATAGGTGAAATGAAGGCTGGTTCAAAGTTTTTGAACGCAGTATCGGCGGTTGCGCTGTCTGCTAGTGTTGTTGCTTCGGGCGCAGGCGCTTTGACGTTCGTTTCCGCTACGGCCGCCGAGGCCGCGGTTATCCAGCGCATTGATGTGCGCGGCGCCAGCCGCGTCGGCGCGGAAGCTGTCCGGTCGAACCTGACCATCACGCCCGGCAAGAGTTTTTCGAACACAGACATCGATGACTCGGTCAAGCAGCTCTATGGCACCGGTTACTTCTCCGACGTCAAGATTTCGGTCTCCGGCGGTACGCTCGTCGTCAATGTCCAGGAGGCCCAGCTCGTCAATCAGGTCGTCTTCAACGGCAACCGCAAGATCAAGGACGACAAGCTCGCGACGATCGTCCAGACCCATGCCGCCGGCCCCTACAGCGACACCCAGATCCAGGCCGATATCCAGGCGATCAAGGAAGCCTATGCCGCCACCGGCCGCAGCGAAGTCGAAGTGACGACGCAGGTCGTGCCGCTCGGCGAGGGCCGCGTCAACCTTGCCTTCGTCATCAACGAGGGTGACCGCACCAAGATCGATGCGATCAATTTCGTCGGTAACAATGCCTACAGCGCCGGCCGCCTGGCTGCCGTCATCAACACCAAGCGTTCGAACTTCCTTTCGTTCCTGACCCGCAAGGACGTCTACAACGAAGACAAGCTCCACGCGGACGAAGAAGCGCTTCGCCAGTTCTATTACAACCGCGGCTATGCCGATATGCGCATTGTCTCTTCCGATGCGAGCTTCGACGAGGCAACCAACAAGTACACGCTCACCTTCAACATCGAGGAAGGTCAGCGTTATGACTTCGGACCGGTGACCGTGCAGTCGACCGTCGAAGGCGTCGGCTCGGATCAGCTGCTGCCGCTGGTGCGCACGAAGGAAGGCCATGTCTACAGCGCCAAGGAGGTGCAGAAGTCAATCGAAGCGATCTCCGATCAGGTGGCCTCTGCCGGTTATCCCTTCGCGCGCGTCACGCCACGCGGTAACCGCGACCTCAACAACAACACGATCGGGGTCGAATATCTGGTCGACCAGGGCGAGCGCGCCTATGTCGAGCGCATCGAAATCCGCGGCAACAGCCGCACGCGCGATTACGTCATCCGCCGCGAATTCGACATGAGCGAAGGCGACGCCTTCAATCAGCAGATGATCACCAAGGCCAAGCGCCGCCTCGAAGCGCTCGGCTATTTCTCCTCCGTCAATATCTCCACCCAGCCGGGCAGCTCGCCGGATCGCGTCGTGGTGGTCGTCGACGTGCAGGATCAGTCCACCGGTTCGTTCGGCGTCGGTGCGGGTTATGCCGCCGGCGGTGACGGTCTGCTGCTCGAAGCTTCGATCGAAGAGAAGAACTTCCTCGGCCGCGGCCAGTACATCCGCATCTCGGCCGGCGGCGGTCAGGAAGGTTCGCGCGCCTACGGCGTCAGCTTCACCGAGCCCTATTTCCTCGGCTATCGTCTGGCGGCGGGCTTCGACGTCAACCACAGCGAGACGTCGAGCAACGACAACTACGATTACGAGGAAACCAGCGTCGTCCTGCGCGTCACCGCGCCGATCACCGAAGATCTGGCGACGACCTTCCGTTATAACTACAAGCAGATGAAGTATGACGCTGATAACGGCGATCTTTCCGACCTGTCGGCTCCATATCAGCACCTCGTCGAGGACAGCCCGTGGACGCGGTCTTCCATCTCGCAGACGCTGACCTACAACACGCTCGACGACACCGTCCTGCCGCGCGAGGGCATCTACGCGACGGCGACGCAGGAAATCGCCGGTCTCGGCGGTGACTCGCAGTTCTACAAGATCTACGGCAAGGCGCGTTATTACCACCTGCTCGCTGACGATGCCGATATCATCGGCTCGGTTTCGGCCTCGGCTGGTTATGTCGTCGGCTTCGGCGAGCACCTGAACGTCTTCGACCAGTTCACGCTGACCAACGGCGACATTCGCGGTTTCGAAAACAAGGGCATCGGCCCTCGCGTTGCCGGCACCAACGACGATCCGCTGGGTGGTACGACGTATTTCACGGCGTCGGCCGAAGCAACCTTCCCGATGCCGGGCTTCCCGCGTGACTTCAATCTGCGCGGCGCGGTCTTCGCCGATGCGGGCACGCTGTTCGGCAACGACGTCGACCTCAGGGGCGACGGCATCGAGGGTGAAGACGCCTCGCTGCGCGCTTCCGTCGGTGTCGGCGTCGTCTGGCAGTCTCCTTTCGGTTCATTGCGTCTGGATTACGCAATCCCAGTGCTCAAGGAAGACTTTGACAAGACGCAGAACTTCAAGTTTGGCATCAACAACCAATTCTGATATCGGCAGTCCGGAACTGTAAGACTCAATTCCGTTCTGGAGCATTGCCGATGGAGCAAAACGTTTTTTTTCTGCCCCATGAAGGTCTGAAGCTCGCTGAGCTGGCAGAGTTTCTTGGGGCGGAACTCGCCAATTCCGATCATGCCGATGTCATTGTCCGATCCGTCGCTCCCATCAACCGGGCGCGGGCGGGCGATGTTTGTTACATCCTGTCGCGCCGCAGCCGGGATGAGCTGCTGACCTGCGAGGCTTCGGCGGTGATCTGCGACAAGGCGCTCGCCGACCTCGTACCTCAGCATATCCCGATCATCCTGTCGTCCAATCCGCATGCGGCTTTTGCGATGGCAGGCGGCCTGTTCTATCCGGCAGCACTGCGTCCGGTCGCCATTTCGCCGGGTGAAAGCGAGATCGCGCCGAGCGCGGTGATCGATCCGAGCGCCAGGCTGGAAAAGGGCGTGATCGTCGAGCCGCTGGCGGTTATCGGCGCCCATGCCGAAATCGGCGAAGGCACCCGCATCGGCGCGCACAGTATCATCGGTCCGGGCGTCAAGATCGGCCGGGATTGTTCGATTGCAGCCGGCGCCAGCATTCTCTGTGCGCTGATCGGCAACGGCGTCATCATCCACAACGGCGTTCGCATCGGCCAGGACGGTTTCGGGTATGCGCCCGGTCCGCGCGGCATGATCAAGATCGTCCAGATCGGCCGGGTGATCATCCAGGATAATGTCGAGATCGGCGCCAATACCACGATCGACCGCGGCGCCATGGACGATACGGTAATCGGCGAGGGGACCAAGATCGATAACCAGGTCCAGATCGGCCACAACGTCCAGATGGGCCGCCATTGCGCCATTGTCGCGCAGGTCGGCATCGCCGGCAGCACCAAGATCGGCAACGGCGTGCAGATCGGCGGCCAGGCCGGCATCAAGGGCCATGTGACGATCGGCGACGGCGTGCAGATCGCCGCCAAAAGCGGTATCATGACCGATCTTGCCGCCGGCGGGCAATATGGCGGCGTGCCGGCTCGTCCGCTGAAAGACTATCTGAGAGAGGCGGCGCAACAAGTGGCGAAGTCCAAGTTGCGCGGGCGGAACCCTGGAGGCAAGGAAAATGACTGAGGAAGCCACGACGACGCTTTCTTCGGCTGACATCATCGAGATCATGAAGCTGTTGCCGCATCGCTATCCGTTTCTGATGGTCGACAAGATCATTGAGATCGATGGCGACAACTCAGCGGTCGGCATCAAGAACGTCACGGTGAACGAGCCGCATTTCACCGGCCATTTTCCGGAGTCGCCGATCATGCCGGGCGTGCTGCTGATCGAGGGCATGGCGCAGACGGCGGGGGCGATCTGTGCCAAGAAGGAAGGCCAGCCCGGCAACCTTGTCTACTTCATGACCATTGAGAATGCGCGCTTCCGCAAGCCGGTTGTGCCCGGCGATCGCGTCGAATTCCACGTTAAGAAGCACAAGCAGCGTGGTAATATCTGGAAATTTCATTGCGACGCCAAAGTGGACGGCGCGCTGGTCGCCGAGGCCGATATCGGCGCGATGATCGTTCGTAAGGATCAGGCATGAGTACGATTGCCGAAAGCGCCCGCATTCACCCGATGGCCGTCGTCGAAGACGGGGCCACCATTGGTGAGGGCGTGAAGATCGGTCCCTTCTGCCATGTCGGGCCGCACGTCGTCCTGCATGAAAATGTCGAGCTCCTGGCGCATGCGATCGTCACCGGCCGGACCGTGATCGGCAAGGGCACGCGCATCTTCCCGATGGCGGTCGTCGGCGGCGATCCGCAGAGCGTGCATCACGCCGGCGAAGAGACGACGCTTTCGGTCGGCGCCAACTGCACGATCCGTGAAGGCGTGACGATGAATACCGGTACCGCAGATTTCGGCGGCCAGACGATCGTCGGCGACAACAATCTGTTCCTGGCCAATTCGCATGTGGCACATGATTGCCGCGTCGGCAACCACGTGATCATGTCGAACAACGTCATGCTCGCCGGCCACGTCGTCATTGAGGATCGTGTCATTCTCGGCGGCGGGTCGGCCGTTCATCAGTTCACCCGCGTCGGCCGCCAGGCTTTCGTCGGCGGGCTGTCGGCAGTGAGTTACGACGTCATTCCCTACGGCATGCTGAACGGCAATCCCGGGCTGCTGGGCGGCCTCAATGTCGTCGGCATGACGCGCGCCGGCATCGACCGCGCTGTCATCCACAGGGTCCGCCGCGCCTACAAGGCGATCTTTGAGGGAACGGCCTCCGTGCGTGAGAACGCCGCGGCCATCCGCGAGGAATATGCCGATTGCGCAGAGGTGATGCAGATCCTGGATTTCATCGCCGCCGATAGCGACCGCGCCCTGTCCTCGCCGACCCGAGGTCAGAAGGGCTAGCCGTGGCTTTATCAAGCGACACCGCGGCGGGCCGGCTAGCGATCATCGCCGGCGGCGGCCTTCTGCCTTCCTATGTCGCGGAAGCCGCACGCGCCGCTGGCGAAAATCCTGTTATCGTCGCCCTGAAGGACGAAAGCGACCGGCGTTGGGAAGGCTACGACCACGCCATTATCGGCATCGGCGATTTCGCCGCTCTCGATAGTCTTCTCAACCGTTATGGCATCGGCCGCGTGGTGATGTCGGGCAGCGTGCGCCGCCGGCCGGAATGGCGTGAGGTGCGCCCGACGCTGCGTATTCTGATGAGGGTGCCGGCTGCGATCCGCACCCTGCTCTCCGGCGGCGACGATACGGTCCTGCAGATGGTGATCCGGCTGATCGAGGGAAATGGCCGGCGCGTCGTCGGCGCCCATGAGATCGCCCCCGACCTGCTGGCTTCCGTCGGTCCGCTTGGCGCCGTCACACCCGGTGACGAAGATCGGCGCGATATCAGCCGTGCTGCCGAAGCCGCCGAGACGCTCGGCCGGCTGGATGTCGGGCAGGGCGCCGTCAGCATCGGCGGGCGGGTTGTCGCACTGGAGGGTCTTGAGGGCACCGACGAGATGCTTGACCGTGTCGCCGGGCTCAGAGCCGCCGGGCGCATTTCGACGCGCCGCCGCGGCGTGCTCGTCAAGCTCTGCAAGCCGCAGCAGGATATTCGTGCCGACCTGCCGGCGATCGGCGTTTCCACGGTGCTGAACGCCGGTAAAGCCGGCCTTGCCGGTATCGCCGTCGAAGCCGGCCGCTCGCTGGTGCTCGATCGTGCTGCCGTCATCCGCGCCGCCGACGAGACAGAGCTTTTCGTCTGCGGCATTGATCGCGGCCTGCCGGAATGGGGGCTGGAATGAACGGCGCGCCGCTGAAGATTGCCGTCATTGCCGGTGAGGTGTCAGGCGATCTCCTCGGCGCCGACCTCATCGCTGCGCTGAAGCGCATCCATGACGGACCGGTGGAACTTGTCGGCGTCGGCGGGGAGGGGCTGCAGGCGGAGGGCCTGCGATCCCTGTTCGATTTTTCCGAACTGTCGATCATGGGCATCACCCAGGTGCTGAGCCGGCTGCCGAAGCTGTTTGGCCTTATCCGCCGGACAACGGCCGAGATCATCGCCGCGAAGCCTGACATTCTGCTCATCATCGACAGCCCGGATTTCACTCATCGCGTGGCAAAACGTGTCCGCACGGCGCTGCCGGATTTGCCTGTCGTCAATTATGTCTGTCCGAGCGTCTGGGCCTGGAAGGAATATCGCGCCAACCGCATGCTTGCCTATGTCGATCACGTGCTCGCCGTTCTGCCTTTCGAACCGGCGACGATGCAGCGCCTCAACGGCCCGGCAACGACCTATGTGGGGCATCGCCTGACCGCTGACCCTGCGCTCCTGGAGACCCGACGCCTGCGCGCCGGAAGACGGCCCGGCAGCGGCACAATCCTGCTTCTGCCCGGCTCACGCTCCTCGGAAATCCAGAAGCTCCTGCCGCATTTCGAGGCGGCGGTGAGCGAACTTGTCTCCCGCAATGGGCCGATGCGTTTTATCCTGCCGACGATGAGACACAAGGAAGGGCTTGTGCGCGAATTGACTGCGAAATGGGCGGTAACGCCGGAGATCGTTATCGGCGCAGAAGCAAAGTGGAAGGCTTTCGTCGAGGCCGATGCGGCCATGGCCGCATCCGGAACCGTTATTCTCGAGCTGGCGCTTGCCGACGTTCCCGTCGTCTCAGCCTACAAGGTCGACTGGATCATGCGGTTGCTGACATCGGGCATCAAGACCTGGACAGGAGCGCTGCCGAACCTGATCGCCGATTACGCGGTCGTGCCGGAATATCTGAACGATATCGTTCGCGGGGCAAGTCTCGCACGCTGGATGGAAAGGCTGTCGGCCGACACTCTCCAGCTCAAGGCGATGAAGGAAGGCTATGAGCTGATCTGGCAGCGCATGCAGACCGAAAAGCCGCCCGGCGAACATGCTGCCGAAATCCTGCTCGAGGTGCTGAAAAAGAAAAAACCCGGTCGTTTCTGACCGGGTTTTCGTTTGAGCCGATTGGTCTCAAGCGATCAGCGCTTCGAAACCGGGATGTAGTCGCGCTTCGGTTCGCCGACATAGAGCTGGCGCGGACGGCCGATGCGCTGTTCCGGATCCTCGATCATCTCGTTCCACTGCGCGATCCAGCCGACGGTGCGGGCAAGCGCGAAGAGCACGGTGAACATGGTCGTGGGGAAGCCCAGCGCCTTCAACGTGATGCCGGAATAGAAGTCGATGTTCGGATAGAGCTTCTTCTCGATGAAATATTCGTCGGTGAGCGCGATGCGCTCCAGCTCCATCGCCACTTCCAGCAACGGATCATCCTTGATGCCGAGTTCGCCGAGCACTTCATGCGTCGTCTTCTGCATGATCTTGGCGCGCGGATCGTAGTTCTTGTAGACGCGGTGGCCGAAGCCCATCAGGCGGAACGGATCGTTCTTGTCCTTGGCGCGGGCAATATACTCAGGAATGTGGTCGACCGTGCCGATCTCCGTCAGCATGTTGAGCGCTGCTTCATTGGCGCCGCCATGCGCCGGGCCCCAGAGGCAGGCGATGCCGGCGGCGATGCAGGCGAACGGGTTGGCGCCCGACGAACCGGCGAGGCGGACCGTCGAGGTCGAAGCATTCTGCTCGTGGTCGGCATGCAGGATGAAGATGCGGTCCATGGCGCGCGAAAGCACCGGATTGACCACATATTCCTCACACGGAACGGCAAAGCACATGCGCAGGAAGTTCGACGCATAGTCGAGGTCGTTCTTCGGGTAAACGAAGGGCTGGCCGATATGGTACTTGTAGGCCATGGCGGCAAGCGTCGGCATCTTGGCGATCATGCGCAAGCTGGCGACCATGCGCTGGTGCGGATCGGTGATGTCGGTCGAGTCATGATAGAAGGCCGACAGCGCGCCGACGCAGCCGCACATGACGGCCATCGGATGCGCATCGCGGCGGAAGCCGGTAAAGAAGCGGCTCATCTGCTCATGCACCATGGTGTGATGCGTGACGCGATAGTCGAAGTCCTTCTTCTGCGCTGCCGTCGGCAGTTCGCCGTAGAGAAGCAGATAGCAGACCTCGAGGAAGTCGCCATGTTCGGCGAGCTGCTCGATCGGATAGCCGCGGTGCAGCAGAACGCCTTCGTCGCCATCGATATAGGTGATTTTGGATTCACAGGATGCGGTCGAGGTGAAACCCGGATCGTACGTGAAGGAGGCGGTGTTCTTGTAGAGAGCACCGATATCGATGACGCTCGGGCCGATCGTGCCGCTTTTGACGGCGAGGTCGACTGATTTGTCACCGATTTTTATTGTTGCGCTTTGATCCGTCATGCTGATCCTCCGAAATGTCGGTGGCGCCACAAAAGCGCCATAGGGGTTAAGCGTCCTTTGCGATAGCTATATGATCGCGAGGCTAATGCCAAGTTACCGTGACGCCATTTTGTGCATTGCGGCATCACCTTTTAGGCACTGCAGCGATGAGCAGCACGCATAGCGGAAGCCGATGATTCAACTGATCTTTTCGCGCTCGCAATTTTCGCCCGTATTTCAATCGATTATTCTTGCCGGATGAGCTCGGAGGTTGCATTCTGGGCCCAGGGTAAGGTCATTTTGGGCGGCGCATGCAGGAGTTGACGACAGTCGAATTGCGGCCGCAAGCAGGCGTCGGCCTTGCCGATCCCGTCGCGTTTCCGGCTCCTGCCGTGGGATCGCGGCCGGCAAAAACGCAGTCTGCGGTGCCATTGCGCCACCGGCTGACGACCGCGGTCGCACAATTGCTGCGCGCTGCCGGCCGTTTGCTCAGCGAGGAGGCCGACCACGGCCGCCTGCTCCTGTTCTCGCCGGTCTTCCTCGGCGCCGGCGCGGCATACTGGTTTCTTGCTGCAACGGATTTTCCGCTCCTTCCATCGTTGCTCTGCCTGTCGGTGCTGATGCTTGCGGTGCTCGTCGCCGGCCGCAGCCGGCCGGCCTTGCGGGCAACCTTTATGGCGCTTGCCCTCGTGGCATGCGGCATGCTCTGTGCGCAGCTCGAAAGCTGGCGGGCGTCGACTGTCATCCTCGATTCATCCGTGACAACGACGGTGACGGGCCGCGTCGAGCGGCGCGAAGGCGACGATCGCGGGCGGTGGCGCTATGTTCTTGCGGTCACCGGCACCGAGGCGCCACAGGTGAAGCGGCCGCCGAGGCGCATAACCGTGATCGCCCGCGGCGCCGATGCGTCCTTCGAGATCGGTGACGTCATCACCGGCCGAGCACGGTTGACGCCGCCGGCGGGACCGGCGCTTCCCACCCTCAACGACTTTTCCTTCGGTGCCTATTTCGATGGCATCGGGGCCAACGGCTTCTTCTACGGCGCGCCCGAGAAAGTCGATTCGCAGGCAGGCCCGCAGCCTGCGAGATCGACGTCCGAAGCTCTGCTCGAATGGCTTTACCAGTTGCGCAGCGGCATCGGCGATCGCATACGCTCGATTCTGCCCGGCGACACGGGCGCTTTTGCCGCTGCTCTGGTGACCGACGAGCGGCGCGCCATCTCGAAGGAAACGACGGAGGCGCTGCGCCAGTCCGGCCTTGCGCATATCGTGGCGATCTCGGGCCTCAACATGGCGTTGTCGGCCGGCATCTTCTTCGTCGGTTTCCGGATGCTGCTCAGCCTCGTTCCTGGTGTCGCCCAAGCCTATCCGACAAAGAAGATCGCCGCCGCCGGCGCGCTCATCGCCGTCACGGCCTACTTCCTGATCTCAGGATTCGGGGTTTCGGCCGAGCGCGCCTTCATCATGATGGCGATCATGCTGATTGCCGTCTTCTTCGATCGGCCGTCGATCAGCCTGCGCAATGTCGTTCTCTCGGCGCTCGTCATCATCGCCATTTCACCCTCCGAAGTCCTGGGTCCGAGCTTCCAGATGTCCTTTGCCGCGACTTTGGCACTGGTATCGGGCTACCAGCTGTGGAAGGAGCGGCGCGTCCGGGAAAACCCGTTGCTGAAGCTGCCGGTGCTGCGGCTGGTCGTGGCGGTCGCCGGTTTCTTCGGCGGCGTCTTCCTGACCTCGCTGATCGGCGGCTTTTCCACGGCGTTGTTTGCGGTCGAGCATTTTCATCGCCTGACAGCTTATGGCCTGCCGGCGAACCTTGCGACGATGCCGATCATCTCCTTCATCGTCATGCCGGCCGGGCTGCTGGCGATGTTGCTCATGCCATTCGGCCTGGACGCTCCGCTCTGGACGGTGGTCGGCTTCGGCCTCGATCTGGTGATTGCGGTCGCCAAGACGGTGTCCGCCTGGGGCGGCGATATCGACCTCGGCCGTTTGCCCGCCTGGTATTTCGCGGTGGCCGTGGCAGGCTTTCTGCTGCTGACGCTGCTCCGCACCCGATTGCGCCATGCCGGCACATCGATCCTCGCCGTCTCGACGCTTATCGTGCTGATCCTGCCGGGTTCCCGACCGCCGGATCTGGTGATTTCCGAGGATGGTGGTCTGGTCGCGCTCGTCGCGACGGCGGCAATGGCTTCCAACCGTGAAAACCCGCCGGACTTCATCTTCGACCAGTGGCAGAGAGCGCTGGTCCTGCCGACGCACCACCCGCCGAAGATGCTGGATGGCCCTGCCATCCCGCCGCAGGGTGAGGACCGCCGCCTCAGGCTTTCCCGCGATCAGCAGAATGAGGCGAGGACGGCAATGATGGCCGCCGCAGCCGGCGGTGAGGCAAATCGTTTTTCCTGCGTCAAGAAAGCCTGGTGTATCGCCAGGCTCGGCAATGGCCATGTCGTCGCCGTCATCGACAATGCCGCCTATCTCGGCCCGGCCTGCGACGCCAGCGAGATTGTCGTGACCGCGGTGCGCCTGCGTTTCGACCGCTGCCACTCGGGTGCGACACTCTTCACCGGCGAGACGCTGCGCAGGACCGGTTCCGTCGAATTGCGTTTTGCGCAGACAGGCCCCGAGGTCGCAACCGCATTCGATACCTTGTCGCGTCCATGGATGCGCCATCGCGCCTATGATTGGCGCAAAGACGCTTTTACCGAATCAGCCCCGTTGGCTGTCAGTGATAGCGGCGAATGAGGCCGACCAGCTTGCCCTGCACCTTGACCCGGTCAGGCCCGAAGATGCGGGTCTCGTAAGCCGGGTTGGCGGCTTCGAGGGCGATCGAGGCGCCCTTGCGGCGAAAGCGTTTCAGCGTCGCTTCCTCGTCGTCGACGAGCGCAACGACGATATCGCCGGGGCTTGCGGTGCTGCCGTTGCGGATGATCACGGTGTCGCCGTCGAAGATCCCGGCGTCGATCATCGAATCGCCCTTGACCTCCAGCGCGTAATGTTCGCCCGAGCCGAGCATATCCGCAGGAACGACGATGTCGTGCGTATTGTTCTGGATCGCCGAGATCGGCACGCCGGCGGCGATCCGGCCCATGACCGGCACGGAGACAGAGCTGCCGTTGTCGGCGATCGGCTTTGCGGCAGCGGGGGCGGCGACCGGCTGGGGCTTGCCGAGGCTGCCTTCGATAACGCTCGGTGAAAAACCGCGGCGCGGCTGAAGACTGGGGCTATAGGCCTCCGGCAGCTTGATCACTTCCAAGGCCCGGGCCCGGTTCGGTAGGCGGCGAATGAAACCACGTTCCTCCAGCGCCGTGATCAGGCGATGAATGCCGGATTTCGAGGCGAGATCCAGGGCATCCTTCATCTCGTCGAAAGAGGGAGGAACGCCGGATTCCTTCATGCGCTCATGAATGAAAAGGAGAAGCTCCTGTTGTTTGCGCGTGAGCATCGACGTCAGACCCCTGATTGAAACAAATCCAGAACGGACCCTATATGTTCCATATGTGTTCCGCAAGTAGCTAAATTTCCGTAAAACTTCGCGCCAACTCGTCCAGATTTTTATTTTCCTTCGCCGGATTGGCGCACATGTCTTGCATTGGGAATGGGGCTGTCGCACATCTCTTTGACGTGTCAGGAGGGATCCTATGATCGCACATTCCGCCAAGCCGCACCCGCTGGATCATGTCGTGCTGCCCGTCGTCAATATCGATCTGGCGCGCGAAAGGCTCGGGAAGCTCGGCTTTACCGTCGCCGCCGATGCGCGCCATCCGTTCGGAACGGAAAATGCCTGCGTCTTTTTCGCCGACAAGACCTATATCGAGCCGCTCGGCGTGGCGAGCGTCGAGGAGAGCGAGGCGGCGGCCCGTCAGGGGAATGTCTTCATCGCCCGCAATCGTGCCTTTCGCTTCCGCTGCGGCGAGGAGGGGCTTTCGGCGCTGGCCTTCCTCACCGAGGATGCCGGCCTCGATCATCGGCGATTCGTCGGCAACGGCGCGAGTGCCGGCGAGATGCTGCAGTTCAGCCGGCCGATGCGAATGCCGGACGGTTCGGAAAGCGTCGGCAGCTTCAAACTGGCCTTTTCAAGCGATCTGCGCGCGCCCGACTTCTTTCTCTTCACCTGTCAGCGCATCAATTCGTTCCCGGCCGACCGCGCGGCGCTGGAGGCGCATGCCAACGGCGTGACGGGCCTTGCCGAGATCGCGCTTTGTGCGCCGGAGCCGGCTGCGTTTGCCGCCTTCGTTGGTCTTGCCGTCGGGCAAACGGCGGTGGAAAAAACCGGTTTCGGCATGAATATCGCGGCATCGAATGCCAAGATCAGCCTGATGACGCCGGAAGGGCTGGAGGCCTATTTCGAGCTTGTCGTCTCCTCCGCCGATCGTGGTCTGCGCGGCCGGGCAATCCTCTTCACCGTTACCGATCTTGCCGTGACAGAAGCGCATTTGGCTGCTAACGGAGTGACATACACACGCAAGAACAATCGCATTCTGGTGAAGCCCACGCCCGGGCAGGGCGCGCTTTTTGCCTTCGAGGAACCACGATGAGCACTGATACAAATTCCGAGGTCAAGATCGGCGAAGGCGAAGGCCAGGTCACCTTTTCCAATACCGGCCGCCTGTCGCTGATTGCCGGCCCCTGCCAGATGGAGAGCCGTGATCACGCTTTCATGGTCGCCGGCACGCTGAAAGAGCTCTGCGCAAAGCTCGGCATCGGCCTCGTCTATAAGAGTTCCTTCGATAAGGCGAACCGCACCTCACTCTCGGCCGAGCGCGGCATCGGGCTTGAAAAGGGCATGCAGGTCTTCGCCGACCTGAAGCGGGAATTCGGCTTTCCCGTCCTGACCGACGTCCACACCGCCGAGCAATGCGCCGAGGTGGCGGAGGTGATCGACGTTCTGCAGATCCCCGCCTTCCTATGCCGCCAGACGGATCTTCTGATCGCTGCCGCCAAGACGGGCCGCGTCGTCAACGTCAAGAAGGGCCAGTTCCTCGCCCCCTGGGACATGAAGAATGTCCTGAAGAAGCTCAATGCCAGCGGCAATCCGAACGTGCTGCTGTGCGAGCGCGGCGCCTCCTTCGGCTACAACACGCTGGTTTCCGACATGCGCTCGCTGCCGATCATGGCGGCGATGGGCGCGCCCGTCATTTTCGATGCGACCCATTCCGTCGCCCAGCCCGGCGGGCAGGGCGAGTCCTCCGGCGGCCAGCGCGAATTCGTCGAAACGCTGGCGCGCGCAGCCGTGGCGACGGGTATTGCCGGTGTCTTTCTCGAAACCCACCAGGACCCTGACAACGCTCCGTCCGACGGCCCGAACATGGTCTATCTCAAGGACATGCCGCGGCTGCTTGAGAAATTGCTTGCGTTCGATGCGGTTGCCAAGGCTTGACGTTCAACAGGTTGACATGATCGTGGTTTAGGCCACTTCAGAACGCCGGTACGAAGGCTGGAAATTGCGGCATTGTAATTTGCACGCCTTCGATTATGACAGGCTTCGAACGATTGATCACCCACCGAGCAGGAAGAACCCATGACTGCAATCACCGATATCATCGCCCGCGAGATCCTCGATAGCCGTGGCAACCCCACCGTCGAAGTCGACGTCTATCTCGAAGACGGCAGCATGGGCCGCGCGGCTGTTCCCTCGGGCGCCTCGACGGGCGCCCATGAGGCGGTCGAGCTGCGCGACGGCGGCAAGCGCTACCTCGGCAAGGGCGTAGAGAAGGCCGTCGAGGCCGCCAACACCGAGATCTTCGACGCCATCGGCGGCATCGACGCCGAAAACCAGATCCAGATCGACAACATCATGATCGAACTGGACGGCACGCCGAACAAGTCGCGTCTCGGCGCCAACGCCATCCTCGGTGTGTCGCTCGCCGTCGCCAAGGCTGCCGCCCAGGCCTCCGGCCTGCCGCTCTACCGTTATGTCGGCGGCGCTTCGGCGAGCCTGCTGCCGGTGCCGATGATGAATATCATCAACGGCGGCGCTCATGCCGACAATCCGATCGACTTCCAGGAATTCATGATCCTGCCGGTCGGCGCCGATTCGATCGCCGAAGCCGTGCGCATGGGTTCGGAAGTCTTCCATACGCTCCGCAAGGAGCTTGCAGCCCAGGGCCACAACACCAATGTCGGCGACGAAGGCGGTTTCGCACCGGGCCTGAAGAGCGCTTCGGAAGCCCTCGACTTCATCGTCAAGTCGGTTGAAAAAGCCGGCTACAAGCCGGGTGAGGACATTTACCTCGGCCTCGACTGCGCCTCGACGGAATTCTTCAAGGACGGCAAATACGTGCTCGAAGGCGAAGGCCGCACGCTCGAATCGGGCGCCATGGCCGAATATCTGGCCGAACTCGCCGCCAAGTACCCGATCATCTCGATCGAGGACGGCATGGCTGAAGACGATTGGGACGGCTGGAAGGCGCTGACCGACCTCACCGGCAAGAAGACGCAGCTCGTCGGAGACGATCTCTTCGTCACCAACTCCGCCCGTCTGCGCGACGGCATCCGCATGGGTGTCGCCAACTCGATCCTCGTCAAGGTCAACCAGATCGGTTCGCTGACGGAAACGCTCGATGCGGTCAATACGGCGCACAAGGCGGCCTACACCGCCGTCATGTCGCACCGCTCCGGCGAGACCGAGGATTCGACCATCGCCGATCTCGCGGTTGCCACCAACTGCGGCCAGATCAAGACCGGTTCGCTGTCGCGTTCCGACCGCCTCGCCAAGTACAACCAGCTGATCCGCATCGAGGAAGGCCTTGGGCCGCAGGCCCAGTATGCCGGCCGCTCGATCATCCGCGGCTGAGCAAATCTGATTTCAATGGCTTCACCCGCGCCCACCTGGCGCGGGTTTTTTATTGCCTGATTTTTACGGTCAACGAACGGTTAATCTCTGCGCATTATGCTGAACGAATTGGTAATGCGTTCAAGAGCATACGTGTATGTGGACAAAGCATCATAAGAAGAGAAAGCTCGGTCGCTTCGTCATTCCGGCCATGACGGTCGCCTTCCTTTCCTATTTCGGTTATCATTGCATCCATGGCGATTACGGGTTGCGGGCGACGGAGACGTTCGAGCGTCAGCGCGTCGAGCGCGAAAAAGAGCTTGCGGTATTGAAGGCGAAGCGCGAACATCTGGAAAGTCAGGTCGCGCTCCTCAGTGACGGTTCGCTCGACAAGGATATGCTGGACGAAAAGGCGCGCTATCAGCTGAATATGTCGCGCGCGGACGAGATCGTCATATTCAACCATTATTCCAATTAACCTGAATTCGGTTAATTTCAATTTCTGCTGTATTTCCAACAGCTTGGTGACGAATACGAGCCATGCAATTATGGCATTGCTGTGGTCATATTTCTTCCCTATGGTACGCGCCATCGAGAAACGACAAACCCATAGGGAGGGTTGAATGGCGCCGCGAAAGACCGCGACCGTTTCCAGCCGCAAAACTGCAGCAAAACCAGCAGCCAAAGCATCGAATGGAGGCCCGGTAGCCGACTTCGATCGGGATGAGGAACTCAAGGCCTATCGCGAGATGCTATTGATCCGCCGCTTCGAGGAGAAGGCCGGTCAGCTTTACGGCATGGGCTTCATCGGCGGCTTTTGCCATCTCTACATCGGTCAGGAAGCTGTCGTCGTCGGCATGCAGATGGCGCAGAAGGAAGGCGACCAGGTCATCACCGCCTATCGCGACCACGGCCATATGCTGGCAACCGGCATGGAAGCGCGCGGCGTCATGGCCGAGCTGACCGGGCGCCGCAGCGGCTATTCCCACGGGAAGGGCGGCTCGATGCATATGTTCTCGAAAGAGAAGCATTTCTACGGCGGTCACGGCATCGTCGGCGCCCAGGTTTCGCTCGGAACCGGTCTCGCCTTTGCCAATCGCTACCGTAACAACGGCAATGTCGCGATCGCCTATTTCGGCGACGGCGCCGCCAACCAGGGCCAGGTCTACGAGAGCTTCAACATGGCCGCTCTCTGGAAGCTGCCGATCGTCTATATCGTCGAGAACAACCGCTACGCCATGGGCACGTCGACGGCCCGCGCCACCGCGCAGTCGAACTATTCGCTGCGCGGCTCCGGCTTCGGCATCCCCGGCATCCAGGTCGACGGCATGGACGTGCGCGCCGTCAAGGCGGCGGCCGACGAGGCGCTCGAACATTGCCGCTCCGGCAAGGGCCCGATCATTCTCGAAATGCTGACCTACCGTTATCGCGGCCACTCCATGTCCGACCCGGCGAAGTATCGCTCCAAGGAAGAAGTGCAGAAGATGCGCTCCGAGCAGGATCCGATCGAGCAGGTCAAGGCGCGCCTCATCGAAAAGGGCTGGGCCTCCGAAGACGATCTGAAGGCGATCGACAAGGATGTCCGCGACATCGTCGCCGACAGCGCCGACTTCGCCCAGGCCGATCCGGAGCCGGATGCATCCGAGCTCTACACCGACATTCTGCTCTAATCGGGGGAGGGAACCCATGCCTATCGATATCCTCATGCCCGCCCTCTCTCCGACGATGGAAGAAGGCACGCTGTCCAAATGGCTGAAGCAGGAAGGTGACAAGGTCACCTCCGGTGACGTGATCGCCGAAATCGAAACCGATAAGGCGACGATGGAAGTCGAAGCCGTCGACGAAGGCATCATCGGCAAGCTGCTGGTCGATGCCGGCACTGAAGGCGTCAAGGTCAACACCAGGATCGCAGTGCTGCTGCAGGACGGCGAATCGGCTGACGCGATTTCCACCGCTCCTGCCGCTGCTCAGCCGGCTCCGGTCGCTGCTCCGCAGGTTGCTCAGGAAGAAAAGCCGACAAATACCGGTTCCGCTTCTGCTCCCGTTCCCGCAGAGCCCAAGGCCGTCGTTCCGAACGACCCGGAAATCCCGGCCGGCACCGAAATGGTGTCGATGACCGTGCGCGAAGCGCTCCGCGACGCCATGGCCGAAGAAATGCGCGCCAGTGACGACGTCTTCGTCATGGGCGAGGAAGTCGCCGAATACCAGGGCGCCTACAAGGTCACTCAAGGACTGCTGCAGGAATTCGGCCCCCGTCGCGTCATCGATACGCCGATCACCGAACACGGCTTTGCCGGTGTCGGCGTCGGCGCCGCCATGGCCGGCCTTCGCCCGATCGTCGAATTCATGACCTTCAACTTCGCCATGCAGGCGATCGACCACATCATCAACTCGGCCGCCAAGACGCTCTATATGTCCGGCGGCCAGATGGGCGCTCCGATCGTCTTCCGCGGCCCGAATGGTGCAGCCGCCCGCGTCGGCGCCCAGCACAGCCAGGATTATGCGGCCTGGTACAGCGCCATCCCCGGCCTGAAGGTTGTCATGCCCTACACGGCATCCGACGCCAAGGGCCTGCTCAAGGCGGCGATCCGCGATCCGAACCCGGTCATCTTCCTCGAAAACGAAATTCTCTACGGCCAGCACTTCGATGTGCCGAAGCTCGATAATTTCGTCCTGCCGATCGGCAAGGCCCGCATCCATCGTCAGGGCAAGGACGCTACCGTCGTCTCCTTCGGCATCGGCATGACCTATGCGACGAAGGCGGTTGCCGAACTCGAAAAGATCGGCATCGACGTCGAACTGATCGACCTTCGCACTATCCGCCCGATGGACCTGCCGACGGTTATCGAATCGGTCAAGAAGACCGGCCGCCTCGTCACCGTCGAGGAAGGTTATCCGCAGTCCTCCGTCGGCACCGAAATCGCCACCCGCGTCATGCAGCAGGCCTTCGACTATCTCGATGCGCCGATCCTGACGATTGCGGGCAAGGACGTGCCGATGCCTTACGCCGCCAATCTCGAAAAGCTGGCGCTTCCGAACGTCGGCGAAGTCGTCGATGCGGTGAAGGCTGTTTGCTACAAATAAGGGGAGGGTATCTCGATGCCGATCAATATCACGATGCCCGCCCTCTCTCCGACCATGGAAGAAGGCAATCTTTCCAAGTGGCTGGTCAAGGAAGGCGACAAGGTCAAGTCTGGCGATGTGATCGCCGAGATCGAGACCGACAAGGCGACGATGGAAGTCGAAGCCGTCGATGAAGGCACGGTCGCCAAGCTCGTCGTTGCCGCCGGCACCGAGGGTGTCAAGGTCAACGCGCTGATCGCCGTTCTCGCCGCCGATGGCGAGGATGTCGCCGCCGCCGCAAGCGGCGCAGGATCCGCCGCTCCGGGAAAAGCTGAGGCCGCCCCGGCTGCGAAGGCCGAGGCTGCACCGGCCCCGGCCGCTCCGGCTGCTGCGCCCGCTGCCGCACCCGCGGCAGTTTCGGCCGGCGGCAACCGCACCTTCTCTTCGCCGCTTGCCCGCAGGCTAGCGAGAGAAGCCGGCATCGACCTTTCGGCTGTCGCAGGCTCGGGCCCGCACGGTCGTGTCGTCAAGAGCGATGTCGAAGCCGCCGTTGCCGGCGGTGGCGCCAAGGCTGCGCCCGCACCGGCTGCTGCTGCTCCGCAGGCCGCCGCGGCTCCGGCCGCCGCAGCGCCGAAGGGCGCTTCCGAGGAAGCCGTGCTCAAGCTCTTCGAGCCGGGCTCCTACGAGCTCGTGCCGCATGATGGCATGCGCAAGACGATCGCCCGGCGCCTGGTTGAATCCAAGCAGACGATCCCGCATTTCTATGTCAGCGTCGATTGTGAGCTCGACGCTCTGATGGCGCTGCGTGCCCAGCTGAACGATGCGGCGCCCCGCAAGGACAACGCTCCGGCCTATAAGCTTTCGGTCAACGACATGGTCATCAAGGCCATGGCGCTGGCGCTGCGCGACGTTCCCGAGGCCAACGTGTCGTGGACGGACAGCAACATGGTCAAGCACAAGCACGCCGATGTCGGCGTCGCCGTCTCGATCCCCGGCGGCCTGATCACCCCGATCATCCGCAAGGCCGAGCAGAAGACGCTGTCTGTCATCTCCAACGAGATGCGCGACCTCGGCAAGCGGGCCAAGGATCGCAAGCTGAAGCCCGAGGAATATCAGGGCGGCACCAGCTCCGTCTCCAACATGGGCATGATGGGCGTCAAGAACTTCGCCGCCGTCGTCAACCCGCCGCATGCGACGATCCTGGCGGTCGGCGCCGGCGAGCAGCGGGTCGTCGTCAAGAACGGCGAAATGGCGATCGCCACGGTCATGAGCGTCACGCTTTCGACCGACCATCGCTGCGTCGACGGCGCGCTGGGCGCCGAGCTTCTCCAGGCCTTCAAGGGCTACATCGAAAACCCGATGGGCATGCTTGTCTGATCGCGAAGCGGAGGCGGAAATGACCAAGACCGTTCTTTGCTATGGCGACTCGCTGACCTGGGGTTATGACGCCGAGACGATCGGCCGTCATGACTACAAGAATCGCTGGCCGAGCGTGCTTCAG
The DNA here is from genome assembly GCF_003939025.1 of Rhizobium sophoriradicis. Taxonomy (GTDB): domain Bacteria; phylum Pseudomonadota; class Alphaproteobacteria; order Rhizobiales; family Rhizobiaceae; genus Rhizobium; species Rhizobium sophoriradicis. Next base: position 219,935 of record NZ_RQIH01000002.1, read on the forward strand.
GCAGCGCTCGGCAGCGAGGCCCGCATCATTGCCGAAGGCCTGAACGGTCGCACCACCGCCTTCGACGATCACCTCGCCGATTGCGACCGCAACGGGGCGCGCGTCCTGCCGACGATCCTGCAGACGCATGCGCCGCTCGATCTTGTCATCCTCCTGCTCGGCACCAACGACATGAAGCCGGTCGTGGCGGGTTCGGCCTTTGCCGCCTGCCAGGGCATCAGCCGCCTCGTGCGGCTGATCCGCAATCACGCCTGGCCCTTCGAATTCGATGGGCCGGAGATCCTGATCGTGGCGCCACCGGCGATCTGCGCGACGGGCAATGTGCCTTTTGCCGCATCCTTTCCCGGCGGAATCGAAGAATCGGCCAAGCTTGCAACGCTCTATCGTGACCTTGCCGACGAACTTGGCTGCGGCTTTTTCGACGGCAATTCCGTCGCCAAGACCACGCCGATCGACGGCATTCATCTCGACGCGGAGAACACGCGTGCGCTCGGACGCGGCCTGGAATCGATCGTGCGGATGATGCTGGGGATCTGAAAATGGCTGCCTTCGTCGCCCTGCGGCAGGCCTCGCGGCGGGATGCCTCGGAGCTGGCGATCCTGGCGGATATCGCCTCGCATGGCTTTGCCTCCTGGCTCTGGTTCGCCGATGTGGCGAACGGCATAAGCGACACGCCTTTGGAGCGGGGGCGGCTGAAAATGAGTGAGGAGGAGGCTGTCGGCGGCTGGCGGGATGCGGTGATCGCCGAGGCTTATGGCGAGGTTGCGGGCGTGGCAATCGGCCATACGCTCGGGGAAGGCATAGGCGATATCGAGGCGACGAGCGCGGCGACCGAGCCGATGCTCGTCTTGCAGAAGACGGTTGTGGGAAGCTGGTTCATTGGCAGTCTCGGCGTCTACCGCCATCTGCGTGGCATCGGCATCGGGCGAACGTTGCTGGAGGATCAGATCGACAGGGCCGATGGCCGGCCTGTCAGTCTCATTACCGCAAGTGATAACGAGGCGGCTCTGTCGCTTTATGGAAGAAACGGATTCTCGGAGGCTGCGCGCGCTGATGCCGTGCCGCTCTTCGAAAACAGCAAGAGACACGCGTGGGTGCTCATGACCCGCAGCGCAGCGTAAACGAAGGGCAGGACACATATGGCTGAATCCTACGACGTCATCATCATCGGCTCCGGCCCCGGCGGCTATGTCGCCGCCATCCGTGCGGCCCAGCTCGGCCTGAAGACGGCGATCGTCGAGCGCGAGCATATGGGTGGCATCTGCCTGAACTGGGGCTGCATACCCACAAAGGCGCTACTGCGTTCGGCCGAGGTGCTGGATCACGCCAACCACTTCAAGGATTTCGGTCTCGTTCTCGAAGGTACCGTCAAGCCGGACGCCAAGGCCGTCGTCGGCCGCTCGCGCGCCGTCTCCGCCCGTCTCAATGCCGGCGTCGGCTTCCTGATGAAGAAGAACAAGATCGACATCATCTGGGGCGAGGCAAAGATCACCAAACCAGGCGAGATCGTCGTCGGCAAGTCGTCGAAGCCGGTCGTCGAGCCGCAGCATCCGCTGCCGAAGAACGTCAAGGGCGAGGGCACCTATACTGCCAAGCACATCATCATCGCCACCGGCGCCCGTCCGCGCGCACTGCCCGGAATCGAGCCGGACGGCAAGCTGATCTGGACCTATTTCGAGGCGCTGAAGCCCGACGCGCTGCCGAAGTCGCTGATCGTCATGGGCTCGGGCGCGATCGGCATCGAATTCGCCAGCTTCTACCGCTCGATGGGCGTCGATGTGACGGTTGTCGAAGTCATGCCGACGATCATGCCGGTCGAGGATGCCGAAATCACCGCCATCGCCCGCAAGCAGCTGGAAAAGCGCGGCCTGAAGATCTTCACCAGCGCCAAGGTCACCAAGGTCGAGAAGGGGGCGGGCAGCATCACTGCCCATGTCGAGACGTCGGACGGCAAGGTGCAGCAGATCACCGCCGACCGGATGATTTCGGCTGTCGGCGTTCAGGGCAACATCGAAAATCTCGGCCTCGAAGCGCTCGGCATCAAGACCGATCGCGGCTGCGTCGTCGCCGACGGTTACGGCAAGACCAATGTCGCCGGCATCTATGCCATCGGCGACGTCGCCGGCCCGCCGATGCTGGCGCACAAGGCGGAACATGAAGGTGTCGTCTGCGTCGAAAAGATCGCCGGCCTGCCGAACGTTCATCCCACAGACAAGGGCAAGGTCCCCGGCTGCACCTATTGCAATCCGCAGGTCGCCTCTGTCGGCCTCACCGAAGCCAAGGCCAAGGAGCTCGGCCGCGACATCCGCGTCGGCCGCTTCTCCTTTGCCGCCAACGGCAAGGCGATCGCGCTCGGCGAAGACCAGGGCATGGTCAAGGTGATCTTCGACAAGAAGACCGGCGAGCTGCTCGGCGCCCACATGGTCGGCGCCGAAGTCACCGAACTCATCCAGGGCTTCGTCGTTGCGATGAACCTCGAGACGACAGAGGAAGAGCTGATGCACACGATCTTCCCGCATCCCACAGTTTCCGAGACGATGAAGGAAGCGGTGCTCGATGCCTATGGCCGTGTGCTGAACGCTTGATAATTTCCGGGGCCGCCCTCTTTGTCCGGGGTGGAAATTTGCTCCCGGGGTGGAAAGCCACGCCGGGAGTGGAAAAATCGAAAGGAAATCCTCATGTCTATGGAGACGCAGGCGTTGCTGGTGTTTTTGCTGATCGGCCTGGTGGCGGGCTTCCTTGCAAGTCTCGTCGTCGGTGGCGGCGGCTTGATCAGGTGCCTGCTGAGCGGCATCATCGGCGCCTTCGTCGGCGGCTATCTGTTCAGCGCGCTCGGCATTTCGCTGGGCATTGAGAACGCGCTGGTCGTACAGATCATCCACGCCACCGTCGGTGCCATCATAGTGGTTCTGGTCGCCAGAGCGGTCGCTTAGGGGTAAGGGCGGGTATGGAAGGCGTGGGCTGGATCTCGGCAATCATCATCGGCGGGCTTGCAGGCTGGCTCGCCGGCAAGCTGATGGAGGCGCGGTACGGGATTTTCCTGAACATCGTGCTCGGCATCGCCGGCTCGGTCGTCGCCACCGCCATCCTCGCCCAATTCCATGTCCAGCTCGCCGGCGGCCGGCTCGGTTATTTCGTGACGGGTTTCCTTGGCGCCTGCCTGCTGATATTCCTTGCGCGGCTGGTGCGGCGCTAGATCAAGAGATGATGCCGCTTAAAGGGCGACGGAAAGCTGAAACTGCAATGGTGACCATTCTCGACACGATCAATCCCGACGCCAAGCGCGTGCGCCATCCCGAAAAGGCGCATCGGCCGGATACGGAAGTCATGCGCAAGCCGGACTGGATCCGCGTCAAGGCGCCGACCTCCAAAGGTTATGCCGAGACGCGGGCGATCGTGAAGGAGCACAAGCTCGTCACCGTCTGCGAGGAGGCCGGCTGCCCGAATATCGGCGAGTGCTGGGACAAGAAGCACGCCACCTTCATGATCATGGGCGAGATCTGTACCCGCGCCTGCGCCTTCTGCAATGTCGCCACCGGCAAGCCGAATGCGCTCGACATGGCCGAACCGGAAAATGTCGCCAAGGCGGTCAAGGAGATGGGCCTGTCCCACGTCGTCATCACCTCGGTCGACCGCGACGACCTCGAGGACGGCGGCGCCGAACATTTCGAAAAGGTGATCTGGGCGATCCGCGCCGCCTCGCCAATGACGACGATCGAAATCCTGACGCCGGACTTCCTGAAGAAACCGGGCGCGCTGGAGCGTGTTGTCGCCGCCAAACCCGACGTCTTCAACCACAATATGGAAACGGTCGCCGGCAACTATCTGACGGTTCGCCCCGGCGCCCGCTACTTCCACTCCATCCGGCTGCTGCAGCGGGTGAAGGAACTCGATCCCACCATGTTCACCAAGTCTGGCATCATGGTCGGCCTCGGCGAGGAGCGCAACGAAGTGCTGCAGCTGATGGACGACCTGCGCACTGCCGATGTCGATTTCCTGACGATCGGCCAATACCTGCAGCCGACCCGCAAGCACCACAAGGTCGAAAGCTTCGTCACCCCCGAAGAGTTCAAGTCCTATGAGACGGTCGCCTACAGCAAGGGCTTCCTGATGGTCGCCTCAAGCCCGCTGACCCGCTCCTCCCACCATGCCGGCGACGACTTCGCCCGGCTGAGAGCGGCTCGGGAAAAGAAGCTGTTGATGGCGGCTGAGTAAGGTTCGGCGCGCAATCTTTCGCCCTGGTCGGTCTGCGGACGACAATGCTTGCTAACCTCTCCTGCGTCATGCTCGGGCTTGTCCGACGGTTGTTCGGTTCACACTCACGATTGCCCCTCACCCTAACCCTCTCCCCGTTCTGACGGGGAGAGCCCTGCGAGTGACTGGAGAGAGGCGGAGAGGTCGCGACCCGCGGCTCGACCCCGGTCGGTGGCGGCAGGCGGATGAGGGGCAGCCTTCGCCGATCTCCCAGGCCGGGGGATGTCGCCTAGGTAGTGAGCTGCCGTTCGTGTCCCGAACAGCGAAAAACGCCAGAATCAAAGACAATCAGTGTCTTCCGTCCAGTCCAAATTTTTTAACCGGACGGCTGTGGGCTTGTCCGGAGCATCTGCTACCGATTAATGCGCAGCAGATCCTCCTTCTAATGATGCTCAAGCTGTGCAGATGCCGGCTACGGCGACCTTCTGAAACAGGTGCGGCCGAGCGACGGCGGATGCCGGGTATGCAGCGACCTGGGCGCGAAAGTCGGGATGAGTGAAGGCGGCTCGGAATGCCTCGTTCGATTCCCACATCGCATAATTCAGGTAGGTCATGCTCTCGCCGAGTGCTCGATGAAGCTGCGTCGAGATGAAGCCGGGCTGCCGCTTCATAAACTCGGCATCACGGCTCCAGACTTCGAGAAAACGCGGCTCATCAGCGGGATCGAGCGTGAAGAGGTTGATCAGCACGACCGGGGCTGCATCGACATCGAGCTGGCGGTGGATCGGAAAATTCTCATCAAGTGGTTGCATGTGCATGACTTCAGATCCCTTTCGTATTGGTGTAATGATGTCAATTTGGTGTGGTGCATACGTAATAACTTGACATGATGATGTCAATAACAATATATGGTGACAAATGGATGAAGCGACGAGAACCACGACAGGCGACGCCTTGACGGAACTGATCCTTTCAATGTTTCGGGTGAATAACTTGACCTTGACCTGGGGAGACAGACTTGTGGCGGCCTTTGGGCTGACCAGCGCACGCTGGCAAATCCTCGGGGCCATCGTCTATGCGGATCGGCCGCAGCCGGTGGCATGGCTGGCCCGGGACCTTGGTGCCAACCGCCAGAACGTGCAGCGCATCGTCAATGATCTGCACGGAGAGGGGCTGGTCGCCTTTGAACCCAATCCGCATCACCGGCGGGCGCAGCTCGTCGTGCTGACCGACAAAGGACGACAAACCTACGATGCTGCGATCGCAGCCTACAACCCGCGCGTCAACGCCATGGCCGCAGGGCTTTCACTTGCCGAAATCCAAACCGCACATCGCGTCATGACGAGGCTGCGGCACAGTCTCGAAGGAGAAATTGATGCTGAAAAGCACGACTGATCGCTACGGCGCCATCGCCGTCTCCATGCATTGGCTGACCGCCATATTCTTGCTCGTTGCCCTCGTCTCCGGCTTTCGAGCAGGCAATATCGTCGAACCGGTCGCAAAGGTGGCGCTCCTTCGTGTTCATATCCCAGCGGCGATCATGGTTCTTCTGCTGACCGTGTGCCGCATCGTGTGGTGGTGGCTTTTCGACAGGAAGCCGCTGCCTGTTCAGGGCGCGCCCTCGTGGCAAGAGTGGCTGGCCCGCGCCGTCCATCTTGCCTTCTACGTGGTCATCCTCGGCATGATTGCGAGCGGCGTCGGCATCATCGCGCTGAGCGGCGCGGCGCAAGCCATATTCGGTGCTGGCACGGAATTGCCGAACTTCCATCTCTATCCGCCGCGCCTGCCGCATGGGCTTGGGGCAAATCTCCTGCTGGCACTGCTTTCCGCACATATTGGAGCGGCACTGTTCCATCAGTTCGTCCGCAGCGACAGGTTGCTCCAGCGTATGTGGTATAGGCGCTGAGACCGCGCCGCCTTCGCCCCGTTCTCAGCTAAAATCCCGCCGTCGTATGCGCCAGCTTCTTGATCTTCTTGGCGCAGCCGCTTAAGTGCCGCCTATGCCGCACTTCGAAACGCACCGTTCCGTACCGCATACGCCCGACCAGATGTTCGATCTCGTTGCCGATGTCGAACGTTATCCCGAGTTCCTGCCGCTTTGCGAGGCGCTGTCGGTCAGAAGCCGCAAGGAGCGTGACGGCAGGATCCTGCTCGTGGCCGATATGACCGTCGGCTACAAGGCGATCCGCGAGACCTTCACGACCCAGGTGCTGTTGAACCGGGCCGAGCGTGTCATCGAAGTCAAATATATCGACGGTCCGTTCAAATATCTCGACAATCGCTGGCATTTCATCGAGACACCGGCTGGCGGCTGCACCATCAATTTCTTCATCGATTACGAATTCAAAAGCCGCATCCTTGGCGCTTTGATGGGCTCGATGTTCGACCGCGCCTTCCGCATGTTCACCGAAGCCTTCGAAACGCGCGCGAGTAAGATCTACGCTCCGGTCTGACGGCCGGTTGCAGGCACATCAATGCGTGAGCAGCAAACGCACCATCTCCAGCGCCGTCCTGACCGTTGCCAGCCGAACCTCACTGCGGCCGATGTCGCCATAGAGCATTTTCCGATGGATAAGGACGCCGGCGCGCGATTTGGCAGCGAGATGCACGAGGCCGACCGGCTTCTCGGCTGATCCGCCGCCGGGGCCGGCAATGCCGGTGACGGCGACGGCGATATCGGCGCGCGAGCGGAAGAGGGCGCCGTGCGCCATTTGCCGGGCGGTCTCCTCGGAGACTGCGCCGAAACGCAGCAATGTTTCCGCCTGCACCCCGAGCAGCTCGGTCTTGGCGCTATTCGTATAGGTGACGAAGCCGCGGTCGACGACGGCGGATGAGCCGGATATCTCCGTCAGCGCGCCTGATATCAGCCCGCCGGTGCAGGATTCGGCGGTTGACACCATCAGCCCTGCCGCGGTGAAGTCACGGATGATCGCCTCTGCCGCCGTAAGGATATCTGGAGGGAAAGGGCTCATCATTTCCTCCCGCGATAGACGACGGTCGCCGTGGCGATCGCCGCGATGCCTTCGCGCCTGCCCACGAAGCCGATCGTCTCGTTGGTCGTCGCCTTGACCGAGCAGCGCTCGAGATCGATGCCGAGATATTCCGACAGGTTCGCCCGCATGGCCTCGCGATGCGGGCCGACCTTCGGCGCCTCGGCGATCAGCGAGACATCGGCATTCATGATCGTGCCGCCGCGTTCGCGCACGATTCGCGCGGCATGCTCGATGAAGATCCGCGAAGCCGCTCCCTTCCACTGCGGGTCGGATGGCGGGAAATGATCGCCGATGTCGCCGGCGCCGCAGGTGGCAAGCAGCGCGTCGGTCAGCGCATGCAGCGCCACGTCGGCATCCGAATGGCCTTTCAGCTTCTGGTCGTGCGGAATGAACACGCCGCAGAGCGTGACGCCGTCGCCTGCTTCGAGCTGGTGCACATCGTAGCCGTTGCCGGTGCGCACATCAGGAAGCAGCGACGCCGACAGCTTGTCGTCGGCCATGACAATATCGCTTTTAACAGTCAGCTTGACGTTATCTCCCGTGCCCTCGACGATCGTCACCGGAATGCCCAGCCATTCGGCGATCGAGGCATCGTCGGTGAAATCGCTGCGCCCGCTCGCCGCCGCCTTTTCATGCGCGTCGAGAATGGTTTCGAAAGCGAAGGATTGCGGCGTCTGCGCCGAATAAAGCTGCTCGCGTGAAACCGTCGTCAGCACCGTGCCGGCGCCGTCGGCGCGTTTCAGAGTATCGGTTACCGGCATGGCCGGCAGCACTGCCGCTGCGCCGTTGCCAAGGCTTTCGGCAATGCGGTCGAGAAGCGCGTGGTCGAAAAAGGGTCGCACCGCATCGTGAATCAGCACATGGCTGACATGCTTGTCCTTGAGGTATCGAAGGCCCGCCAGCACCGATTGCTGCCGGGTCGGGCCGCCATGCACCGTTTGGATCGGCGTTGCCGAAATGATATGGCGGAGCGCCTTGGCAAACAGCGCCTCGTCATCGGGATGAATGACGACGACGATCTCGGTCGCCAGCTCCCATGTCATGAAGTTTTCAAGCGTATGAACGATAACCGGCGTGCCGCCAATCGGGCGATATTGCTTGGGGCCGTCCTTGGAGGATCCGGCCCGCTCGCCGCGGCCGGCGGCAACGATGACAATTCCGGCCGATATCAGTTGCTTGGACGGCATTTGCAGCATAAATCCCCTAAAATACGCGGAATTGACCGGAGTGCTCTAACCGCTTGCTTTGGCCTTTTCCAGCATCTGCCCGAAAAATATCGATTCCGACCCAAGCCCCCTTGGCAAAGCCATGGATCTGTGGCTAAAAATAATGCAGTTACATGGTGTGCCTGAAAGATAATCATTTGATTTGCAAGGACCTCGCAGCGCCTCTCCGAATCGGATCCGTATCCGTGCGGAACCGCGTTGTGCTGGCGCCGATGTCCGGCGTCACGGACGTGCCGTTCCGCGAGCTGGCTTGGCGCTTTGGCGCCGGGCTCGTGGTCACCGAGATGGTGGCGAGCCGCGAGCTGGTCAACGACACGGCCGAATCCTGGTCGCGGCTCAAGGCGGCGGGCTTCCGGCCGCACATGGTGCAGCTTGCCGGCCGCGAGGCGCACTGGATGGCGGAGGCGGCGAAAATCGCCGCCGATCACGGCGCCGATATCATCGACATCAATATGGGCTGCCCGGCAAAGAAGGTGATCGGCGGTTATTCCGGCTCGGCGCTGATGCGCGACCCCGATCACGCGCTCGGCCTGATCGAGGCGACGGTCAAGGCCGTCGACATTCCGGTGACGCTCAAGATGCGCCTTGGCTGGGACGAGAATTCCATCAACGCGCCCGACATTGCGCGCCGCGCCGAAGCCGCCGGTATTCAGCTCGTTACCATTCATGGGCGGACCCGCATGCAATTCTACGAAGGCCGCGCCGATTGGGATGCGATCCATGCCGTCCGTGACGTCATCTCCATCCCGCTGATCGCCAATGGCGATGTCGAAACCGCCGCGGATGCGCAGGAAATCCTGCGCCGTTCCGGCGCCGATGCAGTGATGATCGGCAGGGGCTGCCAGGGCAGGCCGTGGCATGCCGGCGTGCTTGCCGGTGCCGCGGAGCCGCGGCGCGAAGACATTGCCGATATCGCCGTCGAACATTACCGGATGATGCTCGATTTCTACGGCGAGGCGGTGGCGATCCGCCATGCCCGCAAGCATCTCGGCTGGTATCTCGAGCGGTTTGCCCCCGCGCTGGCCGGCGGCGAGAAGGCTGCGATCATGACCTCGCGCGATCCGGGCGAGGTGGCCGCGCGCCTTTACGATGCGCTTAGCGCAGCTCTTGTCGATAGCCGGGAGGCGGCATGACGAAGGATACGATATCTCCGCCCGATCAGACCGGGGGAACCGTCGCCATGGCCGTGCTGAACGCCATCCAGAACCCGGTCGTCATGGTCGACGAATCCGGCTTCGTCGCCTTCGCCAATTGGGAGGCGGAAGCCTTCTTCGGCGCCAGCGCCCCGCATCTGGCGCGTTACCGCATCTCCACCTTCATTCCCTTCGGCAGCCCGCTGCTCGCCCTGATCGATCAGGTGCGGGAGCGCAAGGCGCCGGTCAACGAATATCGCGTCGACCTGAGTTCGCCCCGCCTCGGCCAGGACAAGCTCGTCGATCTCTACGTCGCCCCGGTGCTCAGCGAGCCCGGCGCCGTCGTCATCGTGTTTCAGGAACGATCGATGGCCGACAAGATCGACCGGCAGCTGACGCATCGCGCCGCCGCCCGCTCGGTGACCGGTCTCGCCTCGATGCTGGCGCATGAGATCAAGAACCCGCTCTCCGGCATCCGTGGCGCCGCCCAGCTGCTCGAACAGTCCGCGGTTGACGACGACCGGGCGCTGACCCGGCTGATCTGCGACGAGACCGACCGCATCGTCTCGCTGGTCGACCGCATGGAAGTCTTTTCCGACGAACGTCCTGTTGACCGCATGCCGGTCAATATCCATTCCGTTCTCGATCATGTGAAGGCCGTCGCCAAGGCCGGTTTTGCTCGCAACATCCGCGTCACCGAAAGCTACGACCCGTCGCTGCCGGCCGTCTATGCCAATCGCGACCAGCTCGTCCAGGTCTTCCTCAATCTGGTGAAGAACGCCGCCGAAGCGGTCGGCGATCGGGCGGACGGCGAGATCATGCTGACGACCGCCTATCGCCCGGGCATCCGTCTTTCCGTCGCCGGCACCCGTGAAAAGATCTCGCTGCCCTTGGAATTCTGCGTTCACGACAATGGCCCCGGCGTTCCCGCCGATCTGCTGCCGCATCTCTTCGATCCCTTCATCACCACCAAGACGAACGGCAGCGGACTCGGCCTGGCGCTGGTCGCCAAAATCATCGGTGATCACGGCGGCATCATCGAATGCGACAGCCAGAACAGCCGCACGACTTTCCGCGTTCTCATGCCGGCGTCGAAAGACGTTTCGCTCGAGGATGCCTCTTCCGCAAGCTCGACAGGACCTTCTCGATGACAGCCACGATCCTCGTTGCAGATGATGATGCGGCGATCCGCACCGTGCTCAATCAGGCTTTGAGCCGCGCCGGCTATGACGTTCGCATCACTTCCAACGCCGCTACCCTCTGGCGCTGGATTTCGGCGGGCGAGGGCGATCTTGTCGTCACCGACGTGGTGATGCCTGACGAAAACGCCTTCGACCTCTTGCCGCGCATCAAGAAGGCGCGTCCCGATCTGCCGGTTCTCGTCATGAGCGCGCAGAACACCTTCATGACCGCCATCAAGGCTTCGGAGAAGGGCGCCTACGATTATCTGCCGAAGCCCTTCGACCTGACCGAGCTGATCGGCATCATCGGCCGCGCGCTCGCCGAGCCGAAGCGCAAGCCCGCCAAGCTCGAAGAGGATATGCAGGACGGCATGCCGCTCGTCGGCCGGTCGGCGGCGATGCAGGAAATCTACCGCGTGCTCGCCCGTCTGATGCAGACGGATCTGACGCTGATGATCACCGGCGAATCCGGTACCGGCAAGGAGCTTGTCGCCCGCGCGCTGCATGATTACGGCAAGCGCCGCAACGGCCCCTTCGTCGCGATCAACATGGCGGCCATTCCGCGCGACCTGATCGAATCCGAGCTCTTCGGCCATGAGAAGGGCGCCTTCACCGGCGCGCAGACCCGCTCGACCGGCCGTTTCGAGCAGGCCGAAGGCGGCACGCTCTTCCTCGACGAGATCGGCGACATGCCGATGGACGCCCAGACCCGGCTTCTGCGCGTGTTGCAGCAGGGCGAATACACCACCGTCGGCGGCCGCACGCCGATCCGCACCGACGTGCGCATCGTCGCCGCCACCAACAAGGATCTGAAGCAGGCGATCAACCAGGGCCTCTTCCGCGAGGACCTCTATTACCGCCTCAACGTCGTGCCGCTGCGCCTGCCGCCGCTGCGCGACCGCGCCGAGGATATTCCCGATCTCGTGCGCCATTTCATCCAGCAGGCCGAAAAGGAAGGCCTCGGCTCCAAACGCTTCGATCAGGAGGCGCTGGAACTGATGAAGGCCTATGCCTGGCCGGGCAATGTGCGCGAACTGGAAAACCTCATCCGCCGCCTGATGGCGCTCTATCCGCAGGATGTCATTACCCGCGAGATCATCGATGCCGAGCTGCGCTCCGACGTTCCCGACAGCCCGATCGACAAGGGGCCGATCCGCAACGGCTCGATGACGATCGCGCAAGCGGTCGAGGAGAACATGCGCACCTACTTCTCCAGCTTCGGCGAAAACCTGCCGCCGCCCGGCCTCTATGACCGGGTGCTGACCGAGATGGAATACCCGTTGATCCTTGCTGCGCTCACGGCAACGCGCGGCAACCAAATCAAGGCGGCCGATCTCCTCGGCCTCAACCGCAACACATTGCGCAAGAAGATCAGGGAACTCGGCGTTTCGGTTTACAGAAGCTCCCGCACGGCCTGAAAAAAAGGCGGTGGGCTCCTCGTTTGCCCACCGCCTCCTCCTCCCAGTATCCGCCGCCACGGTCGGGAACAAAATTAAATCTATCGCAGCCCCGTCACGGTTTGTATCTGCGCCGGAAAACAAAAACGCAGTGTCATTTGATAGTCACATAGTATTTGCGAGCTATTGTTTGCCGCCGCGCAAATGTCATTGAAGTTGCTGCGGTCGCCGCCACCACGCCTGTGGATAAGCTGTGGATAACAGGTGGATGGCATGGGCCGGTCAGCGGGCGACGGCGGCCCGATTTCGCCCGGATGTTGCTAATTCGTTCCAAGGAGCGTCATCGCCGTTGCTTCCGTCGGGCTTAGGTCATTGAGGAAGTAGCTCTTCGCGGTCAGAGTGACGAGACAACCGCCGAAACAGCCTGTTTCGCAGCGGCTACGGCCCCGGCAAGAAAGCCGGGTTCAATCGCGCTCGTCTCGCTGCCGGCCATGGCCAGCCGCCGGCTCCACCGTCCCGACACCCAATTCGTGTCCTCGGCCGATAGGTGTCCCGCCGCGACGCGGTCACGGCTTGTGGCAGTCAATGGATCGGCTGCCCAGTCTTTCAAAATAGTGCTGCGCGGCTCCAATGCGCCAGCGCCGAAAATTCGCCCGAACTGAGCAAGGCAGGCCTTGTTCAACAGCTCTTCGCCGAGTGCCGCTCGCTGATCCGCGCCGGTGCCGATGAAGCCGAAGAGGGCTGCCTTTCCATCCGCGAGGGTCGCGTCATGCATTTCGACCATGGGGCCAACCATGCTCTGGGCGGTTCCCGACAACCCGCCGTCGCGCCAGAAAGGCCGATCATAGATCGCGAAAAACTTGGCGTGTGGCGCCATCCAGGTCGGCGTATCCCGCCAGCGAGCCAAGGTGGATTGGTCCTGCTGCGGCGTGAACGTCACATTCGCCTCAAGCAGTCGAGGCGGCAGGGCGCAAATGACCTGCTGCGCCTGGATCACTGCGGCCGTGCCGTCCGCAGCGTTCGAGGTAATCTCGACACCGTCACCGGTAAGCGCCATCGCCGACACATGGGTATTGAGTTGAATTTTGCCCGCAGGGATGTCTCGTTCCAAAGCACGCACCAGCGCCGCCGACCCGCCGGTCAAGCGAAGAGATTTTCCTTGCTGTTCGACAGGACGATACCTCTGCGGTCCTTCGCGCGACATTCGCTCGAAGATCACATCGCCGTCGTTGGCTTGCGCGAACGACAAAAGCCCAAGTTCCAGCACCAGGTCGGCAAGCTCCGGCTGCATCATCGGCCAGAACCAGGACGGACCGAGATCGAACCCGTTGTCGGAGGCAATCCCATGTTCATCTGTCGTCAGGATGCGACCGCCCAGTCGATCTCTAGCTTCGAACAAAAGGAAGTCGACGCCCTTCGAATTCAAGGCCCGTGCGGCGCAGAGCCCAGCGAGCCCTCCGCCGACAATCGCGACTTGGTATCTTTTCATCAACATACCCCTGGCTTACCGGCAGAATGCGGATGCGGGCGAATTCAGCGCGGGCACGCACGGGCCGGCGTCTAGTCAAAGCACAGAGGTTGCCTTGCTAGGGGAGTTTCAAAACATCGGCATGCTGCAATGGCGCGTCCTTGATCCAAGCATAGGCACCCTGTGCACCGGCGCTCGTCATCAGGTTTTCGCCTGCGGGCAGCCGCATCCAGCTCTGGGATACAAGTCGTTGCGCGCCGACGGACAGCTCGCCTTCGAGAACCAGCAGCTCCAATCCACGATGATTCGAGAGTCTGATCGAGGCGCTGCTACCCCACCTTTGCAGATAGACCTGCTCATGACCGTCATCGAACAGGATCGTTGCGGTGACGGCATCGTTTTGAAGTCCAGGCTCTCCTTCACCCGTTCTGCGCACGATTTGCGCCTCGTCGCCCTCGCGAAACTGCCAGAGCTTGACGAAGATGGTGCAGCCGTCAGCGGATGCAGGCGCATGCGACGTACCCGGCGGATTTCGGAAGTATGATCCGGCCGGGAAACGACCGTGTTCGTCCTCGAATATCCCATCGAGCACCAATATTTCCTCACCGCCCGTGTGGGTATGAGACGGAAATACGCTGCCTGCGGCATAGCGGACAATCGAGGTCGCCCGAGCCACTTCCTCGCCGACACGATAAAGCATCCGACGATCGACCCCGCGGGCCGGACTGGCAACCCAGTCGAGTTTCGCGGCGTGCACAACGGTCGGCTTAGTGAAATCATCATTCAGACGCATTGTTTTTCTCCATGGTCAGCACCACCCGAAACTTGACGCCACCGGACTTCATCTTTTCGAAAGCGCTCGCGGCCTGTTCGAACGGCATGGTCTCGAACTGGGGACGCACGCCAACGAGGACTGAAAAGTCCAAGGTTTTTTCGTTCTCGAAAGGCGTTCCGGTGATCGAACCCAACACGCTGCGCTCGCCGCCGACCAGCGGTCCTGACGACACCGTCAAAGGGTCCTTTCCGATCCCAAGGACGACAAGCCGGCCTTGCGCCGCGATCCCCGGCATGAGTGCCGAAACCATCTGCAGGTCTCCGATGGTGGAAATAACGGCCTTCGCACCGCCAAGGCGCTGCAGATACTCTACTGCGTTTTCCCTCGCCGTATCGATATAATCATGGGCGCCGAGCGATCTGGCGTCGTCAGCAATGTCGTCGCCCCGTCCGATGGTAATCACCTTGAATCCCATCTTGCGGGCATATTGCAGCGCCATGTGGCCAAGACCGCCTATGCCGACAATGGCCACGACGTCGCCGGCTTCCGCGCCGCATTTCTTCAGTGCGTTGAAGGTGGCGAGCCCCGCGCACAGGATCGGCGCGGCCTCCTCGGCCGTGAGTTCGTCGGGTATCGCGACAAGCCCGGTATTGCGGGCGATCATCATCTCGGCATAGCCGCCGTCACAGGTCGCGCCGACGATCGGCTGGTTCGTGCACAGCTGAAATTGGCCGCGTCGGCACGGGTCGCATTCGTTGCAGTGACCGCCAAGGCGGCCGACGCCAACTCTCTGGCCGATTTTCCATCGTCCGGGTGTTCCCCGTCCTATGGCGGCAATCCTGCCGACCACCTCGTGCCCCGGCACTCGTGGCAAACGGCCATTGGTGTCCGGCCCCTCAATGTCTTTGGCGTCCGCACCGCAGATTCCACAGGCATCGACCTCAATCAGCACTTCGCCATCGCCCGGCGTCGGAATTGCTCTCTGCACCAGTTCAAGCGTGCCGGGGCTCGTCACCTGCATCGCGCGATATGTCCGTTTCATATGAACCTCCTGGAATGTCACAAGGTGGATGCCGAGGCCGAGCGCCTGGGAAGGCCTTGCCATATCCGTTCAATGTCTGCCGCGACCCGTGGAGCCGCTTCCGCCGCGCCTTCCAGGTAGCCCGGGTTGGTCACGCTGGTTTCGGAACCGGCCAGCATCAGCACCGGCGACCAGTCTCCCGATACCCACGGCCGAGCGTCGGGGAGGGGATGACCGGCGGCGATCAGGTCGTCCTCGGTCGCCGTCAACGCGTCGGCGGCCCAGTCTTTGTACAACGTCGCCACCGGTGTCCGGGCTTTATCTCCGAACAGTCGGACGAGCTGTTCAACAGACGCTTGGATGATCGGTTCGGGTCCGATCGTTCGACGCTGCGCGGCAGTTAGGCCGACGAAGCCGAACAGCGCTGCCACCGTCGAGGCAAGGCAGGATCGATGGGCGGCTCGAACGTAATGGAGCGGTCGATCAGGCGGGGCGGCATTGCGAGCACCACGATCGCAGCCTCCATCGTCTCGGCGGCTCCATCCGGGCCTTCCAGCGTTACCGACACCGAGCCGTCCGGACGAGTGAGACCCGTCACTCTCATGCCGAGCCGCACATGTTCGGCGGCAATTCGACCTCTCAATGCCGCGATGAGCGAGGCGGTGCCGCCCTTTATGCGCATCGAGCGCGGCTCGCGTTGAAAGGTTGGAAAGCGCTGAGGCGCGATGCTTGCGGACCGCTCAAGGACGATGTCGCCCTCGTCATTCTGTGCAAAAAGCCGGATGCCCAGCCTCTCTGCCAGAGAACAGAGGACTGGCTGCATCTCCGGCCAAATCCAGGATGGGCCGAGATCGAATCCGTCTTCGGACGGCAATCCGCCGTTCCCGGCCGAAAGAATTCGGCCTCCCAAGCGGTCACGCGCTTCGACGAGCACGAATTCAATGTCTGCCGACTGCATTGCATGAGCAACCGTCAGGCCCGCAATACCGCCGCCAACAATCATAACCGGAAGGCTCATTGGCCGCCCCAAAGGCAGGTCTCGTTGTTCAACATGATCTGCTTCCCCAAACCCCGGCGGAGAGCGCCAGGATTTGATTGAAAGAAAAACTTTGTGTCTCCGCAAACCGCAATCGCGTCGCGAGCAGCGACACAGCGCCGGAGATACTCCACCGATGTCAGGATTGATCGAAGCTGCACGAACTCGCAAACGCGAAGTTCTTCGTCGATCGGAAAGAAAAACTATTCAGGCCGCGGGCCGCTCGGCGAGCGCTTCCTCGAACAGCCAGTCCCGGAATGCGGCAAGGCGCGGCAGTCCGGCAAAATCGGGCCGATAGGTCACGTAATAGGCCAGCGGCGAAGCGGCCGACCGATCGGGGAACAGTCTGACCAGCCGGCCGGCCGCAAGGTCGTCATGCGCCAAAATACTTCGGGCCAAAGCAACGCCACGCCCATCGATTGCGGCTTGCAGCACAGCTGCCGAATTGTTGATGGTTAAGCCCCTTGGCTGCGTCGTCTGCGTAGAGCCGACCGTCTTGAACCACAAATCCCAGGTCATGAAGCCGGAACTCGGATCGACCGAGACGTCGTGAATAAGCGTGCAGGCAGCAAGTTCATCCGGCTGCTGTAATTTAAGGGAGCCCCTCAGCGTCGGAGAACACACTGGAAAAACCTCTTCCTCCATCAATTTCTCCGAAACCAGGCCGGGCCAATCACCGGCGCCGTATCGGACGCCGATATCGATGCCCTGGGCAGCATAGTCGGCCAGCTTCAGGCTGGTGTCCAAGCGAATATCGACCTCCGGTACCCTCGCTTGGAACCGCTCGATTCTGGGAAGCAGCCACTTTGCCGCAAAAGCGGGACTGACCGTGACCGTGAGGACCCGGCCGGCCGCCCCTTCCTTCAGGCGCTCAAGTCCGAGGCTCAGTCGATCCAATCCTTCCCGGATGTCAGGCAAGGCCCGGTTTGCCGCCTCCGTTGGCATCAGCCGGGTTTTCCCCGTCGCCGTTCGATAAAAGAGCGGCGTGCCGAGCCATTCTTCAAGGCCGCGCACGATCTGTCCGACGGCAGGAGCCGTCACATTGAGCTCGGCGGCGGCTTCGACGAAGCTGCCATGCCTGGCGCTGGCTTCGAACGCGCGGAGAGCATTGAGATAGACGGGCGATTTCATGGAAATGTTTTCTTTGTCGTGAGCGGAATTTTTCGATGTTGTCAGAACGGGGTGAAACTCTAAATTGCCTCCGCCTTCCCATGGCGATGTCGCGAGGGGTGCCGGCCCCTTTCTTGCATTATGGGTCAGTTTTTCTATTCGAGACAAGTCCGGGAAGTCGCCGCTGCGGGCGCCGGTCTGGCAGAACGAATTGCAGGTGAAGCTTGATCGATGAACGCGCCAAAAACCGAAACACATACATTCTGGCGGGAAGCCAGGTTTTTGGCGGCGCCAATGGTCCGATCGTGATTTCCCTGGGTGGATTGGTCGGACAGCATCTCTCCTCGAACCCGGCGCTCGCCACACTTCCCGTCAGTCTCTACAATGTCGGGCTGGCGCTCGGCACCCTTCCAGCCGCTTACTTCATGCGCCGTCTGGGCCGCCGCAATGCCTATATCCTTGGAGCCTTCCTGGGGATATCAGGCGGTTTGATTGCCGCTTTCGGGATCATCGCGAATCTGTTCTTGATCTTTTGCCTGGGAACAATGGCTGCCGGCTTTTATGGCTCCTATGTTCAAAGCTATAGGTTCGCAGCCGGCGACGAGATGTCGGGATCGCAGCGGGACAAGGCTATTTCCCGCGTCATGGTGGGCGGGCTGCTTGCTGCTATCATCGGGCCGCAGCTCGTCATCTGGACGCGGGATTCCGTGCCCGGCTTTGCCTTCGCCGGCAGCTTTGTCAGCCAGGCGGGCCTGGCGCTCCTCGCGATCCCGCTGCTTCTGGCCTACCGCAGCACGCCTCCTGCAGCGAAGACTGGCCGCGGCGGTGGCGGACGTAGATTATCCGAGATCCTCACCACGCCCCGGTACGTCCTGTCGGTGGCCGCGGGCGTCGTCTCCTACGGTCTCATGACCTTCGTCATGACGGCAGCGCCGATAGCAATGGTCGGTCACGGCCATTCGATGGACAATGCGGCGCTCGGCATTCAGTGGCATGTTCTTGCCATGTATGCTCCGAGCTTCCTGACGGGTCGCTTGATGGCGCGTTTCGGCAAAGAGAAGATCACCGCCGTCGGACTGCTTTTGATCGGCGGCTCGGCGATGGTGGCGCTTTCCGGCCTCGATATCGGACATTTCTGGGGTTCGCTTATCCTCCTTGGCATCGGCGCGACGGCAATGGTGTCGGATTGCCACACGCCTGAGGAACGGGGCAAAGTCCAAGGGGCAAACGACTTCGTCGTGTTCGGGACCGTGGCGATGGCTTCGTTCTTCTCGGGCTCGCTGATGTTCAGCTCCGGCTGGGAGACGGTGAACTGGTTCGTCATCCCGCCGTCGCCCTGGTGCTCGTTCCGCTTGTATGGCAGTCGGCGCGGGCGTGATTGGCAGTTAGAGGTATCGAGGAGGCATCAAAACCGCATTGAGCGTTTTTCTTGGGGCTGGTTTAAGCAGGTTGTTGCGCCGAGGCTCGCCTATCGTTGTTCATGCCATAGATTAAGCCGGTCGGTCGTTGATCGATTGTGTGAATGTCGAGGCCGGCACCGGCCGGCACATGCTCAAAACCTGCGGGAGCTGCATGATGGAATATCGTCGTTTGGGAAAGTCGGGCCTGAAGGTGAGCGAGTTCTCCTTCGGCTCATGGGTGACTTTCGGCAAGCAGGTGGACGGCGGTGACGCCGTCGACCTCATGAGGCTTGCCTACGATAACGGGGTGAACTTCTTCGACAATGCCGAAGGCTATGAGAGCGGCAAGTCCGAAATCGTCATGGGCGAGGCGCTGAAGGCGCTGGGTTGGAGCCGCGACAGCTACGTCGTCTCCAGCAAGGTCTTTTGGGGAGGGGAGAAGCCGACGCAGCGCGGCCTGTCGCGCAAGCATGTGACCGACGCCTGCCATGCAGCGTTGAAGCGGCTTCAGGTCGATTATCTGGACCTCTATTTCTGCCATCGCCCTGACATCGACACGCCGATCGAGGAAACTGTGCGGGCGATGCACGATCTCGTCGCCCAGGGTAAGGTGCTCTATTGGGGAACATCGGAATGGTCGGCGCAGCAACTAACGGAAGCCTACGCCGTTGCCCGGGACCTGCGCATCACGCCGCCGACCATGGAGCAGCCGCAGTACAACATCTTCGAGCGCCAGAAGGTCGAGGCCGATTATCTCCCCCTCTATGACCTTATCGGCCTCGGCACCACCATCTGGTCGCCGCTCGCCTCGGGCGTGCTCACCGGCAAATACAATAACGGCGTGCCGGACGACAGCCGCATGAACCTGCCCGGCTATGAATGGCTGAAGGAGAAGTGGTCGAGCGATGCCGGCCGCGCCCAGCTCCAGCAGGTCGGCCAACTGGCAAAACTCGCCGGCGATGTCGGCCTGTCGATCACCCATCTCGCCCTTCTGTGGTGCCTCGCCAATTCCAACGTCTCCACCGTCATTCTCGGCGCCTCACGCGCCAGCCAGCTGCAGGACAACCTCGCGGCCCTCTCGCACCGGCACAAGATGACGCCTGAGGTGATGGAGCGGATCGATGCAATTGCAGGAAATAAGCCGGAAGGTGCACGTCGATTCTGACGCGTGTCGCGCAAAAGTGTCCGAGGCGGGGCTCCACCGGAGCTTGACAATGTGACAAGGCGCGTTGCATTTTCGCCACAATGCGTTGCTTAAAGGTCACGCAGGGTTTTGGACATTTCGCTCCCGATCGAGTCGTCTTGGCGCTGGCTTTCTCAAGCCGGCGTTGGCTGGTTTCGGTCGGAGGGCAGGGCGGCGGGCGCCGCCTGAAGAGAGGCCGAATGACGCAGGATGGGGTAGCGCCGGCGGCGGCGGGCGAGGCGGTGACGACGGTGACCGATCGCCGCGCCCTTTTTGCCGTGCCCGGCCTCGTGCTCGCCGGCGGGGCGCTTCTCTGCGCCACGATTACGCTTTTCATACTGCTGGGCCTGACGCCGATTGCGCCGACCTCGCATGTCGTCATCACCTCGGTCATCGTCAATTCCTTCTTCGTGCTGACGCTGCTGGCGTTGATCGGCCGCGAGGTGGCAAGGCTGCTCAAGGCCCGCACCCGGGGTAGGGCGGCCGCGCGCCTGCATATCCGCATCGTCGTGCTCTTCTCGATTGTCGCGATCACGCCGGCGATCCTCGTCGCCATCTTTGCCAGTATTACGCTGAATGCCGGCCTCGACCGCTGGTTTGCCCTGCGCACCCAGTCGATCGTCAGCTCGTCGCGCAATATCGGCCAGGCCTATATGATGGAGAACGCCAGCTACCTGCAGGGGCAGACGGTTTCCATGGCCAACGACCTGGAGCGCAACCGCGCCCTCTACAGTCTCGACCGGACGGGGTTCGCCGAATTGATGACGCGCCAGGCGAGGGGCCGCGGCCTCCTCGGCGCCTTCCTGGTTGAGAGCGACGGCTCGGTAAAGGTCCAGGCTGACATCGCCACCGAAAAACCGTTGCCGGCCATTCCGCAGGACGCTCTGCAAAAGGCGGCGGCCGGTCAGCCGACGCTGATCCCGCCCGGCGTCACCAACCTTGTCGGCGCCATCATCAGGCTCGATGCCATCCAGGGTACCTTCCTCTACACTGTGCGTGCGGTCGATCCCAAGGTCATGGGCGCCATGCGCATGATGGAGGAGAACGCCACCGAATACCGTTCGATGGAGGCCAACCGTTTCTCGCTGCAGATCGCCTTTGCCGTGCTTTACATCGGCTTTGCGCTGATCGTGCTCCTGGCGGCGATCTGGACGGCGATCGCCGTTGCCGACCGCATCGTCCGGCCGATCCGGCTGCTGATCACCGCGGCCGACAGCGTCGCCTCGGGCAATATGGACATCGTCGTGCCGGTGCATGCCGTCGATGGCGACGTCGCCAATCTGTCGCGCACCTTCAACAAGATGATCTCGGAAATCCGCACCCAGCGCGACGAGATCCTTGAGGCCAAGGACGAGGTCGACGACCGCCGGCGCTTCATCGAGGCGGTGCTGTCGGGTGTTACCGCCGCCGTCATCGGCGTCGAGCAGGAGCGCCGCATCGCCATCGTCAACAGTTCGGCCGAGACGCTGATGTCATTGTCGGCCGACGCAATGCTCGGCAAGCAATTGGCAGACATTGCGCCGGAGGTCGATCAGGTGCTGACCGAGGCGGCGGTGCGCCATCGCGGCGATTTCCGCAAGCAGATCGCGCTGGTGCGCGGCGGCACGGTCAGGACGCTGAGCGTCCAGGTCACCCGCGAGGAAGTGCGTGACATGAGCGAATCCTATGTGATTACGCTCGACGACATCACCGACCTCGTCATTGCCCAGCGTTCGACCGCCTGGGGCGACGTCGCACGGCGCATCGCCCATGAGATCAAGAACCCGCTGACGCCGATTCAGCTGTCCGCGGAACGCATCCAGCGCCGCTATGGCAAGCAGATCGACCAGAACGACCGAACCGTCTTCGACCAATGCACGGATACGATCATCCGTCAGGTCGGCGATATCGGCCGCATGGTCGACGAATTCTCCGCCTTTGCCCGCATGCCGAAGCCGACCAAGGAGCCGAGCGATCTGCGCGAGATTCTGCGCGACGCGATCTTCCTGCGTGAGATGGGCAACCAGCATGTCGCCTTCCAGCAGGATTTCGGTGACCAGCCTCTGGAGGGCCTGTTCGACAGCCGCATGCTCGGCCAGGCCTTCGGCAATCTCATCAAGAATGCCGTGGAAGCAATCGAGGCGGTTCCGAGCGATGAACGCGACGAGCGCAAGATTCTCGTCCGCGCCGCCCTCGACGCCGGCCGCGACCGCTTCACCGTCGACGTGATCGACAATGGCCGCGGCCTGCCGGTGGAAAACCGCCACAGCATTCTGGAGCCCTATATGACGATGCGCGAGAAGGGCACCGGCCTTGGCCTCGCCATCGTCAAGAAGATCATCGAGGAACATGGCGGGCAGCTCGAACTGCACGATGCGCCCGCCGATTTTGACCGGGGAAGTGGGGCCATGATCCGCGTGCATCTGCCACGCCGGGATCCGACGCCTGCTGCCCCCGCAGCCAATGACAAGGAAAGCGTTTATGGCCTCTGATATTCTCGTCGTCGATGACGAGCACGATATTCGCGAGATCGTTTCCGGCATTCTCTCGGACGAGGGACACGAAACACGCACCGCCCATGACAGCGACAGCGCGCTGGCGGCGATCTCCGACCGCGTGCCGCGGCTGATCTTCCTCGATATCTGGATGCAGGGCAGCAAGCTCGACGGCCTGTCGCTGCTCGACGAGATCAAGACCCGCCATCCCGATCTGCCCGTCGTGATGATCTCGGGCCACGGCAACATCGAGACCGCCGTCTCGGCGATCAAACGCGGCGCCTTCGATTTCATCGAAAAGCCGTTCAAGGCCGACCGGCTGATCCTGATCGCTGAACGGGCGCTCGAAAATTCTAAACTCAAGCGCGAGGTTTCCGAGCTGAAGCGGCGCACCGGCGATGCCCTGGAGTTGATCGGCACCTCGGTCGCCGTCTCGCAGCTGCGCCAGACGATCGAGAAGGTTTCGCCGACTAACAGCCGCATCATGATCCTCGGCGCCTCCGGCTCCGGCAAGGAGCTGGTGGCGCGGATGATCCACAAGAAGTCGGCCCGCGCCAACGGTCCCTTCGTGGCGATCAATGCCGCCAACATCACGCCCGATCGTATGGAAGTCGCGCTGTTCGGAACCGAGGGCACGCCCGGCCAGGCGCGCAAGATCGGCGCGCTCGAGGAAGCCCATCGCGGCATCCTCTATCTCGACGAGGTCGGCGAGATGCCGCGCGAGACGCAGAACAAGATCCTGCGGGTGCTGGTCGATCAGCAGTTCGAACGGGTCGGCGGTTCCAAGCGCGTCAAGGTCGATGTCCGCATCATTTCCTCGACCGCCTATAATCTCGAGAGCCGCATCGCCGAAGGCTGGTTCCGCGAGGATCTCTATCATCGCCTCGCCGTCGTGCCGGTGCGCGTACCCGCCCTTGCCGAGCGGCGCGAAGACATTCCCTTCCTCGTCGATCAGCTGATGCGGCAGATTTCCGAACAGGCCGGCATTCGTCCGCGCCGCATCGGCGACGACGCCATGGCGGTGCTGCAAGCGCATGACTGGCCGGGCAATATCCGCCAGCTGCGCAACAATATCGAGCGGCTGATGATTCTTGCCCGCACCGACGGGCCGGATGCGCCGATCACCGCCGACATGCTGCCGACAGATCTCGGCGACATGCTGCCGAAGGTGTCGGCCAAGAATGACTATCACATCATGACGCTGCCGCTGCGCGAAGCCCGAGAGATGTTCGAGAAGGATTATCTGATCGCCCAGATCAACCGCTTCGGCGGCAACATCTCACGCACCGCCGAATTCGTCGGCATGGAGCGTTCGGCGCTGCACCGCAAGCTGAAGTCGCTCGGCGTCTAAAGCATGACGCCGAAATGTGTGAGCGGTTTTCGGGCAATATCTTGCTCCAGTTTGTGATCTAGCAGGCGCGGCCATTGCCGCGCCATATCCTTCTCTCGCTTCCCGGAAGACCAGGTTTCCCATGCCGAGAATCGCCTATGTGAACGGCCGTTACGTCAAGCATTCCGATGCGAGCGTCCATATCGAGGACCGCGGCTATCAGTTCGCCGACGGCGTCTACGAAGTCTGCGAGGTCCGTCACGGCTATATCGTCGATCTCACCCGCCACCTGAACCGTCTCGACCGGTCGCTCGGTGAATTGCGCATCGTCTGGCCGATGAGCCGGGCGGCGCTGACGCAGGTCATTCGCGAGACCCTGCGCCGCAATCATGTCCGCAACGGGCTTTTCTACCTGCAGGTGACGCGCGGTGTCGCACGCCGCGATCATGTCTTTCCCGCCGAGGGCACGCCGCCGTCGCTTGTCATCACTGCCAAGAGCACCGACCCGAAGATCATCGCCGCCAAGAACGCCAACGGCATCAAGGCGATCACCGTTGCCGACAATCGCTGGGACCGCGTCGACATCAAGTCCGTCGGCCTGCTGCCGAACGCCATGGCGCGTCAGCAGGCGAAGGAAGCCGGCGCCCAGGAGGCGATCTATGTCGATGGCGACGGCATGGTGAAGGAAGGGGCGGCGACCAATGTCTGGATCGTCGACCGGGACGGAACTCTGGTGACGCGGCCCGCCGAACACGGCATTCTGCGCGGCATTACGCGCACCACCTTGATCGACGTCGCAGCCCGGCTGGGGCTTGAGATCACCGAGCGGAATTTCTCCGTTTCAGAGATGCTCGCGGCCCGCGAGGTTTTCTTGACGGCAGCCACAAGTATTTGTTTTCCGGTGGTTTCCGTCGATGGCCAAGCCATTGCCAACGGTCATCCGGGCAGCGTCTCGCAGAAAGTCCGTGAAGCCTTTTTCGACGTTGCGGAAAAGATTGCGATTTGATACCAAGATTTGCTGGACAGGTGGAATGAGGGTGCCGCCGGTCTTGCATTGAGAGGTTGATTAATATTCAACCGGCCAGATCAGGTCGGCAATAAAGAAAGAAGCGGCGCGATGGCGGAACGTTCTCAGAATCTGCAGGACTTATTTCTCAATACTGTTCGCAAGCAAAAGATTTCCCTGACAATCTTTTTGATCAACGGCGTGAAACTCACGGGCGTTGTTACCTCTTTCGACAATTTCTGTGTTCTTCTTCGCCGTGACGGCCACTCGCAGCTGGTGTATAAGCATGCGATCTCGACGATCATGCCGGGTCAGCCGATGCAGATGTTCGAGAGTGAAGAAGCCGCGTCCTAACAGGATCAGCCGTCATTTCGACACGCGATACCAAGAACGATTCGATCATCCCTGAGGCAGCCAAGCACAGGGATGACATGCGCGCGACCGTCGTCGTGCCGGTTCTGAAATCCCGCAACCGCGGCGGCCAGACCGAATCGGCCTCGACCCGCACGCCGGAAAGCCGGCTGGAGGAGGCGACGGGCCTTGCCCAGGCGATCGACCTCGATGTCGTTAACGGCTCGATCGTCCCAGTCAATGATCCCCGACCGGCGACGCTGCTCGGCACCGGCAAGATCGAGGAGATCAAGGCGCTACTCGACGAGCGCGATTCCGGTCTGGTCATCGTCGATCATCCGCTGACCCCTGTGCAGCAGCGCAATCTCGAAAAGGAATGGAACGCCAAGGTCATCGACCGCACCGGCCTGATCCTTGAAATCTTCGGCCGCCGCGCCTCCACCAAAGAGGGCACGCTGCAGGTCGATCTGGCGCATCTGAATTATCAGAAGGGCCGGCTGGTTCGCAGCTGGACCCACCTTGAACGCCAGCGCGGCGGCGGCGGCTTCATGGGCGGCCCCGGCGAAACTCAGATCGAAGCCGACCGGCGGCTGCTGCAGGACCGCATCATCAAGCTCGAGCGCGAGCTGGAGCAGGTCGTGCGCACCCGCCAGCTCCACCGCGCCAAGCGCCGCAAGGTGCCGCATCCGATCGTGGCGCTCGTCGGTTATACCAATGCCGGCAAGTCGACCTTGTTCAACCGCATCACCGGCGCCGGCGTGCTGGCCGAAGACATGCTCTTTGCCACGCTCGACCCGACGCTGCGCCGCATGAAGCTGCCGCACGGCCGCACCGTCATCCTGTCCGACACCGTCGGCTTCATCTCCGACCTGCCCACCCATCTCGTCGCCGCTTTCCGGGCGACGCTGGAGGAGGTGCTCGAAGCCGATCTCATCCTGCATGTCCGCGATATGTCGGATGACGACAATCAGGCGCAGAGCTCCGACGTGATGCGTATCCTCGGTGATCTCGGCATCGATGAGGCCGAAGCCGAGAAGCGACTGATCGAGGTCTGGAACAAGATCGACCGGTTGGAGCCCGAGGTGCATGATGCGATGGTGCAGAAGGCTGCCGGCGCTAGCAACGTGGTGGCGGTTTCAGCCGTCAGCGGCGAGGGCGTCGACACGCTGATGGACGAGATCAGCCGCCGGCTCTCCGGCGTGATGACCGAAACCACCATCCGCCTTCCGGTCGACAAGCTGGCGCTGCTGCCCTGGCTCTACGACCACGCGATCGTCGATGCCCGCGAGGACAACGAAGACGGCTCGATCACGCTCGACCTGCGCCTCTCCGAAACCGAAGCCGCCGAACTCGAACGCCGCATCGGCAACGGGCCGAAGGCTCCGAAGGAAGATTGGGAGCGGTAGCGTACGCGTTTGGTGCTACGCCTCTGACGGGGTTGAGTGGTGAGAAGCCACCCCGCTGGTGGGTGCGGTGTGGATGCTCGGCTCAGGGCCGAGCATGACGGAGGGTGGGGTTGAACCTCACGCCAACTCACTCAGCCGCAGTCATCACAGCCCTCTCAATCGCCTTCCCGGCTACAAGCTGGCGCTGCCGCTCTGGCACTACGAAGCCGCCGCGCGAGGATTGGGAGCGGGGCACGCATTTGGATGCTAAAACATTGATGGGGTTGAATTTGGCGAGAAGCCAACCCCACTCTAGGCCGAGCATGACGGAGGGTGGGGCTGACCCCACGCCAACTCACTCAGCCCCAGCCGTCACAGCCCGCTCAATCGCCTTCGCCGCCTGCCAGATCTCCTCCATCCGCTCCAGACTGGCCGCCTCCAGCGTCTCGCCTTCCGCATCAAGAACCTGCTCGATATGATTGAACCGACGTCAAAATTTCGTATTCGTTCCGCGCAGCGCTTGTTCCGGATCCGCCTTCACATGCCGGCCGATATTGACGACCGCGAAGATCAGGTCGCCAAGTTCGTCGTTGACCTTCGCGCGGTCACCGTCTCTGAGCGCCATCCGCAATTCGCCGATCTCCTCCTCGATCTTGTCGAGGATCGGCTCGGGCGCCGACCAGTCGAAGCCGACTTTGGCGGCGCGTTCCTGCAGCTTCAGCGCTTCCGTCAAGGCCGGGAAGCTGCGCTGCACCGAGCCGAGGAAGCCGCCGTTGAAATCCTCGGTAATCCCGCGCCGTGAGCGGCGCTCGGCGCGCTCGCGTTTTTCCGCTTGCTTGATCTCGTCCCACTGGATCTTCACCGCGTCGGGTGTATCCGCTTCCGAGCGGGCAAAGACATGCGGGTGGCGGCGGATCATCTTGGTGGTGATGGCGTTGACCACGTCGCCGAAGGAGAATTCGCCGGCTTCCTCGGCCATGCGGGCATGGAAGACCACCTGCAGCAGCAGGTCGCCGAGCTCGTCGCAGAGATCGTCCATATCGCCGCGCTCGATTGCGTCGGAAACTTCATAGGCCTCCTCGATCGTATAGGGCTTGATCGTCTGAAAATTCTGCTCGATGTCCCAGGGGCAACCAGTCTCGGGATGGCGCAATGCCGCCATGATCTCGATCAGCCGCGAAATGTCTTTTGAAGGTTCCATGGTGCCTCGGTTCAGCATCCTCAGTTGAGGGGAATATCGTTGGCGCTCTTCGATGACTGGTAGCTGGCCGACAATGCGTCGTAGCGCGCCTTGATGCGGGCGGTCTGCGCCTTGAGCGCCTCTCTCATTTGAGCCTCTTCGGTCTCGACGAGATCGGCGACCGCAAAGCTGTTCCAGAAGGCGTTCTGCCTGCGATAGCCGCCGGGTTCAAGCCCGAAGACCTCCTTCAGGATCTTCAGGTCATGCGGAATGGCGAAGGCATCGCGGGAATCCTCGTGGCTGAAGAAATAATAGAAATTGTCGAAGCCCGCCCAGGTAATCGCCGACATGCACATGGTGCAGGGTTCGTGGGTGGAAAGGAAGATCAAATCCTTGGTCGCGGGCTTGTCGCCAAGTTCGTAGAAGCGCTTGAGCGTATGCACCTCGCCGTGCCACAGCGGATTCTCCAACTCGTTGTTGGTCTCGGCGACGACGAGCGACAGATCGGATTTGCGCAGGATCGCCGCGCCGAACACCTTGTTGCCAAGCGAAACGCCGCGTTCGGTAAGCGGCAGGATATCGTCCTCGATCACCGAAAGCAGGCGGGCGGCGATGGTCTTGTCAGGCATTGGCGTCTCCGGTTTTTCCCAGTCTATCGCCTTGGAGGCGCGAGCGAAATGCGCCAAACGCCGGTGGACGCCGTTTATCACAGGCTTTATACTGCAATGCAACAAAGGGAGTGGGCAAAGAGAATGGGAACAGGTGGTTTTCGTCGGCACGGTTGACTTTTCTCAAATCGCCGATGGCGCGAGCATAAGAATACGCGCTTGCTGGGGCTTTCGAATTTCTGTTCCTTCAATCGCTTGTCGATCACGGGCATATTCTGGCAACTTCGAAGTGGATTGATGATGTCTCCCAAGACTGAGCAGCTTTCGGTATTTCCAGCCTTCTTTCGCGTCGAAGGCCAGAAGACGGCTGTCTTCGGTAATGGCGACGAAGCCTTCGCCAAGGTGCGGCTGCTGCTCAACACGCGGGCGCGGATCGTCGCCTACGCCGAGCGGCCGGAAGCCGATTATCATGCCTTCCTGATCGCCAACCGGATCGAGACCGTGCGCGCCGCCTTTGCCGCCAAGCAGGTCGAGGGAGCTGCACTGGTCTTTGCCGCAACCGGTGACGAAGCTAGCGATCGGGCCATCGTCGATGCCGCGCGCGCCGCCAAAGTTCCGGCCAACGCCGTCGATCAGCCCGATTACTGCGATTTCTTCACACCGGCGCTGGTCAATCGTGCGCCGGTTGCCGTCGCAATCGGCACCGAAGGGGCAGGGCCGGTCCTGGCGCAGATGATCCGAGCCCAGATCGATCAGCTTCTCTCTCCTTCGCTTGGGCGTCTGGCCGCGCTGGCGACGAGCTACAGAAAGGCCGTCGATCAACTGATCCCCCGTGGCGTTTCCCGCCGCGTCTTCTGGCGCCGCTTTTTCTCCGGCGCCGTTGCCGATGCTGTTGCAAACGGCAACCTGCCGCAGGCCCGCCACGCCGCCGACCGGCTGCTGGGCGCGATGGACAAGGTCGCGGGCCACGTCTGGCTGGTCGGTGCCGGTCCGGGGGCTGAGGATCTGCTGACGCTGCGCGCCCAGCGCGTGATGATGGAAGCCGACGTCATCGTTTTTGACGCGCTCGTGCCGCAGGCGATCGTCGATATGGGCCGCCGCGATGCCGAGCGGCTCTCCGTCGGCAAGCGCAAGGGCTGCCATTCGAAATCGCAGGAAGAGATCAACGAGCTGCTGGTCGAGCTCGGCCGCCAGGGCAAACGTGTCGTCCGCCTCAAGTCCGGCGATCCGCTGGTCTATGGCCGGGCAGGCGAAGAGATGGCTGCATTGCGCGCTGCCGGCATCACCTATGAGGTCGTGCCCGGCATCACCTCGGCTTTCGCCGCCGCCGCCGATTTCGAGCTGCCGCTGACGCTGCGCGGCGTTGCCTCCTCGCTGGTCTTCACCACGGGCCATGATCTCACCGGCGATGTACTGCCCGATTGGGCGAGCCTTGCCGTCTCCGGCGCGACGATCGCGGTCTATATGGGCCGCACCGTTGCCGCCTCGGTCGCCGAGCGACTGATGCAGGCCGGTATTCCCGCCGAGACGACAGTCGCCGTCATCGAAAATGCCAGCCGCGCGGAGCGCCGCCTGCTGCATGGCACGCTTGCCGATCTTCCCGATCTGCAGCACCGCGACGAGCTGACCGGACCGGTCATGGTCATTATCGGCGATGCGGTCGCCGGCGCCAATTTCGAACTGTCCGAGCCGCTGGTGCGTGCGAACGCCCGGCTCGAGGAACTTGCAAGGAGCTGAATATGGTAGACAAGGTTCTGACGGCCAACCGGCTGACGGACGGCATTGCCGTCTGGCTGGATGCGAACGGGAAATGGTCCACCTCGCTGCAGGAGGCGCTTGTCGCCCGCCACAACGAAGCCGTCGAAGCGCTAGAAGCGATCGGCAAGAAATCCTATGCCGACAACGAAGTCGTTGACGTCGCCGTCGTCGACGTTCAGGAAACCAACGGCATTCTCTGGCCGCTTCGCCTTCGCGAGCGCATTCGCGCGCATGGGCCGACCATGGAATATGCTCCGGGCTACGCTCCCGCCGATCCCGAATTCATTGCAGTCTGAGGAAGACGATGTACCGTTACGACGAATTTGATCATGCCTTTGTCAGCGAGCGCGTCGAGCAGTTCCGCGACCAGGTTCAGCGCCGCCTTTCCGGCGAGCTTGCCGAGGATGCGTTCAAGCCGCTGCGCCTGATGAACGGCGTCTACCTGCAGCTTCATGCCTATATGCTGCGCATTGCCATTCCCTATGGCACGCTGAGCGCGCGCCAGATGCGCATGCTCGCCCATATCGCCCGCACCTATGACCGCGGCTACGGCCATTTCACCACGCGCCAGAACCTGCAGTTCAACTGGCCGAAGCTGTCGGAGATCCCCGATGCGCTGGCCGATCTCGCCAGCGTCGAGATGCATGCCCTGCAGACCTCGGGCAACTGCATCAGAAACGTGACGGCCGATCACTTTGCCGGTGCGGCCGCCGACGAGGTCGCCGATCCCAGGCCTTATGCGGAAATCCTGCGCCAGTGGTCGTCGGTCCATCCGGAATTCTCCTTCCTGCCGCGCAAGTTCAAGATTGCCGTCACGGGCGCCGAGCGCGACCGCGCCGCCATCCAGGTCCATGATATCGGCCTGCATCTGAAGAAGAACGACAAGGGTGAGATCGGCTTTGCCGTCTATGTCGGCGGTGGCCAGGGCCGCACGCCGATGATCGCCAAGCTGATCCGCGACTTCCTGCCGGAGGAGGATCTGCTCTCCTACACAACGGCGATCGTCCGCGTGTACAATCTGCACGGCCGCCGCGACAACAAGTACAAGGCTCGCATCAAGATCCTCGTGCACGAAACCGGCGCCGAGGAACTGGCCCGCCAGGTGGAGGCTGAATTCGCTGCCTTGAAGGATAGCGAGCTCAAGCTGCCGGAACAGGATGTCGAGGCGATCGCCGCCTATTTCGCGCTGCCTGATCTGCCGCAGCGCCCCGAGGGCTGGGAAAACCTCGCCCGTTGGAAGAAGGCCGATCCGGCTTTCGCCCGCTGGGTCCAGCAGAATGTGCAGCCGCACAAGAACCCCGATTACGGCATGGTGACGATCTCGCTGAAGCCGATCGGCGGCATTCCGGGCGACGCCACCGACGCGCAGATGGATGCGGTAGCCGATCTCGCCGAGGAATATGCCTTCGACGAAATCCGCGTCAGCCATGAGCAGAACCTGATCTTGCCGCATGTGGCGCTGGCCGATCTCGAAGCCGTCTATCGCGGCCTTGTCGCCATCGACCTCGCCGAAGCCAACGCCGGCCTGATCACCGATATCATTGCCTGTCCCGGGCTGGACTACTGCGCGCTTGCCAACGCGCGCTCCATTCCGGTCGCGCAGGAAATCTCCCGCCGCTTCGGCAATCCCGAACGCCAGGCCGAGATCGGCGAACTGAAGATCAAGATCTCCGGCTGCATCAATGCCTGCGGCCATCACCATGTGGGCCATATCGGCCTGCTCGGTGTGGAGAAGAAGGGCGCCGAACTCTATCAGATCACGCTCGGCGGCTCCGGCGACGAGCATACGTCGATCGGCGAAATCATCGGCCGCGGCTTCGAGCCGGACCGGGTGACGGATGCAATCGAGACGATCGTCGATACCTATCTCGGCCTGCGCCTCGATCCGTCCGAAACTTTCCTCGCTGCCTATCGCCGCGTCGGGCCGCAGCCCTTCAAGACTGCGCTCTACGGCTCGGCCGCCGAAGCGGCATAAGGAGGGGGATGATGACGAAGATCTGGAGAGAAACCGGTTTTGTCGAAAACGATCCCTGGGTGATCGAGACCGACGAGGTGAAGGCGACTGGCGAGGAGAAGCCGCTGCTCGGCCTCGACGAGCTGATCGCCAAGGCTGATGAAAGCAATGAAGTTGGCCTTGGCGTGCTGATCAAGCCGGCTGACGACGTGCGGAGGCTGGAGCCCTATCTCTGTCGCCTTGACATCGTCGCCGTCGCCTTCCCGGCCTTCAACGACGGCCGCGCCTTCAGCCACGCCTCGCTGCTGCGCCAGCGCTTGGGCTACACCAACGAGCTGCGCGCCGTGGGCGACGTGCTGATCGATCAGGTGCCGCTGATGCTGCGCGTCGGCATCGACAGCTTTGCCGTCAGCAATGCGACCGCACTCAAGCGGCTTTCCGAAAACCGTCTTCCCGCCATTCCCCATCATTATCAGCCGGCGGTGCGTGACGCCGAAGCCGGCAAGGGCTATAGTTGGCGCCGTCAGGCGAAGCCGGCCGCATAAGCGGCTGGTCCGCCTCTTGCGATGGCGGAACAATAGCATGAAGACATTTGAAATCGCGGTGATCGGTGGCGGGCTCGCCGGCATGATCACCGCAATCGCGCTCGCCCGCGGTGGCCGCAGCGTGGCGCTGGTTGCACCCGTTGCCGCGAAGGAGGACCGGCGCACCACGGCGCTGATGGATCAATCGATCCGCTTCCTCGATCGCCTGACGCTCTGGGACAGGCTGCGCCCGGCGGCAGCACCTCTCACCAGCATGCGCATCATCGACGGCACCGACCGGCTGCTGCGCGCGCCGACGACGACATTCCGCGCCGCTGAGGTCGGCCTTGATGCCTTCGGCTATAATTTCCCCAACAAGGCGCTGATCGACATCCTCGAACAGGCCACGGCCGGCGAGGGCAACATCAGCCGCTTCACCGACATGGCCGAATCGATCGAGATCTCGGCCGAGAAGGTGTCGATCACACTTGCCGGCGGCGATACGCTCGCAGCGGATTTTGCCGTCGGCGCCGACGGCCGCGGCTCGAAGCTGCGCGAGACATCAGGGATCCGCGTTCGCAACTGGTCCTATCCGCAATCAGCCATGGTGCTGAATTTTGCCCATTCGCTGCCGCACCAGAACATCTCGAGCGAATTCCACACCAAACACGGCCCCTTCACCCAGGTGCCGCTGTCGGGAAGCCGCTCCAGCCTCGTCTGGGTGCAGAATCCCGCTGAGGCCGCCGCTCGCATGGAATTGCCGCTGGCCGAACTCTCGGCCATGGTCGAGGCGCAGATGCAGTCCATGCTCGGCAAAGTCGACGTGGAGGAGGGCGTCCAGCTCTGGCCGCTGTCCGGCATGATGGCGCATCGTTTCGGCAAGGGGCGCATCGCGCTGATCGGCGAGGCGGCGCATGTTTTCCCGCCGATCGGGGCGCAGGGGCTGAACCTCAGCCTGCGTGATATCATGGCGCTCGTCGACATCCTCTGTGACAGGGCCGAATTGCCGTTGCCGGCCGATGCCGGCGACAGCTTCGACCGCAAACGCCGCGCCGACATCATGACGCGCACCGCCAGTGTCGATCTTCTCAACCGCTCGCTGCTCTCCGATTTCCTGCCGGTGCAAATGCTGCGGGCTGCCGGCCTGCATATTCTTTCGGCCATTCCGCCGCTGCGCAACCTCGTCATGCGTGAGGGCATTGAGCCCGGCCGGGTCTTCCGTGATATTCCCGATTCCTTAAAGGAAAAGCTGAAGCGGAAGAAGGCCTGAGCGGATCACGACCAGCCAGAGCGAAACGCTCGCCACCGAAAGCACCGTCGTGATCAGGATCGTCGCCGAGGCGCGCTCCTGCCAGACGCCATATTGCTGGCCGATGACGAAGACGTTGGTCGCCGTCGGCAATGAGGCGAGCAGCACGGCTGCCTGGATCCAGACCGGCTCGAAACCGCCGACAGCTGTCAGCGCCAGAAAAACCGCGATGGGATGCAGGATCAGCTTGGCCGGCACGATATAGGAGATTTCCGCCGGGATGCGCTTCAGCGGCCGCAGCGCCAGCGTCACGCCCATGGCAAAGAGCGCGCAGGGGGCGGCCGCCTGGGCGAGGTAATCGACCAGGCGCTGAAACGCCAGCGGCTGGGCGATATCGAAGGCGGCGACGGCAAAGCCTGCCGCCGTCGACAGGATGAAGGGATGCAGCGTCACCTTCCGGGCGATATCGGCCGCAAGCTGGCCCGCTGAACGCTTGTCGTCGCCGGCCGCCATCAGCGTCGGCGCGACGATGAAATGCAGCGCATTCTCGAAGCAGATGATCAGCGCCACTGGCACGGCGGCGCCTTCGCCGAGCGCCAAGAACGCCAGCCCCGGCCCCATATAGCCGATATTGCCATAGGCGCCGGCAAAGGACTGGATGGTGCAGTCATCAAGCGCATTGCCGCGCACGAAACGGCCGATGGCAAAGAGCAGGATGAAGACTGCATAGGTCGCGGCGATATCGGTGACGATGAAATCGACCCGCGTCAGCTCTTCGATCGGCGTG
The DNA here is from genome assembly GCF_003939025.1 of Rhizobium sophoriradicis. Lineage (GTDB taxonomy): Bacteria > Pseudomonadota > Alphaproteobacteria > Rhizobiales > Rhizobiaceae > Rhizobium > Rhizobium sophoriradicis. The sequence continues at coordinate 254,658 of NZ_RQIH01000002.1, forward strand.
CGCGAGACGAGCTTGAAAAACAGAGCGGGCAGGGCGGCATAGATGATGAATGTGTTCAGCCAGCCGAGCGCTTCCGCCGGCTGCTTCGTCGCCTTGGCGGCGAAGTAACCGATCAGGATCAGGCCGAAGAACGGCAGAAGTAGACTGACGAAATCAGCCAAAAGAGTTTTCCAATGTGCGGGGACAGATCGGCGAGGCTAAGAGCTGTTTAGCCGATTTTCATAAGGATCGGAAAGGTCTGCTGAAACCAGATCGCCACATCGCTGACCCAGCCGAACAGGAAGGCGAGGCCGGTGAGGATGAGGAAGACGCCCATCACCTTTTCCACCGTGCCGAGATGGCGGCGGAAGCGCGACAGGAAGCGCATGAAGGCGCCGGAAAATCCGGCGGCGATCCAGAAGGGAACGGCAAGGCCCAACGAATAGATGGCGAGCAACCCGGCGCCGGAGCCGACCGTGTCGCGCGAGGCGGCCACACCGAGAATCGCGCCGAGCACCGGGCCGATGCAGGGCGTCCAGCCGAAGGCGAAGGCCAGGCCCATGACATAGGCGCCCGTCAGAGTCGCGGGCTTCCCGCCACTTTGGAAGCGTGCCTCGCGGCCCAGAATTCCGATTCGGAAGAGCCCGAGGAAATTCAGCCCCATGACGATGATGATCAGCCCGCCGATCTTGGAGAGCAGGTCGAGATGCTGGCGCAGCGCCATGCCGATGCTGGAAGCGCCGGCGCCGAGCGCCACGAAGACGGTGGCAAAGCCGAGCGTGAAAAGCAGCGCGGAGAACAGCACGCCGCGCCTGACATCGGGCGCCACCGCCACCGCGGAGCCGCCCCGGAACTGCTCGACTGAAATACCGGCCATATAACAGAGATAGGGCGGGACGAGGGGAAGCACGCAGGGCGAGAGGAAGGAAAGCGCCCCGGCTATCAAAGCGCTCCACAGGGAAATATCGGCAATCGACACGCACTCTCTCCGGCTGCAATCTGCGCCCTGTTCCTAGCTTTGCGAGGCCCGGATTGCCAATCACCTTTTTGCGTGCGCAAGAACTCAAGTTGTCGCACGCAGGCGATAAGCCTTGAAAGCACAAGGGATACCCTTGAACGCGCAGGGATAACCCTTGCACGCGCGGGGGATAAGCCTTGCGCCCGCAAGAAATGTGCCGATCGCTGGAAAAAGCCGAATTTTTCGGTTGACCACAATGGGTCGCCTGCCTATGTTCCGCCCACTTCCAGCCGGGCTGCTTCACACCCGCGGAGAGGGAGAGCGTAGCTCAGCCGGTAGAGCAACTGACTTTTAATCAGTAGGTCTCGGGTTCGAACCCCGACGCTCTCACCATAAATCAAAGAACAAGTAAATTAGTGGCTTTTGCGACGCGGCGGAAGTCACACGCGTCACACGGTTAATTCGTCGACCGCTTTTGCGTCGTCTCGATCCGTTGCAGGTTCTCTTTCGTCGCGCGAGATGATTGACCTGTCATCTGATGACAGGAATGGCGGGAGTCTATCTAGCCAGGATTGGACGCGTAAGCCTACGGAGAAAACGAGTGACCGCACTCTTGGCCGTGATCTGAACTGGGGGCGTAACTACGCCTGTTCCAATGTACTGTCGGCCTTTATTCGTCAGGGAGAGTGTTTCGGTGAAGCCAAAACCGCCGCCATTATTCTCTCTTTTGATCAAGCCAAGCAACTCTGCCTCTGCATCACAAGGGCAATAGTGATCTTCCAAGACCTCGACACTGCCACCTTTGTCAGCGATCTCGCCAAGCATAGTCTTGATATCCACACGAAGCCCTTACCCAAATAGACCGCCAGCCGAACGTGAGAGCATTATCCCATCGCTTCTAAGAGCGAATAGTACAATTTCTCGGCATGAAAATTTACACCTGGATCGAGCTGCTTTCGCAATAGATCGGGATCGATAACGTCTGGCGATCTCAGGTAAGATATGCGGCAACTAGCGCAGAGGGCTGATTGGCCGGTGCGAGCAAAATACCGGGGCTTGGGTCGCGCCGGGTCGAAGTGGCGCCGCTCCGCCTGCGGCGGTGATGGGTGCGGCAGAGATTCTTCTCGTGTCGGTGGGTTGGAAGCGCTGTCCTGCGCGTCTAGAACGACGAGATCAGCAGGATAGCGACTGGCAAGGCTGAAGACGCCACTGAGAATCAATGCGCGAGAAGTTTGGCGAAATCGGATCTGCAAGTGGCGCCGAGCGCGATAGTCGCCTCAGAGTAGCGGCAGGTGATTGAGAGTAATCATTTCTTTTCGCTCGGCGCGCGGCTCGCCGCTAAACGGCTGCGCCGGCCTATGCAGCGAAACGCGGTGCGAATTTTGGTAGAGGCAGGGATTGACGATTTCATCGATGTCGCCGGCGCGGCGCGGCGTTTTCAACAATTCGACGACCAGCGAAGATGTCCGGTCGGCCGCATGCTCAGATCGTATTCTCAATGAAGAGGTTCCAATACCCAGCGGCGTCTTCGGGCGCCGTCTTTTATTGAGGCGCCGCCGATCCGCGGACGTTTGAGACTCTGAATTCGCCGGGCCAGCCTCACACCCACCGGATACGATAGCAGACATCAAGCCACTGCTAATGCTACCATCACGCTGCGCCTGACATCGTGCTCTGCGGCCAGAGCAGCGGCGCGCTGTTGCGTTGTGGATGGTGCGGTCGAGCCGCAGATCCTTTTTCTCAACGGAAGCCGAAGAAGCTCAGGATAGCGAGCACGATGACGACGGCACCGACGATCCAAATAAGCTGGTTCATGTGAAATCTCCTTCGAAATGGAATGAGCCAAGTTGCAAGCAGGTAATGCGTCGCGGCAGCTCTGGTTCCAATTTCGCATTACCATGCGCGTCTCCTCGCAATGACGCCCTGCGACCTCAGGCGAGACATGCGGCAACTGGGGCCGAGGGCTGATCGGCCAGTGCGAGCAAAAAATAAGCGGCGGTTTGATCGCCGTGTCGAAGCGCCGCCGCTCCGCCTGCCGTTTTGATGGGGGCGGCAAAGACCGCCACACCGAGATCGACGCGCGAGAAAATTGGCGAAATTGGATCTGGAAGTGGCGCCGAGCGGGATCGTCGCTCAGGGCAGGGGCAGGGAGACTAATGATTTCGTTTCGATCACGGAGCGGCTCACCGCTAAACGGTCCGGCCCCATATGTCGCGCGTGAACCGCGACGTGATCCGGAGGAATGAAAAAGCCCCGCCGAAACACGGCGAGGCTCTGATGCTATCGATCCGAGGAATTCTTATTAGAACTTCACACCGATACCGAACTTCAGTTCGTGCTGATCGAGGTCGACGTCAACGCCCAGGATATCTTGTTCGCCATAGTCATTGTAGCGGTATTCGCCGCGGGCGAAGATGTTGTTGGTGATAGCAAAGTCAACGCCTGCTCCAACCGTGTACCCGTTGAACGTCTCGGTTTCCTTATCGAAGCCGGGCGCATCGACGTAACCGCGCGTGGCGGCCCAGCCGGCTGCGCCGTAGATCAGAGCCTTATCGAAGGCGTAGCCGACACGACCGCGAACGGCTCCAGCCCAATCCGTCCCGACTTCTGCGCCGAGCGCGTCCTCTTCATTCCAATTGTGTTCGAGGTTTCCTTCGATGCCCACGACAAAGTTATCGAACTGGAAATTGTAACCTGCGAACCCGCCGAAGACGCCGCCGTTAAAATCCTCAGAGGCAGAGGCACCGCCGGCGCTGAAATCACCGTTCAACCAAGCGGCGCCGCCATCGATACCGAAATACGGACCAGACCAGGTGAAAACAGGCGCTGCCGCAAGCGGGGCGGTCGGGGCCTCCTGAACGACATCTGCCGCGAACGCAGTCGTAGCGACAAGTGCGAGAAAGGTAGTGGCGATAGTTAACTTCATTTTCGTACCCCGTGGATTACATTAGAACCAAAGGATATACAGCTATTCAACAGAAGGCTGTAGCAATAAGGACACACTCGCGGAATTGTAAGCTGTCGTACAAGTTGTCATGTCGCCGGACGAGAGGGCGAGCCGAAGCCGGCGTCGTCAGAAACTGTCCTGATGCGGGCACATAGACCGACGATTTGCCTTTTCAAGATGTTCAACCCCGGAACCAAACGCGCTCGCATTTACTTTGACGGCTGAGCAATTTTGGAGATCCCATATGGAAGAGACACCCAAAACCGCTATCCGGGGAATGATGTTATACGTGCTTGCTCTCCTAGTCCTGGGCGTTCTGGCAGGCGCTGTCTACACGATCTACGGCCATCCCGCCGATCCCTCGGAGCCGCCGGCGGCTGAAACGATTCCGCAAAAGGCCACGGCTCCGCAGTGAGCGGCAACCACACCCAGCTAATATTGATCGCCCTTCGAGAACGAATGGTGAAATTGATGGCGTTTTGCCAAATCCGGCGCTGACCCGGTTTGGTCGTGTTGAAGCGCCTGGGTCTAAGCCAAGAAGCCGCACGAGCGGCAACGAAAAGGGCTTTGGAAGGCAAGCCGAAATCCTGTCGCAAGTCCTTCCCACCAGTAGAGAGCTTATATTTATAGGGGGAACAACCTGCGACAGGGGAATTCGGCACCTGAGAGAGCCGGTCAAACAGCAGGAGCACCAAGCCGCCGGTCGGTGTGGAATGCTGAGACGTTATCCTGACAGTCGGAGCAGAGGAGTTTGCGGATGAGGGAACATGCGGTCGTGATTGCCGGAGGAGGCCCCACGGGGCTGATGCTGGCGGGCGAGCTGGCCTTGGCGGGCGTCGATGTCGCCATTGTCGAGCGTCGCCTGAACCAGGAGATCGTCGGTTCGCGTGCCGGCGGCGTGAGCGCGCGCACGCTCGAGGTTTTCGATCAGCGGGGCATAGTCGAGCGGTTCCTGGCCGAGGGGCAGGTGGCCCAGGTGACCGGATTTGCGGTCACGCGGCTTGATATCAGCGATTTTCCGACGCGGCACAATTACGGGCTGGCGCTGCGGCAGAAGCATATCGAGCGCATCCTGGCCGGCTGGGTCGAAGAGCTGCCGGTCGTGATCTATCGCGGTTGCGAGCTGACGGGCTTCGTGCAGGACGCTACTGCTGTGACCGTCGAACTCTCCGACGCTTCGGAAATCCGCGCAGATTACCTGGTCGGCTGCGATGGCGGCCGCAGCCTGGTTCGCAAGCTGGCCAATATTGAATTTCCCGGCTGGGACGCGACGACCAGCAATATTCTCGCCGAGGCCGAGATGGAGGAGGAGCCGCCGCTCGGCGTCCATCGCACGGCGCTCGGCATGCATGCCTTCGGCCGCGAGGATTATGAAATTCGCGACGGCAAGGTCGTCTTTGCCAGCGAAGGCCCGATCAACATCATGGTGACGGAAAGCAATGCCGGCGCAGCAGGCGAGCCGACGCTCGGCGATCTCAGGCAAGCGCTGATCGCCGCCTGCGGCACGGATTACCGAATTCATGGTCTCAAGTGGATTTCCAGATTCACCGACATGTCGCGGCAGGCGGCGGCCTATCGCAAGGGCCGGGTATTCCTGGCGGGGGACGCAGCGCATGTGCATTCGCCGGTGGGCGGGCAGGGCCTCAATACCGGCGTCCAGGATGCCGTCAATCTCGGCTGGAAGCTTGCCCAGGTGGTGAAGGGACTATCGCCTGAGCCCCTGCTCGATACCTATCATGCCGAGCGGCATCCGGTCGCCGCCCGCGTGTTGCGCACGACAATGGCCCAGGTCGCCCTGCAGCGCTCAGATGACCGCACCGAAGCTCTGAGAGACATCGTGCTGGAGCTGCTTGGGCTGGAGGAGGCCCGCAAGACGATTGCCGGCGAGATGTCCGGACTTGCCCTCCGCTACGATCTCGGCGAGGGGCACCCGCTGCTCGGCCGCCGCATGCCCGACCTCGACCTCGCCACCCCGGACGGGGCCATGCGTGTCTTTGCGCTGCTCAGAAACGCGCGGCCGGTGCTGTTGAATCTCGGCGCCGCCGGCAGCCTCGACATCGCGCCATGGTCAGGCCGCGTCCGGCTGGTTCAGGCGAGCTATGGCGGTCCATGGGAACTGCCGACGCTCGGGGCAGTTTCGGCGCCGAGCGCGGTGCTGATCCGGCCCGACGGATATGTGGCATGGGTCGGCGAGGGGACGCAGGATGGGCTTCACGACGCGATGATCCCCTGGTTCGGACCACCCGCCTGAGAGCCGCAGCCCCGGTTAAGCGGCGAGCGGGATCGAGCCGCCCTCCGGTATCGCCTCGGGTTCCGGCATCGGCCTGCCGCGCCGTTCCCACGTCCGACGGCTGATGCCGAAGGCCTCCCATGGGCGGGACTGGCTGAGGGAGTTGGAGAGATAGTCGGCTCTGGGAACAGCGCCGGCGGCGCGGCGTTGCTGCTCTTTGCGGTTCTGCTCGCGCTGGCGGCGCTTTGCCTTTTGCAGTTTTGCCCTTTTCGCCGTCGGTACGTCGAAGGCGCCGACGGTGCGGATATCGAGCGCGCAGCGTTCGGCGTAGCTCAGATGCAGGGCATGGCCGAGCGCGTCGGCGGAAAGCGGGGAAAAGCGCACCTTTGTCCGCTCATAGATGATTTCCTCGATCGCGGCCTTCCCAGCCCAGGGGACCCACCGCGCCGCCCAGCCGAGCACCACCTCGACAAACCCTTCCTTGAACTCGACGAAAGCAAGGCTGGCGATCACCTCGACATAGATCAGGGCGTCATCCGCCTCCGGCACGATCTCTCCATGGCGGTGCCGGATCAATTTCTCGATCTCGCGCATGCGACCGCGGAAATGGTTCCAGCGGCCGCCCCGCATCCGGCGCTGCACGGCCTTGTAGCCCAGCAGACAATCGCCGATTTTGATCGCCGTGATATCCCGTGCGAGCGCGTCCGCATGAGCGGCTTTTTCCGCCGGCTTTGCCGATCGAGCCCCTTTCTCCTCAAGACGATCCATCGCTTCTCCTTCGTCGATCGGCCGGAGCCGAACCGATCGATTGTAAAGGAGGGCGAGGGGGTGATGCTCGCACTTTTCTCCGTTGTCCTGCAAATTGTTGAAACGGAGATGCAACGGGGACGGGCGGCCCGACAGGCGATTGCTACCGGCGGACTCTGTCGATCGGCAAGCAAGCGGCCCCATCGATTTCTATTGGCAGGTTGTCGTGTTATGATCGCGCATTGACGTTGTCTGTCCTGTCATGCGCGTAGAGACTATCCAAATGAGCGAAATGGACGTGCTTTTTGCCACCCTGCGACAGGCGGCTGACCCGCAGGTAGTCGAGTGCATCGAAAACGTCGTCAGGCATGGCGCCGATCGCGAGCTCAATCGCATCAATGTACTCGCCTTCGCCGAAAAACATCATCTCGAGGAAGAGAAAACCATTGCCGCCTTTCTGCATGCCGCCCGCATAGGCGCGTTCGAGATGACCTGGAACGTGCTTTGTCCGGGATGCGGCGGCGTTCTGGACAGCGGCGCGACCCTGAAAGGCGTCGTCCAGGACACCTATCATTGCGCGCTTTGCGCGGCCGGATACGAACCGACCCTCGACGAGATGGTCGAGGTCACCTTTACCGTCAGTCCGCGGGTGCGCGGGATTGCCGCCCACGATCCCGACAGGCTGCCGCCGCTCGAATATTATCGCCAGATATTCTTCAGTTCCGGCGTCGACCTGCCGCAGGATCTGGAAGCGAAGTTTCAACGCATACTGCTGGAGATGATCGAGCTGGCGCCGGGCGAGAAGGCTTTCGTCTCGCTGCAGCTACCGGCGCAATTCGTCATCATCTTCGAGGCGGTCACGCACTCGGCGCAGTTTATCGATGTGCAGGGTGAACCCACCAGCGAACGCCAGGCCCTGTCGATGGTCATCAGCCGCGGGCATGCGCTGAACGAAACCGTGACGCTGCGCCCGGGTCTGCTGCGGCTCACCCTGGAGAACCATACCGATCGCCGGGTGGTGCCGAATGTCTGCATCGCCGGAGATGATTTGCACGATCTCCTGGGCCGCCGGCGGCCGTTTCTGACGGCCAAGCGCCTGCTGACCAACCAGAGCTTCCGCGACATCTACAGGACCGATACGCTCGACGTCGACCAGCGCCTGAAGATCACCAGCCTGACTTTTCTGTTCACTGATCTGAGGGGCTCGACCGCGCTTTACGAGCGTGTCGGTGATCTTGCCGCCTTCGACCTGGTGCGGGCGCATTTCCGCGTTCTTCACGAGATCGTCGCCACCGAAGCGGGCGCCGTCGTCAAGACGATCGGCGATGCTGTCATGGCGACCTTCCCGAGCCCTGACCGTGCGGTGGCGGCAGCGCTCAGAATGCGCGAGGCGATGCGCCGGTTGAATGCCGAACACGGCAGCGAGGACCTGCTCCTGAAGATCGGCATTCACGAGGGACCGTGCCTCGCCGTCAACCTCAACGATCGGCAGGACTATTTCGGCCAGACCGTCAACATCGCCTCGCGCGTCCAGGGCCTTGCCGACCCCAACGTGATCATGACGACGGAGGCGATCGTCGAGGATGTCAATGTCTCGGAGATCCTGCGTGACAGCGGCATCAGCTCGGCCTCCCGGATGGCGGAACTCCAGGGCATCGGCAGGGAGGTCAGGATCTTTGCCCTGTCGTGAGCGTCGTTGCGCTGAACGCCGGCATCGAGGCGAAAGCGCGTTCGACCTGAACACAGCCCGGATGAGAAGGTCTGTGCGGTTTTGACTGGCGGGAGCTGGGACTTGTGCGACCTGGCCGAGATATACCGGGTGGTCGAGTAGGATGCACGCCTAGTGAGAGGTTACGCGAGCACCGAATATCCGCTGCAGGAAGGGCCGAAGGGCCGCCTGAGAGTGTTCGCGCGGGATACGATGCCCGCATTCGAAGATGCTGAGACTAACCGGGACTCCGGCATCGGACAGAGCCTTCGAGAAACTTTCGGCCTGAGCAACGGGAGCGCGATCGTCGTGCCGTCCGTGCAGAAGGAGTGTTTCCGAGCGGATATTTTGCGCATGGTGCAAGGCTGAGCGCTTTAGGAAAGCCTCTTTCGACAGGCCGGCTTCGGTTTCGATCGCTCTTTGCAGGCCGGGTGGGCTGTTTATGAAGACGGCTTCAAGATCATAGACGCCGCTCGAGAGAACGATGGCTCTAAGGTCGGGAAACTGAGCCGCGACCATTGCCGAAGCAACGGCTCCCCTGCTGTTGCCGTAGAGGACGATGCGCTCGGGAGCGACGGACGGTTGTTGCTTCAGGAAGGAGAGGGCGGCCATGATCGCCCGCTGAGTGGATGGACCGCAGAAATCGGCCGGGCCGTCCGAAGCCCCAAAGCCGGGCTGTGATACAGCCGCCGCCGTGATATTCAGGCGGGACGAGAAGCGAAGCAAGGTTCCATTATCGGCGAATTCCTTCGCTCCAAGCAGAAGGCCGCCCTGATTGCCGTGGACGAACAGGATCGCACCGGCCGGCGCCGCACCGGCGGCCTCAGCCTGGAAAAGCTCGACAGCAGCGCCATCGCCTCGATCAATCAGATGCCGCGTCACTCCAGGCATGAACACCAAAAGGTTTTCCCGCCGGCCGACGATAGGCGGGCAGGGGAGGTTGTCAATCTCTGATGTTGGTAGAAGGCGGAGGTGGTTTGGGAGCAGTGGCCTTGGCGTTTCGGCCATTGGCAAACCTTGCCCTTAGCTCTGGTGCTTGCCAAGCCCCCTGACGAAACGAAGGGGCGCCTCTTGTCAGTCGTCTGAATGCCGGGACGTCAGCCCCGGCATTCAGGTTCAGGCCACCAGTCCCTTGGTCAGTTCCAGTGCCTGGCGTTCGAACAGCCGGCGATAGATGCCGCCATTGAGCCGGATCAGCGCCTGGTGGTCACCCTCCTCGACGATCTTGCCCTTGTCGAAGACGAGCAGCCGGTCGAGCGCCCGCACCGTCGACAGGCGGTGGGCGACGACGAGCGTCGTGCGGCCGACCATCAGCCGTTCCATGGCCTGCTGGATCTGCTGTTCGCTCTCGCTGTCGAGGCTCGAGGTCGCCTCGTCCAGGATCAGGATTGGCGCATCGGCCAGAAAGGCGCGGGCGAGGGCGACGCGCTGGCGTTCGCCGCCCGACAGCTTGACTCCGCGTTCGCCGACCATCGTCTCATAGCCCTTGGGCAGGCCGATGATGAAGCCGTGCGCATTGGCCTGTTTCGCCGCCTGCTCGATCTCGCGCCGCGAGGCGTTCGGCCTGGAATAGGCGATGTTTTCCGCCAGCGTGCGATGGAACAGGATCGGCTCCTGCTGCACGATGGCGATCTGGCCGCGCAGGTCCGATTGCCTGACATCGGCGATATCCTGTCCGTCAATGCGGATGGCGCCTGAATTGACGTCGTAGAGGCGCTGGATGAGCTTGACGAAGGTCGTCTTGCCCGAGCCCGAATGCCCCACGAGGCCGACACGCTCGCCCGCTTTGATGGTGACTGAAAAGTCCTGATAGAGCGGATCGGGATGAGCACCATACTGGAAGGTGACGCGATCGAAGACGATCTCGCCCGTATCGATCGCGATCGGCCTGGCGTCCGGCCTGTCCTCGACGCCAAGCGGCATCTTGTCGAGCAGCACCAGCTCTTCCATGTCGTTGACGGCGCGCTGCAGGTTGCGGATGTCCTGGCCGACATTGCGCAAATAGCCTTGCAGAACGAAGAACATGGCGAGCACGAAGGTGATGTCGCCGGGCGTCGCCAACCCCCGCTGCCACATGACCAGACCCGTTCCGAGGATGCCCGCCTGCATGGACACCATCATGAAGCCCTGGATCGTGCCACTCAACGTGCCGCGCTTCCATGTCCGCCGGGTGCGCCTGTCCCATCTTGCCAGCACGTGGCGCAGGCGCGCCTCTTCGCGGCTTTCGGCGCCGAAGGCCTTGACCACCGAATTGCAGCTGATGGCATCGGCCAGCGCGCCGCCGAGCTTGGTGTCCCAGGCATTGGCAAGCCGCGCTGCCGGGGACACGAAACCCATGGAAAGCGCCACCGTCGCGCCGATATAGATCAGCGATCCCACTGCCACGAACAGTCCCATGACCGGCCAGTAGCTGCCGAGCACGATGCTGGCGCCGATCAGCATGACGATGGAGGGCAGCAGGGCGACGAGCAGCAGGTCATTGAGCGAATCGAGCGCCCACATGCCGCGGGTGATCTTGCGCACTGTCGAGCCGGCAAAGCTGTTGGCGTGCCAGTCGGTCGAAAAGCGCTGCACCTTGTGGAAGCCGTTATTGACCACATCCGCCATGATGCGGAGCGTCAGCCGGATAATGCCGTTGAAGATGAACCAGCGCAACACCACGCTGGTGAGGCCGAGAACCACGACGACGGCGAAAGCGTTTAGGGCGCCGTCGGCTGCCGTGGCGCCGGCAATGGCATCGACGATGCGGCCGGAAAACACCGGCACCATGACTTCGGCGAGCGTGCTTGATATCACCAGCACGACAATAGCGCCGACAAGAGAGCGCTGATGGCTCCAATGATGAAAAACGAAGCCGAGCACCTGGCGATAGGCATCGGCACGGAAATCGAGCTTCTTGCGCGTCATTTTAACCTGCCCGGCCCGTAATTCGGCAACCGGCCTCAAAATCGAGAGTTGGATGACACAGCCCGGGCGGGAGGCGAAATGATCCCGTCAGATCAATCGGGCTATGAAGAGTGGAAAAACCGCATGTGGCGCGCTCGGGGCGGGCCGCGAATGGCAAGGACCTAGTGTCGTCGCATGCCGTGCGGGAAGCTGTCGATGAATGCTGCTGTCATGCAACGCCTCCCTATGTTCGATCTGAAGCGGTGAGCTTTATGTACCGGAGCATTTCGCCATTGCCAAGCGGATTTTTACAACCCTGCAGGCAGTGGTGCGGAAACGACACAATTTAAAGGCTGAAGAGGGCGGGAAGGGACGCATTCCAACGACGCTCGAGGCGGCCGGTCGGGCAGCCTGCGAACAGCTGTTACGGACAGATCGCATCCCCTATCGGTTGGCCTCGATCCACCTGCGCAGACAGGGCTCCCAGCCGCACGGGGAAGCTCCGTCACCGCTCTGCCGCTTCAGATGGTGCCTCGCAGTACATATTCTGCTTTACAAATATGCAAAAATCTGTGAAGCAGTGTAAAGCTTCACAGACGGGACGAATGCCTTGAGCGAGACACGTTTTGCCACACGATTGAATTCCTTCGCCTCTGGTGCGCACCTCGCCTGGCCCGGGCAGTCTGGAAAGCCGTCCGTCCTGCAGATGGCGGAGCGTGCGGCTCGCGTGCAAGGATTGACCGACCTCGACCTGAATTACCCCGATCACGTGAACGACAATCCGGCTGAGTTGGCCCGGAAGTTTGGCGATTTCGGCCTGTCGATCAATGGCTTCGCGATGCGCTACTACACCAATCCGGATTTCAAGCTCGGCGCCTTCACACATCCGGAGGAAGCGGTTCGCCGCGAAGCGATCAATCTGACGAAGAAAGGCATCGACGCAGCGCGCGAGGCCGGCGCGAACCTGATGACCATCTGGCTCGGGCAGGATGGCTTCGATTACGCTTTCCAGGCCGATTATGCTCGGTTGTGGCAACACGAAATCGACGGAATCCGTGAAGTTTGTCAACATGACCCGGATTGCCTGATCTCCATCGAATACAAGCCGAACGAGCCGCGCTCCTACAGCCTGCTGCCTGATGCCGCGACAACGCTGCTCGCCATCAAGGAAGTGGGGGCCGGGAATCTCGGCGTGACGCTTGATTTCGCCCATGTCCTCTATGCCGACGAACAACCCGCCTTCGCGGCGGCCCTGATCGCACGTCACAGCCGGGTTCTCGGCGTCCATCTGAATGATGGCTACGCCAAGCGCGACGACGGGCTGATGGTCGGCGCCGTTCATTCGCTGCAGACCATCGAGTTGCTCCGCCAGATTCGCCGGGATGGCTATGACGGCGCGATCTATTTCGACACGTTCCCCGATCTGACCGGTCTCGACCCGGTCCGCGAATGCGAGGTCAACATCAAGACCGTCCGACGGATGTTGAGGGTCGTCGACCGCCTCGAGCAGGACAACCGCCTATCGAGCGCGATTGACCGACAGGACGCCCTTTCCACGCTGGCCATTGTACAGGAGTTGATGCTCGGCGCGGACCACTGAACCGACTTAACTCTCCGGGAGGAATTCCATGAACAGATTTTTTGCCGCGGCTCTTGCCGCCACCCTTTGTGCTGGCATCGCGACAGCGCAGGAACTGAAGCCGCTCAACTCGGACTCCGAGCCGGACCGCATGGACTGGTCCGACCTCGATGCCAAGCTCGGCGCACTGGCGAAACCGCCCGAAGGTCTCAAGGTCGGCGGTGTCTCCAAGACGCTGACCAATGAATACTGGCGCTCGCTCGGCGAGGGTTACCAGAAGTTCGCGGACAAGCTCGGTGTGAGCGTCGCCTATCAGGCTGCCCAAAGCGAAGGCGATCAGCTCGGCCAGCTGACGATCGCCGAAGGCATGGTCACGCAGGGCTACAATGTTCTGCTCGTCTCTCCGCAGACTGACGCCAATCTCCAACCGGTCATGGAACAGGCCAAGGCGGCCAATGTCCCTGTCGTCAATGTCAACGACGCCGTGATCCCGCAGGCGGAGCACTATGTCGGCAATGTCCAGCGCGACAACGGCGTCCGCGTCGCCAAGTGGTTCGTCGAAAACCGCCTGAACGGCGGCAAGGTCGCGATCATCGAAGGGCAGGCGGGAGTCTACGCCGCCGTGCAGCGCACCAGCGGCTTCAAGAGCACGATCGAGGAAGGTGGCAAGTTCACCGTGGTCGCAAGCGTTCCCGGCAACTGGGATCGGCAGATGTCCTATGACGCCGCGACCACCATCCTGCAGCAACATCCCGATCTCGTCGGCTTCTACTGCAACAATGACGGCATGGCGCTCGGCGTCGTCGAAGCCGTGAAGGCGGCGGGACTGCAGGACAAGGTCGTGGTGTTCGGCACCGACGGCATATCGGACGCCTATAAGTCGATCGAAGCCGGCGAGCTCACGGGCACCGTCGACAGCTTCCCGATTCTGACGGGCGAGGTCGCGATGGAAGTCGCTCTTCGCCTCGTTGCGGGCCAGAAGCTGCCGCGCGTTGTGGCGACGCCGCAGGCGCTGATTACCAAGGACAACGTCAAGGACTTCCAGGGTCAGGGCGTCGACATACGCACGGTGCTGATGAAGGCCGCAGGCAAGTAAGCGCCTCCCAAGGCGGGACGGCCGGCGCTCGGCCGGTCGTCCTCATTCACAAAGGGTTCGGTTCCATGGCTCCTTCCAGACTGGCATTCGAAGACATTTCCAAGGTCTTTCCCGGCGTCAAGGCGCTCTCGGAAGTCTCCTTCGACGTCGCGCCAGGTGAAATTCACGCGCTTCTTGGGGAGAACGGGGCGGGAAAGTCGACACTCCTGCGCATCCTCTCCGGTGTCTTTCGGCCGACGCAGGGCGAGGTGAAGGTCGATGGGACGGTCCATCATTTCCGCAAGCCGGAAAGCGCCCGCCAGGCAGGGATCGCCATGATCCATCAGGAGCTCCAGCAGGTTCCCCATCTCACCGTCGCCCAGAATATGTTTCTTGGTCATTCCCTCACCAGGCTTGGAGGCATCATCGTTGACCGACGCGAGCAGGAGCGCCGAGCGGCTGAAGCTCTGGCGATGATCGATCCGGCGATCGACCCGTCTGCGCCGATTTCCTCGTTGAAGGTGGCCCGGCGGCAAGTCGTCGAGATCGCCCGCGCGCTGCTCGACAAAGCCAGGATCGTTGCCATGGACGAGCCGACATCGAGCCTGACGCCCAGTGAGTTTGACCGGCTGGCCGAGATCATCGAACGGCTTGCCGCCAGCGGCGTGTCGATCATCTATGTGTCCCACAAGATGGACGAGGTCTTCCAAGTTTGCCGCAGGGCGACGGTTATGCGTGACGGAAGGGTCGTGCGCACAGGCATCGATCTCAGGGCGAGCGCGCCTGATGAAGTCATCGGCATGATGGTCGGCCGCGAATTGCTGGCTGAAGAGCACCATTCGCACGCGACCCGCACGGTGAGTGTCGAAGTCCGCAATCTTTCAACGCACCGTATCCGCGACGTATCGTTCGACCTGCACCAGGGCGAGGTTCTCGGCGTGGCTGGTCTGGTCGGCTCCGGCCGGACGGAGCTTCTGCGCGCCATATCCGGCGCTGATAGGCTGACGTCAGGCACCGTCAAAGTCGATGGGACGACCTTGGCGCTATCCAATCCTCGTGCCGCGATCGCCGCCGGCATCGGTCTGCTCCCAGAGGAGCGTAAGCGGGAAGGGATTATTCCGGGGAGGTCGGTGACCTCGAACATGGCGCTGCCTTCGATGGCGCGTTTCTCCAAGGCAGGTATGATCAACCACCGCAAGCTCAAGCGAACCGCGGAAGACCTTCTCAAACGCGTCAATCTGCGGCCATTTCAGCTAGATCGCCAGATCAAGCTTTTCAGCGGCGGCAATCAGCAGAAGGCGATCATTGCACGGTGGCTGGCGGCCGGCTCGCGCATTCTCCTTTTCGATGAGCCGACCCGCGGCATCGACGTCGGCGCCAAATCCGAAATCTATCAGCTGATCGAAGACCTTGCCGCCGACGGGCACTGCGTCGTCGTCGTCTCCTCCGAACTCCCGGAGGTGCTGAGGGTATCCGACCGTGTGCTCGTGATGCGCGACGGCGCTATCGCGGCTGAACTCGGCCGCGACCAACTCAGCGAAGAAACCATCGTCTCCCATGCCGTCGGCACGACCGCAAGCCGCATCGGCTCGGTGTGACCAACAGGAAAGAGCCTATGTCTGACACCATCGAGAATACCGCAGCGCCATCAACCAGGCTTGTCGGATCCTTATCGGTCCGCGACGCCGGCACGCTGATCGGCCTTGTCGCCATCGTGATCATCTTCGGCCTTCTGGCTCCCGATTTTCTCTCGCAGCGAAACCTCCTGAACATCCTCCAGCAGTCCAGCATCAACGCCTGTCTGGCGCTCGGCATGACCCTGGTGATCATCTCCGGCGGCATCGACCTCTCCGTTGGTCCGACGGCGGCGATTGCGGCCGTCATTTCGGCGACGCTGCTCGTGGCCGGCGTCCCGGTTCCTCTCGCCATCCTTGCCGGGCTCGGCATCGGCGTCCTCTGTGGCCTCGTCAATGGCGTGCTTGTCGCCTATGCCGGGCTGCAGCCCTTCATTGTGACGCTCGGCACGCTCAGCACCTATCGAGCTATTGCGCTCATCTATACCGGCGGCAACCCTGTGCTCGGTGTCCCGCAAAACTTCCGGACGCTGTTCAACGGCAGCGCCGCTGGCATTCCAAATTCCGTCGTGATGGTGGCGGTCGTCGCTCTCCTGGCCTGGGTGCTTCTCAAGAAGACTCCGCTGGGTGAATATCTGCTTGCGGTCGGCGGCAATGAAGAGGCGGCCTACGTCGCCGGTGTCCCGATCGCCATGACCAAGATCACGGCCTATGTGATCTCCGGTGTACTGGCGGCGCTCGCCTCGATGATCCTCATCGGTCGGCTTGGGGCCGCCGAACCGATCCTCGGCAATCTGTGGGAGCTCGACGCAATCGCCGCAGCGGCAATCGGCGGGGCGTCGCTGATGGGCGGCAAGGGCAGCGTCATCGGCACGCTGCTCGGGGCGATCATTCTAGGGGCGATGCGCAATGGATTGACGTTGATGAACGTGCAGGCCTTCTACCAACTTCTTGCCACTGGCCTTATTATCCTTGTCGCGATGATGATCGATCGCGTCACAAGGGGACGGGGATGAATTCTGCAAATGATCTCAAGGCGGTGGGCCCGCGCATCCGGATGATGATGCCTCAGCTCACCCCCTTGGAGGCGCGTGTCGTCGAGACGGTTTTCGGGCTGAGGGATTTCTCCGAAGACACCGCTCTCAAGGACCTGGCGGCCGAGGCCGGGGTTTCCGAGGCAATGGTCGTGAAGATCACCAAGAAACTGGGATTCAGCGGCTTTCGTGACTTCCGCACCGCCGTCTCAAGTTACAACAAGCTACCGACCGCGGAAATGCATCAGGAACTTTCCGCGGAAGACAGTTCCGCCGAAATTATCCAGAAAGTCTTCCGTACATCGATCAACGCGCTGGAGGAAACCCTTGCGATCCTTGATGTCGATGCCTTCGATCGCGCTGCCGACTTGTTGGCGAAACCGGGACAACGCGATTTCTATGGTGTCGGAGGTTCGGCGCAAATCGCCCGCGATGTCGCGCACAAATTCCTGAGGATCGGCGTGCGCTGCAGCGTCCAGGACGACTCGCACATGATGCTGATGTCGGCCTCCCTGCTGGGGACAGACGACGTGGCTATAGGATTCTCCCATTCGGGCAACACGACGGCGGTGATCGAGGCGATACAGCTCGCGCGGAAGTCCGGCGCGCGTACGATCGCCATCACCAATTACGGCGGATCGGCTTTGGCTCAGATCGCCGACATCGTTCTGTGTTCGACGGCGCAGGGATCGCCGCTGATGGGCGAAAACGCCGCGGCGCGGATTGCGCAGCTCAACATACTCGACGCGCTTTTCATGGCCGTCGCCAAGAGAAACTACCAGGCGGCGGAGAGAAACCTCGAAAGGACGATGTCCGCCGTTACATCCAAACGCAAGGACAAGCTTCCATGACCAGTGCTTCACCCTCCGTCGTCGTCTTCGGCAGCCTGCACTACGACATTATGGTGTACGGCCCGGCGCGGCCGCGCAAGGGTGAAACGGTGACGGGAAGCAGCTGGCATCCCAAATGCGGCGGCAAGGGCGGCAACCAGGCGCTGTCGGCCGCCAAGGCAGGCGTCTCGTCACATATGGTCGGTGCTGTCGCCGACGATGATTTCGGACGCGCTTTGACCGACCACCTTGCGCTTGGCAACGTGGATCACCGCTTCGTCAAGACGGTGGCCGGCGTCGGCAGCGGCATGAGCGTTGCAATCTTCGATGGGCAAGGCGATTACGGCGCGGTCATCGTATCGGGCAGCAACCTTGCGCTCGGCCAGTCGGATGTCGATGCCGCCCGGGAGGTGTTTGCCGGCGGCGGCGTCCTGGTGTTGCAGAATGAAGTCCCCGATCCTGCCAACGTCGCGGCGGCACGGGCGATGAAGGAGGCCGGCGGGCAGGTGGTGCTGAATGCGGCGCCGGCGCGGCCCTTGTCGGACGGCCTCGCGGAGCTTGTCGATATCGTCGTCGTGAATGCGATCGAGGCGGAGCAGTTGGCGCAGGTTCCGGTCGTCGACAGCTTGGCCGGGGCGCTGGAGGCGGCAAGGCGGCTGGCGGAACGTTTCCCGGTGGTCGTGGTCACGGCGGGTGGGGAGGGGGTAGCCTGCGCGACGAAGAACGGCGAAACCTTCTCGATTGCAGCGGTCAAGGTCGACGTGGTGAGCACGCACGGCGCCGGTGACGAGTTCACGGGTGTGCTCGCCGCCGAGCTCGCCCGCGGTCGTGACATCCGCTCGGCGCTGGCTTCGGCGAACCGCGCCGCTGCTGTGCTGGTCAGCACGCCCCGCACCAGCTGAACGCGGCGCGCTTGGAGCGGCGCCCCTGGCGAGGTTGGCGCTCAGGGAAATCCCTGATGCTTTTCAATAGCTGCAGGAGCGAGCATTGCCGGGCCTGAACCCGCCTGCGCAAGCCGGGTTCCTCGATGTATCCAGCTGATACTGATAATCCTCCCTGTCGTGTTTCGCAGGTGAGGTGCAGGCGGAGCCCAGAGCGGAAAAGCCGATCAGCACGCCGGCTGCGGCCAATCTGATAATCCGGTTCATCTGCATCTCCTTCGGCTCGATTCTCGCAATCTATCATGGCAGCCCATGGATTCGCGAGCAGGGATGGACGTGATCACGCGCGCGGCAAAAGCTGTAATTGCATATTTTATGTTCAGCTGATCTGTCGCGCTATTCTGCCGTTATGGAAGTAGTTGCATTGTCTTTGTTGGCAAAAAATACTCGATTCATGTTGAAATATTCAAGCTTTTTCAGTAATATAAACCCATAAAAAAGTAATATAAATGGGAGGATACTATGCCAGAAGCTCGGTTCGAGCCGGTTTTTCTTCGCCGTCAGCATTTCGTCGCTGAGATCACGAGTCTCGACGAAATCATGGATTTTCTGGACGAATGGCCGCAGGACAAGCGAGGCCTGGCATATGACACGCTTCTGAAGGCGTGCAGAGATACGGCGAGCGGCCGCTTCCCGTTGAACGCGGCGAGGGAGAATTTCCGCCGCTTCCTAAAAATGTCGGGCGTGCTTGCAAAAGGCGAGGGCGCGCCAAAATTCGAGCAGCTGATGAACGATCGAACGATCGGCGCTGCTTGATCTGATTGAGACAGGCGACGGATAAGGGCGCTGCCACGGCCGCATCGAGGCGGGTTCGGCCACCGCGAGAAATCGGCGGCGTGCTTGTCATGGCGCGTGGCGACGCGCACCGACCCGAAAATCGGGATGGTTTTTTCGGGTCGGTGCGCTAGCTCACCTGCCGGCGGGCGTTGGCCCAGTCGCATCGGAAGGCCAGCACGGGCTTGGCAAATCCCTTGAGACGGCGGCGTGTCGCGTGGGCGAAGAGATCGGCGGCGCCGTATTCCCGGAAAATATTCTCCGAGACGAGGATCTGGTCGCTGGCGGCTGCCGCGCAGAGGCGGGCCGCCAGCTGCACGGTCGAGCCGAAGAGGTCGTTGCTGTCCTCGACCGGCTCGCCGCAATCGATCCCGATGCGGATATGGATCGGCTGGGCATTGTTGCCGCTGTTGTAATGCTGGAATTCCTGCTGGATCGCCATGGCGCATTCGACGGCTGCCGTTGTCGCCGAGAAGGCCGCCATGATGCCGTCGCCGGTATGCTTGACTTCGCGGCCTGAATTCTTGCCGAGGCATCGGCGCACGATTGCGTCATGCGCCCTGACCAGCTCTGTCCCCATACGGTCTCCAAGGCGCGCCGTCATCTCGGTCGAGCCGACGATATCGGTAAAAAGGATCGCCCGGTGGCCTGGATCCATTTGTGGCGACGACTGGCCGGGCGCCGGATCAGGGTCATTGATGCGGCCGAGAAAGGCCTCCACCGCCGACAGCGCCACCTCGACGATCTCATTGGCGACAAAGCCGTGCGCCTCGCGATGCACGCATTGGACGGTTGCCATATCGGGCGCATCCACCAGGCAGAAGGCCGTCCCTCGCCGCTCGTCGAACCAGTAGGTGAGGAACTTGACGCCGTATCGATCCTGAATGTCGATATCCATGCGATGTGCCTGGGCAACCTCGGCGGGCGAGGTACCTTCGAGAAAGTGCCGATCCATGAAGATGGGCATCGCGCGTCCTCCCAGATCCGCCGCGTGCAAGAGGCGGGCATTGTACGATCTGGATATCTCCCCGTCCACCTTCGGGATTATCGACGTTGCATTGTTGCGCTGCGTTGCTTCCGCAAAAGCAACGCGTTGCTGCATCGTCGGTAGAATAATCAAGAAAATAGCCAGTTTTAACGAGTAGGCCTGGCGCGCTAAGTCTGATATTTACCATAGTCTGTCGTTTATTGACTGATGGCAGGGTTTCCGGACCCCCTCGAGAGGCTGCAGGCGTTTCCTGTCTCAAGCCTAGCCCGCCGGATCCTGGATGGAGAGACATGTTTATCGCGGCCATGATTGGCCAGGATCGAAAAGCCGCCGCCAACGGCACGCAAATTGCTTATTATCGATTAGCTCGCCGAAATCAGGAAAAGCTGTAGCAAAGTGAGACAGAGGGCACATTTTCGACCGGTCGGCCTGGCCTCGATTCGGCTCGGGCACTATGCGGTTATTAACTCTGTGTGGGATGCCGCGCGCACGCTCCTCCATGACTGGCCGGTGGACGACGGCGAGGAATATTTCGAAGCCGTCAAAGCCTGCCTGGATGCGATCATCGGCGATCTGCCGCCGGATCATGTGCGGGCCGCCTTCGTCAGGGCTGCTCAGGAGGCGGGCATCGCCGTCATAGAAGCCGCCGACTGAACAGCGGTCGCATCTCGATCTCTGTTTTCTCCCGTTTCCACGAGAAGGTCGCGCCGCACTTGACTTCTGCGGGTCAGGGTCTAAATTAGAACAAAACAGGAACACTGGAGATGGTCATGACACATACGGAACAGGTGATCGCCAACGCCCTGGCCCTCGTTGAAGCCTCCCGCGCGGCCCGCGAACGGGATCAGCAGCGTCGCGCTGCCTGGCAGAAAAAGGTCGAACTCAGCCGGCCGCTGCCGCCCTTGCCGCGGCCGGTCCAATTGCCGCTGGCGTTGAACTGATGCAGCCGGCAAAGTCATTCAGGCTCGATCTCGCTTGCTCCACCCCGGCTTGGCCTGATCGCGCATGGGAAGTGGAGGCCGTGCTCGCCTGGCATGACGACGATGCCAAGGCGGCGATCCGCACTCTGCTCGACGACTGCAGGCATCTGCGCCGGCAACTGGCGCTGGCGGAAAGCGTGATGAGCCGCGGGATGGCCCGCGGCTGGACACCGCGATACGAACGCGACACACTCTGAAACATGCCTGCCCGTGATATCAGTGACGATATCGGTAACGGCGCCGAGGAAGCGCAGGAAGAGGGCGGCTGATCGAAGCCGCAGAGAAGGCAGCGGGCATCCGAGTGATGGTGCAGGATGTCCGCCACGCCATCTAGGAACGGCAGGATTGGTTCTGACCTGGAAGACTCTAGTCGACCGGCGTCACACGGGTCCAAAAGGCGTTGAACGCGACCGAATCGAAGAAGGCCGAGGCACGGACGATGCGGCCGTCGCGCATGTCGAGAAACCAGGCATAGGTGTTTGCGTAGGGCTCTCCGTCGCGGGCGACGCCGCGGGCGTCGAAAAAGACGATCACAGTGTCGCCGTCGACATATACGTTGCGGATCGCCGGCTTCAGCGGTGCCTTCATTCGGGCGTTAAACGGGCGGATCACCTCTCGCAGGAATGCCTCGCGGCTGGGATAGGTCTTCGATGCCAGCGAATAGCCCTCGATTGTCCAGCGGGCGTCGTCGGCGAGGAGGTCGTAAGGACTGCCTGTACCGGCCGCCCAGGCTTCGAATCCAGCCTCGACGGCTGCCTTGTTGCGGCGTTCGGCTTCAGTGAGAGACTGCGCTGCGGCGCGAGCTTCGAGCCCGCCCAGAGCAAGGATGGCGGCGGCGACGCCGAGAGTTGCATTGAAGATGCGCTTGGCCAGGGATTGCGGGCGGCAGACGGTTGCCGTTGCAGTGTAGGACATGGTTTTCTCCAGAGGTAAACGAGTGGGGCGACACCCGCTGGCCGGGTGCCGCTTGCGGCGCACGCAGCCGGCAATCTGCTTAGATCTGGTTTTCCCAGGCTCTCAGCTGATGCTCCTTCAGCATGTCCTCGATGACCTTCGGAACGACGTTGCGGAACCTGCCGATATCGGCCGGAACGACTTCGATCATCCGGTCGATCATCTCCTTCGGATCCATCTTGCCTTCGGGCGTCGCGAAGAAATCATCGAAGCCCTTTCGCAGATCTGCGCGCTTTGTGAAGTTCTTGCTGTCATCCAGCCAGCGGAACGGATTGTCCGCCATCGTCTCGTTATAGCCGGTGTAGTAGGCGCCTGGGTTGATCGTCTGGATCTTGATGCCATAAGGGGCGAGTTCCTGCTGCAGCGCTTCGGCGATCGATTCCAACGCGTGCTTGGTGGAGACATAGGTGCCCCAGTTGGCCGGAGTGAAAAGGCCGCCCATCGAGGAGGTGAACACGACTTTGCCCCTCTTGCCTTCGCGCACCCATCTCTGGACGACGCCCTGAGTCAGCACCAGCGGCAGGAAGACGTTGACTTCGTAATTTTTGCGAACAAGTTCGATCGGGATTTCCCAAACCGGGCCGGCTTCGCCCATGCCGGCATTGTTCCAAAGAACGTCGAAATCCCAGCCCTGCGCCTGCTTGATGTCGTAGGGATCGGTGAGGTCGAGCCGCTCGACACGGACGTTCTTGAGGCCGAGGGCGGCGACCTCCTCACGCAGTGGCGTAACCTGCGAGGAAACCTGCGTGGTCGCGATGATGCTGTGGCCGTTCCTGGCCATGCCGATGGCCGCACCCTTGCCGAAGCCGGAGCCTGCGCCAGTGATCAAAATGGTCTTGCTCATGAGACATTCCTTTCGATGGTTTCGGGTTGGTGGAAATCAGGTCTTGGCACAGCTCACGCGACGGCCGCAGCCGCTGCCTGCGCGATTTCGAGATCCTGTGGAACCGCTCCGCCGGAAACGCCAACGGCGCCGATCACCGTGCCGTCGCGGGCAAAGAGCGAGATGCCGCCGGCAAAGGGAGTTAGGCCGCCATTGGACAATTCGAGGCCATGGGCGGGAGCGCCGGGCTTGCAATATTCCCAGACGGCCTCGCTTGTCGTTTGAAACAATACGGCCGTTCGCGCTTTGCCCATAGCGAGGTCGATCGAGCCGAGCACTGCGCCGTCCATTCGGCTGAACGCCTTGAGATGCGCTCCGGCGTCCAAGACCGTGATATTGACTGGCACACCGATCTCATTGGCCCGCGCCTCACCTGCGGCGATGACCCTGCGAGTGTCGTCAATGGTAATCATCTCCTGTCTCCTCTTTTCGTTCGGGCGCTAGCGCTCCCCGCGCGATGAGACAGGTGTATAGGCGGAACCGCTCTGCAGTATTTTCAGCTCTTGCTGCGCTATGCTCAAATCTTGCTCTCCGGCTTGCCGGCATACGCGAACGGAGAACTATGTCCGATAGGCGGAACCCGCTAACCGGTGATGAGCGAGCGGTATTGGCCGGGCGTCAAGCCGGTCATCTTGCGGAAGACCCGGGTGAAATTCGCCTGCGAGCCGAAGCCGGTGTCGAGCGCGATCTCCACCAGCGAGGACCGTGCGAGCCGCAGCTTTTCCTTGGCCGCTTCGATCCGTCGCTCGGTGACGTAGCGATGCGGCGTCAGGCCGGTAGCCTTGCGAAACATGCGGGCAAAATGAAAGGGGCTGAGGCAAGCCTCCGCCGCAAGGTCATCCAGCGAGATTTCTGCCGCGATGCGGGCTTCAATGAAATCGAAGACGCGTTGCAGCCTTTTTCGGTCGACATTCGGCGCCCGTGCGGCGGGTTGCCAGCGAACGGGTGAATAGGTGCCGAGCAGGTGCGCCGCCAGCGCCATCTGAAGTCCGTCGAGGAAGAGTCGGTCAGTAGGCTCGAGGCGTCTGTTCAACAAACCCCGAAAGAGCTGACCGATCTGCAGCACCGTAGGATCAGGGACGCCTCCTGCATAGGCAAGCTGCACCTTGGCCGGGTCAATGTCGAAGTTTGAAAGCGCGCTCTCACCGACGAGCGACGGCGGTAGGAAGATGTGCAGGGACTCGGGCATGGTACCCACAATTTCTACGCCGCTCTCATGCACACCCGCCGGACATACCCAAGCGACACCGGGGCGAGCGATCGCCTCCCGCCTGTGGCCGTCACCGGTCCACCTGATCTTCGACTGACCCGAGAGCAGGACGGCTATTTCCGTGCATTCGAGTGTCAGGTCGACCTGCCAGCCCGGATCGAAATGCCTGAGTTCGACCTGCAGCGATGAGCAGTCAACAAGCCCGCCCACCCGCTCGCTGGTCCGATACTTTTTGTCCCCTTGCGATTCCACGAAAGTCATGTCGCATCCACGCCGTGAAGATAGGAGAAAAGTTCGAATTGTTCAGTCTCGGCGGGCCGATTACGCTGCCGTCAATCTGCAATCATCTTTGATCTATTAAATGGATAGCCAGGCGCGCCGCATTGCCGTCCGGGGGCGGGTATTGCGATGAGGATTTTTCGCTAAATTTCAGGGGAGCGCAAGTCTCATGACACGAAGCGATACCGCACCCCTTGTTGCGGCTTCCGAATGTGTCGGACGAAAGTCCGCCAAAGTCGCAGCTATTCAAAGCGAAGTTGAGGCAATGAATTCGCGGCAGCCTTGCGCCGGCGCGTCCGCAATGGTTTGGTAGCGTCCTGCATTCGCAACACTTTCCGGTGATTCCCGATGTTCGATATTCTATTGCGCGGCCTGGCGATCGGCGCCGGCGCAACCATCCTCATGGATCTCTGGGCGATCGTGCTTACCAAGGTCTTCGGCCAGACACCGGCCAATTGGGCGCCGGTCGGCCGCTGGTTCTGGCATCTTCGCCGCGGCAAGGTCTTTCATGACAACATCGCCGATGCCGAACCTTATGCCGGGGAATTGGCGCTCGGCTGGATCAGCCACTACGCCGTCGGCATTCTCTATGGCGTGATCTTCGCGATCATCATGGGGCAGGGTTGGCTCGCTACACCGACATTTCTCCCCGCCTGGATTTTCGGCATCATCACCGTCGGGGCAGGGTGGTTCCTGCTGCTGCCCGGCCTCGGTCTCGGCTGGGCGGCTTCCAAACATCCGAAGCCGATGAAAGTCCGGTGCTTCAACCTGCTTGCGCATACGGTGTTTGCGCTGGGGCTATTTGGGACGGCGTTGATTCTGCGCTGAGATTGCCAAAAACCCCTCCCCACAAGGGGGAGGGACTATGCTGTGGCGTCCGGCGGCGACCGAACGCAGAGGTCTTGCTGGCTGTTACCGTTCGACGGATTGATACAGTAGAGTTTATGTTAAGCGGTGCGGCGTCTTAGTCCCTCCCCCTTGTGGGGAGGGGTTGGGGAGGGGTCTTTTGGTTCCCCGCGAAAGGCCCTATCTCACCGCGCCGCCCAGTTCGCGCCACGGCGGAAGATCGTCTTCATCTCCGGCACGTCGAATTCCTTGGCCTGATGGCCCAGCGAGGAATAGAAGACGCGGCCCTTGCCGTATTTGCGCTTCCAGACGACAGGCATGACGACGCCGTCGATCCAGTAGGCGTGCTCGCCGGTGAATTTGGTTGTCGCCAGAACCTCGTTCGAGGGGTCGACATGCATGTAATATTGCTCCGACCTATAGGGGAAATCAGAGATCCCCCCCATCAGCGGATCGTCCGGTCTGGTGATGTTGACGGTATAGTCGATGATGTTGCCGGGATGGGCCACCCACTGGCCGCCGATGATGAATTGGTAGTCGACGGAGTCGCGGAAGGCGTCGCCCGCGCCGCCGTGATAGCCGGCAATGCCGACGCCGCTCTCGATCGCCGCGGCGAGGTTCTTGACCTCCTCCTTCTCGATCTTCGACATCGTCATGATCGGCACGACCAGGCTGAGATCATGGACGGAAGGGTCGGCAAGCGCCTCGGTGCCATGTTCGAGATAGACTTTGAACCCGTCCTCCTCGAGCATCCCCTTGATGATTTCGGCGCATTCCTGCGGCTCATGCCCGCTCCAGCCGCCCCAGACGATCAGTGCTTCACGCATAGTCATTCCTCCTGAAATTATTTCGCCAGCCGTCCGTCGATGATGGAATCCGACAAGGGGGCAGGGCGCTCCGTCACCGTGGTGATGGTGACCGTCCGGCCGGTTTTGGCGGCGGTGTGGAAAGCTTCCATGACTTCGAGCACATGCAGCGCCAGGTCGCCATTGGCGCGATGTGGCCGGTTGGAGCGGATTGCATGCGCCATGTCGGCGACGCCAAGCGACCGGTAATTGCCCTCGGCATAGGGTGATGTGACCGGCTGATCCTCGAATGCGGCGCCCTTCTTCAGATATTCCACCGGGCCGCCAAATTTGTTCGGATCGGGAACGATCAACGTTCCTTCGGTGCCGTAGACTTCGAGCGGCACATGCTTGTGACCGGCGACATCGAAGCTCATGGCGATCTGGACAACGGCGCCGTTCTCAAAAGCCATCATGCCGGCAACATGGGTCGGCACATGGACTGGAATGCGTTCGCCGTTGCGCGGCGCGCTTGATATCAGCCGTTCTGACCGCGGCGTCGTCGCAAAGCCGGAGACTTGAGCAACCGGCCCGAGAAGATTGACGAGATCGGTGATGTAATAGGGACCCATGTCGAGCATCGGCCCGCCACCGACTTCGTAATAGAAGGCCGGGTTCGGATGCCAGCGCTCATGGCCGGGGCACATGAAGGTGGCCGAACCGCCGACCGGCTGGCCGATGGCGCCCTGGTCGATCAGGGCCCGCGCCGTCTGATGGCCGCCGCCGAGGAAGGTGTCGGGCGCCGCGCCGATGCGCAGATTGCGGGCGCGCGCCGCTTCGGCCAATTTTTTCCCTTCCGCGAAATTAATCCCGAGCGGCTTTTCCGAATAGGTGTGTTTGCCGGCTTCGAGCGCCTGCAGCGCGACAGCGACATGGGCTTTCGGGATCGTCAGATTGACGATGATCTCGACCTTGGGGTCGGCGAAAAGCTCCTCGACCGACCTGGCGGGAACGTTGAATTCGCGTGCCTTGGCTTCCGCCAGTTCCCGGTTGAGATCGGCGACGCCGCGGATGTCGAGAATAGGAAATGACGCCATTGCCGTGAGATAGGCGCCCGAAATATTGCCGCATCCGATGATGCCGATACCGACTTTATCCATAAACTCCTCCATTCATTGTGATTTTGTCGCTAGTCAGAGCGCCGGCCCGGTCGTGCTCCAGGGCGATTCGTAGAGCTCGTAGAGCGCCACCGCGGCGGCACCCTGCGCCCAGAAATCATCACTCGAATCGTCGAAGACGAGTTCGCTGACCCCCTTCAGCGAAGGCGGAATGGCGAGCGCATAGGCATCGCGCAGGCTGTTCAAAAAGGGTTCGCCAAGCGCCAGGCTCGACCCGACAAGAATGACCCGCGGCGGCGCAAACAGCGTGACGATATTGGCGATGGTCAATCCCACCGCTTCGCCGGCGCGAATGGCGGCGCTGATCAGCCGGTCGTCATCGGCCTTGATCAGCGCCTGGGCGTGGGTCATGCCGCGGCCGAGCCGGATTGCTTCGGCAAAACGCCCATCGGCCTGCTGTTCGCCGAGTATGGCGCTTTCGCCGGCCTGGCTGAACAGCCGCACGACGCCATTCGGCCCCATGCCGAGCACGAGATCGCCGAGATTGTGGCTGAGGCCGCCGGCACCACGAAACAGGCTGTTGCCGTGCAGAACGCCGAGACCCAGCGTCTGCTCCAATGAAATCAACACCATATCCTCGAGATCGCGCGCTTTGCCGAACCAGTGATGGCCGAGCGTGATGGCATGCGCGTCGCTTTCGACAATGGTCGGCGTTGCGAGCCGCGTCGACATCTCGGCGGCGAAATCGACATTGATGTCGCGGAAGATCGGGCTGCTTCTGATGTAGCCGGTGCGGTGCTCGATGACGCCGGGAAAGCCGAGGCAGACGCTGTCGACATCTTCGAGCGATAGCCCGGCGTCGACGACGCAACGCCGCACACCATCCTCGACGAGATCGGCGATGACGCCGATTGGCTGCCGGTCGATGCGGATCGGCAGCGCGAGCTTCGACAGCACGTCGCCGCGGAAATTGGTCACGACGAAGACCATCCGGTTGGCGGCGATTTTGCCGCCGACCACTCGCGCGGCGTCGGGATTGAGCTCCAGCGCCACGCGTGGCCTGCCGCGCACCGCTTCGTTGCGGATATCGCCTTCGTGGCGCGGCAGAATAAGCCCGTCGTCGAGCAGCGAAGCGGTGATGGCGGAAACCGTGGTGGTTGAGAGTTCGGTGCGTTCGCTGATCTCGATGCGCGAGATCGGCCCATGGCGCCGGACGGTATCAAGCACGTTCAAGCGATTGATCGCGCGCATCAATTCTGGATCTGCGGTCTTCATGAAAAACTAGCCGGCATCGTTCGTTGGGCGGAAGCCAATATTTTTAACGGGTTACGAAATAAATAGCAGGCAATCCCACGAGCCTGTCAAGCGCATTTGGTAAAAATAGCGCCTATTGGGTTGACATCCGACGAAAGCTCCGTTGAATTAATCCGCATAGGGGAAAAATTATGAGGATAGGTCCCCTGGGAGGAAAATCATGAAGTTCATGCTGAAGAACGCAGCATTCGGCGGCAGGCGTTTCGTATCCATGGCCGCGGCAGCCGGCATGCTGCTGGCGGGAGCAGGCGCTGCCTCGGCGACCACGGTGGTCAAATGGCTGCATCTCGAGCTCGACCCGAAAAATGTTGCGGCCTGGGAAGACATCGTCAAGAAATACGAAGCCCAGCATCCCGACGTCGACATCCAGATGCAGTTCCTCGAAAACGAGGCGTTCAAGGCCAAACTTCCGACGCTGTTGCAGTCCGACGACGTGCCGGATTTCTTCTATAGCTGGGGCGGCGGAGTGTTAAAGCAGCAGTCCGAGACCGGCGCTCTGCAAAATGTGACGGCAGCCCTCGACGCCGATGGCGGCAAACTGCGCAAGGCTTATACGCCGGCATCGGTCAAAGGCCTGACTTTCGAGGGCAAGACCTGGGCTATCCCCTATAAGGTCGGCCTGGTCAGCTTCTTCTACAATAAGGCGCTGTTTGCCAAGGCAGGCGTCAAGGCCGAGGACATCAAGAGCTGGGCTGATTTTCTCGACACGGTGAAGAAGATCAAGGCGGCCGGTATCGTCCCGATTGCCGGCGGCGGCGGTGAGAAATGGCCGATCCATTTCTATTGGAGCTATCTCGTCATGCGCGAGGGTGGCCAGAAGGTCTTCGACGCGGCCAAGAACGGTGAAGGTGAAGGCTTCCTCGATCCCGCTATCATCAAGGCCGGCGACGATCTCGCCGAACTCGGCAAGCTCGAACCGTTCCAGCCCGGCTATCTCGGCGCCACCTGGCCGCAGACGCTCGGCGTTTTTGGTGACGGCAAGGCTGCGATGATCCTCGGCTTCGAAAACACCGAAGCTAACCAGCGCAAGAATGCCGGTGACGGTAAGGGGCTAGCGACCGACAATATCGGCCGTTTTGCCTTCCCGGCGGTCGAGGGCGGCGCCGGCAAGCCGACCGATACGCTCGGCGGTTTGAACGGCTGGGCCGTCACCAAGAAGGCGTCCAAGGAAGCGATCGACTTCCTCGCATTCCTGACGAACGCGGAGAATGAGCGGGCAATGGCCAAGGCCGGCATGCTTCTGCCGGTTGCCGTCGGCGCCGGCGACGGTGTCACAAGCCCGCTGCTCGCCGAATCGGCCAAGCAGCTTGCGGGTTCGACCTGGCATCAGAACTTCTTCGACCAGGATCTCGGCGCCGCCGTCGGCCGCGTCGTCAACGACGTCTCGGTGGAAATCGTCTCTGGCCAGATGAATTCCAAGGACGGCGCCCAGATGATCCAGGACGCTTTCGAACTGGAACAATAACCAGCGCCCGCAGAGCCTTCCCGGCGCTCCTGCCAAAAGCGGCGGAGCGCCGGCATTGCTGCCGACGAACGAAAGCAGGATCCATGGCCAATATTTCAGTCCCCTCGATGACATCGGCTGCAAGGCCGGCCCGACGAGCCGCAAACCGGAAAAGCTCGGTCGCTCACGACCGGCTGGCCGTGCTATTGCTCTTCCTGCCGCCGGCGCTGCTGCTGTTCACGCTCTTCGTCATCATGCCGATGGGCGAGGCGGCCTGGTACAGCCTCTATAAATGGAATGGCTACGGCACGCCGACCGAGTTCATCGCCCTGCGCAATTTCCAGGTCCTGTTCAGAAATGCGGCATTTACCCAGGCACTGGTCAATAACGGCCTGATCATCGTCATCTCGATCTGCATCCAGGTGCCGCTCGCCATCTGGCTTGCCACCATGCTCGCCCACCGCATTCCCGGTGTCGTCGGCTACCGGCTGATCTTCTTCCTGCCCTATGTTCTGGCGGATGTCGCCGCCGGCCTGATCTGGCGCTTCGTCTATGACGGCGATTACGGCCTGTTTGCCGCCATTTCCAACTTCTTCGGCTTCGCCAACCCCTATGTGCTCGCCGACAAGGACGTGGCGATCTATGCCGTGCTCGGGGTCGTCGTGTGGAAGTATTTCGGCTTTCACATGATGCTGTTCATCGCCGGCCTGCAATCGGTCGACAAGAGCGTGCTTGAGGCGGCCGAGATCGACGGCGCCACCGGCTGGCAGAAATTCCGTTACGTCACCTTGCCGCTGCTCGGCTCGACCTTGCGCCTGTCGATCTTCTTTGCCGTCGTCGGCTCGCTGCAGCTCTTCGACATGATCATGCCGCTGACCGGCGGAGGACCGTCCAACTCCACCCAGACGATGGTCACCTTCCTCTACACCTATGGCGTCATGCGCATGCAGGTCGGTCTCGGCAGCGCCGTCGGCGTCGTGCTCTTCATCATCTGCGTGACGCTCGCCTTCGGTTACAAAAGGATCTTCATGCGCCATGACTGATATGAGCTCTTCCATCCGCATGCGCACATCGACCCGCATCTACCTCTACGTGTCGCTGAGCCTGATTGCCGCCATCGTGCTGATCCCGCTGCTGACGACAGCGCTTGGCGGCTTCAAGACGCTGGGCGACCTGCGCACCAATCCATTCGGCCTGCCGACCGAATGGCAGTGGACGAACTACACCGATATCCTCTTCGGCGAGCGTTACTGGCTGCAGATCGGCAATTCGCTTGTCATTGCAGCGCTCACCGTGCTGCTGACGCTGATCGTCTCGTCGATGGCGGCCTTTGCCTTTGCCCATGTCCGTTTCTTCGGCTCGTCCTTCCTGCTCAATTATTTCCTGCTCGGCCTGATGTTTCCGGCGGCGACCGCGATCCTGCCGCTCTTCATCCGCATTCGCGATCTCGGCTTGCTGAACACCTATTGGGGCGTGGTGCTGCCGCAGGTGGCCTTCGGCCTCGGCATGAGCATCCTCTTGTTCCGCAATTATTTCCGCAATCTGCCGGAGGAGTTATTTCAGGCGGCCTTCGTCGACGGCTGCGGTTATCTCCGGTTCTTCTGGCATATCTCGCTGCCGCTTTCGCGGCCGATCGTCGCCACCGTCAGCATCATTTCCTTCGTCGGCAGCTGGAACAGCTACATCTTGCCGCTGATCATGCTGAACTCGGAATCGAAATATCCCTGGCCACTCGGCATCATGGTCTATCGCGGCGAATACGGCACGGAATGGCAGCTGGTGCTGGCCTTCATCACGCTGACCATCCTTCCCACCATCATCGTCTTTTTCGTCGCCCAGCGGCACATCATCGCCGGCCTGACCGCAGGCGCCGTCAAGTCCTGAGCCGAACCATTGGAGTTGCAATCATGGCATCCGTTTCACTGCACGATGTAAGCAAGGCCTATGGCGCCGTCGACGTCATCCACGGCATTTCGCTTCATATCGAAGATGGCGAATTCGTTGCCCTGGTCGGGCCGTCCGGCTGCGGAAAATCGACGCTGTTGCGGATGATCGCCGGCCTGGAAGAGATCACCGACGGCGAGATCGCGATCGGCGGCAATGTCGTCAACGGCATGACGCCGCGCGAGCGCAATATCGCCATGGTCTTCCAGTCCTACGCGCTCTATCCGCATATGACCGTCGCCGAAAACATGGGCTTCAACCTGAAGCTTGCCGGCGTTCAGAAGCCTGAGATCGAGGCCCGCGTTGCTGAAGCCGCCCGCATGCTCGATCTCGCCCAGTTGCTCGACCGCAAGCCGGCCCAGCTTTCCGGCGGTCAGCGCCAGCGTGTCGCCATGGGCCGCGCCATCGTGCGCAATCCGGCCGTCTTCCTGTTTGATGAGCCGCTCTCCAACCTCGATGCTAAACTCCGCGTGCAGATGCGTTCGGAGATCAAGACGCTGCACCAGAAGGTGAAGACCACCTCAATCTATGTCACCCACGACCAGATCGAGGCGATGACGCTCGCTGACCGCATCGTCGTGCTCAACCAGGGCAGGGTGGAGCAGTCGGGGACGCCGCTCGAGCTTTACAAAAAGCCGGCCAACCTCTTCGTCGCCGCCTTCATCGGCTCGCCGGCGATGAACATGCTCGACGGCACCGTCGACGGTGAAAATGGCGCACCCGCCGCCCGCCTCGAAGACGGCACGGCGATCCGCCTTGCGCCCGACCGCAGGGTCAGACCCGGCCAGGCCATCACCATCGGCCTGCGCCCCGAACATCTCGTTCCCGGCCTGTCAGCCGGCACGCCGCTCGCCGGCCGCACCATGCTGGTGGAACCGACAGGCGCCCAGACCCATGTGGTCTTCGATCTCGCCGGCCAGCAGGTGACCGCAATTGTCGACGGCGAATATCCTGCCCGCTACGGCGCCGTCTTCGAGGCAAGCATCGCCAGCGACCAGGTGCATGTCTTTGATCGCGGCAGCGGGATGGCGCTGTAAACGCGGTTAAGTCTGCTGGGGAACGGAGAGGGTGCGGCGCATCCTCTTCTCCCCTCGGGGAGAAGGTGCCGGCAGGCGGATGAGGGGGCGGCACCCCCTCACGTAAATTCTATTCCGGCTCGCCGACGGAAATGTTGTGCCCAGCACCCCGAGCATGGTCGAGATGAGCCGGACGGTCGAAGCCCGCAGAGGGGTGAAGGAGAGACCGGCAATGCCGGCCCCCTCATCCGCCCTACGGGCACCTTCTCCCCGAGGGGAGAAGAGGAATCGAGAGGGCGCGGCAGATACTCCTGCTGTCCTCCGTCGACGATTATTCCGCCGCGATCTTCGAGACGCCGTTGGCCTGGACGATCTTGTCCAAGAGCACCAGCTCCTCCTGCGTGAGATCCGTCAAAGGCGGGCGCACAGGCCCTGGGTTCTGCCCGAGGACGCGAAGACCCGCCTTGATGATTGAGACGGCATAACCCTTCTTGCGATTGCGCAAGGCGACGAAGGGGAAGAAGAAGCTCTTCAGGATTTCGTCGACGGTCGGCTGGTCGCCGGTGCGCAAGGCGCCGTAAAAGCGCTGGGCGAGGGCAGGGACGAAGTTGAAAACTGCGGACGAGTAGGTCGTCACACCGGCGGCAAAATAGGCTTGCGCATAGACCTCGTGGGTCGGCATGCCACCGACATAGACGAGACGGTCGCCGAGCCGTGTGGTGATCTCGATGACCTTGTCGACATCGCCGACGCCGTCCTTGAAGCCGATCAGGTTCGGGCATTCCTCGGCAAGCCGCGCGATGCTCTCGGCGGTGAGAACGGCGTTGTCGCGGTTATAGACGATGACGCCGATGCCGACCGATTGGCAGACCGCCTTGACGTGGGCGATCAGGCCGGCCTGTTCGGCAAACATCAGATAGGGCGGGAGCAGCAGCAATCCGTCGGCGCCTGCCCTTTCGGCCGCCTGTGCGATTTCGATGGCAAGCGACGTGCCGTAGCCGGTTCCGGAGATGATCGGCGTATTGCCCGCCGATGCCTTGGCGGCTCGTACGACCTGCGGAATCTCGCTCGGATTGAGCGAGAAGAACTCCCCGGTGCCGCCGGCGGCAAACAGTGCGGCGGCGTCGTAACCGGCAAGCCACTCGACATGGCGGCGGTACTTCGCCTCGTCGAATTTCAGGTGGTCGTCGAAATGCGTGACCGGAAACGAGAGCAGGCCACTGCCGACGGCCTTCTTCAATTCAATCGGGTTCATCATCAAGTCCTATTCCTTAGGTGTTGAAAATCGGCGGCGTCAGGCGCTCTCGAGCACTTGCAGAAGCGCTGCGATATAGCCGTAGCAGAAGGCGAATGCGGTGGCGGACGGATCCTTGCCGCTGACGGTCGGCACATGGTCGGGCATCAGCATGTATTTGAAGCCGACTTCCTTGTAGATCCTGGCCGAGCGGACCATGTCCATGTCGCCTTCGTCGGGGAAGGTCTCCATGAAGGAAAGCTTGCCGCCGCGAATATTGCGGAAGTGGACGTTGAAGATCTTGCCGCGCTGGCCGAACCAGCGAATGACGTCGTCGATCTCCTCGCCGGGATTTTCGAGCATCTCGCCGATCGATCCCTGGCAGAAATTCAGGCCGTGATACGGGTTCTCGCGCATCTGCACGAACTTCTTCAGCCCTTCCACCGTGCCCAGCACCCGCGTGACGCCGCGATAGCCGGGCGGTGTATAGGGATCGTGCGGATGGCAGGCGAGCCTGACGCGACTGCTTTCCGCAACCGGCACAACGCGTTCCAGGAAATAGTCGATCCGCTCCCAGTTTTCGTCTTCGGAAAGCACGCCGGCAAGACCGGGTGCTGCCTGCTGATCGGTCTTGTCCCAGCGGAAGCTGGCATTCATCGAGCCGCCGCGCCCAGGCTCATCCGGGGTGCGGGGAATGCCGATCAGGTTGAGATTGTATTTCACCGCCGGAATGCCCGCCTTCGCGACATTCTCGATCATTGTGCAGACCGCATCGATCTGCCGGTCGCGCTCGGGACCGGCGAGCAGAATATCGGGGTAAGAGGCCTTCTCGATCGGCTGCGAGGGCAGGGGCAGCTGGATCATGTCGAGGATCAGGCCGAAGCTTTCGACCTTGTCGCGATGGCGCTCGATGTCGGCAAGCGTCCAGCTGCTCGGCTTGCCCGGCGGATCGGCGCTGATATGCTTGACGCCCAGTTGCGCGAAGATGCGATAATCGTCGTCATCCCGCGCCGCCACCTGTGTTCCCAAATACATTAGAGACCCTCTCGAATTCAACAATGTCATATGACATAATATGAATCTGGGAGGGTGTCGAGCCCTATTGCTGCTCCGCGAGCATTCGATAGCGCCTTTGGCTCGCCATCAAATGGGCGCGCATCGCTTGGCGGGCGCGGTCCGGATCCTGATCGGCGATCGCCGACAGGATCTCCACATGTTCGGCATGGACCTTTTGCAGATAGTCGCGGTCATTGGCTTCGGGCAGGGTCGGGAACTGCCCGCGCGGGATGGCGCGGGGGCCGAAATGGCGCAGCACGTCGACATAGAATCGATTGTTGGTGGCCGCGGCGATCGCCATGTGAAAGGCATAGTCCGCCTCGACGGTTTGCTGTCCGCTCTCGATCAGTTGCGCCATTTTGCGATTGGCCTCGCGGATCGCGGCCTCCTGCTCGGCGGTGCGGCGATAGGCGGCAATCGCCGCCGCTTCGCCCTCGGTCGCCATGCGAAACTCCAGCAATTCCAAGGTTTCCGGAATGCTTTTGATTTCCACCGGCGTCAACGACATCGCCGAATGGACCTTCGGATCCGCGACGAAAACGCCTTTGCCCTGGATCGGCCGGACGAAACCGGCAGCCCTCAGATCGGCGATGGCCTCGCGCACGACGGTGCGGCTGACGCCGAAGGTCGATTCGAGCTGCGGTTCGGTCGGCAGTTGGTCGCCGACACGCAATTTCCCCGTCTCGATTTGTGCCCGCAGCTGATCGATGACCTGCTGCGCCAGTCTTTGCCGCCCACGGCCGAGTGTCGTCATTTCCTATTCCCCAGTTCCTTCGCCTCAAGTCTTCCGCACGGCTCTTGCAAATCGTTTTGGACTTCGCTAAATCATAATACGACATACGGACGACATAATATGTCTCTTATAGTAATTCAGGGAGGAGTGACAATGAAGCATTTTTCTAAAGGCCTGTTCGTCGGCGCCGTCTTCGGTGCTCTGACGATCGCTGCGCCGCTCTCATACGCCGCCACGCCCAAGGACCAGCTGGTGATCGGAACATCATTGGCGCAGGTTCTGTCGCTCGATCCGCATCAGGCGACCGAGGGCAAGGCGGTCGAGATCATGTCGAACCTTTATGACCGGCTGGTCAACAGCACGCCTGATGGCAAGATCGTGCCGCAGCTCGCCGAAAGCTGGAAGGTCGACGACAAGGGCATCACCTTCACGCTGCGCCAGGCAAATTTCGCCTCCGGCAATCCTGTCACGGCAAAGGATGTCGTCTATTCGCTGGGGCGGCTGTTGAAGCTCGACCAGGCGGCCGCCGCCAACCTTAAGCGCATCGGTTATGACAAGAGCAATGTCGACAAGCTTGTCACGGCGGTCGACGACAAGACCGTTCGCATCGATTTTTCCGGGCAGGTGACGGCGGAAATGCTGCTCTACCGGCTTGCGGCATCGACCACCAGCGTCGTCGACAGCGTCGAAGTGCAGAAGCATGTCACCGACAACGACTGGGGAAACGCCTGGATGCGCACGCACTCGGCCGGCTCCGGTCCGTTCACCCTGAACCGCTGGTCTCCTAACGAACTCGTGATCCTCGACGCCAACAAGGATTATGTCACCGGTGCTCCGAAGATGAAGCGCGTCATCGTCCGCCATGTTCCGGAAAGCCAGGTCGAGCGGCTGATGCTGGAGCGAGGCGACATCGATATCGCCAGCGCGCTGACCGCAGCCGATCTCGCGACCTTCAAGGACAAAAAGGGCTTTACCATTCAGCGCATCCCGACAGGCGGCTTCTACGTGCTGTCGATGAATGCCGGCAACCAGTATCTCTCCAACCCGAAGGTCCGCGAGGCGATCGCCTACGGCATCGATTACAAGGGCATCGAGAAGACCATCATGGGTCCTTACGGGCGGGCGAGAACCGTTCCCGTGCCAGAGAATTTCGAATCTGCGATCCCGAGCCCCGATTGGCATCTCGACGTCGAGAAGTCCAAGCAGCTGCTGGCTGAGGCAGGCTACAAGGACGGCTTCTCGCTGACGCTGAAGACGATCGCGCAGACGCCGCGCATCGATCTTGCCACCGCCATCCAGGCATCGCTTGCCCAGGTCGGCATCAAGGTCGATATCCAGCAAGGCAACGGCTCGGAAATCATCGCCGCCCACCGCGCCCGGGATTTCGACCTGCTGATCCCGCAGACCAGCGCCTACATGCCGAATGTGCTCGGATCGATGGAGCAGTTCTCGTCGAACCCGGACAATTCGAAGGAAGCCAACAATGCCGGCAACTTCGTCTGGCGCTCGGCCTGGGACATTCCGGAACTGACGGCTTTGACGGCCAAGGCTTCGATGGAGCCGGACGCGACGAAGCGCGGCGAGCTCTATGTTCAGATGCAGAACATGTTCGTCGAGCAGAAGCCGGCGGTGCTGCCGATGTTCGAGCGCTTCGAGCCGATCGTCCTGTCGAGCAAGGTTGAGGGATATGTCGGGCACCCGACCCAGCTGACGCGGCTTGAGGGCGTCACGAAGTCCGAAACCCAGTAATACTCCCGAGGCAGCCGATCATGAAGGAACTCTCTGTAGCCGAATTTGGCCGACGCCTGGCGCATCTGCTCGTCAGCCTGTTCATCCTCTTGTGTGTGACCTTCGTGATCGGCCGCGTCCTGCCCACGGATCCCGTCGGCGCCATCGTCGGCGAACTCGCCGATCCCGCCGCCTATGCGGCGATGCGGACGCGCCTGGGGCTTGATCTGCCGATCTATCAGCAGTTCTTCCTCTATCTGAACGGCCTCGCCCATGGTGATTTCGGCACGGCTGTGCTCACCGGCAATCCCGTTTCTTCGGACCTCGCACAGGCCTTTCCCGCGACATTCGAACTTGCGACGCTGGCGGTGATCATTTCGACCTTCGTCGGCGTGCCGCTCGGCCTGGTCGCGGCGCTGTTTCGCGACAGCCTGATCGACAAGATCGCCCGGGTTGTCGCCCTCGTCGGCCATTCGATCCCGGTCTTCTGGTTCGGTATCGTCGGACTCGTCATCTTCTATGCCGGCCTGAACTGGGTCGGCGGGCCGGGCAGGGTTGACGTCTTCTACGAGGGGCTGGTCACACCGCAGACCGGTCTGCTGCTGGTCGACAGCCTGCTGCAGGGCGAGACCGAAATCTTCTGGAACGCGCTCGGCCACATCATTCTTCCGGCCATCATCCTTGCCTATGCGGCGATGGCATACATCACCCGCATGACCCGCAGCTTCACGCTGGAGCAGCTGAGCCAGGATTATGTCATTGCCGCCCGCGCCAAGGGTGTCAGCCCGACCGGCACGGTTCTGCGCCATGTCCTGCCGAATATTGCGGTGCAGCTGATCACCATCCTTGCCATTTCCTATGGCGGGCTGCTCGAAGGCGCCGTCGTCACCGAGATCGTCTTCTCCTGGCCGGGCATCGGCCAATATATGACGAACGCGCTGATGATCGGAGACATGAACGCTATCGTCGCAGCCACCATCATCGTTGGATTCATCTTCATGTTCCTGAACTTCCTGGCCGATGTCGCCTACGCCCTGCTCGATCCGCGCATGCGGGAGGCGACCCGATGAGCGACGCCGTCCACAGCGAGATCCGGATCCGCCCGCCGAGCATGCCGAGCCGCGTTGCCGCCTCGTTCGGGCGCGCCGGCCGCAAACTGGCCGACGAGCCGCTCGGTCTTGCCGGCTTCGTCATTCTCGGCCTGCTTTGCATCGTCGCGATTTTCGCGCCGCTTCTGGCGCCCTACGATCCCACAATCCAGGCGCTTGGTGATGCCTTGCAGCCTCCAAGCCTTGCGCATCTGGCCGGCACCGACGAATTCGGCCGCGATATCTTGAGCCGCCTGATCTTCGGCACCCGCATCACCATCCAGACAGTGCTCTCGGTGTCCCTGATCGTCGGGCCGATCGGATTACTGATTGGCGTCGTCGCCGGTTTCTTCGGCGGCAATATCGACGCCCTCCTGATGCGCGCCACCGATATCGTGCTGTCATTCCCCTCGCTGATCCTGGCGCTTGCCTTTGCCGCCGCGCTCGGCGCCGGTCTCGGCACGGCGATCATCGCCATTTCGCTGACGGCCTGGCCGCCGATTGCCAGGCTTGCCCGCGCCGAAGCGCTGGTCGTCAGAAATGCCGATTATGTGGTCGCTGCCCGCCTTTACGGCGCTTCGCCGCTGCGCATCCTGCTGCTCTATATCGCGCCCATGTGCATTCCATCGGTGATCGTCCGCCTGACCCTCAACATGGCCGGCATCATCCTGACGGCCGCCTCGCTCGGCTTCCTCGGCCTCGGTGCTCAGCCGCCGGCGCCGGAATGGGGGGCGATGATCTCCAACGGCCGCAAGTTCATGCTCGATTACTGGTGGGTCGCCGTCATGCCGGGTATCGCCATCCTGCTGACGAGCCTTGCCTTCAACATCGCCGGAGATGCTCTGCGCGACATTCTGGATCCCCGCCATGCCAGATCGTGAAAAGAAAGATCGTGACATGCAAGATCTTCAACCTGTTCTCTCCGTCAAGGATTTGACCGTCCGCTTCGGACGGGGTGCTGTGCCCGCGGTCTCCAGTGTCAGCTTCGATGTCGGGCGCGAACGTGTCGGCATCGTTGGCGAATCCGGTTCCGGCAAGTCGACGACCGGGCGCGCTGTCATGCGCCTGTTGCCGCCGGCTGCAATCGTCTCCGCCGAACGCCTCGATCTTGGCGGCAGTTCGCTGCTTGCCAAGACCGAGCGCCAGATGGGGGCGCTGCGCGGCAAGGATATCGCGCTGATCATGCAGGATCCGCGTTATTCCCTGAACCCGGTGCTGTCGATCGGCAAGCAGATCGCCGAGGCCGCCCGTCTTCACCTCGGCCTTCGCGGCAAGCAGGCGCAGGATGCCGTCCGCGCCATGCTGGAGCGTGTGCGCATCAGCGATCCCGATCGGGTCATGGCGCTTTATCCCCATCAAATATCGGGCGGCATGGGCCAGCGCGTGATGATCGCCATGATGCTCTTGGCGCGGCCGAAGCTCGTCATCGCCGACGAACCGACCTCGGCGCTCGATGTCAGTGTCCGAAAGGACGTGCTGCTGCTGCTTGACAAGCTGGTGCGCGAAAACAATTCCGGCCTGCTTTTGATCAGCCATGACATCCGCATGGTCGCGGCCTTCTGCGAACGCATCATCGTCATGTATGCCGGCCGCATTGTCGAGACGCTGACCAGTCTTGAGGAGGCCCGCCATCCCTATACCCGCGGGCTGATATCGGCGCTGCCCGACCCAAAGAACCCGGTTCGCCGGCTCGCCGTTCTCGACAGGGCGAAACTCGATCTGGAGACGGCGCAATGATCAATGTCCGTGATCTCGATGTCGTCTTTTCCTCCGGGAATTCCAGCAACCATGTCGTCAGGGGCATCAGCTTCGAGGTGAAGCGGGGTGAGACGCTTGGCATCGTCGGCGAATCCGGCTGCGGCAAATCGACGGTGCTGCGTTGCCTCGCCGGCATGGAGGCCGGTTGGACCGGTCAGATCGCGCTTGGCGGCAAACCGATCGGCAAGAAGCGCTCCCGCGAGGAACTGACGTCGGCACAGATGGTGTTTCAGGATCCTTACGGCTCGCTGCATCCCCGCCATCGCATCGGCACGGCGCTTGCCGAGCCGCTGCGCGCCATGCGCCATTCCGATATCTGGCCGAAGGTCGAAAGGGCACTGATCCAGGTGGGCCTGCCGGCCAGCTTCGCCAATCGTTTTCCGCATGAGCTTTCCGGCGGCCAGCGGCAGCGCGTGGCGATCGCCCGGGCGCTGATCCTGTCGCCGCCCATCCTGCTGCTCGACGAGCCGACATCGGCGCTCGACGTCTCCGTCCAGGCCGAAATCCTCAATCTGCTGGCCGATCAGCGTGAGGAAAAGGGGCTGACCTATCTGCTCGTCAGCCACGATCTCGCAGTGATCGCCCATATGTGCGACCGGGTGCTGATCATGAAGAACGGCGGCTTCGTCGACGAACTGACCAAGGAGGATCTGCAGGCCGGCACCACCCATGATGCCTATGCGCGCGAGCTGTTCGAGGCGAGCTTCATCGCGGCTTGATAACCTCTGCCTCTTGCCGTTGCTGTCCGGTTCGCACCGATCGCTCTTGCCCCTCACCCTACCGACCGGGGTCGAGCCATCCGATCCGTCCTTCGGACCCCCGTAAACGGGGCGAGGGGACGTGCCATGTGAGAGGTGGACAACGGACGGCGGCATGTCTCTTCGCACGTTTACGGGGAGAAGGTGCCGGCAGGCGGATGAGGGGCGGGTGCCCGCAATCTCTCGGCCGAGATCATCAGCGATCTGCCGGCGCCGCAGCAGGCCGACTGACAGCCGCCACACTGCCCCTTTCGACGAGATGGCAGGCAAGCTCGACCCGCCGGCGCGGCGCGGCAAGGCCGAGCATCATGTCGCGCAGGAGATCGAGCGCAGTGGCGCCGAGTTCGCGCATCGGAATATGCACCGTCGAAAGCGGCGGGTTGAGAAAGGCCGATTGCGGCAGGTCGTCGATGCCCATGACGGAAATGTCCTGTGGTACCGCATATCCCATCGCCTGCAATCCACGCATGGCGCCATTGGCAAGGCTGTCGCCCGCCGTCAGAACGGCGGTGAAGGTGAGGCCCTTGTCGCGCACGAGGCGGGTGATGGCTTCGGCGCCGAGTTCCGGCAGCCAGTCGTCGACCTCGAGCACCAGCTCGGCACCGGCCTTCAGCCCGTGATGCAGCAGGGCATCACGCCAGCCCTCCAGGCGCCGCTCGATCGTCCGCCGGCCCGGGCGCAGCATGAAAAGGATCTGTCGATGCCCGGCCTCGATCAGCCGCTCGGCGGCAATGAAGGCGGCCGAGCGGTTGCAGGGCGTGACACTCGAAAGCCGCATATAGGGGTCGTCGGTATTGACCAGCACGACCGGTTTTCCCAAGCGGGCAGCCGCCGCCAGCATATCCTCCTCGTCGACGGTCAGGATCAGCATGCCGCCAAAGCTCGGATCGTCGCGCATCTCGGCAATGATGCGGGCTTCGTCTGCCTTGTCGGCGACTGGGCGCATCGCCATCTCGATGCCGAGGGCGGCCGCGCGCGCATTTAGGCCCTCGAGGACGTAGAGGGTGAACTGGTTGCGGACATAATCGATCATCGCCGCGCCGGAGGCGACGAGCATGACCTTCTTGCCGGCGACACTGGCCGGCAGGGCGTAGCTAACGGCACTGGCCGTTTCCAGGACCAGCTTGCGGATCTCGGGTCTGACGCCCTTTTCGCCGGCAAGCGCTCGCGACACCGTGCTGATCGACACCCCGCATCGGGCGGCGATGTCGTCGAGGCGCGTGCGCCTGCCTTTCTTCTGGTCCGGGGCCATGTCGTTTTCCTCGCTCCCACTCCTTTATGCAAAAATCTTTCAGATTGCGCAAATGGAATGCCTATGCACAATTGCCATTGAGGAGTCCGCAACAACCGGCAAAGCAGGGAGGCTTTGAAGATGCGGCTTGACCGCCATCCATGCGTCGGCGTTTTCTCGGAAATCCCAAGGCCGGAGCAGATTTCAGATGGCCGCTGAGCAGCAAGCCCGTCTCCGCCGCGAGACTGCAAAGAATAGTCCGATCGTCTATTGGCAGCTCGGCCATCTCTCGCAGGCGCGATACGATGTCGCCGACCGTCCGATGGAAGGCAGGATGGATCCGTTTTTCTTCGTCACCAAGACGAAGAACTTCATTCCGCATGAATATCCCTGCCGCACCGAATTCAAGAATGCTTTTTCCGGCCGGCGGCCGCAGCCGGCAGCCGGCTTCGAGGCCGTCCGCTGGTGGCTGCCCTTTGCCTCGCCGCGTGTCGATCTCTCCGGATTCTGGTTTCGTCCGACACGCATCGGCTGCTGGGCGCGCACCTTCCTCAATGCCCGCACGGCCGGGCCTGCTAACCTCCGCCTGTCGACCTGCGGCGGCGCCATCCTCTTCGTCAATGGCAGCGAGCAGGGCTTCATAGCGCCTTACGAGCGCAACCTCGAAGCCCAGCAGACCTTCGAGGTTGAGCTGACGGCCGGCCTCAACGAGATCCGCATCTATTTCGACGATCTCGCCGAGCGCGACGCCCGCTTCTATTTCCAGCTGGACTATCTCGACGGGCCCGAAGTCGAAACATCGCTTCCCGTTCCGATCGCCGCCGATGCGGCGGACGGGCTGGAGGCGATCCTCGAAGGCATGCGCTTCGACCGCACCGCCTATCTCGGCGAGGACGTG
Source organism: Rhizobium sophoriradicis (assembly GCF_003939025.1). Lineage (GTDB taxonomy): Bacteria > Pseudomonadota > Alphaproteobacteria > Rhizobiales > Rhizobiaceae > Rhizobium > Rhizobium sophoriradicis. The sequence goes on from NZ_RQIH01000002.1 coordinate 298,165, forward strand.
ACGATCCTGTTTCCCGCGCCGCTGCCGGTATCGCTGAACTGCCATGTCGAGATCGAGGGCGACTTCATGTCGGTCGAACGCTTCGACTATGATTTCGCGCTGGAAGCGGGGGCAACCAGGCTGGAACTCGGCACTTCGGCTGATATGCCCGCCGATTTCCGCCATTTCCGCATCACCTTCAAGACAGGCGAACTTTGGCTTGGCCGCACGCTGGGCGTCGAGATCTGTCATCCCCACCGTCAGGGGCCGGCGCCCACCGCGCTTGATGAGCGTGTCGTCGAGGCGCTTGAAGAAGTCGCCGCCCATTCCGAGCCGGACACGGTCTGCGCTTTCGCACGCCTGGCGCTGGGGCAGGGCGGCGAGCAGACCGAGACGATGATTTCGGCCATGCTGCCGGTCATCGAGGATTGTCACGACTGCGCCGATTTCGTGCTGGTGCCGCTGCTCTTTGCCTATACGCACTGGAGCGAGCTGCTGTCACCGGCGCTACGCGACAGGATCGAGCGGGCGGTCCTCAATTACCGCTATTGGATGGACGAGCCGGGCAACGACGTTCAGTGGTATTTTTCGGAAAACCATGCGCTGCTCTTCCATACCGCCGCTTATCTCGGCGGCAGGCTGTTTCCTGATGCCATCTTCGTCCGTTCCGGCCGCACCGGCGCTGAGCAGATGAAGGTCGGCGAAGAGCGGATCCGCGCCTGGCTCGATCATTTCGAACGCTGGGAAATGGCCGAGTGGAATTCCGTTCCCTATTTCCCGATCGACTTGAAGGGCCTGACGGCGCTCGCCGCTTGCGCGCCGGATGAGACGATCCGCGCCCGGGCCAGCGCCAGCATCGTCCGCTTGATGGAAATCGTCGCCCGCTCGGCCCATCACGGCATGCTGACCGGCAGCCAGGGCCGCTCCTACGAACATACGCTGCGCCCAGGCCGCTCGGTCGAGCTGTCGGCCATCGCCCGGCTGCTCTGGGGTCGCGGCTGGTACGGCCGGCGCGTCCATGCGCTGCCGCAGCTTGCCGTCTGCATCCGCGATCATGGCCTGCAGTTCCCCGAGGCGCTCGCCGAAATGGCCGCGCACCAGTCCGACGACGCGCAGGAATGGACCTTCTCCCAGGGCGAAAATCGGTTCGCCGCCCTCTATCACTACAAGACGCGCGACACCGCGCTCGGCACCATCGCCCATTACCGCCCCGGCGCCTGGGGCTATCAGGAAACGGTGCTGCACCTGCGCTTAGGTCAACGGCCGGAAGCGCAGATCTGGATCAACCATCCCGGCGAAACCATCCAGTTCGGTTACGGCCGGCCGAGCTTCTGGGGCGGCTGCGGAACGCTGCCGCGCGTGCATCAATATCGCGATCTAGCGATCCTCGATTTCGAGATCCACGAGGGCCAGCCGGATTTCACCCATGCCTGGTTCCCGCTGGAGGCTTTCGACGAGGCGGCGGTCGATGCCAATCTGGCGCTCGCCCGCTCCGGCGGCGGCGTCGCCATGCTGATCGGCAACGGACCGCTGGAGCCGGTGAAGCAGGGCCCGACCACCGATGTCGAGCTGCGGCTTGCCGGCCGCCGGAGCCGCTGGATCGTCCGTCTCTCCGATCTCGGTCGCGAAGGCGGCCTTGACGGCATGCAGGCGCGTTTCGCCAGCCTTAGGGCCCGCCGCACTAATGAGGGCGCATTGATCGTCATCGATCCGGATTACGGCGAGGTTGTCTTCGAGGAGGACGGCACTGTGCGCGCCGAAGGCCGCATTCTTCGTCCCTCGGACTGGTCGGTGCGGGGAGACGCGGTACATCTAAAGATACCGGGCAGGCAGCTTCGCCGCGCCGCCTCGTAAACGACATGCCCGGCAGGTGGAGGACCGGCCGGACCTGCTGCATAATTCCTTAGATCGGAATCGATTTAAGGATAAAATTATGCAGCAATTCAAAGTGTTACAGCGTCCTTTGCGCGTCTGAAAAGACGCGCGGCGCTGTAGGAATTCATCGGTCAAGAGGAGGAGAAAATGACCAGAATGAAATCGATCGGCGCGGCCTTTGCCGCGGTTCTGTTGAGTTCCGTGGCTGCCCATGCCGGCGACGTGCGCATCATGTGGTATTCCGATGGCGGCGAAGGCGCTGTCATCAAGGACTTGCTGTCGCGCTTCTCCAAGGCCAATCCCGACGTCAACGTCATCCTCGACGAAGTCTCCTACGATGTCGTCAAGGAACAGCTGCCGGTGCAGCTCGAAGCCGGCAAGGGGCCCGACATCGCCCGCGTCACCAATCTGAAGGCGCAGGCGCAGCACTGGCTCGATCTTCGCCCGCTGCTGGCCGATGCGAAATATTGGGACGACAATTTCGGCGCCCAGGCCGACTGGATGCGTCCCGACGGCTCGAACGCCATTACCGGCTTCATGACCCAGCTGACGCTGACCGGCGGCTTCGTCAACAAGACGCTGTTCGAGCAGGCCGGTGTCGAAATCCCCGGCCCGAAGGCCACCTGGGATGATTGGGCAGCGGCCGCCAAGAAGGTCGCCGACAGCCAGAAGGTCTTCGCCATGGCGATCGACCGCTCCGGGCACCGCGTCTCCGGCCCTAATATCTCCTACGGCGCCAACTACATCGGCTCCGACGGCAAGCCGGCGCCAATCGATCAGGGCGCCAAGGAGTTCCTCAGCCGCTTCGTCAAGTGGAACGAGGAGGGCATCGTCAACAAGGATGTCTGGGTGAGTGCGGCCGGCACCACCTATCGCGCCGCGGCCGAGGACTTCATCAATGGCGGCCTTGCCTATTATTACTCCGGCAGCTGGCAGATTTCGGCCTTCGCCCAGAAGATCGGCGACAGTTTCGACTGGGTGATGGCGGGAAGCCCGTGCGGCACGGCCGCCTGCACCGGCATGCTCGGCGGCGCCGGTCTGGTCGCCGTCAAATACACCCAGAACCCGAAGGACGTCGCCAAGGTGATGGATTACCTGGCAAGTGCCGACGTGCAGAAGGAATTTGCCGAGCGCAGCCTGTTCATTCCGGCGCATAAGGGTGTGGCCGCCGGCCAGATGGACTTCAAGACCGACAATCAGCATGTGCAGGCGGCGCTGAAGGCCTTCGTCGAATCGTCCGGCCAGACGGCCGCACCCGCAGTCAAACTGCCGGGCTGGAAGTGGTCGGACGCCTATTACAGCGCCATCGTCGCCCGCATCAGCCAGGTGATCGCCGGCGAAATGAAGCTTGACGACGCCTATGCCCGCATCGACGAGGACATCAAGGCCAAGGTCGCCGGCAACTGACGGAACAGCGCATGGCGGGAAAGACGGTTTCTTCCGAACCACCGGCAAAGGCCGGTCTGCGGCAGGCGCTCTCAGCGCCTGTCCGGCTTGTCATGGGGCTGGTCGACATCCCCATGCGCGCCTGGCAGAAGCTGACGGGGCTGAACGGCATGGCGGGCGTCTTCCTGGCGCCCAACATGCTGATCTTCACTGTCTTCGTGCTCCTGCCGCTGGTCATCAACTTCATCTATTCGACGACCAGCGGCAGCGCCATTTTCCTGCCGAACAGAACCTATGTCGGCGCCGACCAGTACCGCATTCTCTTCGATTGCGGCTCTTATCTCGATCCTTCGACCTGCGCGGCCGACACCTTCTGGGCGGCCGTGCGCAACACCGCCGTCTTCGTCGTCTTCCAGGTCACGGCGATGCTGATCGCGGCACTGGCGACGGCCTTGATCCTCAATCGCGAGCTTTCCAATCGCGGCTTCTGGCGCGCCGTCTTTTTCTTCCCGGTGCTGCTATCGCCTGTTGTCGTAGGGCTGATCTGGAAATGGATCCTGCAGCGCGAGGGGCTGTTGAACTATGCGTTGAGCCCCTTCGGCTTCGAGCCCTTCTCCTGGCTCAGCGATCGTTTCTGGGCCTTCTTCTTCGCCGTCTTCGTCTCGGTCTGGGCGCATATGGGCTTTTACGCGCTCATCCTGCTCGCCGGCCTGCAGGCGATCCCGAAAGATCTCTATGAGGCGGCAGCGATGGACAAGGCGAGCCCCACCCGCATCTTCCGGCGCATCACCCTGCCGCTATTGATGCCGAACCTCATCGTCGTCCTGGTTCTGGCGCTGATCCGCGCCGTGCAGATCTTCGACGAGGTCTTCGTGCTCACAGGCGGCGGGCCGGGCACGAGCACCATGTACATCACCCAGTATATTTATGAGACCGGCTTTGCGAGTTCCTTGCGCAATCCGGGGCTTGCGTCGGCCGCCTCGATCCTGATGGGCATCGTGCTCGTCATCCTGACGCTGATCCAACTCAGCGCCAGCAATCGCAACGAGAAGAAGGGGAAACGCCAATGAGCGCCGTCGGCACCTTTCTCCTCCGCCGCCGCGGCGGCCGGGGCTGGCACTGGACTGACGTCGTCACCTGGATCTGGCTGATCTCGGGCGTCTTCCTGATGTTCGGCCCAGCCGTCTGGCTGGTCTTCTCCTCCTTCAAGACGCCGGCGGCCCTTGCCGAATTCCCGCCCTCCGTCCTGCCCTATGTCACCGAACAGGCTGTGGTGCCGGGCCACGACAAGCCATTGCCGCTCTATAACGTCACCATGCCGGATGGCAGCAGCCGCGTGCTCGCCGAAGTCCGCCGCATCGGTATCATGGGCCAGATGGTCGATCCGAAACAGCCGGGTGAAATCGTCAAAGTCAACATCAAGGACCGCACGCCGGTGCGTAAGGTCGAATTCGCCGCCGGCAACTACACCGAACCATTCCAGCGCTTCGATTTCCTCCTGTTCCTGCGCAACTCGGTCTTCGTAACTGTGACGGCGACGGCAATCACGCTGCTTGTCAATTCCATGGCCGCCTTCGCCCTGTCGAAATACCAGTTCCCCGGCCGCACCGCCGTCATGCTGATGATCCTGGCGACGCTGATGGTGCCGCTCTCGGTCATCGTCGTGCCGCTCTATTCCGTCATCGGCACATTGAACCTATTCGACAGTCTCTGGGGCGTCATCCTGCCGACGGTGGCCACCCCGACCGGGGTTTTCCTGCTGCGGCAATATATGCTGACCATCCCCGACGAGCTGATCGACGCGGCACGCATGGACAAGGCCAGCGAATGGCAGATCTACTGGCGCATCATCCTGCCGCTGTCAGCACCCGCCCTTGCGGTGCTGGCGATCTTCTCGGTCGTCTGGCGCTGGAACGATTTCCTCTGGCCGCTGATCGTGCTGTCGCGCAAGGAACTCTATACGCTGCAGGTCGGCCTCAACGTCTATGCCGGCGAACTCAATGTGCAATGGCATTATATCCTCGCCATGACCGTCGTCTCGATGATCCCGGTGGTGCTGATCTTCGTCTTCCTGCAGCGCTTCATCACCACGGGCATTGCCGGCTCCGGACTGAAATAAGATGACACAGGAGAGTGCATGAGCGGCCTTGAGCTCAGAAACATCGTCAAGAATTTCGGCGCCGTCGAGGTCATCCGCGATGTCTCGCTTGCCGTCAATGACGGCGAGTTCGTCGCCTTCGTCGGCCCCTCCGGCTGCGGGAAATCAACGCTGCTGCGCCTGATCGCCGGCCTCGACAAGCCGACGGGCGGCAGCATTGCCATCGACGGCAAGGATGTGACCGAGATCGGCGCCGCCGACCGCGGCCTTGCCATGGTCTTCCAGTCCTATGCGCTCTATCCGCATATGAGTGTGCGGGAAAATCTGGCTTTCGGCCTGGAGAATACCAAGGTGGCGAAGCCCGAGATCGAAGCCCGCATCACCGACGCCGCCCGCATGCTGGAGATCGAGCCTTTCCTGCAGCGCCGTCCGGGTCAGCTTTCCGGCGGCCAGCGCCAGCGCGTGGCGATCGGCCGCGCCATCGTCCGCCGCCCGGACGCCTTCCTGCTCGACGAGCCACTTTCCAATCTCGACGCAGAACTCAGGGTCAGCATGCGCGCCGAGCTCGCCGCGCTTCACGCCCGGCTGAAGGCGACGATGATCTATGTCACCCATGACCAGGTCGAGGCGATGACGCTTGCCAACCGCATCGTCGTGCTGAGAAGCGGCCGGTTCGAACAGGTCGGAACACCGCTTGAACTCTATAACAGCCCGGCCAACCGCTTCGTCGCCGGCTTCATCGGCACCCCGCACATGAATTTCCTGGAAGGCTCGATCATCGGCCACGAGAACGGTTATGCCGAGGTCGAAACCGTTGGTGGCCATCGTCTTTCAGTCACTGCCCGGGAGACGCGCCCGGCGGGTGAAAGGGTCAGCATCGGCATCCGGCCGCAACACATCACCCTGGCCGATGGAGCCGCCGCAGGCCGGCTGGACACCCGCGTCACCCTTGTCGAGGAACTGGGCTCGGAGACCGTCGTCCACGCCGACGCATCAGGCAAGAAACTGATCGCGGTCTTTGCCGGCCAGCAGAAGATGAAATCGGGCGACAGCCTGCCGCTGCATCTCGATCCCGCCGTGCTGCATCTCTTCGCCGAGGATGGCCGGCGTTTGTCCTGACACAAGCCAAGGAAAAAGGCCCGCGCCGAAGCGCGAGCCCAATTTTCATTTCAGGACAGCTTTAGTGGCTGTTCTTGTGGCTTTGTTGACCAGCCTTCACATGCTGCTCATGGCTGCCGAGCGGGTTCCGCTGGACTGCGCGTCGCGGCCGCCTGAAGAGGCGCTGCGGGTATTGGAGTCGTTCTTGTGACTCTGCTGCCCGGCTTTGACGTGCTGTTCGTGGGTTCCACCTTGGTTGGCCATTTGGTTTCTCCTTGGTTTTATCAACTGAGGCCACGTCGACCTCGTGTGAACAACCTCGCTTCGGCGCGCGCGTTCCGCATTTTAACATTTCGTGATCTCATGCCGAAACGGGGAGATGAGGAAGCGGACCGGGCGGGTAGGGAGCTCGCCTGCCGTTTCGTTGGCCCTCGGGAGAAAGCGGAAAAATCCCGAGGTTCTCAAGCACCGCCGCGTCCGCTTGGCGCGGCCCGCAACCTCGCTTCGCAAACCAGCTATCGGTGAAAAGGTTCCGGAAAATCAGCCGCATCCGCCCCCTTTCACGGCCATGCGACTCTTTCCAAATGGGTGCGGCGCTCTAACTTAAAGGGCAGTTAATGAAAGGAGAAAACCATGACCGACGCACCGAAAACGGCGACCCCGGCGCGAAGAGTCCTGCGTGGCCGCCCCTACAGCTTCAGCGAATTCGCCAGGAAATACCGGCTGGACGACAAGGAGGCCAAGCGCCTCTATGAGAAGTTCGGCCCCTCTGCCACCGAACTCGATCTGCTGATGGCGGCAAAGCGGCGCCCGCCAGGGCTGCCCACCAGTCTCGATTCCTGACAACCGCGATGCGGAGGCGAACGGGAGGCTGCCTTTGCGGGGCGGTTGTCTACAGCGTCGAGGGTGAGCCCCTCCGCGTCGGTCTCTGCCATTGCGCCGATTGCCGCAAAACGAGCGGTTCAGCCTTTGTCTTCTTCGCCGTCTGGCCGCGCCCGGCTTTTTCCCACACCGGCCAGATCGCCACTTTCGCCGGCCGCAGCTTCTGCCCCGCCTGCGGCGGTAGGCTCTTCTGCCTGCAGGAGAAGTCGGTGGAAGTCCGGCTCGGTTCCCTCGACAATCCCCCGACCGACCTTGAACCGAATTATGAACTCTGGATCAAGCGGCGCGAAGCGTGGCTGCATCCGCTGCCGGGTGCGGATCAATATGCCGAGGATGCCGATTGACCGGCGCCGAGGCGTGTCGTTTGTCACGCGTCAGCTCTTTGGTTTCCCGATGTCATCATTGGGAAAAACGCTGCGCAGTTTCGCACGATAGGCTCCGCCGCGTCGAAACTTGAGTTTTCTTACCAATATTTCATTTCACCCGTCGGCAATTCCGTGCCAGTTCGGCGGCGACGCTAATTCCCGGTTCATCTGCGGTGTGATTAGTTCACTGCAGGGCCGAGGCGGCCACTGACTGATCGAGGATGACATGAACAAAATCGTGAGCGGCAACGAAACCGGAGCAAAGGCGGGCCCGACGCCCGACCTCGCAGCGGTTCTTGCCGCATCGGGCAAGCGGGACAAGCGCAGCCGCTGGCGCGGACGGCTGTTCATCCTGCTGATCCTCGTCGCTGCCGCCGCGGCCGCCGCTTATTTCTATGCCGCCCGCGGGCAAAGTGAAGTGAGCTACACCACGCAGCCGGTCAAACGCGGCGACCTGACGGTACTCGTCACCGCCACCGGATCGGTGCAGCCGACCGAGCAGGTGGATATATCGAGCGAACTTTCCGGCACCGTCCGCGACGTCAACGTCGATTACAACAGCACGATCAAGGCGGGCGATGTGTTGGCGCAGCTCGATACCAACAAGCTCGAGGCGGATGTGAAGAGTTCGCGCGCCAAGGTCAATTCGGCCAAGGCGAACGTCGCCAAGGCCAATGCCGATCTCCAGTCGGCAAGCACTTCGCTCGAGCGGCTGAAGAGCCTGGTCCGGAGTAATGTCTCCACCCAGCAGAGCCTCGACGATGCCACCTACAAATATGATTCCGCCGTCGCCGCCAAACAGATCAACGAAGCCGAAGTGCTCGCCTCGGAGGCCGACCTGCAGCTTGCCGAGGTCAATCTCGCCAAGGCTAAGATCATCTCGCCGATCGATGGCGTCATCCTCACCCGCTCGGTCAATCCCGGCGCCACCGTCGCAGCCTCGCTTTCGGCGCCGATCCTCTTCACCATCGCCGGCGATTTGAAGAAGATGGAGTTGCAGGTCGATGTCGACGAGGCCGATGTCGGCAAGATCGCCGTCGGCCAGAAGGCGAAATTTACCGTCGACGCCTATCCCGACCGGTCCTTCCCCGCCGAGATCGAGCAGATCCGCTTCGCCTCCGAAGTGGTCAACAACGTCGTGACCTATAAGGCGGTTCTCTCCGTCGACAATGCCGACCTGCTGCTGCGCCCCGGCATGACGGCGACCGCCGATATCACTGTCGAGGCTGTCAAGGATACGCTGATGGTGCCGAATGCCGCGCTGCGTTACGCTCCACCGCAGGCCGAGCGCCGCGGCCGCGGCATTTTGGGGATATTCGGCCCGCCACGCCGGCGCGGCGGCAATGCACCTCAGGCGTTGACGGGAGCGGAGCGCCGCGTCTGGGTGCTGCGCGACGGCCGCCCCACGCCCGTCGTCATCCAGGTCGGCTCGTCCGACGGCCAGTTCACCCAGGTCATCTCCGGCGAAATCAAGGAAAACGACGCGCTGGTGACCGACGCCGCGGTGCGGGCGAACTAGGCGGAGAGATGGATGACAAGCCCGCCGCTCATCGAATTCAGGCAGGTCTCGAAAATCTACGGCGAGGGCGAGGCGGCGATCCGCGCCCTCGACCATGTCGACCTGGCGATCGAGGCCCATGAATTTGTCGCGATCATGGGGCCGTCAGGCTCCGGCAAGTCGACGGCGATGAACATCCTCGGCTGCCTCGACGTGCCGACATCCGGCGAATACGTCTTCCAGGGTATTGCGACCAGCGGCTTCGACCGCGCCCAGTTGACGCTCCTGCGCCGCCACATGCTCGGCTTCGTCTTCCAGGGCTTCAACCTCCTGTCGCGCACCTCGGCGGTCGAGAATGTCGAGCTGCCGCTGATCTATCGTGGCATGGCGGTGCGCGAGCGGCGCGAACGCGCAAGGGAAGCTCTGGCCCTGGTCGGCCTCTCCGGCCGCGAACATCACAAGACGCAAGAACTGTCAGGCGGCCAGCAGCAGCGCGTCGCCATTGCCCGCGCCATCGTCACCGAGCCGGCGCTGCTGCTCGCCGATGAACCGACGGGCAATCTCGACACCAAGACCAGCGTCGAGATCATGGACCTGATGACGCGGCTGAACCGCGAGCAGGGCATCACCATCGTCATGGTCACGCACGAGCCCGATATCGCCGCCTATGCCGAGCGGCTGCTCAGGTTTGTCGACGGTAAGTTGGAGACCGAGGTCGAGCACCGGAGGAGGGCGGATCATGTTCTTTGAGACGCTGAAACTCGCGCTGCGCGCCATCAGCCGCAACATGCTGCGCTCCTTCCTGACCGTGCTCGGCGTCGTCATCGGCGTGGCCGCCGTCATCGCGCTGGTGACGATCGGCAACGGCACGACGGCGCAGGTCTCGACCGAATTGTCGCGGCTCGGTACCAACATGCTGTTCGTCCGTCCCGGCCAGTTCGGCCCCGGCCGGGCAAGCTCCGAGGCCAAACGCTTCAGCGTCAAGGACGTCGCCGCCATCCGCGACCAGATCGGTGGCCTGAGGGCCGTCGCGCCGCTCAATCAGTCGACGGCGACCGTTATTTTCGGCGGCCAGAACCATTCGACCAGTGTTTATGGCACCACGAACGACTATTTCGTCGCGCAGGACTGGAACCTGGCGCTCGGCCGCAATTTCACGCCTGCCGAGGAACGCGGCCAGTCCCGCTGCATCATCGGCGAGACGGTTCGCTCACAGCTCTTCGGCGCCGCCGACCCGATCGGCCAGCAGATCCGTGTCGGCAAGGTCTCATGCCCCGTCATCGGCGTGCTCGCCAGGCGCGGCCAGTCCGGCATGGGCACCGATCAGGACGACGTCGTCATCATGCCGGTCAAGGTGTTTCAGCGGCGCATCAGCGGCAACAGCAACGTGCCGCAGATCGTCATCTCGGCGCGCGACGGTGTATCGACTGCCAAGGTGCAGGCCGATGTCGAAAACCTGCTGCGCGAGCGCCGCAAGATCATGCCCGGCCGGCAGGACGATTTCAACGTCAACGACATGACCCAGATCGCCGAGGCGATGACCGGCACGACGACGCTGCTCACCGGCCTGCTCGGCGCGGTGGCTGCCATCAGCCTGCTTGTCGGCGGCATAGGCATCATGAACATTATGCTGGTCTCCGTCACCGAGCGAACCCGCGAAATCGGCATCCGGCTAGCGATCGGCGCCCTCGAAAGCCAGGTGCTCACCCAGTTCCTGGTCGAAGCGGTGGCGCTCTCGCTCTTCGGCGGCATCACCGGGATCGTGCTGGGGCTTAGCCTCGGCCTGGTGTCGGTCACCCTCCTGAAGGTCCCCTTCGTCTTCAGCCCGATGATGGTCGCCGTCGCCTTCCTCTTCTCCGCCGCAATCGGCATGATCTTCGGTTATTTTCCGGCAAGACGGGCAGCCCAGCTCAACCCGATAGAGGCGCTGCGGCATGAGTGACGCAAGATAAAGGCGTTGTGGCAAAGCGCGCGATCTCGTTCTTTATGCCGAGTGAGTTTGGGAGGAGCTCCAACCTGTCCTCCGTCTTCCTCGGCCTTGAGCCGAGGATCCATGCCGCGACTGCTGGCGGTTGCGGCGTGGATGCTCGGCTCAGGGGCCGAGCATGACGGAGAGTGGGGCTAAAGTCGCCGGAGATAGCTCACTCCAACAGACTTAGTCTCAGATCCGACCCTACCGCTCCCAATCTTCCCGCGGCGGCCTCGGCGTGGACAACCAAGTTATCAATGCATTCGCCGAAACTCACGCCGCTGTTATCTATTTGTCTCTGTTCTGGTATTTCAATGTTGTCTTCGGTTTTTGACCGTGCCACTATGTGATATATCAGTTTGGCCAGCGGACTTTCAGCATGCAGACGTCACAAAGCCATCGTGCCTATCTCGCGCTGGAGCACCTGATTGTCACCCTGGCGCTGAAGCCAGGCGCGCTCGTCACTGAGAAGCAGCTGATCGATCTGGCGGGCCATGGGCGCACGCCGGTGCGCGAGGCGATCCAGAAGCTTGCCTGGCAGGGGCTGATCCTGGTGAAGCCGCGCGTCGGGCTGCAGGTGGCCGAGATTGCGCCTGAGGATCATGGCAATGTCATGCAGGTTCGCCGCGAGCTGGAGCCGATTGCGGCCGCATCAGTCGCCGAACATGCGACTGATGAGCAGCGCGACCGCCTTGGCGACTGCGCCCGGGCGATGGAGGAATGCGCGGTGACCGGCGATCTCGCCGGGTTCTTCGCCGCCGACAAGGCCTTCGATGAAATCCTCGAGGATGCCTGCCCGAACGGCTTCATCGTGGCAGCACTCGGGCCGGTGCAGACGCATTCGCGTCGCCTTTGGTACTCGACGGCAAGCCCGGAGCGAATGGATCGCGCCATCGCGCTGCATGTTGCCGTCATTCACGCTATCCAAGAGGGCAGGGCGGAGGAGGCGCGCGCTACGATGACAGTGCTGATCGACTATCTGGCCGACAAATAGAAACGGCCCCGTTTCCGGAGCCGCCGCCTGATTTGATTATCGGGAAAAGTTCAGCCGACGAAAGCGCGTTCGATGACGAATTCCGCGGGCTTGCTGTTGGCGCCTTCATTGAGGCCTGCCTTTTCGAGCAGCTCCTTGGTGTCCTTCAGCATGGCCGAGGAACCGCAGATCATGCCGCGGTCGATTGCCGGGTCGAGCGGCGGCACGCCGAGATCGGTAAACAGCTTGCCTGACGAAATCAGGTCGGTGATGCGGCCGCGATATTCGAAGTCTTCGCGCGTGACGGTCGCATAATGGCGCAGCTTGTCACCGACAACTTCCTTCAGCAGCTCGTCGTTCTGGATTTCATGCACCAGGTCGAAGCCGTATTTCAGCTCGGCGACGTCGCGGGTCGTATGGGTGAGGATGACTTCCTCGAACTTCTCGTAAGTCTCGGGATCGCGGATCAGGCTGGCGAAGGGCGCAACGCCCGTTCCCGTCGAGAACATGTAGAGGCGGCGGCCGGGGGTCAGGGCATCGAGCACCAGCGTGCCGGTCGGCTTCTTGCGCATCAGCACCTGATCGCCAGGCTTGATCGCCTGCAGATGCGAGGTGAGCGGGCCGTCCGGCACCTTGATAGAGAAGAATTCGAGCTCTTCGGCCCAGGCGGGGCTGGCGATCGAATAGGCGCGGAACACCGGCTTGCCTTCGACCATCAAGCCGATCATCGCGAATTCGCCGGAACGGAAACGGAAGCCCTGCGGCCGGGTCATCGTGAAGCGGAAGAGCCGGTCGGTGTAATGCGTCACGGCAAGCACCGTCTCGGCATAGACGCCGGCGGGGATGGACGAGGCGAAGTCTTCGGTCTTTGCAGGCGCGTTCATTGCGGTAGAGGATCCCGTTTCGTCGGATGAACCATCAGATGCGAGGCAGATATTACATATCCGGCCGGAATTAAAGGCATTCCATTCCACGCAGCGCTCATGAAGGGAAATATGCATGTCATTGTCAGGATTCAATGGCCGCCGGGGAATGTCTCATTTCCCGCTGGCGAAGCCCGGCAAAGGATGCATATTAGGGCGGCGTGCCTGATGTGGACGCCGGTTTTCGGCAAAAGCGGTGCGACAACAACGATCTACGAGAACCGATTCAGCGACGGGATCGGTGCTGGTGGCAAAAAGACGCTTGCAGGGGCGAGCGCGATAGGGCGGTCGGGGAATATGAAGATTTTCAACTATAAGCGTGTTCCTTACGCGGAGATGCGCGCCTTTTCCGTCCATATATTAACGGCTTCCGGTTCCTTCCTGGCCTTTCTCGGTGTCGTCGCCGCCGCCGAGCACCGCTTCATCGACATGTTCTGGTGGCTGGGCCTTGCCCTCCTCGTCGACGGCATCGATGGCCCGATTGCCCGTAAGGTGCGCGTCAAGGAAGTGCTGCCGAACTGGTCGGGGGATACGCTCGACAATATCATCGATTACGTCACCTATGTGCTGCTGCCGGCCTTTGCGCTTTATCAGAGCGGCATGATTGGCGAGCCCTGGTCCTTCGTCGCCGCCGGCATGATTGTTGTTTCCAGCGCCATCTATTATGCCGATATGGGCATGAAGACGGAGGAATACTTCTTCTCCGGCTTTCCCGTTGTCTGGAACATGATCGTCTTCACCCTGTTCGTCATCGACGCCAGCGCGACGACGGCACTTGCCGTCGTCATCGTTTCTGTGGTGCTGACCTTCCTGCCGATCAATTTCCTGCACCCGGTTCGCGTCCAAAGGCTGCGCCCGCTCAATCTCGGCGTCTTTTTCCTCTGGTCGGCGCTCGGCATCTATTCGCTGCTGAAAAATTTCCAGACGCCCGAATGGGCGCTCATTCTCTTCATTGTGACCGGGATCTATCTTTACGTCATCGGCGCGGTGCTGCAATTCTTCCCGGCCCTCGGACGGAAAGCTTAAGGACGGCAATATGACGAAGACCCAGGCAGTTTCATTCTCCAAGACCGGCGGACCTGAGGTGTTCGAGTACGTCGACATCGACCTTGCGCCACCTGCTGCAGGTGAGGTGCAGATTCGTCAGGCCGCAGTCGGCCTCAACTTTATTGATGTCTATTTCCGCAATGGCTCCTACAAGGTGCCGCATCTTCCCTTTGTCACCGGCAAGGAGGGCGCCGGCACCGTGACGGCAGTCGGCCCTGGTGTGGAGGATTTCAAGGTCGGCGACCGTGTCGCCTATGCCAGCGCCGACGGCGCCTACAGTGTCGAGCGCAATATCGAGGCGCGTCATCTGGTTCATGTGCCCGGCGGCATAGAGCTCGAAACCGCGGCGGCAATGATGCTGAAGGGTATGACCGCGGAATATCTGCTGAACCGCACCTTCAAAGTTGGCCCTGAGACGGTACTGCTGTTTCATGCCGCCGCCGGCGGCGTCGGCCTGATCGCCGGCCAATGGGCGAAGGCGCTCGGCGCCACCGTCATCGGCACGGCGGGATCTGAAGACAAGGTCGCGCTTGCGCTCGCCCATGGCTACGACCATGTGATCAATTACAAGAGCGAAGACTTCGTCGGCCGGGTCCGCGACATAACAAGCGGCAAGGGCGTCGATGTCGTCTATGATTCGATCGGCCGCGATACTTTTCCACAGTCGCTCGACTGCCTGAAACCGCGTGGTCTTTTCGCCTCCTTCGGCCAGTCCTCCGGCCCGGTCGAGAATTTCACGCTTTCCCAGCTGGCGCAGAAGGGCTCACTCTTTGCGACACGGCCGACGCTCTTCACCTACATCGCCGCGCGTCAGGAACTGATCGACAGTGCGAAAGCGCTATTTAATGTTGTGCAAAGCAACAAAGTGCGTATCAATGTCAATCAAACCTATCCGCTGCGTGAGGTTGGGCGGGCTCACGCGGATCTGGAATCAAGAAAAACAACAGGAACGACGCTGCTGATTCCATGAGATCCGAACGGACCGGTTGGCAGAAGAAATGAGGGGAACGTGTCGCCATTGAATGTGCCGGATTCCGGTGCGTTACTATCCGTCCAGAAGTTGACGAAATTTTTCGGTGGCTTTGCCGCCTGCAATGAAATCGATCTCGATATCGCGCCGGGCGAAATTCACGCGCTTCTCGGTGAAAATGGCGCAGGCAAATCCACGCTGGTAAAGATGCTGTTCGGCGTTCTGGAGCCGACCCATGGTCATATCCGCTGGGAGGGCGCGCCGGTCACCGTTGCTTCGCCCGGTGAGGCCCGCAGGCTCGGCATCGGCATGGTGTTCCAGCATTTTTCGCTGTTCGAAGCGCTGACCGTTGCCGAGAACATTGCGCTGTCGCTCGATGACGCCATTCCAATCGACAGGATCGCCGAAGAGGCGAGGGCTCTCTCCGTCGCCTACGGCCTGCCGCTTGACCCCCATGCCCATGTCGCCGATCTCTCGGTCGGCGAACGCCAGCGCATCGAGATCGTCCGTGCGCTGCTGCAGAACCCCAAGCTGATCATTCTCGACGAGCCGACCTCGGTGCTGACGCCGCAGGAAGCCGACAGGCTGTTCGAAACGCTGTTCAAGCTGCGCGCCGAAGGGCGCTCGGTTCTTTATATCAGCCACCGCCTGGAAGAGGTGCAGCGCATCTGCGATCGCGCCACCGTGCTGCGCCATGGGCGCGTGACCGGCGCCTGTGATCCGAAGCAGGAGACGCCAGCCTCGCTTGCCCGCATGATGGTTGGCAGCGAGGTGGCGACTGTCACCCACCCCGAGCGTTCGGACAAGGGCGAGGTGCAGCTTGCCGTATCGAGCCTATCAGTTGCCGCGCGCACGCCTTTCGCCATGGCTTTGCGCGACATCTCGCTCTCGGTGCGATCAGGCGAGATCCTTGCCATCGCCGGTGTTGCCGGCAACGGGCAGAGCGAGCTCTTCGATGCGCTATCCGGCGAATATCCGGTCGCCTCGGCCGAAGCGATCGTGATCCGCAAAAAGCCTGTGGGCAGCGAGGGCATCACGGCCCGCCGCTTGCTCGGAGCCGGCTTCGTTCCGGAGGAGCGTCACGGCCACGCCGCCGTTTCTACCATGAAGCTCTCCGACAATCTGGTGCTTGCCCGCAGCCAATCGGATCGCAAAGCCTTTCTCGGCGTGCTTGGCATTATCCGCCACGGCGCGGTGAAATCTGCCGCACGGCGCATTTCCGAAGCGATGGATGTTCGCAAGAGCGGCGATGACCCGGCCGCCGGATCGCTATCCGGCGGCAATCTGCAGAAGTTCATTGTCGGCCGTGAACTCGACCGCCAACCGGCCGTCCTCGTCGTCAACCAGCCGACCTGGGGCGTGGATGCCGGAGCGGCGAGCCGCATCCGCCAAGCTTTGGTCGATCTCGCAAAAACCGGCTCCGCCGTCGTCGTCATCAGCCAGGATCTCGACGAAATCTTCGAGGTGGCGACCGATATCGCCGTCATTTCCGAAGGCCGCCTTTCCAGGCCTTTCCCGGCGGGCGAGCTGACGCGCGAAAAGATCGGTCTGCTGATGGGTGGCCTGCATGAGAGCAGTTCTGCCGCGGAGGCAGCCCATGCGCATTGAACTGGAAAAACGCCCCGACGTTTCGAAGCTCTTCGGCTTCGTCTCGCCGCTCCTCGCTCTCGTCCTGACGCTGACTTTCGGCGCTATCATGTTCGCCTTGCTCGGCAAGGACCCCGCCGCGGCACTGAGCGCCTTCTTCGTCGAACCGCTGCTCGAGGTCTGGTCGCTGCATGAGCTGGCGATCAAGGCCGCCCCGCTGATCCTGATCGCGGTCGGCCTCGCCGTCTGTTATCGCTCGAACAACTGGAACATCGGCGCCGAGGGACAGTTCACCATCGGCGCCATCACCGGCTCCTATCTGCCGATCGTCTTCTACGACTGGCATTCGCCGCTAGTCCTGCCGCTGATGCTGATCCTGGGAGCGCTCGGCGGCGCGCTTTTCGCCGCCATTCCGGCGCTGTTGAAGGCGCATTTCAACACCAACGAAATCCTGACATCGCTGATGCTGGTCTATATCGCCCAGCTCTTCCTCGATTGGCTGGTTCGCGGCGCCTGGCGCGATCCGAAAGGCTTCAACTTTCCTGTTTCACGCGATTTCGCGCCGGAGGCCGTGCTGCCGGCAATCTGGGAAGAGTCGGGCCGAGCCCATTGGGCCTTCATCTTCGCCGTCATTGCGGCGATCGGCGTCTGGTTCATGCTGCGTTATACGCTGAAAGGCTTCGAGATCGTCGTGCTCGGCCAGTCGGAGCGGGCAGGGCGCTTTGCCGGCTTCTCCTCGAAGAAGATGATCTGGTTCAGCTTCCTCTCCTCTGGCGCTCTTGCGGGCCTCGCCGGAATATCGGAGGTGTCCGGTTCGATCGGCCATCTCCAGCCGGCAATCTCTCCGGGCTACGGCTTCACCGCCATTATCGTCGCCTTCCTCGGCCGTCTCAACCCGCTCGGGATCATCGCATCGGGACTGGTGCTGGCGCTGACCTATCTCGGCGGCGAGGCCGCGCAGCTTTCGATCGGCATTTCCGATAAGGTCACCCGCGTTTTCCAGGGGCTGCTGCTCTTTTTCGTACTCTCCTGCGATATGCTCATCTATTATAAAATCCGCTTTGTCTGGTCGCGGGTCAGGGGCGAGGCGGCATGAGCATCTTCGAAGCCATTCTGCTGACTGTCATCACCGCCTCGACACCGCTCGTTATCGCAGCCCTTGGCGAACTGGTGACGGAACGCTCCGGCGTTCTCAACCTCGGTGTCGAAGGCATGATGATCATCGGCGCCGTCGGTGCCTTTGCCGCAGCTCAGCTTACCGGATCGGCCTATATCGGCATTGTCGGCGGCATCGCCAGCGGAGCGGTTTTTTCGCTGCTCTTCGCCTTTCTGACGCTGACGCTCGTCACCAATCAGGTGGCGACGGGCCTTGCCCTGACGATCCTCGGCCTTGGCGCTTCCGGTATGCTCGGCGAACCCTTCGTCGGCGCGCCCGGCATCCGGCTTCTGCCGATCGAAATCCCGGTGCTCTCGGCTATTCCATATATCGGAACCGTCCTCTTCAAGCAGGATCTGATCTTCTACCTGTCGATCCTACTCGTTATCGGCGTCAACTGGTTCCTCTTCAGGAGCCGCACCGGCCTGAAGATACGCGCCATCGGCGATAATCACGCCTCCGCCCATGCGCTCGGCATCAACGTCATCCGCACGCGTTATCTCGCCGTAATGTTCGGCGGTGCGTGCGCCGGCCTTGCAGGGGCGCAGCTGTCGCTGATCTATACGCCGCAATGGACCGAGAATATGTCGTCCGGGCGGGGCTGGATCGCGCTGGCGCTTGTCGTCTTCTCCTCATGGCGGCCTTGGCGGCTGCTGGCTGGCGGTTATCTCTTCGGGGCTGTGACGATCCTGCAACTGCACGCGCAGGCCTTCGGCATCGGCATTCCGTCGCAGTTCCTGTCGATGCTGCCCTATGCGGCGACAGTTGTGGTCCTCATCATGATCTCGCATAATCGGCGCACGACGATGATCAATACGCCGGCCTCGCTTGGCAAAGCCTTCGTGCCTGACCGGTGAGCAACAACAAAAAAGACGGGTTTCAAACTTCCAACCAACAGGGATCAAAATGAAAAAACTTGCACTTGCTCTCGCAGCGACAGCTGCCCTTGTCCTGAGCATCGGTTCTGCCGCCGAGGCTGCCGACAAGACCAAGGTCTGCTTCGTCTATGTCGGCACCCGCACCGATGGCGGCTGGACGCAGGCCCATGAAAACGGCCGACTCCAGGTCGAGAAGGAATTCGCCGACAAGGTCGAAACGTCCTTCCTCGAAAGTGTGCCGGAGGGTCCGGATGCCGAACGCGCCATCGAGCGCATGGCCCGTTCCGGCTGCGCTCTGATCTTTACCACTTCCTTCGGCTACATGGACGCGACCGTTGCCGTCGCCAAGAAGTTTCCGAAGGTGAAATTCGAGCATGCGACGGGCTTCAAGGCCGCAGACAATGTCGCGACCTACAACTCGCGCTTCTATGAAGGCCGCTACATCAGCGGCATTATCGCCGGCAAGCTGTCGAAGAACGGCACGGCAGGCTATATCGCCTCCTTTCCGATTCCCGAAGTGGTGATGGGCATCAACGCCTTCGAAACTGGCGCCAAGTCGGTCAACCCGAACTTCAAGATGAAGGTCATCTGGGTCAATACCTGGTTCGACCCGGGCAAGGAGGCTGATGCCGCCAAGGCGCTGCTCGACCAAGGCGTCGATATTCTCACCCAGCACACGGACACCACCGCACCGATGCAGGTTGCCGAGCAACGCGGCGTCAAGGCCTTCGGCCAGGCGTCCGACATGATCAAGGCTGGCCCGAACGTACAGCTTACCGCGATCATCGACACCTGGGGCAACTATTACGTCAAGCGCGTCCAGGCGCTCCTCGACGGCACCTGGAAGTCGGAACAGAGCTGGGATGGCCTCAAGGACGGCATTCTGACGATGGCGCCCTATACGAACATGCCCGATGATGTGAAGAAACTCGCCGAAGAGACCGAAGCCAAGATCAAGTCAGGCGAGTTGCATCCCTTCACCGGCCCGATCAACAAGCAGGACGGTACGCCCTGGCTGAAGGCGGGTGAGAAGGCCGATGACGGCACGCTGCTCGGCATGAACTTCTACGTCGAAGGCGTCGACGACAAGCTGCCGGCGCAATAACCGGTTACCGATTTTGCATGTGCGAAGGGCGTCCCTGTGGACGCCCTTTTTTTTGCTGCAGCGCATCCTAAAAAACCGATTTACAAAAGTAATACTATATGATTTTTTGACCTTGCGCCGCGAAGGAGCGGCATTGGGAGGATATCATGAAATTGAAGACTGCACTCTTGAGTGCTACGATTCTTGCTGCCTGCATGTTCGGTTCGGCTTCGGCCGCCGGCCTGACCGTCGGCTTCTCGCAGATCGGCTCGGAATCGGGCTGGCGTGCGGCTGAAACGACCGTGACCAAGGAGCAAGCCAAGAAGCGCGGCATCGATCTGAAGTTTGCCGATGCCCAGCAGAAGCAGGAAAACCAGATCAAGGCTCTGCGCTCCTTCATCGCCCAGGGCGTCGACGCCATCCTGATTGCTCCGGTAGTCGAAACCGGCTGGGACGATGTTCTCAAGGAAGCCAAGGAAGCCAAGATCCCGGTCATCCTGCTCGACCGCACCATCAAGGCTCCTGATGATCTCTACCTGACGGCTGTCACGTCGGACCTCGTCCATGAAGGCAAGGTCGCAGGCGACTTCCTGGTCAAGACCGTTGGCGACAAGAAGTGCAATGTCGTCGAGTTGCAGGGCACGACCGGTTCGTCGCCGGCCATCGCCCGCAAGAAGGGCTTCGAAGAAGCTCTCGCCGGCCACGACAACCTCAAGATCGTTCGCAGCCAGACCGGCGACTTCACCCGCACCAAGGGCAAGGAAGTCATGGAAAGCTTCCTGAAGGCCGAGAATGGCGGCAAGGATATCTGCGCGCTCTACGCCCATAACGACGACATGGCCGTTGGCGCCATCCAGGCGATCAAGGAAGCCGGCCTGAAGCCCGGCAAGGATATCCTCGTCGTCTCGATCGACGCCGTTCCCGACATTTTCAAGGCCATGTCCGAAGGCGAAGCCAATGCCACGGTCGAGCTGACGCCGAACATGGCTGGTCCGGCCTTCGATGCGCTCGAAGCCTATCTGAAGGACAAGAAGGCTCCGGCAAAGTGGATCCAGACCGAATCCAAGCTTTACACGCCCGCCGACGAGCCGATGAAGGTCTACGAAGAGAAGAAGGGTCAGGGCTACTGATTTGAACCTGGAACCGCACCGGTCCATCATGGACCGGTGCGGAACTGCCGGTGCCGGGCCGGGCGTCATGCCCGGTTTTGGCGCAGGCGCAAGGCGCAATATCAGGAAACAGCAGCCCTCATGGTTCAAAATAACGAGACTATTCTCGCAGCCTCGGCGATATCGAAATTCTTTCCCGGTGCCATCGCATTGGACAAGGTGGATTTCACGCTGCGCCGCGGCGAGGTTCATGCCCTTCTTGGCGAGAACGGCGCCGGCAAATCGACGCTGATCAAGTGCATCACCGGCGCCTACCATCGTGACGAAGGCAGCCTGATGCTGGACGGCCAGGAGATCAATCCGGCCAACACGCTCGCTGCCCAGAAGCTTGGTATCGGCACCGTCTATCAGGAGGTCAACCTCCTCTCTAATCTGAGCGTCGCCGAAAATCTCTTTCTCGGTCGCCAGCCGAAGCGTTTCGGCATGACCGACGTGCGCGCGATGAACCACAAGGCGCGCGAACTGCTCGCCGGCTACGGCATCGATATCGACGTCACCGCCGAACTCAGCCGCTTCTCCGTTGCCGTCCAGCAGGTGGTGGCGATCGCTCGCGCCGTCGATCTCTCCGGCAAGGTGCTGATATTGGATGAGCCGACGGCAAGCCTCGACAACCAGGAAGTGGCGCTGCTCTTCCGCATCATCGACGGCCTGAAGAAACGCGGCCTCGGCATCGTCTTCATTACCCATTTCCTCGAGCAGGTCTATGCGATCAGCGATCGCATCACCGTGCTGCGCAATGGCAAGCTGGTCGGCACCCGCGACGCCGCCGATCTGCCGCGCCAGGGCCTGATCGCCATGATGCTCGGCCGCGAGCTCGCCCAGGCCGAAGAGACGGTCAGGAAACACAGCATTGCGGCGGGCGAGGTCCGCTACAGATTTGCCGGCTACGGCAAACGCGGCAAGGTCAAACCCTTCGATCTCGATGTGCGCGCGGGCGAGGTGGTCGGCATCGCCGGCCTGCTCGGCTCCGGGCGCACCGAAACCGCCGAACTGCTCTTCGGCGTCGAGCATGCCGATAGCGGCAGCGCCACGATCGACGGCCAGCCTGCAACCCTGTCCAGTCCGCGTGCCGCGATCGAAAAGGGCTTCGGCTTCTGCCCCGAGGACCGCAAGACCGATGGCATCGTCGGCGACCTGTCGATCAGGGAAAATATCGCCTTGGCGCTGCAGGCCCGCCGCGGCTGGACCCGGCCGCTGTCGCGCGCCGAGCAGAATGCGCTGGCCGACCGCTACATCAAGGCGCTCGACATCAGAACGACCGACCGCGAGAAGCCGATCCGGCTGCTCTCCGGCGGCAACCAGCAGAAGGCAATTCTTGCCCGCTGGCTGGCGACCAACCCCAAGTTTCTCATCCTCGACGAGCCAACCCGCGGTATCGATGTCGGCGCCCATGCCGAGATTATCCGGCTCATCGAACAGCTCTGCGCCGAAGGCATGTCATTGATCGTAATTTCCTCGGAACTTGAAGAGCTTGTCGCCTATAGTTCACGTGTTATCGTACTTCGCGACAGGCAGCATATCGCCGAACTCACGGGCGAGCGCATCACCGCCGCTGGTATCGTCGATGCCATTGCCGCCGCCGAACACAAGACGGAGGACGCATGAAATCCTCCCGGAATGCGCTGGCCTATCGCCTGGCGCCGCAATTGATCGCTCTCGCTGTCATTCTTCTGTTGAATTTCATAACGTCACCGCAGTTCTTTAATGTGGTGGTTCAGAACGGACGCCTCTATGGCAGCCTGATCGACGTTCTGAATCGCGGCGCGCCGGTGGCGCTCTTGGCGATCGGCATGACGCTGGTGATTGCCACCAAAGGCATCGACCTGTCCGTCGGCGCGATAATCGCCATCTGCGGCGCCGTTGCCGCATCATCGATCGTGTCTGGAAATTCAGTTGCCTACACCATTCTGTTGACGCTGGCGATCGGACTTGCCTGCGGCGTCTGGAACGGTTTCCTGGTGGCGATCCTCAACATCCAGCCGATTATCGCCACGCTGGTGCTGATGGTCGCCGGCCGCGGCATCGCCCAGCTCATCACCGAGGGCGCCATCCTGACCTTCAACGATGACGGGCTGATCTTCTTCGGCAGCGGCTCCATGGCTCTCCTGCCGATGCCCGTCGTCATCTGGTTCCTCGTCGGCCTGCTCGTCATCCTGCTCGTCCGCCGAACGGCGCTCGGCATGCTGCTCGAGGCCGTCGGCATCAACCGCCGCGCCAGCACGCTCTCCGGCATCCAGACGCCGGTGCTGCTGATGGCCGTCTATATGCTGAGCGGGCTCTGCGCGTCGATTGCAGGCATCATCGTCGCAGCCGACATCAAGGGCGCCGACGCCAACAATGCCGGTCTCTGGCTCGAACTCGACGCCATCCTCGCCGTGGTGGTCGGCGGCAATTCGCTGCTCGGCGGTCGCTTCAGCATCGTGGGATCGCTGATCGGCGCGATGATCATCCAGGCTGTCAATACCGGCATTTTGTCCTCCGGCTTTCCGCCCGAATTCAATCTGATCATCAAGGCGGTGATTATCATCGTGATCCTCGTCATTCAGTCGCCGGCGGTGCAGTCGCTCGCCATCTTTGCCAGCCGCCGGCAGGGCGGAAGGGAGCAGCCGAAATGAACTCCAAATACCTGCCGCTGCTTGCGACGATCGTCATTTTCGTGCTCGCCTATGCCGGCTGCACGCTGCAATATCCGAACATGCTGTCAACGCGCGTCATCGGCAATCTGCTGACCGACAACGCCTTCCTCGGAATTGCCGCGGTCGGCATGACCTTCGTCATCATTTCCGGCGGCATCGATCTGTCGATCGGCTCGATCATCGCATTTACCGGTGTCTTCCTTGCCGTTATCCTGCAGAACACCTCGATCCATCCGCTGCTCGCCTTCGCGCTCGTCCTCGTCATCACCACCGCCTTCGGTGCCGTCATGGGCGCGATCATCCATTATCTCGAAATGCCGGCCTTTATCGTGACACTTGCCGGTATGTTCCTGGCGCGCGGTATCGCCTTTGTGCTCTCGATCGACAGCATTCCGATCAACCACGACTATTATTCGACGCTGACGAGCCTCTATTGGCGGCTGCCCGGAGGCGGGCGGTTGACGCTGATCGGCGCCATCATGCTTCTGGTTTTCGCCGCCGGCATCTTCATCGCCCACCGCACCCGCTTCGGCACCAATGTCTATGCGCTCGGCGGTGGTCCGCAGACGGCGCGGCTGATGGGCGTGCCTGTGGGACGCACGACGATCCAGATCTATGCGCTGTCGGGTTTTCTCGCCGGCCTATCCGGAATCGTTTTTTCGCTGTACACCTCTGCTGGATATTCTCTTGCGGCGGTCGGCGTCGAACTCGACGCCATCGCGGCAGTCGTCATCGGAGGGACGCTGCTGACCGGAGGAGCGGGATTCGTGGCAGGAACCTTGATCGGTATCCTGATCCAGGGGCTCATTCAGACCTACATCACCTTCGACGGCACGCTGTCGAGCTGGTGGACGAAGATCCTGATCGGCCTTCTGCTGTTTGCATTCATCCTGATGCAGAAGGCGATCCTGTTCCTTTCCAGTTTGAACAAGAGGTATGCCTGAGGGGGAGACGGATCGCTTGCGCAACAAATTGATCGAGACACGCAAGACAGGGCGCCGGACGCGGACGAGCCACGCGCAGGTAGTCGACGAGCTCGGCAAGGGGATCGTCGCAGGCACCTATCCCGTCGGCTCGATCCTGCCGGGCGATACGGAACTGGCGCAACGCTTCAAGGTGTCGCGCACGGTCTTGCGCGAGACGATGAAGACGCTCGCCGCTAAGGGCATGGTCGTCGCCAAGGCGCGCGTCGGCACGCGTGTGACCGAGAAGAACCTCTGGAACATGTTCGACAGCGAGATTATCGCTTGGCACTTCGACAGTGGTGTGACGGAAGAATTCCTGTTGCAGCTTTACGATATCCGTCTTGCCGTCGAACCCTTCGCCGCCGGCCTCGTCGCCGAGCGGGCCAATGCCGAGGAAATCGAAACGCTGCGCGGGCTGGCGGAGGAGATGGCGGCAAGCGGCCATACGGCCGACAGCTTGGCGCTCGCCGACCTACACTTTCACCTGGCGCTCGCCGAAGCCTCGCACAATCCCTTCATGCGCACCCTCGGCAGCCTCATCGAGGCGGCTCTCGTCGGCATGTTCCGCATCAGTACGCCGCCTTCCGAAAATGGCTTTGCCAATATTGCCGACACCCATATGCGCATCGTCGATGCCATCGCTTCCGGTGACAGCGCCGCCGCGCGCCGGGCGATGGAAGTCGTCATCTTGGACGGCCGCGATCATGTGCGCGAATCCTTTGCGACCAGCGGCTCTCCTGATGTCATGGAGCCGCTTTCGCCGGAAATTTCACCTAAGTAAGGGCTTTGCCTGAGCTGTGGCTTTGTGCTTCTTTGGAGACGCGCAAAGCACGCCATCGCACTTTCGATCCTTCCATCGCGGCTTCCGAAAATCGATTCCGATTTCAGGAATTATGCAGTATGAGGCAGCAAAGCCGCCTTATCGCGCGGATTCGCGGAGCAGATCATGGAACGTACTTGCCTTGCCGTCATCCTTGCTGCCGGTGACAGCACGCGGATGAAATCCTCGAAATCGAAGGTGCTGCATCCGGTCGCCGGGCGGCCGATGATCGCCCATGTGGTCGAGGCGGTCGCCTCCGCCGGTATTTCCTCCGTCGCCCTTGTCGTCGGCCGCGACGCCGAGGCGGTTGCAAAGGCCGCAAGCACCGATGGTGTTGGCGTCGAATCCTATCTGCAGCAGCAGCGCCTCGGCACCGGCCATGCGGTGCTGGCGGCGCGCGAAGCGATCGCCAGGGGTTATGACGATATCCTCGTCACCTATGGCGACGTGCCCCTGCAGACCGACGGCCCGCTCAAAGCCGCCCGCCAGGGTCTTGCCGATGGCAGCGACATCGTCGTCATCGGTTTTCACACCGACCGTCCGACCGGCTACGGCCGGCTGCTTGTCAAGGACGGCGAACTCATCGCCATCCGCGAGGAGAAGGATGCGACCGATGCCGAGCGCGCCGTTACCTGGTGCAACAGCGGGCTGATGGCGATCAACGGCCGCAAGGCGCTCGATCTGCTCTCACGCATCGGCAATGCCAATGCTAAGGGCGAATTCTATCTGACCGATCTCGTCGAGATCGCCCGCTCGCTCGGCGGCCGCGTCACCGCCGTCGATGCCCCTGAAATCGAGATGACCGGCTGCAACAACCGCGCGGAACTCGCCGTCATCGAGCGCTTCTGGCAGGAACGCCGCCGCCGCGAGATGATGCTGGCGGGCGTCACCATGATCGCACCGGAAACGGTGTTCCTCTCCTACGATACCGTCATTGGCCAGGATGCGCTGATCGAGCCGAATGTCGTTTTCGGTCCCGGCGCAGTGATCGACAGCGGCGCCGTCATTCACGCCTTCTCGCATATCGAAGGCGCCCATGTCAGTGAGAGCGCGACCGTCGGTCCCTTCGCGCGGCTGCGGCCGGGGGCCGATCTCGCCAATGGTTCCAAGGTCGGCAATTTCTGCGAGGTTAAGAATGGCCGGTTGGGCGAGGGCGCCAAGGTCAACCATCTCACTTACATCGGCGATGCCGTCGTCGGCGCCGGCAGCAATATCGGCGCCGGCACGATCACCTGCAATTATGACGGGGTCAACAAGAGCGAGACGGTGATCGGCGAGAACGCCTTTATCGGTTCCAACTCGTCGCTGGTCGCGCCGGTGACGATCGGCGACGGCGCCTATGTCGGCTCTGGCAGCGTCATCACCGCCGACGTGCCGGCCGATGCGCTGGCGCTCGGCCGCGCCCGCCAAGAGATCAAGCCCGGCCGGGCGACCCTGCTGCGCGAGCGTGCGCTCGCCAGCAAGGCGGCGAAGAAGGCCAAGGCTTGAGGCCGCTTTCCGTAACCGGCGGAAATTGAAAGTGACCGCCGAGGCCATTGAGAAATAAGCGGAAATCAGTAGGACTAGCCTCATTGTTGGAGGCTCATGGGGATATTGCATGTGCGGAATTGTGGGGATCGTCGGAACTCAGCCCGTTGCCGGGCGCCTGGTCGATGCGCTGAAGCGTCTCGAATATCGCGGTTATGATTCCGCCGGTGTCGCCACCATCCATGAGGGCGTGATGGATCGCCGCCGCGCCGAGGGCAAGCTCTTCAATCTGGAAAAACGCCTCGATGCGGAACCGCTGCCGGGTTTGGTCGGAATCGCCCATACGCGCTGGGCGACCCACGGCGTGCCGAACGAAACCAATGCCCATCCGCATTTCGTCGAAGGCGTCGCCGTCGTCCATAACGGCATCATCGAGAACTTCTCCGAGCTTCGCGACGAACTGACCGCGGACGGCTCGGTCTTCGAAACCCAGACCGACACCGAGGTCGTCGCCCAGCTGATGGCAAAATATCTGCGCGAGGGCTTCGAGCCGCGCGCCGCCATGCTGAAAATGCTGAACCGGGTGACCGGCGCCTATGCGCTGGCCGTCATGCTCAAGGCCGATCCCGGCACGATCATGGCCGCCCGTTCCGGTCCGCCGCTTGCCGTCGGCTACGGCCGCGGCGAGATGTTCCTCGGCTCGGATGCCATCGCGCTCTCGCCCTTCACCAACGAAATCACCTATCTCGTCGACGGCGACTGCGCCGTCATCACCCGCGATAGCGTCTCGGTGCTGGATTTTACCGGCAAGCCGGTCGAGCGCGCCCGGCAGATCTCGCAGGCGACCGCTTATGTCGTCGACAAGGGCAATCACCGCCACTTCATGGAAAAGGAAATCTACGAGCAGCCGGAGGTCATCTCCCATGCGCTCAGCCACTATGTCGATTTCGCCGAGAACAGGATCGGCGCCAATGCCGCGGCGATCGACTTCAAAGCGGCGACCGGCTTGGCGATCTCGGCCTGTGGCACCGCCTATCTCGCCGGCCTTGTCGGCAAATACTGGTTCGAGCGCTATGCCCGCCTGCCGGTCGAGATCGACGTCGCCTCGGAATTCCGCTACCGCGAAATGCCGCTTTCGCCGACGCAGGCGGCCCTCTTCATCTCGCAGTCCGGCGAAACCGCCGACACGCTGGCATCGCTGCGTTACTGCCGCGACAACGGCCTGAAGATCGGCGCCGTCGTCAATGTCCGCGAATCGACTATGGCGCGCGAATCCGACGCCGTGTTCCCGATCATGGCAGGCCCGGAAATCGGCGTCGCCTCGACCAAGGCCTTCACCTGCCAGCTCGCCGTGCTGGCGTCGCTGGCGATCGGTGCCGGCAAGGCGCGCGGCACGGTCAGCGCCGAAGAGGAGAGGGCGCTGGTGCGGCATCTTGCCGAAATGCCGCGCATCATGAGCCGGGTGCTGAACCTCATCCAGCCGCAGATGGAAAGCCTGTCGCGGGAACTGTCGAAATGCAAGGACGTGCTCTATCTCGGCCGCGGCACCAGCTTCCCGCTCGCCATGGAAGGCGCGCTGAAGCTCAAGGAAATCTCCTATATCCACGCCGAGGGTTATGCCGCCGGCGAATTGAAGCACGGGCCGATCGCGCTGATCGACGAGAACATGCCTGTTATCGTCATTGCTCCCTATGACCGCTTCTTCGAAAAGACCGTCTCCAACATGCAGGAGGTCGCAGCCCGCGGCGGCCGCATCGTCTTCATCACCGACGAAGCCGGTGCCGCCGCCTCGAAACTGCCGACCATGGCGACGATTACCCTGCCTGTCGTCGACGAAATCATCGCGCCGATGATCTTCTCGCTGCCGATCCAGCTGCTCGCCTATCATACGGCCGTCTTCATGGGCACCGACGTCGATCAGCCGCGCAATCTCGCGAAATCCGTGACCGTGGAATAAGCCTTTTGGACCGGGGTCTTCGCCCCGAAACATATTGTGCGACGCCCCGAATTCTGGCAATTTTGGGATGCGGACAAGGGGGAAGGGCCGGCGTTCCGGCCCGTCCAGGACTGAGATGGAGTTCATCAGGAAACGATGGCCGACAACGCCCCCAGAATGCCGGTCGCGACCCGGCTGAGGAACAATTTTCTCGCAGGCCTGATCATCTGCGCGCCGATCGCCATTACCATCTGGCTGACCTGGACCTTCATCCATTGGTCGGACAGCTGGGTCAGGCCCTATATTCCGGCGCGCTGGAATCCGGAAAGCTATCTCAATTTCGCCATTCCCGGCTTCGGCCTGCT
This sequence comes from Rhizobium sophoriradicis, assembly GCF_003939025.1. GTDB lineage: Bacteria > Pseudomonadota > Alphaproteobacteria > Rhizobiales > Rhizobiaceae > Rhizobium > Rhizobium sophoriradicis. The sequence continues at coordinate 327,291 of NZ_RQIH01000002.1, forward strand.
GATCGCCATCGTGCTGATCACCGTCGTCGGTTTCCTCGGCAAGAACCTCATCGGCCAGAGCATCGTCCGTTTCGGCGAATCGATTGTCCAGCGCATGCCGCTAGTGCGCACGATCTACAGAAGCGTGAAGCAGATTTTCGAAACCGTGCTGAAGGAGCAGTCGAACTCCTTCAAGAAGGTCGGGCTTATTGAATATCCAGGCCCCGGCCTCTGGGCGCTGGTCTTCGTCGCAACCGACGCCAAGGGCGAGATCGCCTCGAAGTTCAATGCCATGGGCCAGGATATGGTCGCCGTCTTCCTGCCGCCGACGCCGGTGCCGACGGCCGGCTTCCTGATCTTCGTGCCGCGCGAAAAGATCGTGATGCTCGACATGAGCCCGGAGGACGCCGCCAAGTTCCTGATCTCAGGCGGCCTCGTCGCCCCCGAACACAAGCCGTCCGAGCCGAAGCAGAAGCATCTGCCGCGGCCGAAGCCGGTGGCGGTGTCCAAGGCGGATTGATGCATATCGCCCAAAAGTGTTTGGCGCTTTGAGATAACGACATGCATGGAAAGAAGATTGAAGCGCCGCGGCGCGATTTATCCTGCTCTTAAGAACCGGATCGCCTCGTCGCGGCGGAACAGGTAGAGCAGCGTGCGGATCGCCTGTCCTCTGTCGCTGGTCAACTCCGGATCGCGCTCGATGAGATAGGCCGCATCCTTGCGGGCAATTTCCAGCAGGTCGGCATGCGCCTCGAGGCTGGCGATACGAAAACCCGGCGTGCCGGACTGCCGGGTGCCGAGCAGCTCGCCTTCGCCGCGCAGCTTCAGATCCTCCTCGGCGATGCGGAATCCGTCCTCCGTTTCCCGCATGATCGAAAGCCTGGCATGGCCAGTCTCGCCGAGCGGCCCCTTGTAGAGCAGGATGCAGGTCGACGCTTCGTCGCCGCGTCCGACCCGGCCGCGCAGCTGGTGCAATTGCGCCAGGCCGAAGCGTTCGGCATGTTCGATCACCATGATCGTCGCATCCGGCACGTCGACTCCGACTTCGACGACAGAGGTGGCGACGAGCAGCCGGCTCTCGCCGTTCTTGAACGCCATCATCGCCGCATCCTTCTCCGGCCCGCTCATGCGGCCGTGGATGAGGCCGATATCGGGGCCGAGTGCGGCAACAAGTGTCGCATGCCGCTCCTCGGCCGACATCAGGTCGAGCTCTTCGGACTCTTCGACCAGCGGGCAGATCCAGTAGGCCTTCTTGCCCTCGGCAAGCGCGCTCTGCAGCCGGCCGACGATCTCGCCGGTGCGCTCCATCGGCACGGTGATCGTCTGGATCGGCTTGCGGCCGGCCGGCTTTTCCGTGAGCTTGGAAACGTCCATGTCGCCGAAGGCGGCAAGCACCAGCGTGCGCGGGATCGGCGTCGCCGTCATCACAAGCATGTGCGGCGAGATGCCCTTGGCCGTCAGCCTGAGCCGCTGATGCACGCCGAAACGGTGCTGCTCGTCGACGACGGCCAGCATGAGGTTGGCGTAAGATACAGTATCCTGGAACAGCGCATGGGTGCCGATGATGACCTGCGCCGCACCCGAGGCGATGCGCTCCAGGATCTCCTCCCGCTCGCGTCCCTTGGTGCGCCCGGTCAACACCTCGATGCCGAGCCCGGCGGAGGCGGCGAATTTCGAGATCGTCGCGTGGTGCTGGCGCGCCAGGATTTCGGTCGGCGCCATCAGAACGGCCTGGCCGCCGCTCTCGATCACCGCCGCCATCGACATCAACGCCACCAGCGTCTTGCCGGAACCGACATCGCCCTGCAGCAGCCGCAGCATGCGCTCGTTGCCGGCCATGTCATTCAAAATGTCGGCGATCGCCTCGTTCTGGCTTGATGTGGGTGAGAAGGGCAGCGCCTTCAGGATCTTGCCGCTGACCGCACCCGTCGCCTGCACAGGCTGGCCCGCCACCTTGCGCAGCCGCTGGCGCACCAGGCTCAGCGACAGCTGGCCGGCGAGGAACTCATCATAGGCGAGCCGCCGCCGCGCCGGGGCTTGCGGGTCGATATCGGCGGGGTCGCGCGGCTCGTGCAGCATATGGAAACTGTCGCGGATCGACGGCAGGCCCTGCTTCTGCGCCAGCGCCGAGTTGATCCATTCCGGCAGCTCGGGAAATCGCGGCAGGGCGGCATCGATGATCTTGCGCAATGTCTTCGGTGAAAGCCCCGCCGTCAGCGGATAGATCGGCTCAACCAGCGGCAGGTTCTCCGCTTCCTCCGCTCTGACGATATAGTCCGGATGCACCATCGAGGCGCGGCCGTTGAACCAGTCGACCTTGCCGCTGACCGTCACCTCGGCATCAACAGGCAGCTGCTTTTCCAGCCAAGCCGCTTGGCCGCGGAAGAAGACCAGCGTCAGTTCGCCGGTCTCGTCATGCAGGAAGACGCGATAGGGCACATTGGTCTTGCCGCGCGGCGGAACCTGGTGGCGGTCGACGCGGGCGGTTATCGTCACGATCGCACCCTGCGGCGACAAGGCGATTCCCGGCTGATTGCGCCGGTCGATCAGCGAGAAGGGCGCGTGGAAGAGGAGATCGATGACCCGGCAATCCTCCGGCGTCTCGCGACCGAGCAGCTTGACCAGCAGTTCGGCGATCTTCGGGCCGACGCCCGGAAGGCCCGAAATGGGGGAAAACAGCGGATCGAGAATGGCGGGGCGCATGCGGTCAAAATGCGATGAACAATGCGGCCTTGGCAAGGCTGACAAGCCGCTTTCGAGTGGCTATAGAGGCGCATCAACAGGAAGGTAATGCCATGACAGGTGTCACGCTCACGAGTGCCGGTCTCGACCCGCGCCGCCGCCGCATCCTTTTCCGCTGCTGGCATCGAGGCATCCGCGAGATGGATCTGGTCTTCGGCCAGTTCGCCGAAGCCGAGATCGCGACGCTTTCGGACGCCGAGCTCGACGAGTTCGAGACGATCATGGCCGAAGAGGATAATGACCTGCTCCGCTGGATCATGGGAACCTGGCCGGTGCCAGAGCGTTTCCAGACACCGATGTTTGCCCGCCTTGCCGCCTATACGCCCGATTTCGACAAGCCCCTCAGGACGCCGGAATGATCCCTGGTTTCGATGCGAAGAAGCTTGCGGCCATTGCCGAGCCGCTGACGATCGGCAATGTGCCTGCCGGCCTCGAACCGCTGCTGCTCGCCGAACTCGCCCGCACGGGAGAGCCGGTCGCCTATGTCATGTCAGACGGCCACCGCATGGCCGATCTCGAGCAGATGCTGGGCTTCGTCGCCCCCGACATTCCGGTTCTCACCCTGCCGGCCTGGGACTGTCTGCCCTATGACCGCGTCTCGCCGAGCGCCGATACCTCGGCCCGCCGGCTTGCGGCACTCGGCGGCCTCATCGCCCACCGGAAAAAGCCGCATGCGGCCATCGTGCTCGTCACCGCCAATGCCATGCTGCAGAAGGTGGCGCCGCATGATGTCATCGAAAGCCTGAGCTTTTCGGCCCGACCCGGCAACCAGCTGCGCATGGACGATCTCGCGGGGCGCCTGGAGCGCAACGGCTTCGATCGCGTTGCGACCGTTCGCGAGGTCGGCGAATATGCCGTGCGCGGCGGCATTCTCGACGTCTTCGTGCCGGGTTCGGAAGAGCCGGTCCGCCTCGATTTCTTCGGCGATACGCTGGAATCGATCCGCAGCTTCGATCCGGCGAGCCAACGCACGACGGGTCAGGTGCGCTCGCTCGATCTCAACCCGATGAGCGAGGTGACGCTGACGCCGGATACGATCAGCCGCTTCCGCAAGAATTACCTCTCGGCTTTCGGCGCGACGACCCGTGATGACGCGCTCTATCTCGCCGTCTCCGAAGGCCGCCGTTATCCCGGCATGGAGCATTGGCTGCCGTTCTTCTACGAGAAGCTCGATACCGTCTTCGATTATCTCAGCGGCTTCCGAGTCGTCACCGACCACACCGTGCGGGAGGCGGCGGAGGAACGCTCCAAGCTCGTCCTCGATTATTTCGATGCCCGCCTGAATTCCGGCCAGCCGTCCAAGGGTCAGATGGCGCAGGGCACACCCTACAAGCCGGTGGCGCCGGGGCAGCTCTACCTGGACAGCAAGCTTTTCGCCAAGACTCTCGACGCGCTCGGCGCGATCCGCATCAGCCCCTTCAACGAGATAGAGGGCGAGGCGAGGCGGGTCGTCAATATCGAGGCCCGCCAGGGCCAGCGCTGGGCCCGCTCGAATGCCGAAGGCGGCGGCGATGCCGAACGCGTCAATATCTTCGACGTCGTCGTCAAGCATATCGCCGACCGACGCGCCGACGGGGCGAAGGTGCTGGTCACCGCCTGGACCGAAGGTTCGCTGGAGCGCCTGCTGCAGGTGCTGAACGAGCACGGCTTGGAAAAGGTGAAGCCGGTCGAGGCGCTGAAGGATCTCGCGGCGCTGGGCAAAGGCGAGGCCGCCGCCGCCGTGCTCAATCTCGAATCCGGCTTCGAGGCCGGTGATCTCGTCGTCATCGGCGAGCAGGATATTCTCGGCGACCGCATGGTGCGCCGCTCCAAGCGCCGCAAGCGCGCCGCCGATTTCATCGCCGAGGTCGCCGGCCTCGACGAAGGCTCGATCGTCGTCCATGCCGAACACGGCATCGGCCGCTTCATCGGCCTCAAGACCATCGAGGCGGCGGGCGCCCCGCATGCCTGCCTCGAACTGCAATATGCCGATGAGGCCAAACTCTTCCTGCCGGTCGAAAACATCGACCTGCTCTCGCGCTACGGCGGCGAGGGCACCGACGCCCAGCTCGACAAGCTCGGCGGCGGCGCGTGGCAGATGCGCAAGGCCAAGCTCAAGAAGCGCCTGCTCGACATGGCCGATGCGCTGATCCGTATCGCCGCCGAGCGCCTGACGCGCCATGCGCCCGTTCTGACGACGCCGGACGGCCTTTACGACGAATTTGCCGCCCGCTTCCCCTATGATGAGACCGAGGACCAGGATAACGCCATCGACGCGGTGCGCTCCGATCTGGGCGCCGGCCGGCCGATGGATCGTCTCGTCTGCGGTGACGTCGGTTTCGGCAAGACCGAAGTGGCACTGCGCGCCGCCTTCGTCGCCGCGATGAATGGCGTCCAGGTTGCCATCGTCGTGCCGACGACACTGCTCGCGCGCCAGCATTTCAAAACCTTTTCCGAGCGCTTCCGCGGCCTGCCGGTGCGCATCCAGCAGGCCTCACGCCTGGTTGGCGCCAAGGAGCTGGCGCTGACCAAGAAGGAAGTGGCGGAAGGGAAGACCGATATTGTCGTCGGCACCCATGCGCTGCTCGGCGCCGGCATCAAATTTGCCAATCTCGGCCTGCTCGTCATCGACGAGGAGCAGCATTTCGGCGTCAAGCACAAGGAGCGGCTAAAGGAGCTGAAGAGCGACGTGCACGTGCTGACGCTGTCGGCCACACCGATCCCGCGCACGCTGCAGCTTGCCATGACCGGCGTGCGCGAACTGTCGCTGATCACCACGCCGCCGGTCGATCGCATGGCGGTGCGCACCTTCATCTCGCCTTTCGACAGCCTGGTCATCCGCGAGACGCTGATGCGCGAGCACTATCGCGGCGGCCAGAGTTTTTACGTCTGCCCGAGGCTTGCCGATCTCGCCGATGTGCACGCCTTCCTGCAGTCCGATGTGCCGGAGCTGAAGGTTGCCGTGGCGCATGGTCAAATGCCGGCCGGCGAACTCGAAGATATCATGAACGCCTTTTATGAAGGCCGTTACGACGTGCTGTTGTCGACCACCATCGTCGAATCCGGCCTCGACGTGCCGACAGCCAACACGTTGATCGTTCACCGCGCCGATATGTTCGGCCTTGCCCAGCTCTATCAGTTGCGCGGTCGCGTCGGACGCTCGAAGGTGCGCGCCTTCGCACTCTTCACCCTGCCTGTGAACAAGGTGCTGACGCCGACGGCAGATCGCCGCCTCAAGGTGCTGCAGTCGCTCGATACGCTCGGCGCCGGCTTCCAGCTGGCAAGCCACGACCTCGATATCCGCGGCGCTGGCAACCTGCTCGGCGAAGAGCAGTCTGGCCATATCAAAGAGGTTGGCTTCGAACTCTACCAGCAGATGCTGGAAGAAGCGGTCGCCGAGGTGAAGGGCGTCGACGAGATCCACGATACCGGCTGGTCGCCGCAAATCTCGGTCGGCACGACGGTGATGATCCCGGAGGACTACGTTCCCGATCTGCATCTGCGCATGGCGCTTTACCGCCGTCTCGGCGAACTCACCGAGCTCAAGGAGATCGACGGCTTCGGCGCCGAGATGATCGACCGCTTCGGCCCGATGCCGATCGAAGTCCAGCACCTCCTCAAGATCGTCTACATCAAGTCGCTCTGCCGCACCGCCAATGTCGAAAAACTCGATGCCGGCCCGAAGGGCGTCGTCGTGCAGTTCCGCAACAAGGAATTCCCGAACCCGGCAAATCTCGTCGGTTATATAGGCAAGCAGGGTACGATGGCGAAGATCCGCCCCGACCACAGCCTGTTCCTGACCCGCGACCTGCCGACACCGGAAAAACGCCTCCAGGGGGCCGCGGTCATCATGACGCAACTGGCAGAGATGGCGAGATAAACCGAGGGAAAAGGGCATGGCGACATACGGCGCAACAATCGCCTGGCGGCGAAACGGCGAGACCTTCACGGACAACCGCTACAGCCGCGTCCATCGCTGGACGTTCGACGGCGGCATCCAGGTGAGGGCGTCCTCATCGTCGCATGTCGTTCCGCTTCCCTATTCCGCCCAAGACGCCGTCGATCCCGAAGAGGCTTTCGTCGCCTCGCTCTCCAGCTGCCACATGCTCTGGTTCCTGTCGATCGCCGCCAAACAGGGCTTCTGCGTCGACGGCTACACCGATGCCGCCGAGGGCATCATGGAGAAGAATGCCGAAGGCCGCCTCGCCATGACCGTCGTAACGCTCCGCCCGCATGTCGTCTTCTCCGGCGACAAGCAGCCCTCGTTGAGCCAACTCGAAGCGCTGCACCATCGCGCCCACGACGAATGTTTCATCGCCAATTCGGTGAAGACCGAGGTGCGCTGCGTGCCGGTTCTGGGGTAAATCTAGGGCCGTGTCCGGCCTTGCCCTCTGTTAGTTAAGCCCCGATCGCGCCTCGGCCTTCGCCTTGGCGATATCGCGCAGTGCATTCGCCAGCACATCCGGTGTCTGCGCGCCGCTGACGGCATATTGCTGGTCGAAGATGAAGAAGGGCACGCCGTTGACGCCCATTTCCTGCGCCGCCTTGATTTCGGCACCGATCAGATCACGATCGGCGTCGGAGGCGAGCAGCGAGGCGATGACCGAACGGTCTAGGCCGGCCTTTTCGCCGATATCGAGCAGCACCGCGTGGTCGCCGACATTGCGGCCTTCTTCGAAGTTGGCCTTGAACAGGGCGGCGACGACCCGGTCCTGCGCCTCGCGTCCTTCGATCATCGCCCAGTGGATTAGCCGATGGGCATCGAGCGTGTTGGGGCCGATCTTGATCGCCTCGAAATCGAAGGCAATGCCGACTTCGCGGCCGAGATCGGTCAGCATCTTGTGGGCCTGCGCCACACGCTCCTCGCCGCCGAGCTTCTCGGCCAGTGCCTTCTTCTGGTCGACCCCCTCCTTGGGATAGTCGGGATTGAGCCGGTACGGCCGCCAGTTGATGTCGACGCCGATCTCGTCCTGCACCTCGGCGATGGCGAGTTCCAGCCGCGCCTTGCCTAGATAGCACCAGGGGCAGACGACATCCGAGACCACGTCGATGGTGATGCGCTCCATGATCGTTTTCCTTATTCTCTGTGTCTCCGGAGGAGACATCGGGCCGAGGCGTTCGGCCGCTTCTATTGCGCGCTTGTATCCCACCATATCGGCAGCTGATAGCCATAAAGCGGAACCCTCTCGGGATGGCCGATGCGTTTGCTGCGCGCCACCCACTGCTGGTCCATGTGGTAGAGCGGCAGCACATAGTGGCTCGAGAGCAGCAGCCGGTCGTAGGAGCGAACCGCCGCGGTGAATTCTTCCGCCGAGCGCGCCCTCAGCAGATGGTCGATCAGCGTGTCGAGATCGGGATCGTTGGCGCCGGCAAAGCTGTCCGAGCCCTCGCGCGTGCGGGCAGCCGAAGACCATCGGCCGAGCTGCTCGTTTCCAGGTGACAGCGAAGAGGTAAAGGACTTCATGATCATGTCGTAATCGAAGCTGTTCGTTCGGCTCTGATATTGCGAATCATCGACCGTGCGAATCGACGCCGCGATGCCGATCGCCTGTAGCGAACGCTGGTAAGCGACGGCGAGCTTCTCCTGGTCGGCATTCTGCGTCATGATTTCAAAAGCGAGTTGCCGCCCCGAGGCATCGGCCATCTTGCCGCCCTGGATCGTATAGCCGCCCTGTTTCAACTGCGCGACCGCCTGTTTCAGTACGTTGCGGTCGCGGCCGGAGCCGTCGGTAACCGGCAGCTTGTAGGTGCCGTCGAGAATCGCGGGCGCGATCTTGTCCTTGATCGGTCCGAGTAGCGCAAGCTCCGCGGCATTGGCGGGCACGCCGAAGCTCGAAAGCTCGGAATTCTGCCAGAAGCTCTGCGTGCGCTTGTAGGCGCCGGAATAGAGGTTCTTGTTCGCCCATTCGAAATCGAACACCAGCGACAGGCCTTCACGCACTTTCGGATCGGCAAAGATCGGCCGGCGCGTGTTGAAGACGAAGCCGAGCATGCCGCTCGGCAGTTTCGGCGTGAACACATCCTTGATGATAGCCCCGGAGGTGACCGCGGGGAAGTTATAGGCATTGGCCCAGTGACCGGGATTGCCGTCGGGATAGATGTCGACATCGCCCTTTTTGAAGGCTTCGAACAAGGTCGTGTCCTGCAGATAATACTGGACAGTGATCTGATCGTAATTGTCGGTGCCGACCTTGGCAGGAATGTCCTTGCCCCAGTAATTCGGGTCGCGCTCATAGGTAATACTTTCGCCGGGCTTGACCACCTTCACCTTGTAGGGGCCGGAACCGACCGGCGGCGTCAGCGATGTGCGATCAAAGGTTTCGGCATCGATCGCATGTTTCGGCAGCACCGGGAAAAGGCCGAAAATTAAAGGCGTCTCTCGGTCGGCCTTGTCATTGAAGGTAAAGCGCACGCTGTGTTCGCCGACCTTCTCCATCTTGGCGACGACCTTGAGGCGGTTGGCGAAAGGGACGCGGCCCCTGTCACGCAACAGCTCGAAGCTGAACATCACATCCTCGGGCGTTACCGGCTGACCGTCGGACCATTTTGCCTTCGGATTGAGGTTGAACTGAATGAAGCTCCTGTCGTCGTCCCATTCGACGGTCTGGGCAAGCAGGCCGTAAAGCGTGAAGGGCTCGTCCCTGGAGCGCTGCATCAGCGATTCGTAGACGAGGTTGCCGTAGTCCGGGTCCCACATGCCGCGTGCTGTCGTGCGCATGCTCTTCAGAATGAATGGATTGAGGTTGTCGAAGGTGCCGACGACGCCATAAGTGATCTTGCCGCCCTTCTTGACGTCGGGATTGACGTAAGGGAAGTGCTTGTAGTCAGGCGGCAGAGCCGGCTCGCCATGCATCGCGATTCCATGCAACGGCTCGGCGGCAACAGTGCCGCACAGCAGCGAGAGGACGAGCGGGACGACGATCCGGAGCATTCGGCAATCCTTGATCCGTGAAAGGGCATGATTCATCGCGAGATTATCATCTGGTCGACCGATTCCAACACGTGAGAGCCATTTCTTTGGCGTAGCGGCGAAATTGCTCCTTAAATTGCCAAAGAAAAGCTGGATATCTTGAACGCTGCGATGTAACAGGTGAACCCGAAGTTTCGGGGTCATGCATTTGCCTCATTTTTCCATGAGGTGGAGTGCCGAACGACCCGATGGTTGGGGCGGCAGGTCGCTGCCCCGAACGGATATCAGGAGACGGAATTCGTTATGATGTTCAAGTCTGAAAAGAAAATGCGGGCAGCACTGTCCGTTCTGGCAGTGATGTTCGGCGCCGCTTCGGCTCCGGTCTCCTCCTTCGCTCAGGATGCTGCGGCACAGGCTCCGGCCCAGGGCGTCGGCGCTCCCAAGCTCGGTTGGTATAAGACCTGCAGCAAGCAGGAAGACAACGACATCTGTGTCGTCCAGAACCTGATCCTCGCCAATGGCGGCCAGCTCGTTACGGCCGTCGGCCTGATCTCGGTCTCCGGCAAGATCAACCGCAAGCTCTTGCAGGTTTCCGTTCCGACCGCACGCCTGATTCCCCCCGGCATCATGATGCAGATCGATGGCGGCAAGGGTCAGAAGCTCGATTATGCCGTTTGCCTGCCGGACAAGTGCACCGCCGAAATCCCGCTGACCGACGCGATGATCGCCAGCCTGAAGAAGGGCAGCGACGTAATCTTCACGTCGATCAATTTCCGCCGCGCCCCGAACCCGATCAAGATCTCGCTCGAAGGCTTCACCGGCGCTTATGATGGCGAACCGGTCACCGAAAACAAGCTCGCCGAAAGCCAGCGCAGCCTGCAGGAAGGCATGCAGAAGAAGGCTGACGAAGCCCGCAAGAAACTGGAAGAGGCCCAGAAGGCAGCCAAGGCGCAGTAGTCCTGCCGCCATATCGAATGGAAACCCGGCTTCAGGCCGGGTTTTTTATTGGCCAACAGTTGTCTCGGTTTGGCTTTGCGCCTCGGTTGTGTGTTCGTGCTCTGGATATGCCCTTCACCCTAACCCTCTCCCCGTAAACGGGCGAGGGGACGTGCCCTGCGCGAGGTAAGTGCGAACCGAGACGCGGCTTGCTCCCTTCGCCCCGTCAGAACGGGGAGAAGGTGGCGGCAGCCGGAAGAGGGGCTTCCCAATGAAAAGCAAAAAGCCGGATCTGATAACAAAAGAAAAAGGCCTCGCTGGGAGAGGCGAGGCCTTGTTCAATGATCGGTACGTCTGACCTTAGTGGGCGAAGCTCATCTTGGGTTTGAACTGCCCGGATGGGGCTTGGTCGAAAATCTGGTAGACCTGCTGATTGCGAAGGGGCGTGCCGCTTTCGTCATTCACCAGGTTCTGCTCGGAGACATAGGCGACGTATTCGCTTTCGTCATTCTCGGCGAGCAGATGGTAGAATGGCTGGTCCTTGCTGGGGCGCACCTCGGCGGGAATGGAATTCCACCACTCCTCCGTATTCGCGAACTCCGGATCAACGTCGAAGATGACGCCGCGAAACGGGAATACCTTGTGCCGGACCACTTCGCCGATACTGAACTTTGCTACTCTTTCTTTCATGGTACGACTTCCTTTCATCACCGAATTTGGTGATTGGTGTCGTGCAAATCAAGATTTTTGCACTTGTCCGTCACATGAACGTCATATCCTCCTTCTGCCGTTCATGACCTGGGAAGGTGAAAGCCCCGGCGAACCGGGACTTTCAATATTGCAGCCGATCAGGCTGAGTAATACATGTCGTATTCGACCGGGTGCGGCGTCATTTCGAAACGCATCACCTCTGCCATCTTCAGTTCGATGAAGGCATCGATCTGATCATCGTCGAAGACACCGCCGGCCGTCAGGAACTTGCGGTCCTTGTCGAGGCTTTCGAGCGCTTCGCGCAACGAGCCGCAGACGGTCGGGATCTTCTTCAATTCCTTCGGCGGCAGGTCGTAAAGATCCTTGTCCATGGCCTTGCCGGGGTGGATCTTGTTCTTGATACCGTCGAGGCCGGCCATCAGCATGGCGGCGAAGGCGAGGTAGGGGTTGGCGGTCGGATCCGGGAAGCGGACTTCGACACGCTTGGCCTTGGGATTGGAGCCGAACGGAATGCGGCAGGAGGCCGAGCGGTTGCGGGCCGAATAGGCGAGCAGTACCGGCGCTTCATAACCCGGCACCAGACGCTTGTAGGAGTTCGTCGACGGATTGGTAAAGGCGTTGATCGCCTTTGCATGCTTGATGATGCCGCCGATATAGTAGAGGCAGCTCTCGGAGAGACCGGCATATTCGTCGCCGGCGAAGGTCGGCTTACCGCCCTTCCAGATGGACTGGTGGACGTGCATGCCGGATCCGTTGTCGCCGAAGATCGGCTTCGGCATGAAGGTCGCCGTCTTGCCGTAGGCATTGGCCACCTGATGCACGACGTATTTGTAGATTTGCATCTTGTCGGCGTTGCGCACCAGCGTATCGAACTTGATGCCGAGTTCGTGTTGGGCGGCTGCGACTTCATGGTGATGCTTTTCGACGACGACGCCCATTTCGGAGAGAACCGTAAGCATTTCCGAACGCATATCCTGGGCGCTGTCGACCGGCGGAACCGGGAAATAGCCGCCCTTGACGCGGGGACGATGGCCAAGGTTGCCGGTTTCGTAATCGGTGTCGTCGTTCGACGGCAGTTCGGTCGAATCCAGCTTGAAGCCGGTATTGTAGGGATCGGCCTTGTACTTGACGTCGTCGAAAACGAAGAATTCGGCTTCCGGGCCGACGAAGATTGTGTCGCCGATGCCGGAGGCCTTGAGATAGGCTTCGGCCTTCTTGGCGGTGCCGCGCGGATCGCGATTATACGCCTCGCCGGAGACCGGATCGAGGATGTCGCAGACGATGACCATGGTCGACTGGGCGAAGAATGGGTCCATATGCACCGTTTCGGTATCGGGCATCAGCACCATGTCGGACTCGTTGATGGCCTTCCAGCCACCGATCGAGGAGCCGTCGAACATCACGCCGTCGGCGAACATGTCTTCGTCGACGACGGCAACGTCCATCGTCACGTGCTGCAACTTGCCCTTCGGATCGGTGAAACGCAGATCGACGAACTTCACGTCGTTTTCCTGGATCTGCTTCAGAATTTCGCTTGCGGTCGCCATTAAATACCTTCCTCCAATTTGCAATGACAATAGGTGGGCGCGGTGACGGTATCGGACTTTGCGCGGTAGGCAAAGTGGTCAGATGGCATCGATGCCGGTCTCGCCGGTGCGGATGCGGATAACCTCTTCGACATTGGAGACGAAGATCTTTCCGTCGCCGATGCGGCCGGTTTGCGCCGCCTTGCGGATCGCGTCGATGACGGCCTCCGCGTTTTCGTCGGCCAGCACGACCTCGACTTTCACCTTCGGCAGGAAATCGACGACATATTCGGCACCGCGGTAGAGTTCCGTGTGGCCCTTCTGACGACCGAAGCCCTTGGCTTCCGTGACTGTGATACCCTGGAGGCCGACTTCCTGAAGGGCTTCCTTCACTTCGTCCAGCTTGAAAGGCTTAATGATCGCTTCGATCTTTTTCATGAGAAAATGCTCTCCGCTTCTCCCGTTATGGCAGGATGTTTCCCGCTCGCCGAATATGATGCAGATATCGTGCCAGTTTGAAATCCGTCTTTTCGAAAAAATACGCCGATTCTGTCAAAACCGGCGCGTTTGCGGGGCATTCGATATGGTTTTGGTGATGGAAAAGTGAAAAAACATGGCCTCCCGCCCAAAATCAGATCGAAAACCGCGAAAGTCACATTTTCCGGTGGTTGCCAAAGCAGATCTCGATTCGGTGAAAAGATAGGCAAATGCATAAAATAAGGGCTTCCGCTGGACGGTTCATGCGGTTGTTTTTTGAGCGTTTTTTGAATTGAATAGGCTGATGAGCAAACATCTCTCCGACCTTCTCCTTACGCCAGCCGAAATGGCAGCCGTCGATGCGGCTGCCGCCGCGTCGGGCATCGACTCCTTCGGTCTGATGGAACGAGCGGGGGCTGCGGTCGCCGCTGCCGCGCTGAGGCTTTACCCGGCTGCTCTGCGTTTCGTCGTGCTCTGCGGCCCGGGCAACAATGGCGGCGACGCCTATGTCGCGGCAAGGCATCTGCAGGAAGGCGGAGCGACAGTGGCGCTTTTCCATCTCGGCGATCCCTCCGGGCTGAAAGGCTACGCCGCCCGCGCTCGGGCCGGCTGTGCGCTTCAGGGTCAGGGGCTCGAGCTCTACCGGCCCGAAAGCGGCGATGTCGTCGTCGACGGCCTGTTCGGCGCGGGGCTCGCACGCGCGGTGCCGGCCGCTGTCCGCACGGTGGTCGAGCAGGTCGCCGAGGCCGACATCCCCGTGCTTGCCATCGACCTGCCCTCCGGCCTCGACGGCCGCACGGGTAAGGTGCTGGGCGCAGCCTTCGGCGCTCGCAACACCATCACTTTCATGACACGCAAGCCCGGCCATCTCTTGATGCCGGGCAGGGAGCTTTGCGGCGAGCTGGCGGTCTTCGATATCGGCATTCCCGCCCGCATCATCAGGGCCGAGGCAGGCGGTCTGATTGCCGAGAACAAGCCGGATGCCTGGAAGGCCGCGCTGCCGCCCGAGCAGCTGGAGACCCACAAATACAAGCGCGGCCATCTGGTCGTCTTTTCGGGCGACGCCGACAAGACGGGTGCCGCGCGCATGTCGGCGGCCTCCGGCCTGAGGGCTGGCGCCGGCCTGGTGACCATCGCAGCGCCCCATGCGGCAATGGCCGCCAATGCCGCCCATCTCACAGCCGTCATGCTGCATGCGATCGACGGCGAGGCCGAACTCGAAGACTGGCTGTCCGACTCCCGGCTGCAGACTTTCGTCCTCGGCCCCGGTTTCGGCATCGGCGCCAGGGCGCGCGCCTATGTCACTGCCCTTGCCGATCGCCGGCTGGTTCTCGACGCCGACGGCATCTCCTCGTTCAAGGACGATCCGCAACAGCTCTTCGATCTGTTCCAAGGCGAGCCGCGCCTGGTGCTGACGCCGCACGAGGGCGAATTTTCGCGGCTATTTCCTGAGATCGGCGGCGACGATGCGCTGGGCAAGGTCGACAAGGCGCTCGCCGCCGCCCGCCGCGCCAATGCCGCGATCGTCTATAAGGGCGCCGACACCGTCATCGCCTCACCGGACGGCCGCGCGCTGATCAATACCAATGCGCCGGCCTGGCTTGCGACCGCCGGTTCAGGCGATGTGCTCGCCGGCATCATCGGAGGACTGCTTGCGCAGGGCCTGCCGGCCTTCGAGGCGGCAGCCGCCGGCGTCTGGCTGCATGGAGAGGCAGGCCGCCGCGCCGGCAAAGGTCTGACAGCGGAAGATCTCGCAACGGCGGTACTGCCGTTGTAACTCGATTTATTTCGTCAGCAATTTCTGCAGGGCGATCGCCCCATGCGGTGCGTTCACCTTGCCCTCATGGATCATGAAGGCGAAGACGTCGCGCGGCTCGACCTTGATCTTGCGGTCTTTATCGATCAGCGGTAGGTCGTCAGGAACCTTGCCTTCCGCCCAGGTCTCGAGCCGGTCCGCCCAGGCCTTCAGGTCCTTGTCGGGATAGCAGGTCGCAATATCGTCCGATCCCTTCTGCAGCCTGGCATAGATGAAAGCGGCCGTGACGTCGGCAATCATCGGATATTCGAAATGTTCGGCGCAAACCGGCGCCACGCCGTATTTGGCAAGCAGGGCGACGAATTCCGGCACCTTGAAGGAATCGTGCCGGACCTCGACAACGTGGCGAAGCGCCAGCCCGTCCTGTTTTGCCGGCAGCAGCTTCAGGAAGGCTTCGAAGTCTTCCGGATCGAACTTCTTCGTCGGCGCGAACTGCCAGAGCAGCGGCCCGAGATGGTCGCCGAGTTCACTGATCCCGGATGTCAGAAAGCGCTCCATCGATTCCCCAGCCTCAGCGAGCACCCGCCGATTGGTGACGAACCGCGTCGCCTTCAGCGAAAAGATGAAGCCGTCGGGCACATCGGCCGCCCATTTCGCAAAGACCGCCGGCTTCTGAGTGCTGTAATAGGTGCCATTGACCTCGATGACCTTCAGCTGGCGGCTGGCATAATGCAGCTCGTCCTTCTGTTTGAGATCATCGGGAAAGAAATGCCCGCGCCAGGGCTCGAAGGTCCAGCCGCCGATGCCAGTGCGGATAGTGCCGGATTTCGTCATGTCGTCCTCCCCTTTGGCAGCCGCTCAGGCCGCAACAATCTCTTTCGCCATGTCGACGAGCGTCCATCCTGGCCGATAAGGCTTTTGCCGGCGACCCGTTTCCTGAAATCCGAAGGCGCGATAGAGCGCGACGTTCCGCTCCATCCGCGCATTCGTATAGAGCCGGATCTGCGGCGTGGCCCATTCCCGCGCCTTGCCTTTCAGCCAGCGCAGCATCGCAAGCCCGTGCCCGGCGCCCTGAAAGGCCGGCGAGACCCCGATGCTGAACAGCATGAGGTGGTCGGGATGCTGCTCGACGAAGACGAGGCCGACCGTTTCATCGCCGATCTCGCGCAGCCAGACCTCGCCGCGTTCGATGCGCGGCACGTAATCTTCTGTCGCTGGCACCGGTGGAACGCCGAAAAGTTCGGTATGGGGCAGATAGGCGGCTGCCGTCAGCGTCGTGATCGTTTGGAGATCGTCGCGCGACGCCAGCCTCATCGTCATTCCGCCGCCGCCGCCCTCTTCGCCGGGCGCCGCTCCAGCAATTCCTTGAGGAACTGTCCGGTATAGGAATGCTTCTCCTTGACGATTGCCTCGGGCGTGCCGGCTGCGACGATCTCGCCGCCGCCATCGCCGCCCTCGGGACCGAAATCGAGCACCCAGTCGGCCGTCTTGATGACTTCGAGATTGTGCTCGATCACTACAACTGAATTGCCCTGGTTGACCAGTTCGTGCAGCATTTCGAGCAGTTTGGCGACGTCGTGGAAATGCAGGCCGGTCGTCGGTTCGTCGAGAATATAAAGCGTGCGTCCGGTCGAGCGCTTCGACAGTTCCTTGGCGAGCTTGACGCGCTGCGCCTCGCCGCCGGAAAGCGTGTTGGCCTGCTGGCCGACCTTGATGTAACCGAGGCCGACATCCTTCAGCGATTGCAGCTTGTCGCGTACGGCGGGCACCGCCGCGAAGAAATCGACGCCTTCCTCCACCGTCATGTCGAGCACGTCTGCGATAGACCTCTGCTTGAAGGTGACGTCGAGCGTCTCTCTGTTATAGCGCTTGCCATGGCAGACATCGCAGGTGACGTAGACGTCGGGCAGGAAGTGCATTTCGATCTTGATGACGCCGTCGCCCTGGCAGGCCTCGCAGCGTCCGCCCTTGACGTTGAAGGAGAAGCGGCCCGGCTGATAACCGCGCGCCTTGGCTTCCGGCAAGCCGGCGAACCAGTCGCGGATCGGCGTGAAGGCGCCGGTATAGGTCGCCGGGTTCGAGCGCGGCGTGCGGCCGATCGGCGACTGGTCGATGTCGATCACTTTGTCGATATGCTCGAAACCGTCGATCCGGTCGTGGTCGGCAGGGATTTCGCGCGCACCCATGACGCGGCGCGCCGCCGATTTATACAGCGTCTCGATCAGGAAGGTGGACTTGCCGCCGCCGGAAACGCCGGTCACCGCCGTAAAGACGCCGAGCGGGATCGAGGCCGTGACATTCTTCAGATTGTTGCCGCGCGCGCCGACGACCTTGATCTCGCGACCCTTCTTCGGCTTGCGGCGCTGGTCGGGAACCGGCACGCCGAGTTCGCCAGAGAGATATTTGCCAGTCAGCGACTTCGGATTATCCATGATATCCTGCGGCGTGCCATGGGCGATGACCTGGCCGCCATGGATACCGGCCGCCGGGCCGATGTCGACGACGTCGTCGGCCGTCAGGATCGCATCCTCGTCATGCTCGACGACGATGACCGTGTTGCCGATATCGCGCAGGTGCTTCAGCGTGTCGAGCAGCCGGGCATTGTCGCGCTGATGCAGGCCGATCGACGGCTCATCGAGCACGTAGAGCACGCCCGTCAGCCCCGAGCCGATCTGCGAGGCAAGCCGGATGCGCTGGCTCTCGCCGCCCGACAGCGTGCCGGAATTGCGCGACAGGCTGAGATATTCCAGACCGACATCGTTCAAAAAGCGCAGCCGGTCGCGGATCTCCTTGAGGATGCGCACGGCGATCTCGTTCTGCTTGGCGTTGAAGCTGGCTGGCAGCGTCTCGAACCAGTCGCGCGCGACACGGATCGACATCTCAGTGACTTCGCCGATATGCAGCCTGTTGATCTTCACAGCCAGCGCTTCGGGTTTCAGGCGATAGCCGTTGCAGGCCGGGCAGGGGGCTGCCGACATGAAGCGCTCGATATCCTCGCGCGCCCAGGCGGAATCGGTTTCTTTCCAGCGGCGCTCGAGATTGGTGATGATGCCTTCGAAATTCTTGTGGGTGGTAAAGGAGCGCGCGCCGTCGGCGTAGTGGAACTCGATCTTGTCGTCGGTGCCGTTGAGGATGACGTCCTTGGCCTCTGCGGAAAGATCGTTCCAGCGGGTGCCGAGCTTGAAGCCGTAATGTTTTCCGAGCGCTTCCAGCGTCTGATTATAATAAGGCGACGTCGACTTCGCCCAGGGCGCGATCGCCCCGTCGCGCAGCGTCCGCTCCGGCTCGGGTACGATCAGATCGGGGTCGATCTTCTGCTGAGCGCCGAGGCCGTCGCAGGTCGGGCAGGCGCCGAAGGGATTGTTGAACGAAAAGAGCCGAGGTTCGATTTCCGGAATGGTGAAGCCGGAGACCGGGCAGGCGAATTTTTCGGAAAACAGCACGCGCTCATGCGTCTCGTTCAGCGACTTGTTGGCCGATCCGCCAGCCGAGGTCTCTTCCGGCGGCAGCGGCTTGTCGGCGAATTCGGCGACCGCCAGCCCGTCGGCGAGCTTCAGGCACGTCTCCAGGCTGTCGGCCAGCCGCGCCGAAACATCGGAGCGCACGACGATGCGGTCGAC
Organism: Rhizobium sophoriradicis; assembly: GCF_003939025.1. Taxonomy (GTDB): domain Bacteria; phylum Pseudomonadota; class Alphaproteobacteria; order Rhizobiales; family Rhizobiaceae; genus Rhizobium; species Rhizobium sophoriradicis. Next base: position 345,927 of record NZ_RQIH01000002.1, read on the forward strand.
CACCACGTCGATGTCGTGCTTGTATTTCTTGTCGAGAACAGGCGCCTCGGCGATTTCGTAGAACTGGCCGTCCACCTTGACGCGCTGGAAGCCCTTCTTCATCAGCTCCGCCAGTTCCTTCTTGTATTCGCCCTTGCGCCCGCGCACCAGCGGCGCGAGAATATAAAGACGGGTGCCTTCGCCGAAAGCGAGGATGCGGTCGACCATCTGGCTGACGGTCTGGCTCTCGATCGGCAGGCCGGTCGCCGGCGAATAGGGAACGCCGACGCGGGCAAAGAGCAGGCGCATATAGTCGTAGATCTCGGTGACGGTGCCGACGGTCGAGCGCGGGTTTCGCGAGGTGGTCTTCTGCTCGATCGAAATGGCCGGCGACAGCCCGTCGATCTGGTCGACATCGGGCTTCTGCATCATTTCGAGGAACTGCCGGGCATAGGCCGACAGGCTTTCGACATAGCGCCGCTGGCCCTCGGCATAGATCGTGTCGAAGGCGAGCGAGGATTTGCCCGAGCCAGAAAGACCGGTCATGACGATCAGCTTGTTGCGCGGCAGATCGAGATCGATGCTCTTCAGATTGTGCTCGCGCGCGCCGCGGATGGAGATCGTCTTCAGTTCGCTCATCGTCTCTGCTTTGGTTTTCTGGATAACAGCCCTTATTTAGTGATGCCGGCGGGCGAGTCGAGGCTGAATATCCGGGAAGGTTCAAGGTTTTCGATTCTGTTGACAGGATGATACGGATAAACTAGAACAAATAAAGAACAAATTTCCTGATGAATGCATGCGGCTTTCTGATGGATAAACATGTGGATTAGATGCCGCCCATGCGCATCGGCGGTCCGTGATGGTTTAAGGTGCGCCGATCGATTGAAACGCCGCCGGGCAGGGCGGCAGGCAGGGTGAGAAGATGGCTGGTAGCGTGAACAAGGTAATTCTGGTTGGAAACGTGGGTGCAGACCCCGAAATCCGCCGCACTCAGGACGGCCGGCCGATCGCCAATCTTCGTATCGCGACCTCGGAGACCTGGCGTGATCGCAATTCCGGCGAACGCCGCGAAAAGACCGAATGGCATACTGTCGTCGTCTTCAACGAAGGCCTCTGCAAGGTGGTCGAGCAATATGTGAAGAAGGGCGCCAAGCTTTATATCGAAGGCCAGCTGCAGACCCGCAAATGGCAGGACCAGCAGGGCCAGGACCGTTATTCGACGGAAGTGGTGCTGCAGGGCTTCAGCTCGACGCTGACCATGCTCGACGGCCGCGGCGACGCGAGCTCCGGTTTCGGCGGCAGCCGCGGCGGCAGCAGCAATAATGATTACGGCGACGATTACGGCGCCCCGGCTTCGTCCCCATCGTCGAACCGCGGTGGTGGCGGCAACTTCTCGCGCGATCTCGACGACGACATCCCGTTCTGATCGGCGCCTATCCCGGCTTGAAGAAGATCCGAGAGCATGATGCCTTTGACGGCGTCATGCTCTTTTTGTTTGCTCTCGCGCTGTTCAGTGCGGCGTCGCGCTGATCAGATTAAGCGCTGCCTTCGCGCCGTCGACGACGAACTGTACTGCAAGGGCGGCAAGGATGACGCCGAGGAGCCGTGTCAGGATCGCCCGCCCGGTGACGCCGAGGAAACGGTCGAGCCTGTCGGCAATCAGCAGCATGAGCAGTGTCAGCAGTAGGTTGGCGGCGATGACGGCGATCAGCTGGGCCTTTTCCACCGAGGTCGGCAGCGTGCCGGCCAATAGGATTGTCGCCGAGATCGCACCCGGGCCGGCGATCAGCGGCAAGGCGAGGGGGAAGACGGCGATATTCTCGATATGGTCCTTGGTGACAGCTGCCTCGCTGGCTTTCTCCTTCCGCTCCTGGCGCCGCTCGAACACCATTTCGAAGGCGATCCAGAAGAGCAGCAGCCCGCCGGCGATGCGGAAGGCGCCGATCGAAATACCGAGCACGCCGAGAACGCTTGAGCCGAACAGGGCGAAGACGGCGAGGATGATGAAGGCGATCGTTGAGCCGCGTAGCGCTACCTGGGTTCGCTGGCTCCGACTCATGCCGGTCGTCAGTCCCAGGAAGATCGGGGCGAGCCCGGGCGGATCGATGGTGACGAGAAGCGTCGTGAAGGCGTTGATCAACTGGTCGGCGCTTGCCATCGTCTCTCCGAAAGCCCATATGGGTGCGTGATTTTCTGCGATTGTGAAGCGGGGATTTGGATTTGGCAAATATGCCGCGGGCGGCCGCTGCGGATTTGTCCGGTCCGGCCGCACAAGTCCCGTGCTTTACCCTTTTTCGGCCGCAAAAGCCTGTTCAAAACGCGCTCGGAAATTGGCGCGGCAACAGGCTTTCCGCTATAAATCTTCAAGTGATTCTAGAAGAGATCGTGATCTGTTTTGACTGAGCAAACACCCCCCGGCGGCGGGAAGCTCCCGCCAGGCATCGAGCCCATCTCCATCATGGAGGAAATGCAGCGGTCGTATCTCGATTACGCGATGAGCGTCATCGTCAGCCGCGCGCTGCCCGACGTGCGCGACGGCCTGAAGCCCGTGCACCGGCGCATCCTTTACGGCATGTCCGAGCTCGGCATCGACTGGAACAAGAAATACGTCAAATGCGCCCGCGTCACCGGCGACGTGATGGGTAAATACCATCCGCACGGCAATGCCGCGATCTACGATGCGCTCGCCCGCATGGCGCAGCCTTGGTCGCTGCGGCTGCCGCTGATCGATGGTCAGGGCAATTTCGGCTCCGTCGACGGCGATCCGCCGGCGGCCGAACGTTACACCGAATGCCGCCTGGAAAAGGCCGCCCATTCGCTGCTCGATGATCTCGACAAGGAAACCGTCGACTTCCGCGACAACTATGACGGCACGCTCTCCGAGCCGGTGGTGGTTCCCGCCAAGTTCCCGAACCTGCTCGTCAACGGCGCCGGCGGCATCGCCGTCGGCATGGCGACCAACATTCCGCCGCATAACCTGTCGGAAGTGATCGACGGCTGTATCGCGCTGATCAACGATCCGGCGATCGAGCTGCCGGAACTGATGCAGATCATTCCCGGCCCGGATTTTCCGACAGGCGCAAAGATCCTCGGTCGCGCCGGCATCCGCTCGGCTTACGAGACCGGCCGCGGTTCCGTCATCATGCGCGGTGTCGCGACGATCGAGCCGATGCGCGGCGACCGTGAGCAGATCATCATCACCGAAATCCCCTATCAGGTGAACAAGGCGACGATGATCGAAAAGATGGCTGAACTGGTGCGCGAAAAGCGCATCGAGGGCATCTCCGACCTGCGCGATGAATCCGACCGCCAGGGCTATCGCGTCGTCATCGAGCTGAAGCGCGACGCCAATGCTGAGGTCATCCTTAACCAGCTCTACCGCTATACGCCGCTGCAGACCTCCTTCGGCTGCAACATGGTGGCGCTGAACGGCGGTAAGCCGGAACAGCTGACGCTGCTCGATATGCTGCGAGCCTTCGTCACCTTCCGCGAAGAAGTCGTTAGCCGGAGAACGAAATTCCTCCTGCGCAAGGCGCGCGAGCGCGCCCATGTGTTGGTCGGCCTTGCCATTGCGGTGGCCAACATCGACGAAGTCATCCGCGTCATCCGCCAGGCGCCGGACCCCCAGTCGGCCCGTGAAGAGCTGATGACCCGCCGCTGGCCGGCAGAAGATGTCGAAAGCCTGATCCGTCTGATCGACGATCCGCGCCACCGCATCAACGAGGACATGACGTACAACCTGTCGGAAGAACAGGCCCGCGCCATCCTCGAACTGCGTCTTGCCCGCCTCACGGCCCTCGGCCGTGACGAAATCGGCGATGAACTCAACAAGATCGGCGAGGAAATCCGGGATTATCTCGATATTCTTTCCTCGCGTGTCCGCATCCAGACCATCGTCAAGGATGAGCTCACCGCTGTGCGCGACGAGTTCGGCACACCGCGCCGCACCGAGATCGTCGATGGCGGTCTCGAAATGGACGATGAGGATCTGATCGCCCGCGAGGACATGGTCGTCACCGTCTCGCATCTTGGTTATATCAAGCGCGTACCGCTGACCACCTACCGCGCCCAGCGCCGTGGCGGCAAGGGTCGCTCCGGCATGACCACCCGCGACGAAGATTTCGTTAGCCGGCTATTCGTAGTCAATACCCATACGCCGGTTCTGTTCTTCTCCTCGCGCGGCATCGTCTACAAGGAGAAGGTCTGGCGCCTGCCGATCGGCACGCCGACCTCGCGCGGCAAGGCGCTGATCAACATGCTGCCGCTCGCCCCCGGCGAGCGCATCACCACCATCCTGCCCTTGCCCGAGGACGAGGCGAGCTGGGACAATCTCGACGTCATGTTCTCGACGACGCGCGGCACGGTTCGCCGCAACAAGCTGTCGGACTTCGTTCAGGTCAACCGCAACGGCAAGATCGCCATGAAGCTCGAGGAGGAGGGCGATGAGATCCTCTCCGTCGAGACTTGCACGGAACATGACGACGTTCTGCTGACGACCGCGCTCGGCCAGTGCATCCGCTTCTCCGTCGACGACGTTCGCGTCTTCGCCGGCCGCAACTCGATCGGCGTGCGCGGCATCAATCTCGGTGAAGGCGATCGCATCATCTCGATGACCATCGTCGGCCATGTTGATGCCGAGCCGTGGGAGCGCGCAGCCTATCTGAAACGCTCTGCCGCCGAACGTCGCGCGACGGGCGTCGATGAAGAGGATATCGCTCTCGTCGGCGAGGAAGTCACCGAAGAGGGACAGCTCTCGGACGAGCGTTATGAAGAGCTGAAGGCACGCGAGCAGTTCGTGCTCACGGTCTCTGTGAAGGGCTTCGGCAAGCGTTCGTCGTCCTACGATTTCCGCATCTCCGGCCGCGGCGGCAAGGGCATCCGCGCCACCGACACGTCGAAGACCGGCGAAATCGGCGAACTGGTCGCCGCCTTCCCGGTCGATGACGGCGATCAGATCATGCTGGTTTCGGATGGCGGCCAGCTGATCCGAGTGCCGGTCGGCGGCATCCGCATCGCCAGCCGCGCCACCAAGGGCGTCACCATCTTCTCGACGGCTAAGGATGAGAAGGTCGTTTCCGTCGAGCGCATCAGCGAGCCGGAAGAGGACGAGACGGAGGAAGCCGTCGAGACCGCCGAAGGTGCTCCTGTTGCTGAGGAAGGTTCAACCGGCGAGACGCCGGTTGCCGATGGCGATCCCGCCGGGACCACCGAGGAATGATCAAGAGAAAGGGCGGCTTCGGGCCGCCCTTTTCTGTTCGGGCTTAGCCTGGTTTATCCCAAGAAAAAAGCCGGATGCTGGGTGCATCCGGCTTTGTAGGGCCCGAGGCGGCGGAAGGGTGCCGCTCTTGGGTGGGGAAGAGAGGAATATCAGAATGCGCTATGCTTTTCGTTCAGCGCTTTCACCTCTTCGCCTTCGCGCCGGAGCGCTGAAATCGTCGAGGCCACAGACACGATGAACATGACGCTGATGAGGGCGGTGAGCACTGTCAAGATCGTGAACATAGGCATTCCTTTCCTGGGGAGTTGCGTTCTCGCCCCTCAGTACTGGCCAAGTACGGCCGTGCGGGCCGAAGCATAGGGACCATAAACCTTGGACGTATCTACCTTCTGATCATATAGAGCGACAGTTGCGGTGAGCATGCCCGTGACCATTACCATCCAGAGCACGTTAATCATCGTAATCTTGCCGGGCATCTTTAGTCCTTCCTGCCGCGATAATCGCATCTATGTGTCGGTTGAATGAACGCATCCGTTTTAAATTGGTTCCGCCGGATGTTGAGGCGGTGTTTACCAATGCCGATCTGAAGCCTCCTTGAATGTGTCGTTCATCTGGCGTTCAGATTCGAGGCCCGGTTTTGTTCGCGCAGCCGGCCTTGGGCGCGCACGATCGCGGCATGTTCGGCAACCTCCGGCCGCACCCAGCTCACTTGGTAGCGATTGGCGAAAAAGCCATAGGCCATTTCGGCAGCGAGAGAGAAAAAGACGGCAAGCGCAACGAGCACGATCAGCATGGATATGGTCCTTCGGGGAACGCCGGATGCCGGAATGGCATCGGCTGCCTTGATGATCCGAGTTAAGCAGGTCCTGTCTGAAACAGCCTTGAATGGCATGTTCATTCGCTGTTCAGCCGCAGGAAGCGGCGGGGCAAATCACTTGCGGCAAACCGGCATCCGTGACAAAAGGCGTCAAACCAACGGCCGAGCCAGATGACGACAGCTTTTTATCCTGGGTCCTTCGACCCGATCACCAACGGACATGTGGATGTTCTGGTTCAGGCCCTGAACGTCGCCGAAAAGGTGATCGTCGCGATCGGCATCCACCCCGGCAAGGCGCCGCTCTTTTCGTTCGACGAACGAGCCGAGCTGATCCGCCTTTCCCTGGCGCAAGCGCTGCCCGGCAAGACCGGCGGCATCACCGTCGTCGCCTTCGACAATCTGGTCGTCGATGCCGCCCGTGCCCATGGCGCAACGCTTTTGATCCGCGGCCTTCGCGACGGCACCGACCTCGACTACGAAATGCAGATGGCCGGCATGAACAGGGCGATGGCGCCCGACATCCAGACCATCTTTTTGCCGGCGGGCACGGCGTCGCGGCCCATTACCGCCACATTGGTCCGCCAGATCGCCGCCATGGGCGGCGATGTCAGCGCTTTCGTGCCGGCCGCCGTCTTGCAAGCCCTCACATCCAAGCGCCCGAACTAGCAAGTAAAAAGTCTAGCAAACGCAGACCAGGCGGAACCCGCCGCAACGGAGCCCATATGAAACTCTTTTATCTCGCATTTGCCGGCGTGCTCTATTTGGCCTCCTTCGCCGGGGATGCCTTCGCCCAGGCGGCCGATCATTATCTCACCATCCAGCTGAAGAGCGGCCCTGTCGTCATCCAGTTGATGCCCGGGGTGGCGCCGAAGCACGTCGCCCAGATCGAGGCGCTGGCCAAGAAGGGCGAATACGACAATGTCGCCTTCCACCGCGTCATCGACGGCTTCATGGCCCAGACCGGCGACGTCAAATACGGCAACATGGAAAAGGGCTTCGATGCCAGCCTTGCCGGCACCGGCTCCTCCGACATGCCCGATATCCCGGCTGAGTTCTCCAAGACCCCGTTCGTGCGCGGCACGGTCGGCATGGCCCGTTCGCAGGATCCGAATTCCGCCAATTCGCAGTTCTTCATCATGTTCGCCGACGGTTCCTTCCTGAACGGCCAGTATACCGTCGTCGGCAAGGTCGTTTCCGGCATGGAAAACGTCGACAAGATCAAACGCGGCGAAGGCCAGAACGGCGAAGTCAGCAATCCCGACCGGATGATCAAGGTCACGCTGGGCAAGAAGTAAGTTACGAGACAAACAAGAGGAGTAGACAATGGCCGAGATCAAGGATCCCGAGAACACCATCATTCTGGAAACCACGAAGGGCAAGGTTGTCATTCAGCTGCTGCCGCAGGTCGCCCCGGAACACGTCGCCCGCGTCAAGGAACTCGCCCGCGAGAAGGCCTATGACGGCGTCGTGTTCCACCGCGTCATTCAGGATTTCATGGCCCAGACGGGCGATGTCGAATATGGCAAGAAGGGTTCTGAAACATTCAATCCCGGCCGGGCCGGCATGGGCGGCTCGTCCAAGCCGGACCTGAAGGCTGAATTCTCCGCCACGCCGCATGTGCGCGGCACCTGCTCGATGGCCCGTTCGCAGAACCCGAACTCGGCCAACTCGCAGTTCTTCATCTGCTTCACCGACGCTCCGTGGCTGAACAAGCAGTATTCCGTCTGGGGACAGGTGATCGAAGGCATGGACAATGTGGACAAGATCAAGCGCGGCGAACCGGTTTCCGATCCGGATTCGATCGTCTCGATGCGGGTTGCCGCCGACGTCTGATTGTGATTTCTGCTGGAACCCGCCCTTGCGCGAAAGCGCGGGGGCGGGTTTCGCTTTGAAAGTGCTCTTATGCGCGTAGACCTTTTCGATTTCGATCTGCCCGATGAACGCATCGCGTTGCGGCCCGCCGAACCGCGCGATAGCGCGCGCTTACTGGTCGTCGATCCCCATGCGGAAAGCGCGCTGTCTGATCATCACGTTTACGATCTGCCGTCGTTTCTGCGTGCCGGTGACGCGCTCGTCTTCAACGATACCAAGGTCATTCCAGCGCAGCTCGAGGGCATCCGCCACCGCGACGGCGCCGGCGGCCAGCAGGTGTCGGCAACGCTGCATATGCGCCTCGGCCCCAGCCGTTGGAAGGCCTTTGCCAAGCCCGGCAAACGCATCAAGGAGGGCGACCGCATCGCCTTCGGCCATTCCGGTGAAAGCTGCTTCCTCGGCTCGCTCGATGCCACCGTCGAGGAAAAGGGCGAGGCCGGCGAAGTGACGCTCGCCTTCGATCTCACAGGCCCGGCCCTCGACGAGGCGATCGCCGCCGTCGGCCATATTCCGCTGCCGCCCTATATCGCCGCCAAACGTCCCGAGGACGAGCGCGACCGCGCCGATTACCAGACGATCTATGCTCGCGAGGAGGGCGCCGTCGCCGCCCCCACCGCCGGCCTGCATTTCACGCCGGATCTGTTTGCGGCGTTGGACAAGGCCGGCATCGAGCGCCATTTCGTCACGCTGCATGTCGGGGCCGGCACCTTCCTGCCGGTCAAGGCCGACGATACCGACGATCACAAGATGCATCTCGAAAGCGGTTATGTCAGCGGTGAAATCGCCGCCCGGCTGAATGCCGTCAAGGCAAGGGGCGGGCGTATCGTCTGCGTCGGCACGACCTCGCTGCGGCTGATCGAAAGCGCGGCCGGGGAAAGCGGAGAGATCAAGCCGTGGGCCGGCGCCACCGGTATCTTCATTACACCCGGCTACCGTTTTAAAGCGGTCGACATGCTGATGACCAATTTCCACCTGCCGCGCTCGACGCTGTTCATGCTGGTCTCCGCCTTCTCAGGCTTCGAAACCATGCACGCGGCCTATGAACATGCCATTTCGACAGGCTACCGCTTCTACTCCTACGGCGACGCGAGCCTACTTTTCCGGAAAGACCAATGACCGAGAACTTCCAATTCACCCTGAATAAGACCGATGCCGGCGCGCGTCTCGGCGAAATCTCCATGCCGCGCGGCGAAATCCGCACGCCGGCCTTCATGCCTGTTGGAACGGTCGGTACCGTCAAGGCCATGTATCTCGACCAGGTGCGCGAGACCGGCGCCGACATCATCCTCGGCAATACCTATCACCTGATGTTGCGCCCGACCGCCGAACGCGTCGCCCGTCTGGGTGGTCTGCACAAGCTCATTCGTTGGGAACATCCGATCCTGACCGATTCCGGCGGCTTCCAGGTCATGTCGCTCTCCGGCCTGCGTAAGCTCGACGAACAGGGCGTCACCTTCAAATCGCATGTCGACGGCAGCCTGCATCACATGTCGCCGGAGCGCTCCATCGAAATTCAGGGGTTGCTCGGCTCCGATATTCAGATGCAGCTCGACGAATGCGTGGCGCTGCCGGCCGAGCCGAAGGAGATCGAGCGCGCCATGGAGATGTCGCTGCGCTGGGCCGAGCGCTGCAGGGTCGCCTTCGGCGAGCAGCCCGGAAAGGCGATGTTCGGCATCGTCCAGGGCGGCGACATCCCGGCGCTGCGCGTCCGCTCGGCCGAGGCGCTGAGCCAGCTCGATCTCAAGGGCTATGCCGTCGGCGGTCTTGCCGTCGGCGAGCCGCAGGACGTCATGCTGCGGATGCTGGAAACGACGCTGCCCGTGCTTCCGGTGGAAAAGCCGCGCTACCTCATGGGCGTCGGCACGCCTGACGATATCCTGAAATCGGTCGCCCGCGGCATCGACATGTTCGATTGCGTGATGCCGACCCGCTCCGGCCGCCATGGCCTCGCCTTTACCCGCCGCGGCAAGGTCAATATCCGCAATGCCCGTCATGCCGAGGATATGCGTCCGCTCGACGAACAGTCGAACTGCCCGGCCTCGCGCGATTATTCACGCGCCTATCTGCACCATCTCGTCCGCGCCAACGAAGCGCTCGGCGGCATGCTGCTCTCCTGGCACAACCTCGCCTATTACCAGGAACTGATGCAGGGCATTCGCAAGGCAATTGCCGAAGGCCGCTTTGCCGATTTCATGGCGGAAACGCAGGAGGAATGGGCGAGGGGCGACCTCGAACCTGTCTGATCGCGGCCTCAGCCTAGGTTGCTGATTGCGGGGCGATAGACGTCGGCTTCGGCAAAACCATGATTTTGAGCTTTTTGCGCACGGGCTCGTCGAAGCGAACGGCGAAGATGCCGGCAGCAATGAAAACTGCGATAACCACGATGATGCCGGCTCCCGGAGAGGCGGGAAGGTTGAAGCCCTTTTGCCGCAACGACTGCAGCAGGCTGAAGATGGGCCCATGCAGGATATAAATCGGATAGGACAGCCTCCCCAGCCACCGGAATGTCAGGTCAATTGAGCCGGTCTGCGTCGTGCGCATCGCAATCCAGACAATGGTCGGGAAAACCGTAAGGCATATTAGAAGATCGAAATACGGGAAGCCGAAGAATAGGGCGGCTGGTATGTTCGTGATCGTGAGTAAGCAACCACAGACAAGAAGGCCGATAAGATTGCCGTTCTCGGCAGTATTCGGTTTGCGGACGTCAAATAGCCTGTAGAGGCAAATTCCGAGCGAGAACGAGAAAAGCACGCGCGAAAAGCCAAATCCTAAATAGCCCGCCTGGTGGCCAATATCGAAATTGCCTCCGATCGATGCCCCATACGTTGTGATGCAGGCAGACCCCAGAGCCACCGCCAGCAAGCTTTGGAATGACAGCCGCATTAGCAGAACGGAGAACAGCAGTCCGGCCCAGAACTCGAAGAAAAGGGACCAACTGGGCTCGTTTAATGGAAACGCGCCTGCCGCATTCAGGTTTGGGACGAGCAGGATCGCCCTCACCAGAAGGCCTGCCAGAGCGCCGTAGTCCAGACCGAAGTGAACCGCATAGTTAACAAGGCCAATCGGGAGCGAAAGCAGATAGAGAGGGTAAAGCCGGATAATACGCTGGAGCAGAAATTTGACGGGTGAGATCTGTCCTGCGATCAACTGCTTCTCGTAGGAATTTGCCAGAACGACGCCGCTGAGAAGAAAGAAGAGGTCGACGGCAAGGTAACCGATGTTCGCCGGGATCGGGCCAAGCGTGCCTCCGGTATGCAGGAACATGACCATGATGGCCGCGATTCCTCGCAAGGCTTCAAGCGCCGTGAAAAATTGCTTGCCAGTATTCAATACGACAGTCCCCCGCTGGCGTTATCTTGCAACGGCAGGGTTTCAAAATTATTAGTGCAACCAGTCTGTGTTACGGCGAGCTTTCCTTAGCCCGTCAGATCCCCTTGCTGTCCGCATCCGGCATGATCTGCAAGCCGTTGATCCCGTAGCTGCCGTCCGGCTGGCGGGTGATCTGGTAGATCGCTGTCCAATCCTTGCCGTCGCGGCCCGATATCAGCACCTCGTGGTAGATCAGCGCGCCGTTGTCGATCGAGCGGCTGCGGCCGAAGGCGTAGTTGCCGGGGTGGTAGACCGGCTCGTAGCTCTTCTTGACCATGGCGAAGAACAGGTTCTTGTCGGGATACATCGCCTTGATAGCGGGAGCGGCGAAGGAATAGGCGGTTTCGGCATCGTCCTTGAGGAAGGCTTTGATCTGCGCCTCGATCATCGTTCGCGTTGTGTCGATCGGATCTTCGGCGTGGGCCGAGACGATGGAGAGGAGGGACGCGGCACACAGAATGACAACTGCGAAGAAGGCGCGCATTGGGTGATCTCCGGCTCTATCGGAGAATAATCCCCGACAGAGCAGAGTGTAGGCCATTTCCAGCGTAAGAAAAGTGGACTTTACGACCAGCGCCGGAAGAGAGCACTGGCATTGACCCCGCCGAAGCCGAAACCGTTGGTGATGGCATAGTCCATCGCCACGGGTCGCGCTGTCTTGCCGACGATATCGATGCCGTCGGCATCAGGATCGGCTTCATCGAGGTTGCGGGTCGGCGGCGCGATCTGGTCGCGCAGCGCCAGGATGGTGAAGATTGCCTCCAGCCCGCCGGCGGCCCCGAGCAGATGGCCGGTCGCCGATTTCGTCGCGCTGACGGCAATGGCGCCATCGCGGCCGAAGACGGTGCCGATCGCAGCGATCTCGCCTTTGTCACCGACCGGCGTCGAAGTGGCGTGCGCATTCAGGTGCTTGACCTCGGAAGCAGGGATATTCGCCTGCCTGAGCGCGGCCTCCATGGCCCGGCGCGCGCCGTCGCCGTCTTCGGGACCTGCGGTCATGTGGTAGGCATCCGCCGCCGTGCCGTAGCCGACCAGTTCGGCAAGCGGTGTGGCGCCGCGGGCGAGCGCATGCTCCAGCGTCTCGATCACCAGGATGCCGGCGCCTTCGCCCATGACGAAACCGTCGCGTGCCGTGTCGAAGGGGCGCGAGGCCAGCTCCGGCGTCTCGTTGAAGCCTGTGGAAAGGGCGCGCGCAGCGGCGAAGCCGCCAAGGCTCACCTTGTCGATGCAGGCCTCGGCGCCGCCGCAGATCGCCACATCCGCCTCGCCGGAGCGGATCAGCCGTGCCGCATCGCCGATCGCCTGGACGCTGGCAGCGCAGGCCGTCACCGGCGCGCCGAGCGGCCCCTTGAAGCCGTAGCGGATGCTGACCTGGCCGGCGGCGAGGTTGACGAGGAAGGAGGGGATGGTGAAGGGCGACAGCCGCCGCACGCCGCGTGCCTCACCGATCCGCACCGCTTCAGCAATGGCCGGAAAGCCGCCGACGCCGGAGGCAATGATCGTTGCAGTGCGTTCGCGCTCACCTTCGTCGGTCGGCATCCAGCCGGCCTGCTTCACCGCTTCCTCCGTTGCCGCCATGGCGAACTGGATGAAGCGGTCCATCTTTTTCTGGTCCTTGGGTGTGATGTAGCGGTCGGGGTCGAAGCCCGCCTCAACATCCTCGGTGATACCGGGAACGATACCGCCGACCTTGGCCGCGAGTTCGCCGACGACATCCTCGGGCAGTGTCCTCAGACCCGAGGCTCCGCCGACAAGGCGTTTCCAGGCGGGCTCGACGCCGGTTCCGAGTGGCGAGGCAAGTCCCATGCCGGTGACAACGATGCGATCCATTTTATTATCCTTTCTATGCGTCGATGCCGAGATACCAGGCGCGCATGCGGGCGATCCGCGCGCGCACCTCGTCATCGGCTGCAGGGCCTGCAAGCAGGCCGGTGTTTTCGGGTGTCACTTGTTCGCCGGTCTGCGCATCGACCAACACGGTCTCGCGCGCTCTGCCCGAGGCCGCATCGCTGAGGAAAAAGGCGAGATCCTCTTCCGGAATGTGGCGGCTTCCCCAGGAAAACAGCGCCATCAGCACCGGAAAGAAATCGCGGCCCTTCGCCGTCAGCTGATATTCGTAACGGGCAGGGCGCTGCTGGTAGAGCCGTCGTTCGAACAGCCCCTGATCCGTCAGGTGTTTGAGCCGCCGCGTCAGGATGTTCGGCGCCACGCCAAGGCTTTTCTGGAATTCATCGAAGCGGGACAGACCCTGGAAGGCATCACGCACTATCAGAATGCTCCACCAGTCGCCGACGCTGTCGAGCGCGCGCGCCGCCGGGCATTTGGACTCACTGAAGCTGGTTCGTTGCATGATGATAGTCACTACAGCAGTGACTGTCATCATGCAAGTTACATCTATCGCGCAAAAGAAAACGGGCGGGCAGGGTGCCAGTGACGCATGCCAGTTCTGCGGCAAACCGCGGGGCGCCCCACTTATCCCGAAGGAATGTCAGGCGAAACCGAGCGGCAGGTTTTCCGGTTTCCTGTCGGCGCCGTAATCGCGCTCATGCGGCGACCGGCGGCGGTCGTCGCGGCGCGAGGAAAGGTCGATACGGTTTTCGGCAAAGATCCCGTCGGGATAGGTGCCGGTATCATGGCAGTCGGCGTCGGTCTTCGGCGCAAGGATTTTCAGGATCATCGGGGTTCCTCCACGGCGCAGCATCAACACTCGGAAAGGCCGCATGGTTCCAACTATAGAAGCTGAATTATTAATAAATTAACCATAAATTCCGGCCGAGGGTAAGCCGCTGCAACCTCGGCGCGGCATTCACCCCGATTGAAATGGTATTGTCGCTGGAACTCCTGATGTTGCTCGCCGTTGATCTGGCATGAACACAGGAGGTTTCCATGCAGTTGATCGATACACGCGTGACACAGTCCGGCGACTTCTTCATCGTCGAATTCCTGGGCGAGGGAGGAGAATCGGTTTCCGTCAAAATCGATAATTCCCATGGCGAACTCGACAGCTCGACGGCGCTGGACCACGCCAAGGTGATGATGGTTCAGCTGACTGCATTTCCCGGCCGCGGCGCTGACGGCAGCATCAACCGTTACGACGCCTTGAGCAACGGCAACTTCGACGAAGGCAGCAAGGGTTTGAAAGGCCAGCCGAGCGCACGTTCGACCCATGACAGCGAAACGCTGGAAGAGGAGCTGAACGAAGGCCTCGAAGATAGCTTTCCGGCAAGCGACCCCGTTTCGGCAACCGTGTCGTCTATTCCCGCCACTGCGCCTCGGCACTGATCTCCGCGGAGCTTGCCGCTGACCGCCCCTTCGCGGGGGCGATCAGCGCCCGTATGACGGATTGATGTCAAAACTGAAAAACAGCTGAAATCCGCGGATGTCTGATTGACATGCGAGCCTTCTAGAGAGGGTCCGAGAAGGGAGCGTCCGTGACGCGCTTCCCAGGTCTTGGAGACGCGCCCTCATGAAAATCATCCAGATCACCGACACTCATTTCAGCCCGAACAAACCGCATTTCAACGGCAATTGGGCGCCGCTTCTGAGCTGGATCGAAGCGACCGGCGCCGATCTGATCGTGCATACCGGTGATCTCACCGTCGACGGCGCCGACAAGGACGAGGATATAATCTTCTCGATGGATCTGATGCGGCAAGTGTCGATCCCGATGCTGATCGTTCCCGGCAATCACGATGTCGGCCACTTCAGGGAAACCGACCAGCCCGTCAACGCCGAGCGGCTGGCCCGCTGGCGCAGCCTAGCCGGTGACGATCGCTGGCTCGAGGATGCGGCCGGCTGGCGCTTCATCGGCTTGAATTCGCTGCTTCTCGGTCATGAGGATGACGAGGAAGAGGCCCAGTTCGAATGGCTCGCCAAGGCGCTCGAAGACAGGGCGGGGCGGCGCGTGGCTCTCTTCGCGCATAAGCCTCTGTTCGTCGATGCACCCGATGAAGGCGATACCGGCTACTGGAGCGTTCGCCCGGCTCAGCGCCGGCGGCTTTATGATCTGATCGCAGCCCATGACGTGGCGCTGTTTGCCAGCGGCCACCTTCACTGGGCCTGGCAGGGCCGTTTCGACAATACTCAGCTGACCTGGGGTCCATCGGCTGCCTTCATCATCGACAAGATGGAGCGCGAGATGCCGGGCGAGCGCCTGATCGGCGCCGTCGTTCACGAGTTCGATACCTGGGTCGAAAGCCAGATCGTCGCCGTTCCCGGCATGACCGCCCATGTGCTCGATGATGTTGTGCTCGATGTCTATCCCCAAGCGGTCAAGCAGCGGGAACCTGTCGAATGAGCGCGCTCTCGCTTCGCGGCATCACCAAGGCCTTCGGCGGAAACCAGATCCTCAACGGCGTCAGCCTCGATGTCGGCGCCGGTGAATTCATCGCCCTGGTCGGCCCCTCCGGCTGCGGCAAGAGCACGCTTTTGCGCGTCCTTGCCGGCCTCGACCATGCCGATAGCGGCGAAATTCTGATCGGTGGGCAAGACATGTCGGGCGTCGCGGCTGCCGAGCGCAACATCGCCATGGTCTTTCAGTCCTACGCGCTCTATCCGCATCTGACGGCGTCTCAGAATATCGCCGTGCCGCTGGCGATGCGCCGGCTCTCGAGGGTGCAGCGGCTGCCCTTCATCGGATCGCTGATACCAGGCCAGCGCGCCACTCGTGCGGCGATCGCCCGCGACGTCCGCGATATGGCGACCTCGCTGAAGATCGACCATCTGCTCGACCGCAAACCCGGCCAGATGTCGGGTGGCCAGCGTCAGCGCGTGGCGCTGGCCCGGGCAATGGTGCGCCAGCCGAGCATCTTCCTGATGGACGAGCCGCTGTCCAATCTCGACGCCAATCTGCGCGTTCACGCCAGAGGCGAGATCGTCGACCTGCATCGCCGCGCCGGCGTGCCGACGCTCTATGTCACCCATGACCAGGCGGAAGCACTGTCGATGGCGGATCGCGTCGCGGTGATGATGGGCGGCCGATTGCTGCAGATCGCAAGTCCTCAGCTCATCTACGACGATCCAGCCCATATCGAGGTCGCCCGCTTCATCGGCCAGCCGCGCATCAACCTGCTTCCGGCCTTTGCCGAAGGCGGCGTCGTTCTCTGCGGCGGCCTGCGGCTGACGCTTGAAAATTCACCCGCCGGAAAGATGCCGGTCACGCTCGCCATTCGCCCTGAATTCGTCTTTCTCGCCAAGAGCCGGCATGACGGCCTTGCCGCCCGGATCGAACGCGTCGAATTCCTGGGGTCCGAGGTTATCCTCCATTGTCGGCTCGACGCGATCGGTGAGACCGTCATCGCCAAGGTACAGCCGTCCGAAGCCTCCGGGCTTGCGGCCGGCGATGCCGTGGGACTGCGACTGTCGCCCGGCCGCACGCTGATCTTTGCCGAGGACGGCAGCCGGCTGGCCGGCTTCGTCGCCGGTAGTGATGCCGGGCTCAGCGCCGCTGATGCCGGGCTCAGCGCTGCTGATGCCGACGTCCAGCGGGAGTGGGCGCATGGCTAGCCTCGCCTCCATGGCCATCCCTGATAACTCCGCCGTTGCCCATCGCCGCAGCGAGGCCCGCATAGCCTGGATGCTGGTGCTGCCGGCGATGATCCTGCTCTTTCTCTTCGTGCTGTTGCCGGTCGCGGCTGTCGTCGTGCTCGGCTTTACCGATTTCGAACTCGGCTACGGCAAGTTCCGTTTCGTCGGCTTCGAGAATTACGCTCACCTGATCACCGACCGCACCTTCCGCAAATCGCTGTGGAATACGACGCTCTATACGGCGATCGTGGCGCCGGTCTCGATCCTGCTCGGTCTCGGCATCGCCTTGCTGATCGAGAGCGAGACCGCGGCGCGCAGCTTCTTCCGCACGGCCTATTTCCTGCCGGTCGCCTCGCTGATCGTCGCCATGGCGACCGTCTGGCAATATATGTTCCACCCGACGATCGGCCCGCTCAACGCGCTGCTGTCACTTGTCGGTCTGGCCGGTCCGAACTGGCTGGGCAGCTCCGGCACCGTGCTTTACAGCCTGTCGATCATCGGCGTCTGGCAATCGGCCGGCTTCAACATGGTGCTGTTTCTGGCCGGTCTGACGGCAATCCCGCGGGAGCTTTACGCAGCGGCCGAAGTGGACGGCGCCAGATCCGCCTTCGATCGCTTCCTGCTGGTCACCTGGCCGATGCTCGGGCCGACGACGCTCTTCGTCATCACCATTAGCATCACCAATGCGGTCAAGGTCTTCGAGACTGTCAAAACGCTGACCGAGGGCGGCCCGAACAAGGCGTCTGAAGTGCTGCTCTTCACGATCTACCAGGAGGGTTTCGTCTACCTACGCATCGGTTACGCCTCGGCGATGACCGTGGTCTTCCTGCTGATCCTCGTGGTGCTGATGTTCCTGCAATACCGCCTTCTCGATCGCCGGGTGCATTACACATGACGAGCGCATTTTCCCTTGGCAGGATCATCCGCCTGACGCTGCTTTCGCTGGGCGCAATCATCTTCCTGTCGCCCTACGTCTTCATGATCTCGGCGGCGGGCAAGACGCAGAGCGACATCTTTACCTCGTCGCTGTCGCTCATCCCGGCGCATCTCGCCTATGCCGAGAATTTCGCCAAGGCCTTGAGCCGGGTGCCGATGGCGCGGCTCCTGTGGAACGGCGTTGTCGTCTGCGGGCTGATCTTCTTCTTTCAGGTGCTGGTGGCCATCCCCTGCGCCTATGCCATGGCGAAGCTGCGTTTCGGCGCGGCGCGGGCCATGATGGTGCTGGTCATGCTCGGACTTCTCGTGCCGATCCATGCGACCGCGCTGCCGCTTTATGTCGCCTTCGACCGCGCCGCGCTGCTCAACAGCTATGCCGCCCTGGTCGCGCCTTTTACGATTTCGGTCTTCGCGATCTTCATGTTCCTGCAGTTCTTCCGTGCCATGCCTGACGACCTCATCCATGCCGCACGCCTCGACGGCATGTCGGAGCTCGGCATCGTCGCCCGCGTCATCGTGCCGAATGCCTGGCCAGCCGTCACCGCCTTCGCCATCTTCTCGGTCGTCGCCCACTGGAACGATCTCTACTGGCCATTGATCGTCATCAGCAAGCAGGACTATGCCACGCCACCGCTCGGGCTGATGTATTTCCGCGCCGCCGAGGCCGGCGACGACTACGGCGCACTGATGGCGGCGACCCTCATCATAACCCTTCCCCTCGTCGCCGCCTTCCTGCTTGCGCAGAAGCGTTTCGTCGAGGGCATCACCATGACCGGTCTCAAAGGCTGACCGGCTTCAACCAGGAGAACGAGCGATGAAACTTATCACCCAGATTCTCGCCGCAGCGGCCGTATCGATGGCAATCGCGCTTCCCGCGCATGCCGAGACGACGCTGACGGTTCACTACCCGATGCCGGGTTTCTTCAAGGACGTGATGGACACGATCTCGAAGAAGTTCATGGCTGAGAACCCCGATATCAAGATCCAGTTCGCCAGCCCCTCGGCCACCTATGAAGAAGGCATCCAGACGATCCTTCGCCAGGCCGGCACCAGCGAAATGCCCGATATCACCTTCATCGGCCTGAACCGCCTGCGCATGCTCGACGAACGCGATGTCGCCGTCGACCTCGGCCCGCTCGTCAAGAAGGACGGCAACATGGCCGAGCAGGGCTTCTCCGACACGATCCTCAAGCTCGCCCAGGTCAAGGGCAAGCAGGTTGGCCTCGCTTTCGCGACCTCCAACCCGATCATGTATTACAACGCCGATCTCGTGAAGGCGGCCGGCGGCGATCCCGACAATCCGCCGAAGACCTGGGATGAGGTCATTGCGCTCGGAGGCAAGATCAAGGCGCTCGGCAACGGCGTCGACGGCATCGATTTCCGCTGGCAGGGCGACGACTGGATGTTTTCGGCGCTGCTCTTCGGCGCCGGCGGCAAGATGCTGAGCGATGACGAAAGCAAGGTCGCCTTCAACGGTCCGGAAGGTCAGAAGGCCGTCGAGGTCCTGCATCGTCTGGTCACCGAGGGCGGCATGCCCGTCTTCACCAAGCCCGCCGGCGAACAGGCTTTCGCCGCCGGCAAGGTCGGTTTCGAATTCCAGACCACAGGCGCTCTGCGCAACACGATCAAGAATGTCGGCAATAAATTCGATCTGCGCACCGCCAAGATCCCGCTGATCGATCCGGTGAACGGCCGCCTTCCCACAGGCGGTAATGCCGTCGTCATCCTGACCCATGACGCCGCCAAGCAAGACGCCGCCTGGAAGTTCGCCAAGTTCGCCGCCGGCCCTTACGGCGCCTCGGTAGTCGTGCCCGGCACCGGTTATGTCCCGAACAACGAGCTTGCCGCCAAGTCGCCCGAATATCTCGGCGATTTCTACAAGCAGAACCCGCTGTTCCAGGCGGGCCTCAGCCAGATGCCGGTCATGATCCCCTGGTATGCCTTCCCCGGCTCCAACGGTGTCAAGGTCACCCAGACGATCGTCGACAATCTTTCGCGCATCGTCGACCAGTCGGCCGAGCCGAAGGAAGCGCTCGACGATGCAGCCGCCGATGTCGAAGGGATGCTGCCGCGCAGCTGATCGTTTTCCGCGTCAGAAGAAGGGGCCGCCACGCCGAGCGCGCGGCGGCCCTTTATTCCGGGTGGTTAGATGGCGCGCACCGTGCCGCCGCGGCGCAGCGTATAGGCGACGTCGAGGTGGCGGGCAGGGGCGGCATTCTCTGCCATGTCGAGCAGCAGCGAGGCGGCCGTCGCGCCCATGCTGGCATCCGGCATTTCGATGGTTGTCAGCGGCGGATCGATCAGCCGGCCGATGGCGATGCCGTCGAAGCCGGCGACCGAAACATCCCCCGGCACCGACAGCCCCTCGCGCTTCAGCGCGCCGATGACGCCGAGCGCCAGAAGATCGTTGGAGGCGATGATCGCCGTCGGCGAAAGCGAGGTCATCGCCGCACTGAGATCGAGCTGGTCATAGCCGCCGACGAAGGAGATCTGAATAGCGTCGAGCGGCGTCAGGCCGTTCTCGGCCATGGCGTCGAGGTAACCCTGGTAGCGAAGACGAGCGCGATCGGAGGCGGCGAAATTGCCGGAGAGAAAGAGGATGTGGCGGTGGCCCATGCCGATCAGGAACGTCGTGATCACCCGGCCGGCGCCGCGATTATCGGCGGTGACGGCCGCCGGAAACTGCGCCGTCGGCAGGTTGTTGAGAAGCACGGTCGGCGGCAGCTTGGGGAGCAGCGCCTCGCTCGTCGACGGGTCGCAGACGGTGAGGATCAGCCCGGTCGGCCGGTCATTCAGGAGTGCGGCGACGGCATCGGCCTCGCGTGCCGGATCGTAATTCGACTGAGCGATCAACACCCCATGGCCGGCGACCAGCATGCGGTTCTGGATGCTCGACAGCGACGAGGCAAAGACCGGATTGGTGATGCTCGGGATCAAGACGCCGATTACCGGCCTGCGCCCGAGCCGCACGACAGCATGGCCGGCCGGGCGATAACCGAGTTCGGCGGCGGCACGGCGCACCTTGCGCACCATCAGATCGCTGGCCGGTCCGTTGCGATTGAGAACCCGGCTTGCCGTCGCCAGCGAACATCCTGCCCGGAATGCGACTTGCTGCAATGTCGCCATCGAATGCGCCCTCCTGGTCACAGCGTCGAAGCGCAATCTTTTAGTCGGGCTCGATGACAGTGATCTGACAATTGACGAGGTGTGGGGAATTCATCGGGAATGACGACGGAAGCCACGATCATAAGATTTAAATATCAACAGCCTATACAATAATTCTAAGATTTCTATGGAGCTCCCGCGAGCTCTAACCCGAATTATCTGCGTCTTATCCATTCACACATGGAAGTTGAAGCAATATGCAACTTATGGAATGGTCGGTTCAAAGTCGTTTCCTCTCTTCATGCTCATCGCCTGGATAAGAATGTCTCCCAAACAAATGGAATGCGCCGCCGCTTGGCGGTTTCTCGCGACGGTCTCCCTTGTCGCAATTTTTGCATCGCCGGCCCATGCCGACACGCCGTCCACCGCTTGGCCGCAAACGCAAAGCGACATCCAAGCCGATTCCAATGTCCATTTCGGCGTGCTCGCCAATGGCATGCGCTTTGCAATCATGCGCAACGCCACGCCATCAGGACAGGCAGCGATCCGCTTTCGCATCGGCTCCGGCTCACTGGAGGAAAACGACGACCAGCAGGGCCTGGCGCATGTTCTCGAACATATGGCCTTCAAAGGTTCGACGCATGTCGCCGAAGGCGAAATGATCCGTATCCTGCAGCGCAAGGGCCTGGCCTTTGGACCGGACACCAACGCCCATACCTCTTATGACGAGACTGTCTATGCACTGGATTTGCCCGAGGTCGATCCAGAGACGCTATCCACGGGCCTGATGCTGATGCGAGAAACCGCGAGCGAGCTGACCCTCGATGCCGGCGCCCTCGATCGCGAGCGCCGCGTCATCCTGTCGGAAGAGCGGCTGCGCGATACGCCGCAGTACCGCGCGGGGCTCGCAATCCTGAATTCATTGCTCGCCGGCCGGCGCGTGACCATGCGCCCGCCGATCGGTAAAGCCGATATTATCAGCAATGCGCCTGTAGACCTCGTCCGCGATTACTACCGGGCCAATTACCGGCCCGATCGGGCAACGCTTATCGTGGTGGGCGATATCGACCCCGCTGCCATGGAAATCGAAATCCGGCAGCGCTTCGGCGACTGGAAAGCCATAGGACCTACGCCTGCAAGTCAGGATACTGGCGCGCTACAGGCGAAAGGCGAAAGCGCGGATGTCATCGTCGTTCCCGGCGGCATGACCAGCGTCCAGATCGCCTGGACGCGTCCTTATGACGCCGCACCCGACACCTTGGCCAAGCGCCGCACGCAGCTTATTGAAGATCTGGGCCTGATGGTGCTCAAACGCCGAGTCAGCACCATCGCCAGCAAGCCGGATGCGCCTTTCATCAGCGCGGGCGTCGGCTCCCAGGATCTCCTAGATTCCGCTCATGTCGTCCTGGTCACGGCGAATTCCGAACCGGACAAATGGCAGACGGCACTCGGGGCCATTGACCAGGAACAGCGTCGTATTCAACAGTTCGGCGTTGCCCAGGCTGAGATCGATCGCGAAATCCTCGAATATCGCTCAGCCCTGAAGGCTGCTGCCGCCGGAGCCACGACGCGCACGACCACCGATATCGCTTCGGCGCTGGCTGGCAGCGTCGATGACAATCAAGTCTTCACGTCGCCTGCCGACGACCTCTCGCTCTTTGAGAGGGTGACGAACGGCGTCACCGCGGCCGAGGTCAATAAGGCCCTGCAGCGTGCTTTCTCCGGCAATGGTCCGCAGATCGTGCTCCAGACCGCCCAATCGCCGCAGGGCGGAGCCGACGCGCTCCGGCAGGTCTATCACGCTTCCAAGGCGATTGCCGTCTCGGCGCCCTCCAGTGCAGCCGATGTCGCCTGGCCCTACACCCATTTCGGCGCGCCGGGCGCTGTGGTCGAACGCCGCGCCGTCGAAGATCTCGGCCTGACCATGGTCCGCTTTTCCAACGGCGTACGGCTTACCGTCAAGCCGACCAAGCTGCGCGCCAATGAAGTGCTGGTGCGCGAGGATATCGGCCGGGGCCGGCTGGACTTGCCGCATGACCGTCCCCTCCCGATCTGGGCATCGCCGGCGGTCGCGCTGTCCGGCGTGAAGGCCATGGACTACCAGGATATCCAGAAGGCGCTGACCGCCAACATCGTCGGCCTTGACGTCTCGGTAGGCGACAGCTCCTTCAAGTTCGACGGTCGCACGCGGACTGAGGATCTGGCGACGCAATTGCAGCTCATGACGGCATACACCTCCGATCCCGCATACCGCCCCGAGGCGTTCAGGCGGGTGCAGCAGGCCTTTTTGAGCGGCCTCGATCAGTATGAGGCCACCCCTGGCGGCGTTGTCAGCCGTAACCTCGGAGGTCTGGTCCACTCCGGCGATCCGCGCTGGACCTTTCCGGATCGCGCCCAGTTGTCCGCCGCCAGGCCGGACGATTTCGAGGCGCTGTTCCGGCCTGTGGTGTCTAATGGCCCGATCGATATCACCATCGTCGGCGACGTGACGGTGGACGACGCCATCCGGCTGACAGCTGAAACCTTTGGCGCTTTGCTGCCACGCCCGGAGGCGGCGCCGAGTAATGATTGGGGTAACGTGCGTTTTCCGGCGGCCACTGAGAAGCCCGTTCTGCAGACCCATAACGGAAGGGCAGATAGCGCCGCCGCCGTCGTCGGAGTTCCCGTCGGCGATTTGCTCTCCGATCTCCCGCGCTCCTTCACCGCCAATGTTGCCACCCAGATTTTCCAGAATAGGCTGACCGACCAGTTTCGTATTGCAGAAGGAGCAAGCTACGCGCTGGACGGCGACGTTAATCTGTCGAGGGAAATTCCCGGCTATGGCTACGCCTATTTCTACGTCGAGACGGATCCGACAAAGCTCGCGCGCTTCTATGCACTTGTCGACGAGATCGCCAACGATCTCGGGTCGCATGATGTTTCTGCCGACGAGCTCGCACGCGCTCGCGAACCCATCATCGAGACACTGAAACACCAGCGGCAGGGCAACGAGTACTGGATTGAATATCTGCGCGGCGCCCAGACGGATCCGCGTCGTTTGGACCGCATACGCAGCAATCTCAGCGGCTACAACGAGGTTACGGCCGCAAATATCCGCGAATTCGCCACAACCTATTTCCGCCCGGAAAAATTCTGGAAGTTCGAAGTGCTGCCGGCGGCCGTAAGGTAGTTTCTCGAACCGAAGCCCCTTAAATTGGACGGTGTTGGGGAGGAGACACCGTCCCGGCCGTTGAGCAACAACTCAGGCGCGGCGTTTGACCACCCGCATGTTCATCTCCGAGCGAAGCGTGAAGCCTTGCGCCTTGTAGAGGGAAATGGCGGAGGTGTTCCCGGCATAGACATGCAGATAGGCCGTGTCGCCGTTAGCAGCGATTTCGCCGGCAACGAAGCGGAACAGCAGGGTGCCGAGGCCACGCCCTTGGAAGTCGGGATGGGTGCAAAGGCCACTCAGCTCGATGAAACCGGTCTGCCGCATACGCTGCCCGGCCATCGCCACCACACGGCCTTCATGCCTGATCCCCCAGAAGCTGCCCAGGCTCTGAGCGCGCAGGGTGAACGGCCCGGGTCTGGTCAAGCTCGCCAGATCAAGCATGTCGGCGGCGTCGGCCTCGGTCAGCGGCTGAATGCGGGAATCCGAAATCCTCTCATGAGGCCGCTCGGCAACCATCTGGGTCACCGGCGCCTCCATGACGACGGCAAGACCCGCTGGAATCGCGATCGGCCCGGCCTCGACGAGAAACATCTTCTCTTCCGCTGACGGCAGATTCTCCAAGGCATCGAGGCTCTCAAGGCTATCGTCGGCAGAGGCCGCGAAGGGAACGATGGAGGGTGGGTATCGCCGTGCGTAGCTGTTGCCTTCGGCAAGAGCGGCATGCGCGGTTTTGAGCGCGCTCCAGATCGGCCGGTCAAGCACGTGATTCATCGTCTTTCTCTCCCTATTGCGCGGTGGAAAGGGCGTGCGGGCCTGCAACCGTGCTCCGTCGTATGAGCGGCAGTGCCGCCAGCCCGTCCTCGATGGCAGCGAGTTGCTCGAGGATCGGTCCGTCGAGGTCGCCGCAGAGATCCGCAACCGCAGCCGCAACGCACGGCCAGATGGTTGCCTTCGAATGATCGACGAGTTCCTGTCCTTTGTCGGATAGCGACACCAATCTGCGGCGCTGATCGTCCGGCGCCGACTGCATATCGACGAAGCCGAGTTCGAGAAGCTGCCCGATGGTCCGCGTCACGCCGGGCTGGGTGATGCCCACCGCCTGCGCAAGCTCGCCGATCGTCAGCGGCCCGGCCCGGTCGATCGCTGCGAGGAACGGATACTGACCTGCCTGGATGCCGACGCCGGCCTCGTCGATGACCTGCTGCGTATCGGCCTGCAGTCTCTCGCCGATGCGACGCAACCGGCTGCCCAGGCACAAAAAGCCAAGTGTTCGCACCACATCTTCGACCATTCAATCTCTCCAATTGCATTGAATGTTATATAACACGTTATATATTTGCAACGCGAAATTCAAGAGTAGGTATCTAGCGGCCGGAGGGGACTTATCGAAAGCACGCGAGGTCCTTCATTGGTCACGCCGCCTCGCGGCCAACAGAGAAATCGCCAGGACACAACTGAGTAGGGCGAGGGACGACGGCAGCCCCTGGTGCCCGACCAGTTGCATTGCCAATCCGGCCGCGGGCGAGCCCGCCATGCCGCCGATGCCCCATGCGAAGGCGAAGGCCGCATTGCCGGCAATCAGGGCTTGACCGCTGAAACGCTCGCCGAGTTGGATCAGCGACATGGTGTAGAGCCCGAACGAGACGCCGCCCCAGATGAAAACGAGCGGCCAGATGAGCCAGGTGGTGAAGGTTGACGCCAGCAGCAGGCAGCCGGAAAGACAAGTGAGGACGCAGAACAACATGGTCCGCGTCGCGCCGAACCGTTCCGCCACGCGCCCGAGCAGGATCTGCAGCACGGCATTGCCGGCAACGAAACAGGTGATAAGCGAAGCGATGCGGCTTTCAGTGCTGCCGAGTGCCGCGCCATAGACGGCAAGCAGGGAGAGCAGGATCTGCTCGAAGGCGGCGGCGGTGAAAACCGCAAACAGCAGCAGCGGCGCCCGCGCAAGGAAGCCGCCGACCGATATTGCCTCGCCTTCGCCGGGCATGTCAGGCAGGCGGAGGGCAACAACAAGCACGATCAGGCCGCAGCCAAGGAAGGCCCCAATGCCGATCAGGAAGGGTGCCCAGCCTTCCGTGCCACTGAGGCCGAGCGAGAGCGGACCGACGGCAAAGCCGGCCGAAACGATCGATGAATAGAGGCCCATGATGCGGCCCCGGCGCGACGCCGGCGTGATCGCGATCAGCCAGGTCTCGCTGATGACATAGAGTGGATTGGCAAAGAAGCCGAGCAGGAAACGCAGCGGCATCCAGGCCCAGACGTCCTGCCGCCCGGCTATTGCAATAAGGGTGAAGGCGGCCAGGATCGAACAGAGGGTTGCAAGCCGCGCTGCGCCCACCCGCCGCGAGAGCGCTGGAATTACGGGTGCCGATATGATGAAGCCCAGGGGCGTCATCGCCGCCGACAGACCGATCAGACCAGAGGCCGTTCCTTGGCGCTCCAGGATGAAGCTCAGCAGCGGATAGGTTAGCCCTTGCGCCACGGCAAACACCGTGACCGTCGCTATGATGCCTGCCATCGCGGCCCCGCGGATCCGATCGTCTTGCTGTGCTGTCGTGCTTGCGGCAGTCATGCAGATCTCCTCGTCAGTCGGCATAGGTGAGGGGGCAGAAGCCCCGCCCGAAAGAGGATAAATTCTGCGGAATAGAAGGAGCGGCGTAATTAAGCCGCTCCAAAAAGTTCTCAAAAACTTCCAAACGGACTATAGATCCGCTCTATGCAGGGATTGCGCTTTGCCTTTGGTCCGTTCGTGCTTGATCCGGAGGCGGGAACGCTCCTTCGGAATGATGAACCCGTTGCCATTGGTCATCGCGGGTTGAAGCTGCTTGCGGCGCTCGTCGGGCGATCCGGCGAAATCCTTGCCAAGGCCGAACTGATGGACGCGGCTTGGCCGGGCATGGCGGTCGAGGAGGGCAACCTCACCGTCCAGATCGCGCAGCTGCGCAAGCTGCTCGGCCCCGCTGCCGACGGCGGCGAATGGATTGCAACGGTTCCGCGCGTCGGCTACCGCTTCACGGGTGCCATGCAGCGGCTGAGCGGCGTGAAGCGAAAGACCTTGCCGCTGCCTGCCAAACCATCGATCGCCGTGCTGCCCTTCCTGAACATCGGCAACGATCCCGAACAGGAATTTTTCGTGGACGGGCTGACCGAGGACCTGATTACCGACCTTTCGAGAATGCCGGGTCTGTTCGTCATCGCCCGCAACTCGGCCTTCGCCTATAAGGTCAGGGCGGTTGACGTACGGGAGATCGCCGAGGAGCTCGGCGTACGCTACCTGCTGGAGGGCAGCGCGAGGCGCGCCGCGGGGCGCGTGCGCGTCAACGCCAAGCTGGTCGACACCCTCAGCGGCACTCATTTGTGGGCGGAACGCTTCGATCGCAGCATGGACGATATTTTCGTCGTTCAGGACGAGGTCACCGCCAGAATCGTCGAGGCGTTGCTCGGCCGACTGCGCACCCCGCCGCCGCGCCATCGGCCCAGAAGTCTTGAGGCCTACGATCTCTGCGTGCGGGCGCGCAAGCTGATGGATGATTCCCCGCAGGCGGCTGAGGAGGCGCATCTGATGCTGACCCGCGCAGTCGCTCTCGACCCCGACTATGCCGAGGCCTATCGCTGGTTGGCCATGAACCACTGGATGGGGTGGGTTCATAGTGGCGGGCCGACGGAAGCGACCCGCAGCATCGCCTTAAACTTAGCGCGCAAGGCCGTTGCGATCGACCCCAACGATGCCGGCTGCCGCTGGGTGCTGGCCTACCTTCTTGCCTATGAACGCGATTTTGCCGCGGCGGATGCGGAGTTCGCCAAGGCGATCGAACTTGACCCGAACGAGGCCGATACCTTTGCGGCATTATCCGACGTTACCGTTCTAGCAGGGCGGGTCGAGGAGGGGCTTGAGCAGATTCGCAAGGCGTTCCGGCTGAACCCGTTTCCGGCAAGCTGGTATTATCTGACGCTCGGCCAGGCACAATATGCGGCCGGGCAATATGCGGCCGCCGTCGAGACGTTGCGCCGCGACGAGACGTATCGCACAAGCTCGCGCCGTTTCCTGGCGGCAAGCCTTGCTCAGCTCGGCCGGCTCGACGAGGCGCAGGCGGAGACCGAACTCTTCCTTGTTGCCAACCCCGGCTTTTCCATCCGCCATTGGGCGGCGACCGAACCGTTTCGCGACGCTCGCGTGCTTGACCATTTCGTAGAAGGCTACCGCAAGGCCGGTCTTCCGGATTGATCCGCCGCAGCACTCACGGCCGGCGAGCGTGCCATGGATGGCGCGGCGACGTCCGGATATCGACAAGAGGCCGCCCGGACACGCCTTCGCCGACCGCGGGCGCCGGCTTCCAATTTCGGATCAGGCGATTTAAGGCGGCCGCTTCAGACCGCCATATTGGCCGCCGCCGACATCACTTCCCGAGGGGCGGGAACGCCGAACATATGACGGCCGGCCTCCTCGACTTCGGTAAAGCACCAGCGCACGACGCCATCGCGATCGAGCAGGAATTCGCCGACAAGCTGGCCTTCGCCGGGGACGAGCATCCGTTTGTCATCCTCTGTCATTTCGTAGCCGTCGGCCCTGTCGAGAATTTCCATCGCCGCCATCGGGTTCATCGGTTCGGGAAGCTCGCCCGGCATGTCGACGCGCATCGACATCACCGTGTCCTTGCTGACCTTGTGCGGCCACTCGTTTTCGGTCTCGGTGAAATGAACGCGCGGCAGGCCGAAGGCGCGATGCGATACCCGTTCGGGATCGGAGGCCGCCAGCAGGTTGGGAAGCGGGTGGTAGCGGAAGTAAAGGCGGGCTCGCTCGATTGGGGTATTGACGACGGTCAGGCTGTCGATGCCCTTCTCCTGCAATGCAGCGGTCAGTTCGGCCATGGCGGCGATCTGCCTGCGGCAGAAGGGGCAATGCAGTCCCCGGAACAGGCCGACGAGCAGCGGCTTCTGGCCGCGAAAGTCGTCGATGGCGATCTTGCCCTGGCGGGTGATCGCATCCAGCACCACGTTTGGCGCGCGATCTCCAGGCTGCAATGGTCTATCGGCGCGGTTCTCTTGCATTGTTCATTCCTCCCATTATATGTTTGAATCTCTTGATGGATTCGATATTGCAAGGTTATTGCGACGCGAACCATTCAGTCGAGAAACGGCAAGACGACGAGCGTACCTGGGTCGAGGTTGTGGCGGATGCACACATTCTGTGCCAGCGTGAAGTACCGTTCCGCTTCGTCCATATCGTCATGTTCGAGGCTCAACGTCGCCAAGCCATCATAACACGGAAAGAGCAGTTGCGGCTCGTCTATTTCCTGAGCAACCTCAAGAGCTTCTTCGTAATACTTACGAGCTAGCTTCGGCTGCCCATGGCATTGGTGGATCTGGCCGAGGACAATCAGCGGCACGGATAGATGATCGCGCTGATCGAGCGCCCGGTCGATTTCGACTGCCTTTTCCGCCGCCGGCACGCCTTCGGCGGCGCAGCGATCGGTGAAGGTGCAGCAGGACACTGCGAGATTGGCGAGAAGGCGCGCCTGAAAGCCGAGATCGCCGATGCGGGTTGCGACCTCCAGGCCACGGCGGCAGATCGTGATGGCGTTGGCCGGATCGACGATCGTGTAGAGAACGCCGAGATTGGAATAGGCGCGGCAGGCGGCACTTTGCAGATCGGCTTTTTCGGCGACCGAGAGGCTGCGCTCCACTTCCTGCACGGCATCGCGCCGGCGTCCGAGCCGCGCGAGCGCGGCACCCTTGGTGTTCAACGCTTCCGCCATCGCCCGGGCTGCCTCGCGACCGGCTTCGGTCGTGCCGTCGATCGGCAGCGTCTGCAGGCATTGCAGCGCCTGTGTCGCCCACTCGGCGGCGGCGGCCTGATCACCCATGCGGAAGGCGAGATGGCCGCGCTCCTGCAGTAGGTGGGCATGTTCGACCGGGGCATCGATCGTCGCAATCATCGCTTCCGCGGCGGCGCAATGCGTCTCCGCCTGGTCGCGGCGCCCCGCATCGAGATGCAGGCGGCCGATCTTTCGCAATATCCTTCCTGCGGCGATCCGGTCGTCGTTGGCGCGGTGGATCGCAAGTGCCTGCTGATAATAGGTCAAGGCATCGTCGCGGCGGCCGGCAGGGCCGCAGAGATCGGCAAGGCGCTCCAGCAGCTCCAATTGCTCCGGCGTCACCTCCGGCTCGTCAGCGAAGGCCGCGAGGGCTTGACGATAGAGGCGCATCGCATCGTCATTGGCATAGGTCTTGCGCGCCTGATCACCCGCCGCCATTAGGTAGGCTGCGCCTTTGGCTTTATCAGTCGTGAGGCTGAAGTGATGGCCGAGTTGCGCCAGATGCTCGGGACGCTCGGGCGCCAGGCCATATTGGCGCTCCAGAACCCGGCCGATCCTGCCATGGAGCTCCATGCGCCGTTGCAGCAGCAGATTCTGGTAGATGACGTCGTGCATCAGCGTTTGGCTGAAGCGATAGCCGGGCGACCCGCCGGCATCGGGGCCGCGCAATTCCTCGATGATATTGGCATCGCAGAGATAGTCCAGCGCGGCATCGATGGCGGCCGGCTCGGTGGCGACGGCGCGGAGCAGGGCGGTATCAAATTTCGGGCCGACCACCGCCGCCTCCTGCGCCAACCGTCTCATCTCCTGCGGCAGACGATCGACGCGGGCAAGCAACAAGGCTTGCAGGTTCACCGGGATGGCGACATCCGTGTCGTCGGCCGCAACATGCCAGCGCTCACCGTCATGATGCAACGTGCCCATGTCGATCAGTCCACGCAGGATTTCTTCGATGAAGAGCGGATTGCCCCCGGCGCGGTCGAGGATGCGTTTGCGCATTGCGACCGGTAGCTTGCCATGCGCCTCGCCAAAAAAGGCGGCAAGCAGCCTCTGCCCGTCGGCCGCGGCGAGTGGGCCAAGACGCTGCACGGTGACGTTGACGCGATTGGAGTTCAGTGGGTCGGTCTGCGATGTCGGCCGGTAGATCACAAGCAGCATCAGCCGGCTGCGCTCCAGCCGATCCATCATGAAACGAAGCACTTCCAACGAAGCCGCGTCTGCCCAATGTAGATCCTCGATGACCAGCAGAAGAGGGCCTTGCGCCAGCCGCCGCTCGAAGACGGTGCGGATCGCGTAGAAGATCTGCCGCCGCAACTGCTCCGGCTCGATGTGGCGCAACGCGCCATCGGGATCACCGAGGCCGAGCACATGCAGAAAAAGCGGCAGGAGCCCGTCGACATCGTCCTGCGTCAGATCGAGTGCGCGAAACCCCGTCGTCAACAGCTGTCGTGTCCTGTCGCGATCGTCGCGCTCGCCGATCCCGTAAGCGCTTCGCACGACCGCGGCGAGGGTGCCGTAGGATTGTTCGCCAAGGGGAGAGCAGGTGGCTTTGCGGATGGCAAGGCCAGGAAAGCGGGTCGCATTCGCGGCGATCCCGACGAATTCGGTGGCAAGACGCGACTTACCGATACCCGCTTCGCCGATCAGGCGGACGAGCTGCGCGGCACCGTCGCAGGCGAGATCGAGGCAGGCGAGCAGCCGCGACAATTCCGCATCCCGTCCGATCATCGGCGCCTGAAGGCCGAAACTTTCGAGCCCGCGCGCTGTATGCGGCGCGTCCAGCAGCCCGGTCAGCCGATGGACGTGGACGTTTCCGCTTTTGCCGCGCAAGGTCTGCGCGCCGAGGCTGTCGAAGGCAAAGGCATGCCGGGTGAGGCGGTAAGTCAGTGGACCGACAAGAATATCGTTTTCGCCGGCCATGGATTGCAGCCGTTGGGCGGTGTTCACCGTATCGCCGGTCACGGAATAGGATTTGGCGCCGACCGCGCCGAAGCCGCCGGTAACGACAGGGCCGCTATTGATGCCGATATGCAGGCGCAGCGGCACACCGGCGCGCGACTGCCAGCGTGTGCCGACCGCGGCGGCTCGGTCGATCATATCAAGCGCGGCGCCAAGCGCCCGCACCGGATCGTCCTCGTGGGCAACCGGCGCGCCGAACAGCGCCAGAAGGGCGTCGCCGACGAACTTGTCGACGAAGCCGCCATAGGCTTCCACCGCCCGGGTCATCTCTTCGAACAATTCGTTCTGCAGCGCCCGCATGGTTTCGGGGTCGATCTGCTCGCTCAGCGTGGTGAAGCCGCAGAGATCGGCAAACAGCACCGTCACCGGCCGTCGGTCGGCATCGCCGTCGGATTTCGCCGGCACGAGCTCAATAGTCGGCTTCGGCGCAGGCGGGGCTCTACCTGAGATCGATGCACCGCATTTGGGGCAGAAAGCAAAATCGGGCTGACACGCATAGCCGCAGGCGGCGCAGGAGAGGGGCTGCCTTGCGCCGCATCGCGGACAGAAAGCAAAACCGCTCTGAATATCGAAACCGCAGCCAGCGCAATCCATCGCAGGCGTCTCACGAACCCGGTATGCGACGGCTATATCAGCCGCAACCAACGGGCCTCAACAGAAGAGCAGCATGAACCTGTTGCCCTGTGCCCGCAAGCATCAAATCAGGGCACAGAACGACGATCGCCGTTGAACGCCGGGCTCTCTTGCTATCGGCGTCGGAGGTCAAACGAGGTCACCTCGTCCCTGCCAGAAACTGGCGGAAGCGATCCGATTTCGGATGCGTGAAAAGCTCGGTGGGCTCCCCTGCTTCTTCGACGACGCCCCGGTGAAGAAAAACCACATTGCTCGACACGTCTCGCGCGAAGGCCATTTCGTGGGTTACGACAAGCATGGTCCGACCTTCCTCAGCGAGAGAGCGCATCACTTTCAGCACTTCGCCGACGAGTTCGGGATCAAGCGCCGAGGTCGGCTCGTCAAACAGCATGACCCTCGGCCGCTGTGCGAGAGCGCGGGCGATCGCAGCGCGTTGCTGCTGCCCGCCAGACAAATGCGCCGGATAAAAATTTCGTTTTTCGGCGATGCCGACCCGTTCGAGCAGAGCTTCGGCCTCAGCGATACATTCCGCCCGGTTGCGCTTCTGCACGTGCACCGGCGCTTCGATTACGTTCTCCAGGATCGTCATATGCGACCAAAGGTTGAAATTTTGAAACACCATGCCGATGTGTTCGCGCATCCGGTCGACTTGCCTGCGGTCAGCCGGCACCGTTCTATGCCCCGATTTCTTCAGAGCATACATCTCGCCACCGATGCGAATTTCCCCGCTGTCGGGGATTTCGAGCATGTTGAGGCATCTCAGCATCGTCGATTTGCCGGAGCCGGATGAGCCGAGGATGGAAATCACGTCCCCCTCATGTGCTTCAAGCGAAATTCCCTTAAGGACTTCCAGCGGGCCGAAGCATTTGCGAAGATCCTTGACCGAAACGGCAGCGCTTTTGTCCTTATTGTCGCTGACCAAACCTGTTCCCCTGTCAGACATGCACACTCCCGTTTAAGATTGCAGCCGCATGCGCATATGAGGCGAAAGCCAGAAATCGACCACCATGAGCATTCGTGTGACGACGAAAATGATCGCAAGGTAGATCGCACCTGCGACGATGAATATCTCGAAAGCGCGAAAGCTGTCGGCGATCAATTTTCCAGCCGGTGACTTCCATGATCGTGATCACAGACGCGAGTGCCGTTGCTTTGATCATCAGGATGATTTCGTTGCCATAGGCGGGCAGGGCATGCCTGATGGCAATCGGCAGGATGATCCGTCTGAACAAGAGAACGCCCGACATGCCGCATGCGCGCGCCGCCTCGATCTCCTGGACGGAAACGGCCTGCAGGCCGCCACGGAAAATCTCACTGCAGTAAGCGGCGGTGTTCAAAGTGAGCGCCAGCACCGCGCACCAGTATGGTTCGCGAAAGAAGCCCCACAGGCCGAGGTCCTGCAGTTCATGCCGAAATTGGCCTAGGCCATAATAGATCAGAAACATCTGGACCAGCAGGGGCGAACCTCTGAATACGAAGACATAAGCACTGGTCATGTTTCGACCCACTGCACCGCCCGTGACGGCCAGGAGCGAGATCGCAAGCGCCAAGATGCTTCCTGCCAAGATGGACGTAACGGCAAGCTCAAGCGTTAGCGGCAAACCGCTTAGAAGCGTGAGAAACGTATCCCACAGAAAGCCGGTATCCATTACAACGCTCCCCGTATGCCCTGGGTCGTTCGAGCTTCCATTCGTCTGAACAGGATTGAAGAGAACCAGGTGATGACGAGATAGAGAACGACGGCCATCAGATAGAACTCGAAGGGGCGGCGGGTCGATCCGGCAGCGATTTGCGATTGGCGCAGGAGCTCTACGAGACCGGTGACGGAGACCAATGCCGATTCCTTCAGCACCAGTTGCCAGGTATTTCCGAGACCCGGAATAGCGTAGCGCAGGACGAGGGGGGCGACGATGCGCCTGAATTTGGGCCATCGCCGCATGCCGACGGCGCTGGCAGCTTCGATTTCGCCGCGTGCAACCGACCTGTAGGCGCCGCGAAATACCTCAGCCTGATAGGCCGCCGAAACCACGCCAAGCGCCAGGGTTCCGGTGAGAAATGCCGGCATTCCGATGAACCCTTGATAGCCGAACAGGCCGCCCAAGGATCCCAGGAATGCGCTGCCGCCGAAATAGAAAAGATAGATGACCAGAAGGTCCGGGACGCCGCGCAGAACGGTGGTGTAACAGTCCGCAAGCCAGCGAATGGCCATGTGGCGGGACAGCTGCATGAAGGTGATCATCGTACCGATCACCGTTCCGGCCAGAAAGCCGCAGACGGATACGCCGATTGTCATGGCCGCTGCAGTGAGGAGGAGCCAACCCCAACCCGTCTGCCCGAAGCCGACGATAGCAAGGTAACTGTCGATGGGTGCCATGCGGGGACCTCTTTGAGAAGGATCGGGTTTGCGTCAGTCGGCTGCTCGCCGATGCGCCCAGATGCGCTGGAGCTTCGACATGTTTTTGAGCGAGCTTTGCACATGCGCTCGCGCGGCCGCGGCCGCCGCCTCCCGGTCGCGTGCGCAGATGGCGTCCGCGATCGCCCGGTGCTCGTCGAGGTCCGTATGCTCCAGATCGACCCAGAGAACTTCGAGCCAAAGGGCCAGGCGAAGCTGCTGATAAACTTGATCCGTCACCCTGACGAGGGCCTCGTTTCGGGTCGATTCCACGATGACGCGATGGATGTATAGTCCAAGATCGAGGTTGCGGGCCGCGTCAGACGGCGTCTTGTTGGTCGTATCCTTGAGTTCGACCATCTGGGCAATGACGCCCCTGAGCCTATCGAGGTCTTCCTCGCTCGCCACCTCGCAGGCGAGTTGCGCCGCACAAACGTCGAGCGCTTCGCGGACGACCAGCAGATTGCAGAACTTCGTGACGTCGAGATCGGTCACCGTGTAACCAAAATTCCGCTGACCGACGATAAGCCCTTCTTCTTCCAGCTTCATCAGCGCTTCACGCAGCGGTGTTCGGCTGACGCCGAAGCGCTTGGCGAGCGTCACTTCCGAAAGGCGCTCGGAGGGGCGAAGCTGGCCGGTGAGGATCAGGTCCTTCAATTGCGAATAGGTGCTCTCACGCAACGATCCCCGCTGTTCCGTTTTGGTCGATTCCAATCGATTCCCCTTCCGTCTCCGGTCCATTTCACCGCTCGGTGAGCGTCACCATAACTTTTTCCCTCTTGCTCGATCAAGAAGAATACGATTATGTATACAATGTTGGCTACAACAAGCAATCGTCTTTTCGCCGGCTTTCAAAGTCGCTGGCGATCTGGTCGCAACACGTGGAGGTCCGATGCCAGAGATTCTCAATCTGGACGAACTGCGGAAGCGCTTTTCGAACGCCTCAGGCGGTGAGATGTTCGATCCGGAGTTCCGCAAGGTGGCCGACATGGTCTTCGGCGAGGGCGATCGTCGCCAAGCGCCTTACTGCGGCGTCCCGACATTGCTGAAAGCGCCATATCGTCCAGATGCCGCACCCAGCTTTGCTGATATAGATATTGCGCTTTTCGGTATTCCGATGGATCTCGGGGTGACGAACCGATCTGGAGCGCGGTTCGGGCCCCGGGCTGTGCGCAACGTCGACCGGGTTGGCCCTTACGATCATGTCTTGCGGACCGTCCCGACCGCCCATGCACGTGTTGCCGATGTCGGCGATGTCCCGTTCAAAAGCCGCTTCGATCTAGCTGCATCCCATGACGATATCGAAGAATTTGTCGGCGGCTTGATAAAGGCGGGGGTCGTGCCCCTGGCAGTCGGCGGCGATCACTCTATCGGCCTTCCGATCCTCAGGGCGGTCGGCAGGGATCGTCCTGTGGGGATGATCCACATCGACGCCCATTGCGACACGGGGGGTTCGTTCGAGGGATGCAAATTCCACCATGGCGGACCGTTTCGCCAGGCGGTTCTGGACGGTGTGCTCGATCCCAGGCGGACGATCCAGATCGGAATTCGCGGCAATTCCGAATATCTGTGGGAATTCTCGTATGCGTCCGGCATGACCGTCATTCATGCGGAGGAGGTCGGCGATCTCGGCATAAGCGCCGTCATCGCCAAGGCGCGAGAGATCGCCGGGGCGGGGCCCACCTATGTCAGCTTCGACGTCGATTCTCTCGATCCCGCATTTGCACCAGGGACGGGAACGCCAGAGGTAGGCGGACTGACCTCGGCGCAGGCCCTGGGCATTCTGCGCGGTCTTATCGGCTTGAACATTGTTGGCGGCGACGTTGTCGAGATCGCTCCGCAGTACGACCCGACGTCGAATACGGCGCAAATTGCCGCTCAGGTTTTGTTCGAACTCCTCTGCCTCGCGGCCGAGGCAATCAAGGTTCGCGCGTCCTAGCTTACGGACGTCGCGGAGTCTGCAACCGCCTTGCCTGGGAAAAGGGCATGGCGCACCAAAAGGGGAATAAAAACATGCAAGTATCAAAGCTTTTTCTGACGTCCGCTCTGCTCGGCGTCATCTCGGCCGGCGCTGCCGTTGCGCAGACGAAACCAACCGAGATCACCATTGCGACCGAGGGCGCATACGAGCCCTGGAATTTTTCCGGTCCCGACGGCAAGCTCGCAGGGTTCGAGATCGATCTCGCCAACGACCTCTGCGCCCGCATGAAAGTGAAATGCACCATCGTGGCGCAGGACTGGGATGGGCTTATTCCATCGCTTACGGCCAAAAAGTTCGACGCCATCATGGCCTCGATGATCGTGACCGAAAAACGCCTTGCGGTCATCTCCTTCAGCAAGCCCTATGCCCCGACCGCCGCCACCTTCATGGTCGAGAAAACCGGCCCTCTCGCCGATCTGCCGGGGACGGGGACGACGGTCGACCTCGCCGCCGACAAGGCGAAGGTGGAGCAGGAATTACAGCCGCTTCGGGACGCCCTCAAAGGCAAGGCCGTGGGCGCGCAGGTATCGACGGCGAACGCCGCCTTTCTCGACAGCTATTTCAAGGGCGTTGTCGATCCGAGAGAATACAAGACCGTCGAGCAGCATGATCTCGACCTCCAGGCCGGCCGCATCGACGCCGTCGTTGCCCAGAAAACGTCACTGACTGCAACGCTCGGCAAGGACGACTTCAAAGACTACAAGATCGCCGGCCCGACCTTCAAAGGCGGGGTCTTCGGACAGGGGATCGCGGCGGGGATCCGTAAGGACGATACGGTGTTGAAGTCGATGTTCGACGCGGCGATCGAAGCGGCGGAAGCCGACGGCACGATCAACAAGCTTGCGCAGAAATGGATCAAGACATCCCTTGATTGATTAAGCGGCAAAGCTCCCTCGGCAGCAATTGGCAGCTGGTGCACCGACTAGGTCGCGCCGGCTGCCGGTGCAGCTTGCCAGGCGTCGCCTATGAATAAGATCCACATTTGGAGAACCTCTGTGACCATCCTTCTCAATTCCGTCGAATCCCGGGACGCTGCGTTTGTTCTTCATCCCTATACCAACGCTTCGCAGCATCTGAAGGACGGCCCGCTGGTGATCACCAGGGGCGAGGGGATCCATATCGTCGACAGCGAAGGCAACAAATACATCGAAGGTCTCGGCGGGCTGTTCTGCGCGTCGCTGGGCTTCAGCGAACAACGTCTGGTAGACGCGGCGACCCGCCAGATGAAGGAACTGCCTTTCTATCACAGCTTCGGCGGCAAAACGCATGAGACGGCGGTCGAGCTGGCCGAAAGGCTTATTCAGCTTTCACCAGTCGCCATGTCCAAAGTCTTCTTCGCAAATTCGGGTTCCGAGGCCAACGACACGGCCATGAAGCTTGTCTGGTATTATCACAATGCCATCGGCATACCGGAAAAGAAGAAGATCATCTCGCGCATGCGGGCTTACCACGGCGTGACCATCGCTTCGGCAAGCCTGACCGGACTGCCGAACAATCACCGCGATTTCGATCTGCCGATTGATCGGGTGCTGCATACGGATTGCCCGGAGTTTTATCGCTATGGCCGGCCGGGCGAAACGGAGGAAGAATTCGCCACGCGCTGTGCCCACTCGCTTGAACAGATGATCCTCGCAGAGGGACCGGAGACCATCGGCGCGTTCTTCGCCGAGCCCTTGATGGCATCCGGCGGCTGTATCGTTCCGCCGCCAACCTATTACGAGAAGATCCAGGCAATCCTCAAGAAATATGACGTACTGCTGATCGCCGACGAAGTTATCTGCGGCTTTGGCAGGCTCGGTACGATGTTCGGTTCGGAAAGCTTTGGGCTCCAGCCGGATATGATCGTCATGGCAAAGCAGCTTTCTGCCGCCTATCAGCCGATCTCGGCACTGATGATCAATGAAAAGATCCATTCCGCAGTCGTTGCTGAGAGCGAGAAAATCGGAACATTCGGCCATGGCTTCACCTATAGTGGCCATCCCGTCGCGACGGCCGTCGCATTGGAAACCCTGAAAATCTACGAGGAACGCGACATCCTTGGCCACGTCCGCACCATCGCCCCGGTATTCCAGCGGCGGTTGAACGAACTTGGCGACCATCCGCTCGTCGGAAACGCTCGCGGTCGTGGACTCATCGGCACCCTTGAACTGGTTCGCAACAAAGAAACGAAAGAGCCGTTCAAGCCGACGGACGGCATTGCCATTCACGCAGGCAAGCAGGCTCAGCTCCATGGCGTCATCACACGCGCCCTTGGCGACAACTACTCTCTTTGCCCGCCGCTCATCATCACCGAGGCAGAAATCCACGAATTGTTCGATCGCTCCACGCGCGCATTGGATGATACCTATACATGGGCGAGGGCAACCGGCCTCTATTGAGCGAAGGAAGCGACGATATGCGAAATTTCGAATTGCCGGGAAGATCGATGGCCGTCGGCCGCAATGGCATGGCCGCGACATCGCACCCGATGGCGACTTTGACTGCGATCGAGATCCTGAAAGCCGGCGGAAAGGCCATCGACGCCGCAGTCGGCGCCTGTGCCGTGCAATGTGTCGTGGAGGCCGGATCCACCGGCATAGGCGGCGATTGCTTTGCATTGCTGGCGTCGAATGGAAATGATGATGTCATTGCCTATAACGGCTCGGGGCGCACGCCGGCGGCGGCGCATTTTGACTGGTTTCAGGAAAACGGCATCAGTTCGATCGAGCGGTCATCGCCGCATGCGGTGACCGTTCCTGGGGCGGTGGACGCCTGGACCCGCCTCGTTGCCGATCACGGCAGGATGCCGCTGTCGGAAATTCTTGCGCCGGCAATTGCACTGGCTCGCGACGGCTATGCGATCACGCCACGGGTTGCCGCCGACATCTCTAACCAACGGGACCTGCTGCTGCGCGATCCATCGACCCGTCGCCTTTTCCTGATCGATGATCGGGCTCCGCCGGTCGGATCGGTTCAACATCAGCCGGAACTGGCGCAGACGCTGGAAACGATCGCAGCGTCGGGCCGTGACGGCTTCTATCGCGGTCCGGTGGCAGCCGACATGGTGGCCCGGCTGAATTCCCTTGGCGGCCTCCATACAGTTGAGGATTTTGCCGCAACTGCCGGCGAATATGTGAAGCCCGTCAGCGCGACATTTCGGGGATGGACGGTGCATGAATGTCCACCGAACGGGCAGGGCATCGTCGCTCTGATGATCCTGAAGATCTTGGAGCGTTTCGAACGCAAAGGCGATCCGCTTGGTGTGGACAATCTGCACATCGAAGTCGAGGCCACGCGGCTAGCTTATGCGGCTCGTGATCGATGGGTTGCCGACATGGCGGCCTCAGACGTTCCGGTCGACTTCCTGTTATCCGATGAACTCGCCGACAGCCTTGCCGCCAGGATCGATCTGAATACCATCGCCGATGCCGGGGCCGTTATCGACGGCGCAGAGCATGCGGACACTGTCTACATTACGGTTGTCGACAAGGACCGAAATGTCGCCAGCTTCATCAACTCGATCTTTCATTCTTACGGAAGCGGATTGATGGCGCCGAATTGCGGTGTGTTGTTCCACAATCGCGGGCAGAGCTTCAGTATGAGGCAGGGGCATCCGAACGCGATAGGGCCGCGCAAGAGGCCCATGCACACCATCATCCCGGGTCTGGTCACCCGCAATGGCAAGAGCGTCTTGTCGTTCGGTGTGATGGGTGGGCACTATCAGGCGATGGGCCACGCCCACTTCCTCTCCAAGCTGTTCGAGTTCAATCTGGACATACAAAGTGCGATTGATCTGCCTCGGCTCTTTCCGCTTCCCGGCACGGCATCGATCGAAACCGAGGCGCTTCTGAGAACCTCGATCGGGCGTGAGCTCGAAGCCCGCGGCTTTAAGGTCGTCGCCCCGAATTGGGCGATCGGCGGCGCCCAGGCGATCTGGATAGATGATCAAAACAACACACTGCTCGGCGCCTCCGATCATCGAAAAGATGGTTGCGCGCTCGGTTACTAACAGCAGGAGAGCTGAATGTCGGCGTATCCGAGTACCCAACTTTATATCAATGGCCGCTGGAGGCAGGGTTCAAACGACGATCTGCCTGTCGTCAATCCGGCCTCGGGCGAAGTCATCGGCCGTGTTTCCAATGCCGGCGCTCCTGATCTCGACGAAGCGCTTTCGGCAGCCGCCGCCGGGTTTGAGCAGTGGCGGCGCATAAGTGCGTTCGACCGGGCAAAGCTGATGCGTGAGTCGGCCGAGATCCTGCGCCAACGCTCTGCGGCGATCTCTCGAATAATGACATTGGAACAAGGAAAACCGCTCGCCGAGTCCAAGGCGGAGGCAGCCGCGGCTGCAGACATCATAGACTGGTTCGCCGAGGAAACCCGCCGTGCCTACGGCCGGCTGATCCCACCGCGAGCGAGCAATGTCAGGCAGATGGCGGTCAAGGAACCTGTCGGCCCGGTAGCGGCCTTCAGTCCCTGGAACTTTCCGCTGAACCAGGCTGTGCGCAAGGTCGCGGCCGCCCTTGCAGCCGGCTGCTCGATCATATTGAAGGGGCCGGAGGAGACGCCGGCGAGCTGCGCCGAACTGGTTCGCGCCTTTGCCGATGCGGGTCTGCCGGCGGGCGTCCTCAACCTCGTTTTCGGAATTCCGGCCGATATTTCAAATCACCTGATCCCGCACCCCGTTATCCGGAAAATTTCCTTCACCGGATCGACCGTCGTCGGAAAGCAGTTGGCCTCCCTGGCCGGCGCCCACATGAAGCGGGTGACTATGGAACTCGGAGGCCATGCGCCTGCGCTCGTTTTCGATGATGCCGATATCGATCTCGCCGTCAGGCTATTGGCCGCTGCCAAATTTCGAAATGCCGGACAAGTCTGCGTCGCGCCGACCCGGTTTCTCATTCAGCAACGCGTCTTCGATAAATTCCTCGATGGCCTGGTAAAGGCGGCCGAGGCGATCACAGTCGGCGATGGATTGAGCGACGGCGTCACCATGGGACCGCTTGCCAACGCGAGGAGGGTAGGGGCCATGGAGGCGCTGATAGCAGACGCGGAGATGCGTGGTGCGAAGATTGCGACCGGCGGCAAAAGGATCGGCAATCTCGGTAACTTCTTCCAGCCGACGGTTCTCACCGACGTTCCGCAGCATGCCCGCGTGCTGAGCGAAGAACCATTCGGCCCCTTGGCGATCGTAAGTGCATTTTCGGACTACGACTCTGCCATTGCGGAGGCCAACCGTCTGCCATACGGCCTGGCGGCCTTTGCCTACACAACTTCGGCAAGGACCAGCGCAGGCCTTGCTCGCGATATCGAAAGTGGGATGCTGTCGATCAATCATCATGGGTTGGCGCTGCCGGAGCTGCCGTTCGGAGGCATCAAGGATTCCGGCTACGGCTCGGAAGGCGGCGCTGAAGCAATGGAGAGTTACTTCAATACGAAACTCGTGACCGAGGCGGCTTGAGCAGGCTATCGGCTTGCCTTTGCCGTTCCCTTGCCCTTCATCCGGCAAAATTCGATCAACTGATCCGAGGTCATGGGTCGGGCCAGGGCGTAACCTTGCAGCAAATGGCAACCGAGATCTTTCAGGATCTTCGCATGCTCCATTGTCTCCACGCCCTCGGCAACGATGTCGATGTTTTGCGACCGGCCGATTTCGATGATGGAGGAGACCAGACGGCGTTGCGAGGGGGAGGCGATGATCGGCTTGATGATTTCTCGATCGATCTTAAGTCTGCGCGGCTCAAATCGAAGCAAGCTGACGATGCTGGCATGTTCCGTGCCGAAATCGTCGATCTCGATTTCAATGCCGAGCGCCTTGATCGTCGGAATGATCTCGCTGAGGGCAGGT
The DNA here is from genome assembly GCF_003939025.1 of Rhizobium sophoriradicis. Lineage (GTDB taxonomy): Bacteria > Pseudomonadota > Alphaproteobacteria > Rhizobiales > Rhizobiaceae > Rhizobium > Rhizobium sophoriradicis. The sequence continues at coordinate 388,508 of NZ_RQIH01000002.1, forward strand.
TGAAGATCGTCGAAAGAGATCGTCTCGAGCAGCTCGAAACACAGACGGCCTCTCGCTATGGGAAGCTCCGACAGTTCGGTAAGCAGGCTCGGCTGCGCCAGGCGGCGCGCTGAAATATTGACGGAGACCCGCGGAATTTGCATTCCCAAGCCGTCCCATCTCGTCAGCTCGAACAGCGCCTTTTGCAGGATCAGCCGATCCATCTCGCCGGTGCGCCCCAGCTTTTCCGCGGCGTCAAGGAATTTGTCGGGTCCGAGCACACCCTTTCGCGGGTGGTTCCAGCGGGCGAGCGCCTCGACGCCTGCGATATCAAGCGTGACCGCGTTAAACTGCGGCTGGAAGAATGCGACGAGTTCGTCGCGATCGAGCGCCTGATTGAAGTCATCCGCCAATTCTTTTGAATGGATTGCGGCGCTGCGGAGCTCTTCGGTGAAAACGGCCGCGCGGCCGCGGCCGGCTTTCTTCGCCTCGTACAGAGCCAGATCGGCATTCAGAAGCAACTGACCGAGGTCCCGGTCGCGAGCCCGTTCCCAGGCGACACCGACGCTTGCGCCGACCACATAACCGGCTCCATCGATAAAGATGGTCTGCTGCAGTGCGTCGACAATCTGCCTGGCCAATTCGGTTGCTTTGGGCTCGGGATCGCTGCTCCAGCTGGCGAAGACGAACTCGTCTCCGCCGATGCGCGCCGCGACATCGTTGGGGCCGGTCATTTCGGCAAGCCGCGAAGCCGTTGTTTGCAGGACCATGTCGCCGCCGGCGTGCCCCTTCGTGTCGTTGATCTCTTTAAAGCGGTCGAGGTCGATATGGATGAGGATCAGGCGGTCTTGCGGATCGGGCCTCGGCGGCTGCGAGATCATCTGGTCGACAAACCGCCGATTGGGTAGCCCGGTGAGGGCGTCATGCAGTGACAGGTGCTCCAGCCTCTGTCGTGCTCGTACGAGCTTGCTCTTGTGAAGGCGCAATTTTTCGATGGTCTTCTGGCGCGATTTGGTCAGAAAGCCGACCCAGACGATCGGCGCGACGACACACAAGGCCAACAGACTGGCATAGAGCTCAAAAGTGCCCATGCCGTTATTCTGCCCCCATCCATGCCTGGGCAGTGCGGCGAGGGACCATCGGCCGTAAGTCATATCGACGGAGGCCACGACCGGTTTCTTCTCAAAGGTTTCCAGGCTGCCAAAAAAGACCTGTTTGGGCGAGTTCGGCTCCGGCGTCGTGCTGATGGCGATCTCCAGGTCGGTCGAACTAAGACCGCTATCCCGGTATAGCCTCGGAATATCGATGATGCCGGAAAGCAGACCCCAAAAGATCTGGCTGTTTCCATCGTCGATATAGACCGGGCACCTGACAACGAAAGCCGTTCCGCCTTGGACAAGCTCCACCGGGCCTGTCAGGACGATATTGTGTGTGTTGCGCGCCAGCATCGCGGCGGCCCGTTGCTTCTCATTTCTTCGGTAGTCGAGTCCGATGGCCCTTTCGTTTCCTTTTTCCGGATAGACCCACTGGACCACCATGTCGGGCGCAGCAGCGAAGCTTCGCAATTGTGAATCCGGCTGCAGAATCTGCGCGGCAAGTTTGGAAAATCTGTTCTGGCCCATCGCCGGATCGACCGCGATACCCGCCGCCAAACCTTGCAACAGCTTCACATTGCTATTGAGGTTGGTCTGAAGCCGAGATGACATCGTCGCAAGCTCGCCGGCAACAACCGAGCGCTCGTTGGCCAACGATCGCTCAAGCCGCCAGTTCGTTGCCACCCAGACGACGATGGCTGCGATAATGGCCGCAAATAGTGCCGGAGCAAATGCGCTCGCATGGCTCATCAGGGAACCAGCGAGGCCACGAATTGTCTTTGTGTTTCTTCGAAACTTCATCAAGTCGCCAGTATGAATGACAGGCTGGCATCCTTGCACAGTTTCTTTAAGGCAACGCTAAGCGGCCGATCCGGGTGCAGGAAGGACAATCCAGTGGGAATATGGTCAGTCCGGCGCGCGCGGGTTGCGGAGTCAGGAGGGCGAGGAGGAGGCGGGACCGTCGCACTTGGAAATAGAATGTACCCGGCTACATCAAAAGATCACATAAGATAGATTATGGAACATAAGCCTTCATCAACCAGGCCAAAGGCTTACGCCGCTCCGCCTTTGCGCTGCCCAGTCCGGCTCAGCTCCGATCGCGTTGCGGGTCCAGCGCGATATTCAGGCCTACCTTCACCCTGTCCATCGCTACAAAACTGCGGAACCGCTTGACGTTCTTGTTGGCGAAGAACAGACGCCGGGTCATGGCTTCGTAGTCTCCCATGGTTCGGACGACGACGAGAAGAATGAAATCCACCTCGCCCGTCACGTAGTAGCACTGCTGGACTTCAGGAGCCTCGGAGAAGGATTTCTTCGTCGCGTCGTGCGTGGCGCCGGACTCGCTGTGCATCTCGACTTCGACAAAGACCGTGATCTCGTGCCGCACATGGGAAGGCTCGATCACCGCGACGTTGGCGGCGATCGTACCCGTCTCCTCCATTCGCTTGATCCGGCGCTGCACGGCTGGCGCCGACAGACCGATGACGTCTGCGATCGAGCGCTGCGGTGTCTTGTTGTCCCGCTGGAGAATCTCGAGAATGGCGAGGTCGAAGCGGTCAAGCTCCACCATATCCGCGGAAATCTTGTCGATCATACGGTGATCCCTTTGAGAGGAGCATCTGGCGACAAGTGAGGAAACGCTCCATTTTGGCGGCTGCAATGAGCGAATGTTGCAGAATGGGTACCAAAATATAGCGCTAATTTCTATCGGGATGAAGTAATTATCAGGGCAACGCATTTTCGAAAGGATGTCCGGATGCTTCTCCTGAACGAACACGCCGACTACCGCAAACCTATCGATGCAGCCGACGACGAGATTTTGGGGATTGAAGCAGCAAAGATCGTCGAACGTTTCCTGCATCATCGCGATGGTCACAAGCCGACCCCTCTGCTCTCGCTCGCAAATCTTGCGCGTGAGATCGGGGTCGGTTCGATCCTGATCAAGGATGAGGGCCATCGCCTCGGTCTCGGCAGCTTCAAGGCGCTCGGCGGTTCCTATGCCGTGATCCGGCTCGTTCTGGAGGAGGCTTCGAAGCGCCTTGGCCGCGAAGTGGACGTGGCAGATTTGCAGACCGTCGATGTGAGAGCCATCGCATCGAAAATGACGGTCGCCTGCGCAACCGATGGCAACCACGGGCGCTCCGTCGCCATGGGTGCGCAGCTCGTCGGCGCCAAATGCTCGATCTTCGTTCATTCCGGCGTCAGCAAGGAGCGGATCGACGCAATCGCCCGCTATGGCGCAGATATGATCCGCGTCGACGGCAATTATGATGACTCCGTTCGCGAAGCGGCGCGCGTTGCCGAGGAGAAGAACTGGATCACGGTCTCCGACACGTCTTGGCCCGGCTACGAACGCATCCCGGGCTTCGTCATGCAGGGCTACACCGCGTTGCTGACCGAGGCGCTCCGCCAGATGCCGGAGCCGCCGACCCATGTTTTTGTGCAGGCCGGCGTGGGCGGCATCGCCGCTACGGTCGCGGGCCACTTCTCCGTCCTTTTTGGCAACAAACGCCCCTACTTCGTGGTCGTCGATCCCTCCCGCGCAGCCTGCATCGTCGGGACAGCGCGCGCCGGACATCCGGTGAAAGTCGATCACGGAGAGGCCACCGTGATGGCGATGCTGGAGTGTTATGAGCCGTCGCTGGTGGCATGGCGGATCCTGTCGCATGCTGCGGACGCATTCATGACGGTCGACGATCCCGACGCGATCGATGCGATGAAACTGCTTGCGAGCCCTGGTGGGTCCGACCCAGCGGTCGTTGCCGGCGAAAGCGGCGGCGTAGGTCTCGCGGCCCTTCTGAAAGTTGCCGCCGACACGGAACTGCGGACGAAGATCGGCCTTGATGCGCAATCCCGCGTCTTCCTCATCAACACCGAGGGCGCGACCGACCCCCTCCTCTACGAGAAGTTTGTCGGCGCAACGCCGGCGGACATAGCAGCGAAAAACTTCGGCCAAAGCGGAGTTAAGGAAAAGGTGGTGTGATGAGCGAGATTTCCATCAACTCCGAACGGCTGCTCGGCCGGATCCTTGAGCTCGGCGAAATCGGTCGTGACGACGACGGTCGGCTTACCCGTCTCGCGGCTTCGGATACGGAGAAGCTCGGACGTGACAAGTTCGTCTCGTGGATTGAGCAGGCCGGCTTGGGAGTTGCCGTCGACCGTATCGGCAACATATTCGGCATCTGGAGGCCCGCAGCCGTTTCCGACGAAGCACCGCTCATGCTCGGATCGCACATCGATACCGTGATCAACGCGGGCATTTATGACGGATGTTATGGCGTTCTGTCTGGCCTTGAAGTCATCGAGACGCTTGTCGCAGCGGGTTTCCAGCCGTCGCGTCCGATCGTGGTCGCCGCCTTCACCAATGAGGAAGGTGTGCGCTACGCCCCCGACATGATGGGATCGCTCGTCTATGCGGGCGGCCTCGATGTCGACGCCGCTCACGCAACTGTGGGAACAGATGGCACGAAACTTGGTGAGGAGCTGCGGCGCATCGGCTACGATGGAGAGCATCACCCAGACTTCATCCGGCCGCATGCCTACATCGAGCTGCATATCGAACAAGGTCCGGTTCTCGAGCGCGAAGGCATTCAGATCGGCGCCGTGGAAAACCTGCAGGGCATCTCCTGGCAGCGGGTGACCATCAGCGGCGACGCCAACCATGCGGGAACCACACCAATCTCGATGCGTCGCGACGCCGGACATGCCGCCGCGCTCGTCATCACCTTCCTGCGGGAACGCGCAAGGAACTCGAACACGCCGACAGTGGCAACGGTTGGCTGCATGAGCTTCGAGCCGAACGCGATCAACGTCATCCCTTCCCGCGCAACCTTTACGGTGGATCTACGCGATCCGGACGAGGATCGGCTGAAGCAAGAGGAGGCCGCTCTCGAAGCCTACCTTGCGCAACTGGCGAAGGAGGAGGACGTGTCCTTCGAGGTCGAACGCCTCGCCCGCTTTCAGCCGGTGGCGTTCGACGGGAAGATCATCGAACTGATCGAGAAAGCGGCGGCCGGGCGCGGACACACGGTCCGCCGCATGACGTCGGGGGCGGGCCATGATGCGCAGATGATCGCGCGGATCGCCCCCTCGGCGATGATCTTCGTGCCGAGCCTCGGCGGCATCAGCCATAATCCGAGGGAAAAGACCCAGGACGAAGATCTGGTCGCCGGAGCGAACATGCTTCTCGACGTTGTAAAGCAGATTACGGGCGGAGGAGTTTGAGATGGCGATCGATATCGATGCTCTGAGGAACGAAATGACGGCGTGGCGGCGCGACCTGCATGCCCACCCCGAGTTCGGATTCGAGGAGCAACGCACCTCGGCCTTCGTCGCCGCCAAGCTGCGCGAGTTCGGCCTCGACGATGTGGCGGAGGGTGTTGGAGGAACCGGTGTCGTCGGCACGCTCAAGCGCGGATCCGGCAACCGCTCGATTGCGCTGCGGGCCGACATGGACGCGCTTCGAATCCCGGAGCAGGGAAATCTTCTCTACAAATCGTCGAACCCTGGGGTCATGCACGCCTGCGGCCACGACGGGCACACCACCATGCTCCTCGGAGCCGCCAAGCTGCTCGCCGAGGAAGGTGGTTTCGACGGAACCGTCCGCTTCATTTTTCAGCCAGCGGAGGAATGGGGACGCGGCGCACTTGCCATGCTCGCGGACGGATTGATGGAGCGCTATCCGTTTGAGGAGATCTACGGCATTCACAACATGCCCGGCCTCCCCGTCGGCACATTCGAAACCCGGCCGGGGGCGATCATGTCGGCCGAAGACAATTTCGAGATCGTGCTTCGCGGCGTCGGCGGCCATGCTGCCCGCCCTCACAGGGGCAACGAGGTTCTCATCGCCGCCTGCGCCCTTGTGACCAACCTGCAGACGATCGTCTCCCGCCGCCTCAGTCCCACGGACACCTCCGTGGTTTCGGTCACTGAACTCATCACCGACGGAACTCGAAACGCTCTGCCCGGAGAGGCGAGGATCCTGGGCGACGCACGAAGCTTCCGTTCGGAAGTCAGCGCCGAAATCGAGAAGCAGATGCGCATCATCGCTGAGGGAACCGCTCTCGCCTATAATGTCTCGGCCGAGGTGACTTACACCAGGGAATTCGTTCCGCTCCTAAACGATCCCGATCTGGTCGAGGAGACTTTCGCCGCCGCTTACAGCATTTTCCCTGAGAAAAATGTTCGCATGGCACGGGAGCCGATGACGGGAAGCGAGGATTTCGCACACTTTCTGGAGCATGCGCCCGGTGTGTTCGTATTCCTTGGCAACGGTGACTCGCCACCGTTGCACAATCCTCGCTATGACTTCTGCGACGATGGCCTGATCCATGGGACGAATTTCCACACGGCGATCGTCCGCCGCCGGCTGCCCCTGCCCTGATTTCCGCAGGCGGCTGCTATCTCACAGCCTTTGAGAACGACTAAGTCTTCTCGATACCGAGGCGCGCTGGATCGTTCACCACCGTCTGGTTTGCGAGACATGACCGGCAAATCCGCCCAGCAATACGCCGAACGGCAAGCGCCTGATCGCCCTCGCCGCGACGAAGGCTGCGCCGGTGGCGAAGGCGAGTTTCAGCCACGGATAGTCACCGAGCTGGACATGGGCATTCGCATCGACGGATGTAGCCTTGGCTTTCAGCGCCGCTTCCGCATCGTCACGCAGAAGGCCGATGCGGGCGTGCAGCAGCCTCAATTCCCGCTGCAGGTGGTGCAGACTTTGGTCGGCCTTGTCACGCGCGGACTCGGCGGCCGCATCGGCAAAAGGCAGTTCGCCCTCTGCGACCAGCTCATCGGGATCGGGCGGAAGAAAGCCGTCGCGATTGATGGATGATTGCATCGACATGTCCTCGAATTAGTCAGCGAAGCAACGCCCGGCATTGCCGCCGGCCTCGCTGCACATCAATGATCGCGCCGGAAACTCTGGCTCTGCTGTGATCCGCCTTGCGTCTGCGACTGCCGATCCGCATCGTTTGACGATGCGGAGGCGCCGGTGAATCTGTAAGCACGAACCTTGGCGCTTCCATGCGTTGTGTCGCGCATTGCGACCGGGCGCGCCTCGTCGGAAGCCGGCGCTTCGAACGCGCTTTCCGATACGGCCAGATCGTCCGCGGCTTTGCCGCCGCGGGCTGCACCGGCGTAACCGGTATTGGATCCGCCTTGGCGTCCGCTTTCCGATAACCAGAGATCCGCCCGCTCGTCGATGTCGATGCTGCCCTCGTCGTCCAGGATATCGTGAACGGTTTCGTAGAGTGCGTCGTCGATATCGTTGACCTGGACGAGGAAGCCGCCTCGCCTCAGCCCTTCTGCGTACATAGCGCGATCCTCGTCAGGGAAGAAGAAGTCGGCAAGGGCATCGAAGAAGCCGCTGCGATCATCGCTCATGACGCCGGCATTTTTTTCATCCGCCTCATATCCCGGCATCAACCTTATTCTGGCGACGGGGACGCCTGCGTCTTCAAGACGGGAGACCGCTGATTCGGCGTCCGACCGGCTGTCGAAAAATGCGGTAAGGCTGCCGCCGCCCACGGGGCCTGAAAAACCCGGGTTGGTATCGTTGTGAATGTTGCTCACGGAACTCTCCTCTCGATGTCGCGTTCCAGCCGCCGACCCGACGCCTGGTTTCCTGACTCGGAGAACCGGCAGCCGAGATGAATGTTCCACGACGAAGACGATGGCTTTGGCGGCGGCGGCGCAGACGGTTCATAACGTCATCGCCAGCTGTTTCGGATGCACTGCCCGCTGAATTGCATCGCCTACGGCGTCCTTCAGCGGTTGACGTTAAACCGTCGAGACGCTAGCACGGCTCTGGACGCATTGGGGATATTTCATATGGACATGTTTACGGCAGCCGGTATGACGGCTTTGCTGCAGGTCATTGCTATCGACCTCGTTCTCGCCGGCGACAACGCCGTGGTTATCGGTCTTGCCGCTGCCGGCCTCGAGGCTACGCAGCGCCGCAAGGCGATCATCGTCGGCATCGTCGCCGCGACCCTTCTTCGTATTCTGTTTGCCAGCGTTGCAGTCTATCTGCTGGCGATCGTCGGCCTGCTGCTGGCCGGCGGACTCCTGCTCCTGTGGGTCTGCTGGAAGATGTGGCGCGAGCTTCGCGCCGGTCATCACGAGAGCCACGAGGCGGTGGGCGGCGAAGGCGCGCCGAAAAAGACCTTCTTCCAGGCGGCGACCCAGATCGTCATCGCCGACGTCTCGATGTCGCTCGACAACGTCCTCGCCGTTGCCGGTGCTGCGCGCGAACATCCGAGCGTGCTGGTCATCGGTCTTGCCCTGTCAATCGCGCTGATGGGTATCGCCGCAAACCTGATCGCCCGGTTGCTCAGCAGCCATCGCTGGATCGCCTATGTCGGTCTGCTAATCATCCTCTACGTCTCGCTCGACATGATCCACCGCGGTGGCGTCGAACTGTGGCCGTACGTGCAAGCGAGCGGGTTCAAGCTTTAGTCTAGAGCCTGATCTCGGTCTCGAAGCTCATCTGGTCATACGCCGGCACCACATGGTCCGGCGTCTCGGCCATCACCACGTCGTAGTCGAGCGGCGTGTGCATATGGGTGAGGATCGCCCGTTTCGGCTTCAGCCGGCCGATCCAATCGAGCGACTGTTCCAGCGACAGATGGCTCGGGTGATAGGTATATTGCAGCGCGTCGATGACCAGCACATCGAGATCCTGCAGCTTCTCGACGGTCTGCGGCGGGAAATCGCTGATATCGCTGCAATAAGCCACATCGCCGATGCGGAACCCGAGCGAATGGATATCGCCATGCTGCTGGATGTGCGGGTAAAAGTCGATCTTGCCGCCGGGACCGCGGATTTCGACGGGTTCGTCGATATTTTTGATGACAACAGGCAGCACGATCGGCGGGTAATTGCTGCCGGGCGGCGTTTCCAGGCAATAGCGGAAGGCTTCACGCAGCCTGTCCATCGTATACTGGTCGGCAAAGATCGGCACCCGGCGGCGCGTATTGTGGAAATAGCCGCGCAGATCATCGATGCCGTGAATATGGTCGGCATGCGGGTGGCTGTAAAGCACGGCATCGACATGGTCCGCCCCTGCCCTGATCATCTGCTCACGAAAATCCGGCCCGGTATCGACGACAACCGTCGTGACGCCGTCAGGGCCGAATTGCTGCACCATGAACGAGGCGCGCGTGCGCCGGTTTTTCGGATTGTCGGGGTTGCAGGCGCCCCAGTCGCCGGTAATGCGCGGCACGCCCGGTGACGACGAACAGCCGAGAATGGTGAAACGCCGCCGGTAGAGCACGCCGCTAGATCCTCGGCATTTTCGTAAACAGGCGCAAAGCGTTCTCGGTCGTGATCCGCGCGGTATCGGCGTAGGAAAGGCCGATCGTCTCGGCGAGCACTTCGGCCGTGTTGACGACATAGGACGGCTCGTTGCGCTTGCCGCGCCAGCGCTTCGGCGCCAGATACGGCGCGTCCGTTTCCACCAGCAGCCGCTCATGCGGGACCGTCTTGGCAATCTCGCGCAGCTCTTCCGATTTCGGGAACGTCAGGATGCCAGAGAAGGAGATATAGCCGCCGAGTTCGACACCGGTTCGCGCCAGTTCCGGACCCGCTGAAAAGCAGTGCAAGATAAAGGGGAAAGCCCCCTTCCCTGTTTCCTCGGTCAGGATGGAAGCCATATCTTCGTCAGCGCTGCGGCTGTGGATGACGAGCGGAAGCTGCGTTTCCCGAGCGGCGGCAATATGCCGGCGAAAGCCGGTCTGCTGGTCCTCGGGCTTCTGCGTGTCATAGAAATAGTCGAGGCCGGCCTCGCCGATCGCCACTACCTTTTCATGGGCGTTTGCCAAGCGCACCAGATCTTCCGTCTGGATGTCCAGCTCGTCGCCAGCATTGTTCGGATGCGTACCGACCGAGCAGAACACCGATGGATATTTCTCGGTGAGAGCGAGCAACCCGTCGAGCTTCCGCACGCGCGTCGAGATCGTCACCATCTGTTTGACACCAGCCTGATGCGCGCGCGTGACAATCTCGTCGCGCTCGGCCTCGAAGTCGGCGAAATCGAGATGGCAATGCGTATCGATCAGCACGGCCTCAAGCCTCCGGAGCCACGTAACGCGGGAAGACCGGCGTCGGCGCCTCGAGCGGCGTTCCGGCGATCAGGCGGCCGGCCTCGCCGAGGGCGGCAAAATCGCGCTTGTCGGCAGGCGCAGCCACGAGATCGAGCAGTTTGCCCGATGAGTCCGGCATGAACGGCTGCAACAGGATGGCGATCTGGCGCACGACTTCGGCGGTGACGTAAAGCACCGTACCCATGCGCTCCGGATCCGTCTTTTTCAGCGCCCACGGCGCCTGGCCGGCGAAATAGCGATCGGTATCGGAAACGACGGCTATGATCGAGGCAAGCGCCCGGTGAATCTGCTGCTTGCCCATGTCTTCGCGCGTCGACGCGTGCAGCGCGTCGACCTGCGCCAGCATCGCCTTGTCCTCGTCGGTCAGCGGCCCGCATTCCGGGATTTTGCCGTCACAGTTCTTGACGATCATCGACAGCGAGCGGCTGGCGAGATTGCCGATGCCGTTGGCGAGGTCGGAATTGATGCGGATGCCGATCGCCTCTTCGCTGTAGCTGCCGTCCTGGCCGAAGGACACTTCGCGCAGGAAGAAGTAGCGCACCTGATCGAGACCGAAATGGTTCACCAGATTGACGGGATCGACGACATTGCCGAGCGACTTCGACATCTTCTCGCCCTTGTTGAGCAGGAAGCCGTGGGCAAAGACCCGCTTCGGCAGCGGCAGCTTCGCCGACATCAGGAAGGCCGGCCAGTAGACGGCATGGAAGCGGATAATATCCTTGCCAATGATGTGCACATCGGCGGGCCAGTACTTCGCCCGCGGGCCGTTCCTGTCCTCGATATAACCTGTGGCGGTGATGTAGTTGGTCAGTGCGTCCACCCAGACATACATGACGTGGGACGGATCGTTCGGCACTTTGATGCCCCAGTCGAAGGTCGTGCGCGAGACCGACAGGTCCTTGAGGCCCGATTTGACGAAGGAGATCACCTCGTTCCGGCGCTCGGCCGGACCGATGAAATCGGGATTGGCCTCGTAATGCGCCAGCAGCTTCTCCTGGTATTCGGAGAGCTTGAAGAAATAGCTTGCCTCTTCCACCCACTCGACCGGCGTGCCCTGCGGGCCGTAGCGCACACCGTCGGCGCGCAGTTCCGTCTCGTTCTCCTGGTAATAGGCCTCGTCGCGCACCGAATACCAGCCGGCATAGCTGTCCTTGTAGATGTCGCCATTGTCGGCCATCAGCTTCCAGATATTCCGCGAGGTCTCGTGATGACGCTCCTGCGTGGTGCGGATGAAGTCGTCATTCGAGGCGTTGAGCAGCGTCGCCATCGCCTGGAATTCGCCGGAGTTGCGGTCGGCGAGCGCCTGCGGTTCGATTCCTTCGGCGCGCGCTGTCTGCTGCATCTTTTGGCCGTGTTCGTCGGTGCCGGTCAGGAAGAAGACATCCTTGCCGTCCAGGCGCTGGTAGCGCGCCATCGCATCCGTCGCGATCAGCTCATAGGCATGGCCGATATGCGGCTTGCCGTTGGGATAGGAAATCGCGGTGGTGATGTAGAAGGGTGTCTTGTCTGTCATGGCGGCCAATGTCCGGCTTACTCTATAAAAATGGTCAGCCGCTCTTAGCGCATGTCACCGACAAGCGAAACATCAAGTTTTGGCGCCTTCGATGATTTCCGGGACACCGTCGTGAACTTGACTCGGCTTCGCACGCAATTTACCGGTCGTCCCAAAGAGGGCGGGACAGAACGAAGTGCCAGTTTTCATCTACCGGGATAGTCGTGGTCGCGCGCCGTCGGGGGCGCTTGCTTGACATTCGAGCCGCTCTATTCGCTTTCCGGCCTGTTCGTCGGCGCGCTTGTGGGCATCACCGGCGTTGGTGGCGGTTCGCTGATGACGCCGCTGCTGGTGCTGCTCTTCGGCGTTCATCCCGCAACCGCGGTCGGCACCGATCTCCTCTATGCGGCGATCACCAAGACGGCGGGCACTGCCGTGCACGGCATGCATGGACGGATTAACTGGAAGATCGTCGGCAGCCTTGCCGCCGGCAGCGTGCCGGCCGCCGTGCTGATGCTCTGGCTGTTGGCCGGCGTCGATCGCAAAAGCATCGGCGTGACCAACACCATCACGGTTGCGCTCGGCTGGCTGCTTGTCATGACCGCGATCATGCTGGTCTTCCGCGGTTCCATATTGGAATTGGCGCGCCGCGCCATCGGCGATCGCACACCGCCGCGGCCCACAACCATTCTGATCCTCACCGTCATTCTCGGATTCTGTCTCGGCGTCTTGGTCACGCTGACTTCGGTCGGCGCGGGTGCGCTCGGTGTGACGATCCTGCTGGTCCTCTATCCCAGGCTCAATGTGCGTGAGATCGTCGGGTCCGACATTGTTCACGCAGTTCCGCTGACCCTGATCGGCGGCATGGGCTATTGGCTCATCGGCGAGATCGACTGGGCGATGCTGTTTGCCCTGCTCATCGGCTCGATCCCCGGCATCATCATCGGCAGCCTTTTGGCGCCGAAGCTGCATGAACGCACGATCCGCATCGTCCTGGCCGCCACGCTCGCCGTCGTCGCCGGCAAGCTCTTGACCGGCTGATCAGCCATCAGAATTCGAATACATTTCGCCCGGAAGTGTGCAGCGGTTCCGGGACAACGACATGCATAAAAACAAAAAGCTAAAGCGCGTCGCATGAATCAAATTCGATGCGGCGCGCTTTAGAGGCCCGGCTGCTTGATATCGGAGAGAATGCTGATGATCGTCTGCTTGCGGTCGAGATTATAGGCATCCGAAATGGTGAGCCGCTCGGTGATCTCGGAATAGAGCCGCGCCAGACGTTCGGCAGCAGCGATCTGCCCCTCACCCGCTGCCACACGCGCACGATTCATGATGTCGTCGCCGACATGGCTGACGAAGAAATCGAAAATCGTGTCGCTTTCCTTTCCCGACAGCGCATCGGCCAGCCGGTGCATCGCCTTGCGGGCCGCCGGCCCTTCGGCCGAAAGCACCTCGCCATAGGCCGCAATGATCTCTCCGCCGCCATAGTTCAAGAGCTTCAGTGCTTCGCCGACGCTGCCCTTGGCCGCCGCAAGCACCGCCCCGCCCTCTCCCGATATGCCGAGATGGTCAAGGGCTGCCGCCAGCGCATCGTCCGAAAGCGGCGACAGTTTCAGCGGCAGGCAGCGCGAGCGGATCGTCGGCAGCAGCCGACCCGGCGCATGCGACATCACCAGAAACAGCGCCCGCTTCGGCGGTTCCTCGAGGATTTTTAGAATAGCGTTGGCCGCATTGCGGTTCATGTCGTCGGCCGGGTCGATGATGACGATCCGCCAGTTGCCGGTGCCTGACGTCTGCGAGAAGAACTTGCCGGCGCGGCGCACCTCGTCGACTGTTATCGCCGATTTCACCTTGCCGGTCTTTTCGTCCACCGGCCGCGCGAGATGCAGGAGATTGTGCGAGGCGCCGGAGACGATCTGCCGGCTGACGGCGGAGTCAGGATGCGGATCACCGATCGTCTCGGGCGCAGTCTCGGGATCGGGATACGAGAGCACGTGGTTGGCGAAACGGAAAGCGAGCGTCGCCTTGCCGATGCCCTCCGGCCCTTCGATCAGGATGGCGTGATGGCCTTTGCCAGATCGGTAGGATTGCGCAAGGAAGGCCTCCGCCTCCTCATGGCCGAATAATCTGGTGTTCTCGGCGGGCCAGATGGCGCCGTCGAGCAGTCCCGGCCTCTCCTCACTCATAATGGACTTCACTCATGATGGGCGGCTTCCGGCATTCGGGCGCGGTCTGCGGGCGACTTGAGCTGCTTGACGATCGCCAGGATCTCGGCCGCGATCGCCTCTTCCGTCTGCATGGCGTTGATCACGCGGCAGCGCTCCGGCTCGCGCGCGGCAATATCGAGAAAGGCTTCGCGCCGTTTCTCGTGGGTTTCGAGCCGCTCCTTCTCGAATCGGTCGGGCGCTTCGGCAGCGCTGCGCTTCTGCGCCCGCTCCAGGCCGACCTTTGCGGGAATGTCGAGTATCAAGGTGCAATCCGGCACGACGCCATTGATGGCGATGCGCTGCAGCGTCTCGATAAAATCGGGTTCAAGGTTGCCGGTGATCCCCTGATAGACGCGGGAGGAATCCATGAACCGGTCGCAGAGCACGATCTTGCCGGCAGCAAGCGCCGGCCGGATCACCTCTTCGACATGGTCGTTGCGCGCAGCGGCAAAAAGGATCGCCTCCATCCGGGTGCCGAAGGCCTCGGCAGCCCCCGACAAAAGCACGTGGCGCACAGCCTCGGCGCCGGGCGACCCGCCCGGTTCCCGCGTCACCAGCACCTCGTGACCTTCGCCCTTCAGCGCCTCCGCGAGGCGGCGGATCTGCGTGGATTTGCCCGCGCCTTCCCCGCCTTCAAACGTAACGAACAATCCCGTACCGGATGACAATGACAGCTTCCCGCATTCCCGGCGCCGCACGCGCGCGCCCTGCCTCTTCTATCTATCCGAAGACATCGAGAAGGAAAACCTTTCGCCGCGGCGACATAATCACCTTCCCCGGCAAATTGTATCAGAAGGCTGGGCGCTCAAGTCCAGAACATGTGGCGTGCGACACTGGACAATCGCTTCAGCCGGGCGCGGACTTTTCCCAGAGCCAGGAGAAGAACAGCGATTCGCCGAGTTCCAGCATGGCATCGACCGCGCGGCTGCTGAGCGAGCCTTCGCCAACCGCCTGTGCCGTATAGAGCGGAACTTCCCTGAGAAGCCGGCTGCCGGCGAAAATCCTGAGCGTGCCGGCCTGATAATCCGGCGGCACCGGCGCTGTCAGCGGCCAGCGATAGACGATGCGCGCCGACAGCCGGTCGGGGTTGCTGACCGGAATATAGACGCTGACCGGCGCTTTGGCGATCAGATCGACGGTGCGCGCTGTGCCGCCATAAACGCTGGCTGCGCCGATCACTTCATGCTCGGCGAAAATCTGCCGGTTCTCGAAGGCCGTCAGACCCCATTCAAGCACACGCTTGGCCTCTTCCGTCCGCTCCTTGTCGGAGGCGATTCCGGCAAGCGCCAGAAACAGCCGCCGGCCGTCACGCTGGACCGAGGCAACGATCGAATACCCCTCACCCTCTGTAAAGCCCGTCGCAAGTCCGTCAGCGCCGAGATCGAGCCCGAGCAGCGGGTTGCGGTTGCGCTGGAAGATCTTGTTCCACTCGAAATCGGGCAGGGCAAAATAGGGATAGAGATTGGGATAGGATTGCTGGAGGGCGGCGGCAAGCGTCACCATTTCGCGCGCCGTCACCTTGCTCTTACCATCCGGAAGGCCGGTGGAATTGCCGAAAACCGCCTTGTCCATGCCGATTTCGCGGGCGCGGCGCGTCATCGATTCGGCGAATTGCTGCTCGCTTCCGGCCATACCCTCGGCGAGGATGATGCAGCTGTCATTGGCACCCTGGATGGCGACGCCCTTGATCAGATCCTCGACGCGCACACGCGATTTCAGGGCGGCGAACATGGTGGCCGTCCGCGACGGCGCGCCGCCGGTGCGCCAGGCATATTCGGAAACCGGATATTCGGTGTCGAGCGTGATCTGGCCCTTGGTCACCGCATCGAAGACGAGGTTCATCGTCATCAGCTTGGCAAGCGAAGCCGGCGAAAAACCCTGATCCTCGTTCTTGGCGAGAAGCACCGTGCCGGTGGACGCCTCGATCATATAGGCCTGCGCCGCCTTGGTGGCGAAACCGGCAGCACCCCCATCGGCTGCCTGCGCGCCTGCGGCGAGCGGCATCAGGCATGCAAGAGCAACGGCAGCTAAAGTCAGGAGCGGTTTTACGTCCGGAATTGCAGAAAGACAAAAGGTTAGAGCGGCTCTGCGCTTCGGTGAAAAGCGCAACCGCTCTAGAGGGCGAAGCACAGGCCTCAGCATCGCAATTCCCATCGGTCAACGGCAGTTTTGAGAAGGTTAGAGCGCGGCGAAATCCGATGCAATCGCGATGCTCAGCGCGCCGCGGATTTTGCCTGCTGTCGCTTGGCCGAGGCAAGGATCGAGGCCTGCGTCAGC
Organism: Rhizobium sophoriradicis; assembly: GCF_003939025.1. GTDB lineage: Bacteria > Pseudomonadota > Alphaproteobacteria > Rhizobiales > Rhizobiaceae > Rhizobium > Rhizobium sophoriradicis. Next base: position 404,661 of record NZ_RQIH01000002.1, read on the forward strand.
CCGTCATTGCGCACCATCACCGCGTCGAAAGCGAGATCGACGGTCACCGTCTTCACGTCCTCGTTCTGATAGCCGAGCGCGAGGGAAGGCTGGGAGCCGCCGTAGGGCCGCTCATAGGGCATGGGACCGATCTCCGGCAGCACGACCATCTGTTCGAAGGCCGGCGCGGCGTTTGCGGACGGTGCCGGTGGCGCCACCAGAACATGGGCGCCGGGGGCAAGCGCGGGCGTCGCATTGTAGCGCACGCTCGGCGTCGAACCGGCAAAGGAGGTCGCCGACATCGGCACCGGCACCTTGGCCGGCTGCGCCTGGTAATCTTCGGCGCTCTGCAGCTGATCGCGGGTGATCTTGCGGCTGTTGGAGGCAACCATGACGCCGCTTGCAATCTGCCCTTCCGGATTGACGCCGGGAATGCGGCTGCCCTTCGGTACGTAGGAAGCCATCAGATAGGGCATATCGTGGCCGTCCATGCGGGCGCGTCCGACATATTGCACACGCACCTTGCCGGTGCCGCTGTGCTGCAGATCCAGCATATTGGCGGTCTTGTTGGAAAGATCAATGATGCGGCCTTCATGATAGGGACCGCGATCGTTGACGCGCACGATGACCGACGAGCCGTTCTCGACATTGGTGACGCGAGCATAGCTCGGCAGCGGGAAAGTCGGATGCGCGGCGGAAAGATGCATCTGGTCGTAGACTTCGCCGTTCGCCGTGAGGCGTCCATGAAAGGCCGAACCATACCAGGAAGCGATGCCGACCTTGCTATAGGAGAAATCTTCCTTCGGATAATACCATTTACCCTTCACCACGTAAGGATTGCCGACGATGTAGCGGCCGCCGCCCTTCGGGATGTTGTTGCCGGTGGCGACGCGGGGGCTGGCCTTCACGCCATATTCGGATTCGGAGAAATATTCTTTGCCATGGGCTTTTTTCTTCGGCACGGCCTGTGTCGTGCCGCATGCAGCAACCGTCGCACACATCGCCGATATCGCCAGCCACCGCGCTGTCGTTGCGAAAGACGCCGCCCCGTATCCCAATGTCATATGTCCCACGCCGCTCAAAGATCATTATGGTTAAGGAACTTTGCCCCACACTGGGCCAATACGCCTTATCCCCGCCCGCCTAACGAGGCTTTAATCTTGTTAAGTTCGTGGCAAATTTGCGAACGTTTTCCCAGCGATAGCAACAATTCCATTGATTATGGTTTATAAGTTGCTAACGCCGCAGCTCCTCCCCTGCTCTCCCATTGCCGCAATCGGGCTCGAAATGAGCGTGCCGATGCGAGACATTGCCTAGACCCGCCGCCTGCTCTTGAAAGGGCAGGACGTACCGGATCGACACGCAGGAGACCGTTGTCGAATGCGGTTACGCAGCTATTCCTCAAGCGCCCGATGAGGCGTGATACCTCTCCCCATAGTAGTGGATTTCCTTCCGTGATCTCCCGCATAGGTGCGTATGACAGCCCAGGTACGGGCTCCCGCTCCCTTAGCGCGTGTAGTTTGTTGCTTGACTCAAAGTGGAGTAGAAAGTTTATTTGCGACGTTCGGGTGGTAGCCCGGCGTCCTTTCCACGCTCATCTTTAGGGAGACGAGCTATGGCAAATCACAAACCAGCAGTGCCTGACGTGTCGATCCACGACTACGCACCAGCGGAAGCCATTGAAGGAAACCTTCTCGACAACGCCTCAGATTCCGACGGCGACCTGCTTCAGGTTCAATTCGTCAACGGAATAAGAATTCCCAACAAGGCGGGTGAAGCAGGCTATCTGACCATCGAGGGTGAACACGGAACGCTGACGATCTGGAGCAACGGCAGCTATAGTTACACGGTCAGTGATCCCGCAAGCCTTGAGTCCGGCGAAGTCTTCGCCGAAAAATTCTCCTTCAAGATCTCCGATGGAAAAGGCGGCACCGATGTCGCCAGTCTCAACATCGGCGTGCATGCGCCGCCGCAAGGGCTGTATTCCATCGATTTCGAAAACGCTCCGACGGAATATCCCGGGCAGCCGGATATCGCTTCGGGCTATGGTGGTTTCAGGTTTGGCGACAAGCTCGACGGCAATCTGTGGACGGTCGCCGAATCCGGCGGCAACGAATACGTCGTCACCAACCCCTACAATCCTTTCTTCGACCGCGTTGACGGCAAGCTCTTCACGATCGAGGGTGTCGACGTCGCGACTGTCTTCGACCCGGCCTATCAAGGTGTCGATGCGCTTGTGACGTTCGAAGGCTATATCGGCGGCAACAAGGTGAGCGAGATGTCGCTAACGGTCTATGGGGACACCATTGGCGATGGCCAGCACATTTCGCTGGAAGCCTTGGGAGCAGTCGATTTCATCCGCTTCGATATTCAGCCCGATGTAGAGCCGACGGGCTTTCCGCAGCTCGCATTTGACAACTTCACCGTCCTGGTCTGACGACGGCAGAGAGAAGCGGCTGTCGAAGCCGCTTCTCTGCAGAACAAGTTGACGCTGCGGTCAAAGCTGCTAAAAAGCCGGCCTGTGAGTGAATGGGCAGCAAATCGGCAGAAACCACCGATGCACCAGAAATCCAGCAACGGAATTTCTTTGGGCTTCTCAATTACTTGGAAGAGTGTCCGAGTGGTTTAAGGAACCGGTCTTGAAAACCGGCGTGCGGGAAACCGTACCGTGGGTTCGAATCCCACCTCTTCCGCCAGTTTCCATTTTCATGTGCCAGCGTTCTGCCGCCCGAATAAGCGGTCTTTGGGGCGTGCCGTTAAGAGATCGAGTGCAGGCGGCGAGAGAAAACGGCGGCTCCGCCGTTTTCTGCAGCGATAATCCTCATGTCGAAAAGAAAGCCGCCGGACTTGCCGCAGCCTAGTCGCTTACGGCCGTTATTCCAGAACGACGACGGCTTCGACCTCGAAGAGCATCGGGTCTATTGCAAGTTTGGGAACCGGGACAAGGGTCTGCGCCGGCAGCGCCGCGCCGAAGGTTTCTTTGACGTTTCTGGTCAGTACTTCGAGCTTGGACATGTCGTGATCGACCACGAAAACAGTAAGCTTGGCGACCTGATCCGGCCTTGCGCCGAGCCCATCGAGAGCGGCGCGCAGATTTGCGTAGGCCTGCTTAACCTGGGCGGCGAAGTCCGGCGACAAGGCGCCGCTGCTGTCCTGGCCACCCTGTCCTGAAATAAAGGCCAACCTGGCGCCGCGCGGTGCGATCACCGCCATGCTGTAGCCGTTCGGCGTCGGGTCGTAGAGGTTTTTCGGATTGACGATGGTTGGCTTGAGGTCGCCCGCATTCGCCGTCGTCGCAGTGGAAATTCCCGTGGTCATGATGATCAGCCCTCCGATAAGCAGATTGATGGTGTGTGACATGATTTTCTCTGGCCGTGCGGACTGCGAGCAACGTCGCCCGCGGTCTCCGGTTGAATTTTCGTTCGATCGTCGCATAATTGACTCGTACAAGGTACGATCAAATCGCATCGTACGTTGTACGAGTCAATCGGGCGGAGTCGACATTCGTAGCTTTGTCGGCTTAAAACGACCTTCAGATCATTTAGGAAGGACGCATGGCAGCCAAAGGCGGCGGCGCTCAGGGTAAACGGCCTCAACGGCAAGCTGGGTCGGTCCCGTCCATGCAGCAGGCGGGCAGTGAACCGGCGCTATCGATCGAACGGATCGTGGCGACCGCGGTCGAATTGCTGGATGCCGAAGGTGTCGACGGATTGAAGATGCGCCGCCTGGCCGATCGCCTCGGCGCGGGCGCGATGAGCCTCTACTGGCACGTCGACAACAAAGAGGAAGTCTTTGATCTGGCGCTCGACGCAGTGCTCGAATATCGCGGGCCGCCGCAAAGGATCGAGGCTGCCGACTGGCGTGGTGCAATCTTTCACATGCTGGAGGACTGGCGCGCCAGCATGCTCCGCCATCCCTGGTCGGCATCGCTGCTGCCGCGCCGGGCACTCGGCCCGAACATCCTCAATCGTCTGGAACTGCTGGGCAGGATTCTATCCGGAGCCGGCGTCGCAGAGGCAGATTTGAACGGCGCGATATGGTCGCTCTGGAACTATGTGATCGGCGCGACCATCACCCGGGCGAATTTCGACCTTTCCGACGACGACATGGCCGCCGCGCAGCAGCGCCTTGCTCATCTCAGCGAAAAATATCCGACGATCGAGCGTGCTCGTCTGCTGCTGGATAATGATTGGGACGGCGCTTTCAGGAAAGGTCTGGATTTCCTGCTTGACGGGCTCGTGCCAAGACAATGAACCGGGCTCGGCCTTCCAGTTGATCAGCACTCTTGGTCCGAAGCTTTGACCATGATCCCGGTTTGATTGAGATTGCCCAGGACCGGCGCCGGCCATGACTTCGCTTCGCCCGACTGCCCGATGAAATGATCGAGGACTGAAGGTGTGAGGAGCCCTCACGATAACAGCGAGTAGACCCAGACGCCGATAGAACCCCAGAAGATCACCGGCGTCAGTATCATTCCTACAACGATAAATTTCGTCACGGCTATAAAACTCCGCAATTCCGCCCCGCCGCGAGAACCTATTGCAGCAACCAAGCGTTTGGTATCGGCACGAAGTCCGGGTCTGATCGGACCTTGGTCTCAGTTTTGCAGAGGCGCCAATTAAGGCCGGCCAGAAGCGTGCATGGCCGACGCCTGGGCTTATGACGGCATCAGAGCTGCGAACGAAACGTTCAGCCGTGCGATAAGGCGCTCTTTTCGGGCGTGGAATTCGAGGATCGAATGCAGCCGGCGGGTGAAATCGGCGGTATCGCCGTTTTCGTCAGCGATCGCTTTCAGGTCGATGAGAAGGCTGGTTGCTTTGTCGTAGCCGGAAGCGTTGCGGTGTTCGATCTCGACCTCGACCTCGCGCCAGACATGATCGCCCCGCTCTATGATGGCGTTCAGCCGGGCGGATGTCGTCGGCTGCAGCCACTTTTTCCCTTGGCGATACCCTGATCCACTGTTTCTTGCGGCGCCATATCCTCGGCCTATATTCGTTGAGAATATCGGTTGTGTTTCGTGAATCCGGCGGGATAGAATGGCAAACCACGAGAGGTGAGCAGTGCGATGAAACTGGGCTGGCAGCCACGGAAATGGCTCGAGAAAAAGACCAAGCGAGGTGTACGCAGCTATCCCATCGGTACGATCGCTTACTATGGTCCCGACAATCGCCGAGCCACGAAGGCGGCCGTCAGCATCATCCTGGCGCCGCATGCGGAGCCGGCCGACCTGCGCCGATGGTTTGCTGAAACCGGTGATCTCAGGACGGACGAAACCATTGTCGCTGAGATCGTGGCATTCCTGCGCGAGAATGACGTGAAATCAGTGGCGGCGATGGATGGGATCATCGGCTGCCCTCACGAAGAGGGAATCGACTATCCGCTTGGTGAGGACTGCCCGGCTTGCTCATATTGGAAGGGGCGAAACCGCTGGAGCGGCAAGCTCGAAGCGAGTTGAATTCCCGACGGCCTGTGCTCGATAAATCCGTTCAGCGCACCGCAGGCTGCCGTGCTCTGCCGCCCCTCGCCGCGGTTGACTATCCCCCGTCGCCGTGATTTTGCGTCTCGCATCATCAAGCGAGGACATCATGGCCGACGACATCAACATAAGGGACAGCAACGGAAGCCAGCTTCACGACGGCGATTCGGTGACGCTGATCAAAGACCTCAAGGTCAAGGGCACCTCGGAGACGCTGAAGCGTGGAACCCTGGTCAAGGGCATTCGCCTGACCGACAATCCCGGTGAGATCGAGTGCAACACCAAGCAGGTAAAAGGGCTCGTGCTCAGAACGGAATTTCTGAAGAAGGCATAGATTGCTCACCCCGGCGATCCCTGAGCGTCCTTTACGGCACTTCCTCGGTAATCACCTCGAAGCGAGAAAGTGTGGCCGGGCCGAATGCCGTCGACATGGCGACGTCGGTTGCGTCGCGGCCGGTCGCCATCAATATTCTGCCGATGCGCGGGGTGTTGTGGCGGGCATCGACCGTATGCCAGTGGCCGCCGAGAAAGACCTCGAACCAGGCGCTGAAATCCATGGGATTGGGATCGGCTGGAACGCCGATATCGCCGAGATAACCCGTGCAATATCTGGCAGGAATATTCATGCATCGGCAAAGCGCCATGGCGAGATGCGCAAAGTCGCGGCAGACGCCGCTCTTGTCGGTGAAGCCGCCATGCGCGGTTCTGAGAACGTCGGCCTTCTGATAATCGAAGGTGATGTGATTGTGGACGAAATCGCTGATTGCCTGCACGCGCGCCCAGCCGAGCGGTGTCGACGAGAAGGTTTCCCAGGCGAAATCCGAAAGCCTGTCGATGTCGCAGTAACGGCTGCCGAGCAGGAAGACGAGTACCTCGTCCGGCAGGTCCTTGATCGCGTGCTGTACGGCCTCGGTCGGCACGGTATCGGGTTGCCCTGTATCGTAGATCTCGAACTCGGTCGAAATCGTCGTCAGCCCCGGCGGAGCGACGATCCGGCTGCAGGCGTTGCCGAAACTGTCGGTATATTCCCAGGCGTCGATCGGCCGATCGAATGTCAGGACCTGCTCGCTCAGAAGATCGGCGCGACGCGAGGGGTGAATGTTGAGGACCAGCAGCATCGGAGTCGGCTGGATGCATTCATAGCCCAGATGAAACCCGGCGCGTATCTTCATTGCGGTTTCCTCGTCCTCCCCCTGCATGGGTGGAGGTGAGTATGGAACGCCGATCGCGCTGCCCGGTTCCGCCGACCGCGGCTATCGTCCGGCGCCGATCCAGCATCGCCGGCTGGCAATCGACCGCTACCCCTCATTGATCCATGGCTGCTGCGTGGTCACGTTGACCTGCACCGTCATGCTGTCGAAATCCGACCCGTTTCCGTCATAGCTGCCGCTCAAAGGAACTGCCTGGCGCGGATCACGGGCAACGGCCACGCGAATGAGATCGCGGTTGCCGACGATGCCGTTGGTCGGATCGAATTCCGCCCAACCGGCCCCGGGAAGATAGACCTGGCACCAGGCATGCGTGGCGCCGCCGCCGAGCACCGTGGAGCCGTCCCGATCGGGAACGTAAACATAGCCGCTGACGAAACGCGCTGCCAGGCCGAGCGTGCGGGCAGCCTCCATCATCAGAAGCGCGAAATCCCGGCACGTGCCGGAGCGAAGATGCAAGGTCTCAAGCGGTGCCTGCGTCCCGTGTTCGTGGCGCCGCGCATAAACGAAGCTTTCCCGAATGGCATAACAGAGCGTCATCAGCAGGTGCCCGGTCTCGGTCGGGTGCCCCAGGCGCACAAACCGGCGCGCCCAGCGGCCGATCTCATCGCCCGGATCGGGATAATGGCGCTGCATCGCCGGCGCGAGATCGGCGATTTCGTCCTTGTCGTAGGAGAAGGGATAGGTGAGCGCCGCCTCGTCGATTCGAATATCCGGGGCGAACTGGGGTGTATGGTCGAGCGTGATCCAGGTTTCGAAGCGAAGCTCGGCCGACGGCCGCGAAAAATCGACGAGCGCCACGCAATTGCCGAAAACATCATGGATCCAGCGCACATGACTTTGCTCCGGGTAGGTCGTCAGCGACGCCTCGATCAGCCGCTGGTCGAAACTGTCGCGCGGCCGGAACATCAGGCGATGCTCGCCGAAATCGACCTCCCTGCGGTATCGATAGGCCGTGATATGGCGGACCGTAAAAATCGTCATGGCCCGCCACCGGGTGATCTATTCACCTTACTGCTCCCAAGATGGCGACTCCGTCTTCTCATGAAGCGCCCTTCCCGCTTCCCCGCATATCCCGATTTCTTGTCATATAAGCAGGTTTGAAAGATTGCTATTGTACTTTGACCGATCGACGGCAGAGCCGTCCAACCTAAGAGGATACCATGCATATCATCTGGGACGTTCTGACGCTTCTGCTGACCATCGGTTCGCTCTATGGCGGTCGCGAATATCGGATTATTCGCGCCCGCGCTCGCGCTCAGAATTGGGGCAACTTTTGAACCCCATCCTGGCGGTCGCGGCCGGAATCTGTCGGTCGCGGTTACGTCGAATGACGCAAGGCCATACGCTTAAGGAAATGCTGTATTAGTCGGGGCGGTTTCCATCCGTCCATTCTCTCTGTTATGCCAAGCCCGCCTCACCCCAGGCGGGCTTTTTCATGCAAGCTTGGCCGCTCGGTGACGGCGCGCATTTCGCTGCTGCCCTTACTTCTTGGCACCGGCCGAAAGCACCCGATGCGTCGCGTTGTCCATTGCGTGGCTGGCCTCCTGTCCATCCTTCTTCAATCCGTACGCGGTATTGCCGCAGGCGGAAAGCGTGAGCAGGCAGAGGCAGGCAAAGGCGACAGCAGCTTTTGACATCGAGTTTTTCCTTGATAGAGGCGAACTCCCGGAAAAATGATGCAGTCGGCGCCAAAATCAATCCGCCGCATCAGGACATGAAAGCGGGCTCTAGCCGAAGAGTTTAAGCACCCGCGCCAAATCGGGGTACATTCTGGCGCCCATTCCACAATGGTCCAGCTTATGCCAGGTAAAAACTCCACGAAATGACGCATTGTTTGACATTGGCGAGAGCACCACCAGTAAGCGGTGTATATTTACTTCGAATCATAATACATCGGTGGTATTTATAATTTTACTTAAATATCGCACTTAACTACTTATTAACAATAATCTTGCGTCGACCGCACTTAGGCTTATTCTTTACTCAATAGGGGAGAGGAAAGAATGTTTAGCAAAAGCCTGATCATGCCTTTCGGCTTCGCAATGCTTGCTGTAGCCGGCCTGCTGTTCCAGCTGATGGCCTACCTGCTGGAGGCGCCGGTTACCCTGCTTCAGCCATAATCGACTAAGTTCCTCCAGGAGTGGAACTTTCTGCGGTTTCGTGCTTACTTGCGAGTCGGTTTACCAGGAGGGATTACCATGGAAGGCGTGGGTTGGATTGCAGCCATCATCATCGGCGGCATCGCCGGCTGGCTGGCGGAAAAAGTCATGAGCAGCAGCATGGGCGTGCTCATGAACATATTGCTTGGCATCGTCGGCGCGATCGTCGCCAACTGGATCCTCGGTCTTTTGCACATTCAACCGCTGGCCGGCTGGCTGGGTTACCTGATCACCGGCTTCGTCGGTGCCTGCCTTCTGATTTTCATCGGCCGCGCCATCCGCCGCTGAGGGCCCGGATATAACTATTTAGACACGACTGGCCGGGCGCGCCTTGCGTCCGGCTTTTTCTGTTCCGAATTCCGTGTCAGCGGCGGCTCAGCAGGCCGAAAACATAGGCGATGCCCGCCGTCACCGCGAGCGCCATGATCGGTTCTTCGCGAACCTTGTCGCGCAGCCGTTCCGTCATCAGCGAAGCTTCGTCCGTAACCACCGACTTCGCGCCCTGTCCCAGCGACCGCACACTGTCCGTGAGTCTGGACAGATCTTCACGGAGTGCCGTGACCTGGGCCGACAGATCGTCTGCTGCGATATCCGCCTTGACGCGCGCAGCGGTGGATTCGGCGGAAGCGGTTTTCAAATCTGCCATGGTCTGCTCCTGTTTCATGGGATGCCGCTTCAACGAAATGGCGGCCCGAAAGGTTCCGCCGAAGCCGATCTTTTGTTTGCCGTCAACGCCTTGCGCCGCCACCGCCGCTCTGCGCAGCTTTTCGCGTGACAACCCTTCATTTCCTGTCGGGTTTGTTCTAAGGAACGTCGAATGTCTGCCCGCGCGCGGGTCAATGAATACTGCGAGGTTTGCGTTTCCATGTTCCATTTTCTGAGAAGAGCCGCTCAGACCTGGGTTGCCAAGCTGCTCCTGCTTCTCTTGGTCGCCTCCTTCGGCGTCTGGGGCGTATCGCGCGAGCTGATATCAGGCGGCAACAGCACCACGGTCGTGACCGTCGGCGATCAGCGTGTCGATGTGAACGAATTCCACCTCGCCTATCAACGTCAGGTGGCAAGCCTCGGCCAGCAATTCGGCATGCGCCTCACGCCGGAACAGGCCCGCGCCTTCGGCGTCGAACAGCAGGTCCTCTCTCAGCTCATCGCGGGCGCTTCGCTCGACCAGCTCGCCGCAGACATGAATCTCGGCCTGTCCGAGGATCGCCTCGCCCAACTGATCGGCGATGATCCGGCGTTCAAGGCCGTTAACGGCCAGTTCGACCGCGACCTGTTCGTCTCGCGCCTGCGCAATGCCAACATCCGCCAGGACGATTACATCCAGGAGCGCAGCAAGGTCGCCGTCCGCAGCCAGATCGTCGATGCGGTTTCCAACGGCTTCACCGCGCCGAAGACGCTGGTCGACGCAATGAAGCTTTATGGCGGTGAAAGCCGCAGTGTCGATTATCTCTTGCTGACCAACGCCAATATCGAACCGATCAAGGCGCCGGCCGACGACGTGCTGGCCTCCTGGTTCGAGGGCGTCAAGCAGCGTTACCGCGCGCCGGAATATCGCAAGATCGCCTATCTGAAGCTGCAGCCGGCCGACATCGCCGATGCCGCGACGGTCACCGACGACCAGGTGCGCGAGGCATTCGACAAGGGCAAGGATAGCTACCGTACACCCGAAAGCCGCACCATCGAGCAGCTGACCTTCACCAGCAAGGATCTTGCCGCCGCCGCCGAAACCGCGCTGAAGAGCGGTACCAGCTTCGATCAGCTGGTCTCCGACCAGGGCAAGACGGCAAGCGACGTGCTGCTCGGCGAATTCACCAAGGACAAGGTTCCCGATCAGGCCGTTGCCGAAGCCGCCTTTGCGGTTTCCAAGGATGGTGGCACGACGCCGGTTGTCGACGGTTCCTTTGGTCCCGTCATCCTGCGCATCACCAACATCAAGGCGGAAACGGTGAAGAATTTCGACGAGGTGAAGGAGGAGATCCGCAAGCAGCTGGCCCTTTCCAATGCCTCTCAGGAAGTGATCAACGTTCACGACCAGATCGAGGATCTGCGCGCCGGCGGCGCCACGCTTGAAGATATCGCCAGCCAGCTGAAGCTCAACGCCGTCACCATCGACGCCGTCGACGCGACCGGTGCCGACAAGGACGGCAAGGAGGTCAAGGATATCCCCGTCAAGCAGCAGCTGCTCGGCGAAGCGTTCAAGACCGAGGTCGGCGTCGATGCGCCGCCGCTTCCGATCGGCAATGACGGCTATGTCTGGTTCAATGTCCGCGAAATCACGCCGGACCGTGACCGCCCGATCGCCGAAGTGCGCGAGAAAGCCGTCGAGGACTGGACGGCGGAGCAGCAGAAGGCCGAACTCGCCAAAAAGGCCGACGAATTGAAGGCCCAGGCGCAAAAGGGCACCGCCCTTGCCGACATTGCGACGCCACTCGGCATCGCCGTCGAAAGCAAGAGCGGCATCACCCGCTCCACCGACGATCCGGTTCTGGGCCGCGCCGGCGTCAAGGCCGCCTTCTCCGGCCCTCTCGACACGGTGGCGAGCGCTGTCGGCGCCGATCCCTCGACCCAGATCCTGATGAAGGTCACCGAGGTCAACAGCCAGCCGACCGGCGACGTGCTGAACAACCGCGATGCCCAGCTCACCGCCCTGGCCAACGCCGCCGGCGATGATATCCTCGATCAGATGGTCAACCTGCTGCAGACGCAGTACGGCGCTGAAGTCAACCAGACGCTCGCCGAACAGACGGCGGCCCGCTAGAACAGGATGATTTTAGGCCAGGTCGGCTTAAAATCTGAATCCCGTTCCGAATTCAACAGTTAGAGCATGATGTCCGCCGAAGGTCGCTCACAGTTTTCGGCGTCATGCTCTGGGAGGTTTTATGTCCGATCTGAAACCGTTCCTGGCCAAGGCCGCAAGCCGCGAGCCGCTGACGCGTGACGAGGCGCGCGCCGCCTTCGACATCCTGATGTCGGGCCAGGCCACACCTTCGCAGATCGGCGGCTTCCTGATGGCGCTGCGCGTGCGCGGCGAAAGCGTCGACGAGATCGTCGGCGCCGTCACCACCATGCGGTCGAAAATGCTGACCGTCGAGGCGCCGGCCGATGCCATCGACATCGTCGGCACCGGCGGCGACGCCAGCGGCACCTACAATATTTCGACGCTGGCGGCGCTGATCGTTGCCGGCGCCGGTGTGCCGGTGGCAAAGCACGGCAACCGGGCGCTGAGTTCGAAATCCGGTGCGGCGGATAATCTGTCGGCCCTTGGCGTCAATATCGATGTCGGTCCCGAGATCATTTCCCGCTGCATTGCGGAGGCTAGCGTCGGCTTCATGTTCGCGCAGCTTCATCATGCCGCCATGCGCCATGTCGGCCCGTCCCGCGTCGAACTCGGCACCCGCACGATCTTCAACCTTCTGGGGCCGCTCTCCAATCCGGCCGGTGTGCGCCGCCAGCTGCTTGGTGTCTTTTCGCCGCAGTGGCTGGTGCCGCTGGCCGAAGTCATGCGCGACCTCGGATCCGAATGCGTCTGGGTGGTCCATGGCGACGGTCTCGACGAGATCACCACAACCGGCATCACCAAGGTTGCAGCCCTCGAAGACGGCAAGATCCGCACCTTCGAACTGTCGCCGGCCGACTTCGGCGTCAGCCCCTGCGTGCTCGCCGATATCAAGGGCGGCGATGGTATCGCCAATGCCGCAGCACTTCGCGAGGTTCTTAGCGGCGCGAAAAATGCCTACCGCGATGTCTCTCTGGCCAATGCCGCCGCCTCGCTTGTCATCGCGGGCAAGGTCGAAACGATCCGCGACGGCATGACCCTTGCCGCGCATTCGCTCGATAGCGGCGCCACGGCGCTCGCTCTCGACAAACTCATCGCCGTTTCCAACGATATCGATTAGGATTGCCGGATGAGCGATATCCTGAAGAAGATCGAACTCTACAAGCGCGAGGAAATCGCTGCCGCCAAGGCGACGGTGTCGCTGGCTGACCTGAAGGCGATGCAGGCCGGGCAGTCGGCGCCGCGCGGTTTTTACCAGGCGCTTACGGCCAAGCGTGAGGCTGGCCATTTTGGGCTGATCGCCGAGATCAAGAAGGCAAGCCCGTCCAAGGGCCTCATCCGTCCGGATTTCGATCCGCCGGCGCTGGCAAAGGCCTACGAAGCCGGCGGCGCAGCCTGCCTTTCCGTGCTCACCGATACGCCGAGCTTTCAGGGTGCGCCGGAATTCCTGACGGCGGCACGGGCCGCCTGCGCCCTGCCCGCTTTGCGCAAGGACTTCATGTTCGAGACCTATCAGGTCCATGAGGCCCGCGCCTGGGGCGCCGATTGCATTCTGCTGATCATGGCGTCGCTCACCGATGACGAGGCGGAGCGTCTGCAGGACGAAGCTTTTTCGCTTGGTATGGATGTTCTGGTCGAGGTTCACGACGCGCCGGAAATGGAACGCGCGCTGAAGCTCTCTTCACCGCTTATCGGCATCAACAACCGCAACCTCAGGACTTTCGAAGTCAGCCTGACCGTCAGCGAGACGCTTGCCTCCCTGGTTCCTGATGATCGGTTCCTCGTCGGCGAAAGCGGCATCTTCACCCATGCAGATTGCAAGCGCCTGCAGGCCGCCGGCATCAATAGCTTCCTGGTCGGCGAAAGCCTGATGCGCAAGGACGACGTGACGGCCGCCACCCGCGCGCTGCTCATTGGCGAAGCGGCAATCGCGGCCGAATAAGATGAGCGGCGGAAAGCCCGGCCTCACCCATATCGACGCGTCAGGCGAGGCGCATATGGTCGATGTTTCCGCTAAGGCCGAGACGGTGCGCGCCGCCACCGCCGAAGGCCATGTGAAAATGGCGCCGGAAACGCTCGCGCTGATTCGCCAGGGCAATGCCAAGAAGGGCGATGTGATCGGCACGGCCCGGCTTGCCGGCATCATGGCCGCCAAACAGACCGCCAATCTGATCCCGCTCTGCCATCCTCTGATGCTGACGAAGGTCACCGTCGAGATCGCGGAAGATGCGACCTTGCCCGGTCTGCGCGTCACGGCAACCGCCAAGCTGACCGGCAAGACCGGCGTTGAGATGGAGGCGCTGACCGCCGTCTCCGTCGCATGTCTGACGATCTACGATATGGCCAAGGCCGCCGACAAGGCAATGGAGATCGGCGGCATTAGGCTGCTCGAAAAATCCGGCGGAAAATCCGGCGATTTCCGTCATCCGGAGGCGAGATGAACCTTCTCCCCGTCACCGAGGCGCAAAACCGCCTGCTCTCTCGGGCTAAGCCGGTCGCAGAATCCGAAACGCTGCCGCTCGCCGAAGCAGAGGGCCGGGTCCTGGCCGTCGATCTGACGGCGGGCCTGACGCAGCCACCATTCAATGCGTCGGCGATGGACGGCTATGCGCTGCGCCGTGACGACGCGCCGGAGCCGGGTGCTGTGCTGAAGGTCATCGGCACCTCGGCCGCCGGCCACGGCTTCGAGGGAACCGTCAGCCACGGCGAAGCCGTCCGCATCTTCACCGGCGCGCCGGTTCCGCAAGGCGCCGACAGCGTCCTGCTGCAGGAGGATGCGGAGAAGATCGAAGGCGGCATCCGAACCAATTTTCCCGTGCGGCAGGGACAGCATATCCGTCCCCGTGGCCAGGATTTTGTCGAAGGCGAAGCCGTGCTTTCTGCCGGAACGGTGATCGATTTCTCGCGGCTGACGGTCGCAGCCGGCATGAACCGGCCCGACGTCGAGGTGCTCCGGCGCCCGCTGATCGCCATCCTGGCGACCGGCGACGAATTGCTGCCGCCGGGAAGCACACCCGGCCATTCGCAAATCATCGCGTCCAACACCTTCGGTATCGCAGCCCTTGCCCGCAAAGCCGGCGCCGATGTGCTCGACCTCGGCATCGTCCCGGATGACAAGGCCAGGATCACCGCGGCGATCGACACGGCGCGGGGAGCCAAGGTCGATGTCATCGTCACGCTCGGTGGCGCCTCGGTCGGCGATCACGATCTGGTGCAGCCGACGCTGATCGAGGCCGGCATGCAGCTGGATTTCTGGCGCATTGCCATGCGTCCCGGCAAACCGCTGATGGTCGGCAGCTTCGGTGAGACCCATGTGCTCGGCCTGCCCGGCAATCCGGTCTCGAGCCTCGTCTGTTCGCTGCTCTTCCTGGAACCGCTGATCCGCAAGCTCGCCTCCCTGCCGCCGGCACGGCGCGAGGCGACGATGGAGGCAGCCGTCCCGCTGCGCGCCAATGACCATCGGCAAGACTATATCAGGGCAAAACTGTCGAAGTCCGCCGCCGGGACTTGGCTCGCCGAACCCTTCGACAAGCAGGACTCGTCGATGATGAAAACCTTCGCCCGTTCGGACTGCCTTATCATCCGCCCGCCGCATGCACCGGAATTGCCCGCTGGAGCACCCTGCCCGGTCATGCTGTTGCGGCCGGACCTTCTGGCTTAATTGCGTCTTTAAGCATCGCGGAAAGCGAAAAGACGCCCGCCTGCACCGCCTTGGCCGCCGATCCCGCCCCGAAATCCGCAACCCCATGGGTTGCGATTCGCGTAAGTTCCCCATGCGGCAGATGTGCGCGCTCGGGATCGCCGATCAACATCTCGATACCGGCTGCCTGGCAGCGCCGCAGGAAGGCCATTACCCGTAAAGCAAGTGAGGGATCGTAGAACAGGTCGCCCACCAAAAGGAGATCGATCTCCTCCGGCGGCGGCTCGTCGATGATATCGGCGGCGACCGCAACGATGCTCACACCGTTCACCGCCGCGTTGAGGCCGATCGCGGCAATGGCATTGGCATCGACATCAATCGCCGTCACGGCGGCAGCGCCGGCCTTCGCCGCCGCGATGGCGACGAGCCCGGAGCCCGCGCCGAGATCGAAGACACGGCGGCCGATAACCTTTTCCGGCCGATCGAGCAGGTGGCGGGCAAGCACGGCGCCGCCAGCCCAGGGATAGGCCCAGTAAGGCGGCGGATCGGCTTCTTCGCGGCCGGCAAGCCGCCAGAGCCCGCTCGCAGGCCCTGCCGTATGCAGCAGAATCTCGGGAATGGCCGGAACGGGTGAGATCGACAGATTGGCCTGGATGAAGGCGGCCGGATCGGGATGCGGCATGCCGGAGCTTTTCATCGTCATCCTCCCGATCCCATTTAGGCACAAGCAGTAGAAAATTGTCGCCCTAGGAGATCGCCGCCTGCCCCTCATCCGGCTGCCGCCACCTTCTCCCCGCGAGCGGGGCGAAGGGACATGCCGCACCGGCTTTCCGTACCCTCGACGTTGCGTTTGGCACGTCCCCTCTCCCCGTTTTTACGGGGAGAGGGTTAGGGTGAGGGGCAGCTTCGCCACCCGGCTGCCGGCGAAATCAGCCGGGCTTCTTCTTCGAAAACTTGCTTTTCGCCCCGGCGCCGCCCTTGCCCTCGTATTTCGGGCGTTCAGATTTGGCGCCTTCGAATTTCGGCTTGTCATATCTCGGCTTATCGCCTTTCGGGCCATCGAAGCCGGGCTTGCCTGGTTTCTTGCTCCAGGGCTTGCTGTCCCGCTTCTCCCCGCCGGCATTCTCAACCGCGGCATATCCGCCGCCCGGGCCTTTGCCGAACTTATTCTTCGGCCGCTCATCGCGGAAGCCCTCGCCCGGCCGTTCGTCACGCGACTTGCCGGCATAGGGCTTCGGCGCCGCCGCGCGGCTGAAATCCGGCGTGCCGGAAAGCCTGGTCACGCGGATGCCGCGTTCGAGCGTCTTGTTCGGCCCCAGCGCTTCCTGGAAACTGTCGGCGCTTGCCGTGGCAATCTCGACATAGGTTTCCTCAGGCTGCATCTTGATTGCGCCGATCTCGCGCTTCGTCACGTTGCCGTTGCGGCAAAGCATCGGGATCAGCCAGCGCGGCTCGGCATTCTGCTTGCGCCCGACCGAGACGGAGAACCACACGCTGGGGCCGAAATCCTCGCGCGGTCCCTTTTGTGCCGGCGCGTATGGCTCGGCATTGTCGCGGCGCTTGCGGCTGCGCTCATCCTGCACGGTGACCTCGATCAGGTCCTCCGGCGCCGAATGATTGGTGCGGTAGAGACGCAGGAAGGCGGCGGCGAGCTTCTCGGCGCCGTGGCTGGAAAGCAGCTGCTGCACCAGCCCCTGTTCTTCTTCCTGCGGCGCTTCGCTGAAGATCGGATCGGCGAGCAGCCGCTCGTCGTCGCGCTCATTCACCTCTTCGGCCGACGGCGGCCGTGCCCAGGCCGCGGAAATGCCGGCATTCTCCAGCAGACGCTCGGCCTTGCGCCGTGCATTCAGCGGCACGATCATGGCGCTGATGCCTTTGCGCCCGGCCCGGCCGGTGCGGCCGCTGCGGTGCAGCAGCGTTTCCGGATTGGTCGGCAGGTCGGCGTGGATAACGAGATCGAGGCCCGGCAGATCGATGCCGCGGGCGGCGACATCGGTTGCGATGCAGACGCGGGCGCGCCCGTCGCGCATCGCCTGCAGCGCATGGCTGCGTTCGTTCTGCGTCAGCTCGCCGGAGAGCGCCACCACGGCGAAATTGCGGTTGTTGAAACGCGCGGTCAGATGGTTGACGGCGGCGCGCGTCGAACAGAAGACGATGGCATTGGTCGCCTCGTAATAACGCAGCACGTTAATGATCGCGTTCTCGCGGTCGCTCGGGGCCACCATCAGCGCGCGATATTCGATGTCGATATGCTGCTTTTCCTCGGCGGCGGTGCTGATGCGCACCGCGTCGCGCTGGTAGCTCTTGGCAAGCTTGGCGATCGCCGCCGGCACGGTTGCCGAAAACATCAGCGTCCGGCGTTCGTCCGGCGCCGAATCGAGAATGAATTCCAGATCTTCGCGGAAGCCGAGATCGAGCATCTCGTCGGCCTCGTCGAGCACGGCGGCCTTCAGTTCCGACATGTCGAGCGCGTTGCGGCGGATATGATCGCAGAGCCGGCCCGGCGTGCCGACGACGATATGGGCGCCGCGTTCGAGCGAACGGCGCTCACTGCGGATGTCCATGCCGCCGACGCAGCTGGCGATCACCGCGCCGGTCATCTCATAGAGCCATTCGAGCTCGCGCTTAACCTGCAGGGCAAGCTCGCGGGTCGGGGCGATAACGAGGGCGAGCGGAGCGCCGGCATTGCCGAAGCGTTCCCTACCCTCGAGCAGCGTCGGCGCCAGCGCCAGCCCGAAGGCGACGGTCTTGCCGGAACCGGTCTGGGCGGAAACCAGAGCGTCGGATGCGGCAAGATCAGGATCGAGCATCGACTTCTGCACCGGGGTGAGTTCGGCGTAACCGCGCTTCTGCAACGCCTTGGCGATCGCCGGAACGACGCCGTTGAATTCTGTCATGAGTTCGATCTTTCGGAGCTGTCAGGCGCGAAATGCGCCATGGCCGGAGCCAGCCGGCGGGATATTTGCGCCGTTCCTAGCCGCTCCCGCAGCGATTGTCAAAGCGTGCGGCTGCGCCACAGCCAGGCGTCGATATGGCTTGCCCGGCCGCGCAGCTCCGTTTCCAGCGGACCATCCATCCGCCCGGCCCGCAGCAGCACGCTGTCGGGGCCTGCGGCACGGACGATTTCGGCGCTCAGCGCCAGCTCGACGCCGTTGCGGGCGGCGACCTCCATCAGCCGGGCGCCGACATTCACCGTGTCGCCCGCCGCCGTGATCTGCTGCCGGTCGCCGGTGCCTAGCCGCGAGGCGACGATCGGGCCGCAATGGGCGCCGACCTTGAAGCCGATCTTCTTCTCGGCAAAGCCCGCATGCGCGCCAAGCCAGGTCCGCGTACGCTCGCAGAGGCTGACCGCGCAGGCGACGGCGCGGGCGGCATCGTCATCGGCCGGCTCCGGCAGGCCGAACAGGATCATTGCCCCGTCGCCCATGAAGCTGGTGATGGCGCCGCCGTGAGAGCGGGCCTCCTCGTCGATGATTTCGAAGAAACCGCTGAGCACTTCGCTGACCTTGACCGGCCCGAGCGTTTCGCTGAGGCCCGTGAAGCCTGAGAGATCGATGAAGATGACGGCAGCGTTCTGACGCACCGGCGTCGCAAGGAAATTCGGATGGCGCGCCAGCCATTCGCCGAGGCCGGGAGCCTCGATACGCTGCAGCAGCGCGCTCTGCTCGGCGAAATGGCGGGCGCGGCCGCGGTCGAGCCAGAGTTCGGCCGCACCGAGCATCAACGCCGGCGGAAGCGCCGCGGCGATCGGCAGCGCCGCACTCAGCCAATAGCCATGGGCGAAGGCCGACAGATTGAGCATGGCCCAGACCACCAGCACCAGCACCATGATGAGATAGCCCGCAGCACTCCGCCGCCAAGCCACCAGTGAAACGAGCAGGAGCGCCAGGCCGATGGCCGTGCCGGCATCGATCAGCCTCATCCTGTGGTCGCGCACCATGCCGTCGCCGGTGACGAGATGGGTGATTGCCGTCGACATCACCTCGACGCCGGGCATGACGGGATCGAACGGCGTCGGGAAGACGTCGCCGCCGCCGGTGACCGTCGAACCGATGACGACAATACGGCCTGCCACAGTCGCCGCCGGCAGCTTGCCGTCAAGCGCATCGGCGGCGCTGAACGTGGCGATGCTGCCGCGTCCGCCATAGAAGGTCACCGGCAGGCGTTGACCGATATCCGTCGGAATACGCAGCGCTCCGAGCATGACGGCACCGCGCTCGATACGGGGATCGGCGCCCACCGCGACGGAGGCGGCACGCAGCGGAAAAGCCGGATCCAGCCGGTCGGCGCTGCGCGAAATCAGCGGAATGAAACGCGGCGTGCCGGTCCGATCGGTTGCGACATTGACGATGCCGACGGCGGAGGCCTCGGCAAAGCGCGGGAGCGGCAGCAGAAGCTGGTTTGCCTCGGGTATGGCGGCCAACGGATCCTCGGCGGCGTCGGTGACCCGCTGCCTGCTTTGCGCAAAGGTGGCCGCCCCCGCGATCACGGTTGGCCCCTGGCGCAAGGCGGCGGTCAGCGCCGCATCACCCTCCTCCGCCCCGGGATCGACGAGCAGAATGTCGAGCGCCAGGGCTTTCGGCTTACCCGCATTGATCGCGCCGACAAGGCGGGCAAGCGTCGCCCGGTCGAGCGGATAGCCGTGGGCGGCGGCGGTGCGGTCATCGATCGCGACGATCGTCACGACGGGCGGCGGCTCTCTTGCCCCAACGACGAGGCTGCGGATATCAGCAAGCGTCGCCTCCATCCGGTCGAGAAGGCCGACCTCGCCGTTGAGATTGAGATAACCGAGCGCCGCGCCCCAGAGACCGGCGAACAGCAGCGCGATCACGGTCAGCAGACGATGGCTCATGATATTTACTGGCCGAGGCGGGCAAGAAGGGCAGCGACGCGTGGCGCAGGCCAGCGGCGCACGACAAGAGGTTCGGTTGAGCTGGACACATCGACGCCCTCGCCTGGCGACAGCACCACCGGCTCGCCGGCCGGCCGACGGACGGCAACGCTGCCGCTGACCACCAGCACCGAGGTCTTGCCGCCTGCGACGTCGACAGCCCACTGCGTGCCACGGACGGCAGCAATCGCCTGCGGCGTTACCACCTGGAAGCCACCTGTGTGCTGACTGCTGTCGACATCGACGAGAATGGCCTTGCGCCGTAGCGACGCCGAATCGGGACTGCCGTCACGGTTGCCGTCGGTGAGGCGGAAAGACGCCCCGGCTTCTGCCGTCACCTTGACGCCGCCGGGGCAGCTCAGCACCTGACGGGCGCCGGCGTCACGCGATATCGCGCAGCCCGCAGACTGCGCTAAGGCCGCCTCATACGGAATGAGGCCGGCAGCCAGCGCGGCGACAAACAGGTTGCGAAGCGTCGTATGCATGGAAAGCCCCCGTGACCGGGCGGAGCAGCTTTTGCGAAAGCGCCCGCCAACCGTCTTCTTCCATATCGGGCATGATAGCCGAATTCCGATATTTCCCTAGGCGAAAAGTACACCGCTGAGACCGCCGGCGAATTCTCAGACACCGCTTCTCATCTGCGGCGCCGGCCCGGCATAACGCGCGCGCGGGCGGATCAACTCTCCGCTCTCGATCTGCTCCATCGCATGAGCGAGCCAGCCGGTGGAACGGGCAAGCGAAAAAATGATGATCGGCGCCTCTCGAGGCAGATCGAAAGCGGCCGCCATGGCGGCAAGCGCGAAATCGACATTGACCTTCTCGCCGACCATCTCCTCGCCCCTTTCCCGAAGCTCGGTAAATTGCGGCGGCAGGGAAAAATGCGAAAGCAGCGCCAAAGCCCTAATATCGCCATCGGGATAGAGCGGATGGCCGAAGGCAGAAAGGTGATTGCCCTGGACAAGCGAGCGGCGGATCGCCTGCTCCGCGCCAAGCGCCGAAGATGACTGGATCAAGGCGTCGACGCCTTGCCAGGCAGCGCCGTGCAGCGGCCCCGTCAGTGTCGCCAGACCGGAGAGCACCGCAGCCGACAGTGCGGCACCCGCCGAGGCGGTGACCCGCGCCGCAAATGCCGACGCGTTGAGTTCGTGATCGGCAAGCAATACCAGGGCGCGGCGCAGGCAATCGGCGGCATCCGGCCGCTTCCAGCTCGCCGCCAGCCGCAGATGCAGCGGCTGGTCTGAAGGCCCCGGCGCCACCGCATCGGCGATGGTCGAGAGAACGCCGTGCGCCTCGCGCCGCAGGGCGGCTTGCGAACGGCCGAGCGATGGCAGATCCGCCATCACCCGCCCGGCCAGCGCCAGGAACGCAGCCTGAAGCGACGGCGGGCCATTTCCGGCTACCGTGCCCGAGAACAGCGTTTCCGTGCCGTTCCAGAGCAGTGCCGCCGTCTGCTCCAGCGTCGCTGCCTCGGCGAAATCGGCGGCATCCCGTCCGCGATAGAACAGCCGTCCTGCGATGATGGTGGAGATCGCCGAGGCGAGAACCGGGTCGCCCCAGCGGATCGTCTCGGCAGCAACCGTTTCGGCATTGCGGCGGCCGGCTTGGCGTTCGGCCAGTCGCTGCACGTCGGCAGCCTGGTAGAGGCTGCGGCGCGGGTCGGCGGGATCGGGCTTGGCGCGGATGCGCCCGCGGCTGACATTGGCGTAAAGCGTCTGCGGCTTGGTCTTCAGCGCCTGCAGCGCCTCCTCGGCGGTCAGCCACGGCATCGGAGCCTCATATTGATCAATTACATCAAGATTGACGTCAATGAGACTAGGTCGGATCATCCTTATCGTAAAGGAGAAACAACATGAAAAATGG
This sequence comes from Rhizobium sophoriradicis, assembly GCF_003939025.1. GTDB lineage: Bacteria > Pseudomonadota > Alphaproteobacteria > Rhizobiales > Rhizobiaceae > Rhizobium > Rhizobium sophoriradicis. Next base: position 426,653 of record NZ_RQIH01000002.1, read on the forward strand.
CTTGGAAGACTTCATTGCCGCCGAAACGCAGCTCTCGGATGTCGATGGCGAAGCGGGGCGGCTGATCATCCGCGGCGTATCGCTGGATCAACTCGTCGCCGGTGGGACCTATGAGGGCGTTGCCGCCCTGTTGCTCGATGGCCTGATGGAACGAAGCTTCGATGAAGCGGAATTGCGCGGCTGGCTGGCGAAAGCGCGAACGAAGGTCTTCGTCCATATCGAGGCCGCCGACACTGCCCTGCTCACTCTGCCGCCGGTCGATGCGATGCGGGCGCTGATCGCCCGGCTGCCGGACGGCGACGATTTCGACACCGCGCTTAACCTTCTGGCAGCGCCCGCAGTCTTCCTGCCTGCATTGCTGCGGCTGCAGCGCGGGCAAAAGCCGATCGCGCCGGACACCGCGCTATCGAAGGCGGCCGATATACTGCGCATGCTGACTGGAAAATTGCCGAGCAAGGAGCAGGTGGCGGCGCTCGACACCTATCTCGTGACGATCTCAGACCACGGCCTCAACGCCTCGACCTTCGCATCACGGGTCATCGCCTCGACCCAGGCAGGCCTCACCTCTTCGGTGCTGGCGGCACTGAGCGCACTGAAGGGACCGCTGCACGGCGGCGCGCCTGGGCCTGTCCTCGACATGCTGGATGCCGTGGGAAGGGCGGAGAATGCCGGCCGTTGGCTGGCCGAAGCGCTCGATCGCGGCGAAAGGCTGATGGGCTTCGGCCACCGCATCTACCGCGTGCGCGATCCACGCGCCGATGCGCTGAAAGGCGCGCTGAAGCCGCTGATCACGTCAGGGCAGGTGGACAGCGCCCGCGGCGCGCTCGCCGAAGCCGTCGAGGCCGCCGCGTTGGCGATCTTGAAGGCGCGCAAGCCGGACCGGCCGCTCGACGTCAACGTCGAATTCAACACCGCCTTGCTGCTCGAAGCGCTCGGCTTCCCGCGCGAAGCCTTTACCGGCGTGTTCGCGATCGGCCGAACGGTTGGATGGCTGGCGCATGCCCGCGAACAGTCGCTCGACGGCCGGCTGATCCGCCCCCGTTCGGTCTATGTCGGACCGCTTCCGGCCGCAGCCTGACGCTTGGATTCGGCGGCGGGGCATGTCCTGGATTGGCCGCCGATCTCAACCACCGACGAAAGCGGCAAGTTTGTCGAGCGTCAAGCGGCAACCTTCTTCATTGTCTTCAAGCCGAATGCCGGTGGGAATGTTCTCGCAGACGATCGTCACGTCGGTGCCGCCGTCAGCAGGCGACAAGATCGTGCTGACGGTCATCTCGCCTGAAAAACCCTCATCCTCGGCATCGAATACGGTCGCCCAGACGATCCGTTCGTCAGGCACGAGTCTGGCAAAACGGCCCTCGAATCTGTCGGTCTTGTCGGAGGTTTTTCCTGGCTGCGATGCCTCGTCGTCGGGGTAGACGAGCGACATGCTGAAGGCACCGCCTTCCCGGCATTCGAAGGCTGGACAACGCCGGTCATCGAACCGGGCGGAAGCCATGTAGCGACGGCTTCCGCATCGAGAAAGGCACTGTAGATGCGCTCGCGCGGCGCGGCGATGAAGCGTGAGACGGTCGTGCTGCGGGCTGCCATGCCGCCAAGATAGTGCAAGCATCGCCATTATCCAGATCGCGCGAAGGCGGCGCGATCTGGTAGGAGCATTCGTCAGACGAGGCGGCTCTGTTCCGTTGCCGCTTCGATGAAGCTGGCAAACAGCGGATGCGGGTCAAGCGGCCGGCTCTTCAGTTCGGGATGATACTGCACGCCGATGAACCAGGGGTGATCGGGATATTCGATCGTCTCCGGCAGAACGCCGTCCGGCGACATGCCGGAGAAGACGAGGCCGCAACTCTCGAGGCGGTCCTTGTAGTCGACATTGACCTCATAGCGGTGGCGATGACGCTCGGAAATATCGGTCGAACCGTAGATTTCCGAGATTTTCGTGCCCTTCTTCAGCGCCGCCTTGTAGGCGCCGAGGCGCATCGTGCCGCCGAGATCGCCGGCTGCGGTGCGCTTCTGCAGTTCGTTGCCCTTGACCCATTCGGTCATCAGGCCGACCACCGGTTCCTTCGTCGGGCCGAATTCGGTCGACGAAGCGGCCTGTACGTCGGCGAGATTGCGCGCCGCCTCGATGACGGCCATCTGCATGCCGAAGCAGATGCCGAAATACGGCACCTTGCGCTCACGGGCGAAGCGCGCAGCGTGGATCTTGCCTTCCGAACCACGTTCGCCGAAGCCACCCGGCACGAGGATGCCATGCACCTTTTCGAGATAAGGTGCCGGATCTTCCTTCTCGAAGACCTCGGACTCGATCCATTCGAGCTTGACCTTGACGCGATTGGCGATGCCGCCGTGATGCAGGGCCTCGATCAGCGACTTATAGGCATCCTTAAGGCCGGTATATTTGCCGACGATCGCGATCGTCACCTCGCCTTCCGGCGTCCGGATGCGATTGCAGACCTCTTCCCACTGGTCAAGGCGCGGCTTCGGCGCCGGCTCGATGCCGAAGGCGGCAAGCACTTCGTCGTCGAGGCCTTCCTTGTGGTAGGCCATCGGCACGTCGTAGATATTGGCGACATCGAGCGCCTGGATGACGGCGGACGGGCGCACATTGCAGAACAGCGACAGCTTGCGGCGTTCGGCTTCCGGGATTTCGCGATCGGCGCGCACCAGCAGGATATCGGGATGAATACCGAGCGCCTGCAGTTCCTTCACCGAGTGCTGGGTCGGCTTGGTCTTCAGTTCGCCGGCCGCCGGAATATAGGGCATCAGCGTCAGATGGACGTAGACGGCGGTGCCGCGCGGCAGGTCGTTGCCGAGCTGGCGGATCGCCTCCATGAAGGGCATCGCCTCGATGTCGCCGACCGTGCCGCCGATCTCGCAGATGACGAAGTCGTAGTCCTTATTGCCCTCGGTGACGAAATCTTTGATCTCGTTGGTGACGTGCGGGATGACCTGCACCGTCGCGCCGAGGTAGTCGCCGCGCCGTTCCTTGTCGATGATGTTCTTGTAGATGCGGCCGGTGGTGATGTTGTCGGTCTTGGTTGCCGAACGCCCTGTGAAGCGCTCGTAGTGGCCGAGATCGAGATCGGTTTCCGCGCCGTCGTCGGTGACGAAGACCTCGCCGTGCTGGGTCGGGCTCATCGTGCCCGGATCCACGTTCAGATAGGGGTCGAGCTTGCGAAGCCGGACTCGATAACCACGAGCCTGCAGCAAGGCTCCGAGAGCAGCGGCCGCGATTCCTTTTCCGAGGGAGGAAACCACGCCGCCTGTGATAAATACGTATCGCGCCATGGGATTCACCGGATACCTTTTCAAAAACGATTCCACCAGCCCAAAAATTCTTTTCCAGAACTTTCGAAGCCTGACGCGGGAATCTGAACAAAAGAAAACCGGCAGACCCGAGGGCCTGCCGGCGGTTTATGTCGAAGACCGGTTTACTGTCCCGTCGGGACGCCGGAGGGCTGAGCCGGCGCCGGAGCGGCCGGAGCTGCGGGCGTTGCCGGGGCAGTCGTTGCCGGAGCGCTTGCTGCCGGCGCATCCGTTGAAGGCGCGCTGGCCGCCGGGGCCTGGGCTGCCGGAGCCTGCGGAACAGGTGCGGCGGCGCCGCTGCTCGGAACGCCGTTGCCGGCCGGCTGGTTGGCCGGCGCCTGTGCGCCGCCGAGCGAATCGAGAATGCCGTTGCCCTGGCCGCTCGTGGCAGGGATGCGGTCGAGAATATCGCCCGGACGACCCTCGTAACGCGTCAGTATGCCGAGGCCGAGCGACGTCAGGAAGAACAGCGTGGCAAGGATCGCGGTCGTGCGCGTCAGCGCATTGGCCGTGCCGCGGGCCGACATGAAGCCCGAACCGCCGCCGATGCCGAGGCCGCCGCCTTCCGAGCGCTGGATGAGCACGACGCCGACGAGGGCGAGCACGATCATGAGATGGATGACAATCAATACTGTCTGCATGGGTCCAGTCCTGCCCGCCGGAAGACGGACATAATTAAAAATTCTGGCGGCTCTTTACATGAGGCGTTCGTCTATTCCAAGCCCTTCGGCCGAGAATACGCCCCGGATTGAACGAATTAGCCCGGGAACAAACAACGCCTCAGGCGAGCAGCGCCTCGTAGGCCCGGTAGATGGCGAGGAAGTCGGCGGCTTTCAAGCTCGCCCCGCCGATCAGTGCGCCGTCGACATTGGCAATGCCCATCAGTTCGCCGGCATTGGCCGGCTTGACCGAGCCGCCATAGAGAAGGCGCATCTTGCGGCCCTGATCGCCGAAGCGAGCCGCCATTTCGGCGCGCATGAAGGCATGCGCCTTTTCCACGTCGCCCGATGTCGGCGTCACACCGGTACCGATCGCCCAGATCGGCTCATAGGCGATAACCGTATTTTCGGCGGTCGCGCCATCGGGAACGGAGGCCGAAAGCTGGCGCTTGATGATGTCGAGCGCCTGACCGGCGCGGCGTTCATCCGCCGTCTCGCCGATGCAGATGATCGCCGTCAGCCCCGCGGCAAAAGCGGCCTCCGCCTTGGCGCGCACCAGATGGTCCGTTTCGGCGTGGTCGGTACGGCGTTCGGAATGGCCGACGATCACATAGGTGCCGAAACTGTCGGCAATCATTTCTGCCGAGATGTCGCCGGTGTGCGCCCCGGAGGCCTTCTGATGGCAGTCCTGCGCGCCGATCGAAAGCGGGCTGTCGGTGCAAAGCGCGGTCGCCACATAGAGCAGCGTCGCCGGCGGGCAGATCAGCGCCTCGACCTTATCGGCGAGCGGCGGGCGAACACCCTCGGCGATCGCCTTGATCTGATCCAGAGAGGCACGGGTGCCGTTCATTTTCCAATTTCCCGCCACGAGCGGGCGCACGTCAGGTGTCATGCCGGCCTTCCCTAAATCTGCTTATGCCTGCGGCCATATCAAAAGCTTGCGGCAAAGAAAAGCATCATGCCCCTGACGTAAGGGGAATCTCGGCAATCCCAGGCAAATTTTGCCTAAAATCCCGCGCTAAGCCGCAAGAATCCAGTTCAACACCCTGCGCCAGTCGATCATTCGGATCGGCGTTCCGTGATTGCCGGTTTGAAACAGCGTGAAGCGCGCCGGATATTTTGCCTTGCGCAGTCTTTCGAACAGCGCCTGCTGGTCGCTGGCGGCATAGACCGGATCGCGGCTGCCATGCGCGAACCAGAGCGGCAGCTTCGCCCTGTAGAAGGCGCTTTTGGTGAAATCGGGATCGGTAACCCCGCTCATGACAAGCATGCCCTTCAGCCGCTTGACGCTGCCCTCGTCGCGGGCAATGCCCCAGCAGACCTGGCTGCCCATCGAGGCGCAGGAGAGGATGACTGGCCGGCCGGGCGATTGGGCGCTGGCATAGCGGACGAGGCCGGCGATGGCGGCAACGCCGTTGCTGTCGAAGCTCTTGACCGTCGGCGAATAGTAGACGCCGCCATTGCCGGCGGCGAGGTTCTTCAGCCGGTTGAAATTGCCGCCGAAGCTGTAGTCGTTGGCCCCGAGCCTGCGGTCGCCGTCGCGGCCGTGAATGAAGATCACCGTGAATGCGGCATTTTGCGGCGGTCCCACCCTGGTGACATCGAGCTTGATGCCGTCGAGCGAGAGCGTTTCGTCCGCTTGGGCCTTGCGGATGCCGAGCGCCACATATTTCTGCTGCACCCGCTTTTGCGGGATCTGGTCGCGGCCGTTGATATCGCGCATTTCGTCGTAGTCGATGACCTCGAAAGCACCGTCGTCGCCGGTCTGCAGGATGGTCTGCTTCGAGAACAGTTCATCCTTGAAGGGCGCCAGCGTGCCGGCCGCTTGCGCCGGCCCGCCTGATGACAGCATGGCCGCAGACAGGAAAAACGCCGCAATTACCGATATAACAGCGCAATCACTTGTGGACATTCGCATGCGGATGGTTTCCTGAAGCCTGCCGCCGCTTGCCATTCCGCGCCCGGCAACGCAAATCATGTGTCAACTCCGCCAGAATTGGCGGTGTCGCGTATTGAGGTGCTTTCTGGCAGAATCTGCCTGATTCGCAAACGTGACATGAAATGCGGTGATTTTGGGTCGGCGGCGGATGCAAGCCCAAGACAGGATGAAGATCTGAACGGCTCCATGGACGACAGCAACGACCTTTTTTCCGGACTGCCCCTTTCTGAAAAACGCGAGGAGGCACAGAAGCCCGTAGCGCCGGCCGAGCGGCCGGCAGCCGCAGCGCCCGTCGCCGCGACGCCGCCCGCCGCCTCCGCGCGCCCGGCGCCCGCCGGATCGAACTCGGACGAATACGGCGCCTCGTCGATCCGCGTCCTCGAAGGGCTCGAGCCGGTGCGTATGCGCCCGGGCATGTATATCGGCGGCACCGACGAAAAGGCGCTGCATCACCTCTTTGCCGAAGTCATCGACAATGCGATGGACGAGGCGGTCGCCGGACACGCCAATTTCATCGAAGTGCATCTCGATCTGCAGGGTTATCTCACCGTCACCGACAACGGCCGCGGCATCCCCGTCGAGAACCATCCGCAGGTTCCCGGCAAATCGACGCTCGAAGTCATCATGACCAAGCTGCATGCCGGCGGCAAGTTCGACGGCAAGGCCTACGAGACATCGGGCGGTCTGCACGGCGTCGGCGTCTCGGTCGTCAACGCGCTGTCCGACTTCCTCGAGGTCGAGGTGGCGCGCAACCGCAAGCTCTACCGCCAGCGCTTCTCCCGCGGCCTGCCTCAGGGCGGGCTCGAGGAACTGGGCGACGTCCATAATCGCCGCGGCACCCGCGTGCGCTTCCATCCCGACGCCCAGATATTCGGCGATCATATGAAGTTCGACGCCGCCCGCGTCTTTCGCATGGCGCGCTCAAAGGCTTACCTCTTCGGTGGCGTCGAGATCCGCTGGAGCTGCGAGCCCGGCGTTCTGCCGGAAGGATCCGAGGTGCCTGATAAGGCCACCTTCCATTTCCCCGGCGGCCTCAAGGATTATCTCCAGGCGACGATGGGCAAGGAGTTCACCGTTACCCGCGAGATCTTCGCCGGCAAGACGGAGAAGGCCAGCGGCCACGGCTCGATGGAATGGGCGATCACTTGGTATGGCGGCGATCCGCAGGTGCATTCCTATTGCAACACCATCCCGACCCCGGAAGGCGGCACGCACGAGGCAGGCCTGCGCATCGCGCTGACCAAGGGGCTGAAGGCCTATGCCGAGCTGACGCAGAACAAGCGGGCCGCACAGATCACCACCGACGACGTGATGATCTCGGCCGTCGGCATGCTGTCGGTCTTCATCCGCGAGCCGGAATTCGTCGGCCAGACCAAGGACAAGCTGGCGACCGTCGAGGCCCAGCGCATCGTCGAGAACGCGCTGCGCGACCCGTTCGATCACTATCTCGCCGACAATCCGAACGAGGCGGCCAAGCTGCTCGACTGGGTGATCGAGCGCGCCGAGGAGCGCCTACGCCGCCGCAAGGAAAAGGAAGTCAACCGCAAGACGGCGGTGCGTAAGCTGCGCCTGCCCGGCAAGCTCGCCGACTGCTCGCAGAATACCGCCGAGGGCGCCGAATTGTTCATCGTCGAGGGTGACTCGGCAGGCGGCTCGGCCAAGCAGGCGCGCAACCGCGCCAATCAGGCGATCCTGCCGCTGCGCGGCAAGATCCTCAACGTCGCCAGCGCCGGCCGCGAAAAACTCGGCGCAAACCAGCAGCTCGCCGATCTCATCCAGGCGCTCGGCTGCGGCACGCGTTCGAAGTATCGCCAGGAAGACCTGCGCTACGAGCGCATCATCGTCATGACCGATGCCGACGTCGATGGCGCCCACATCGCCTCGCTGCTCATCACCTTCTTCTATCAGGAGATGCCGGAGCTGGTGCGTGGCGGTCACCTCTTCCTTGCCGTGCCGCCGCTCTACAAGATCACGCAAGGGGCGAAATCCGCCTATGCCCGCGACGATAATCACCGCGCCGAGCTGATGCAGACGGAGTTCAAGGGCAAGGCCAAGGTCGAGATCAGCCGCTTCAAGGGTCTCGGCGAAATGATGCCTGCCCAGCTCAAGGAAACCACGATGGATCCGTCCAAGCGCACCCTGCTGAAGGTGCTGATCGACGAGGTGGATTTTGAGGGTACCCGCAGCGCCGTCGACGATCTCATGGGCACCAAGCCGGAAGCCCGCTTCCGTTTCATCCAGGAGCGTGCGGCCTTCGCCGAAAACCTCGACATTTGAGCAGGCCTGAGGCGCGCCGAACCTGCGACAAATACTCTCGGCGTGCCCTTATTTTAGCATTCGCGATTTCACGGAACTGACGAAGAACCGTAACAACTCCGTCAAACAACCGGCGCATGAAGCGGTCGGCGCGCCCTCCCCGGGGAGGAACGCCTGCCTCCGTTCGAAACTTTTCAACCCTTGCCGGATATTTTTCATGACCAAGCGTTTTCTCGCGACTGCCGCTTTCGTTCTCCTGTCCAGCACCGTGACTGTCCGCGCCACCGATATCGGCGCTACCTTCGAGACCGCCTGCCCGTTCGGCGATTGCGCCGCCGGCATCGCGCTCTCCTATCTCGGTGAATTCGTCATCCCGACCGGGCAGATGGAAAACGGCGTCGAATTCGGCGGCATTTCCGGCCTCGATTTTGATGCCGCCACCGGCCACTATATCGCCATCAGCGACGATCGCTCGGACAAGGCCCCGGCCCGCTTCTATGAACTCGACGTCGATGTCGACGCATCCGGCCTCAAGGGTGTTTCCGTCGTCAAGCACGTGACCCTGAAGGACAAGAACGGCGAGCCTTTCGCGGCAAAAACCGTCGATCCGGAATCGATCCGCCTCGGCAAGGACGGCATCTATTGGGGCAGCGAAGGCGACGCCAAGGTGCTGTTGCCGCCCTTCATCCGCGTCGCTGCGCCGGACGGTTCTTTCCTGCGCGAATTCAAGCTGCCGGAAGGCTTTGCACCGACCATCGACAGGTCGACCGGCATCCGAGACAATCTCGCCTTCGAGGATCTCGCCGTCGCACCCTCGGGCGACGTTTTCGTCGGCCTCGAAGCCGCCCTCTACCAGGACGGTCCGAAGCCGTCGCTGACGACGGGCAGCCTGTCGCGCATCATCCGTTACGACGGCGCATCCGGCGAGCCGAAGGCGCAATATGTCTACCCGGTATCGCCTATACCGCAGGCCGCCGCCAAGGCCGACGGCGGCAATGACAACGGCATGTCGGAAATGCTCGCGCTCGACGATCACCGCCTGCTCGCCGTCGAGCGAAGCTATGCCGAAGGGGTCGGCAACAACATCAAGATCATGATGATGGATCTCGCCGACGCGACCGACATATCGGCCATCTCCTCGCTCGCCAAGAACGACCAGCGCGTCGTCCCGGTTCGCAAGAGCCAGATCCTTGATCTCAGAGCAATCGGCCTTGTCCCCGACAATATCGAGGCGATGTCGTTCGGCAAGGCCAAGGATGGAAGCGACGTCCTCATTCTCGGCTCGGACAATAATTTCTCGGCCGCGCAGAAGACGCAGTTCTACGCCTTCAAGATTTTGCGTCGTCCGCAACAGTAAGACATCGGCTCATGTATACGCTTTCACGGCGCGGACCTTGAAACCGCCGGGTTCATAGCCCATAACCAGAAGACAAGAACAAGAAGAGGCGCGCGTGGGTGTGTTTGACCGTCAGAGAAGCAATCATGAACCGCGATGGCTGGGCTCGTCGGCGCCGACACGCACGCCGCTGATACCCTCCATCTCAGCGGCGCGCTGGCTGCTGGTGCTGATCGTCGCCGCCGGCGTTTATTTCTTCTACGGTTTCCTTGTGCCGGTGCTGGCCGCCCTCGTCATCGGTTTCGCCAGCTGGCCGCTCTACCGCAAGCTTCTCGCCCGTGTCGGCGGCAATACGACGATCGCCGCGACCATCGCCATCATCATGATTGTCACGTTCCTGGTCATCCCGATCGGATTTGCGGCCACCTATACCACGGGCGAAGTGCGCACCTGGCTCGCCTGGGCAATCCACGCCAACCGTTCAGGGGCCGCGACACCTGGCTGGATCGTCGCCTTGCCGTTTGCCGGCCCCTATCTCGACGACCTTTGGACAAAATACATCGGCAGCCCGGGCGCGCTCGGCGAGCTCATCCAGGCGGTCAGCGGCGCCCATATCGGCAATATCTACCGTGCCGTTCTTGCGGCCGGCGGTGGCGCCTTCCATCTTCTGCTGACGCTGCTCTTCATGCTGATCGCGTTGTTCTTCGTCTATCGCGACGGCGTCTCATTCTCTAAGCAGATCGACATGCTGGGCGAGCGCATCCTGCCGAACCGCTGGGAACGCATTTCCCGCGTCGTTCCGGCGACAATCAGTTCCACCGTCATGGGCATGACGCTGATTGCGATTGGCGAAGGCATCGTGCTCGGCCTTGCCTATTGGGTCGCCGGCGTGCCGTCGCCGGTGACGCTCGGCGTGCTGACGGGCGTGATGGCACTGATACCGGGCGGTGCGCCCCTCTCCTTCACGCTGGTCTCGATCTATCTCCTGGCGAGCGGCTCGCATGTCGCCGGCGTCGGCCTCTTCGTCTGGGGCACGGTCGAGCTCTTCATCGTCGACAAGACGTTGCGGCCGAAGCTCGTCGGTGGTCCGATAAAGCTGCCCTTCCTGCCGACCTTCTTCGGCCTTGTCGGCGGCGTCAAGACAATGGGTTTCCTCGGCCTCTTCATCGGCCCGGTACTGATGGCGCTGATCGTCGCCATCTGGCGCGAATGGATCCACGAAGCCCGCAACGCCGATACTAGCGAGAGCGGGCCGCAGTTCGTCATCGACGAACAGGCCCCGCCGTCCAAGCCGGTTCCCCGCGTCGCAGAAGGCTGAACCAGGCCTTTTGGCCCTATCCCAGCCGCTTTTCCATGAACAGGCTGAGCGGGTCCGGCAGATAGGCGCCGAAAGCCTCGATCTCCCTATATCCGTATTTGCGATAAAGAGCGATCGCCTCGGGCTGATAGATGCCGGTTTCGAGCCGGATCGCCGTCAGCCGCTTTTCCCTTGCGACAGCCTCCAGCCCGTTCATCAAGCAGCTGGCGACCCTCAGTCCCCTCGCCTGCGGGTCGACGAACATGCGCTTGATCTCCGCCGTATCGTCGCCGGCCTCCACCAATGCGCAGCATCCGACGATTGCGCCGTGGTTGCGCGCGACGAAAAAACTCACGGAAGGCTTTTCCAAGAGAGAAAGATCCACCAGATGATTGCTCTCGGCCGGATAGAGCGACTGCGCATAAGCATCGGAAAGATCGAGAAGGCGGAGTACGCCCTCCTGCCGCGGCGGCTCCTGGGCAATGGTGACGGACATGCTGGCTCCCGATGCTTGCGAGGCGCAATTTTTCGCGGAGATGACGAAGAGTTAATCCTCTTGCCTTCATTCGGTTGGAATTGCGCCGTCTAAGGCGATGTCAGGTTCAATAGCCAAGGAAGCAGAGTATGCAAGCGGTGCTCATCGCGATGACGATTCTAGGTTGCGACGATTCCGTCAGCCAATGCAGCTATGTCGCGACAGTCGACAAGCGTTGGGAAACGGTTGCCGCCTGCGATGCCGAGGCCGAGCGCCGGCTGAAGTCCTATGCCAATGTCCACTATCCCTCGGTGATCGCGGTCTGCGAGGCGCCGAAAGCCGTCGCCGCCGCCGAGCCGCCGAAGCCGGCGCCCATACCGGCCCCCGTTCCTGCGCCCGAGCCTGTCGAAGAACCCGTGGGAAAACTCGCCAGCTTCGCTGAAAATATCGCCGGCCAGGTTCGCGCACATCTTCCCTCGGGCCGGGACGTCAAGGAGACGCTCTCCAAGCCCGTGCATTTCGTATCCGCCAGCTATTCCTGGGTGGTGACACGGATCGCCGATTAAAGCATGTCGCGCAAAAGTGTGCGCGGTTTTGCGGCAACAACATGCGTGAAAACAAAGAGCTAAAGCGCAGGATCGAATCTGAAAGATCGCGATGGGGCTTTAGGCCGCTGCAAGCGCCGCATAGACGCGGGCTGATTGCCGCTGTTCGGCGACGTGCAGTTTCTCCACCATGTCGAGCAGTTCGCCGACCGCAGCATGGGCGCCGTCGTGATGGCGGAATTTTTCGAGAAGACGACCGCAGACAGTGCCGAGCACGCTGCCTGGCGCCTTGCGGGCTGCCTCGCGCCACAGAAGCGTCGCCTCCACGAAGATCACGCTGATATCCCTCGGGAGGCCGGCGGATTCATAGAGCGCGCGCACCGCATGCATGCGTCCCGTCGCCAGGATCGCGCGCACGCGGCGCTCGCCGCAGCCTGTCAGATCGACGATCGCTCCGGCGAAGAAGTCCACCTTGCCGGAGCAGAGGGCGTGCATCAGGAAGGACGGCGTCAGGCGGCCGTTGAGGCGCAAATGCTCGACGAGATCAGGTATCTCCCGCGGCGCGATATCGCCGGCGATCGATACGATTGCCGCTTCCGTCGCCTCGCGGCTGATCCGCTGCAGCCGCTGCAGCCCGATCGCCGCCTGAACAAGCGGCAGACCGACCAGCGCATTGCTGACATGCTGGGTGAGCAGCTGGCGGGCATCGGCCGGGAGATCGCTGCGTTCGAGAAGCAGATTGCGGATATCGCAGCAGTCGCCGAGCCGTTCGGCGATGCGCTTCAACGACAGGCTGGAAATGACAGCGCCCTCGTTCTCGAGCAGGCAGAGCAGCTCCTCTTCATCGCCGACCTCCGCAAGGGCGGCCGAAACCGGCCGCGTCACACGCGCCCTCGCCGCGATCAGCATCCGGGTCGCGCCATTGCCGCGTGCCGCGAGATCGACGAGATCGGCATCGGTCAGAAGCGGTGAACAGGTGACGGCGTGGCAGGCGATCTCAGGCTGATCCGCGGCAAGCGAAAGGACCAGGCTGCGGGGCGCGTCGGGCGACCAGGCGACCGCCTCGGCAAGCGCAAGCCGCACGCGCGGCGACGAATCGTCGAGCAGAAAGGTCATTGCCATCTCGGCCGCCGCCCGCTCCTCCGCGCTCATCTGAGATTGCAGATAGGCTCGACCGAGTGCATTCGCGGCCCGGGCCCGATCGCCGGTCTTGGCCGTTTCGATCCAACGAAGGAAAGCTTCTACGATCACGCGACGCCCCAGCACTTGAACGCGATTCCCTCGCGTTCCTTTCATTGCTGCGACCGTAGCGGCAAAAGGTTTAAGATTCGTTCACCATATTTCTTAAGCCCTTGTATGCCTTCTTGTATGCCTTCGCGTCAGCCCGCGACCTGCGGCCGAAGCATCTCGAAGACATCGCTGCCCTCGCTGTAATCCATGTAGCCCATGCGGGCCACAGGCCGGGCAATCGACATGTCGAGCCGGCCGTCCCTGACAATCGCTTCGTCGATGCGGATGCCGATCACCTCGCCGAACACCATGACGTTTTCGGATGGCATACCCGACAGCGTCTTCGGCTCGATGATCTCGGTCACCCTGCATTCGAGCACCGCGAAGGCCTCGCCGACATAGGGGGCATCGATGAGTTCGGCCTGCTTCGGCGTCAGCCCGGCGAAGCCGAATTCGCTCTCGCCGTAGGGCAGTGCGGCAGAGGAGAGGTTCATCTTTTCGGCGAGATCGCGGCTGACGAAATTGCAGGTAAAGACGCCGGTCTCCGCCGCGTTGCGCTGGCTGTGCTTGCGCCCGGCGGACGAAAACATCACCAGCTTCGGACGGTCGGCGACGGCGTTGAAGAAGGAATAGGGCGCGAGATTGATCGAGCCATCCCTGCCCTTGCTGCCGATCCAGCCGATCGGCCGCGGCGACACGATCGCCTTGAAGGGATCATGCGCCAGCCCATGGCGGTTGCTGTCGGTGGTGTAGAACATCAATCCTCTCCGCCGACCCAGGTGACGGTGTCGGTAAGCTCCGGCCGCGGCCGCTCGATTGCCGGAAATGTCGTCGAGCCGATATGGATGAAGCCGGCCACCTTTTCATCGGCTCCGACGCCGAGCAGTGGATAGGCGCGCTCGTCATAGGCGAACCACTCCGTTAGCCAGTTGGCGACGTAGCCGTGGGCATTGGCTGACAGGAGGACGTTGAGGCAGAGTGCGCCGGCCGACATCAGCTGCTCCCATTCCGGGATCTTGATGTGCGGCCCCGCCTTGCTGACGACGGCCACGACCACAGGCGCGCGGGTGAAGCGGGTGCGCTCGACCTGGATCATCTCTTCGGAAAGATCGGGTTTCGTCTCGAGCGCCAGCTTCAGCAGCGCCTCTCCGAGGCGGACGCGTTCCTGTCCGCGATAGACGATGAAGCGCCAGGGTGCGATCTTGCCGTGATCGGGAACACGCGAGGCGAGACGCAGGATTTCTTCGATTTCCGCCTTCTCGGGGCCCGGCTCGCACATCTGGAAAGCGGGGATGGAGCGGCGCACGGCGAGATAGTCGATCAGCTTAATATCGGATTTCATGCGGGAGAAACTTTCATTTTTATGCTGCTGCAAAGGGTGGGTCTTGAATTTGCCATCGCGTTGGTCTTGAAGTGGCCTTTGCGATTTCAGAAGTCAATCGGTTCACGAAACAGATGTTTGGCATTTCGCCTCTTGTACGCACCGGCCTCGCCATCGCGCTGATGGTATTGATGCCTCTCAGCGCCGGGGCGCAGGATGCCTTCAAGGATTTCAAACAGCTCGATTCGACATCGAAGATGCCGAAGCTCAACGCCTTCATCGCTCCTGGCACCGCGCCCGAAGGCGCAAAACTGCGCGATGTCGCAATGGAAGCCAAGCTGACGACCGACGGCACGGCTGTCGAGGACGGCCTGTCCTGGTACGTCTTCAGCCCGATCGCCGGACCGGACGGCAAGCTGCCGCTAATCGCCAGCGCCAAGGGCGGACCCGCCGCCTTCCAACTCGCTCCAGGCGATTATTTCGTCAATGTCTCCTTCGGCCGTGCCGGCGTCACCAAGAAGCTGACGGTTCCGGCCGACGGTGAGGTCGACAAGCAGGTGATGGTGCTCGATGCCGGCGGCCTGCTGCTCAATGCCGTCTCCGGCACCGATGCCCGCATCCGACCCGATCAGTTGAGCTTCTCGATCTATTCCTCGGAAGTGCGCGACGATGGCGAGCGCGGCCTCGTCGTGGCCGACGTCTCCCCGAACACGGTAGTGCGCCTCAATGCCGGCACCTATCACATCGTTTCCGAATACGGCAACGTCAATGCCGTTATCCGCGCCGACATCCAGGTTGATGCCGGCAAACTGACTGAGGCGACGATCCAGCACCGCGCCGCCCAGATCACCTTCAAGCTGGTCTCCGAAGCCGGCGGCGAGGCGATCGCCGATACGGCCTGGTCGATCCTGACGGCAGCCGGCGACAGCGTCGGCGAAAGCGTCAGCGCCTTTCCAACCATGGTTCTTGCCGAAGGCGAATATTCGGCCGTTGCCCGCAACAAGGACAAGATCTACCAGCGGGATTTCAAAGTGGTCGCCGGCAGGAACACCGATGTCGAGGTTCTGATGAAGGACCAGCAGCCGCAGCAGCCGGCGAGTGCGGCCCGCACGGTGCAGCAGGTGCCCGCCGGCACACCGCCGCCACCGGGCGTCCAGCCGCCCCCCGAAACGCCTCTGCCCTCCTATGAACAGCTCGTGCCGCAAAGCGGCGACGGCGCCAGCCTGGATTGATTTTCCCGCGCACGCGCCTCGGACGGATGCAAAACTCACGCGGATCGGCCAGCGCTTTAAGCGCCGGTTTCCATCATTGCTGAAAGATACTTCGAAGAGCAGCCGGGTTCGGAATGCACCGCTTTTATTCGACAGCGCCGAGGTTCGGCGCTGTCGTATTCCGGCTGTTTTCAGGCCGCCTTGGCTTTTCTTGCTTCGGCCTTGCGGCGGATATCAGGCGGTGTCGCCTCGAGCGTCAGGCTCTCGACCGCAGCGTCGAGCCCCATCGAAACCTGGTCCTGGCTGCCGAGGCGGCGAATGTTGACCGTACGCTCCTCGGCTTCCTTCCTGCCGCAGACGATGATGACGGGAACCTTGGTGACCGAGTGCTCGCGGATCTTGTAGTTGATCTTCTCGTTGCGGAAGTCGGTCTCGACGTTGAGACCGGCCTCGCGCAACGCCTCGGCCACTTCGAGGCCGTAGGCATCGGCCTCCGAGGTGATCGTCGCGACGACCACCTGCAGCGGCGATACCCAGAGCGGCATGTGGCCGGCGAAGTTCTCGATCAGGATGCCAAGGAAGCGTTCCATCGAGCCGCAGATGGCACGGTGGATCATCACCGGCTGCGTCTTTTCGGAATTGCTGTCGATGTAGAAGGCGCCGAAGCGTTCCGGCAAGTTGAAGTCGACCTGCGTCGTGCCGCACTGCCATTCGCGGCCGATCGCATCCTTCAGCGTGTATTCGAACTTCGGACCGTAGAAGGCGCCCTCGCCCGGCAGGATACCGGTCTTGATGCGGCCCTCGGACTGTGCCTCGATCGTCTTCAAGACGTCGGTCATCACGGCTTCGGCGCGATCCCAGAGCGCATTGGAACCGACGCGTTTCTCCGGCCGGGTGGAGAGCTTGACGACGATTTCCTTGAAGCCGAAATCTTCATAGACCGACAGGATCAGATCGTTGATCTTCAGGCATTCGGCCGCCATCTGCTCGTCGGTGCAGAAGATATGCGCGTCGTCCTGCGTAAAGCCGCGCACGCGCATCAGCCCGTGCAGCGCGCCCGACGGCTCGTAACGATGCACCAGACCGAATTCGGCAAGCCGGATCGGCAGCTCGCGATAGGACTTCAGGCCATGCTTGAAGATCTGCACATGGCCGGGGCAGTTCATCGGCTTCAGCGCAAAGACGCGGTTGTCGGCTTCCTTGTCTTGTGGGTGCGTCATCGCATGTGCCGATTTCACGGCGAACATGTTCTCCTGATACCAGCCCCAGTGACCCGAGGTTTCCCAGAGCGACGTGTCGAGCACCTGCGGCGCGTTGACCTCTTCATAATCGACGGCAAGCCGACGGCGCATATAGGCAACGAGCGTCTGGAAGATGCGCCAGCCCTTGCCATGCCAGAAGACGACACCGGGGCCTTCCTCCTGGAAGTGGAAGAGATCCATCTCGCGGCCGAGCTTACGATGGTCGCGCTTCTCGGCTTCGGCCAGCATATGCAGGTAGTTGTCGAGATCGGCCTGGTCAGCCCATGCCGTGCCGTAGATGCGCGACAGCATGGCGTTGTTGCTGTCGCCGCGCCAGTAGGCGCCGGCGACCTTCATCAGCTTGAAGGCGGTACCGACCTGACCGGTGGAGGCCATGTGCGGGCCGCGGCAAAGGTCGAACCAGTCCCCCTGATGATAGATCTTCAGATCCTGCCCTTCCGGGATCGCATCGACGAGCTCGACCTTGTACTGTTCGCCCTTGGCGGCAAAAACTTCCTTGGCCTTGTCGCGCGACCAGATCTGCTTGGTGAAGGGCGCGTTGCGGGCGATGATCTCCTTCATCTTCTTTTCGATCTTCGGCAGATCGTCGGGCGTAAACGGCTCGTTCTTGGCGAAGTCGTAATAGAAGCCGTTCTCGATCACAGGGCCGATCGTCACCTGGGTGCCGGGCCAGAGTTCCTGCACGGCTTCGGCCATCACGTGCGCGGCGTCATGGCGGATGAGTTCCAGCGCGCGCTGATCCTTGCGGGTGATGATTTCGATCTTGCCATCGGTGACGGCGTCGGAAAGGTCGCGCACGGCGCCGTCGATCGCAATGGCGACGGCGCTCTTGGCAAGCGACTTGGAAATGGATTCGGCGACATCCTTGCCAGTTGCGCCGGCCGGGAAGCTGCGCACGGAACCATTGGGAAATGTCAGGGAAATAGCTTGGGACATCGAAATTCTCCTTGTCCAGTCCCGCCAACGAATGCGGGTGGTTGAAACGAAGCGCCTCCGTCCTTTGGAGGCGCTGCCGCCTGATACCCAGATTTCCCTCGGGAGTAAAGAAGAAGACGGTCTACATGATCATCTGAGCGAGGCCGCACACCGTGTTCCAGTTGCGCATCGTACCGATGCCTATCCGCTTGGTGGTCAGCGCCGAAAGCAGCTTGGACTGGCTCGGCTTGCCGGCGAAATCGATCCAGAGGTCGCCGCCGACGATTGCGATGCGCTGGCCTTCCGTCATCAGCGGCTTCAAAGCCTCGACCTTCTCAGGGTCGACCGGCAGACGCATCACCCGGACGATCACCTGGTCGCCGCTGCCGTCCCTGAACGGATTGGTACTGCAAAGCGCCATCCAGGTGCAGTCGCTGCGCACGATGATATCGACATGTTTGCCGAACTTCTCTTCGAAGCCCTCTTCCAGCGCGACCTCGAGTTCATGCGGCCGCATTTCGTCGGCTTCGAAAACGAGATTGCCGGTTGAAACCAAGGTCCGCGGTTCGCGATAACCCAGCTCTTTGGCAAGCGCGCGCAAATCTTCCATGATCACGCGGCGATCCGGCGTCAGGACGATGCTGTGCAGGAGAGCGATGAAGGTGCTCATGGCCGCCAGGACTCCTCAATTATCCCAGGTGAGAAACGCCAGGGCGTCCACCAGTGGAAGCCGTCGCCGAGCGCTTCGGGCACCGGGTCGAGGCCGCTGGTGCCGCCCGGGCCGCAGCGGCTGACGCGAAACAGCGTCATCCAGCCGCCGGCCCACAATCCGTGCCGGGCGATCGACTCATAGCCATATTCGGAACAGGTCGGGATATGGCGGCAGGAATTGCCGACGAAGCCGGAAAGCGTCAACTGATAGAGGCGGATCAGCCCCATGCCGAGCAGGCGGTCGGGACTCTTGCGGAACGCGCCGGTATAATTGCGGGAATAACGCGCCGGCCTTCCGCGCGGCTGGCTCGATCCGGCCGCGCCGCCATCGTCCTCATCCTCAGCCTGCCGGACGCAGAACTCGCACATCTCGGTTACGCCTCGATCACTTCCGCCCGTTTCGCCTCGATCTGTCCGATCGCTTCGACGACCGCGTCGAAGGTCAGCATCGTCGAGGCATGGCGGGCCTTATAGTCGCGCACGGGCAACAGATAGCGCATGTCCTCGAACCGTCCGGTGGGACCCACCCCGTCTGCCTTCAACATGGCAAGCATATCCTGACGGGCCTGCCGCAATTCACCCGATGTGGCGCCAACGACATGGCGGGCCATGATCGAGGACGATGCCTGGCCGAGTGCGCAGGCTTTCACGTCATGCGAAAAGGCAGTGACGACATCGCCGTCCATCTTCAGCCAGATCCGAACCTTCGAGCCGCAAAGCCTGGAGTGTGCCTGTGCGGTCGCATCGGCGTCCGCCAGCGTGCCGGTCAACGGAATATTGCCGGCGAATTCGAGGATTTTGCTGTTGTAGATGTCGTCCATGCTGGGTTTCCGCTCCAAAATCGCTGCGGATCGGCCTTAATGGCGCTGTTATTGTTATTGAAACAAAAAACACACCGTGTCATCTGAGGATACTTACATAAGGTGGCCGTCTTCCTATATGTATGTCGTTCGAAGGCCATGAAAATGCAATGGCCTCGTGTAAGTTTGATTGGGAAACCGTGCCGGACGGGCGTTGAATTTGCCCCGAAAGCCCCGGAGCCTGCCAAAGGTGCATGAATTCCCGCATGGGACTGACCAGTGGCAATTCCGACAGATGGGTTCGCGGTGCGGACCAGGAGACCATTGATCATGGACGCCATCGTAAAGAACTTTCCGCAGCCGAACCGCGACTCGGACCGCCCCTCCCAGCAGGAGGCGGAGGAAGCCGTGCGCGTTCTGCTGCGCTGGGCCGGTGACGATCCGACGCGCGAAGGCCTCATCGAGACACCCGCCCGTGTCGCCAAGGCCTATCGCGAGCTCTTCGCCGGTTATGACATGGCGGCCGAGGACGTGCTCGGCCGGACCTTCGAAGAGGTCGCAGGTTACGACGACATGGTCCTCGTCAAGGACATTCCCTTCTACTCGCATTGCGAACACCACATGGTGCCGATCATCGGCAAGGCCCATGTCGCCTATATGCCGGATGGACGCGTGCTCGGCCTGTCGAAAATTGCCCGTGTCGTCGAGATCTATGGCCGCCGCCTGCAGACGCAGGAAACGATGACGGCCCAGATTGCCCGCGCCATCGACGATACGCTGCAGCCGCGCGGTGTTGCAGTGATGATCGAGGCCGAACATATGTGCATGGCGATGCGCGGCGTTCAGAAGCAGGGTTCGACGACGTTGACGACCACGTTCACGGGAACGTTCAAGACGGAACCGGCCGATCAGGCCCGTTTCATGAGCATGGTGCGGAGCCGCTGATACCGGCTCCCGCAGGAGGGCCGCGATGAGTCACCTGATCTTCAATCAACCATCCGAGGACAAATCGGCGTTGGAAGACGCCGGCGATTTCACGCCGCGGTTCGACGATCGCGGCCTGATCACCGCGATCGTCACTGACGCCGGCGACGGCGAACTGCTGATGGTCGCGCATATGAACGCCCAGGCGCTGGCGCTGACCATCCAGACGGGAACGGCCCATTATTTCAGCCGCTCGCGCGGCAAGATCTGGAAGAAGGGCGAGACCTCGGGCAACCTTCAGACGGTCAAGGAAATTCGCACCGATTGCGATCAGGACGCCATCTGGCTGAAGGTCGAGGTCGCCGGCCATGACGCCACCTGTCACACCGGCCGCCGCTCCTGCTTCTATCGCACAGTCACGCTTCGGGACGGAAAACCAATGCTCGATATCGTTGACGACGAACGTCATTTCGATCCGCAGGACGTCTACGGAAAATAGGTCGAACTTCCCGCATTTGCCCCTTATTGTGCCAGAAACTGCTTCTATATACCATTTGGCAACTGAACGGGCACACTATGGGACATACGTGTTCTGCTGGGAGGGGAGAGCGCAATGCTGAACTGGAGTCTGCATCGTCAAAGCGCTGAAGGCGAAGATTCCGGTTCCAGCATGTCGACGATACTCGAGACAATCCCTTCCCCTGCGCCAGCCAAGAAAATCAAGATCGCGCTCGCGCTTGGCGGCGGCGCGGCCCGCGGCTGGGCCCATATCGGCGTATTGCGCGCCCTTGACGAAGCCGGGGTCGAAATCGGCATGATTGCCGGGACGTCGATCGGCGCCCTGGTCGGCGGCTGCTATCTTGCCGGCAAACTCGACGAACTCGAAACCTTCGCACGCTCGCTGACCATGCGCCGGATCGCAAGCCTGCTCGATCTGACCATCGGCGGCAGCGGCCTGTTCGGCGGCATGCGGCTGACCAAGCGCATGCAGGAGCATCTCGAAGGCCTGAATGTCGAGGATCTGGACCGGCCTTTCGTCGCGGTCGCCGCCGAGGTCAACACCGGCCATGAGGTCTGGATCGCCAATGGTTCGTTGATCACGGCGCTGCGCGCTTCCTATGCCCTGCCCGGCATCTTCGAGCCGGTGCGCAGCAATCACCGCACGCTGGTCGACGGCGCGCTGGTCAATCCCGTTCCCGTCTCCGTTTGCCGCGCCTATGAGCAGCCGCTGGTCGTCGCCGTCAATCTCAATTACGATCTCTATGGCCGCTCGGCCGTCGTCCGGCACAATGCCAGCCTCTCGCCGCAGGAAGTGCAGAAACAGGAAGAGGCGCCCTATGCCCGCCTCGGAATGACCGGCGTCATGGTGCAGGCCTTCAACATCATCCAGGACAGGATTGCCCGCGCCCGCCTTGCCGGCGATCCGCCCGACATTTCGCTGCAGCCGCGCCTCAGTTATATCGGTCTTTCAGAATTCCACCGGGCCGGCGAGGCGATCGAACGCGGCTACGAGGAAGCCAGAGCCAGGCTTCCCGAAATCAAGCGTATGCAGGAAGTCTACGCCACCACTCCGTGAGGCGTCGTCCCGCAACAGGCGGCTGGGGACGACGGCATCGTTTGGATAAATAGGCGAGCTCAGCCGGCAATATAGGCCTTGATATCCTCGGCCTCGCGCACGACTTCGGCAATCCGCGATTTCACCACGTCGCCGATCGAGATGATGCCGGCGAGCTTGCCGTTGCTTTCCACCGGGACGTGGCGGAAGCGGCGGCTGGTCATCAGTTCCATCAGTTCGTTGACGGTCGTCTCCTCATGGCAGCGATAGACCTTTGCTGTCATGACCTGGGCAAGCGGCTGGTCAAGACCCTCCTTGCCGTGCTTGGCAATCGCATGCACGAGATCGCGCTCGGTGAACATGCCCGAAATCCGATTGTCCATGCCGACGACGACGATGGCGCCGATCTTCTTCTTGCTGAGGATGACGGCTGCCTCGGCGACGGTCGTGTTCGACCCGGCGGTAACGACGTCCCTACCCTTCAGGTCGAGGATTGCTTTGACTGAACTGGTCATTCGAACCTCCTATGTCGAAACTGTAACGCTTGTCACAGCTATCCGCGGCGGTTTCTCCCCCCAATCGCGAATGGTTCGATGGTGCACTGCCCCGCTCAGGATTGCAACACATCCTTCTCCGCTTCGGCTGGTTCGATCGGCGGCTGCGGCGCCGCTGGGTCGAACAGCGAAAATAGAAAGAAGCCGAAGACGAAGCCGCCGATATGCGCGTCCCAGGCAATCTCCTGATCGCTGTCGCCGACGAGCGGGATGCCGACCGCGATCAGGGCGTTGCCGACCAGCCAGAGCAGCATGAAAAAGACGACGGTCCGGCTCTTCAGCGCCCCGACGATGGAAAGCCGGGCGTTGAGATGCGCCGCCAGCATCGGACGTCGCTCAGCGGGAAAGGCGAACCGGCAGGCGGCCCCCATCAACCCGGAAATGACGCCGGAAGCGCCGATCAGCAGCGACACGTCTCCCCAGTTGAGCACCGCGTGCAGGGCGGCGGAGGCGGCGGCGGAAAAGAGCCAGAAGAACACGAATCGCAGCGTCCCGATGCGGCGGACGACCGGGGCGCCGAAGGCCATCAGCCAGAAGGCATTGAAGACGATATGCTGAACGCTGCCGTGCAGCAGTGAATAGGTGACCGGCGTCCAGAATAGCTCCAGGCCCTGCTGCGACAGCGGAATCACATAGCGGGCGGGAACGAAGCCAAAGGTGAAGAGCAGCCAGCTGACAGCATCGTCGGACAGCACGAGCGCCTGCACCGCGTAGATGGCGACAAGCAGGCAAAGGCTGAAGAACAGCGCCGGCGGAAGGTTGAAGACTGGCTCGCGCGGAGGACGTGCCGGCGGGACCTCAAAAGGTTCGGGCGCCTTCTGCGGCTCGCCCGTCTGCTCATTCATCTGTGTTCGCCTCGTTGTGGCCCCAGCCATACAGGAGCGATGGCCAAAAAAAAAGCCGCCCGGAATGTCGGGCGGCGTACCGGGAACCCTGAGGAAAGATCTCGGCCCGGGCAGGTTGTGCAGAACTTCGAAAGTCGAAGTGATGACGCGACAGTGTCACGACAGGCGTCACGCCTCAACCGAAACCCCTTTTTAACCTTAATGGCCGGGATCTGGCATGAAATCCGCAAGGTAGAAGTTGTCCGGGCAATGAGTGCCCGAAAATGATCCGGAATGGGACAGGTTGGTGTGAAATGCGTGTGCAAACGACCATCGAAATTTTTGACTATTGGAACCGTATCCGCGGCGCTGCCGATGCGCCGCTGAAATCCCAGGTCGAACCGTCCGCCGTACCCCATCTACTGCAAAGCCTCTTTATTCTTGAGGGGCGCGAGGACGGAGACATCGTTTTCCGGCTCGCCGGCACCCGCATCTGCGACCTCTTTGGACGGGACCTGCGCGGCGAACGGTTCTCCTCGCTCTGGGCGCATGGCCAGCACGGGGATATCGAACGCACCGCGATCGGCGTCATGGACCACGCCATGCCGGCCCTGTTCAATGCCACCGGCTACAGCACCGTCGGCCACCAGGCCTCCTTCGAGATCATCATGATGCCGCTGCGCTCGTCGCACGCCGCTTGCGACCGGGTGCTCGGCGCGATCGCGCCGGTGGCGGCTGCAAGCTGGCTGGAGATCGTGCCGCTCGAATTGCTTGCGCTCGACCGCAGCCGTCTGCTGCCGGAAAAATTCAGCAAGGTCGCGCCGGCCGAACTGCGCCCGATCAACGAGATCGTCGCGGGAAAAGGCATCGGCTTCGGCCAGGTCATGCGCCGCGTGGTGTCGCAGCTGCTCAGTGCCGAGGCGCGCTGAGCGTCTCGTTTCAGGACAGCGGCCATACTCGTTTTTGGCTATGTCGGCAGGCGACGAGACAACCTTCTGTTAATGGATTGGCAGTAAGGATTGGTTTCTGCGATTTTCATGAAGAAGCCTTTTGATGCACTCGTTCCAGCCAGCTCAGACGCAACGACCTGCGCCGCGCCCTGAACAAGGCGTTTTCCAGCGCGTGCCGATCAATATGCAGGGCCGGCTGATGCTTGCAAACTACGAGGAGTTCGAATGCATGGTGATCGACATGTCGCCCGGCGACATGTACGTCACCTGCTCCGGCCGGCCGCGTGCCAACGAACGCGTCGTCGCCTATATCGACCATCTCGGACGCGTGGAAGGTTATGTCCAGATGCTCGACGGCCGCGGCTTCACCATGTCGATCAATGCCACCGAGCGCAAACGCGAGAAGCTCGCCGCCCAGCTCACCTGGCTTGCCAACAAGCACGAACTCGGCCTGCCGGAAGATCGCCGCCACGACCGTCTGACGCCGCGCGACGTCAAGACCGAACTGACGCTCGATGACGGCACACGCTATGCCTGCCGTATCATGGACCTTTCGCTCTCCGGCGCCGCCGTCGACGTCGAGATGCGTCCTTCCATCGGGACGGCCGTGCGTCTCGGCAATATGCGCGGCCGCGTCGTTCGCCATTTCGTCGAAGGTGTGGCGATCGAATTCCTGTCGATCCAGTCCCGCGAGACGCTGCGGGAATTCCTCTGACAATTGCTGGGAAGGCGCGCTGCCCTGTCGGGAATTCCGGGGCGGCCGAAATTCCCAAAAGACTTCCGCCGAAGCTGCTGCCAACGCCGGCGCGCACCTGCTCAGGTCGAGTGGAGAACGCCCGGATTTCACCGCAACGGATCTGCAAGCGGCAACAGATCTGGCTTTCGAAGGCAAGCCGAAATCCTGTCGCAAGTTGTTCCAACCATTAGATACGTACTCTTATGAGCGGAATAACCTGCGACACCGATCAGGCGGGAGCGGGCCTTCTCAACGGTGCCTTGCTGGAGGACGGCGTACTGAGGAATGCCGCACGGCTTGCCGGCATTCCAGGCATCCTGTTGCAGGGACGGTTCGACATCGAGGCACCGCTTGTCACCGCCTGGGACTGGCGCGCGCCTGGCCAGAAAGTGAGCTCAGGATTCTCCCGCAGGCTCCCCCTTCGACCGCAAATCCTGATATGAGCGCCGCAATCGTCGCCGCCACCGACCAGTTTCCCGACTTCCCTCAAAAATATTTCTCCGTCTGATGAGGTCGGCGCGGTGATTTTCAGGTGATCGGCGCGCCGATTCGCACCATTCCGGCTCTTTTTGTCTGAAGACCGCGCGTCGTCGTCAACGGTCGCCTTCCGCAGAAGTTTACTTGGCTCAAGGAAAACCATTAATGGTCGGACCGCAGCACAGCCTTTTCGCGCGCGAAAGCCTTGCCGCGTAAATTACAATTTTAATCGAATTCGAGACAAATGCGCCTCGAATTTTATGCGCATTCGAGTTTGTTTTTAGCCAAGTTTTATCGGCATTTGATTCAACTAAGCCTTTAATTCTATTGCGTAATTTTGCGCAGGATAAAAACGTCTGTGTCATTGTCGC
Source organism: Rhizobium sophoriradicis (assembly GCF_003939025.1). Classification (GTDB taxonomy): domain Bacteria; phylum Pseudomonadota; class Alphaproteobacteria; order Rhizobiales; family Rhizobiaceae; genus Rhizobium; species Rhizobium sophoriradicis. The sequence goes on from NZ_RQIH01000002.1 coordinate 452,310, forward strand.
CTCAACTTAGGGGAGACGGCAATGACGACTACGAATATCCTGAAAGGCGGCCTTCTGGCCGGTGTCATCGCGATGACCATGGCGGGCTCTGGACAGGCGACGCCCGCCAGCATGGCCCTGGCAGGCAAGGCCAGCCCGCCGATCGGACACTATGAGTTCTGCAAGGCCAATCCAACGGAATGCGCCTATGCCGGCGGCGACGCCGGACCGGCCATTCTCACCGAGGAGCGCTGGAAGGAAATTCTCAAGGTCAACTACACCGTCAATTCGTCGGTCCAGCCGGAAACGGATGAACAGATCTACGGCGTCGAAGAGCGCTGGGCCTATCCGACCAGCGTCGGTGACTGCGAGGACTATGTCCTGCTGAAGCGCAAGATGCTGATCGAGGACGGCTTTTCGCCATCCGACACGCTGATTACGGTCGTGCTGCAGCCGAACGGCGAAGGCCATGCGGTGCTGACGGTCCGTACCGACCACGGCGACTTCATTCTCGACAACATGCGCAACAAGGTGCTGCTGTGGTCGGACACCGAATATACCTATCTGAAGCGCCAGTCCGCCGACGATCCGGCCCGCTGGTCAAAGCTTCAGGATGGCCGCGCTATCGCCGTCGGTAGCGTCAAGTAAGCAGAGCCTGCCGGCCTAGCCGGCGCAGGTTTCGGCCCGGTCAGTCCCCGCATCCCCGTCCCCGACCGGTGCCCAAGAGCCGTTCCCGCTGTCCCGGGAACGGCTCGCCTCATTTTAGGCAGAGGCGACGGCTTCCGGCTCCGAAATCTTAGCGAAGTATTAACCCTGCCGGTCTGATGATGCCGATCAGATTCATCATCGGCACCGGCGGCTCATGTTCTTCCTGCGGCGGACCGAAAGGCAACGAGCCGCCATGAGCCATACCGCGCAAAGCGCCCCCGACGAGCAGCCGCTGCTTTCCATGGGGTTTCTCCTCCGCACGACGGCGGTGATCGCTGTCCTGGCGGTCCTGACGGTGGCCATCAGCATCGGCGGCCGTTGGTTCGGCCGACACATCTCCCTTGCCGGCAACACCGACAGCACAGCTGAAATCGCGCTGACCATCGGCCGCGACACCGTGAAGCTCCCCGAAAATGCCATCCGCTTCCCGAGCCAGCGGCATGACGGCGCGGCCGAGCGCGTCGATCTCTACCTCGCCTGGCCTGAGATGCGGGGTTACGGCAAGGACAACCATCTTCGATTCGACGACGTCGCCCAATCCTCCGGGCTGATCTTCCTGCAACTCGCGCAGAGCACCATGTCGCGCGACATGTCCGGCCGGCTGGAGCCGATCTATTCGCACCTGATCGAAGGCGCGGCCGAGACTTTTCGAGCCGGATTGACGCTCCACCGTCTCCGCGCCGACGCCGGTTATGGCGACGAAGTGCTGCTGACGGCACCTGTCCCGGGCGGGCCGGACTATGTCGTGCGTTGCATATTGCCTTCAGCCCCGGACAAGGCGGCAAGCGGAGATTGCCAGCGAGATATCAAGGTCGGCAAGGATCTCAGCGTCCTCTATCGCTTCTCCAGCAACCATCTCGACGATTGGGGACATATTGATGCCGCGATCCGCACCTTTGTACAGGACCGTCTTATGAACCGTTCTGCGACAGGTCCCTAAAATGCTTCCGGACGGCGAGTGAAACGATTCATTATAAACGGATTGGTAACGCTGAATCGGTAATTTCAAAAGACGAGCTGTGCGGCGGGGGGTGTGCGGTTCCTGCCCAATATCTGAAATGCAAGCGAAGAGTGGAATAGTGTCAAGGTCAGTCTCCTCCGTATCATCATTCCGGTCCGGCAGCTTTTTCGCAAAGCTCCTGGCGATCCTTTCGGTGGCCTTCACGGTCGTCCTGGTCGATTCGGTCAATGCCGAAGCGGAAGCGGCCAACTCGAAATATGCCGGCATCGTCGTCGATGCCAAGACCGGCAATGTCCTCTACAGCGAGAACGCCGATCGGCTGCAATATCCCGCTTCGCTGACCAAGATGATGACTCTCTATCTGGTCTTTGAAGCATTGGAGCAGGGTCGCATCCGCCTCGATACGCCGGTTCCCTTTTCTGCTCATGCTGCAGCCCAGGCGCCGACGAAGCTCGGCGTGCGCGCCGGCGGCACTATTACCGTCGAGCAGGGTATTCTCGGTCTCGTCACCCTGTCTGCCAATGATGCCTCAACTGCCCTTGGAGAAATGCTTGCCGGCAGCGAGGATCGCTTCGCCCAGCTGATGACTGCCAAGGCACACGCCCTCGGCATGACGCGCACCACTTATCGCAACGCCAACGGTCTGCCGAACACGGCGCAGATGACGACGGCGCGCGACCAGGCTCGCCTCGGTATCGCCCTGCGCCAGCATTTCCCGCAATATTACGGCTATTTCTCCACCCGCGCCTTCAAGTTCGGCAGCCGCACGATCCGCAGCCATAACCGCCTGGTCGGCTCGGTGCGCGGTGTCGACGGAATCAAAACCGGTTACACGCGGGCTGCCGGCTTCAATCTTGTGAGTTCTGTCCAAGTTGACGGCAAGTCGATCGTCAGCGTGGTGCTTGGCGGTACTTCCGGCGCGGCTCGCGACGCCCAGATGCGCAATCTGATCGCTACTTATCTGCCCAAGGCGTCGAGCCGCGGCGGAAACTCGGCGCTGGTGGCTCAAGCAGCCCCTGCCCCAGCGATTATCCAAACGCCCGCTCCGGTTCAGCCGCAGAAGGCCCGGCAGCAGCTTGCCCCGCAGCCGGTCGTTCAGCAGGTCGCCCAGCAGCAGGTCGCAAAGACGATCACCGCAGCGCAGCCGCCAATTTCCGCCGCTGCCGCCGACCTCGGCCTGCCGCGTAAGGGACCGCTGCCGGACGCCCGCTATCAGGTGGCCGAGACCGAGGTCGCCTATACCGAAACATCCGCGACGAAGTCCGACAACCCGTTGGTCGCCCAGGCCATGCCGGCACCGACCAAGGTCAAGACCACGAGCTTCAAGCAGCAGGCTCCGGCCACTGCACCTGCCGAACCCGCAGACGCCGCCGTCGATCACGTCACGACTGCTTCGACCAGCGCCGCCCCGGCAAGCGCCGCGCCTGCGGGCTGGGTCGTACAGGTCGGCGTCTCGCCGAGCCGGCAAATGGCCATGGACCTACTGGAGGGTGCCAAGAGCAAGGGCGGCAAGGCGTTGGCCTCGGCAAAACCCTTCGCCGTCGCCTACGGTACGGGCAATGACCAGGTCTACCGCGCCCGCTTCGGCGGCTTCGACGATCAGCGCGATGCGGTCAACGCCTGCAAGGCCTTGAAGAAGGCCGGCATCAAGTGCTGGGCGGCTGCACAATGAGATATTCGATGCTGCCTGCAACATGGCCGGCGGCATTGGTAACGGCCGGAATCGGTGTTTGCGTTTCCGGCCACCATTCTTGAACTCGATCAGTAGTGCGTACGGGGAAAACAATGGCGATCAATGAAAATGTTCCGGGAATGCCAGGCGACCGCCGCATCGGGGCCAAGGGGCGCTCAGCCCTGCATCCGCTGCACGAAGCGGCGCTGCGGCTCGCCGAGATGGGCCTGCAGCGGCCGAGAGCGAAATCTGCCAAGACCCGCGATCTCATCAACCTGCTGCTTTGCCACGGCGCTCGCGCCTGGCGCTATTCCCAGCCGGAAGCCCGGATCCATCTGCATGTGACCTCGCCCGACGGCAGCGCCCCGGTGCAACTGCGTCTGCGCTGAAATGCGGTCGCCCGCCCCCGGTGTTTCGGGCGGAAAGATTAGAGCAGGCCAAGCTCGGTAAGCTCGCGTCGAAGGTCGGCCGGCATTTCGGCGATGCCGGCGCCCAGGCTCGTCAGATCGACCGGCACGTCATCCTGAGTATAGTAGCGCCAGCCCTGGAACGGCCGCTTCGGCTGTACCGCGGTTTCGATGACTTCGGGACCGAGCATCAGGCGGCAGCGTGAGATCCCTTCGTCGTCGGTGAAGGTCTTTATGTCGAGCAGCCGCTGTCTCGCCTGCACCTGCCCCTTGATCACCCAGTAGAGCGAGCCGCCGTCAAGCAGCTCCTCCATGCGTTTGGGCACCATGCGGGTCGTATGAACGGAATGCGGCTCGAGCCCGGCGGCAATGGCGCGCAGCGAACGCTCCGCCACCCATTCGCGCAGATCGTCGATCGAGTCGGCGCCGACGCAGAGTTTGATGAGATGCAATGCCATGCCGCCGTTGAAATCCTTTTGGCGGCGAGCGTCAAGCGCCTACGGCATGCCGCACGAAACTGTGCAGCAGTTTTGCGCCTGCCTGAAATGTTTAAACCGTGCTAACGCGGTCGTAAACTCAGCATTCGACGACATTGACGGCGAGGCCGCCGGTCGAGGTTTCCTTATATTTCTCGCTCATGTCGTGGCCGGTCTGGCGCATCGTCTCGATGCAGGCGTCCAGCGGCACGAAGTGCTGGCCGTCGCCCTTGACGGCGAGCGATGCCGCCGTGACGGCCTTGACCGCCCCGAGCGCGTTGCGCTCGATGCAGGGAACCTGCACGAGGCCCGCAACCGGATCGCAGGTCATGCCGAGATGATGTTCGAGCGCGATCTCGGCGGCGTTCTCGATCTGCTCGGGCGTGCCGCCCATCACGGCCGCAAGGCCGGCAGCCGCCATCGCCGCGGCCGAGCCGACCTCGCCCTGACAACCGACCTCGGCGCCCGAGATCGAGGCGTTATGCTTGATGATGCCGCCGATGGCGGCAGCCGTCAGCAGATAATCGCGAATACCATTCTGGTCCCAGTCTTCATGGAAATGCTCGTAATAGCGGATCGTCGCCGGAATGACGCCGGCTGCCCCGTTGGTCGGTGCGGTGACGACGCGGCCGCCAGCCGCATTTTCCTCGTTGACGGCCATCGCATAGACGCTCAGCCAATCGTTGGCGAGCAGCGGATTGACGCGATTGCTGCGCCACTCCTCCTGCAGCTTGTCGTGGATCCTGCGGGCGCGGCGCTTGACGTTGAGGCCGCCCGGCATGACGCCCTCGACCTTAAGGCCGCGCTCGATGCAAGAGCGCATTGCCTCCCAGATTCTGTCGAGCCCCTGATCGAGCTCCTCTCGGCTGCGCTGGCTCTCCTCGTTCGCCCGCTTCATCTGTGCGATCGAAAGCCCCGAGCGCTCCGCCATTTCGAGCATCTGCTTCGCTGTGGAGAAGGGATAGGGCACGCGTGTGCCGCCGGCGGCGTTCTTCTTCGCCCGCATCTGTTCCAGCTCGGTGTCCGTGACGACGAAGCCGCCGCCGACCGAATAATAGATGCGTTTCAGGAGCAGCCGGCCATCCCTGTCAAAGGCTGAGAAAATCATGCCGTTGGCATGGCCGGGCAACGGCTGTTTCTTGTCGAAAACCAGGTCGGTTTTCGGCTGGAATTGGTAGGCGGGATGGCCCGCCGGCGTGATCCGGCCGGTGCGCTCCACCGTATCGATGATGCCGTCCATCTTGTCGGGGTCGACACTGTCTGGCGCCTCGCCCATCAGGCCGAGAATAACTGCCCTACCCGTTCCATGGCCGATACCGGTATGAGCAAGCGAGCCATGCAAGCTGACCTTGATCGCGGCGACCTGCGCACCCGACGACGGGCGCGGCCATTCGTCCGACAGGATCAGGTCGAGAAAGCGGTTGGCGGCCGACATCGGACCCATCGTGTGCGAACTCGACGGCCCGACACCGATCTTGAAGACATCGAATACCGAAAGAAACATGGATGCGCCTTCTGAACACGAGGATGCAAGCTTAAACGACGCCGGTTTCGGATCCACGCGGCGAACCGACATCGCATGGAACCGGTGCGACATTCAGCCAGCATACCAGAACGACACACACCAGACTCAGCCCAAGCAGCGATGCGGAGTTTAATCGCCGATCGTGACGGACAGTACACCCGGAGGAGCCCGAGCCGAGACAAAAACTCTTCTCACTGATTGAACAGCCATGCAAGATCATGGTGCTGGTCAGGCGACGTTTCTACCTCCAGATGCCCCATTCTCGGCGACAAGTGATGTCCGATGCCGCCAAACAGGCCGAACTCCTGTTCGCTTGCATCGCTCGACGCGTCAGTCCATCGAAGACCAATCCGACTGCACTTTGCCATTGTGCTCACCAAGCCTCGGCGATTTGTGATGCGAGGTCAGCGCCGTCCCCGAGAAGATGATCGGCGTCCGGATGCCAGGTATCCCTTCATTCTCCACCGCCATCTTCCGATGCGCGACCTGCGGATCCGCGAATACGTCTTCCACGGTATTGATCGGTCCGGCGGGAACGCCCACACGCGCAAGGTCGGCTAATAAATCGGTCCGTTTGAAAAGCACCGTCTGCGCTTCCATCACGGATGTCAGCTCCTCTCGATGACGCACTCTGTCCGCGTTCGTCTTGAAACGGACATCGGAGGCCACAGCGGACAGCCGGAGGATATCGCATATCCGCGTAAACTGAGCGTCATTGCCGCAGGCGATAATGATATTGCCATCAGATACCGGAAAAACTTGGTACGGGGCGATATTGGGATGCGCATTGCCAAGCCTCGTCGGCGCCTTTCCGGAGGCCAGGAAGTTCATCGCCTGGTTGGCCAGCACGCCTACGGCGCTGTCAAGGAGCGCCATATCTATGTGCTGCCCCTCGCCTGTGCTGTTTCGCAGCAACAGAGCGGCTTGGACCGCGATGACCGAATAGAGCCCCGTGAAGATGTCGGCAAACGCCACGCCGATTTTCTGCGGCTCCCGACCTGGTTCACCCGTCAAATCCATAATGCCGGCCATGCCCTGGACGATGAAGTCGTATCCTGCCCGCCCGGCACAGGGGCCGGTTTGGCCAAAGCCGGTAATCGAGCAGTAGATCAGCTTCGGATTGATCGCCTTCAGGCTCTCGTAATCAAGGCCGAACTTCTTCAGCCCGCCCACCTTGAAGTTCTCGATAACGACGTCCGCGTGGGCGATCAACGCGCAGACCCTTTCCACGTCTTCCGCCGAGTTGAAATCCGCCGTGATGCTGAGCTTTCCGCGATTGCAGCTATGGAAGTAGGCTGCAGCGACGTCATCGCCATCCTGAATGAAGGGAGGTCCCCAGCGGCGCGTATCGTCGCCCTCCGGGCTTTCCACCTTGATGACCGTCGCTCCCAGGTCGGCAAGGGTTTGTCCAGCCCACGGACCAGCCAGGATACGTGCCAACTCCACGACCCGCACGCCTTCAAGTGGAAACTGCATCGATAACTCCCTGATCTATTCCCAAGTTCGCTGATCGTCGTTTGGCTACATATTCGGATAGACCGGCCCCTCGCCGCCCTGCGGCGGCACCCAGTTGATGTTCTGGTTGGGGCCCTTGATGTCGCAGGTCTTGCAGTGCACGCAGTTCTGGGCGTTGATGACGAAGCTCTTGTCGCCATCCTTCTCCACCCATTCATAGACGCCGGCCGGACAGTAGCGGGTCGACGGGCCGGCATAGATGCCGAGCTCGGAGCTTTTCTGCAGGCCCATGTCCTTGACCTGCAGATGCACCGGCTGGTCCTCCTCGTGATTGGTGTTCGACAGGAACACCGAGGACAGACGGTCGAAGGTCAGCACGCCATCCGGTTTCGGATAGGCGATCGGCTTGTGCTGCGAGGCCGGCTCCAGCGAGGCCGCATCGGTCTTGCCGTGACCAAGCGTGCCGAAGAAGGAGAAGCCGAACAGCGTGTTGGTCCACATGTCGAGACCGCCGAGCGCCACGCCGAGGGCGGTGCCGAACTTCGACCATAGCGGCTTGACGTTGCGGACCCGCTTCAGATCGCGGCCGATGTCACCCTTGCGCCATTCATTCTCGATCTCGACGACCTCGTCATGGCTGCGGCCAGCTGCGATCGCCGCCGCCAGCTTCTCGGCCGCCAGCATGCCCGACAGCA
>NZ_RQIH01000030.1 GCF_003939025.1 Rhizobium sophoriradicis
GCGATGGCGGTGGAAGGACCTGGGCGACTATCGCCACGCTCCTTCAGACGGCGAAGATGAACAACGTGGACCCGCAGGCTTGGCTCACCCAAACACTTGAGCGGATCGCCAACGGCTGGCCGAGCAGCGATCTCGATGCACTCATGCCGTGGAATTACGCGCGCTGAACGGTCTCAGCTTGCCGCTTACGACCTTCGTGCGCATCGGAGACAACAAGGTTCACACCACGTAATCCTCGACGTGTCAGCCTGCGCAAGAATTCCGTCCAGATCGGTTCGGCCTCCGAGGTGCCAACTTCCATACCCAGGACCTCGCGCCGACCGTCGTTATTGACGCCGACCGCGATAATGACGGCGACTGAGACATGCGGCCGCCACGCCGGACCTTGAGATAGGTCGCGTCCACCCAGACGTACGGCCACTCACCTTCAATCGGCCTGTCGAGGAACGCCTTCACTTTGACGTCGATCTCTTCACATAGACGGCTCACCTAGCTTTTGGAGATGCCGCTCATACCCATGGCCTTGACCAGGTCGTCGACAGAACGAGTCGAGATTCCCTGGATATACGCTTCCTGGATAACGGCCGTCAGAGCTTTCTCTGCCATGCGGCACGGTTCAAGGAAGCTCGAATCCCGATCGCGGTATCCGTTGCGTTGTGCGAGCCGCATGGGGTACTTCTCGCCGAAGTCTGCACCCGTAGCCGAGCCTACTTCCAGCTCCATCAGCCGCTCGGCGGCAAAGCCGATCATCTCGCGCAATAAATATGCATCGGCACTCTTCTCAACAAGGGAGCGCACGTTCATCATGTCATTGGTCATCGGTGGTCTTTCCGTCAGGTTGGTCTTGAACAACCCGACCCTAGCGGAAAACACTGATGGCCGCCCGCAAAGCCGATCACCCGCTACAGCGCAACGAGAAGCGCGCGGGCGCTCGGCTTTGCTACCTCCCGTCAGCTACACCAGGTGCTGGGACACGATCGGTAAATGGCCAACGCGTTTGCTTTGTGATCAGCCGTTATCTTCGACGAACCGAATAGCGTCTTGCAAGAAGCTCCGGAAATAGTCAGGATTTTCGCACATCGGAAAGTGCCCAAGCCCCTCCATAACGACATGACGGCTGCCAGGAATGAGGGCCGCTAGCGCTGCTCCGTCTGCAGGCGTCGCAGAGTAGTCATAGGTCCCGGAGAGAAGAACGGTCGGTGTTCGCTTGGCATCAATCTTCGGACCGACGACGGCACCGTCGAACTCGTCGCTGTAGAACGAAAGATCGCCGGGATAAACTCCAGGAGCACCCTGCGAGTAGATCCAACTGGCGCGGCGTCGCTCTTCTTGCGGGCTGAGCGGGCTCATGATTCCGCGGACATAGGCTGAGTTATGAAGCGACCCATGAACGTTGACGTTGTGTTGAAAGGGGTTGCGACGGCCCTTTGACTTCAACGGCGGCTCGACCGCAATTACACCCATTAGACGTTCCGGTCGCTCCGCCGCCAGCACCATGCACATCGCCGCGCCCATAGATCCTCCAACGACGATAGCTCTGTCTCCGACGAGCTGGTCGAGTATCGCCGTGCACCAGGTCAGGTAGAGATCCGTTGTGAGTTGATAGGGCGAGCCGTCCCAAGTTAAAGGAGGCATCGAACGTCCGTGAAAGGGCAGATCAACTGAGATCAATCGGTTCGTACGCGCAAACCCAGTGTCGGAGAGTTGCGGTAGAAACTGACGGCCGTCTGCGCCAGCCGTATGGAGGAAAAGGATAGGAGTTCCTGCACCGGCTTCCTCGTAAAAGATATCGTGTTCTACGCCGCCGACCTCTACCCGCTTATAGCGTCCGGTGACCTGTTCAATATTTCGATCGACCTTCGGCGCAACTAGGGGCGGAGACGCTACGACGATCTCGAACAGTCGCTCCAGAGCGGGACGCGCTTGAGCGATTGCTACGGGCGAACCAGATAACGTGAACTCAGGGTTAGCGAGTTGAAAGGCGGTGAACGAATGGTAGGTTGCCGGCGGCGGCACCTGCATAACCTTTTCCCAAGCTCCGTCTGGGGCACTCAGTATGACGTCAGCATTTTCGTCCGCGCCGTCCAGTGCGACTATCCCGCCTCCCACAGCAAGTGATGACTTTTCTGGTCCAACTTGCAACGAGATCCGTGTTGTAAGACCTGGGGTCAGTCGCGGTAGCTCCGGATCTTCGATCGCCAGGGTTACGCGTTTAATCAGCTCGGCATGGGCGCCCATACGTCCTCCCTAACAAAATGATGTTGTTGGGAAGCCGCACTTCCTGTGCCTCACCTCCCATAAGAGAGGTAAGCAGATTTTCAGACAATCTGTCAACCTTAGCCGTCGCCTGAACTTCGTTTTGTGGAACTACTCGGAGGTTTCGACGGGGTTCTTGCTCAAGTAGTCCAACGCCACCTTAGCCGCGATTTCGATATGGCGCTTGCAAAGCGCGGCTGCCCTGTCGCCATCACGCAACGCAATAGCGGCCGCAATCTCTCTTATCTCGAAAACGCTGTTCTGCAGCCGCCCTGGCTGGGTCATCGATGTCATCCGCAACAATGTGACCCGGTTGTGCAACGACGTCAGCATTTGCTTCACAAACACGTTCTTGCTGCCGGTCATCAAACAATCGTAAAAAGCGGTCTTGGCTTCGATGATCCGCGTTCCGGAACCGCTCTTGGCTGCGGCTTCGAACGCTTCCACGGTCTCGAGGAGAGCAACGATCTCTTCATTCGAACCGTTCTCGGCGAACTCCTGGCCGGCAAAGCTTTCAAGCAGCGCGCGTACACTATAAAGCTGCCTAGCCTCCTCGTAGCTGATAGTGCTGACAACCGGCCCCCGATGCGGATAGCTAGTAATAAGCCCTTCAGCTTCTAACTGGCGTAGCGCCTCGCGAACTGAAGTTCGGCCAACCCCGATGAGTTCGCACAACTCGCGCTCCACCAGCCGCTGCCCGGGCTTGAAACGGCCACTTGAAATAGCCTGCCGGAGCTTATCCTCAACAAGGATTCGAAGAGAGGCGTTTTGACGTGTAATCTGGAGGTCGATCGTTCCCATTCACAACAAACCTTCGATGAAATTTCTAGTGACGCACAGAATCAATATACTGCCGGAGCGTTTCGTAGGACAACCCGATTGTCTGCAAACAGCAAAAAATTTCAATCGGTTTATTGTGGGTCACAGGAGAACTCTAGCGAACTGGAGGTCTGGCGCAAGGGGAGAAAATTTCCGTAGCACCTCAGGGTCATGACCCGGAATGATGAGTCCGTTTGCTCCGGCAAGGACGCGGAGCTTGTTGTAACCCTCGATTACCTCTAGGTAATCTGCAAACAGGGGAAACGCGCCGTCATTTTCAAGATAGTGCTGGAAATGAAGCGCGTCGGAAGCGATAACCAGCAAAGCGCCGCCTGTTGCCACCGTAACAACTTGCAAACCTTTCGAGTGACCGCCAACCAGATGCACCCTGCATCCAGGAACAATTTCCCCATCCCCATCATGGAACCGTACCCGTGACTGAAAAACGAGCCGGACCGCGTCGACGACACCTTCTGTAGCAAAAGGCCGACGCATTCGCTCATGGCACATACACCGCCCCGTTCCATACGCCATCTCCCGATCCTGAATGTGAAAAGTGGCGTTAGGAAAGGCCGGGAGGTTTCCGGCGTGATCGTAGTGCAGGTGTGTCACAACGACATCAGTAATTTCGCTGGATTTGATGCCAAGGCTGCTCAGTGCTGCCACCGGATGGATCAAGAGGGTCCGCCCTCTGGCCGCGCCCTCTCCGGCTTCGAAACCAGTGTCGACAAGAATTAATCGGCCCTCGAGACGGATCAGCCACACGAAGTAGTCGATTTGTGATGGACGATCATGAATGTCATCCGTCTCTAGTATCAGGTCACTTACTGGTCTTTGCGCGGTGCCGTAATGGATGGCGAGCACTGTCCACTCGTTCAAGAGAATTCTCCCCGCCATCAGTCCATCAAGACTAGGTGTCGATTGATCTCGGCCCTGTCAAGACGGTCGAAAACCTCATTGATCTCATCAAGGGGGCCAGTGCTCGACAGCAATTTGTCCACTGGCAGCTTACCTTTGAGGTAAAGGTCGATATAGCGGGGTATGTCGCGCGATGGCACGCAGGAACCCATATAGCTGCCCTTGATCGTTCTCTCCTCTCCGACCAACGGCAAGGGCGAAACCTCGAAACGGGAATTTGCGCTGGCCAGTCCGGCCGTAGCGGTCATCCCTCCGCGCCGGGTAATCTCATATGCAAGCTCGAATGCCTTTTTGGATCCAGCCATCTCTATCGCGTAGTCTACCCCGCCGCTTGTCGCGCCTTTTACTTGGGCAACAATATTCGGCGAGGTGGCCAAAAAAGTCTTCGTCGCTCCCAGCTCCTTGGCAAGATCCAGCTTCGCTTGGATTAGGTCGATCGCCACGATATCGCTTGCACCGCTCGCAACAGCGCCAAGTATCGCCGAAAGGCCTACGCCGCCGAGCCCGATTACCGCCACACTACGGCCTGGGCGGACCCCACACGTGTTCATCACAGCTCCAACGCCGGTCATAACGGCACATCCGAAGAGAGCAGCTGTCGCCAAATCGATATCTTTGGTCACTTTGACTACCGAGCTCGCCGACACGACAGCATATTCGGAAAACGCAGAAACGCCGCTATGGTGGTTAATTTCGTATCCTCTCAAACGGATGTGCTTGCCGCCGGATAGAAGCGTTCCTGCAGCATTGGCCTGGTAGCCCGGTTCGCAGAGGCTGGCGCGGCCTTCAGCGCAATATGAGCAATGGCCACAAACCGGCAGAAATGACATGACTACATGGTCACCAACCTCAACCTTCTCGACACTCGGTCCGATTGCTGCGACGACGCCAGATGCCTCATGGCCTAGAGCGACTGGAAGCGGACGCGGTCTGTCCCCATTGATTGCGGACAGGTCAGAGTGGCAGACACCGGCAGCCTTGATCTTGACCAACACCTCCATGGGGCCAGGCGGCGTCAGTTCCACAAGCTCAATCTTAAGAGGTTTCGAATTTGAATAGGGCTTCGGCAGACCCGACTCCCTGAGGATTACCGAACGCATCTGCATCTTTGAAATTCCTTATCGATGTGCAAGCAACTGCATTGGAGAGGGGATATAGCGGAATCCGTCTCCGTTTCGCACCACATGCCCGGCACCTGGCCATGCGAAGTGATAGGACATTACCGCAATGCGATCTGTCGCCAGCATATCAAGCACGCGCGTGCGGGATCTAGCTGACAGCTTCGGGTCCGTGTCGTATCGGAATTCCATCATCGGCCTCTCCATCAACAGGATATGATGGTGCGTAAGGTCGCCGAGAACACAGAGGCGATCGTTTCCCGACTGCAGCATAAAACAATGATGACCGAGCGTGTGGCCGGGGGCCGAAATCGCGTGAACGCCCGGCAAGAACTCCTCGCCGTCTTTGAAAAAGAAGGTCCGATCCTTGTGGGGAAGCAGGTTTCGCCGAGCGTTATCGATTTGAAATTGAAATGAAGAATCGATCGACGACCCGTCCGTCCAGTCCGTGAAGTCTCGCTCACTGATGAAGATGTCGGCGTTCGGGAAATTTAACCTTCCATTGGCATCGCACAGACCGCCGATATGATCGATATGGGCGTGCGACAGAACCACCGCATCGATCTCCGTCGGATCTCGACCTGCCTCTCTCAGGCTGGCTAGGAGCCGACCTGTGGTGGGCCCGAAAGCTTTGGAAGACCCCATCCCGGTATCAAATAGAATTGTTCTTCCATTTATCTCAACAAGCGGCACATTTTGCTCGAGTACAACTTTGTTCGTTGGCAGGAAATTGTCCTCTAGCATCAGGCTGACCGTGCGTGGCTCTACCCCCAAGAAGTTCAGGCGAGGATCTCCTAGCTCTAACGGCCCGTCGGACAGTACCGTGATTTTTCCATCGCCAAATTCGAACGGATAAAAATACGGAAGCTTGGCCAGGTGATGCATACTAAGAGACACTGATTTTCCTCCCATCAGGTGCTTGGCTACATTTTTGGCAGATTGTATGATAATCTGTCAAATATTTTTGAAGAAAGCCATTCGAGAGCGACTGCCTTGCTTTAGGAGCCGGTGTACCGCGTTTTCCCCGGCCTACCGAATGCCGCGCAGTAGGAGCAGAGCATTCGAGAATGCGGCTCGCGGGGCCGCACAACGCATGGTCGTTGACCCAGCGTTGCCCCCTGTTCCGCGAAAAACCGCAGACATTCAGAGATTGACGAGGCTCAAGTTGAGTTGTCTCACAGCGCGCACCGCATCACCGTCCATCAGACAGGTGACTTTTTCCCATATTCGCGCTCATCATCGCGAAGCGGCGTAACGATCTGAAACGAAGCCGGTGGCGGACGCGCGCACCCAAAGAGCGATCAATTCCATCTTCGGCAGGGCCTTGCTGTAAAAGAAGCCTTGCGCCGAACCGCATCCGTTCGCTGCGAGAAATGCTGCCTGCTCGGCGGTCTCAACACCTTCCGCTACCACGTCCTGTCCAAGACATTGTGCAATGGACAGAATCGCTTTGACCAATTCTTCGTTCCTTTTGTCCGAGCTATTTATGAATGACCGATCGATCTTCAGCGTGTCGATCGGGAAGCGGGCTAGATAGTTGAGCGCCGAGTAACCGGTGCCAAAATCATCGATAGCAATCGAAAATCCCATTTGACGCAGCTTAAGAAGCGTCTGCAGGGTCTCGCCCTTCCGATCGAGAAGCAGACTCTCCGTGATTTCGATTTCGATCCATTCCGCGCGGCAACCGGTTTCACCGAGGATTGCAGCGATCTCGTTTACCAACCGTGAGCATTGGAATTGCTTACCCGAAAGGTTGACTGCAATCTTGTGCAGGTGGTGGCAATCGGCGTTCAGCTCCTTCGCCGTCTTGCACGCTTCACGCAGCACCCATCGCCCGAGTTCAACGATCAGCCCGGTATCCTCAGCGACCGGAATGAATCGAACCGGCGGAATCATGCCCATCTCGGGATGAGGCCATCTCAACAACGCTTCCGATCCTATCATAACGCCGCTGTCCAGAAGCACCTTGGGCTGGTAGTGCAGCTCCAATTCTTCGCGCTCGATAGCGCGGCGCAATTCAGATTCCAACTGCATGCGCTCCTCCACGCCCACAGTCAAATCCTTCGAATAAAAGCGAAAACTGTTTCTCCCCGAGCGTTTGGCAAGATACATCGCAGAGTCGGCGTATTTCACCAGATCGTTGACATCTGTGCTGTCGTCGGGCGAGATCGCGATGCCTACACTGCATGACACGTAGACTTCCTTGCCATCCAATAGGAAAGATTCCTTGAATCTCTCGAGGATCGAGCACGCAACCCAATCGAGATCGTCGGTTGTCTGGATTTCCGGCAACAGAATCGCGAACTCGTCGCCGCCGAGACGCGCAACCGTGTCGAGATCGCGGACAGATTTCTTAAGCCGGGTAGCGACCTGGCAGAGTAGTTGATCACCCACAGGGTGACCCATCGTATCGTTCACGACTTTGAAATGGTCGATGTCAATCAGCATTACCCCTGTCCGCCGACGTTGAGACGACGCGTCACTGACGACCTTTTGCAATCGCTCGTTAAACAGCAAGCGGTTCGGCAAAGAAGTCACCGGATCGTAAAAGGCCATTTGCCTGATTTTTTCCCGCGAGGCGTTCAGTTCCGTGACATCGCGAGAGACCCCGAGGACTCCTGTAACCTCTCCCCCGGCGCCGAGGACCGCAAGTTTACGTGTTTCGAGAAGAATGGACTGACCGTTCTCCGGGGAAACCACCCAATTCTCGTCGATAAGTATGCCACCGGCTTCGATCGTGGCCTCATCAGATTTTCCGGAAATGTGAGCTCTCTCAGCCCCGAACAATTCAAGGTCCGTTTTTCCAACGACCTCCGCCTCTGATTTCCCGGTCAGCCGCTCAAATGCATGATTGCACAAAAGGTGTACGCCATCGACATTCTTTACCCAAACCATGTCAGGAATGGTTTGCAGCACACTTAGCAATTGCGTCCGCACGGAGTTGATGGCGTCTTCCGCCTGCCTTCGTTCCGTGACATCACGCGAAAATGCCAGGAGCGTGGTGGCGGCGTCAGGATCGGCGCTTGGTCGTCTAGCCACCGACAACTCGAACCATCGGGTCTCGCCGTTTGGCAAGGATACGCTAATGCATCGACCGTAGGCAACTCCTTCACTGCTTGCAGTTCGAAGCGCCTCCATTGCAATAGCCGCTTGATCAGGCGCAAGAACTTGGTCGACCGTCCTACCCAGTAGCATTTCCCGCTGCTGGGCTAGTAGTTCGGGATTTCTGGTCCAGACCTGAAGATATCGCCCATCCTCGTCGACCTCAAACAGAACGTCTGGAATAGCGGTGACGATCCCTTGGGCTAGTTCGAGAGCGTTTTTGAGTTCCTGCTCCGCCAACTTGTGTTCGGTTATGTCGATGATAACGCCAATCAGACCCGCGGGCTCGTCGTCGTGACCTCTGAAAACTGCCTTGTTGCAGACAACATCCAGGATGGCGCCGTTTGCGAGAGCGATCTTACGCTCGGAGACTTGGGCTCCACCCCTTTCAAGAAGGCCTTTCTCTTCAATAGAATAAATTTCCGCCAGTTGCGTTGAACTGAGATCAAAATCTGTATTCCCGATGATCTCGTCGCGCGAGCGACCGAGGAGATCTTCGAAAACCTTGTTGCAACCGACATAGCGACCGTGCAGATCTTTGAAGAAAATTGGGAGGGGCAACACGCCGATCAATGCTTCAAGCAGCGCTCCTCGGTCGGCTGAGGTATCATGATGCAGCGCTTCGTCTCTCCGGCGATTGCGCCTTTTCTGAAAAAAGGAGCGTTGCCAAAGCGGTTGTAAAGTCGAATTCATCGTGAAGCTCCTTACCGAGGGCCAAGACAGGATGCATCATCCATCCGATCAGGAATTCCGGGAACGCCACCCAAATCATTCGAGCAACAAATTGATGCAGATATGTCAGTAAGGCCTCGAACCGCGCGTCGGCCTGAGCCGGATAGTGCGGTCGGAAATGAACTTTGCTTTCACATTCGAAGCAACAACCTTCGCGGCAGCACGTAGATTGATTGGCGCAATGAGTATGTTGTCCCGTTTGGCGAGAGGAGGGCCGGAGGAAGAATGCTACCGCGGAGCAAATATGTTCGTTGGAACCGGATCGCTTGGCTCATGTCTCCTGAGGCGACCCGGGCATTTCCCAATTTGAACTGTCATTCCTTAGCGCAGCCTACCTTGCACGAGAGCCGATCATGAAGGCACCGCATTCCACACAGACCCCGCATGCGATCTTCAATCGGCCGGCTTCCAGGAGAGCGGATCCGCTGGGTTATCGAAATATTTAGCAGCAGCGCTGGCAGACCACCAAGCTGTATTCTTCGGCTCGATCCAATCCTCAGAGTTAGGATCGCAATCAGCTGGCAAATCCGCCATTACATCCTCTATGGTACTGGGAATTGCTGGCCGCAGGATTGTCTGAATTTTGGGGCCCTGTCCCTCAAGAGTTCGCATCATTACGTCCCATACGAAACCCGCCTCAGAGCGCGGCGGCCAGAAATGAAAACTCTTGCTTACGAAGTCGGGGTTCCGTCGCCAGTAACAGGCTGCCGAAGCTTCGCCCCCTAGAACGATTGGGATCATGTCGCGCCCGGACTGGCGCACCGCGTTGATAACACCATTCTCAGCTCCCGACTGAACGATAATACCATCAATTCGACCGGGATTCGCTGCAAGGAATTTTTGCACCTCGGCCTGCGCGACCTTGTCTGTCCACTTCCCGTCGACATGACCTACGATCTTTATCTCGGGATAATACTCCAGAGCCTTCTTTGCGCCGACGTCAAAGCTGTCCGAGGAGGCAAAGCCGGAGATCCCCGAAACGAGAAGCACATTGCCACTTCCTTCGATTTCTTCAGCGAGCCACTTCGCCGCCTCAAACCCGCCTTGCATGTTGTTCTCAGTTGCGTTGACGGCGAACGGCGATGTTACGTAACCAGAGTACGAGAACACAGGCACTCCTTTTGAATACGCATACTCTATCGTAGGATTAAGCGCCGTGAGGTTCGAACAGCAGATAATAATTGCATCAACGCCGTCGTCTACCATCTGCCGCATCTGCCTGATCTGGACAGCGTCTTCAAGATTTGACTGGGTGACGATGAACTCGGAGACCAGCCCCGCTTTCTTGAAAGCTGGAACAATCTTGTTTGTGAACTCATCAAGAATACTCGCACGCCAAGAATTGTCAGCATATGTCGATGCGTACCCAATTTTCCACGGCGGTGCTCGCTGTGCCTTAAACGTGCGGAAGACAGATTCACCTGTAGGCAACTTTGGATCGAGCAACTCGTAGGTTTTTCGTTCCTCCCGCGGCAATTCCGTAAGGCCACCGGCGGCCGCTACAGAAGGGATCACCAAGCCGGTGATTAGAATAATGGCTCTTGTAATTTCACGTATGCGCACGGATTTGATACCTCTCGTGTCTCTGAGCATTGCAAAGCAGTTGATCTCTTGAAGGTTGATCGGCTCTAGGTGGGTTTTTTACAGTCAGACGGGCGGCGAAAGGGAGACCAAGAGCCTAAGGCCGGATTTCGCTTCCGTAAGCGGATTTCCCTTCAGTAGAACGCCGCTATCACAGTGGCCATCCGACGCGTGGCAGTCTCGTTCGATGCGCAGCTTACGCCACTAACCTAACCCGACGCGTCGACTTATCTTCGGTCAATTTGAATGAAGCGAGCCGCTCGCTGAGTTCGTTAGTCTGATCCGAGAGAGTCTTTGCCGCGGCATTTGTCTGCTCGGCCATGGCAGCGTTTTGTTGTGTTCCCTGGTCAAGTACATTGACGTTATTGTTGATCTCGGCGAGGGACGCCGCTTGCTCGCGGCTCGAATTGACGATTTGATCAATCCGATCGGAAATCTTCAAGATCGACGCCGTTATGTTGTGTAACGCCTCACCTGCTTTCCCCACGTAATCTGAGCCGATCGCCACCTCCGAAGAGGATTCCGAAATCAGGTGGCGAATCTCGCGGGCTGCAGCTGATGATTTCTGGGCAAGTTCGCGCACTTCCTGGGCTACGACTGCAAAACCCTTTCCGGCATCTCCAGCACGAGCCGCCTCGACACCAGCATTTAGTGCCAAAAGATTTGTCTGGAACGCAATCGTATCGATCAAACCAATGATTTGGCCGATCTTGTGGGACGCGTCTTCTATTCTGCCCATTGCGTTGATCGCATCGGTCACAATGGTTGCCGCACCCTCGGCGTGTTCTTTAACAACGGACACGAAAGCCTGGGTTTCATAGGCATTCTCGGATGATTTTCTGACCGTGACCGTCACCTGTTCGACGGCGGCCGCAGCCTCCTCCAGTGAGGCGGCTTGCAATTCAGTTCGCCGCGACAGATCATCTGAGGCTTTGAAAAGCTCGCTGGTTCCCCATTGAATTTGATTGGTATTCTCGTCGATATGAGACACTGTCTCTCTCAGGATCGAAAGCGAGTGATTGAAATCGCGCCTCAGCGGCTCAAGATTGGGATGGAATTGGCGGTCAATTTCTTGAGAGATGTCGCCACGCGCCAATCGAGATAACGCCTCTCCTAGAATGGTGACGGCAGTTGCGACCTCCTCCTCCATCTGAGCGCGTTCGCGTTCACGATCCATCCGCTCCTGTTCAACGGTTTTCCTATCGGCTTCCGTTCGTGTCTCGATGTCCATCTTCGAGACAGCATTTTCACGGAAAACCTCGAGTGCGCGAGCCATTTCACCTATTTCGTCTCTCCGGTCACGTCCGACAATCTGCGATCGAAGATCGCCCTTTGCCAGCTCTTGCATGCGCTTCGCGATCCGTTCGATCGGGGCGCGAAGTGTCGCCATCAGGCCGGCGCCAGCCGCCAAGGCTACCAAGACGCCGGACACTGTGGCGATAGTTGACAGCAAGCGGGCAAGATTGCTTTCATTGCGAGCATCGTTTTCCTGAGTTGCTGCAAAGGTTACGAGGTTTTTCCAGATCTCCTGGCCGGTTTTGTCCGCCTCAGAATATTGCGCTTGGCGGGCTTCCGCTATCTTGACCAGCTTCTCTGTGTTCTCTTGGATAGAATCCACCTGGGCGAATAGATCTTCCTGCATTTTATCGAAGCCAGATATCGAGCTGGCAACGCCTCCAACTGCCACGGTGTCACGCGCCAATTTTGTAAGTTGCTCAACGAGGCGCTGCTGATTCTCTGCGTTGGCTGTACGGAACAGGTTATTGATTTCGATTTCGATCGAATCGGCGTCCTGGCCGATCGTTGTCGCCGTCGCAACAAGCATTTCGGAATCCGTCAACGCTTTATCCAACGCCCGGATCGCATTTGTTCCTTCAATCATGTGCTGGATCGCATCCACTCGCAGGTTCGTCGCAAAGCTCTGTAGGTCAGAGCCGGCAAGCCGTGTGGAAGGGTCGACAAATTCGGGGTTGGCGATTAGCTTGGCGATAGTCCTCTCAATTTTAGTAACGGCCTGCTCGTCAGCAGTCGAGACTACCCGCTTAACTGTTTTTAGCGACTTTTTGATCACAAGCCCTTGCTGGGCGACAGTCGGAGGCTGCTTCGCTCCGTCCGGCAAGCTCACCAAGTCTTCCGCCATGTGTTGCATAACTGATGCCGTATCGAGTGAGCGGGTAGCCTCCCGGAGCATGGTTTTCCCGGAGTTCTCCTGATTGCGTACTTGTGAGCGCACATCAACCGCAGCCAATTTAAGGGCGCCTCCGACCTCCTTGATCTTCGACAAGTTGGAAACAATGTCGCTGCGAACGGATTCCTCGTCATTATGCAAAGACCACATGCGGCCGATGCTGCCCGAGATAACGGACATTGCCGATACACTGTTTTCGAGCGCACCAGTTTCGCTCCCGCTACCTGCCGCCGCTTCCTGGAGCGACTGCATGGTTGCGCTCTGCCCGTTTAAACTTGTCAGCGCCTCATCTCGGTACTCCGTTGAGCTTTGCGCCAAAAAGCGGTTCATGCTTTCCGCGACACTTCGAAACCCGCTCAAGGTCTGAAGAACCTCATTTGAAAGCCGAAGACGAGACTGAAGCAAGCCAGTTGCTTTTAAGCCGACCCCACCAACTGCCGCCAATATCAGGATCAAGGGTACAAGTACCAACAACACCTTTGCTCTTATGGTAAAGGTGGACAACAGGCGATCGACGAACATACTTACCTCCAAAGGGCTCAAACGGTGCTGGGGCCTCGCTTTTGGAATAGTAATGTTTGAGCCTGAACGAACATGGATAAGAGTTTCACTAAAACAATCGAAACTTTTTTACGTGTTGTTAGGATTTGACCTCTTACCCATTGCGTCTTTCGAGAAACTTAACGGAAGGTTAATACCTGCAGATTTGCCGGATCAGAACGTGGGAGTGGATCTATCTGCACCGAGGATCGATCTCCAGCACGTTCCCTGTCAGCTTTCCGGACAGTTCCGAATTCGCCAGGAATTGCACGGCGTGGATCACTGTTCGAAGCACGTCATTTTCGCTTGAAGACGTAGAGTTCACATCGCTGGCGTGTACAGCATTTATCCTCAGCCCGGAACCGAAATATTGCCTAGCAATTGCGGAGGTAGTAGTGCGCAACGCCGCTTGAAGGACGGCTTCTGCTTCCAGCGAGGTCGTCTCTTCGAACCATGCGACGTCCACTACGGCAAGCTCCGCGCCCTGAAGTCGAGAGCTAAAGGCACCTGTAACTCTGATTAGATTGGATACGGCATCAAGCCCCAGATTCGCGCTGGATAGCGATCCCGTTACAGTTTGGGTTGTTTCATTTCTGCGGAAAACTATGTTCACCAGAACGTCGACCCGTCTCCAGCGCAAATACACCTGGTCAGCCATTGAGTTGACGTAAACGTCTCTGTTCGGGTTGACTTTGACCGGTAAAAAATTGTTTCCTTGGCCTTCAGCCAGGGAGGCGAAGTCGGCGGGATTGGCGTCGCCTACGGCGACCCGATAGCCTTTTTCTATAAATGAGCGCGCCAAACAAAGACCAACAGGATTTGACGCGCCTATCAAGACACAGACTTTTTCCCCAGGAGAAATGTTGGCGTCACTGTCACGTTCAACCAGTACCTCGGTCGATGGAGTATGACACGCCTTGTGAGTCAGAGACGCTTGTATCACGCGCCGGTCGCCGCTTCCGGCAGATTAAGAAGGTCGACAATTTGTGCATTTTTGGCCAAGTTTAGCACTTATAACTCCCGGTCCGTCGCTGCGTCTCCCGCGAACAAGCAATGCGCGGGCGATATAGTAAAATTTTTGTCCGACAATCTGTCAATTCCTTTTTGCGATTTTCGGCGGACACATGTCGAGACCGGCGTCATTTTGAGGCCTCATGCCCGCAATGCCGTAAGCATCGGTATTCCGACACCCGGTTGAGTTTGATGTGGTCTTTCCTGTTAGTCTTCTCTCGCCGCCACGTTCCGATTTGATCGCGCTTTTCGCGTTCGCGCGGCACAGACAACAGCACGCCTATGGCAGCACAAGCTGTTTGACCATCATCAGGTTTCGTCCTTAAGCTCTTCTTTTGCCCAATCAGACGCCCGGAGTCCGTACCCGCTAAGAAGAGCGCAAAGTCAACCCAATGCGACGAGGCGCGGCTTACGCATTGATATTTGCCGCGACCGCCTCGCTTAGTAGGCCAAAAGAACTCGTCGACGTCTTTGCGTCTCCGAGTGTTGAGCCTGGAGCGTGCCTCTCTTATACGTCATAACCGAAGTATGCTGATGCGCAGGTTAAGAGGACCAGCGTGTGGCGAAATCGTGGGGCCATCCTACAGCACAATCATTTTTCTCCGTGTCGACTCAACGGCCTCCAAGGTCGGTTGGCGTAGGTTCTCTCCCACTCATAGCACTCCCACCCTTCCCGTGACGGGCTGCGATCGAAAGCAGCCCGTCACCCCTCGCCTTGGGAGGCATCTTTAGATTGATTTGCCGTGCGGGAACTCCACTAGAACCGTGGCAGATTTCCCTGATGCTGCCTTGCCTTTGATCAGGAATAGCATTAACGTATATCAGACAATCTGTCAATCTGTTCGAGGCTTGTGGAAGCCAGTCATCGCATCATTAGAGGCTTCCCAACTGCAGCGCTGAAAAACTAGGAGGCCATCTCGAGCGGGAGAACGTGGATGTCGGTGCTGGTGATGATCCGCCATGACGAAAGCCTAGGGAATGAGAGATTCAACCGGCCTCCACAAAGGTCCGAATCGGTCATGTACGCGATCAAAATCGCTCGCACGCCATCCGGTCTCGAGCTTTGAAGGTTTGGAAAACTAGTCCCGGCATGTGCGAGTTGGTGTTCATAGATAGGTTATATTGGATGACCGAAAGTTTGTTCAGCAAGCCCGATGAAGGGACCTTAGTGAAAGACAACTTTATCGAGGGCTCCGATCCCGAACGTCTTTTGCCTTTGATATCATCGCCCCTGGCGTCATCTGACCTTGCTCAACACGACAGTAGATCGCTTAACTCTCGCTGCAGTCGAATTTCCCTTGATGGTTTTGGCGTTGCGGATGCCCATCATGAAGAGGCGTTCTCGGTCATGATAGATTCCCCAGTTGACGTCGTAACGGTCTTCCTGCCGGCGTCCGGGAATGCAGTCTTTCATTGGTCTGGGCAACAGGTAGAGTCGCCGCATGTTGCAAATGCTCCGCTAAATGCCCGACAAGATGGCATAAGATCTCAACTGTCATTGACGATCGATACGCAATCCTTGCGTGACAAGCTTTCTCGCATGCTCGATCGGACGATCAGCGGAAATCTGCAAATTCAGCCGACCCTTGATCTTGCATCGAGCGCGGGAACGCTCATGCGAGAACTAGCCCTGTCTGCCCATCGCGGCCTCAGTGCCGGGGGGGCTCTGCGACAATGCCCGTCGGCCTATAGCTCGCTCCTCGACGCGATAGAGTACCTTTTGATCGAAAGCTGTATGCATCGCTATACCGATGAACTTCGTCGTCCGGCTCCGTCTCCCACGCCTCGCCACGTGAAACGGGCAATGGAGTTTATGGAAGAGCATATGGCTCAACCCATTTCCCTTAACGATATCGCCGCTGCGGCCAAGGTCAGCGTGCGGACTTTGCAGCACGGCTTCCGACAATTTCGTAATACCAGCCCCACAATGCACCTCCGAGACTTGCGTATGTGCGCAGCTCGACAGGAACTGCTGCAAAACGGCGCTAAAATCAGCGTTTCGGAAATAGCGCTTAAGTGGGGCTTCACACACCTCGGCCGTTTTGCTGCAGAGTACAAGAGACGTTACGGCGAACTGCCATCTAAAACAGTGCATATGAGCGATGTTCTGCCGCATAGGCGATCTATGTGTGCTTCGCAGGCCTCTCCGCCCGAAAGCTGACCCGGAAATAGCCCTTCGCGATGGCGCTGTGGTTCGCAGCGCTCCACCGGGCTATACCATCGCTGCGCCCTTAATTTTTCGGTCTGTCGCCACAGACGGTCAGCAGCCGAGCGTACAGTGCTTCAAGGTGATTGGTGATTTGGATCATTTGCAGCCGCTCTTGCTCCAGGCGCTGCGACTGTGCATCTTCGTGGCTTTCTAAGTGGGTATCTGTCTTAGCCTGTTGCCCGAAATTGATTGCGATAACTTTGGACATCTTCGAACTCTCGTTGAATTTCGTTAATACTCCGCGTCTTGAAGGAAGACAGTCGCGGAAGGTGAAAAAGCAAAAGTCTGCTAGGCAGCTGCGATGCGTCCTGATTGGTGCCAAACCTTTGCTCAAAACTAAGGAAGCATTCCATCCCTTGTTCAAGCGGAGTGATTCCGTAGCTGAAGGTTGGGTCGAAGTCGCGCCTAAGTCCGAACCGGTTGGATCCGATCGCCGTTGATCGATAGAATGCCAGAGACCTGATCGACGACCGGGCCGATGATACCATCTGCTACCTCAACGACGACAATGGCGCTGTGGCTAGACCGATGGGATTGGTTATCTCGGCAGCAAGCTCTATCACCGGAATGACAGAACCGGCAGATCCCTGAACCGAGAACATGCGTTAGGGGCAGCGGCGTCGCCTCTGCTAACCCCCGGATTTCCGGGATCAACGTCGTCTTCATGCAGAACTGCTGGCTGCCAGATGGAAACCGATAATATCCTGCGATGAATTATGACATGATTCATTAAAACTCTTCCCATTCCTTAGTCGCGACAGCGGCTGTAGTACGTCCGCCGAAGGCGCCGGCAAGCTTCTGGGAGAGGGCACGCGCTGGCGAGGCGGCCGGCTTACCGTTCTGGTGGGCAACACGCCGTACAAAAGTCGAACCGTCGAGCCTGAAGCGCGCAATAAGCCGCGCCAGATTGGAAGCCTCATCCGCCAACCGGTTGGTGGCCGCCGTCGATTCTTCCACCATCGCCGCATTCTGCTGGGTTGTCTGATCCATCTGGTTGACCGCAGTGCTGACTTCCGCCAGCCCGGTCGATTGCTCTCGTGCCGCCGTCGAGATCGTATGAACGTGCTCGTTCACCTTGATCACGTGGCCTCGGATTAGACCAAGGGCATCGCCTGTGGCCGTTACCAGCCTGACCCCAGTTTTGACCTCGTCGCCGGACCGGTTGATCAGCGCCTTGATATCCTTGGCGGCAGTGGCGGAGCGCTGTGCCAGTTCACGCACCTCCTGAGCCACAACGGCGAAACCCTTTCCAGCGTCACCCGCACGCGCCGCCTCGACGCCGGCGTTGAGGGCCAAAAGATTGGTCTGGAAGGCGATCTCGTCAATGACGTTAATGATCTGGCCGATTTCATCCGAGGCCTGCTCGATGCGGCCCATGGCGGCGACCGCGTCTTTGACAACCGCGCTCGACTGCTCGGTGCTTCTGCGTGCCTCATCGACCATATGGCTGGCTTCCGTGGCTCTTTCTGTCGAGCTTTTTACCGCCACCGTGATTTCCTCAAGCGCCGAAGAGGTCTCCTCCAGGGCCGCGGCTTGCTGTTCCGTGCGCTTTGAAAGGTCGCCTGAGGCGATGCGCATCTCGCCGGCTCCGCCGTTGATCGTGTCGACGGCGGAGCGAACCTCGCCTAATACGGATCGAAGGGCTGCCATGGTGGCGTTGACATTACTCTTCAGTTCACCAAAGGCTCCCTGAAACTCGCCGCACATGTTTTCCGTCAGATCCCCATCGGCAAGCGCTGAGATAACTCGGCGAGTTTCGGCGATGCCCCGGTCAACAGAGGTGACCAGTTCGTTGACGCTTCCTGCAAAACGGTCGAGAGCCGCATCGCCGTATTTCTTGGTGATGCGATGGGTGAAGTCACCGGCTACGGCGGCTGACACCACCTCGGCAATGCTCGACTGCAAGTCGGCGCTCTTGGCCTGCAACGCGGCCTCCTGCGCGTTCAGATCGCGGGCCTTGATGCTGTTTTGCTTGAATACCTCAACGGCTCTCGACATCTTGCCGATTTCGTCGGCGCGCATTGCGAAAGGAACCTCAGTGTCGAGATTACCATCTGCCAGTACGCCCATCGTGGTAGTCAACCGCGAGATCGGATCGGTAATCTTCCGGATGCAGTAAAGCAGGGCTATAATGCCCGTCGTAGTTGCCAGCGCCATGGCAAGAATGGTGACCAAAACCGTCGATGAAACGGCGCCCATCGTGTTTCCGACGGCCGCGACTCCACCACGCTTGTTAACTGCGACATCCTGGTCAAGGAGCGCTCCGCTATCATTATACAGTTTCGTCGTGGCGTCACTCGTTAGAAGAGCGAATGCTTCATCCTTCTTGCCTGCCTGCATTAGTTTAACAATCCGCTCGCCATCCTCCTGATATTGCGTCCACAAAGCGGAGAACGCGTCATAGGCCTGACGCTCCTCGCCGGATGTCACCATCGGCTCATATTCACCACGGGCATTCGCGAGATCCTCCATCTTCTGGCGGAAGGTGGTGATATTATGCGCAAGGCTCGTCGAATCTGATGAGTTTGTCACCAGCCTGAACTGCAGGATGCGGTAGTCCCCGGTGATCGTATTGATCCGATTTATCACATCGATCGATGGCAGCCAGTTGCTGGCAACTTCGGATATATTGCTCCTAATGGACAGCAGCTTGACGATACTCACGATGCCCTGGCCCGCCGCGAGAAGAGAGAGCAGAACAAATATCAAAGATAAAGCGAGTCTAATGGACTTGGGCATAAAGGCAAACCTTTTAGGTGAGGTGGACGATCGACTTGTCTACTCAAATCTTCCAATTGCCGTTTCATTCATTCGAACGGCAGATCAATCTTGTGGGTCTGTGACATAGCTGAGAATACCTATTGGTTGCGTTGGTTAATGAAGCCTTTCCTGCCCGTCTCGAATGCAAAAAGACGACGTTTTAAGGATAGTCAGGCGTCCAATGGATCGTCCGCGCTTGCAAGGAGGATGCAGCCGGCAAAATTTCATTTGGCGCCGTTCGAAGAGCATCATCGTTTTCAGCAACCGAGTTTCGCCCCGCCACGAGCGACCTAGAGCAAGTCCTGCGATCGATGAATCGATTGTGATGTGACGGCGTCCATCGAAGCTGATTCAACTCCACAGAGAAGAGGTGGATGATGGGACAAGCCCTGAGCGATGATCTTCGAATACGGGTTTTGAAAGCGTCTGCGGCGGGCATGTCGGCTCGACAGGCTGCGGCTCGTTTCGGAGTTGGGATTTCGACGGCGATCCGCTGGATTGCAAGAGCGAAAGAGGGTGAGCTGACTGCTCGGCCACAGGGCTGGAGACGACCTTCGGCAGTGGATGCACACGAGGAATTCGTTGTCGCGTTGATCAACGAGCGTAGGGATGTGACGCTCGATGAGATGGTTGAGCGCTTGTCCGTCGAGCGGCAGGTGAAGATCAGCCGCAGCGCACTTGGCGCCTGGCTTCGAGGCCGTGGGTGGACCTTAAAAAAGACCGCACACGCACTGGAGCAGGACCGACCGGACGTCCTGAAGCGCCGGCGCGCCTGGTTCGATGGTCAATTGGACCTCGATCCGGAGAAACTGATCTTCATCGACGAAAGGTAAGCGTCCGGCGAACGCATTTTCGGGTGTCGAGAGATGGAATCTATAGGCCGCGTTTCATCTCATCGGCCATGATGCGGTCGATTATTTCAGGATCGCACTGTGTGTCGATGAGGAACTCGCGGATACCGCCGTCCCACGTCCTGATGTCGGCGAGTAGGCTTTGTTCTTCGATGCCATTCTCGGTCAGACCCTTCGTGCCGTCTTCACTGCCATCGCCGACGTAAACCAGTTCGCCTTCGGAGATGTTGTCCGAGTTTGCGGTCACTTCTTCGATCAGTTCG
>NZ_RQIH01000031.1 GCF_003939025.1 Rhizobium sophoriradicis
TTCTTTAGAGCGAGAGACTTCGTCGCCAGCAGCGCCGCCGCCCTCGTTCAGTGAGTGGGCTTATAGAACCAACCCCTTTTCCAAGTCAACAGCCATACCAAAAGTTTTTTGACATTTTTGTAACAGGTTGATTCGGCAGCTATTTTCTTACGCCGGATTATCCACAAGCGGAGTTTTCGCGACGATTTTCCGGAGATTTCTTTATCAGCTGGTCAAAAATCCAGCGAAATCACCCTCGCGACAAGCGAAAGGATACAAGAAAACAGCGCCTTGGGCGAATTTATGGTTAACGGAGGATTAAATTGCTTCCAGCCGCAGACTTTAAATTTCCGTCACAAATCAACGGCCGGCATTTCGGAACCTATCGCTATCTGGAGTGTTGTCTTTCCCATCGAGGAAAGGAGACCCAACATGCCTGCCAACACCGACGATATCAGAACATCCGTCAGCAAGGACATTGCTGCGCTCCAACAGGAAGTATCCCGCCTGCAGAAAATGATTTCCGCTCAGAGCGCCGAAGCCTATTACGAAGTGCGCGGCCGCGCCGGGAAGGCTTATGATGAGGCCCTGCCCCGCGCCAAGAATGCCGTCGCCCAGATTAGGGCCGAAGGGGCCGCTGCTGCCGGTGCTGCCCGCGAGCATCCAGCCGCCACGACAACGGCGCTGTTACTGGCTGGGGCCGTTGGCTTCCTCTTTGGTTACCTGCTTTCCGGCAGACCGCAGCCGCAGCATCGCCATTGGTGGCGCTAATCCCCTACTCCGCTAAAAAATCATATTTTTACGCACCCGCCGATCCGTTTTTCGGTAGGGTGCGTAAATGCTTAGGTCTTAGAAAAACCAATTTTTAATGCAAGCAAGGGACCATAAAAAAAGCGAAAGGGAGGACAACATGGAAAACAAGAGGGCCAATTGCATCATTGAAGTCAGTGTCGATGGCGTTAATGGCCGTTACGCGGTCGGCATCATGAATATGCGTCAGGCACTCGAGCTGCCGGAAATGCCAAGCCTATCTTATACGCATCCCGACCCCGTCAAGGCCGCTGCCGGCATCGTCGTCAGCCGCAAGGAGCTGGCCGGATTCATGGCCTGCCGCTGAGACAGCGCAACCTCTTCAATGGCCTGACGGTGCTTTGTCAGAAGCACTGACGGCGGTCTGCAGCCCCATCGTTCCCCAGATATTGTTCGCCAAGCTGGAATCCTTGTGCCGTTCATGCCAAGAAACGGCATCGAAGCAGCACAGGGATAACAGATGAGGGACCGTCGCCCATCGCATAAGAAGCGCGAGCGGCCAAAGCTCACCGCCGATGCTGCAGGCAAGCGGGTCACCCTTCCCCGCGCCCTTTCCAAGCTCGGTTATTGCTCCCGCACGCAGGCAGAACGACTGATCGCCGAAGGCCGCGTCTCCGTCGACGGCCGCACGGTCAACGATCCCTCGGCATGGGTCGACCTTGTGACGGTGAATATCCGCGTCGACGGTCTCGTGATCGCCGCCGAGGCGAAGATCTATCTGATGCTCAACAAGCCTCGCGGGCTTGTCACCACCCGTCACGATCCCGAAGGCAGGCCGACGGTCTACGATTGCCTCAAGGATTTCGAAATCCCACATCTGTCGCCGGTCGGCCGGCTCGACAAGGCGAGCGAAGGCCTGCTGCTTTTCACTAACGATACCGAATTCGCCCAGATCCTGCTGGATCCGATCACACATGTGACGAAGACCTATCACGTTCAGATCGACCGCATCATGGATGACGAGGCAATTGCGGCAATGACATCGGGCATCCGCCACGACGGCGAGTTGCTGACGGCAACCGCCGTGCGGCGCCTGCGCCAGGGCGACAGGAATTCATGGATCGAGGTCGAGCTCGACGAGGGCCGCAACCGCCAGATCCGCCGCATGCTGGAGGCGCTCGGGACTGAATGTTTGCGCCTCGTGCGGGTCGCAATCGGCGGGCTCGAACTCGGCGAACTCCCAAAAGGCGCCGTACGTGCGTTGACCGCGGCGGAATTGCAGGCGCTCCACCGAAGTGCCGGCATGGAAAGGGCGAGACGTTGACGGATATGACGGAGATGGCGCCGCACGACTTCTGGCAGGAAATGCATCCACCCGGCAGCTTTCGCGACGATCGGGAATTCACTTCCTTCTATGTCGCCACACTGGAAGATGGTCGCCAGCTTCGCCTGCCGATCCGCATCCTGGGAGATGGTGAGCACGCTCTCGCCTCATTGATCGTCAACCAGGCAAGCTTCGCCGTGCTCGATGCGCTGGCCGAAAACCTCGCCGAAAAGATCAGGCCCATGCGCATCGATGTCGTCGCCGGCCTCCCGACGCTGGGCCTGACGCTTGCGGCGGCCGTTGCGCAGAAGCTCGGCCACGCCCGCTACGTCCCGCTCGGCACCTCGCGCAAATTCTGGTACCGCGATGACCTCTCGGTTGCCCTGTCTTCGATCACCACGCCGACACAGGAGAAACGCCTTTATATCGATCCGCGCATGCTGCCGCTGCTGAGCGGACGGCGCGTCGGCCTGATTGATGACGTCATTTCCAGCGGCGCATCGATCGTCTCGGGGATCAACCTGCTCGCTGCCTGCGGCATCGAACCCGTCGTCATCGGTGCGGCCATGCTGCAATCCGAACGCTGGCGCGAAAGCCTTGCAGACGCCGGGCCGCAATGGACCGCGCGCACCGTCGGCGTCTTCTCGACACCCGTTCTGCAGCGCAACGCCGCAGGTCGGTGGCAGGTGCCCGCCCGGCCACAGACCTGAGGCTCGTTCAATCTTTGCCGGTCGGCGCCTCTGTACAGCGGATGCCGAACGATTACAGTCCGCCCGACGCATATCATCGGGAAGCGTGCAGCGGTTCGGGATAGCGTTTTCGTTGACGAAATACCGGATCCGCCCATGTCGTTCGAGCAAGCATCCCTGCTGATCCTTCTGCTGGCAATGCTTTTTCTCTTCTCGTTCGAGCGCGTCCGCATTGAAGTCGTCGCGATCGCTGGCCTGCTTGCCGGCTATGCACTCGGCCTTTATCCCGCCGATCAGATCTTTACCGGCTTCGCCAGTCCCGTCGTCATTACCGTCATCGAAATCCTGCTGATCGTTCAGGTCCTGTCGCGCGCCAAGCTCTTCGATAATCTCGCCGCGCGTTTCACGGCCGCAAGACCGTCGCACTTCAAGGTCATATCCGGCGTTTCGTCGCTTGCCGGCTTTATCTCCATCTTCATGAACAATATCGGCGCCTTTGCGATTACCTTGCCGGTGGCGCTACGGCTCGGCACGGCGCTGTCGATCCCCCGTCGTCAACTCGTCATGCCCGTCTCCTTTGCCGCCCTGCTCGGCGGTCTGGTGTCGCTGATCGGGACGCCGGCCAATCTGCTCGTCAGCAACGCGCTCGCCAGGACAACCGGAGCAGGCTTTCATTTCTTCGATTTCGCCTATGTCGGCCTACCGGTCGCAACCGCCGGCATTCTGCTGATCTCCTTTCGTATCCGGCGCCTGTTTCCCGAACCCGACGAAGCACCGGCAACGATCTCCCAGGGCACACGCCGAGTGGTCGTCGAGCGTCGCGTCCCGGACGTCTCGCCGCTGGTCGGCGTGCGGCTTTCCGAGTGTCCCGCCCGCTTCGCCATCAAACCGCACGCGCTGATCCGGGGCAACAATTTCGTTTTCGGCCCGCTCGACCAGTCGGTTATAGAAGCCGGCGACGTGCTGCTTGCCGAAGGCGCCGATGCGGTCTTCGTCGAGCTCGCCGCCACGCAAGCGCTGATCGCCGACGCCCATCTGCATGGTCTCTCGCCGGATTTTGCCAGCATCGAAGCCGTGGTCATGCCGGAAAGCACGCTGGTCGGTTCGCGCATCCGCTCGCTGGAAGTCTTTCACCATCGCGGCATCGTGGTCACCGCCCTTTCCATGCGCGCACCGCGCATCGAGGGCCGCTTCCTCGACCTGCAACTGTCGATCGGCGATATTTTGACGCTCGAGGGGCCACGCACGGCTATTGCCGAGGCGCTTGAGGAAAGCGAGTGCCTGCCGCTCGCTCCGACGGCTTCAGCCGAACCGGCCCTCCACTCCTGGCGGCCCTTCGCGCTTTTTGCCTGCGGCGTCGCCGCGTCGGCGGCCGGCCTGCATCCCGACATCGCTTTTGCCGGCGTCGTGCTGGCCCTTGCCCTTCTCAATCATCTCAATATCCGTCAGGCGATGGCCGATCTCAACTGGCCGATCATCATCATGCTCGCGGCGATGATCCCAATCGGCCAGGCGGTGGCAAGCACCGGCACGGCCGAAGCGATCGCCGGCTGGCTGAGCCTTGTCGTGCCGATTGGCCATCCGCTTTCCGGCATCGCCCTCATTCTCTTCCTTGCAATGGCGCTGACGCCCTTCGTCAACAATGCGACGGTCGCAATCGTGCTGACGCCGATCGCACTCGAATTTGCAAAGACGGGGCGACATGCGCCCGACGCCTATCTGATCGCGGTCGCCGTCGGCGCCTCTCTCGATTTCCTGACGCCCTTCGGCCACCACAACAACACGCTGGCGATGGGCATCGGCGGCTACCGCTTCAGCGATTTCCTGCGCGCCGGCTGGCCGCTCGCCGTCGTAAGTTATGGCCTGGCTCTGTTTCTCCTGGCTCTGTTCTGGCTGTGATGCGATAGTTGGCGCCTGACTTGACTTCCCCCGCGATGAAACTAGAGCAGGAAGCCTTCACCCAAACACAAGGACAGTTGAGCGCCGTGCGAATCCTCTCCGAAGCCCATTTCCCCGAATTGCCGAACTATTATCGCGGCAAGGTGCGCGAGAATTACGACCTTCCGGACGGACGCCGCATCATCATCAGCACCGACCGGCTGAGCGCCTTCGACCGCATACTCACCTGCATTCCTTATAAGGGCCAGGTGTTGACGCAGACGGCGCGCTATTGGTTCGAAGCGACGAAGGATATCTGTCCGAACCACGTCCTCGATTATCCCGATCCGAATGTCGTCATCGGCAAGCGGCTCGACATCCTGCCGGTCGAGATCGTCGTGCGCGGTTACCTTGCAGGTACC
Organism: Rhizobium sophoriradicis; assembly: GCF_003939025.1. Taxonomy (GTDB): domain Bacteria; phylum Pseudomonadota; class Alphaproteobacteria; order Rhizobiales; family Rhizobiaceae; genus Rhizobium; species Rhizobium sophoriradicis. The sequence goes on from NZ_RQIH01000031.1 coordinate 5,043, forward strand.
ACTGGCACTTCCATCCTGACGCTCTACAAGAAGGGTGAGCGCGAGATGTACGGCATGCGTCTGCCCGACGGCATGCGCGACAACCAGATCCTACCGGAACCCGTCATCACCCCGACCAGCAAGGAATTCGATGGTGGCCATGACGAGCCGCTGACGCCTGACGAGATCGTCACGCGCGGTCTTCTGACCAGGCAGCAATGGGAAACGCTGTCGCGCTACGCGCTTGCCCTTTTTGCCCGCGGGCAGGAGATGGCAGCCAGACGTGGCCTGATCCTCGTCGACACGAAATATGAATTCGGAACCGATGGCGACGGCAACATCATCCTCGCCGACGAGATCCACACGCCCGACAGCAGCCGTTACTGGCTTGCCGAAAGCTACCCGGCAAGTTTTGCCGCCGGAAAGCGCCCCGACAGTTTCGACAAGGACTTCGTCCGCGCCTGGGTGGCAGAGCGTTGCGACCCCTATAAGGACGAGATCCCGGAAATTCCCACTGAACTGATCGAGCAGACCTCGGCCGTCTATATCAGGGCCTACGAGACGATCACCGGCGAGCGCTTTGTTGCCGACGACAGCGGCGAGACGCCGCTTGCGCGTGTCCGAAACAACCTCTCCCGCTATTTCCCTTGAAAAGACGACACACGAAGCCGCCGGGCCGAGCACCGGCTTGGCAGCTTTCGTGCAATCGCGCTAGCATCGGCAAAAAGGGATACCGGGCGCGGCCCGGCGGGGGACGGATGGCAAGAAGGCCCAGACGCAAGGCCGAGGAAACGCGAGAGGACATCCTGTCCATGGCGGAGATGCTGTTTCGCGAGCGTGGCTACGTCGCGGTGTCAATCGCCGATATCGCCGGCGCGCTCAACATGTCGCCCGCCAATGTCTTCAAGCACTTCCGTTCCAAGGTCGCACTGGTCGACGCCATCGCCGGACGCCATCTCGACAATGCCGCCGAGCGTTTCGTTCCTCTCGACCAGGACATGCCCGCGAAAGAACAGCTGCTGCGCTTCGTCCTGCGGCTGCTGGAGGGCCATCTGCAGGATATACAGAAGAGCCCCTACATCTTCGAAATGGTCCTTTCGACCATCGAGGCCAAACTTGAAGCCGGCAATCGTTATCGGGCCTGCATCGAGGAAAAACTCGGCGAGATCATCCGCAAAGGCATGGCGGAAGGACGTTACCACTGCCGCGATCCCGAGCACGCGGCACATACCGTCGCCGATGTGCTGGCCTGCGTGCTGCACCCTATCCTCATCGTCCGCGACGACAAGGAGACGCTGGTGCGCCGCGCCGGGGAGATCGTAGGCTTCGTCGATGCCGCACTGCAAAATAGCGCTTGCTAAGTGACGATTGCTGACTTACGTCACTTCGAAAAGCTTTTGTTAGACTCGGATAAATGGCATTTGCAGCCAGATCAATCCTGACGCTTATCTAAGCCTGCGCTCGGCCCGGCCGAGCCCGTGGATCGAACGGCCGATTGCCACTGCATGAGGAAATTCAGAATGATACGGCGTGCCCTGCTCATCTCCTCGGCCCTAATGGCCGGCGCCCTGCTTGGCGCCTGTAGCGACAACGCCAGTAAACCTGCCGGCAATGCCGGCGCAGGCGTGGCGCAGCAGGCAGCGCCTGTCGGCGTGGTCGCGCTGAAGAAGGCTAGCTTCCCGATCACCACGATCCTTCCCGGCCGCGCCGAAGCCTTCCAGACGGCCGATATCCGGCCGCAGGTGAGCGGCATCATCCGCGAGATCGCCTTCAGGGAAGGCGGCGAGATCAAGAAGGGCGACCTTCTCTATCAGATCGAGGATGCGCCCTACATCGCCGCCGTCGAGCAAGCCAAGGCGGCAATCGCCAAGGCCGAAGCGAGCGTCCCGAGCGCTGAAAGCAACCTCGAACGCTACCAGCGCCTCGTCGGCAGCGGCGCCACCCAGATCGAATACGAGACAGCCAGGACGACGCTTCTCCAGGCGAAGGCCGAGGTCGAGTCCGCAAAGGCAGCGCTTTCCGCCGCGCAGATCGACCTCGATCACACCAAGATCGTCGCGCCCTTCGACGGCATCATCGACCAGACCGCCTACAATGTCGGCAACGTTGTCTCGGCCAACCAGTCGACGGCGCTGACGACAATCCGCCAGCTCGACCCGATCTATATCTCGCTGACGGAATCGAGCACCAACCTCCTGCGGCTGCGCGACGCGATGGCGGCCGGCGACATCAAGGGCGCGGAGAACGTCGCTTTCCACCTGATCCTCGAAAACGGCAAGGAATATAACCAGCAGGGCAAGCTCGACATGTCGAAGCAGGTTGTCAGCGAAACGACCGGCACCTTCATCATCCGCGTGCTCTTCCCCAACCCCGATCGCATCGTCCTGCCCGGCATGTATGTCCGTGCCACCGTCGAGCTCGGCGCCGAGAACGGTTATGCGCTGCCGCAGCTGGCGACGAGCCGTGACGCCAACGGCAGGCTGACGGCACAATTCGTTTCCGCCGAGGGCAAGGTCGAAACCCGCGCCTTCGAGAACAGCTCGCCCTCCAACAATTCCTGGCTGGTGACCGAAGGCATCAAGGACGGCGATCAGCTGATCGTCAGCGGTCTGCAGTCGATCGCGGCAGGCATGCCGGTAAAACCGGTGCCGATGAAGGTCAGCGACAACGGCGTTGTCGTGCCTGCCGAGCAGCCCGCCGCCGGTGACGCTGAGAAGCCCGCAGCGAAATAACCGCTTCGAGCCCGCACGTCACCGTCTCAGCCGCACAGGAACCACTGATGGCCAAGTTTTTCATCCGACGACCGATTTTCGCCTGGGTCATTGCGATCACCATCATGCTCGCCGGTCTGCTGGCGATCTTCACCCTATCGATTTCGCAATATCCCGACATCGCCCCGACGACGGTCCGCATCAATGCCAGCTATCGCGGCGCCAGCGCCGAAACTGTGGAAAAATCGGTGACGACGATCATCGAGGATGGCATGACCGGCCTCGACGACCTCACCTACATGACCTCGACCTCGTCCACCGGCTCGGCCAGCATCCAGCTCACCTTCGGAACCAGCATCGATCCCGACATCGCCCAGGTGCAGGTGCAGAACAAGCTGCAGCTGGTGCAATCGCAGCTTCCTGGTGATGTCATCGATGCCGGCATCAGCGTGACGCGCTCAACCTCGAGCATCCTGCTTGTCGGCTCGCTCGTTTCAACCGACGGCAAGCGCAACTCGGTCGATCTCGGCAACATCATGTCGACCTCGATCGAAGATCAGATCCAACGCCTCGAAGGCGTCGGCAGCATCAACGTCTTCGGTTCCGGATACGCCATGCGGGTTTGGCTCGATCCCTTCAAGCTATTGAAATATCAGCTGACGCCGAGCGACGTCACATCAGCGATCCAGGCGCAGAACACGCAGGTCTCGGTCGGTTCGCTCGGCGCCCAGCCGACGATCCCCGGCCAGCAGCTCAACGTCACCATCACTGCACAGAGCCAACTGACTACCGTCGCCGATTTCGAGCACATCATTCTGAAAGTCGAAAAGGACGGCGCGACGGTGCGCCTCAGCGACGTCTCGCGCATCGAGATCGGCCAGGAAAGCTACGGCGGCAGCTCGCGTTACAACGGCTTGCCCTCCAGCGGTTTTGCGGTCAACCTCGCGATTGGCGCCAACGCCATCGATACCGCCGCCCGCGTGCGCTCCGCACTCGATGTCATCGGCCGCACCCTGCCGGAAGGCGTGAAGATCACCTATCCCTACGACACGACGCCGTTCGTGGAACTGTCGATCGAAAAGGTCGTGCATACGCTGATCGAAGCGATCGTGCTTGTCTTCGTGGTGCTGCTCGTCTTCCTGCAGAATCTACGTGCGACACTCATTCCGACCATTGCCGTCCCGGTTGTGCTGCTCGGAACATTCGGCGTGCTGGCCGCCACCGGCTACTCGATCAACACTCTGACGATGTTCGCCATGGTGCTGGCGATCGGTCTTCTCGTCGACGACGCCATCGTCGTCGTCGAAAACGTCGAACGCATCATGTCCGAAGAGAAGCTTTCGCCGCTCGAGGCGACGGAAAAATCGATGGGCGAGATCACCGGTGCCATCGTCGGCATCGCCCTCGTGTTGACCGCGGTCTTCATTCCGATGGCCTTCTTCGGCGGTTCGACCGGCATCATCTATCGCCAGTTCTCGATCACCATAGTCTCGGCCATGCTGCTGTCGGCGCTCGTCGCCATGGTGCTGACGCCGGCACTTTGCGCCACGATGCTGAAGCCGGTCAGCGAACACAGGAAGCACCGTGTCGGCGACTGGTTCAACCGCAACTTCACACGCTCGACCAACGGCTATGTCAGGACGATCGGCTATCTCCTGAAGCGGCCCATCCGCGTCATGCTGGTCTTCCTTCTCATCGGCGCCGGCTGTGCCTATCTCTTCACTCGCCTCCCAAGCTCATTCCTGCCGCAGGAAGACCAGGGCGTGCTGCTAACCATCGTCACCACGCCGCCGGGCTCGACCACGCAGCAGACCCAGGCGGTCGTCGAGAAGGTCGAAAACTACTACCGTGAGAACGAGAAGGACGCCGTCGAGTCCGTCTTCGGCGCGCTGGGCTTCGGCTTCAGCGGCTCCGGCCAGAACAGCGCCATCGTCTTCACCAAGCTGAAGGATTTCTCTGAGCGCACCGATCCCAATCTGAGCGCCCAGTCGATCGTCAGCCGGGCGCTGCGCAGCTTCTTTGCAATGCGCGAGGCACAGGTCTTCGCGCTTCTGCCGCCGGCGATCCAGGGTCTCGGCGTGTCGAGCGGATTCTCCATGTATCTCGTCGATACCGGCAGCCATGGCAACGATGCTCTGACGGCCGCCTCCAAGCGGCTCATCCAGATGGGCAACTCGTCAGGCAAGGTCGTGGCGCTGCGCAGCAGCAACAAGGAAGTCGAGCCGCAGATGCGCATCGTGCTCGATCAGGAAAAGATCGGCGCCATGGGTGTCGACATCGCCTCGGTCAATTCGATGCTGTCGATCATTTTCACCGGCCGCGACGTCAACGACTTCACGCTGAACGGCGAGATCAAGCCGGTCTATGTCCAGGGCGACGCGCCCTTCCGCATGCAGCCGGACGACCTTGACCACTGGTACGCCCGCAACAATTCAGGCGAAATGGTGCCCTTCTCCGCCTTTACCAAAACCGAATGGGTGAAGGGCGCACCCTCGCTTGCCCGCTTCAACGCCGTCAGCGCCATCCCGCTTGACGGCGCCTCCGCCCCCGGGGTGTCCTCCGGCGATGCGATGAACGAAATGGAAGCGCTAACTGAACAGCTCGGCGGCGGCTACACGGTCGCGTGGCAGGGCATTTCCTATCAGGAACGCCTTTCCGGTTCGCAAGCGCCGATGCTCTATGCGATCTCCGTTCTCGTCGTCTTCCTCTGCCTGGCAGCGCTTTACGAGAGCTGGTCGATCCCCTTCTCGGTGATCATGGCCGTGCCTGTCGGCATTCTCGGCGCGCTGGCGGCGGCAACGCTCTTCGGCCAGGCGAACGACGTCTATTTCAAGGTCGGCCTGCTCACCACCATCGGGCTTGCGGCGAAGAATGCGATCCTGATCGTCGAATTCGCCAAGGATCGAATGGAAAGCGGGCTGGGACTTTACGAGGCGACGCTGGAAGCGGCGAGGCTGCGCCTGCGGCCGATCATCATGACCTCGCTCGCCTTCATTCTCGGTGTCGTGCCGCTGGCGATCGCGACAGGTGCAGGCTCGGCGGCGCAGAACGCTATCGGCATCGGCGTTCTCGGCGGCATGCTGGCGGCGACCATGCTTGGAATTTTCTTTGTGCCGTCCTTTTTCGTCGTCATCCGACGCATCTTTGCCACACGCGGCAAAAATGCGGCAGCAGTGTGATAAAAATGCACTGTGATAATGCTGTTCCGATTGCTACATTGCGCCCGACTGCTTCGGTGTGTGTTTTCAAGTGGGACAAAGGCGCGTCGCGCCGATAGTGAAGCATGAAGCTTCGGACAAGAATTGACTTGCTCGAGTACAGGAAGAAATGAATGGTATCTCTTCGTTTTGCCACACCGGCATTATTGTTATTGTTGTCGGGCTGCGTCGTAGGCCCGGATCATGCTCCTCCTGAAATGCCGCTGCCCGCCAAATTCGGAGAAGGCGGAACGAAGAGCGTCGGCGATGTTGCCACCGCAGCATGGTGGACCGCCTTCAATGACCCCAAATTGAACGGCTATGTCCAGGCCGGCCTCGAGCAGAACCTGACCGTCCAGCAGGCAATCGAGCGCATCAATGCAGCTTCCGCAAACGTTACCATTGCCGGCGCAGGCGGCCTGCCGAGCCTGAACGTCGGCGCCTCGCACACGATCAGCGGCCAGAAGGGCGAACTGCGCACGCAGTTCGACACGCGCAACACCAGTGCCGGCGATGTTCAGCTGAGCTGGCTGCTCGATCTCTTCGGCCTCTATAAGCGCAGCACCGAAAGCGCGGCCGCCTCGCTCGACTCTGCCTACGCATCCGCCGATGTCGCCAAGCTGACCCTCGTGCAGGATCTCGTCTCAAGCTACATCGACGTTCGTTTCTATCAGCAGCGCCTGGCACTTTCGAGGGCCAACCTGAAGTCTCGTCAGGAAACCTTCGAACTGACCAAGTTCCAGCTTGAAGCCGGCGCCGCCTCGCGGCTCGACGTCGTCCAGGCCGAAGGTCTGGTACAGTCGACGCTCGCCGAAATTCCCGGCCTTGAGACCAATATCCGCGTATCGGCCCATCACATCGCCACGCTGCTCGGCTTGCCGGCCTCGGCTCTCGTCAACGAATTGCTGAGGGGCGGTGGTCAGCCGGTATACCGCGGCGGCATCAACTCCGGCATCCCGGCAGACCTGATCCGCAACCGTCCCGACATTCGCGTCGCGGAGCGTGATCTCGCTGCCGCAACGGCCAATATCGGCGTTGCCGAGGCGCAGCTTTATCCGAGCATTTCGCTCAGCGGCTCGATCTCGCCCTCCTATATCAACCAAAGGGGTGTGCATGGCGCTCTGACGCCTTGGTCCTTTGGCCCGACGCTGAACCTGCCGATCCTCGACGGCGGCCGCCTGCGCGCCAACGTCAAGTCGGCCCAATCCGAGGCTGCGACCGCTTACCTCAACTGGAAATCGACAGTGCTGACTGCCGTCGAGCAGGTCGAGAATGCGCTCGCCGCGGTCCGGCGTGACGCCCGCACGGTCGCTGCGCTTCAGGCCCAGGTAAAGACCACGCAGGAGACGCTCGAACTTTCTACAGCATCCTATAAGGACGGCGCCTCCTCGCTGCTCGACGTTCTCGACGCCCAGCGCCAGGTTTCGCTTGCCCAGGCAAGCCTTGCCCAGGCCGTCCAGCAGATGGCCAAGGACTACGTATCGCTGAACATCGCAGTCGGCGGCGGCTATGCGCCGGGCGGCCAGGTCACCGCGCCCGCGAAGCCGGCGCCGGCAAAGACTGTCAAAAGCTGATTGGCATTGCCTTTCTGGAAAATACCAAGCCCTGCGATCGTCTCGCGGGGCTTTTTTCATCCCGGCTCTGCACTGGATAATTGCGCAAAAGGGGTATTTGGATTCGACAAGGGGCATTCACTGATATAAGGCTGATTAAACGATTAATCAGAGCGGCCTCAATTATGGCTTCATCGCGCCCGGGACCGAACCTTAGCAGGATAGCGACCTCGCTCGGCGTCTCCATTGCCACGGTTTCCAACGCGCTTTCCGGCAAAGGCCGGGTCTCCGGCCAGTTGGTCGAAAGAATTCGCGAACATGCCGCCGAGCTCGGTTATGTCCCGAGCCAAGCCGGCCGGGCGCTCAGGACCGGCCGCAGCGGCGTTCTCGGCCTGGTGCTGCCTGACATCGCCAATCCGCTCTTCCCGAAGATCGCGCAGGCGATCGAATTCGCGGCTTCGGCCGCAGGCTATGGCGTGCTGATCGCGGATTCCCGCGGCGATGCCGCTGCCCAGGCCGAGGCGATCAACCGCCTGGTCGAACGAGGCGTCGATGGCATGGTCGTCATTCCCCGCCGCGCCACCCGCATTTCATCCGCCGCCTGTCCGGTCGCCATCATCGACACACCTTCGACACCGGGCAACACCGTTTCCGCCGATCATTGGCAGGGTGGGCGCGAAATCGCTCTCCATCTCGCCGATCTCGGCCACCAGAAAATCCTCATCATCGGCAACAACCAGGAATCCAGCGTCCAGAACGACCGCGCCGGCGGCATTCACGCCGGCCTGCGCCCGGACATGCAGGCTGAAGCCCTGTGGATCGACAAGCTGGAGAGCGATGGCGGCAGCGGCTGTCCGCTCGGCCTCGCCGAAAGGGTGAGACAAGGTTTCACCGCTTTCGCAGCTCTCTCCGATCTGCAGGCGCTGCGCGCGCTGACGGAACTGCAGCAGGCCGGCATCAACGTTCCCGCCGATGTCAGCGTCACCGGCTTCGACGACCTTATCTGGTCGCCTGTTGTCACGCCGTCCCTGACGACGGTCAGGATGGACATGGACAGGATTGCCGGGATTGCCGTGTCCGCCCTGGCCGATACCATAAGCAAAAACTGCGCCCGGGAGGGCATGCTCGTTACCGCGGAGATCGAACGTGTCGCAATGCAATTGATCGTCCGCCAATCATCCGGGCCTTGTGAACCCGGCATTAAAAACCTCAGAGATGGAGAACACGTAAGATGAAAAAAGCTCTCATTGCTTCGGTGGCGCTTGCGGCGCTATCGCCGTTGAGTGCGGCTGCCGCCGAACGGACGCTGACCATTTCCGCCTATGCGTTCGCCCAGGACGATTTCAAGGCGCTGGTCTACGAGCCGTTCGAGGCCCAATGCGGCTGCAAGCTGGTGGTCGAGACCGGCAACAGCGTCGAGCGCCTGGCCAAGATGGAGGCCAACAAGGCCAGTCCCGTCGTCGATCTCGCCGCCGTTTCGATGGCCGATGCGCTGGCCGCCGCCCGCGCTGGCCTGATCGACAAGGTCGACAGTGCAAAACTTTCCAACTTCGGCAAGCTGTACGACATCGCCAAGGACCCGAACGGCGACGGTATGAGCGTCGGTTATACCTTCTACGCCACCTCGATCGCCTATCGTTCGGACAAGATGAAGATCGATTCCTGGGCCGATCTCCTGAAGCCTGAATATGTCGGCCACGTCGCCTTTCCGAACGTGACCACCAATCAGGGCCCGCCGGCCCTCTACATGCTGGGCCTGGCGCTCGGCAAGGACACGCCCGACCTGAAGGGGCCGATCGAGGCACTGGGCGAGAAGAAGGACGACATCGTCACCTTCTACGAAAAATCCTCACAGCTCGTACAACTGATGCAGCAGGAGGAAATCTGGGCGGCACCGATCGGCCGGTTCTCCTGGGCGGGCTTCACCAAGCTCGACGTGCCGGTCGCCTGGGCGACACCGAAGGAGGGCCAGACGGGCGGCATGAACGTGCTGGTGGTGACAAAAGGTTCAAACAATCAGGATCTCGCCTTGCAGTTCATCGATTTCTGGCTCTCGACCGAGACCCAAACCAAACTCGCCGAAAAGCTGATCGACAGCCCTGCCAACCGCGAGGTCAAGCTTTCCGAAGCCGCCGCCAACAATCTCACCTATGGCGAGGATACGGCCAAGAGCCTAAAGCTGATCCCCTCGGCCGTCGCCCTCGACAACCGTGCCGGCTGGCTGAAGACATGGAACGACAAGGTCGGCCAGTAAGGCTGGCGTGAGAACCGGTCCCGGCGCCTCTGCCGGGGCCATCCAATCTCCGTTCGAAAGGCGCCTCATGTTCCAGAACCGCGCAGAAGCCATGGCGCTTGCCTTGCCGGCAGCCGTCTTTGCGACCCTTGTCTTTCTGTTGCCCGTCGCGATCCTGCTGTCGGAGGGCTTTCGCGCCGGTGGCGGCTGGACGCTGTCGGCCTATACCGATTTCTTTTCCGGGACGCTGAACCGCACCGTTTTCCTGCGATCCTTCCGGCTCGGTCTCGAAGTCACTGCGGTCTCGGCAATCATCGGCTATGCCGCCGCCTTCGCCATCGTCAATCTGCCGCCGAACGGCAAGGGCCGCATGATCGGCCTCATCACCCTGCCGCTGATGATCTCGCCGGTGGCCCGCACCTATGCCTGGATCGTCATTCTCGGCCGCACCGGCATCGTCAACCAGGCGATAACTGGCCTCGGCCTCAGCGCCGAACCGCTGCGGCTGCTGTTCACCGAAACCGCCGTCTTCATCGGCCTCCTGCAGCTCTTCCTGCCGCTGATGATCCTGTCGCTGATCAGTGCGCTGGAAAACATGCCGAGGGATGCGATACCGGCCGCCCGCGTGCTCGGCGCCAACTGGTTCCAGGTCTTCTGGAAGGTTATCTTGCCGCTGACCAGGGAGGGCCTCGTCGTCGGCGGTACACTCGTCTTCACCGGCTCATTGACGGCTTATATCACCCCCGCCGTGCTTGGCGGTTCCAAGGTGCTGATGCTCGAAACGCTAATGTACCAGCAGGTTTCCGTCGCCAATGATTTCGTCTCGGCAAGCGTCATCGCCTTCATCCTGATCGTCATGAGCTTTGCCGCCAACATCCTGCTGAAACGCCTTGCGACGGCGAGGAACCGCCGATGACCCTGCGCCTGTTTTCGCCCATCGTGCTTTTTCTTCTGCTGGTCTTTCTGATCGGCCCGTTCCTGATCATTATTGCCGCTTCCCTATCAGCCGGCGACACGCTGGCCTTCCCGCCGCAGGGCCTGTCGCTGCGCTGGGTGACGAAGGTCTTCACCATCGAAAGTTTTCGCGACAGCTTCGCCATGTCGATGTTCCTTGCCGTATTCGGAACGCTCGCAGCCCTCGTCCTCGGCATCCCCGCCGCCTACGCCCTGTCGCGTTACCGGCTGCCGGCGGCAGAAACGATCCGCACCGTCGTCTCGCTGCCGATCATCGTTCCCGGCATTATCGTCGGCCTGGCATTGCTGCGCTATCTCGTCGTTCCCTTTGGCTTCAACATCACGCTCGCCCTTTTCTTCGCTCACGCGGCGCTGGTGCTGCCCTATGCCGTGCGTGTCGTCTCCGCGAGCCTCGACAATCTGCGTTCGGATATCGAGGAAGCGGCCGTCCTGCTTGGTTCCTCCAGGCTCGGCGCCTTCTTCCGCGTGGTGATGCCGAATATCCGCGGCGGCATTCTGGCCGCCTTCATCCTCGGCTTCGTCACCAGCTTCAATCAGGTGCCGGTCTCGCTCTTCCTCTCCGGCCCCGGTGTGCGCACACTGCCGATCGACATGCTGGGCTACATGGAAACCACCTACGACCCGTCCATCGCGGCGCTCTCCGCCCTTCTCGCCTTCCTCTCGATCGGCATCGTCTTCCTTGCCGAGCGCTTCCTGGGATTTTCGCGTTATGTCTGATGCCTATCTCGAACTCGACAAGCTGACGCTTGCCTATGGCGATACGGTCGCGGTGAAGGATCTCGATCTTGCGATCGGCAAGGGCGAGCTCCTCGCGCTCCTCGGCCCCTCCGGCTGCGGCAAGACGACGACGATGCGCGCCATTGCCGGCCTGCTGACGCCCGCCTCCGGCCGCATCGGCCTCGACGGCGCCGATATTACCCGCGTCTCCGCCAACAAGCGCGCCATCGGCCTCGTCTTCCAATCCTACGCGCTCTTTCCGCATTTGACCGTCTATGAGAATGTCGCTTTCGGCCTGCGTCTCAAAGGCATCTCGGGCGCCGATCTTGACGCCCGCGTCGGCGCCGGCCTGAAATCCGTCGGCCTCGCCGCTTTCGCCGGCCGCAAGCCCGCCGAACTCTCCGGCGGCCAGCAGCAGCGCGTGGCGCTCGCCCGCTCGATGGTAATGGAGCCGAAAGTCCTGCTGCTCGACGAGCCGCTCTCCAATCTCGACGCCCGGCTTCGCCTGGAGATGCGCGCCGAATTGCAGCGCGTCCAGAGGGAGACCGGCGTCACCATGATCTTCGTCACCCACGACCAGGTGGAGGCCCTGGCGCTCGCGGACCGCATCGTCGTCATGCTGAACGGCGGCATCGAGCAGATCGGCACGCCGGAGGAGATCTACAACAACCCGGCCTCCGCCTTCGTCGCCGATTTCGTCGGCTTCGAGAATGTCTTCGCGCTGAAGGATGGAAAGCTTGCGACGCCGAACGGCCCGGTCGCGCTGCCCGCCCCGCCGCCGCAAACGGCGGCGGGCCTGGCCTGGCGTCCGAGCGCGGTGGTCCTCGGCTCGGGTTCCTTTGCTGGAACGGTGCGCGGCACCTCTTTTGCCGGCAACAGCCGCGAATATCTCCTCGATACGCCGCTTGGGCCGATCAAGGCCGAGATCGATGCAAGCCTGCCGCCATACAGGATCGGCAGCCCGCTCACCTTCGATCTGCCGATAGCCGGCGCGGCCAACCTCAAACGGTTCGGGTGAGATCATGGGCGTCTGGATCGATACCGACATGGGCTTCGACGATATTGCCGCCATCCTGGTGGTGGCGCAGTCGGAATATGAGATCGACGGCGTCTCGCTCGTCTTCGGCAATGCGCCGCTGTTGCAGGTGAGAAAAAATGCCGCCGGTGCCGGCAGCGCCTTCGGCTGGACATTCTCGATGCATACCGGCCGCGCCATGCCGGTTCTCGGCAAGCTCGAAACCGCACAGGCGATCCTTGGCGAAGCCGGCATTCCGACCATCGGCAGGAGCCTGCCGCAGGCGGGGGCCCTTGGCGAAAGCGACGCTTTCGCAGCACTTTGCCTCTGGCTCGAAGGCGACGGGCCACACCGCATCCTGGCGCTCGGGCCTCTCACCAATATCGCCGCCGTGGCGCTCGCCCGTCCTGATCTTGCCGCCCGCATCGACGACCTCGTCTGGATGGGCGGCGGTGTCACATCGGGCAATCATACGGCGTCTGCCGAATTCAACGCGCTCGCCGATCCCGAATCGCTTGCGATCGTCATCGCCCATCGCCTGCCGCTGCGCATGGTCGATCTCGATCTTTGCCGCAGGGTGCTGGCAAAGCCGGAGGATGCCGAGGCGGTGCGCAATGCCGGTGGCGGCAATGCCGAACTGATTGCCGACATGTTCGCTGGTTATATAAGCATCGCCACCAGCCGCGGCCGCCCTGGAATGGCGATCTATGACCCCTGCGCCGCCGTCGCCTTCATCGCTCCAGATATCGTCAGCTTCCGCCCGGCGCGCATCGACGTCGAGCTGCAAGGTCACTTGACGCGTGGTCGCACCGTCGTCGAGACCCGCGCCACTCATGCGACCTTCAATGCGCAATTCGCCGCCGACATCGATGCCGACAGGGCGCGCGCCATCATTCTGGCCGCCCTTGTCAACGAGGCACGCAAATGACCGTCACCTCTCGCCAAGAGCCCGCCGACCTCAACGATCCTGCCTTGCGCGCCCGCGCCGTTGCTGCTGCGCGCGGCGATGCCCCCTTCGACGTGCTGATTACCGGCGGCCGGCTGCTCGACGCTGTGACCGGCTTGATGCGGGACGCCGATATCGGTCTCGTCGGCACGCTGATCGCCAGCGTCCATGCTCCGGCAAGCCGCATGGATGCAGCCGAGATCATCGATGCGGCGGGCAGCATCCTGACGCCCGGCCTGATCGACACGCACATGCATATCGAAAGCTCGATGGTCACGCCCGCCGAATATGCGAGCGCCGTGCTGCCGCGCGGCGTTACCACCATCGTCTGGGATCCGCATGAATTCGGCAACGTGCATGGCCTCGACGGCGTGCGCTGGGCAATCGAGGCAGCGTGCTCACTGCCGCTGCGCATGATCCTGCTCGCCCCCTCCTGCGTGCCGTCGGCACCCGGCCTGGAACTCGCCGGCGCCGATTTCGATGCCGCCGTCGTCGCCGAGATGCTGCGCTCGCCGGCCGTCGGCGGCGTCGCAGAAGTCATGAACATGCGCGGCGTCATCGACGGTGACCCGCGCATGGCGGCCATCGTCAATGCCGGCCTTGCCTCCGGCAAACTCGTCTGCGGCCATGCTCGCAGTCTCGAAGGTCGCGATCTCAACGCCTTTATGGCGGCGGGCGTCAGCTCAGACCACGAACTCACCTCCGGCGCCGATCTTTACTCCAAGCTTGCCGCCGGCCTGACCATCGAGCTGCGCGGTTCTCACGACCATCTGCTGCAGGAATTCGTCGAGGTGCTGAACGGTCTCGGTCACCTGCCGCCCACTGTTACCCTCTGCACCGACGACGTCTTCCCCGATGAACTCTACGAAAGCGGCGGCCTCGACGATGTCGCCCGCCGGCTGGTGCGCTACGGCATGAAGCCGGAATGGGCGATCCGCGCAGCGACCTTCAATGCGGCACAGCGTCTGAAGCGCTCCGATCTCGGGCTCATCGCCGCCGGACGCCGCGCCGATATCGTCTTCTTCGAAGATCTCACCGAGTTCCGGGCGCGGCTGGTCATTTCAGGCGGCCGCATCGTCGCCCGCAACGGCAGCATGCAGGCCGCCGTCCAGCGGCTTGATACGGCACCGCTTGAAAATTCGGTGAAGCTTCCGCCACTCGTCGAAAATGACTTCCTCATTCCATCCGAAGGCGCGCGCGTCCGCGTCGCCACCATCGACCGCCCGCGCTTCACGCGATGGGACGCGACGGAGACGGAAGTCAGAGACGGTTTCGTCGTGCCGCCAACCGGCAGCGCCATGATCGCCGTCGCCCACCGCCACGGCAAGGCCGACGGCACCCCGCGCATCGGCTTCCTCACTGGCTGGGGCGACTGGCGCGGCGCCTTCTGCACCACCGTCTCGCACGACAGCCATAACCTCACCGTCTTCGGCGGCAACGCTCGCGACATGGCGCTCGCCGCCAACGCCGTCATATCAGCCGGCGGCGGCATGGCGGTCGCCAAAGACGGAAAGATCGAGGCGATCCTGCCGCTGCCGCTCTCCGGCCTCGTGACCGGCGCATCGCTAGCGGACACCGCTTCGACCTTCGCCGGCATCCGCAAAGCCATGGAAAAAATCGTCGACTGGAAGCCGCCCTACCGGGTCTTCAAGGCCTGCTTCGGCGCAACGCTCGCCTGCAATGCCGGCCCGCATCAGACGGACCGGGGGATTGCGGATGTGGTGACGGGGAGAATGATGAAAAGCCCGGTGCTGGAGATTCTGTAGGGCCGGGGCATGAACCAGACAATGATCGGCGTGCCCGATAGCCCCCTCATCCGCCCTAACGGGCACCTTCTCCCCGCTGGGGACTGTTGCAAAATGCTGAGAATATGATTCCGTTGTTTTTGAACGGAGATGATTTGGATGGCGGTGAAGCAGACGGGTCAATTCAGCTTTGTTGATGCGTTGTTGCCGCAGGCAGGCGGCAGCG
>NZ_RQIH01000032.1 GCF_003939025.1 Rhizobium sophoriradicis
AGACAAGGCGGCGAAGCGCCGCAAGAAGCACCTCAGCGTCGCAACGAGCCGCGACGAGCCTGGCGATGAGCCGAAGGCCCTTTCCGAATGCGACGTCAAATCGAACATCAAGTCCATTCCGGGCGTGGCACATGCCCAATAGGACCCAGCTTTCGAGGGAAAAAAACGTGTCAAATATTGAATGTGAACGTGACACGGACTGCAGGCGAAAGTCTTTGCGTGCACCGTCGTCGATTTTCGTTCCGAACACAAATAGCGGGGCGCAGTTGCCTTGGTATACTATCTACCCAACAATACAGGAGTTTTCTCCAGAAATCGGCGCCCACACATATGAGCAATGGCTGAGAAGCCAGGGAACTGATGACGCTGTCTCGCTCTATCTCCACATTCCATTCTGCCGCTCGATGTGCTGGTATTGTGGTTTTCCGACTAGGGCGTAGACTCATAACGATCTGATCCAGATGCGTGCTGCTGCCAGCTTGATTGCGGCGAGAAAGTTGCGCGGGTCTTTGTCGTATCTGGTTGCAATGCCCCGGAACTGTTTGAGTTTGTTGAAGAACCGTTCGATCAAGTTGCGTTGGCGATAGACCCATGCACTGAAGGGGAAGCTGGCCTTGCGATTACGTTTTGCCGGAATGTTGGCCCAGGCCCGTTTTTCCTTGGCCAAGTCTCGCAAGGCGTTGGTGTCGTAGGCGCGGTCAGCAAGGAGGATCGCGCCTTCTCGCATGTCCTGCAGCATCGGCTCTGCCATCCGGTTGTCGTGGGCTTGCCCCGCTGGCAGATCGAGGCTGATCGGCCTGCCGTCTGCGTCGACGACCGCGTGGATTTTCGTCGTTAGGCCGCCGCGGGAACGTCCCATGCAGCCATCGTCTCGATCCCCCTTTTTCCCGTGGCCGCATGCTGATGAACGCGGACACAGGAACTATCGATCATAACGATGTCGCCGTCGAAGGCCTTTGCGATCTCGCGCAAGACATGATCCCAAACACCCGCTTTTCTCCATCGCACAAAACGGTTGTAGCAGGTGGTATAAGGCCTAGCATCACTCGTCGGGACACTTTGATAACCGATTATCTGGCAATGCTGCGCGAGGAAATCCGCCTGGTCGCCGAGCAAGTGCCGCAGGCACTCTCCGTGGGTGACGTGCACTTTGGCGGCGGATCCCCGACCATTATGCCATCGGCAGACTTCCTGTCGCTAATGGAACTCCTGCGCGGCCGTTTTGCGCTTGAGCGAGGTGCAACCATTGCCATTGAGGTCGACCCGCGCACGTTCACCACCGATATGGCCGAAGCCCTAGAAAGAACCGGTGTGAATCGCGCAAGCGTCGGTGTGCAGAGCTTCGATCCCGTCGTACAAAAAGCGATCAACCGGATTCAGAGCGAGGCGCAAGTGATGACCGCCGTCGAAAACCTCCGCCTGTATGGGGTCAGGCGTATCAATTTCGACCTGATGTTCGGTTTGCCGAACCAAACCGTCCAGTCCTGTCTCGAGAGCGCTATGTTCGCTATTGCGATGCGTCCCGACCGCCTCGCGGTTTTCGGTTATTCCCACGTTCCATCTTTTCGAAAAAATCAGCGCTTGATTGACACAGCAGCACTGCCCGATATAGCCGCGCGAGCTGAGCAGGCCTCAGCCATGGCCGATACGTTAGTTGCAGCAGGCTATCTGCAAATTGGTCTCGACCATTTTGCTTTGTCGGATGACGAGCTTGCAATAGCACAGAGAGCTGGTCGTCTGCGCCGAAATTCGCTTGGTTACTCTGCCGAAACCTGCCCAACTGTCATCGGTTTGAGCGCGTCCGCCATTGGTCGTTGCGGCGACGGTTACGTTCAAAACGATCTCACGCAAAGCTGTTATAACCGACACATAGCATCCGGCCGCTTGGCGATCTCAAGGGGCTACCGTTTAACTACCGAGGATCGCGTAAGAGCTGCAATCATCGAACAGCTCATGTGCTACTTGGAGGCGGACATATCAACAATCAGTACGGCTCAGGGATTTGATCAGACCCATCTAGTGAGTTCAGCTAAGCAGCTAGAGATTCTGGCTGAGGATGGGATCGTTGAGTTTGACAACGGTTTAGTCCGTGTGCGGCACGAACGTCGCTCTGCCCTTCGCCATGTCGCTGCCGCGTTCGATGCTTATCTTGGCCGCCAGCCGATCTAGACTGGCAAACGGAGGGCCTTGAAGTGGTCACATAATCGAGCTCGAGTTCGTCGAGAGGTTAGGCAGGAGGCAAGCTCCCAATTGCTCGATTTTAAATCGATCGCTGAATTCGCAGTCCATGGCATGTGTCGGTCTCGATCGCGTCACAGTTCAGCTCTCGCCACTGGCAAAGAAATCCGCCGTCAATATCGTGAAAGGTCTGGCGCAGCACGGCTTCACCGGCTCGGTTGCGCGCGCCAACTTGAAGCAGCGACACCTTCGTTCAAAACCGACCAGACGCCCGGACAGTTCAGCTTGACGCCACCAATGCGGCTTCGATTGCGCAGGCGGCGGAGACGCGCATCCAGGAAACCTGCGGCAGGCTCGATGTTCACGGTGGCGATCGAGCGCGGTTAATTGCCTAGAACATGGCCTAGGTGTTTAGTCCCGGCATTTGATGGGGCAATATTTTCTTTGGCATGGAGGGAAGCACTATGGGCCAGGTTCTACACGGGAGCGCCACGACGACAGAGGCAATCCGTCGAGCAATACAAAATAGTGAGGAGAGCCTGGGAACGCTTTCGAAGCGATACGGGATCAACCAGAAAACCGTAGCGAAATGGAAGAAACGGACATCGTTGGTCGATCTTCCCACAGGCCCGAAGGACCCGCACTCGACGACCCTTTCCCTCGAAGAAGAGGCCGTTATCGTCGCCTTCCGCCGGCATACGTTGCTACCGCTCGATGATTGCCTCTACGCTCTTCAGCCGACCATCTCACATCTGACGCGTTCGTCGTTACACAGGTGTTTGCAGCGCCACGGCATTTCACGTCTGCCGGAGGTCGGAGGCGACAGGGAACCGAAGAAGAAGTTCAAAACTTATCCGATCGGCTATTTCCACATCGATATTGCCGAGGTGCAGACGGCCGAGGGCAAGCTCTATCTCTTTGTCGCATTTGACCGAACATCCAAGTTCGCGTTCGCAGAACTCTACACCAAAGCCGGCAAGATGAATGCCGCCCAGTTCTTACGCAATCTGATCGCGGCAGTGCCCTACACCATTCACACCGTTTTGACCGACAATGGCATTCAGTTCACTAACCGAGCTTGTGATCGAAATGCCTTCCAGCACATCTTCGATTGGGTCTGCGACGATCACAGCATCGAGCATCGCCTGACAAAGGTGAGCATCCCTGGACCAACGGACAGGTCGAGCGGATGAACCGAACGATCAAGGAGGCGACCGTCAAGCGCTTCCACTACGACGATCATGCGCAATTAAAAAAACATCTGGCCGACTTTATCGACGCCTACAATTTCGGGCGCCGGCTCAAGACGCTAAAGGGCCTCACGCCCTACGAGTTCATCTGCAAACAATGGACTTTGGAGCCAGATCGATTCATCATCGATCCCATCCATCAAATGCCGGGACTAAACACCTAAACACTCTTGTCGTCGATCTCGACGAAATGGGGCCGTGTTCGGAACCCAATTATTTGTCCTTGCCGTACACAGGTGATGCTGCCGCTGGCTCCACGACATGCCCGGGGCGACAGGTTGTTGCACTGCGACAGGTCACCGTTCAAACCGCTCCAGCATTGTTCTCAACTGCGCGTTTTGCAGCCTTAGCTTTCTGGCTAACTGCCCCCTGAGCACCCTGATGTCTTCGTCGAGGCTCATCTGGTCCGCAGTGTGAATTGCCGGGGCAGCGTTTGCAATCGCGGCTGATGCCTTCTTACGCGGGGCGACCTCGAGAGTTCGCTCAAGCCTCGTAGCATCGTGCCCAGCGGCGATGTCGGTACCAAGCCCGCCGAATGGAGGTGGATCGGCCGCCTCAACGTTTTTGGCATCTTGGCCGTCGACCTGATCGTGGCCACCGATTCCGACTTCTTTAGAAACAACAAACTCGGTGGAAATTGCAGGAGAATGGCCGTGACGGGGAAGCCCCTCGCTTGCCGGTCGAACGGCGCTTATCAGGCTCTTCTCGGCAGGCGTTTCGGTCGGACCGGCAATGGCCAATGTGTCCGGCGTAACCTTCTGGTCCGAGCCGTTTTCTCGCTTTTGTTCGCGGCCCGGTGAGATCAGTCGGGCAAGAAGTTTCCAGGGAGACGCCATCTATCTGACCTCGCGTTTTATCCCGCAAGCAGGCAGTGAGTTTGGGGTCCGGCAACAGCATTCACCGTTGCCGAATTGTTTGTCTCGATAAGAATGTAGATACGGTCGCTTATTGACCGGCCGCTTATATCATTCGAGCTTGAGCCGTTTGCGCAGATCTTCATTTTCAGCGCGAAGTTTTTCAGCAAGAAGCTTGCGCAGCCGCTGATTTTCCTCTTCCAACTGCAAAAGGTCTGCCATTTCATCGCTCGCCGTCATCGGGGCAGCCGGCGCTGCCTGCACAGCCTTTGGAGCACGGCGCACAGGTGCGCGTTTGGCCCTCGCCGTGGCTTCGATAGCCTTTGTCTTGCGCCCTCTCCTCTTCACACCACCGTCCCCGGCCAGCGCACCTGCCGGCTCTGCCGTAGCGTCAGCTAACGCGGTCTCGAGTGCCGCGACTTTTTTGGCGCGCGGTTTGCGCTGTTTCTTCGGCGCATTAGGCGTTTCGACAACGGTCTGTCCATCGACCTTGGTTGTCGTATTAGTCTCGTCGGCCATGCTCATCTCCTGTATATCTGATGCAGTTGTCGACGGCCCGATGGGCGCTGTCAACAACTGCTCGGCCTGATCTTGTTCCGGCAAAGACATTTCGCTGTCGGGTTTGCCACTCTGAGAGCTACCTGACAGAAAAGGCAATGCCTCTTCCTCTAGATCGCGCGCGACTGACTTTAGATCCACATTGCCCCAGATCGAGTTCGATCTGGCATCAAGTTTTCGCCTGCCGTTCTTGTACTCGACGGCAAAACTGCGTTGCACTTTTTTCAATATAAGAGGCCTTGGAGAATCCACGGGGTGGCTGATGTTATGCTGGAACAGCACGAATAGCGCCTACTGGACTACCAGTCTATACCCACGGTCTAGCCTGAGGCCAATTTTTTAGCGCTGCGCTATTTTTTTGGAGTTACCGCGGCCTCTGCCGATTTATCGTCCCGATCCCTAAAGTGGTGAAGGAGCCGCGCACCAACCCAGGCTTCTCCTTCGTCGGCTGGCGCTTCAACGACCAGATGCTGCGCACTTACGCCGGGGGAAAATGTAGAAGCGCTTGGCCCACGTTTCGCGGCACTCGCAGCGCCAGTGCTGATTAAGACCGAACGCAGTTTCCTTGCAGCTAGCGCC
Organism: Rhizobium sophoriradicis; assembly: GCF_003939025.1. Taxonomy (GTDB): domain Bacteria; phylum Pseudomonadota; class Alphaproteobacteria; order Rhizobiales; family Rhizobiaceae; genus Rhizobium; species Rhizobium sophoriradicis. The sequence continues at coordinate 5,420 of NZ_RQIH01000032.1, forward strand.
GCCATTAGGCTCATCAATGTGCCGAGACGAACATGCGGCTTGGCTTTGTCGGCTGAAACAGGAGTAGCGAAGGAGTGTTGCTTTTACGACAAGACTGCCTTGCACACGGCCGCCATTGAGAGAAGGGTGGGGTCGCCGCTCGCTTCACTGCTGAGTCACGCCATCGTTTTTATGAATGCATTCCATCCAAACAATCGATTTTACTGATCGAAACGGTTGCCCCTAGAAGACGCTGAAGAAGCGTTTTGTAAAAGCCATAATTCGGAGTTCTTAAAATGGGTCCTCGGGTGCCGTGGAGACTGTGCTGGGAAAACGAGATGAGGCAGTCGGTCTGCTGCCTGGTCTCGATCGTTATCTTGCACTCGACGTGATCGGGTAGAATCTTGGTCGTTGCTTCTCGACGTTTCAGTGGGCTCTCACGGGACGCACTTTTGCCCCGGTCGATGCCGCCTCCTATTCGTCTTCACCGCGCGCTGGTCATCTTTCTGCTGCTTCCCCTTCTCGCGTTGTGCACATTGAGCGCAGATCGGTTCTCACGCTGTGGGCGCCGTTCGACGTGATTATCAATGGCGGTCCCACCGCGTGGAGCTGAGTTCGGTACTGGCGCATAGTGACGGAGGCCGGCGGCGGAACTCTGTGTGCTATGCCTCGGAGCAGGCGCACTCGCCGCTGCAAGGATACGGTGTGCGACCTTTGCAGCGACCACCAAACGTCGTTGTGGCTGTCGGGCGGAAAGATGAAGGACTGGGTAATGTGGATGCGTTACGCGGCGTTACTGCCGCAAATGCTTCGGTCTGGGTTTCTGTTAGCGCCGATTGTCGGCAATGTCACCGATCCGGTCACGATCTGATTTCAGCTTCGACCCGTGAGCTCTAGGTGCACTGTCAAGCGCCACCCTATGAAACTACGAAAGCCGGTGGCCAGGCCAGAGCGACCTACCTTTCGAAACGAACTGGAGAGCAACCCGGCGTTCCGATCTTGCTCAACACGTCGTTTAACAACAACGCCGAGCCGGTAGTGGATTCGGTTAGGGATGCCGTAACGACCTTTTTGACGACCGACCTGGATGCACTTGTGATCGGTCCATTTCTCGTCAAGAAGCGAATCTCAACGATGGAGGAGTGGAATAAACTAGCAGTTTCCTTGCCACCTTACGCAAGTCTCCATCAGGCGCGTGCATATTCCACCCTGGATCGGCAAGAGACTGTATGTGAGATCCGCACAGGCCCCTCCAGCCTGCAGGCCGTGAGTATTTCTAATTAGGATTGAGGGAGAAGCCCTGGTTGGCGACATTTTGGATGGAATCGCGCCGGTTTCAGGTAGTCGTGAGACTTTCCTAAATGAACTTCGGCAGATTTGGGAGCAGCGTTGCATATGCTTAAGCCCGGTACGTGGCCGCAAATCACAGGTATCCGTCCCCGCTGAGGCCTCGGTGACTAGTGGGCTTTCAGCATAGCTTGGAATCGCTTCGTTACGCCAAACAAACTCGCGAATAGCAAAGCCCGCGACCGACAATGCGCCGTGCCCACGTAATCGCACGGCGAAGCGTCAACAACCATGTCGAAAGAAGGGCCATATGGCTCGGTATTTCAGTGATATCCTACCCGAGCTCGTTCAGCAGGGCACTTCGAAAACTTAAGGAGACTGTGATGGATCCGGTGTGTGAGTTAAACGTACATCGACAGATCGTTTCGCTTCTCGATAAGCCTAACCCTGTAATCTTTGACATTGGGTGCAATGACGAAGCGATGCTCAACGCTTTCTGCGCCTTCTTCCGAGCGCCCAGCTCTATTGCTTTGAGCCAGACCCCAGAGCCGCTGCACGCTTCAAGGAAAAATGGGTTCTTATCGGGATCGGATGAGGCTATCCGAGGTTGCGATCAGCGACCGAAACGCGAGGATCGAGTTTCATCCCAGCAATGGCAATGACAGCGCTAAGGAATGGGATCTCTCGGGCTCGATACGCCGTCCCAAGAACCATCTTTCTGAGTACGAGTGGGTTCGGTTTGACCCTCCGATTTCGGTTGAGACTAGGAGGCTGGATGACTGGTGCAGCGAAGCTGGCCTAGAGAACATAGATCTCATCTGGATGGATGTGCAGGGAGCCGAGGCCGACGTTATTGCCGGTGGCAATCAGATCCTGATGAGAACGCGTTACATATATACTGAGTATAGTGATCATGAGCTCTATGAACGCCAGCTTCCCCTGCGCGCCATTCTTGAGCTCTTACCTTCCTTCCAGATGGTAGTTGAGTATCCCCGAGGAGTGGAGGGTGACGTTTTGCTTAAAAACACAAGCCTATAGCCGGTTCCCTTTTTAGGATTCAAGAACCGCGCCGAGTTTGCCGGAGGCTTTAACTCATGAGAGATTGGAGCCGATATGAGCAAGACAACGAACAAATTCTCGCCTGAAGTCCGTGAGCGTGCCATCCGCACGGTGCTGGATCACGAAGCCGAGCACCGCGCGGTGGGCTGCCGTTTCATCTATCGCGGCCAAGATCGGCTGCTCGCCGGCCACGCTGCACGAATGGGTGAAGAAGACCGAGGTCGATAGCGGTAAGCGAGCAGGCCGGCCGAACGATGTCGCCGAGAAGATGAAGGCTCTTGAGCGGGAGAACCGCGAGCTTCGTCAGGCCAACGAGATTCTGCGCAAAGCGTCGGCGTATTTTGCCCAGGCGGAACCTGCCACCGGGAAAGACGCTCGACAGCTTTGATTTTGATGCAGTATCTATGGTCTCCAAGGCCCAGGTCATGGCCATTGCCGCTGGCGATAGCTGGCTCGCCAAAGGTGCCAATATCCTCATGTTCGGTCCGCCGGGCGGCGGAAAGAGCCATCTCGCCGCGGCCATCGGCCTCGCGCTAATCGAGAACGGTTGGCGGGTGCTGTTCACTCGCACGACCGACCTCGTCCAGAAACTGCAGGTCGCACGGCGTGAACTCCAGCTCGAATCCGCCGTCGCAAAGCTCGACAAGTTCGATCTGCTTATCCTCGACGACCTGGCCTACGTCACTAGGACCAGGCCGAAACCCGCGTGCTCTTCGAACTCATCTCCGCAAGATATGAGCGGCGCTCCATCATCATCACCGCCAATCAGCCCTTTGGAGAATGGAACCGCGTCTTTCCGGACCCGGCCATGACGCTTGCCGCGGTGGACCGACTTGTTCATCACGCTACGATCTTCGAAATGAACGTCGAAAGCTAACGGCGACGTTCCGCGATGGAGGCCAAACGTGGTCGACCCAGCCGGCTTGCGGCCATACCTCTATCTCATTGCAAAACGACGACACTGAAACGTCAGGAATTCGGTCTTCTCCATACAAGGCAGCCGATCGAACAAAATGTCGTAGCCTGACGGGAGACGCGGGGGTGTCCCTCCCGCATGCGGCGCCCTTTGCTATCCCGGATGAAGGGGATGGCGGCAACGACATGCGCAAGCCCACTGAGGATAGAAGGACTGGGTGAAAACGCGCCCCTGAAAACAGTGGGGTTGGCGACACTTGTTGGTTCGGGCAGGCAAGACATCGTCTGCATGCATCAAATGGATGACTCGCATTTAAACAATAGATTTCACCAATTTTCGCGGATGCTCCATAGACGGCCGTCTCCACTCCACCGGGTATGATCCGTTGAAAGGCTCTCAACCAATCCAACAACGCCTATAGCCCCGAAGCACTGGCGGCGGAATGGCATCAATCCTACCTGGTATCGCCTGGCCTTAGTCGAAGAAAGGAAACGTCTCATGAAGGTTATTGGTTACTACGTCATCGTTGCAGCGTTGCTCGCATTGACATTGCGGGCCGGGCCGTCACTTGCAGCAGATGATCGTAACCAAGATTGCGGCCCGGCGACAAGTGACCCCCGCGCAAACCTGAATGGTGCTGACAAAGCCCATTCAGCGGAGCACACTCAAGACTTCAATTGCCAAGATACTCCTGCCGAAGAAGGTGAGTGCTACGAGTGCGTCTTACCCCCCGAAGTACATATTCAAGGCGCCGAAGTGATCGACGTCGCAGACCGAAACCTTTATCCGCGGAAAACACTGCTACTCGCCAGATTGATCAGGCACCACTGAATCGTGTCGGTTGAAGGTAGCAGTAAGACCATCAAAGCCACGGCGGCTGGAACATCGATACTTTCTCAATTTTAGGCGACCCTTTGCTTGCTGGTCTCTCGTGGCGCCGCACCGCGAGACCAAGCCTTTTCACCTTTTATCTCGCCACCTCGCTACGGATGAAGACATGCGGTTCAAGGGCCTTGATCTGAATCTCCTCGTCGCACTCGACGCCCTGATGACCGAGCGTAATCTCACGGCGGCAGCGCGCAGCATCAACTTGAGCCAACCGGCCATGAGCGCGGCGGTCGGCAGGTTACGCACCTATTTTAATGACGACCTTTTTACCATGGTCGGTCGCGAACTCGTTCCAACCCCGCGTGCGGAGCGGCTCGCGCCTTCGGTCCGCGAGGCTCTGCTTCACATCCAGGTCTCGATCATATCCTGGGATCCGTTTTGCCCTGCTCAATCGGATCGCTGCTTCAGGGTCATTCTTTCCGATTACGCCGCATTGGTTTTTTTTGAAAAGGTCGTGACGCGTGTCGCCCGAGAAGCGCCCGCCGTCAGCTTCGAGTTGCTGCCGATCGCCGATAACTACGATGATTACTTGCGGCGCGGTGACGCCGATTTTCTCATCTTTCCGGAATTGCTCATGTCGCGCGCACATCCTAAGGTGGCGTTATTCGAGGAGACCCTCGTGTGCGTGGGCTGCCACTCGAACAAGCTACTCTCGGAGCAACTTACACTCGAGAGGTATATGTCGATGGGACACGTTGTGGTGAAGTTTGGGAACGCTAGGACGGCTTCCATCGAGGAATGGTGTTTGCTTGGGCATGGGCTTAAGAGACATGTCGAAGTAGTCGTGCAGGGCTTCAGCATGGTTCCGTTCATGCTTTCAGGGACCGAGCGCATAGCGACAATGCCCTTACGCCTGGTCAAGCAGCTCGAAAAGACAATACCCCTACGGATCGCCGACCTTCCGATACCGTTGCCCGCATTCACACAAGCCCTCCAATGGCCCGCGCTTCACAATAGTGATCAAGCAAGCCTCTGGATGCGGGACGTGCTATGTCAGGAAGCATCCCGCATGCCCTCGCCCCATGAGGTAATGAGACGTCTCAGGATTTCCTAGCATTCTTTCGTGGTTTTGTCGTTCGGCGTGATTCATGGCGTCGGAATGAGGAGCCTCTTTGAGACGCCGCCGCTACAGTCTCACGGATGATCGATCCTGTCGCCGCTGGCCCAACAGCCGCGCTGACTGACGACCAAGTATGGAGGAACTGGACAGATGCTCTCCTACGCCCGCCGTTCAACCGACCAATGAAACAACCTCCTCGACAGTTTGTCGACGACGCAAGTCGAAGGTTCACGCAGCTCCAATCGACATTAGCAAGGTGGCCAGTTGCAGAGCGAAAAACCTGCATCGTCTCACCGGCGCCGACACGGGTTCATTTGTTCCGGACTATGATGATTTCTTCAGAGCTCTGCGGGTCTTTTCAAGATACTGCATCGCAATACCCCTCATGGCGCGGTGGCGAGTAGCGTCAAGACATCAGGCGCCGACGCAACAGCGCTGCCGACAGGAAGAACGGCAAAATCGCGTAGATGCAAAGCGCGCCTATATGCAGGCCCATGCTGCCCGCGGGGCGCCCAAGCATTGCCGGGCGTATGAGGTCGATCGCATGCGCTAGAGGCAAGAACTGCGCTACCTGCTGAAAGGCCTGGGGCAGTTGCGCGATTGGAAACACCGCGCCGCACAAGAACAGCATTGGTGTCAGGACGAGCGTCTGGTAAAAAATGAAATACTCGTAACTGGGCGCAAGCGCCGTGACTACCATCGCAAGGCTCGCGAATGCAAATCCAGTGAGCATGATAACTGGCAGCACATAGACGACTGATGGCCACGTCGCATAGCCTAGCACGGTGGCGACGATTATGATTCCCGTACCGGCAAGAAATGCCTTGCTCGCTGCCCATGCCAACTCACCCAGGATGATGTCCCCAAGTGTCATTTGTGTGTAGAGCATGGCTTCCCAGGTGCGTTGGGCGTGCATTCGCGTAAAGGCCGCGTAAATCGTCTCGAACGTCGCAGAGGTCATCGCGCTTGTCGCCACCATGCCGCCCGCCAAGAACGCAACGTAGGTTGTGCCGTCAACGCGACCCACAATAATTCCGAGGCCAAGGCCGAGGCCAAAAAGGTAGATCATAGGATCGGCCAGACTTCCAACAATTGACGCAAGTGCTACTTTCTTCCATGCCAGATAGTTGCGTCGCCATATCGCAATCCAGTTAAAAGCGTTGGCGGGCAGAGCCGCGGCACAACCTTCACCCATCGTTCACTTCTCCATCTCGCGCCCGGTCAACCGCAAAAACACATCCTCAAGATTCGGCGGACGCTGCAGAATGCGCAAGCCCGCGCGCTCCCGCAACCGCACACGCACCTGCTCCGGGTCGGACACATAGCAAAAAAGGGTCTCGCCGCTAATTTCGACGCGATCGGCATATGGCCCGACCAGCGATTCCAATTCATGCGGATCGCCGCCGTAGATCTCAATGACTTCGCACCCGATCAGTTCATCGATCAGGTCATGCGGACGCCCTTCGGCAATGCTGCGACCTCTTTCGAGTACGCAGAGTCGATCGCATAACCGTTCGGCCTCTTCCATGAAATGGGTGGTCAAGATGATCGTTTTGCCGCGCGTAAGCAGGGAACGCAGGCGCTCCCAGATCAGGTGGCGCGCGTGCGGGTCGAGACCGGTGGTCGGCTCGTCCATGACAAGTAGCTGCGGGTCATTGATCAACGCACGCGCTAGCGTCAGGCGCCGCTTCATGCCGCCTGAAAGTTCAGATACACGCGCATTCACCTTGCTCTCTAGGCGTGCAAACTCAAGGAGCGACGGCATGACCGCCTCGACTTTGCGTGTATTCATGCCGAAGTAGCGGCCGTAGACCAGCAGATTCTCGCGCACAGTGAATTCAGGCTCAAGGTTGTCGAATTGCGGCACCACGCCGATACCCTTTCGCGCCAAGCGAGCCTGGGCAGGCACCGGCACGCCGAGCACAGTAATCTTCCCCGCATCAGGGGCTGTCATGCCAAGGATCATGCGTGCGATCGTGCTCTTGCCCGCGCCGTTCGGTCCAAGCAGCCCGAAGCATTGCCCCGGGGAAACGCGGAACGATAGCGCGTTGACCACGGCCTTGTCGCCATATGTCTTGCTTACGTCGGAAAAATCTATTGCGGACATGAACATGCGCTCATCTGACCCTCGGGCGCCGTTGACTGGCATTTCTTCGGTTGGTTGTGTTCTTCTTGGTCCATCGCACCGTATGATGTGTTCATTGCGTCTCCATTAAAGGGCTGCAGCAGCATCCGGGAAAACGCCTCGTCCGTGGTAATTGGCACTCTGTTGCAGAGCAGCCGAATGTCCCTGAGCTTGTTACATTCGAAGAGTAGCTCGGCGACTTCACGGAGAGAGTGCCTGGGATGGTCTGCAATCGTGCAGATTCATCGAGATGGACAACAGCCGGAATTCTGTCCTGGCATCTCATCCGCGTCTGATGCTTAAACAACATTTCACAATCCGGAGTTCGAGGGCTGACTATATAAGGCGCACGGTCCTCCAGGCAGATCGGCGCCACGAGGCGGAGCCACGGGCTGCGGTGGCCGCGTGGCACCTATCACGATGATAGTTCTTGCAGGAAAATGCCCTGTCATTGGAACGAGACCGGAGCCCTCGACGGATTCGAGAGAACTTTCAGCATTGTCACCCCTTCCATCGATGATGATTTGATCAATAACGCGTGGATCCGGACCGTGTTGCGCCAATGCGGCGACAATCGCGTCGAGATTGTCGACAGTTTCATATCGCGGGTTGTTGCCCCGCTTCTCCTGCTCGACGCAGGAGGCGAGCCACCCATCCTCGACAAGCGCGTCCGCTCCGTCACGGGTCAATTTTATACCACAGACGCGCATAGTGTCTCCATGTCTGAACGTCGAGGGTTGGGGCCGTTAGGAGGCAGAAATTGGATTCCGGAAACAGGCGAGTAAGCAATCTTCGTTGACCGACCCACCCCGACACTCAAGCCGCTCTACCTCGAGCAAAGTTTCGTTCAGCATGCCGAGGACCGTCTCAGCACCAGCAACGTGGCCCCAGCGACGACAATTAGCGTCGCGCGCCGATCCGAAAACCAGATATCCATCTGGCGCAAGCATCCGCACTAAATTCCGAACAGCCCCTCTCATCTCGGCTATTCCTCCAATGTAGTAGAGCACTTCCGCCACAACGATCAAATCAAACCTCTCGTCAGGTGAAAACTGTTGAACATCAGAGACTATCCAGCTGATGTGCGGAGAATCCCTCATGCGTCGACGCGATCTTTCTATAGCGTGAGGCACAACATCGATCACGGTGAGCCGTTTGCAGTGGGGGGCTAGCTGCACCGTAAATGCGCCGGCAGCGCATCCCACTTCGAGCGCACTTGAGATGGATCCCTGGGCAAGCGCCAAGCGGAGCATTTGCGTGTGACGCTCACGCTCGAATGGATTGGCCTCGAGTCCCCATGGATCGGGTGCAGCCAGTTCCCGATTCAGCAATTGATAATTGTCGCTCTGTGTCAACTCGTTCACCTCGGTAAATAGATCTTACTCGTCGCTGCACATGCAGTCAGACGTCGTTCGCCTGGCAGGATCGCGGGCGGGGTTGAGCCTTCGAGGCGCTGTCGCATGTCCAGTGCGTGCATCAGTCGTCGGATGTTGATTCGAGTTGCCAGCAGAGCTGCGCGCCAGCCAGTCGCTATTGCTCAGCGTGCACAGCGCGTAGGCTTTCAAGGGAAGTAGCAGAAAAATACTGATAAATGCGTGCAGAGAGAACCCGAGGAACCGTAGTTGGCGGGCCCGAAGCGCGACAACGCTGCAGTGGATCATCGTCATGGCCACAATCATCAGGGCTGGCAACCAAGGCACGTTGCCCGTCAATGCAAGCTGTGCGAGCCCCGTCAGCACTGATAGTGCCAGAAGCAGCGGTCCGAGGTTCTGTCCGACAACGTCGAGCGTAAGGAAGCGATTGAGGTTGGGCAGCAGGCGCAGCCCAAGCAACGTGTCCCGGAACGTGCTCCGCGCCCAGCGTAGTTGTTGGCGCAGATACGGTCCTAGCTTGTTCGGAACGACTGTCGCTGCGATGGCGCTCGGCACGTACTCCGTTCGAAAGCCTGCCTTCAGCATGAGAATGGTGAGATGCCGATCCTCACCGAAATCGCTTGGCTTTCCCCGAAAATACTGTGATTCGTACTGGTCAAGCAGCGAAGCGAGCGCAGAGCGACGGTAGATAGCACATGGACCGCAGCAGCACATAACGGCTCCGAAGCGAGCTTGTGCCGCACGCTCCTCGTTGCAAGCCAGCCAGTACTCCATATCGATCAAACGGGTCAGCCAACTATCGTTTCGGTTGCGGGCCGTCAACTGTCCCATGGCCGCGCCGACAGCCGGATCTTGCATTTTAGGCACGAGCTTCCTGATGACGTCAGATGCGAGGATCGTGTCGGAGTCGACGTTTAACACCATATCTCCAGCAGAGCGGCGTATCGCGGCGATCTGTGCCTTCCGTTTACCGACATTCTGGGGAAGCAGGAGAATATTGAATCTGGGGTCTCTTGCGAAGGCCTCGTGCACAGGTCGCAAAGCCTCGCGATTTTCGGAACCGTCATCAACTAGGTAAACCTGCAGCCTTCCCCCGTATTCCTGACCCGCAATAGAAGCCAGGCACTCCGAAAGCGTGCGGGGATCCTCGTTGAAGCTTGGCACGATGACATCTACGCTGGGCAGCTCGTCAAAGCCGGCCAAGCCCTGGGACGCCAATGAAACATCGGTCGGCAGAGAATAAACGGCCTGCATGCTTTTATAAGCAGTCGAGAGAAGTGCATAAAGCGAGACGGCGACAGTGCTGGTTGTGTCAAGCATATCCATCGGATCTTCAGAACTCCCGAGTAAGCGAGCGGAATACAAAGCCGCGATCATGTAAAGCTGGAATTATCCTAGATAACGCCATAATAGTCTGGTGGCGCAGACTGCGGTCAGTTCCTTGCTGCATTTCACTGGAGGGACAACCGTCGTGCAAGAGCACGATTGACCCCGGTCGGACAGACTGCAGCACATCATTGACAATGGCGTCGGCCCCGGGAAGAGACCAGTCTCGTGGATCTACCGACCAGTGCACGGCAGTGAGTTCCGCATTCGCCGAAGCCTTGAGTACTTCTTCGGTCCAGATGCCGTAAGGAGCCCGGATGTGCCGCACCACCGCCTGAGGCGACGCCATTTTTATGGCTCTGTTTGTCTCGAGTATCTGACGTTGCACCTCGTCGGGTTCGCAGTCAGACAGGTCTGGATGCGTCATTGTGTGGTTGGCGACTTCATGCCCCTCTGCAATCATTCGCTGGACCAATTTCGATTGATCGGCCAGAAACTCGCCGATGACGAAGAATGTTGCCGGCACCCGGTGTTCAGCCAGAATATCAAGAATCTCCGGTGTACAAAATGGATGCGGACCGTCGTCGAACGTCAAATAAACGCTGTGACGACCAGTGCCGTCATCGCGCTCACCGTGCACTTCGCACGAGCAATCGAGTTGCGTCATTGCTCTCGTCCTTTCCGGTAAATTATCTTGGTGGGCCATTCGGAGACCGGCCGCCCAAAGGGTAGGATGATGACGCCGCGCGTGGACGCAGGTCAAAACGCGCGCGTGGCAGCGTGTAGCGTAGGCCGTTTCCCAAAATAGCGGTCACCAGGCCGCCTCGTCTGAATTGTCAATACCGCGGCTCGTTGCGGACTGTACCGAGTGCGATTGGTGGTGAACCCCCGAGCTGTCGACGATTGCAAGGTGATGCAATGGGCTGATCGACCGCTTATGCAAGCATTACATTCCAAAGCCACACATTTGATCCCTCTACACCACTGGCGCGCCATCGACAACTTGATTTCCGTCAAGATGCTCGTCTAATGGATCACGCCATTTAATTCGTAAAATCGATTGTTTGGATGATACCCATTCACGGCATAGATAAAATTCGAGCTCCACGGTTCCTACTAACGGACCGAGCCTGTTGTCGCGACGGCGGGGGACTTGCGTCGTCGCTCCCTGGAAGAACTTATCATGGCTCGGCATTGGCGGCTTTCTAACCTACTCTGGGTAAAGCTCTGGAGCAGATTGAAACCTTCCGGAAGCCTGAAAGCGCCGGATAGAATCGCTCGGCTATGGCTGTCAAACGACTCGAGGAACTAGTCCCACTTGCCGAATTGAAGAACTGACCCCATCGGTTTGTGCTTCGTTAGATCCGAGCACTGGCCCCAATCTTCCGCAGATTGCCGGAGCGTCGCTTTTGGCTAAGCCGATAACTGCCGCCCGGATGGTGACCACCGTCGAGAGGTGAAAGCAGGCGTCTCGCAAGGCGTTGGTGTCGTAGGCGCGGTCAGCAAGGAGGATCGCGCCTTCTCGCATGTCCTGCAGCATCGGCTCTGCCATCCGGTTGTCGTGGGCTTGCCCCGCTGTCAGATCAAGGCTGATCGGCCTGCCGTCTGCGTCGACGACCGCGTGGATTTTCGTCGTTAGGCCGCCGCGGGAACGTCCCATGCAGCCATCGTCTCGATCCCCCTTTTTCCCGTGGCCGCATGCTGATGAACGCGGACACAGGAACTATCGATCATAACGATGTCGCCGTCGAAGGCCTTTGCGATCTCGCGCAAGACATGATCCCAAACACCCGCTTTTCTCCATCGCACAAAACGGTTGTAGCAGGTGGTATAAGGCCCATATCGTTCCGGCACGTCTGCCCAAGGCGAGCCTGTGCGGAACCGCAACAAAATGCCGTTGATCACTCGCCGGTCATCGACCCGCGGCACGCCGCGAACCTTGTTGGGCAACAAGGGCTGAATAATCGCCCACTCGAAATCAGTCAGGTCGAAACGACGGCGAGTCACGCAAGGCCTCCAAATCAAAGCCTCATTGAATCATCACCCATCCGGTTAGAAAACCCCGTTTATGAGTTTGCAGCCTAGATCGGCGCCATCCTCGATGAATCGGCGAAGCGCGCCAACATGAGCCGTACCGCAACATACGTCACAGCCAATTTGCGCGGAAGCTCCGGCCTCTCGCTCCGACCCAAGTGCGATGCCGATGGGTTGGATCGGGTGCGAGATAAACGACTGAACGATGACGGAGCGATATGCGGCGACTTCACCGCCCGGACTGAAAAGGCGTATGGCGCCGCAACTTCCAGTCTGGCGGAAAATCGTAAATCTGTGAGACGAAGGGTCATGCATAAAAATTGGCGAGAATCACGATCGCTGATGCAGGTCCGGGAATTGATATGCAGAATTTCAGCAGAATTTAAGCCGATGCGCTTTTCCAGAACAAGGCAACGAACATGCTCGCTGGCGACCTGAAGAGGGATCGGTATGTTGTTTCTCGACGGCGGACTGGTTTCGGTGATTGTCTCTGTTCGCTGGCGGCAGCTTGGCGCTATGCACAGCGAACGGGGCGGACGCTGGCCATCGATTGGCGTGGCTCCTGCTATCTCAATCAACCCTTCACCAACGCTTTTACGGTGTTCTTCGAGCCGATTCAAGATATTGCTGGCGTACGGGTTATTTGCGATGACCAGATCACCAGTTCTCATTTCCGGGACCGTTCTTCCCATCATGGTGGAACAAGCCCTCAATCGAGAGCGTTTACCGCCCCGATGAACAAATTTTCCGGGAACGTGAACCGAGCTTCTTTAAGCCCAGGACGATACTGATGCCAACACGGTAGTTTGTGATGCCTATGTGGCGGTGCGACCAAGCTGCCGAACGCCAGATATTTCAGAGCCTCAACCTTAGACCGGAAATTCCGGCTCGTATTCACGCCATCGATCAGGAGCACTTCAAGGGGCGCAGTATCATCGGTGTGCACGTACGGCACGGCAATGGCGAAGATATAATGGACCATGCGCCCTACTGGGCCGATCCGGAGTTGGCCTTACGCCAGGTGTGCACTGCCATCGAGAAGGCCAAAGCGCTACCGCATCGACGCCCTGTGATGGTTTTCTTGTGTACGGACAGCGCGCAGGTACGGGACCATTTACTCGGTGTGTTTCCCGATCAATCACTATCCCGAAATGCTTCCAGGAGGGCCAGGCCGGCCATTACACAGTGCATCGCTCGGAGTGGACGGCGGTATCTCTGCTCTTACAGAGATGTACCTTCTCGCCCGATGCGATACGGTAATTCGCTTTCCGCCGACCAGCGCCTTCACGCGCTATGCCCGTCTCTTCGTGCCACGTGTTATTGAGTTCGACTTGAAAGATCCGACTCGCTTGATCTTGACTGATGAATCGTCCGAGCATGAGCCGGCTTGATGAACCGGCACTCCGCTGAACAAATTCTCGGCGCCCTCGATTGAGGAGAGGTGTTCACTGGATCGCGATGTAAGCGCAGCACGCGACGAGGCAAGGCGGGGGCGCATCCTCTCCTAGCGTCTAGCGCGTCCAAAGGCTTGCTGGATCATTGTTGTGAAGGGTAGCTATTGGGCGCCTTCGGTGAATGGAAACGGCACCGCGCGCTCGACCCGCATCATTGGCATAGCAAGCTCGCACGTCGGCGATTCCGATGGGACGAGGACGTTCGCGCGCCACAGCCTCGTCGGCGCCTTAGCCGACGCCCTGCCTGATGCGAGGGCGTTCGTCGGGCTTGGTCGACAGATTGCCATCAAGCTGATGTTCGTGCTCTATGCGGTCGTGGGCGTGGCCGGTGCCGTTCTTTATTCCCGCATCCCGACACGTCTGGCAAACCGCTCGACCACAGAAGCCGCCGCCGCGCTAGGCTGTAGTGACAAATTAATGATTTGGGATTCCGTTTTGGGAGCAAATCAGATTCAACGCTGACTTTTGGAGGTTGGCGATGGATGGTGAGGTTCTTCGAGACGATCAATGGGAGCGGCTGAAGCCGTTAGTGCCCGGCGGTCGCAAAGGCCGGCGCGGTCCGCGTAGTGACGGACGCCGGTTCTTCGATGCGGTATTGTGGCTCGCCCGGTCGGGTGCGCGCTGGCGTGATCTGCCGGAAGACCGCTTCGGCCCCTATCAGACGATCAAACGGCGCTACTATCGCTGGATCGAACAGGGCATCTTCGACAAGATTTTCGAAGCCGTCGCGATCGATCCGGATATGGAGTGGTTGTCCATCGACGCCACGGTGATCCGGGCACAAGCGCAAGCGGCAGGCGGACGCCGAAAAAGGGGGGACCGCAAGCCCAGGCTCTCGGCCGTTCCCGCGGGGGATTTGGCAGCAAGATCCATGCAGTAGTCGATGCGCTCGGCTTGCCGGTGCGCCTTCACCTGGGACCCGGCCAGCAGAATGATATGGCGCCTGCCTGCGATCTCGTCCGGGGGCTGCCGGCCAAGCAGGTGCTCGCCGACCGCGCCTATGACGCCGACAGCCTGCATGACATTACTCTCGAACAAGGTGGCGAACCGGTCATTCCACCACGCCGTCATCGAAAGTATCAGCAGCCTACGACCGCATCGCCTACAAGGCCCGCTGGGGGATCGAGAGCTTCTTTGCAAAGCTCAAGCAATGGCGGCGAATCGCAACGCGCTACGACAAAATCGCCGCCAACTTCATGGGATTCATCAAAATCGCCGCCATCATGCTCTGGCTCAAATGATTAAATTGTCACTACAGCCTAGAGCGTTTCAGGTTTTCACGGAAGCATATCCGGCATTGGCGAAGTAGTTGCTGCATTCGCTGGGCTCGATGGTTGTGACGAGCTGTCCGATGTGGCGCCAGGTGTCATCGATGGTTCGCTTCT
>NZ_RQIH01000033.1 GCF_003939025.1 Rhizobium sophoriradicis
TATCCGCTCCCACTGCTCGTCCCGAAGGATCAGACGATCCAAAACACCCATGACTGCCTCCAAAAGACAGTCTTGAATCTGATTTGCTCAGCCTTGGGAATCCCAAGAGTCCACACCGCCTAGAGCACGCAACGGTTGACACAATCAAAACTCTCATACCAACCGCCATTTTACGATTTATACCCAGGCAAATATTCCCAGAGATCACCGCCGGCCCACCGCGAGGAATCGCAGTATAGGTTCCCGGAGCAAGACATCCATGTCTATGGAGTGGCGAGAAGAAAGCGTCCGAAGTTCTCGTCGGCCATGCCATAGGTTCGTCTGTACGGATAAATCTGCTCCGGCAAGAAGCTCCAACGGCGCCGCTTATCACGAAAGCCATAACTAGATAGAGAGAAGGCGAGTGCGTGCTACTTGCGCATTCGGAACGCAGCCCGCGAACCTCGCATCGAATTTCGATCCGCGGACGTTTGGCTTCAAAAAACTATGCGACTTTTACGGCATCACTCGGTCGTCCATCAACAACGCTTGCTCCACAAAGTTTGAGTTGACCGCCTCCGACGACAAAGCAACACTCGCCCCAGCAGCAAGGCAGGAGGAAGAACGATGGACGAACCAGACCGCTGGCGCAATATGGCAACCGCACCGAAGGACGGCAGCCGGATCCTGGTGACGATCCGGGCGTCCGAGCAGGGGCCGGCGGAGGTTGACCTCGCCTATTGGTCGCATGGCGATCAATTCGCGGGAGAAGGCTGGCGCGCGTCTGATTCCTCGCCCGGGCACATCATCGAATATGCCGAGCCGGAGTTGAAGTGTTGGATGCCGATGCCCTCGGCCAATCGCACCTCGATGCCTTCGCCCTGGGAAGGCGATGACGACGAGCAGCTCGACGGATCGGGTATTTAGAGTTTCCGGCAAATGAATGCCGACAGGCGCCCCCATAGAAAAGCCCCGCGGTGGTTGCCACCGCGGGGCTCCTTGATGCCCGACCAGGGAGAGGCGGTCAGGCGGCCTGGACTTTCTTCGATGTGCGGGCCCATTCCGGCAGCCAGTCGCCGTGGGTGGCGAGCAGGTCGTCGACCAGCGACCAGATCTGGTCGAGGTCGAGTTCGGCGGCGGTGTGCGGGTCCATCATCGCGGCGTGGTAGATGTGCTCACGATTTTCCGTCATCAG
Source organism: Rhizobium sophoriradicis (assembly GCF_003939025.1). Lineage (GTDB taxonomy): Bacteria > Pseudomonadota > Alphaproteobacteria > Rhizobiales > Rhizobiaceae > Rhizobium > Rhizobium sophoriradicis. The sequence goes on from NZ_RQIH01000033.1 coordinate 1,175, forward strand.
CGCCTGCACCGTCAGCTCCTGCACGTTGATATTGGTGCGGATCAGCGCGGTCAGCTGCGGCGGCAGGTCGCCGATGAAGGTCGGCTGGATGCCTGACGCGTCGACCAGGCAGGGCACTTCGGCGGCGCAATTTTCCGGCAGTGAGGTGATGCAGCCATTGTTGCGGACATTGCCGTAGATCACCGAGGGTTCGCCGGTCCAGACCGAGTTGATGATAGAGGAGGCGTATTCCTTCGACGGCTGAACCTCGATCGTGTCGGCGCTGCGGTAGGCTTCCGCCTGACCCTTCCAGCGCTCGATCTGCTCGATGCAGCGCTTCGGATATTCATCGAGCGGAATGCCGAATTTCTCGATCAGGTCATCGCGGCCCTCCTTGATGAAATAGGGCGTGTATTCGGCGAAATGCTCCGAGCTTTCGGTGACGAAAAAGCCGAGCCGCGTCAGCATCTCGTAGCGCACCTTGTTCGGGCAGCGCGGGTTCCAGCCGGGCTTCGGCGCCCTGCCCTCGCGATAGGCCCGCAGCAGATCGGGATAGAGGTTGCGGTAGGAGCCGTCGGCCTGGCGATGCTCGAATTTGAGATAGAAGGCCATGTGGTTGATGCCGGCGGCGCGGTAGCGGATTTCCTCGTAGGGAATGTCGAGATCGTGGGCGAGCTCCATCGCCGTGCCCTGCACCGAGTGGCAGAGGCCGACGGCCTGAACGTCGCGATCAGCCCAGGTCGAGAGCTTGTAGTGCAGCTCGTTGAGATAAGGCAGCTGGTTGCCCTTCTCATCGACCTTCCAGTAATAGGGGTTGCGGCGCAGCACGATGATGTCGTCGGAGCGATATTCCACCGGCACCCAGGCGCCCATCACAGGCATGTTCATATATTCCGGCGGGAAGGCGTTTTTGAACTGGTCGTAGGTGTTCTTCGAGTATTTCGGGTGCTGGGGCTTCAGGATATGCGACGGACCCGGGCAGAAGTTCGGATAGGCCATCGTGTAGAGATATTGCTTCGGGAAGGCCTCCTTGAAGGTCCATTCGACCGTGTAGTCGTCGATCTTCTTCAGCGTCGTGCCGACACCGAAAGCCTCAGGCGATGCGCCGCCGCCGAGCGGCGAGACGTTCGGGTCGATCACTTCGTCGTCCCAGTAGAACATGATGTCGTCGGCATTGAAGGGCGCGCCGTCCGACCATTTGGCGCCTTCGATCAGATGCATGGTCAGCTTGTGGCCGTCCTCGGACCAATCCCAGCTCTTGGCCAGGTTCGGCAGCGGCTCGGTGTCCTGGGCTTTCACCTGGAACAGCGGCGCGGTGCGCGTCAGGCATTCGGATAGGCCGATATCGATGCCGCCCCAGCCCTGCGTCTGGCCGGCGCCGTAGTTCCAGCCTTCCGGCCGGCCGCCGATGACATGGCGCATCGTATCGCCGTAGACGCCGACGCCATCGGGCATATTGCCCGTCTTGAAGACCATCGGCTCCTTCGGCAGACGATCCTTCACGGGGGGAAGCTTGCCGGCGGAGACGAAATTCTTCGTCACCCAGTCGGGCTCGTGATATTCGGGCAGCGCCTTGAACTCCAGAATGGAGTCGCGCGCGACATAGTTGATCTTGCCTTCGGCCGGAAATTCCGGCGGCACCGGCGGCACGGTCGGTTCGGAAGCATGGGCATGCAGCGCCAAGACCGAGACGCCGAGCGCCAGTCCGGCCAGAATGCCTGCTTTGCGGAAATTCATCATCGTTTCTCCCTCTTGTTTCGGAGCACGGGGGCAGCCGGCTCCTTTCTCCTCGAACGGCGTGACGGCGGGTTGATGTCATGGATTTCCCTCCCGGAAATCCATGACGACCCATCCCTCACGTAAATCAGCCGGCCTGTTTCAGCGCCGCCTTTTCCGCGCGCAACTCCTCGATCGAGCGGACGCTGCGGCGTGCGGCCCCGGCCCAGTCGCGGGTCTGCACCTTGGATTTCGACAGCCGCTCCTTGGCGGCCGGCACGGCATCGGCATATTGCGGCAGCCAGCGCGCCTGGGCAACGACCATCTCGTCGACCATCTGCCAGACCTCCTCGGGCGTCGAGACGGCGCCGACCAGCGGATCGTGCAGCACGGCGAGCTTCAGAAGGTCGATGTCGCCGGAGATCGCCGCATGCACCGACATGCGCTGGACGTTGATCGAGGCGATGCAGGTGGCCGCACAGGCTTCCGGCAGGGTGACGCCGGAGACCATGTTGATGCCGAAGCGGTCGACGAAGCCCGGCGATTCGATGATCGCATCGGCCGGCAGGTTGGTGATGACACCATTGTTCTTGACGTTGAAATGGCCGCGATAGACCCGGTTGGTCTCCAGCGCCTCGAGAATATGGCTCGCATGTTCGTTCGAGCGCTTGGCTGGATCGATCGGCTTGCCGGCGGATTCCAGGAATTGCGGGAATTCCGTCTCGAACCAGTTGCGCGTTTCGGTGGAATGGCGGAGATAACCGCCGGTCTCGCCGTGGATCCAGTCGGACATGTCGATCCAGCGGGTAATTTCCTCCGGCCGCTTGCGGTACCAGGGCAGGTATTCCGAAAGGTGGCCGTTGCTCTCCGTCGAATAGACGCCGAAACGCTTCAGCACGTCGATGCGCAGTTTCTCCTGCTGCGAATAGACGGGATGCGCCTCGAAGGCGGCCACCAGCTCGTCCTTGCCGATCTTGCGGCCGTTGAGGCGCAGGTCGATGAACCAGGTCTGGTGGTTGATGCCGGAGCAGACATAGTCGAGCTCACCAAGCGATTTGGCGCCGAGCACCTCGGCGATCTGTTCGGCGCCGTGCTGGACGCCGTGGCAGAGGCCGACGGTATCGACCTTGCCGTATTCGATCGCCGCCCAGGTGTTCATCGCCATCGGATTGGCATAGTTCAGGAATTTGGCACCCGGCTCGGCGACCTCCCTTATATCCTTGCAGAAGTCGAGAATGACCGGGATGTTGCGCTGGCCGTAGAGAATGCCGCCGGCGCAGATCGTATCGCCGACGCACTGGTCGATGCCGTATTTCAGCGGAATTCTGATGTCGTCGGCATAGGCCTCGAGCCCGCCGACGCGCACGCAGCTGATGATGTAGCGCGCGCCCGCCAGCGCCTGGCGCCGGTCGGTCGTCGCCGTCACCTTGGTCGGCAGCCCGTTCGACTCGACGATCCGGTCGAGGATCGCCTTGATCATTTCGAGATTGTGTTCGCTGAGATCGGTCAGCGCGAATTCGACGTCGCGGAACTCCGGCACGCACAATATGTCGGTGAACAGCTTCTTGGTGAAACCGACGCTGCCCGCACCGATGATAGCGATTTTGAAACTCATGATCTTCACCTCGACCCAATGGAATGCTAGAGAAAAGATGGTTGTGAGGGATCAGGCCGCATGCCGGCGCATGTGGTTGAAAAAGCCGTAAAACCTGCCTGTTTTCCTCCCGGCCGCCGTATCGGCCGCGTTCTCCTCTTTTTGTTGAGCGGGATTATGCCCGAATCCGGCGGGCCGACCAGAGAAGGATTATGCTTTCAGGGGTAATTTTGTGCTGCAGGATTTGATCGCCAACGGACAGTCGATGAGGACGGTTTCGCTGCCCCGCGGCCGCCAGCGTCTGCACGCCATGCCGACCAGCGCCGGCTATGAAGTGCGGGAGAACGAAACCTATGACTGGGACGGTCGACGGCGCGGCCAGACGCCCTTCACGGTGCTGCAGCACACGATCAGCGGCAGCGGCCGGCTGCGCTATTTGAATCGCAATTATCGCCTCCAGGGCGGCGACACGCTGTTGGTGCTCGTCCCGCACAATCACCGCTACTGGCTGGAGAAGGGCGAACGCTGGGAGTATTTCTGGATCTCGATGAATGGCGAGGAAACCCTGCGCATCCACCAGCTGGTGCTCTCCACCGCCGGCCCGGTCTTAAAACTGCAGCCTTCGACCATCGATCATCTCGCCGATTGCAGCCTGCGCCTCGTCAAGGGCGCGACCTCGCCGGGTGCTGCCTCGGCGATCGCCTATGAAGCGGCGATGGCACTCTATGACGACGTCTTCAACTCGCCGGCCTTTGCCGCCGAGCTCAGCCTGATGCAGCCGGTGATCGACCATATCAACGCCAATCTCGACAAGCCGCTGCCGGTCAATGAACTCGCCGCCATCGTCGGCCTCAGCCGCGCCCATTTCTCGCGCAGCTTCGCCGAGAGCGAAGGCGTGCCGCCGGCCGAATTCGTGCTGCAGCAGCGGCTGCAGCGGGCCGTCAAGCTGCTGACCAAGGCGGACTTCCTGCCGGTCAAGGAAGTCGCCATCATGTGCGGCTTCGAGGACGCCAATTATTTCTCGAAGGTCTTCCGCCGCGTCTACGGCACCAATCCCACCGAATTCCGCACGACCGGCATGTATGCCAGCATCGGCCGGCCGAAATAACGCCGGCCGCCGCGCCGCCGGCTTCTCAGGCGCGGACTTCGAACACCATGTTGAACGGCGTTTCGGTCGCCCGGCGGAAATGCTTGAAGCCGGCGTCGAGCGCCACCTTGCGCAGCTTCATTTCCCCCGCCTGGGCGCCAAGCCCGAGCCCCACCTCCTGCGACAGCGAAGCCGGCGTGCAGATCATCGTCGAGGCGCCGTAATAGACACGCCCCACCGGATTGAGATTGTCCTTCAGATGATCATGGGCAAAGGGTTCGACGATCAGCCAGGTGCCGTTCGGCGCCAGCGTCTCCTTGACGTGCCGGCCGGCGCCGACCGGATCGCCCATGTCGTGCAGGCAGTCGAACATCGCGACCATATCATAGTCGCGCCCCGGAAATTCCGCCGCCTTGCCCTGCTCGAAGGTGACGCGATCGGCGACGCCGGCCTCCTTGGCGGCGGCCTTCGCTCTTTCGATCGACGGGCCGTGATAGTCGAAGCCGGTAAAATGCGAGGCGGGATAGGCCTGCGCCATCAGGATGGTCGAGGCGCCGTGACCGCAGCCGACATCGGCGACATTGGCGCCGGCCTTGAGTTTTTCGTCCATGCCGGCCAGCGCCGGTATCCATTCGTTAACGAGATGGCTGTTGTAGCCCGGCCGGAAAAACCGTTCGGTTCCTCTGAACAGGCAGGTGCTGTGTTCGTGCCAGCCGAGACCCTTGCCGGTGCGGAAGGCTTCGGTGACCTTCGGCTCGTCCATCCACATGGATTGCACCACTTCGAAGGCGCCGACGAAGAAGGCCGGGCTGTTTTCCTCGGCAAAAACCATCGCCTGTTCCGCCGTCAGGCTGAAACGATCGGTCTTTTCATCGTAAACGATATAGTCCGCGGCCGCCTGGGCGCTCAGCCATTCCCTGAGATACCGCTCCTTCACCCCGGTTTTGGCGGCAAGCTGCTCAACGCTCATCGGCTCCCCGTCGGCCATCGCCTTGAACAGCCCCACCTTGTCGCCGAGCACGACCAAGGCCCCTGACATGGCAGCGCCGACATCGCCGACGAGACGACCGACAAGCGCATCGAGTTTCTGCATATCTGGCTCACGCATTATTGCCTCCCGGGCCCGATAAAAGGGCTATAAATTAGGCTTCAATAATATGCAGTCAATCAACCCTCCCATCGCCCCAAAAAGACTAGACATCGAAGGTCGCAGCAATTTCATCGGCTTGCCTTCTGCGGGCGCGTTCACATCTTCATAGTGCTGCCCCAGCGCCAGATCAGAGTCTCAATGCCAGGTGGATATTCATGCTGTCTCCAGCCCAGTGCCGTGCCGCGCGTGCTCTCATCGCCTGGTCCAAGCAGGATCTGTCCGCAGCCTCTAAGATTACCAAGGCGACGATTGCCGGTTTCGAGGCCGGAAAGCTTTCCCCTGGCGAGCGAACGCTGCGGCATATCAAGCGCGCCCTGGAAGACGCCGGCGTGCTTTTCATCCCGGAGAATGGCGGCGGCGCCGGCGTTCGCTTGGCAAAACCGGCATCGGCTTCTATAGACACGAACGAGACTGAGACGGTCCAATATGAAGAATATCTCAAAAACGACGCCCCTCCTGGCGCTGGCGGCTGAATGACGAAGAAGCAGAAGTTAGAGCACTCCGAACTGGCCGGAGAATTCACCGATGACGGCATCACCGTGCTCGTCGATATCTTTCGAACCGCCGGCAGCAACGAGGACTGGACGATGGAAGTCGTCACCCAGTCGGAGGACCTGATCCGCTGGGACGAGCCCTTTGCGACCGACCGGGAGGCTTTCGACGAATTCCTGGCGGTGGTGGCGCGCGACGGCATCCGGTCCCTTCTCGAAGACGAAGAGCCTTCCGTGCATTGAGGGACAGCCCGTGAAAAGCATCAATGATCTCGTCGCCTCGGCGAAAACCGTCTGCGACCGATACCGTGCCGGGCGGATGGAGCGCGAAACCGTGCGCGAATGGGTTCTCGGACTGGGCGCCTATCCATCGCCGCATGGCGACCGCGTGCGCGAAGCGGCCGAATGGTTCCGCCTGCACAATCGCGAACCTGTTTCGGAAGACATCGTGCTCGTGGATATCGACCGGCTCAAGGCGATTTCAGCGCCGTGACGAGGAAGCGCTTTGCTTCAGCGGCGATCCGGACTAGCGCAATTGCGCCGTTACTCGGCGGCGTAGGACCAATGACGATCATGAGCCTTAGGCATAATGCCCTCATCTCAGCTTCCATGCGAAGAGGCCTGGGGGTTTTGCAGCTTCGGTAAACGGTGACACGCTTACCAGGCTGACATGGCTCCTGGATCTCATGCGTGAAGCGCAAACCGAGCGCGGCTAGGTTATTTTAATTCGTGCCATAAGTAGAAGGAACAGCACGTGGCAGCATTTCCGGAAAAGGCAAAGGTCGTCATCATCGGGCTCGGCGGAATCGTCGGCGCCTCCATCGCGCATCATCTCGTCGAGCGCGGATGGGACGATATCGTCGGCATCGACAAGTCCGGCATACCGACCGATATCGGCTCGACGGCCCACGCCTCGGACTTCTGTTACACCACCAGCCACGACTATCTGTCGGTCTGGACCACGCAATATTCGATCGATTTCTACGAGAAGATGGGCCACTACGCCCGCATCGGCGGCCTGGAAGTGGCGCGCACCGGCGACGATGCCTGGATGGAGGAAATCAAGCGCAAGCTGTCCTCGGCCCGTGCTTTCGGCACGCGCGCCCATTATGTCAGCCCTTCCGAGATCAAGGAAAAGTTCCCGCTGATCGAGGAAGATCAGGTGATGGGCGGTCTGTTCGATCCGGATGCCGGCCTCGTCATCCCGCGCTCGCAGACCGTCGCGGGCAAGCTGGTCGATGCCGCCGAAAAGGCCGGCAAGCTGCAGGTGTTCGGCAATACGCCGGCCAAATCGCTGATCGTCGAAGGCGGCCGCATCAAGGGCGTCGTCACCCATCGCGGCACGATCATGGCCGACCACGTCATCGTCTGCGCCGGCCTCTGGGGACGCCTGATCGCCGAGATGGTCGGCGAAGACCTGCCGGTCATGCCGGTCGACCACCCGCTCACCTTCTTCGGTCCCTACAACGAGTTTGAAGGCACCGGCAAGGAAATCGGCTTCCCGCTGCTGCGCGACCAGGGCAACTCCGCCTATATGCGCGATACCGGCGATCCGGCGACGACCGAAGGCGGCCAGATCGAGTGGGGCTATTACGAAGCCACCAATCCGCGCATGTGCCATCCGCGCGAGCTTCTCGAAAAACACGAGGCACGGCTTTCGCCCTCGCAGCGTGATCTCGAGATGGAACAGATTCTCGAGCCGCTCGAGCGCGCCATGGAACTGACGCCGATCCTCGGCGAACTCGGTTATAACGAAGGTCACTCCTTCAACGGCCTGCTGCAGGTTTCCGCCGGCGGTGGCGCATCCTGCGGTGAGAGCCAGAAGGTGCGCGGTCTCTGGTATTGCGTCGCCATCTGGGTCAAGGACGGCCCGGGCTACGGCAAGCTGATCGCCGACTGGATGACCGATGGCCGTACGGAAATCGACCACAACAGCATCGACTACGCCCGCTTCTATCCGCATCAGCTGACCGAAGAGTTCATCGAGGGCCGCTGCTACGAAGCCGCGCAGAAGATCTATTTCCCCGCCGTTCACACCCGCGAACCCTATCTATCCGGCCGCAACGCCAAGCGCTCGCCCTTCTACGAGCGCGAAAAGGAGCTGGGCGGCTACTTCATGGAGCTGGGCGGCTGGGAGCGTGCGCACGGCTACGCCGCCAACGAGCACCTTCTGGAAAAATACGGCGACCGTGTGCCCGTTCGCGAGAACGAATGGGACAGCCGGCATTTCTGGCGCGTGTCGAATGCCGAGCATCTGGCGATGAGCGAGGATTGCGGCATCGTCAATCTCAGCCATTTCCACATGGTCGATATCGAAGGACCTGACCATGTCGAGCTGATGGAATGGCTGTGCGCTGCCAAGATCGGCGGCGATGCCAATATCGGCAAGGGCGTCTACACCCACTTCCTCGACGACGAAGGCATGGTCCGCGCCGACTTCACCGTCTTCCGCATGGCCGACCGCTGCCGTCTCGTCAACGGCGCCGATGCCGGCCCGCGCGACCTGCACTATATGAAGCGCGTCGCCCAGGATCGCGGCCTTGATGTGACGATCACCGACGTCTCGGAAAAATTCGTGACGATCGGCATCTGGGGACCGAATGCGCGCGAGACGCTGAAGAAGGTGGTTGCCGATCCGGTCGGTCTCGATCAGGAAAACTTCGCCTTCGCAGCGATCAAGCCGATCGAAATCGCCGGCAAGACCGTCACCGCCTTCCGCATCTCCTATGTCGGCGAACAGGGATGGGAACTGCACATGAAGTACGAAGACGGCCTCGCCGTCTGGGATGCGCTGCGCTCGACCGGCGTGATGGCCTTCGGCGTCGAGACCTATGCTAACTCGCGCCGCATGGAAAAGAGCCTGCGCCTGCAGAACGCCGACCTCCTGACCCAGTACAACCTGATCGAAGCCGATCTCGCCCGTCCGAAGGTCAAGGAAGCCGATTTCCGCGGCAAGGCAAAGCATCTGGAATACAAGGCGCGTGAGCACCAGCCCGCCATGCTCTGCACGCTCGTGATGACCGAGAATACCGACAAGACAGGCGTGAAGCGTTATCCCGTCGGAAACCTTCCGGTTGTCGATCCCGCCACGGGAGAGGTCCTGGTCGACGAGCTTGGCCGCCGGTCCTACACCACCTCGATTGCCTACGGCCCGACGGTCGGAAAGAACATTGCCTTGGCCTATCTGCCGTGGTCGCATTGCCAGGTCGGACGCAAGCTGAATGTCGAGTATTTTGCCGAGAGCTATCCGGTGGAGGTCGTCGGCGTCGGCTACAAGCCGATCTACGACCCGGAAAATCTGAAGCCGCGCACCTAAGCGCTCACGCACTCAAGCACATGTGGCGCCGCAGCAAGGCGGCGCCACAAACTCAGTCGCCCGAACGCCAGAGCAGGCAATTCGGGATTGTTATAGTCGGCGCACGTCAGGTCGATCTTTCTGCTGCGATTTGGGCCTGGGACCGACGCGCGGGATCGAGACCGGCCCACCGCTCCGCGTCGATCGGAAGGGTCACGTTGAACGGCGGCTCGATTGAGCTCGCTGGTACCCACTGCATTCCCTGTTGTGGATCCGGCTAGACATTCGGCCACAAAGTGAACGCCGGCTTCCTGCTCGCGCGTCACTGCGCCCGGCCTGAGACCGAGACGTGCGGTGACGTCGATATTGCTGCCTTCAACCGATTTCCGCTGCATCGCGCACATCACGCTGCAAGGTGACCGTTCACTCATCGCCTACCTCCAATTTTTGCAGCTATTGTTCAGCGCAGCTATACACCCAGTGCACGGACAGCACGTTTATCTTTGCCGCTAATCCGGCCATCTTTTGCCAAGCAAGAGGTGAAGCCGGAGCACGACCATGAATTTTACGGTCCAAATCAACGGACGCACACACTCGGTAGACTTGGACGGTGACACTCCGCTTCTCTGGGTGATCCGGGACATCCTCGGCATGACGGGCACCAAATTTGGATGCGGCCAGGCTCTTTGCGGCGCCTGCACCGTTCACGTCGACGGTGCTCCCACACGTTCATGTATCACTTCGATAGAGATGGTGGGAGACAGCCAAATTACGACGATCGAAGCATTGGATACGCTTGCCCACGGCAAGGCGCTTCAGCAGGCGTGGATTGAGCTTGAGGTCCCACAATGCGGTTACTGCCAGTCAGGGCAACTGATGTCCGCCGCCGCGCTGCTGGCCGAAAACCCCAGACCGACCGACGAGGATATCAACGATGCCATGTCGGGAAACGTCTGCCGCTGCGGGACCTATCAGCGCATTCGCGCTGCCATTAAACAGGCAAGCGCGTGAAGGGAGAAAAGATCATGTCGAACAGCACTCTCGGCTCTCGATTGGATCGGCGCCAATTCCTCAAGGCCAGCGCTGCAATGGGTAGCGGTCTCGTTGTCAATCTCACTCTCGGTCCTGCTGTTGCCTTGGGTGGGGGCGATTTTGTTCCCAACGCGTTCATTCGTATCAACCGCGAAGGAACGGTCACACTTGTCATGCCGCAAGTGGAAATGGGCCAGGGTATCTACACCGCACAGGCAATGTTGCTCGCCGAAGAACTTGAAGTCGCGCTTGAAGCTGTAAAGCTTGAGCCTGCGCCCGTTAACGAGGCTCTCTACGGCCATCCAATGCTCCGGCGTCAAATGACGGGCGGCTCCACGTCAATACGCGCGTTCTGGACGCCCTTGCGCATGGCCGGAGCTACCGCCCGAGCCTTGCTCATCCAGGCAGCTGCCAAGGAGTGGAATACTGATCCCGCAAGCTGCCATGCACAAGATGGCTACGTTATCGACAAGAGCGTAGCGCGAAGACTGGCCTACGGGCACCTCGTCGATTTTGCCGCCTCACTTCCTGCGCCTTCATCGGACACCGTAAAACTCAAGGCTCCCCGCGAATTCAGGCTCCTGGGAACCGCTGCAAAGCGGCTGGATACACCTGGCAAGGTCAACGGATCTCTCAAGTACGGGATCGACGCTTTTCCCAATGGCACGAAGATCGCGGCGATTTCCATCTCGCCCGTTCTCGGTGGGGAGCCGAAGTCCCTCGACGAACAGGCTGCGCTCCAGGTCAAGGGCGTGCGACAGGTGGTGCTCACTGACAGCGCGGTCGCGATCTTGGCCGATCATACGGGAGCGGCCAGAAAGGGGCTGGAAGCGGCGGCGATCGAGTGGGACGACGGTCCGAATGCTCAGGTGTCCAGCGCTGACATTATACGAGACCTGGATCAGGAATCCCTCAAACCCGGGGCCGTAGCGCGTAGCGAAGGGGACGTGGCGAAGGGACTGGACAACGCGGTGACGCGGATCGAGGCCGTCTATCAACTGCCCTTTCTTTCCCATGCGGCGATGGAACCGATGAACTGTACCGTACACGTCCGTGAGGACGCTTGCGAAATATGGGTCGGAACTCAGAATCTTTCCGCGGCCAAACAGGCGGCCGCCACGGTTACCGGACTGGCGCCCGAAAAGATCATCATCAACAATCACATTGTCGGCGGCGGGTTCGGCCGTCGCCTCGAAGTCGACGGCATCATCCATGCTGTCAAGGTGGCAATGCAGGTTAAAGGCCCGGTGAAGGTCATCTGGAGTCGCGAGGAAGATATCCAGCACGGCTATTACCGGCCGTACTACTATGATCGAATGTCAGGGGGGATCGATGCCCACGGAAACCCAGTCGCTTGGAAGCATCGCGTTTCCGGATCTTCGATCTTCGCTCGAATTGCGCCAGGCGCAATGCAGAACGGCGTTGATCCCGATGGGGTGGAAGGGGCGGCCCATCCTCCCTACAAGCTCCCTGCGATATTAGTCGAATTCAAGCAGGTTGAACCCCAGGGCGTTCTCACGAGCTGGTGGCGCGGTGTCGGCCCCTCGCACAACGTGTTTGTGGTGGAGAGCTTCATTGACGAGCTTGCCGCCGCCGCCAAGGCCGATCCGGTTGGGTACCGCAAAAAGCTGCTTACCGAAAACCCGCGTGCGCTAACAGTGCTGGAGTTGGCCGCGGAGAAGGCTGAGTGGGGCAAACCAGTGCCGAGCCGGCGGGGCCGTGGGGTTGCCGTGCAATTCGCATTCGGCACTTACCTTGCAATGATTGCCGACGCCACTGTGGGAGTGGACGGCACCGTCCGGGTTTCACGCATCGTCACAGCTGTGGACTGCGGTTTGACCGTGAATTCGGATACGATCGCGGCGCAGATGGAAGGCGGCGCCCTCTATGGTCTGACGGCGGCTCTCTACGGTGCTATCACGCTGAGGGACGGTCGTGTTGAACAGAGCAATTTCGACAACTACCCGCCGCTGCGCATCGAAGAAGCGCCCCACGTCGAAACTCACATCGTTCCAAGCGTCGAGCCCCCGGGAGGAATAGGCGAAGCGGCGACCTCGGCAGTGTTCCCGGCGGTCACCAATGCTATCTTCGCGGCTGTCGGCAAGCGGGTGCGGACACTTCCGGTCAATACCGATGAGTTGAAGGCCTAGATTGTCATGCATGTTCTGAGCATCCTCATTTCAGTGTCGATCATTAATCTCGCCTGCCCTGCTACAGTGCTCGCGGAAGGAGATGCCGCTCGTGGCAAGCAGCTCTTCAGCCGGTGCGCAGCTTGCCATTCGATCGAAGGGCAAAACAAATCCGGACCCGCCTTGAATGGCGTCTTCGGCAGAAAAGCCGGCGCTGTGGAAGGCTATCGCTATTCGACAGCCCTCTTGAATTCGGCCGTCGTCTGGAGTGATGAAACGCTCGATGCCTTCTTGTCGGGACCGTCCAAAATGCTGCGGGGCACACGCATGACGACGAGTGTTTTGAGCGAGGCCGATCGTGCGGACATCTTAGCGTATCTCAAGACACTTCCCGCTCGGTGAGGTTTAAACTTCGCTACCGCAAACAAGCTCCCAGCTCGATCTGCTTTCAAGGAAGGATGCAACGTGCACATGGCCGCTACAAATTGGGCATATCCCGAGTGGCCCATGTTTGGACTTAAGGAAGACGCGTTGCAGTTTGCGCTCTCGAACTTGACCGGCGGGAGAAAAATTGCGCTCGCTACCATCATCCATTCCGATGGAGGAGGGCCACGCCCTGCGGGCACGCAGATGGCTTTTACGGATCACCGGATGACGGGATTTCTATCCGGCGGATGTATAGAGGCGGATGTCGCCCTTCATGCCAGGGCAGCGCTTCTTAATGGACAGCCGCGGAGGTTGATTTATGGGCGAGGTAGCCCTTTCAGCGACATCCAACTTCAGTGCGGAGCCTCTATCACCATTGCGGTAGAGCGCGTTCTCCCCTCGGATCCCGTCGTTCATAACCTCCTTGACGCGATAGCGAGGCGAGAGGAAGTGATCTGGATTTCCGATGGCAGGTCCAGGACAACTACTCTATGTCAGAGTCCGTCGTTTCAGTTGGTAGGCGTCGAACAAAGGCAGTTGGAGTCGCGGCAAGCAGGTCGGATCGACGCTGAGCGCTATTGGGTGCGATACCGCCCGCAAACAAGACTTATCGTCATAGGATCGGATCCGACCGCCCTCGCAATCGCGCAACTTGCAAAAGAAGCCGAATTCGAGGTCGTTTTCGTGCGGCCGCTAGGACCGAAATCACCACCCCCTATCGCGCCCCATCTCTATCGCACGACGAACCCACAGAAAGTGTTCGAAGAGTTCCGGCTTGATCATCGGACAGCTGTCATTTTTGCCAATCACGACTTCGAGGCCAGCAGAGAAGACGTGGCCAGAGCGCTCAGGTCGAAAGCCGGTTACGTTGGCATGGTGGGGGCCGAGAGGCAGCGCCCTGCGAAAGACAGGTGGTTAAGGGAGTTCGGGCTGAGCGAGGCAGAAATTGCCAAGTTCAGATCACCCGTTGGGCTGCCCGTCGGCAGATCAAGTCCCTTCGCCATTGCCGTTTCGGTCATTGCGGAAGTTCTCCGTGCGATGAACGAGAGTTGAAGGCTGGCCTGCCTTTGGTGGAGGGGTCACAGGGTTCTCAAAACATCGAGGTGTCGATCATTCTGCTCTGCGCCGGCAGATCAACGCGCATGGGTGACAATCATCGGCACAAGCTCTTATCGGAATTCAATGGTGTATCGCTCGTTCGCAGGTCCGCGAGCGTCGCACGCGCGAGCCAAGCCTCGACCGTCTTTGCGGTCACCGGTCACCGCCGTCTCGAGATAGAAGCCGAGCTCGAAGGCGTCGATGTAACCGTGGTATTCAACCCGTATTTCGGATCCGGCATCGCAAGCTCGATCATAGCGGGTTGGCAGGCCGCCCATGCGGGCGGGGCCGACGGATTCCTGATCATGCTCGCGGACATGCCGTTCATCTCGGGCTTGGACCTCGATCGATTGATCGCTGTCTTCAAAGACGCTGGAGGACGTGCGATCGTGCAGGCTGCCGGGCAAGGAAGACCAGGCAATCCGGTGATCCTGCCAAGATCGCTGCACCAGGGGATCTTAGAACTGCAGGGAGACCGCGGCGCCCGCGGGATCATCGGGCATTCCAAACTTCCTCGCATCCAAGTTGATATCGGGCAAGGTGCGCATATTGACGTTGACACTCCCGAGGCCATCGTTGCCGCAGGCGGCATGCTCAACGCCTGACCTCACGACTTCGGCAAACAGCTGCGTCGTTCGAGGTTTTTCGCTGGAGTTCAGGTGAGCTACAAGCGTCTCAGTTCGGAACACGTGTCAATGAATGCACGGAGCTTAGGCTGGTTTTGCTTTGTCTTGGTAAAGTATAGAAACAGCCCGTCACTTCCCGGCGAATAGTCGAGCAAGACCGGTTCAAGCTGCCCGTTCGCGAGCTCTCGTGATGCGTGGAAGGTCGATGAATAGATCAGGCTCAAGCCTTGCGACGCAATTTTCCGCATGAGCTCCCCGTCGTTCACTGTAATGGGTCCGTTCGGCTCTATGCTGACATTTTGTCCATTTTCGATGAACTCCCACCGGTAGACGTCGCCCTTCTCCGGCCGACGAAATCGGACACATTGGTGTTTGATAAGGTCACTGGGTACCGAAGGACGACCATTTTCTCTGAAATAGTCAGGTGACCCGAACACCGCCCATTTAAACGACGGTGAAAGCCTCACCGCTATCATCTCCTTGGCGATATATGATCCGATCAAGATGCCGGCATCATACCCACTGGCAACGATGTCGCCGTGCAAATTGCTTACCGTGATATCGACCTTTACGTTCGGCCACGCTTTGCGAAAAGCCGGCAGGATCGGCTCTATCACATGGGGTAATGCGAGGCGCTCGACGATGAGCTTCAGGGTACCGGACGGTTCGTTGGAAGACTGAACCGCATCCCCCAAACTTGTCTCGATCAGTTGCGCCGCAGGGGCTATTTTTGCGAGCAAAGCTTCCCCTGCCTCCGTCAACGCAATGCGGCGGGTGGTGCGGTAGAAGAGGGGGACTCCGAGACGCCGCTCGAGCTTCTGCAGCGCTTGGCTGATAGCGCCGGGCGTCACTTCAAGCTCGAGCGCAGCTTTCCGAACACTCTGACGCTTTGCGACAGCCAGAAACTCGGACACACCATCGAATGTCTTTTCGCGACCCATGCCGTCCCTTTTGTTGGCGTTTGTTCACGGGCACCCTCAAGGAACAACCAGATTCTCTATTAGTGCTATTAGCCATTAGGATGCAAATCTAAACAATCGCCATTGTGGCTGCATATTTCTTGCAGCACCAGGCATCATTAAAAGGTAAAGGCTCCCCTTTTTGGTTCGTACAATTAATCGGCCGTGGGGCCTACCATTCTGGTATCATGCGCTAGGTCGTGTGGACAGTTATCTGATCCATAGCATTGTCGCCGCGATAGTGACGACGGCGAGGTAGTTTTCGGCGGTTTTCTCGAAGCGCGTCGCGACCCTTCTGAACTGCTTGAGTTTAGAAAAG
>NZ_RQIH01000034.1 GCF_003939025.1 Rhizobium sophoriradicis
CCCGGGGCGGCAGCCGGCGGATGCGCTTTCGATGGCGCCAAGATCGTGCTGCAGCCGATCACCGACGTCGCGCACCTGATCCATGGGCCTCTCGGCTGTGAGGGCAATTCCTGGGACAATCGCGGATCGGCTTCCTCAGGTCCAACGCTCTGGCGCACGAGCTTCACGGCGCTGACCGAAGCAGGCGCCATTGAAAAGAAGCCTTTCGATGAGGAGGACTAAGAAATGGGTACATTGACAGGAAGTACGAATGGCCCTGCTGTCAACGAAGATGGGGATCTCGCCACCCCTTTTCTCAGATGCCTGATAAGGCTCATCCGCGCTCAGGATGCCCATGGGGCGTGGGAAGGCAAATCGGACACTGACCTGCTGGCCGACTTCATCCTCACCAAGGAGCAGCGCCGTAAGATCCCGATCATAGGCGATCCGGATCCTGATGTGCTGTGGAGGCTACAGAACTTTTACAGTTGCGTGGGGCTTGTGATCGAAGAGTGCACAGGCCTGTTGGCATCGCCGATCATGACGATCGGCCATGAGGGCTTCGGCCGCTTGCTTTTGACGACTGGACGGTTGGTCGTTCTGTCGAAGACCCTGCGCGATGTCCACCGGTTCGGCTTTGAGACGCTAGGCAAGCTCGCCGAGACCGGCACGAAAATGGTCGATGACGCTATTGAAGTTATCGAAACCTATCCCGACGTGGCGCGGGCATCATGAAATCAATTTTCGAGGAAAGAGATCATGTCAGACATTGTGGAGCAGCTGAAAAAGGTCCGCAAGCTGCAGTCCCGCGCCGCCGCTGCGAAGATGGAGTTGCACGATCTTGCCGAGGACCTTCCGATTAATTGGGCTAGAATCAAGACCATTGCAGGAGAGACGTTCGACGCCTTCGCCGAGTTGAACGCTGCGAAGGAAGAGCTCGCTGCATTGGAGAATTCACGATGACTGGCCCTTTCGTCACGCGCGACGGCTCCAGCTGGGTGCCGGAGTACCTGACCTGCATCGATGCTACAACCTGCATCGGCTGTGGCCGATGCTTCAAAGCCTGCTCTCGCGAAGTCATGCACCTCTATGGCGTCGGTGAAGCGGGTGAAATCCTCGGCATCTGCGACGACGAGGAGGAAGACTTCGATGGCGAGCTCAATCGTATGATCATGGTTGTCGATGAGGCCGGCCGCTGCATTGGTTGCGGCGCCTGCGCGCGCGTCTGCCCGAAGAACTGTCAGACCCATGTCGCGGCAGACAAGGTTACTGCGTGATCTCGCGAACAAGTCAACGCTGTTACCTTCAGATCGTTTGTTGTCTCCTGCTGCTCGTCGTCTGCGCAAACGAACGAACGTAGTTACTTCGTGTGGCATTCCATCCACAAAGTTGGCGCTGCGATGGTGGCTAGTTCGTCGCTTCTTTCAATAGGACTTTTTTAAAAGCGCGAAGTGGCGATCGCTGTCTCGTCGCCCTCGGCGATGAACTTATCCGGTTGCCAAGGCAGATGCCCCGCGATTGGATCGCCACAGATCGTGCCGTTCGTGTCCCATGCCTGATCCGCGGATGCGGCGGTTCTAATCAATGGCGGCCGGTGCAAAGAAGGCACTGCAATTGCACGCAATGTCTCGCGCAAGCTGACCGTCGAGGTAAGCACCAGTGCGCAGCTGACGGAGGCACTTGCGGCGAGGACCGCAACGCCACTTTCCACCCCGCAGGCTCAATACGATCCGACACAGGACGATCCTGAGCGCGGTTGAATTACATGCTAATTCCCTTGTCCCCAGCGCAACCGTCGACATTTCTCGCAAATGTCGGGCATCCGCCACTTTTGTCAGGTTTGTCGTGATTGGAACGTTTTGTTCGCCGGTCTCTCCGTCAAATACACATCAACCTGCCCTCAACCCGCCCATTGATAAAAGAAAATCATCTTCTTGGCGCGTCGGAGCAGTTGGCATGGTGTTTGCTGATCCCTGGTTACAAGCGGCAGAAAGCAGTCTGCATGATGCCGGTTCATGAAACGAACGGAACGGAGGCCACCTGACCGTTCGTCATCGGATCCGCGTTCTACCAAGCGGCCATGCATCCGCCGGCGGAAGGGTCAATCCCGATGTCACAGCTTGCAACCAACTCAAAGAGAAGGAAAATGCAATGACCAAGATTTCCGAAAGATCCTTTGAAACGATCGAAAACCCGGGGTCATCGTCGCTCAAGGTGCCAGATCAGTTCGGCGCATCTGTTGAAAAGGGGAACAAGAAGGTGACAGAGGCTTTTTTGAAACTTGCGTCCGGCGCTGAAGCGACACAGAAAATGCTGCCTCCGATCCTCGAAACGACAAGTCTATTCGGCAACGAATTGTGGTGGAAGACGATCGCTGCACTGCAGGCCGACGCCGAGGCCAGCTTCTCACATTTGCAAGCTTTGCTGGGCGCGAATTCGCCGTCGCAGATCCTCGAACAGCAGTCGACCTTTTTCCGCAAGCGCGTTGAGACAAGTTTGCAGCACGCCAAGGAAGTCCGGGTGCTCTCAAGCAGGGCGGTGGAGGAAATCTCAAAGCCGGTCAAGGATGCTTTTGACAAGGTGCTGACGGACCTCAAGGCGACGTAAAACTGAGGAGACCCTAGAAATACCGCGCGGTGATCTGCCCGGTGAAGAAACACCTGAAGTTCGCACTCGCTTCGATGACCGCCCGGTAACCCCGATCTTTCCCATTCATCTTCTGTGCACGGCTGATGCGCGGGACCATGTCTATGGCGCTTATATTCGCGCCCGAATGCAGAGCCCGCTTGAGCAACTCATTGTTGGCTGCGGGATAGAAGAAAGCGATTAGCGTCTTTTCAGGCGACAGCAGGGCGACCTCATTGATCGAGGCGCACCTTGACGATCACGTCGGCGGCCGCGGCGAGGGCCTGTGGAATTGGAAAACGACCACGACTTCCGCGTTTCGGTAGGCTTCGCTCGAGATTCCCGCCGTTAGGCCGGCACCAGTTCCACTGGCGATCAACAAACTATCGCCGGGGGCCAGCGCATGGAGCGAGCCGAAACCGTGGGATGGCTCGACCGGCGACAGCACGCGGACACCAATTTGTTTCACCCGTTTTGCGTATCAGTCATTCTTGCTCATTTCCTTGTGGCACGTCTCTTCGAACAGCCGGGACCGCGGCTCGACCCATGTCAGAACGAGATGTTAGGCGGGTTCGAAAGTGCTGACTTTCACAGCGGACAAAGATCCGGCTGATTCTGGCCTGAGACGTCATCATTGATTTGGGACAAGGAAGCCGGCGCGGCCGGAGATCATAAAGCATCCTGTTTTGAAAAGGGATGCGAAAATGTCTGATGATCTGATCGCCAAATACGGCGATGCGCGGGTTCCGCGTTATACGAGTTACCCGACGGCGGCGGCTTTTTCTGCAGCCGTGGGGCCGGATGAATATGCCGGCAATCTCGCCCATATCGCCGCGGCTGGCCCGGTTTCGGTTTATCTCCACGTCCCGTTCTGCCGTTCGATATGCTGGTACTGCGGCTGCCACACGACCATCACCCGGCAAGACGCTCCGGTCGCCGACTATCTCGACGTGATGAAGGAAGAGATCGAGCTCGTCTCTTTTGCGGCCGGAAACGACGTGCCCGTCAAGTACGTGCATTTCGGCGGCGGCACGCCGTCGGTCATGAAGCCGCAGGAATTTTCGGCTCTAATGGCAAAGCTCAGGAGTGCCTTCACGTTTGAAGCGAAAGCCGGCGTCGCAGTCGAGATCGACCCTCGCACATTGGTCGCCCCCATGATCGATGCGCTCGCCGAAAACGGCGTCGACCGCGCAAGCCTCGGCGTCCAGAGCTTCGATCCGATCGTGCAGGCCGGTATCAAGCGGCTGCAATCCTTTGAGCAGACGGAAAGGGCGGTCGCCGGGTTGCGCTCAGCAGGCGTCAGCAGCATCAACTTCGACCTAATTTATGGCCTTCCGAAACAGACTGTCCAATCTTGCATCGAGACGGTCCGGCTGGCTGCAGAACTGCGTCCCGAACGTTTCGCCGTTTTCGGTTACGCTCACATACCCGCTTTTAAGAAACATCAGCGCCTGATCGACGAAGCATCGCTGCCGGACGCAAAACAGCGGAACGAGCAGGCGGAAGTGATCGCCGAGGAGCTCCAGAAGGCCGGATATCTGCGCATTGGGCTCGATCATTTTGCACTGCCGAACGATCAGTTGGCGCTCGCCGCGCGCAACAGAACGCTGAGGAGAAACTTCCAGGGCTATACCACGGATGATTGCGATAGCCTGATCGGCCTCGGCGCATCTGCGATCGGGCGGCTGCCGGCCGGCTATATGCAGAACCACGTGCCTCTCGGCCTCTATGCCGAGCGAATTGCCTTCGGGGTGCTGCCGACCGCCAAGGGATATCTTCTCAGCGAGGAGGACAAGCTTCGGGCGAGGGTCATCGAGAGGCTGATGTGCGATTTCGAAGCCGATCTCGGCCAGTTGAGCAGCGGATCGGGTTTCGACACCGGCTTCCTTGTCGAGCGCAACGACCGTCTCGGCGAGCTCATGGCCGACGGCGTCGTGACGATCAGCGGTGAGCGGATTGTCGTATGCGAGGAGGCGCGCTTCATGGTCCGTGCAGTCGCGGCGGCATTCGACGCCTATTTTAGCTCGCACGGGCACACGCACAGCAAGGCAGCCTAGTACTTGTCGCCGGAAGTGTGCATCGGTTCCGGCGACACGAAACGCATCAAAGGCCGCGCGAGAAGACATCGAGTTCCCGTTTCTCGATCGAGGACCCTGCAGTTATCTTCCCAGGAGTCCCGTCGACAACGGCACGTCGAGGAGGATCGACGTCGCAAGTTCGTGTGAAGCAGGGCGGGCGCACTCACAAATACGGTCATCGGGCCGCCCTGTCACAAGTAGATGGGCGCCCGTATCACCGCCTGGACGTCGAGGTCGTTATCGTCGAGCTTTTCGGCTCATTCAAATACAGCTCGATCTCGGCAGGCCCTGGCCCAGGGTATCGTTGGCGACTGACGTCGAACCTTTAAGGTGGCGTGGGCAAGCGCCGGTCCGCAGAGTTGTGCCCATCGCGATTATGGCGGCCGCGCAGGCGCCTGAAGGAGCCTTTTCGCGAGGTGAGCTACCGAGCGCCACATGATCGACGGCTCTCGCCCTCTCACGAACGCGGTTGTTCGAGCACGTCGAAGGACGAGGCAGGGGTCTCCTAGTTGTAGGACTTGCCTGCCGCGGGGATTTCGATCAAACGTTCGACGGCGCCTTCCGTGCAATTCTTGGGTAACCAGAACGAGACCCCGGGTTTTGGCTGGCATCTCCTTCGCGACTGCCGCGCAAAAAAACGACCTCGTTATATTCGTCGTCAGCGAGATTGCCGCCGGGCTAGTGATCTTGCCCACGCGTTCCTTCACAGGTCTGCCGTGCAGATCATAGCTCTTTTCACAGGCCACATTCACTTTCTCGACGGTCCCACCAGGTTTCGGCATCGGCTTTGCCGACAACCGTGTCCGACCACTGCCTTGGACGTCTTGCCTGACAGCGCCTGGCTCTGCTCGATGCTCACTGAGCATCAGCTGCTCCTGGCGAGGCAAACAGCTGCCACGAAAGCCATCGTCATGGGCTGCGCGGTCATCCGCACCTGCTGTGTCTCACTGGGTGATGTTTGTGAGGTCGGCATCGAGCCGCTTGCGCACCATGTTCGGCACCTTTGCAGTCTTGATCGCTTCGAGATTGGGCGGACTGTCACCCACCTGGATCAGGGCAACCATGCCCATGCCGGAATGTGGGGTGCATTTCAGGACATAGACGCCTGGAACATCGAATTTCGCGCGATATAGCTCATTCGGCTTTGACTTGAAGTCGGCAACGCCATCCGGAATGAGGCCTTTGAAGGTTTCGACGTTGTGGCCCTTGTCGGTGGGGATGAAGGTGACGGTGTCGCCGGGGGCGATCTTCAGGAAGCCAGGCTCGAACACCATCGCGCCTTCCGTGCCTTTGTTGAGCATCCGAACCTGGTGGTCGGCCGCCATCAACGGCGCTGCCGAAACAATCAAGGCTGCCGCTGCAGCGATCAGACCGAATTTTAACCGCATTTGCAAGCTCCTTTTCTGCGAGACCCAATCAGCCTCATGAATGTGTCTTAGCAGATGCCGGAATTGGGCTCTTTGACGCCCGTCAAATTCGGGGAAAAAAGGCAGAAGGTCCCAATTTTTGCCTGCTTGCCCAGCGCCCTTGCGAGGGACATGGCAGCCTGCAAGCGATGTAGGAATCACCGAAGGACAAGCACGCTCGGCGAACGTCGGCGCTGCTGAACAGCTTAGGATTGCCGTGACTGAGCTCATATCGCGTCGAGAAGTTCGCGGAGGGCATGAATGTCGATCCCGCGGCTTGTCGCGTGTGTTGAGGTTTACCCTCTGACAGAAATCCTCGGGAAAATCATCAGTGTCGCCCGATAACCGTACCAGCGGGCAAGATTGACGTTCCGCAGGTCGTGCCTGCCCTCGGGAATAACGATGTTGCGCGACGCAAGTTTCGTAACGGTGTGGGCCAGGGTCTCAATGGTCAGGCCGAGATGATCCGCAATGTCTTGACGATTCATGGAAACGCGCAACGGACCTTGGCGGACGCGGGTTGCGCCGGAATGCAAGCTTCACGATGAAGCTGCAGGGGCGCTCCTCGGCGTTCTTCTTCGGCAACAGCACCATCTGTTCATGCGAAGCGGCCGCCTCCTGCCAGAGCAACGAGAGCTAGGTCGAGCGAGCGCATTAGACCGAGCGACTTCCCCGTGGAAACTCATGTGCGATATCCGGCGGATCTTGCATTTCGTGACGGCCTCAGCCGTAAATAGGAAATCGTTTTGCAGCGACGCGCCGTTGAGATCGCCGGCGAATTGAAGAGCGATTATCACCCGACGATCTTTCGCCGATGATACGAAGCAGGCGCACGACACCTTCTTCCACCTGGACAAGATGGTTGCTTATCACCCTCCCACCAAATCGCCTTACCGGCTGCGACGGCCTCGGCCGCCGAGCCTACGAACAGCGAAGAGAGGGATTGGCCGGCATGTATGGCTTCGCGCCCCTTCGCGCCATTGTCGAACGCGTGGTTGTTCTGCACAGCATCTTCATCGCCCCTTGTGGCAGTGGGTGCGGTAGAAAGCAGCTGCGTCACACGGGAGTAAGCGGGCGGTGCCAAAGGGGGAAGTTTGCAACAGAGTGTAACAACGTCGGTTCGTCCACCGCTTCCAGTCCGCTTGTTGATGTAGATCAAGGAGCCGTTCCCGTCTTCGTGACAGTCCTGCCTCGAAATCCGAGAAAGCCGGCCGCGAGGCGGTCGTCTGCGCACTGGAGACGACATCATGAATTACACGACAGAAACGATGGTGATCGCGGTCGCAGCGTTTCTGGCGCTGCTCGCGGCCGCATTCGCGCACGATCATCTGTTTGCAGTCCATATGGGTATACTTTGCCTCTGCCTGGTTGCGGGAACGCTGCTGCTTGTCAGAAACGCAGAGTTTTCGCCGACGGGCCAACAGCGCAAAACAGAGCTTACGGGCTATTGCGACGAGGTAATCCGCTACGGCCTGATCGCTACGGTGTTCTGGGGCGTCGTCGGCTTCCTCGTCGGCGTGATCATCGCGCTGCAGCTCGCCTTTCCCGACCTCAACATCGCGCCCTATTGGAATTTCGGAAGATTGCGGCCGGTTCACACATCGGCGGTGATCTTCGCCTTCGGCGGCAACGCGCTGATCATGACATCCTTCTATGTGGTGCAACGCACCTGTCGCGCGCGTCTCTTCGGAGGAACACTCGCCTGGTTCGTCTTCTGGGGCTACCAGCTGTTCATCGTGATGGCTGCGACCGGCTACGTGATCGGCATCAATCAGTCGCGCGAATATGCCGAGCCCGAATGGTACGTCGACCTGTGGCTTACCATCGTCTGGGTCGCCTATCTGGCCGTCTATCTCGGAACGATCCTGAAGCGCAAAGAGCCGCATATCTACGTGGCAAACTGGTTCTATCTCAGCTTCATAGTCACCATTGCGATGCTGCATGTGGTCAACAACCTCGCTGTTCCGGCGTCGTTCCTCGGCTCCAAGAGCTATTCTCTCTTCTCCGGCGTCCAGGATGCACTCACCCAATGGTGGTACGGCCACAACGCCGTCGGCTTCTTCCTCACCGCCGGCTTCCTGGGGATGATGTACTATTTTGTGCCGAAGCAGGCCAACCGGCCGGTTTATTCCTACCGGCTGTCGATCATCCACTTCTGGGCCCTGATCTTCATGTATATCTGGGCCGGCCCGCATCATCTGCATTACACGGCGCTGCCTGACTGGGCGCAGACGCTCGGAATGGTCTTCTCCGTCATGCTCTGGATGCCCTCCTGGGGCGGCATGATCAACGGTTTGATGACCCTTTCGGGCGCCTGGGACAAAATTCGCACCGACCCGATCATCCGGATGATGATCGTCGCCATCGCATTTTATGGGATGTCGACCTTCGAAGGCCCGATGATGTCGATAAAGGCGGTCAATTCGCTCAGCCACTATACCGAATGGACGATCGGTCACGTGCATTCCGGAGCACTTGGCTGGGTGGGTATGATCACCTTCGGGGCGATATACTACCTGACGCCGAAACTGTGGGGGCGCGAGCGCCTCTACAGCCTGCGGATGGTCAACTGGCACTTCTGGCTCGCGACGCTCGGGATCGTGATCTACGCCGCGGTGCTCTGGGTCGCGGGCATCCAGCAGGGGCTGATGTGGCGAGAATACAATTCCCAGGGCTTCCTCGTCTATTCCTTCGCTGAAACGGTCGCGGCGATGATCCCCTATTACGTGCTGCGTGCCGTCGGCGGAGCACTCTACCTAGCGGGTGGCCTCGTCATGGCCTGGAACGTGTTCATGACGATCCGCGGCCACCTGCGCGACGAAGCGCCAATCCCGACCAGTTTGGTGCCCCAGGCACAGCCTGCCGAGTGAGGTGAGACATGGCATCGTTACTTGATAAACATAAGACCCTCGAGAAGAACGCGACGCTTCTTCTGGTCGGCTCGCTGCTGGTCGTCAGCATTGGCGGCATCGTTGAAATCGCACCGCTGTTCTACCTGCAGAACACGATCGAAAAAGTGGAAGGCATGCGGCCCTACACGCCGCTAGAGCTCGCCGGACGGAACATCTACATCCGTGAAGGCTGCTATCTCTGCCACAGCCAGATGATCCGGCCGTTCCGTGATGAGGTCGAACGTTACGGCCATTATTCGCTCGCCGCGGAATCGATGTACGACCACCCGTTCCAATGGGGATCCAAGCGGACAGGGCCCGATCTGGCCCGCGTCGGGGGGCGTTACTCGAACGAATGGCACGTCCAGCATCTCGCAAATCCGCGGGCCGTGGTGCCGGAATCAATCATGCCGAGCTACGCCTTCCTCGAAGAGAAGGAGGTGACGGTCAGGAGTATCGGAGAGGACCTCAAGGCCAATGAGGACGTGGGCGTGCCTTACAGCGACGACATGCTGGCGAATGCCGAGGCCGACATGAGAGCCCAGGCCGATCCGAACGCGGACACGGCGGCTCTACTCAAGCGCTACCCAAATGCGAATGTCGGCGATCTCGACGGCGATCCAACCCGGCTGACCGAGATGGACGCGCTGGTGTCCTACCTGCAGATGCTCGGAACGCTGGTTAATTTCTCGACCTATGACGACGCGACCGGCTACCGGTGAGGTGATCCATGGAAACTTACACTGCAATGAGACACTTCTCCGACAGCTGGGGCCTCCTGGCAATGGCCGCATTCTTCGTCGGCGCGGTCATGCTCACCCTTCGCCCAGGTAGCAAGCAGACGGCCAAAGATGCCGCCGATATTCCCTTGAAGGACGATTGAGATGTCGCAAAAGCATATCGATGAACTGAGCGGCGTCGAAACGACGGGTCATGAATGGGACGGCATCCAAGAGCTCAACAATCCCATGCCGCGCTGGTGGATCTGGACCTTCTACGTGACGATCCTCTGGGCGATCGGCTACGCCATCGCTTACCCGGCCATCCCGATGATCACTTCCGCCACTAACGGCTATCTCGGTTATTCAACGCGCGCCGAGCTGCAGCAGGACCTCAATCTCGCTAAGTCATCGCAGACGGAGTTCCATGACCTGATCGCTGCCAAGACAGTGGAGGAGATCGACGCGGATCCTGCTCTTCGTAAATTCGCGATCGCTGGCGGCGCATCCGCTTTCAAGGTGAACTGCGCGCCCTGCCATGGATCGGGAGCGAGCGGCGGTCCGGGGTTTCCGAATCTCAACGACGACGACTGGCTGTGGGGCGGGGATCTGAATGCCATCCAGGCCACGATCTCTCATGGCATCCGCTTCGACGGCGATACGGATAGCCATTCCTCCGAAATGCCGCCCTTTGCCGGTGTTCTGGAGCCCATCCAGATGAAGCAGGTCGCCGCCTTTGTCTGGGGGCTGACCAATACGCCCTCGGATGTCGGTCTGGCGGCGGCCGGAAAACAGGTTTTCTTCGACAATTGCGCCCCATGTCACGGCGAGGACGCCAAAGGAAAGGTGGAAATGGGTGCGCCGGATCTCGCCGACGCAATCTGGCTGAAGTCGCGGGGTGAAGACGCCATCCTTCGTCAGGTTGCCTCTCCCAAACATGGCGTAATGCCTGCCTGGGCAGCGCGCCTGGGGGACACAACGGTAAACGAGCTTACTATTTTCGTTCATGCGCTCGGCGGCGGCACGTAAGGAGAAGAGACATGACAGCCCACGACCGCAATCCGATCCTCCCTCTCTACGGCGCGCCGCGTGCTGTTATCCGATCGCGTGTCTCAGCCCGCGCCCAACAGATGCCTGCGTCTTCGGAGCAGGACGACCCTGCAAAAATCGGCAATTCGATGGTGAGTTTGATCTGCCTCAAAGACCACAAGCAGACGAGCCGATAGTTTCAGCTCCTGTGGAGGACGTCCCAGCGGTTTCTCCGCCGCTGTCCTCCGGCCACGCCCTTACTCTGGGGCGTGGCCTTTTCGCTTCTGCACGGTCGTTCTTGATCTGCATCAAGGAACGGATCCGCCACGGCTGGGAAAAGAGTGGTGAAAATCGGACAGGTCCTATGAATCTCTATACCCGCCCTAATCTAAATGACATTGACCACGTTCGCGTCGAACCCGTCAACGCCCGGCGCAACCGCCAGCCTCTCTATGCGCCGCGCAAGAAGATCTTTCCGAAACGAGCCGAAGGGCCCTTTCGCCGGTTCAAATGGGTCTTGATGCTGCTCACGCTTGGCACCTATTACCTCGCGCCGTGGATTCGCTGGGACCGCGGTCCCTATGCGCCCAATCAGGCAATCCTCGTCGACCTCGCCTCGCGGCGCTTCTTCTTTTTCTTCATCGAGATCTGGCCGCAGGAATTCTACTATGTGGCGGGCCTGCTCGTCATGGCGGGCTTCGGCCTCTTTCTCCTCACCGCCGCTGTCGGCCGCGCCTGGTGTGGCTATGCCTGTCCGCAGACCGTCTGGGTCGATCTCTTTCTCGTCGTCGAACGCGCTGTCGAAGGCGACCGAAACGCTCGGATGAAGCTCGATGCCGACCCCTTCACTTTCGACAAGCTCAGGAAGCGGGTGATCAAGCACGCGATCTGGCTGCTGATCGCCATCGCCACGGGCGGAGCATGGATCTTCTATTTTGCCGACGCGCCGAGCCTGGCGGCTTCACTGTTTGACGGCAGCGCTCCTGCCGCTGCGTATGCCACGATCGCCACCCTGACCGCGACGACCTATGTGCTTGGCGGCCTCATGCGCGAACAGACATGCACCTATATGTGTCCGTGGCCGCGCATTCAGGGCGCGATGCTGGATGAGAATTCGCTTGTTGTCACCTACAACGACTGGCGGGGCGAGCAGCGGTCGCGCCATGGCAAGAAGGCTCAGGGTCTGCCGGTGGGCGATTGCGTGGACTGCAATGCCTGCGTCGCCGTCTGCCCGATGGGGATCGACATCCGCGACGGCCAGCAGATGGAATGCATCACATGCGCCCTCTGCATCGACGCCTGTGGCGGCGTCATGGACAAGCTCGGGAAGCCACACGGCCTGATCGCCTATGCGACGCTCAAGGAATATTCGAGCAACATGTCGCTTGCTACTGACGGAGGACGGACAGCCATCCAGCCCTCCAATGTCCGAAACGACGACGGAAGCTTCATGCCAGCTGTCCGGAATTTCGACTGGCGCATCATCTTCCGCCGAAGAATTGTCTTCTACGGTGTCGTCTGGGCATCGATCGGCGTCGCCATGGTCGTCCATCTCGCCTTACGCGATCGGCTCAGGCTCAACGTTATCCACGACCGGAACCCTCAATATGTTCTGGAAAGCGACGGCTCCATCCGAAACGGCTACACGCTGCATGTCCTCAACATGGTGCCGAAGCCGCGGGACGTGACCATCACCCTCGTCGGGCTGGAGGGGGGCACAATGCGCATTCCCGAGTTCGGCGGGCAGGATGCCCGCAGCTTCACCGCTCACGTCGAACCCGACGCGGCCACGACGCTCAAGGTCTTCGTCACGCGCGCCCCAGACGGGGCAGAGATCAACGAATTCCTCTTCGTCATCGAAGATATAGGTCAAGACGCAGGTCAAGCCGACCGGGCGAGCTATCGCGCGGCGTTCAACGCGCCGGGAGACGTGAAATGAAGACTTCTACTCAGGGCTTTACCGGCTTGCACGTGCTGCTTGCCACCTCGGCATTCTTCGCCGTAGTGATCGCCGTAAACGCCACCATGGCCTTCTATGCTGCGTCCAGCTGGAGTGGCATCGTCGTGGAAAACACCTATGTGGCCAGCCAGGAATTCAACACCAGGGCGGCAGCGATGAAGGCAATGGCCGCCTCCGGCGTCGAGGGCGCGCTCGTCGTTAAGGGCAGCCAAATCCGTTACGACATCCACGACCAGGCCGGCACGCCTGCGATCATCGATGATGTCACGCTGAACTTCAAACGGCCCGTCGGCGATCATGAGGATTTCCGCGTGACGCTCCGGAAGACGGGCGAAGGGCGGTTCGAAGCCGATCACCAGGTTGTCGCCGGCGACTGGATCGTCGAGGCCATATCGAGAATGAACGGGGCGGTCGTCATGCATGAGGCCAAACGCTTCGACACCGCGGAGTTCCGCCAATGACCTGCTGCTCGATGGATGCGGAAAGCGTTCTCGGCCTCAGCGCGACATCCGCCAGCGCCGAGGAGGTATGCCTTGCAAGCCACCCGCTCGGGGCTGGGTTACGCCAGGTCGACCTCAGCGTGCCCGACGTCCACTGTGGCGACTGCATATTGACCCTCGAAAAAGCGCTGTCGGCGCTTGCGTTCGTCAGGAAAGCCCGGGTCAATCTCACCGCCAGGCGTGTCACCTGCGTCTATCAGGAAGAGATCGAGGCGAAGGCGACCGATCCCTCCGAAATCCTCGCCGCGATCACCTTGGCCGGATACCGCGCCCATCTCATCACGTCGACAGCACCCGAAACCGACAGGATCCGGAACCAGCTACTGCTGGCGATTGGAGTTTCCGGCTTTGCGGCCGCCAACATCATGATGCTCTCGGTGTCGGTATGGTCGGGCGCCGATGCGGCCACGCGCGACATGTTTCACTGGATCTCGGCGATGATCGCGGCGCCGGCGCTGGTTTATGGTGGACGCTTCTTCTTCAAATCGGCCTGGAGCGGGCTCAAGCGTAGGCGCACCAACATGGATGTTCCGATCTCGCTTGCAGTGACGCTGTCCTATGCGGTCTCCCTATGGGAAACCATGCACCATGGCGAACATGCCTGGTTCGACGCGTCGGTGTCTCTGCTGTTCTTCCTGCTGATCGGCAGAACCCTCGATCATGTGATGCGGGAAAAAGCCCGCGCCGCGATCAACGGGCTTGCCAGACTGGCGCCGCGCGGGGCGCAGCTGATGATGCCGGACGGGTCGCGGCACTACATCCCGGTCGAAGAGATCGCCGTCGGGGATAACATCGCGATTGCCGCCGGCCAACGCATTCCCGTCGATGGCATGATCGTCAGCGGCGAGAGCGATGTTGACCTCTCCATCGTCACCGGTGAAAGCAGCACGGTCGCCGTCGCCGCAGGCAGCGCGCTGAATTCGGGTGCGATGAACCTGACCGGTTCGCTCGTCCTGCGGGCGACCAAAGTGGCAAGGGATTCGCTTCTTTCCGAGATCATCGGCCTGATGGAAGCGGCCGAGGGCGGCAGGGCTCGTTATCGCCGGGTCGCCGATCGCGCCGCAGCACTTTATTCTCCCGCCGTGCACCTGTTGGCGCTGGCCTCCTTTCTCGCCTGGGGCTTGCTTGGGGGCGATTGGAAACAGGCCATGCTGGTCGCGGTCGCGGTGCTGATCATCACATGCCCCTGCGCATTGGGCCTTGCTGTACCGGTGGTCCAGGTGGTCGCCGCCGGCGAACTTTTCCGCAGGGGCATCGTGGTGAAGGACGGTTCGGCGCTCGAAAGACTGGCCGACGCGGACATCGTGGCCTTCGACAAGACCGGCACCCTGACGATGGGCCGGCCCCGCCTCGTCCGAATCGACTCGATCGCGGGCAATAGAGCCATCGTTTGCGCAATGGCGGCGCATTCACGGCATCCGCTTTCCCAGGGTCTGGTGCGGGACATAGACATCTCTTACCCCTTCGCCTTCGACAGGGTCACGGAAATCGCCGGCGGGGGGCTGGAAGCCTGGCAAGGAGCGGACTTCTATCGGCTCGGCAACCGGGCCTTTGCCTGCGGAACCGGGCTCACGCCCGCGGGCGATACTCCGTTTTCGGAGGTGGTCCTGTCGAAAAACGGCGTCGATCTCGCCCGTTTCCTGTTTGACGACACGCTTCGTCCGGGCGCCGCGGAGACTTTCCGCCAGCTCGCTGCAGCCGGTATCGAAACGTTGATAGTATCCGGCGACAGGCAGGCCGTCGTCGACAACACAGCGCGGGCTCTCGGTATCGGCAAAGCTCTGGGCGACCTGGGGCCGAAACAGAAGGTCGAGGAACTCCAGAGGCTGGGCGCCGAGGGCTATCGCGTGCTCATGGTCGGCGACGGGATCAACGACGCACCGGCGCTGGCCGCCGCGCAGGTCTCGATGGCGCCTGCAACCGCATCCGACGTCGGCAGGCAAGCCGCCGACCTTATCTTCTTCAACGATCGTCTCGATGCCGTTCCTGAGGCAATCGCCGTTGCACGAAGATCCGCCAGCCTCATTCGCCAGAACTTTGCTCTCGCCATCGGTTACAACGTGCTTGCGGTACCGATCGCAATCGCCGGCCTGGCAACGCCGCTGATAGCGGCGGTGGCCATGTCGACTTCGTCGATCATCGTCGTGACGAATGCGCTGCGATTAAATGCCTTCGGCCTACGGAGCGAGCCGCTTGCCGGCGGACGTGCGGAAGTTGAAACCGCATGAACATGCTGATCTATCTGATGCCGATCGCACTGCTGATGGGGGGAATGGGTCTCCTGGCGTTCCTCTGGTCGCTGACGAGCCGCCAGTACGAGGACCTTGAAGGAGCAGCTTGGCGAATCCTCGTCGAGGACGAAACCGATTGCAAAAGACCTTGAACCGCTCACGGCCGAAACGAAAGGAAGATCGATGCTATCGAGACATCCCATACTTTTGCGATCTGACCTGTTTCACGGCCTGGACAAAGCAAGGATAGAAGAACTGGCCGACACGGCTCAGTTCCAGATCTTCGCACCGGACGAGCGGATCATCGCCGAGGGCCAGCAGGCGTCGTTCGTCTATTGCGTGATGCGCGGCTTCGTGCGACTTTCGAAGTCGGAATCCGCGGGGCGCCAGGCAGATATCTGCATCTGCGAACCGGGTGAGACGTTCGGTGAATATCTCCTGTCGGCAGGCGGCTCCTACACCTACAGCGCATGGTCCGCCGACGGCGCAGAGGTCGCGTTGTTCGACCTTGTGGAGTTGCGGGCGCTTGCCGACCGGGACCCCGTCATGCGTCGCAACGTCATGCGCATCATGGCCCGGCATCTGCTCGGTGCCATGGATTGCATAGCGGGAGACCGGCTGCACACGGCTGCACAGCGTGTTGCGAATTACCTCGTCAGCCGCTGCCCGGCCTCAGCATCGCAGGCCACCTTTCGCCTGCCTTACCGGAAAAGAATTCTGGCCGGCAAACTCGGGGTTGCGCCCGAAGCCCTTTCGCGGGCTTTCGCTGCCCTCGGTCCTGCAGGGGTCGAAGTCAGAGGCAGGGTCGTCGTGGTTGACAGCGTCGATCTGCTGCGGAAGGCGTGCTGACCTCGGGGCAGGGCGATAACCGCGCCGGAATTCGACAACCGTCAATATGGCGATCGCTTGCTCCGTTATGGCCAGGCGCAAAAAAGCACCAGGACGGATTGTTTTTGTGATCTCGACTGTCTTCATCGCTTGCTTCAGGCCTTGTCCGCATCAACGGTGGCGCTGACGACACATGCGGATACCGTCGGACTGGCGGGCTTAATAGGGAAGTGCAGACGAACGGGCGCAACGAGCACCAACATGCGACGGAGAGCGTCCGGCGCTATTCTTCGAGGGGCCGTCGCGAGATAACCCATGCTGATGGTGCTTGCGAAGAGGTAGATGAACAGGCCCTTCGCGAGATAATTCTCAAGCGTGCCTGCCGCGGCAAATCCATTTTGCCAAACGAAGAAGCCCACGGCGGATCCAATTGCGAACCCCGTCGCCAAACGCGTGAGTATGAACCTGATCATGCGAGGCATGGCACCACCTCAGACTTAGTCATTACAAATGGCCGGGCAACGGAAATGCTGGCTGGCCAATTGAGTTTTGTCAACGACTGGCGCAAGCCGTCATGCAAGCAGCGGCGGGAGCCGGAGACTACAACAGTGCATCTTCTGTCTTTCGCAGCCGGCGTTATCACGCCTGCGAATGCGTCGAGGCTGAGTGAGTTGCGAGTTGCAAGGACGATGCGCGCTAAGGACCTAGATGTGGAGCCTCAACAGGTTGTCCTCGGTCAGGCCGAGTCTGCTGATTGGTGTATTATATTTTAGGCTGCCATGGGGTCGATGCCAATTGTAGCGATGGAGCCATTTTGGCAGTTGGTCG
>NZ_RQIH01000035.1 GCF_003939025.1 Rhizobium sophoriradicis
GGCTTTCGGGTCGCATCCGACGATCAGGATCTTCTGCCCGAGGTCGACAAGCGCTGCGAGCGTATTTTGGGAGGTGGTGGACTTGCCGATCCCCCCTTTGCCGTAAAATGCGATTTGACGCAAATCTACCATATCGCCTTCCTTCTTTCGTTCCATCCATCGCTGAGTAAAAGGCAGGCAGCTCGCGCCGCCTCGCATGGCAATCTTCAAAACCCGTGCCATGTGGGCAGCAGCATATAAAACAGCTGTTTTGCTGATCTTCAGCTATTTAGTTCCAAACTTTCGAAGGCGGGATCGACAAACTCTTGTCTCGAAACCGCCAAACTGGACGAAGCGGCCGCGAGGTCTTGTCGGTTGGAAATCGCTTGCGTCAAAGATCAACAAATCTCGTCCGTATCCTTACATCTCAGGCGAGGGACAGAAGTAGTGTGGCAAGTCGTAGAGCCAAGCAGATCGGTACCGTCTTGACGGCCGATCGGCTCGCACCACGCGTCCGAATCAAGGCCGGATGATCAGCAGAACGCATATGAAGGCACAGTAGAGATTGTCGCTTACAACAAACTCGCTGTTATGCTGTCTCCATGAACAAATAGGGGGAATGCCGACAGCTTGGCAGCTGCAGTCTTGCAGGCCCGGATTGTTTCGCCATTGGCTGAGATTGACAACGGAGCCGGTTTCGATCGTCAGCGGGCCAGATTCTGAGGAAATGCTCGAAGGCTACAGCAAAGATCGTGAGCAAGCTATCAAGTTAAAGCGCTAGTCGCGGACGCTTTTTTCCGGCCATACGCTCAGCTCCGACAAATGTGGATCGCGTAGTCGAATACGGCGAAGAGCTTAAGGCAATTTTAGTAGGTGCTATCAGAATTGACCGATGATCATTATCCGACGACGACATCACCGCTCATCTTTAGGAAAGTGGCATTTGCGCGTGCCCGCACAGTCGTAATATCGGGAGCAATAATCCCCCGTATCGGTTCAACGTCGCCGGACAAGCCCGCCAGGTTGCATCTGTGGCCTTCACGTTTTCAAGATCTCGCGCCCGACGAACTCTGCCGCTCCAGAAAGACTTCCGCTTTCCTCAGGGAGAAAGCATTCATTAAAATCGCCGCATTCCTTGCAGCTGGGAGCGCTACAAAGGGAAAAGCCTTCAGCTTCGCAAATCTTGCGGTAAAAATACTTCTTCCACCTCATGTTGTTGGTGTTGCCTGCCACCAGCGCCGGAAAATGCGCGAACAGCAATCTCCTAAGTTCGGCTTTGTCAAGCAAGCCGAGATCCCGCCAGAGGTGGTCTTCGCGCATGGAACGTCGCGCAATGATCTTAGCAAAACGCACGCCCTCAGGGTCGCCTGGCCGCACATGCCCTAGGAGCATATCGCGCAACAGTTGCTCCTCTGCATCAGGCATGCAATCACTCGCCTCTTGCAGGGCAAAAGCGCGGATAAGCCTTGCCGGAAAACTGCGGGCTGGTATATCCCGCAGCTCCCTAAGCGAAAGGCCGGTTGCCTCGGTCGCGGTGGCAATCCCCATCTCAATTTCTTCAAGTGCGCGCGAAAAAACGCGGAAGAGCACATAGTCATCAAAATATAACTTGAGACCCATCTGGCATGGTCGGCTGAAATAGCGTGTTTGGCAATCGTCGCAGTGGTCGACGGCTATGCCGGTTTGACGTGCGGCGTCCGCAGCTGGCACCGCCACCGTCGAGACCCCGATGTGATGCACATTTGGCATGCGCTTCGTCGCTTTCTCCAATAATCGAATTCAGTTGGCTGCTTTGATCCCCGCAAGGCGAGCATTCAAAGGTTGTGCCAGCTTGAGCAAGTGACAGTTGAAGCCGGCTTTTCAATCACTCGATCGCCCGTGCAGCGGGGAGGCGATCCCGCCTCCCAGTTATCGCCAAACGGACAAACGCAGGCTTTCAATCTGCGGCGCCGATCGAGCAGTCTGAGTGTAGCAATCTGAGGGAAGATCAAAGATCAATTGCTGCGCAACGACGTGTTAGCCGCCGATAGAGTTATCATATGTCTCTTCGATAGTCCTCAGAGTAGTTGGAGACCGGCACTGAACGTCTTCCGACCTTCAGTGTTGACCTTTGTCCAGTTGAACGGGAGGCCTTCGGCAACGTAGTAAACGCCGCTTTGAGGCGTCAGCTTTCCGTTTCTCGAGCCCATGTCGCCACGCTCGCGGACTCTCAGCGAATCGGCGCGATAGAGTTCATTCTCCTGGATCCTATCATTCGTCATTGCGCTCATAGGAGCACCGGGGAGCGGCGATCAATACGCACTTGCAGGCCTTCCAGTGCGCCCGCAACGATGAGGCCCTTGTTCGCCACTCGGTCCATCGGAACAAACACAGGATCAAGCACCGGCCGGCAACATTCAAAACGTCGCGCGGCTTCCGTCATCGTTATTGACGGCGAACGATAAGGTTTACTACCATCGCCTCCCAAAAGCGCTATCTGCCCGGCAAGAGGGATCGGGTACCCGTCAAAGATCGTAAAGGCGGTTAACCCAACTCGCAAAGCTTCTTCGCCAACAAATAGCGAGTGCATGTCGTCGAAGCGGATCATCTGAATAAGATCACTGCCAATTAAACCGGCGATCGATGCAATGCTGTTGCGATCAGGGAGCTCAGCGGCGCGAAAGATCGCACTTTCCGGCTCCAACAGATACACAAAATTTTCCATATCCTTGCCTTCTAAATTCTTGAAAAGAGCTCGTGCCCAGCTGCTTTTGACGGGAGCGAAAGCGACTCGTGCATCAACTTGGGATAGCGACAACGCGCGGCAATATGCAGATTTCAGCGTGCTGTGTAAATGGTCCTGCGCCAATTCGGTTCGGTTCAATTCAAGCCAGGCTCCGGACGCGTCGCTCCGATGTCGCCCAGCCAGTTGATTCTATTGAGATATTTTAATGGGCGTGTTTTTATTCCGGCCAGCCCCCATACCAACTCCGGGCCACATGAACGCGACGATGTTAGACCATACCGGCAGCCGCGCAGTCGACTAAGCGGGTTCAGCAATCGAACGCGGCGGCCATCGGCGTCGCCGCACGTATGGCTCGAATTTGTCCCAAATTTGCGGAACGGGATCCCGACCTTGGGCAAACTATGCAAACGGGTGCGTGTTCCAAGTTTGACGAGATCTGTACGTCTGTGAAACGATTGCGCTTCATTCCCTGGTCCTCTCAATGGGCCAGAGCTTACTTCAAAATGGATTATTTCAACGGGGCAAGGTCAAAGGCACCCCTTACGACGTATAAAGCAGAAAGAAAATTTGCAATCGGCGAGTTCCATCCGAGCATCACGACATTTGGCTAGCGCAACCGGGGCAACAGCCGCGCTCACTGTTGGCTGACTTAAAGTGTGCTGAGTGCCGCGGTCGCGAGTTCGCGCTCGGTCCCCAGGCGTTTTCGGTGCCGCGTTTTTAGCGTTATTCAAAACGCGGATGATGGCATCCAATCAATCTATTTTGCCTGATTAGCGACCTTGGTGCATGACCAAGGTGTCTCACCAAACAAGCCGATCGCGACCTCAGCGGAGAACGTACAAAAATGCAATAGATAGGAAGCGGCAGATTTTATTGCGTATCCCGGAGAGATACTGGCGCCGCCTTGTTGCTCGCTATGGCGGCGGCCTTCGGAGTCTGGCGAACAGGATTTGCCGAGTCGGAAGCCGCGAAAGAAGAAGTCGTCACTTTGGCGTATTCGCGCTGACCCAACTTTTGGCAACCTATGGCACTCACGGCGAAGTCATGCACGTTCATAGCGTGGACGAATCGGGCGAAACGTCAGCGTCGACGCAGTTCAAGTATTGGACGAACGAACGGGAGCAAGACCTTGCCCTTTAGAACTTTTTTTTGCATCCTGCTACTGGTCACGTGCACCAGCGCTGTTTCGGCCTACGCCGCGTCGCTTTCCATCTTCAAAGCGTTCGCCGTAACACTAGCGGCTTCGGTTTTCCTTCAGGTCGTTTATTTCTTGAGCCTGCTATTTATGTCCTTCCGGCCCACGCGCGAGAGCGACAGGTCGATACATTCAGGAACTCGGCAGGCAAACCAGCCACAAAAACATGATCGCGATGAAACTGAGCTGACTTGCCACTGAATTTTCATCCGGCGGCGATTAGAGCCTCGGCGGTTTTGAATACGTCAAGTGGCGCGGTGTGAGCAACCGGCGGAAACGCGAAGCCTTCATCTTGCGCAGCGTTGGAGCCGGTTGCGGCGATGGTCCCGGCATAATCTTCCGGGGTCTGATATCCGAGCGATTAGTGCGGCCGGAAATTATTGTGATCGTCCGCCCATTCGGCAATGGCGCTTCGGGCATGATTGAGGCCAAAGAACAGGCTTTCGTTGAGCAGTTCGTCGCGCATCCGACCATTGAAGCTCTCGGCATAGCCGTTCTGCATCGGCTTTCCCGGCGCGATGTAGTGCCAGTCGACTTTGTGATCCTTCGACCACGCGAGGATCGCATTCGAGGTGAGTTCAGTGCCGTTGTCGGAGACGATCATCCCCGGCTTGCCGCGTCGTTCGATCAGGGTCGTCAGTTCGCGAGCGACACGACGACCGGAGATCGAGGTGTCCGGGATCGCCGCCAGGCATTCGTGCGTCACGTCATCGACGATGTTGAGCACGCGAAACCTCCTTCCGCAAGCGAACTGGTCGTGCACGAAGTCTAGCGACCATCGGGCATTGGCCTTAGCTTCGACCGGAATCGGAGCACGCGTGCCGACAGCACGGCGTCTGGCGTTGCGCTTGCGGACAGAGAGACCCTCCTCGCGATAAAGGCGATAGATGCGATTGACCCCGGACGGTTCTCCCTCCCGCCGAAGCAGGACGAACAGCCGCCGGTAGCCGAAACGCCGCCGCTCATTGGCGAGGTCGCGCAGCTTCGCTCGCAACTCGGTTTCCGGCGGTCGGTTCGACTGATAGCGGATCGTCTTGCAGTCGGCGGATATGATCTGGCAGGCCCGCCGTTCCGAAAGACCCATGACGGTCTTCAGATGCGTGACGGCGTCACGCTTGGCGACAGGCCCTACCATTTTTTGAAAGAAGCTCGCGGAGTGCTGCTGCGTCCAACATCTGCTCGGCGAGCAGCTTCTTCAGTCTCGCGTTCTCGTCCTCAAGCGCCTTCAGCCGTTTCGCCTCGGAGACTTCCATACCGCCGTATTTGGCTTTCCAATTATAAAACGTTGCTTCTGAAATTCCGTGCTTGCGGCAGAGGTCGGCCACCTTTGCGCCCGCCTCCTGCTCCTTCAGCACCGCAATAATCTGCCTTCCGTAAATCTCTGCTTCTTCATGCGTCCGTCCTTTGATGGGCCGGACTCTAATCAATTCTGGAGGAAATTCGCAGGGGCAGGTCAGAGCAGTCCAACGTCCCCCAGCTTGACCTAAGGCGTAAACGGCGCACCCCTTAGTTAGCGGTGTAGGTATTGACCCAATTCATCAGGCTAAAGCTCAATTCGATGTCATGGAACTACTCAACAACCTCCAGCAACCGAGGACCGCTTTCTTCACCACGGTGCGGCGGTCCATGAGATGCTGCATTGGTCTCCCGATTGCTTCATCTTCGGCAGGAGGCTTCTTGATTGGGCATCGTCTGGTTTAGAAAGCACCTCCGACTCAGGCGACTGTTGCCGACCGCCGCTCCTGATTAGATGACATGTTTCCGGAAGAGAACATGCTTCGAAATTTGAGCGTTTCCCGTTGCCTTTTCGACCTACGCCGATCGAGAAGCTCGACCGTCTCGGTAAGCGCGGGGGTGGAAACATTAAGAACAACGTCAACGAGATGACTACAAGCTCAGAACTTGCATTTGGCGGAAATAAGCTCCGCAAACTTTACTACCGGAGGGTCGAGGCGGGTCCAGTCTGATTTGCCCAGAGCCGGCGCTTTTAACGCGGCGGCCTCGGCGCAGTCGACGACGTTCCCGCCCATCGGACGAAAACTCGCGGGGCAACTTCGACGTCGAAGATGGCGCGGATTGTTGCACGAAAGCCCGCCGCGAGGGCATCCCATGCAGGTCGCCGACTATCGGACGCAGACCGGCGTTAGAGCAGTCTTTTGTCAGACATGTACTCCGCGGTTGTCGGCATTGAGACTGAATGGCGGGAGCTTGACACTACGCGCTGCTACGAAATGCCTGCTGAACCCACGAATTCACTTCGGCACGCGATTTGCTCTGGTCACGGTATGTCGCCAATCGCAGCGCGATGGCCTTCGGGCGGCGCATCGCTGTTCGCGTCTCGTGAGTTCCGATGGTTTGCTGGGCAATGATAGTGGCTCGGTTGTGTGTGCCGGGAAAATGTGAGGAGTGTTAGATGCGATCTAGAGTTCTTCGTTTGCGACCCACAACAATCGCCCACGTCGCGAGCGGTACAGCCAAAGCGGCAGACCTTGAGCCAGGCGGGAAGCCGGGGGTGTGGGACTGGACTGGAAGTTCTGTTTGCGGACGGGTCGGTGGGCGGGTGCGGTCGAACCTGCTGCG
Organism: Rhizobium sophoriradicis; assembly: GCF_003939025.1. GTDB lineage: Bacteria > Pseudomonadota > Alphaproteobacteria > Rhizobiales > Rhizobiaceae > Rhizobium > Rhizobium sophoriradicis. Next base: position 6,480 of record NZ_RQIH01000035.1, read on the forward strand.
CCAATTCCTACGGTCGGCCGACCTATGGCGATACCGACATGTTCGATTTCAACCGGCTGCAAAACCCGCACCTGCCGCTCGGCCAGGGGCCGCATCTGTGCCTGGGCGCTGCGCTGGCGCGCCTGGAATTGGGAAGTGTCTTCCCCCCGCCGTTCGTGCGGCCGGAGGATCTGGCGCTGGCAATCGCCGCAGAGGGCGTGGTCTACACGTTGCCTTAACTCATTTGCTGCCCGCAGTCTGCCCATCATCTTCCGCCCCTTCCGGGCTTAAAGAGTGAAGCGTCACCATGTCCGAACAATCCTTGCCGACGCTGCCGATGTGGCGGGTCGATCACATCGAGCCCTCGCCCGAGATGTTAGCGCTACGCGCCAAAGGTCCGATCCACCGCGTGCGCCTTCCGTCCGGGCACGAATGCTGGTGGGTGACAGGCTATGACGAGGCCAAGGCGGTGCTGTCTGACGCGGCATTCCTGCCCGCGGGAATGCCTCCGGCGGATTTCACCCCCGATTCGGTCATTCTCGGTTCGCCGGGATGGCTGGTCTCGCACGAAGGGGACGAGCATGCTCGGTTACGCACGATCGTGGCGCCGGCCTTCAGCAACAGCAGGGTGAAGCTGCTTACGCAGCAGGTCGAGGCGATCACCGTGCAGTTGTTCGATACGCTGGCGGTTCAGCCCCAGCCCGCAGACTTGCGACGCCATCTCTCCTTTCCGCTTCCGGCCAAGGTAATCAGCGCGCTGATGGGCGTGCCCTTCGAGGAACACGCCTTTTTCGCAGAGCTCTCCGACGAGGTGATGACGCACCAGCATGAAAGCGGCCCGCGCAGCGCGTCGGGCTTGGCCTGGGAAGAGCTCCGCGCCTACATTCACGGCAAAATACGGGGCAAGCGACAGGATCCGGGCGATAACCTGCTGACGGATCTGCTAGCCGCGGTTGACCAGGGTGAAGCGACCGAGGAAGAGGCGGTCGGCCTCGCGGCGGGCGTGCTGGTGGCGGGGCACGAGAGCACCGTCGCGCAGATCGAATTCGGCCTGCTGGCCATGTTTCGCCATCCGCAACAGCGCGAACGCCTGGTCCGCGATCCGTCCCTGGTGGACAAGGCGGTGGAGGAAATACTGCGAATGTATTCGCCTGGCGCGGGCTGGGACGGCATCATGCGCTACCCCCGGACCGACGTGACCATCGCGGGCGTGCATATACCCGCGGAGAGCAAAGTACTGGTCGGCCTGCCGGCGACCTCGTTTGATCCGCGCCATCTCAAAGACCCGGAAGTCTTCGACATCGGACGCGACGCAAATCCCCACCTGGCGTTCTCCTACGGGCAGCACAATTGCATCGGGGCGGCGCTGGCGAGGCTGGAACTGAAGGCCGTATTCGGTTCGATCTTCCAGCGCTTTCCCGCGTTGCGCCTGGCCGTGGCGCCCGAAGAACTGAAGTTGCGCAAGGAGATCATCACCGGCGGGTTCGAGGAAATGCCGGTGCTCTGGTGCGGACGCCCCCCGGCATCGCAATCTTCTCATTTGACGGCGCCTGGCGCGGGCCGGTCAGATCAGCCACCCGACAGGTAACCAAGATGGACGTGCAAGAAACCAAGGCAGCATGCCACGACGCCTTCGCCGAGCTAGCGTCGCCAGCATGCATCCAAGACCCGTACCCGTTCATGCGGTGGTTGCAAGAGCACGATCCGGTGCACCGCGCGGCGTCGGGCCTCTTTCTGTTGAGCCGCCACGCCGACATCTACTGGGCGTTCAAGGCCACGGGCGATGCGTTTCGGGGGCCGGCGCCATCCGAACTGGCGCGCTATTTCCCGCGTGCGGCGTCCAGCCTGTCGCTCAATCTGCTGGCGTCCACGCTAGCCATGAAGGAACCACCGACGCATACGCGTCTGCGCCGGCTGATTTCGCGCGATTTCACCGTGGGCCAGATCGACAACCTGCGGCCGAGCATCGCGCGCATCGTCGCAGCCCGCCTGGATGGCATGGCGCCCGCACTGGAGCGAGGAGAGGCGGTGGACCTGCATCGGGAATTCGCACTGGCCTTGCCCATGCTTGTCTTCGCTGAATTGTTCGGCATGCCCCAAGACGACATGTTCGAGCTCTCAGCGATCGTCAGCGCCATTCTAGAAGGCCTGAGCCCGCACGCCAGCGATCCACAGCTCGCCGCGGCGGACGTGGCCAGCGCCAGGGTGAAGGCCTATTTCGGCGACCTCATACTGCGCAAGCGCGCCGATCCCCGCCGCGACATCGTGTCGACACTGGTCGGCGCACACAGCGACGACGCCGATACGCTTTCGGACGCGGAGTTGATCAGCATGCTGTGGGGCATGTTGCTGGGCGGCTTCGCCACCACTGCTGCGACTATCGACCATGCGGTGCTGGCGATGCTGGCCTACCCCGAGGAGCGGCACTGGCTGCAGGGAGACGCCGCAGGGGTGGAGGCATTTGTAGAAGAAGTACTGCGCTGCGAGGCGCCCGCCATGTTCAGCTCCATTCCGCGTATCGCCCAGCGCGACATCGAATTGCATGGCGTGGTGATCCCGAAGGACGCGGACGTGCGCGTGCTGATCGCGGCCGGCAATCGCGACCCGGACGCTTTCGCTGATCCCGACCGATTCGATCCGGTGCGGTTCTACGGCACCAGGCCTGGCATGTCGAGCGACGGAAAGATTATGCTGAGCTTCGGCCACGGCATCCACTTCTGCCTAGGTGCGCAACTCGCCAGGGTGCAGCTGACCGAGAGCCTGCCGCAGATCCAGGCTCGCTTCCCCACGTTGGCCTTGGCCGAGCAGCCGACCCGGGAGCGCTCAGCGTTCCTTAGGACGTTCCGCGCGCTGCCGGTGCGGCTGCGCGCGCAGGCGGCGGCTGAGGTTCGCGTCGTGGTCGACCAGGATCTGTGCGGAACCACTGGTCAGTGCGTGTTGACGCTGCAGGGCGCCTTTCGTCAGCGCGAACCGGACGGCGTGGCCGAAGTGTGCATGGCGACGGTCCCGCAGGCGCTGCATGCCGCTGTGCGGCTCGCAGCCAGCCAGTGCCCCGTCGCGGCCATCGGGTGATCGAAAGCGAAGCCGGCGATGACCATTGCACCAACCCCGGCCCTACGCCCTCTCCGGCAGACGCTGAGCGACATGCAGCGAAAGACCTACGCAATCCAGGAGAACATGATGGAACGATTTAAAGGCAAGGTGGCCGTGGTGACCGGCGCCGGCGCCGGGATCGGCAAGGCATGCGCCCTCGCCATCGCGCGCGAGGGCGGCAGAGTGGTGGTTGCCGACATTGATGGCCCCGCTGCCATCGCCTGCACCGCACAGATCGCAGCCGAAGCGGGCCAAGCGCTGGCCGTGGCCATGGACATCGCAGATGCGCAGGCGGTGGCAGAGCTGTTCGAAACGGCGAAGCGGCGCTTCGGTGGGGTCGACGTGCTTGTGAACAATGCGAGCGCCATGCATTTGACCCCGCTCGACAGCGCGATCCTCGACCTGGACGTGGCGGTCTGGGACCAGACCATGGCGACCAATTTGCGCGGCACGCTCCTCTGCTGCCGGCAGGCCATCCCACAAATGATCGGCCGTGGTGGTGGCGCGATCGTGAACATGTCATCGTGCCAAGGGCTCAGCGGCGACACCGCACTGACGTCATACGCCGCGTCGAAGGCCGCAATGAACATGCTGTCGGCCTCGCTTGCCACCCAGTACGGACACGCGAAGATCCGCTGCAACGCGGTTGCGCCAGGTCTTGTCATGACCGAACGTCTCTTCGCCAAGCTGGACGAGTGCATGCAACGGCATCTACACCGGCACCAGCTCCTGCCGCACGTCGGCCGCCCCGAGGACGTAGCCGCGCTGGTCGCGTTCCTGCTCTCGGAGGAGGCTGCGTTCATCACCGGCCAAGTGGTGTGCATCGACGGCGGCATGTTGGCGCATGTTCCAACCTACGCCGACGGTGGCAACAGCGCGGCTCGGCCGGCCGGTGACGCCGCCGAAGCAGCCGCAGCGTCGCATTGGTGATGGACATGCTGCTCAACCCGCTGAACCGCTGGCGCCGGCTACGGGACGACATCCCGGTCATGCCTGGCGCTTTCCCCCTGGTCGGGCATCTTCCCGCCATCGTCTGCGATCTGCCGCGCCTGCTGCGGCGCGCGGAACGGACGCTAGGCAGCCACTTCTGGCTGGACTTCGGCCCGGCCGGACACCTGATCACATGCCTGGATCCGGATGCGCTCGCATTGCTCCGGCACAAGGAAGTGTCCTCGGCACTGATCGAAGAGATGGCGCCCGACATCCTTGGCGGAACGTTGGTCACTTTGGACGGTAGCGCGCACCGGCAGGCGCGCGATGGGATAAAGGCGGCGTTTCTGCCCAGGGGTCTGTCCGAGGCCGGCATTGGCGAGCTGTTCGAACCAATTATTAGGGCTCAGGTCAAGGCGTGGCGCGACCGCGGTGAAGTCGCTATCCTGCCAGACACTCGCAACCTGATGCTCAAACTCACCTTCAGTCTCATGGGCATCCCCGCCCAAGACCTGTCGGAGTGGCATCGCAAGTACCGGCAACTGCTACAATTGATGGTCGCGACCCCGATCGACCTGCCGGGGATGCCACTGCGGCGCGGCCGCGCCGCCCGCGATTGGATCGACGCGCAGTCGCGCCAGTTCATCCGGGACGCGCGCGCGCCCGCCGCGCGCACCGGGTTGATCAACGACATGGTGAGCGCCTTCGATTGCAGCGATGGCGCGCTCTCCGATGACGTCCTGGTCGCCAATATCCGTTTGCTGCTGCTTGCCGGCCACGAGACCTCCGCCTCGACGATGGCCTGGATGGTGATCGAGCTGGCGCAGCATCCAGAGCTGTGGGACGCCCTGGTCGAAGAGGCGCAACGCGTGGGCGCGGTGCCGACCGGGCACGAGGACCTGGCGCAATGTCCGGTCGCAGAGGCGCTGTTTCGGGAGACGCTACGAATGCATCCGGCTTCCTCGCTCGTACCGCGTCGCGCGATGCAGGAATTACAACTCGGCCCGCGGCGCATTCCTGCGGGCACTCATTTGTGCATCCCACTGCTGCATTTCTCGACCTCGCCGCTGCTGCACGAAGCGCCCGATCCGTTTCGTCTGGGGCGGTGGCTGCAACGCACGGAGCCGATCCGGCCGGTGGACATGCTGCAGTTCGGTGCCGGCCCACACGTCTGCATGGGCTATCACCTTGTATGGCTGGAGCTGGTGCAGTTCAGCATCGCCTTGGCATTGACCATGCAGGAGGCCGGGGTGCGGCCGCGGTTGATGAGCGGCGTCGAAAAAGGCCGGCGTTATTACCCGACCGCATCCGTCCATGACAATCCGCATCGGATTCTCATGAGCTGGGATCCTCTGCCCCGTGTCAAGAGGCAGCGGCGACGGCGATGAGCGGCATTGCTGCACTCGGCGCGCGCGCAGTGCGACGCCGGCAGCACCGCGGCGGCTCGCCGCTCGCCGCGGCATTCTCTGTCAGGTACAAGGAGATGAACAACATGCAGAAGGATTCCACGCTAAACGACGACCGAACTGGCGTTTCCCTGTTCGGCGGATCGGGCGCGCTGGCGTGCGGCGGATTGCCGGTGCGCGCGTCCATAGGCATGGGCGCGCTATGCGCCGTCGCGGAGGATGCCGCGCGTTACGCTGTACCGCGCGCTGGATCGCTATCGCGCCTGTTTCGGCCTTGTATTGTAGGTGGTCGAGGATGACACGCCAGCGGATGACGCGACGCTGGGGAAGCCCCCGGCAAGCATGCGGCGGAGAAAAAAGCAACCGGCGTGCCGATCACGGAGCTGCATGCAGCGCCCCAGTCAGTGCCGGGCCTATGGCAAGGGGCCGGAGAAGCCATCACCTCGCTGCGGCCGCGTGCGGAGCGGTTGGCGCAGGCCGTGCAGCGGGGGGGTATCTGTTTAAGCACGCGCCGTGCGCATTGGCGCCGGTCCGCACGGAGGCGCCGCCGTACCGCTGCGATCGGCCGGCGGCAGCGCTAGATGCTACATTGTGTCCGATTCCACGGCGCAGATCGGAGCGGTTGCCCACCGCGGCCCGCCGCGGTGCCCGGCGTCCGCCCGATTCTGCTTCTCGTCAACTGCCTGCAGAAGGAACATCCCGCATGAATGCGCTGTCCGAACAGATCCTTTCTGAATTGCGCCACCTGCTGAACGAGACGCGCGATGGCGGCAGCGTGAGTCCGTCCGTTTACGACACGGCGCGCGTTTTGCAGTTCAGCAGCAACGTCACCGGTCGGCAGAACGCATACGCGTGGCTCATGGCGCAGCAACAGGCCGATGGCGGGTGGGGAAGTGCTGACTTCCCACTGTTCCGCCATGTACCCACGTGGGCGGCGTTGCTTGCATTGCAGCGTGCCGATCCTCTTCCCGGCGCTGCGGACGCAGTTCAGGCTGCAACGCGGTTCCTCGAGCGCCAGCCGGATCCCTACGCAGATGCGGTGCCGGAAGACGCGCCGGTAGGCGCGGAGCTGATCCTGCCGCAGATCTCCGGCGAGGCCACATCCTTGGTGGGCGACGTGGTGTTTCCGCGCTACTCGGCGCTGTTGCCGTTGCGGCAAGCGTGCCTGGCTAAGTTGGGGACGGTGGGACCGCTGCCGAGCGGCCATCCGTTGTTGCACTCCTGGGAAGCCTGGGGGACGTCGCCGACCACAGCATGCCTGGACGACGACGGCAGCATCGGCATCAGCCCGGCGGCAACCGCCGCGTGGCGTGCGCACGCCCTCACAAAGGCGAGCGCGCCACAGGTCGAGCGTGCCGACAGGTATCTTCAGGCCGCATCGCGCGCGGCGCGCAGCGGCATCGAAGGTGTCGTTCCCAGCGTCTGGCCGATCAACGTGTTCGAGCCATGCTGGTCGCTGTACACTCTGCATCTGGCCGGGTTGTTTTCGCATCCCGCGCTCGCCGAGGCGGTACGCGTGATCGTCGCGCAGCTCGATGCCTGTCTGGGCGTGCGCGGTCTGGGTCCGGCCTTGCACTTCGCGGCCGATGCGGACGACACCGCTGTTGTGTTGTGCATCCTGCGCCTAGCAGGACGCAACCCGGCTGCCGACGCGTTGCGCCACTTCGAAATCGGCGGGCTGTTCGTTACCTTCCCCGGCGAGCGCAATGCCTCGGTGTCGACCAACATCCACGCCCTGCATGCGTTCAGACTGTTGGGAAAGCCCACCGCCGGCACCAGCGCTTACCTTGAGGCCAATCGCAACGCGGACGGTCTATGGGACAATGAAAAATGGCACGTTTCGTGGCTGTATCCCACCGCGCATGCAATCGCTGCGCTCGCGCAAGGCGCGCCCGAGTGGCGCGACGAGCGCGCGCTGGCGGCGCTGTTGCAGGCGCAGCGCGACGACGGCGGCTGGGGCGCGGGTCGCGCGTCTACATTTGAGGAAACCGCCTATGCGCTGTTCGCGTTGCACGTGATGGATGGGCGCGAAGAGCCGACAGGGCGCGCCCGCATCGCGCTGGCGGTCGCGCACGCGCTGGAGTGGATGCTCGCTCGCCATGGGGCGCATGAATTGCCGCAAACGCCGCTGTGGATCGGCAAGGAATTGTATTGCCCGACCCGGGTCGTGCGCGTGATCGAACTCGCCGGCTTGTGGCTGGCTCTTCGTTGGGGGCGGTGCACCCCGGCCGAGGGAGCAGGAGGAATAGCGCAATGATCCCGACCGAAAGCGCGCTGCAGCAAGTACTGGAGTGGGGGCGTTCCCTGACCGGATTCGCCAACGAACATGCCGTAGAAGCAGTTAGGGGCGGACAGTACATCCTGCAGCGTATCCAACCGAGCTTGCACGATATCAGCGCCCGCACCGGCCGCGATCCGCAGGACGAAAAGCTGATCGTGACGTTTTATCGCGAGTTGGCGCTACTGTTTTGGCTCGACGATTGCAACGACCTTGGCCTGATCGCGCCGGAGCAGCTGGCCGCGGTGGAGCAGGCGCTGGGGCAGGGCGTGCCATGCGCGCTCCCCGGTTTCGAGGGCTGCGCTGTGCTGCGCGCTTCCCTGGCCGCGCTCGCCTACGATAGGCGCGACTATACTGAGCTTCTTAACGATACCCGGTGCTACTGCGCGGCGCTGCGCGCCGGACACGCGCAGGCGGCGGGGGCGCAACGCTGGTCGTACGCCGAATACTTGCACAATTCCATCGATTCGATCGCCTACTCGAACGTGTTCTGTTGCCTGTCGTTGCTATGGGGGCTGGACATGGCGACCCTGCGCGCGCGTCCGGCGTTTCGCCAGGTGCTGCGGCTCATCTCCACGATAGGGCGCCTGCAGAACGATCTGCATGGATGCGCCAAGGATAGGTCGGCGGGAGAGGCCGACAACGCTGCCATCCTGCTCCTGCAGCGTTATCCGGCTATGCCTGTGGAGGATTTCCTCAACGACGAGCTGGCCGGCCATGCGCGCATGCTGCACCGAGTGATGGTGGAAGAACGCTTTCCTGCACCATGGGGACCGTTAATCGAGGCCATGGCGGTCATTCGCGCGAAGTACTACCAGACCTCGACCAGCCGCTACGGCAACGATGCCGCGGGGGGAGGCCAACGTGCGCCGGCGTGAACGCGCGGGAGGCGGCGGCGTGCGCGCGGCGCCTTCGGTCCGATCCGACGCAACGCCAACGCCCAATACGGCGGATCGAGCGAGCGGGTGCGACGACGCCCTGACCCGGCGCAAGGACGACCATCTGGACCTCGTGCTGGATCGGCGAACGGCGCCAGCCACGGTCGCCGCCGGTTGGGAGCAAATCCGGTTCGAACACTGCGCACTACCCGAGCTGGACCTGACGCAGATCGAACTGCGCACCTCGCTGTTAGGCAAGCCCATGCGTGCGCCGCTGCTGATCAGTTCCATGACCGGCGGAATGCCACGCGCCGAGGCCATCAATCGGCGCCTGAGCGAGGCGGCGCAAGCCTTGGGGATCGCCATGTGCGTCGGTTCGCAGCGCGTAAGCCTGCAATCGCGCAATTCCCAGGGGCTGACGCGCGCCCTACGCCGCCTGGCGCCTGACATTCCCTTGCTGGCCAATATCGGCGCTGCGCAACTGCGCGAGGCCGACGGCCTTGATCTGGCGCGCCGGGCTATCGATGCGCTGGAGGCTGATGGGCTGATCGTCCATCTCAATCCGCTGCAGGAAGCGCTACAGCCGGATGGCGACCGCGACTGGCACGGCGTCCTGGCGCAGGTGACTCGCGCCGCGCGTAGCGTGGGCGTGCCGATCGTGGCCAAAGAAGTCGGGTCGGGCCTGTCCGCCTCGGTGGCCTGCGCGCTCGTCGAGGCGGGTGTTGCGGTGATTGATGTCGCCGGAGCTGGCGGCACCAGTTGGGCCGCGGTGGAGGGCGAGCGCGCCCGCGATGCCGCCGGCCGTGCAGTGGCGATGGCGTTCGCCGATTGGGGGATCCCGACACCCGCCAGCTTGCAGGCGGTACGTCGGGCGCTGCCAACGGTGAAGCTTATCGCATCCGGCGGGATCCGCGACGGCGTCGACGTGGCCAAGGCCATTCGCCTGGGTGCGGACATCGCCGGACAGGCAGCCGGCGTGCTGCCAGCGGCTACGGTATCGACCGAAGCGGTCGTCGCGCATTTCGAGGTCGTCATCCGCCAGTTGGCCGTCGCCTGCTTTTGCACCGGCTCACCTGATCTGGCGACGTTGCGCCAGGCGCGCTTGTTGCCCTCCGCGCATCTGCCAGCCGGATGATGCCGGCGTCGCCCGCTCGTGTCGGCCGGCGCCTAGTTGTGAGCTTTCAGGAGGTTGTCCATTCGGCCCTGGTCGAGAAAGCTGAGGTTGTCAAAGCTTCAGTGATTCTCGGAGGACCGAATGAACATTCACAAGAATGCCCGTTTGACACCGCGGCGTCGAGAGGAGATGGCGCGCGCCGGTATTGATGGCGCTTGTTCCAAAGCCGATGCTGCGCGGACATATGGGGTGACGTCGAAGGTGGTCGCTCGTTGGACGGCGCGCTTTCTGGCGGATGGCGCCGCCGGCATGGCGGACCGGTCGTCGCGG
>NZ_RQIH01000036.1 GCF_003939025.1 Rhizobium sophoriradicis
GTCGGCCACCGCATCACCGGCGATCGCACTCGCCAGAGTTCGCGCAGAGGCAAGAGTTGGGGCGCCGGTTGGGAATGCGTTCATGTGGCCATCGACGATGCCTCTCGCATCGCTTTCTCACAGATATTGCCGGACGAGACGAAAGAAAGCGCCGTGGCCCTCTTGAAGGCGGCATTGGCCTATTATGCCAGCCTCGGGATCGCGGTCGAGCGCGTTATGACCGACAATGGTCCCTGCTACACATCAAAGCCATTCGGCCAAGCTTGTCGCGACAACGGCCTCAAGCACGTCCGCACCAGACCATATACGCCTAAAACCAACGGAAAGGCCGAACGCTTCATCCAGACCGCCCTCAGAGAGTGGGCCTACGCCGTCGCCTATCCCAACTCGGACATGCGCGCCGCCGAACTGCCACGATGGCTTCATCGCTACAATTGGCACAGGCCTCACGGAAGTCTAAACTCAAAACCACCAATCACTAGGCTCGCTCTTACCCAGGACAACCTGTTGAGGCTCCACAATTAGAGCCTCGGCGGTTTTCGATACGCCAATTGACGTGGCGGGAGCAACCGGCGGAAAAGCGTAGCCTTCACCTTGCGCAGCGTTGGAGCCGGTTGCGGCGATGGTCCCGGCATAGGCTCCGGGTACGGTATCCGATCGAAGAGTGCGGCCGGAACGTATTGTAGGAGTCTATCCATTCGGAAATGGCACTGCGGGCGTGGCCGAGCCCGAAGAAGAGGCTCACGTTCAGCAGCTCGTCGCGCATGCGGCCGTTGAAGGATTCGACATAGCCGTTCTGCATCGGCTTTCCCGGCGCGATGTAGTGCCACCCGACCTTGTGTTCCTTCGACCAGGCGAGGACCGCGTTCGAGGTGAACGCCGTGCCATGGTCAGAGACGATCATGCCAGGCTTGCCGCGCCGCTCGAGGAGGGTTGTCAATTCCCGTGCGACGCGACGGCCGGAGATCGAGGTGTCGGGGATCATTCGCGCGTGAAGTCATCGACGACGTTGAGCACGCGGAAGCGTCTGCCGCAGGCGAACTGGTCGTGGACGAAATCCAGCGACCAGCGAGCATTGGCTTCGCTTCGACGAGGATCGGCGCACGCGTGCCGACGGCACGCCGTCTGGCTTTTCGCTTGCGGACCGAAAGCCCTTCCTCGCGATACAGCCGGTTGATGCGGTTGACCCCGGACGGTTCTCCGTCCCGCTTGAGCAGCACGAACAGCCGCCGATAACCGAAGCACCGTCGCTCGGTTGCGAGTTCTCGCAGTCTTGCACGCAGCTCGATCTCCGGCGGTCGGCATGAGCGATAGCGCACCGTCTTTCGGTCAGCGGATATGATTTGGCAGGCCCGCCGCTCCGAGAGACCCAGGACGGCCTTCAGATGCGCGACGGCTTCACGCTTGGCGGCAGGTCCTACCATTTTTTTGCAAGAAGCTCGCGTAGTGCGGCGGCGTCCAGCATCTGCTCGGCCAGCAGCTTCTTCAGCTTGGCGTTCTCCTCTTCGAGCGCCTTCAGGCGCTTCGCCTCGGAAACCTCCATGCCGCCGTATTTGGCTTTCCAGTTGTAAAAAGTCGCTTCTGAAATCCCATGCTTGCGGCAGAGATCGGCCATCTTCGCGCCAACCTCCTGCTCCTTCAGCACAGCAATGATCTGCTCTTCCGTAAATCTCTGCTTCTTCATGCGTCCGTCCTTCAATAGGCCGGACTCTAATCCAATTTGGAGGAAATTACCCGTGGCAGGTCAAATCCTCAAAGCCGCCACTGGCAGATACCGACCGTTGCTCATCACCATGATCTTAACGGGGTTTCGGTCAAGCGAAGAAGCGAAGCGCGGGGATTGAGATGGGAAGACGTCGACCTGAAGAAGGGACAGCTTCACGTGCGCCAGCGCGCCGATCAATACGGAAAGGTCAGGATGCCAAAGAGCGAGGCGGGACAGCGGACGGTGCCCCCGCCACCGATAGCGGTGAACACCCTTAAGAAATGGAAGCTGAAACGATCTAGGGCTAACGTTCGCTAATCAGGCAGGCAACATCGAGTTTCACAACAACATGCTTCATCGCGGACTTTGGGAAACCGAGATTGCAGCTGGCCTGTCTGTCGTCACCCACAAAAAGTGCAAGGACGGCAACGCGATCTTGGCGCCAAAGTATCCAGCGCCGCGTCACTGGTATGCGGCGTGGTGCATAAATCGGAAGGCGGACTGGAGGGCTGGAGCTTACGCCCAAGGCCGTTCAGGCGCGTATGGGTCACAGCTCAATTCACGTGACTTTCGATACCTACGGACACCTGTTCCCGGCGGCTGATGAGGCCTCCGAGATGGAAGCCGCCGAAAAGGCGCTGTTCGCGGTCAACGTGACATAGCCGCAACATGTAAGGAGATTTGCTAATAGAAACAACACGCGCGAAAACACTCTGACTTCGTTGATCTGGTTCGAATCCAGGTTCCCCAGCCAATTCTCCCAAATTGATGAAAAGACAGGCGTCGATGCGGATGTCTGACCTGCTGCTTGTCCAAGCAGCTGAATGGCTGGTGTAAGGCGGGGCGTAGTCGCGTGCTTCAATCAACAGAGCCGCTTGCGGCTAGCCGTCGCACCAGCGCCGCGCCATGCTGACGGCACGCCGATCTTGCTGCGCCGACGGTTCGCGACGTCCTTATTGTCGACACGATTCGGAACGGATCGACGCTACTGTCGCACCGCGCCGGCGTTACCCTCGAGCTGTAGAAACCAGTTATACACGGCGCGGATGCCGTCCTCCAACGAGATACGGGGCTTCCAGCCCATGCTCTTCAGCTTGTCTGTGCTCATGAGCTTGCGCGGCGTACCGTCTGGCTTGGAGAGGTCGTGGGCGATTGTTCCTTCATAACCGACTACGTCGCAAACCAAGCGCGCCAGTTCAACGATTTCGATATCCTCTCCCGAACCAACATTGACATGTTGCGCGTCGGAATAATTTCTCAGCAGGAAAACGAGCGCATCCGCACAATCGTCGACGTGAAGAAATTCCCGTCGCGGCGTTCCGGTTCCCCAGATGGTAATTTCGGGTGCCTCTGTCACCTTTGCGACGTGGGCTTTGCGAATTAGCGCGGGCAGGACGTGACTGGATTGCAGATCGAAATTATCGCCCGGACCATAAAGATTGGTGGGCATGGCAGAAATATAATCGCGCCCGTGCTGCTTACGGTAGGCTTCCGCCAGCTTGATGCCGGCAATCTTCGCGACGGCATACCATTCGTTGGTCGGCTCGAGCGGGCCGGTCAAAAGCGCATCTTCAGAAATCGGCTGCGGCGCAAATTTAGGATAAATGCAACTCGAGCCCAGAAACAGAAGCCTGTCGACGCCATTTCGATGCGCGGCTTCGAAGATATTGGCCTCGATGATCAGATTGTCGTAGAGAAAATCGGCCGCAAAGGTGTCGTTCGCCAGAATACCGCCAACCTTCGCAGCCGCGAGGATGATCGCATCCGGCTTGTTCGTCTGGACAAACCTTTCGACTTCGTCCTGCCGCTTGAGATCGAGCTCCTGCCGTGTTGCCGTAACGACAGTGCAATTTTCTGAGTGAAGCCTGCGCACAAGGGCGCTGCCCACCATGCCCCGATGACCGGCCACCCAGATTTTCTTGTTCGACAAGTCGGACACTCAGCTATCTTTCCTGCTGTTCAGGGCCTTCCAGTGTTTGATATCTTCACGCACCATTTCGGCGGCGAGTTCGCGAACCGGCGTCTTGTGGTGCCAGCCCAAATTCTGACGTGCTTTGGTCGGATCGCCAAGCAAAAGATCGACTTCGGTCGGGCGAAAATACCGGGGATCGATTTCGACAAGGCATCGGCCGGAGGCAGCGTCATAGCCCTTCTGATCAACGCCGGATCCCTTCCATTCCAGAGTAATGCCCACGTCGGCAAAGGCCCACTGGACGAACTGGCGCACACTGGTCGTCTCACCTGTCGCCAATACGTAGTCCTCCGGCTTGTCCTGCTGCAGCATCAGCCACATGCCCTCGACATATTCGCGCGCGTGGCCCCAGTCGCGCTTGGCGTCGAGATTGCCGAGGAAGAGCTTATCCTGGAGGCCGAGATGGATGGCAGCCACCGCCATCGTGATCTTGCGGGTGACGAAGGTTTCGCCGCGAAGCGGGCTTTCGTGGTTGAACAGAATGCCATTGGACGCATGCATGCCGTAGGCCTCGCGATAATTCACCACGATCCAATAGGCATAGAGCTTGGCGGCGGCATAGGGAGAGCGTGGATAAAATGGCGTCTTCTCGTTCTGCGGCACTTGCTGCACAAGACCGTAGAGCTCCGATGTCGATGCCTGGTAGAACCGGGTCCTTTTCTCAAGACCCAGGATACGGATCGCCTCAAGCAGCCTCAGCGTCCCAATGCCATCGGCATCCGCCGTATATTCAGGCGTTTCGAAACTGACGCCAACATGGCTTTGTGCGGCAAGGTTGTAAATTTCGTCAGGCTGCGTCTGCTGCACGATCCGCAGGAGGTTGGTCGAGTCGATCATATCGCCATAGTGGAGGATGAAGCGCGGATGGGCTTCATGCGGATCCTGATAGATGTGCTCGATACGGCCGGTGTTGAAAGACGAGGATCGCCGCTTGATGCCATGCACCGTGTAGCCTTTGCTCAAAAGCAATTCGGCCAGATAGGCACCATCCTGACCAGTCACCCCGGTGATAAGTGCAGTTTTTGTCATTTTTCACGTCGTCTTTCGGTACATCCTACGTCTACCACTACCTCATATTGAAAAACGTTCTAGCCGCATAGGTTCAAGCCGACACCAGTCCGAACCTCCACGTCGCTCACGATCCAATCACACAATCTGTCGATGTCAACAAAATCATCTCCGACCTGGACTCGACGCGCGCGGGCCTCATATGGTTATATCTGACTAAGAGGTGAATCGATGACGGAGACTCGCGACCTGCGCAAAGCGTCCAATCGGCCGACTACGCCGCTGCTTTCGAACGGACAGAAGTCTTTTGATCTTCGGGAAGAAGAGTTTCGCCGGTCGCAAAAGAACGATAAAGCCATTGATTTCTGACAGAGGACGGTGCCCCTCTTGAGGCAACACGGCAGGCGGCCGTTTATGGGCGCGTCTTCTGCCGCTCTCTACAGCCGGGAATCGCAATTGCCCGCCCCGCTCTCCGAAAGCCCCGACGTTCGCCATCGAGGACCGTTGTAGGCTGCAGCGAACGAGCGCCGATGCGATACAGTCAGGACACGGCAAGCGAGAGCCTCTTAGTTATTCACTTCTCACAAACGGCAAGCCTCCACTAGCCGTTTCTCTCATTTATAAGCGCCGCCAAGAGCCCAAAGAACAAAGACTGAAGACCAAAAAACAGCAACCCCAGAACCAGGTTTACATTTTCGATCGGCTTCGAAGCGGCGGAAAGAAAGTAATCAGTGACTTGCGAAACCGAAACGACGCCAGCAATGAACAGAAAGAATAAACCGATCGTGCCGAAGATTTTAAGCGGAGCAACCCCGATAAGGACCATGACCAACTGCGGCAAAACTTTGACAGGATACCTCAAAGACACGAATGACCTGCCTGTTTTCCTCACGTTGAATTGCACCGGGACTTGAGCGAACCGCATCCCCTTGTGATAGGCGTCAAGCAGGATCTGTTGGGTGTAGTTGTAGTCGCCTGGCAGACGGAAGACCCCGAGATATTCTCTGTTGACGGCGAATATCCCGGGTTGGCTGTCTGTAACATCCCAGCGGGTCAAAGTCCTCATAAGCCACGTGAACATTTTGTTGCCGATGCGCCTCACGATAGGCATGCGGTAAGAAATTTGTTCAAACCGGTCACCGTAAACGACGTCGACCTCATCACGCAATACCGGCTGTATCAATGAGACAATATCCAGCGGCTCGTGTTGTAGGTCGGCGTCGAACTTAACAGCGATATCGCTGTCGGCTGCCTTAGCGGCGCGCAGGCCGGTGCGGACTGCGGCGCCTAAACCTCGATTTTTTGCGTGGCGGATTACTCTGTCTGCCCCAGCAGCCGTCGCGATCGCTCCCGTCGAATCCCGTGAACCGTCATCGATGACGAATATGGCAAGCGCGATTCCAATATCTCGCAGTGCCGGGGCACATGTCTGAAGCCCTCGCACAGTAGCATCGATGGATGCCGCTTCATTATAAGCGGGGACTATGACGACGAGCTTCTTCTGTTCCAAAGTTTTCTCTCTCGCTGAATCTGTGGGCGCAATCCTATAGCGATTGATGATAATAGGCTCAACTGCTAACGGTGGCGTCGTCAACAGTTGGAGATACGAAGGCGTGAGCAGATCGAGCAGGCAAAAGATGGGCGCACAGCACCAGCGGCGCCGGCTCGAAGAATTAGTCCGCTATGGCCTCGCAACCATCGCCAGCGCCGCGGTATCCTTCGGCTTGCCGGTCGCCCTTCACGAGATAGTTGGGCTAGGGGATACCTTGGCCGTTGGGATCGGTCTCATCTGCGCCTTCGCACTCAACTTTGTGTCCATCCGCCTGTTCGTGTTCAGGAGCGACGGAGTTATCAAGCGACAGCTTATTGGGTTTCTGATATCGAGCGGCTTCTTTCGCCTCGCGGAATTGTGGGTGTTTTTGCTCCTGACGAAATTGGGCACCAATTACGCCGTTGCTTTGATTATCACACTGGTATGCTCCTTCGCTGCAAAATTCGCTGTGCAGAAGTATCTTATATTTACACGTCCGGATCGCGGCGATAATCATCCGCTTCTCGAGAGAAGGTAGACAGACGTGACGTCCCCAAACCAAACTGATTTCGCCACAAGTAATGCTTCATATGTTTCTGCGCAGAGCAAAATGGCCCTGCTGCCGAATTATTACAAATGGACCTACGCTGCGCTGAGACCATATTTGCGAGGCAAGGTCGTGGAGCTTGCCGCTGGGGCGGGGTTCGGGATTGGAACATATATCGATCGGGCCTCGAGAGTCATTGCAGTCGATCACGATCCCGATCTGCTGCGTGTATTGAAATCTCGATATGGCAATGTCGAAACTTTGAATGTTGATCTACTGGGCGACTGGGAGGAACTGGATGGCGGTGCAGACGCGATCGTAATGATGGACGTCGTAGAGCATTTTGAAGATGACTTGGCATTTCTCAGAAAGGTCCACTCGAAACTCAAGCCCGGCGGACATGCGCTTATAAAAGTTCCCGCGCAGGAAGCCCTCTACAGCCAAATCGACCTCGCCTCTGGCCATTACCGCAGATACGAAGAAGAGACGCTAAGAGCGCTTGCGGCTTCTTCAGGTTTGGAGGTGTGCCTCTTGCGCCACATCAACGTTATTGGCTCAATGGCATACAAGCGCAGGAAAAATCATAAAAGTAATTTCTCAAAGACGTTTAAAAGCAGCCAGCTCAAACTGATTAACATGCTCATACCGGTAATAGCCGCAGTCGATAAAATACTGCCGGGGCCAGGCCTCAGCCTCGTAGCCGTTTTGCAGCGGCCGGAATAGTCCGTTGCAGGGCGCGCAAAATCAAGTGGACCACCCCACCTACGCCGCCTGGCAAAATAAGTTCGCCCGAGTCGGATTGACGCTCGGCCTTTTAGCTTTTGTGTCGTATTTCGCGACACTCAATTTTCTGACAACCTTTCGGCTGGCGACGATAATTTATACTACGTGATCTCCGGTTTGACGGCAGCGACGCCTGATATGTTCAAATCCACATACCACACCCTCGTCTCCTGTGTTTCGATCAACGATGCCGGGGATACTGAAGCGAGCTTCGCTTCCCGGATGATCCTACTATATAACTACATCAGCATCTACACACTTATGTCTGCTATCTGGGGCGGGTTGTTCCGACTCAAGCTCCTGCCAGATTCTGAATTGGCTTTCGATGCCGACGCTTTCATTTCGGCTTTCCGGTGGTCGCAGGCATTCATCTTTACCCTGGCTATCCTTCTGGTCGCCACAGGTCGAGGCGGCGGCAGGAGAACTATTGCCGTTGCAGCGACTGAGGTGACATGTGCCGCCCTTGCTGCGTTCTTCGAAAAGCCGACCGGTTGACTCGGCGACCCTCTCCTCTCCCTGAAGTTTGTTCGTTCAACGCCGAGCTATTTTAGTACCGTGGGCGTCACCAATCTCGCGGCGCTTATCGTCATTTTTGTCGCCGTCGCCCTTCCCTCAAGCAGGATCCAATTATACGAACACGTTTCCGCCCGCGTACGTCGGGTAAGTGGCATCGCACTCACCACCGAAGTATTGAACATCTGCACCATCATTGCGGTGTGGCTGGGATCGATACCGTTTTTGCATGCGGCGGTCGCTCATGAGCTCATCGATCAGTTCTCTGGCAGATATGTTTTCTGGCAACTCCACACCCGCTACGGCTCACTATTCTTGGCTGTAATCTTTGGTGGTTTGGCCTATAAAGCTTGTGATCCTTTGCACAGCGACGGCAGACGGCATTTTTGCTAACACTCCTGATCGCCGTGGCAATCTTCGACATCTTTGTTCAGCCTCACGTCGTACGCGCGGCGAAGTATGAAATTCTTTCGGCGGCCATACAACAAAGGTTGCTGATGTCGATGCTGCTACGCGTGAGTATTGGACGCAGGTAAAGCCCGACCTCACCCGCGATCAAGAGCAAATATTCTACTACACCCAGATCCTCAGCCATTCTCAGCAAAGCCGGTCGGCGCCGCTCCAGTCATTTGCCTGCCGGTAATAAATCAAGGCCTGCGGGTGTTAAGGTGCGAGGCGCTTTTGCTGATAGAGCATTTTGGGCGGCGCAGGAGTCTTTCGCCTTTTGAAGACGGACTGTTGAGCAAAGAAGGAGCAGAGCATTTACGCTACCACTGGAATACTCTCATGCGCGGGGTCGGGTACTACATTTCCATATGTTGGTCCGAGGCCGCCCTGGCTAGAATCGGCACGGATCTTATCCGTCACATGGAAGTCGCGAGGCCTCTGCATCAGCCCCCTGCCTCACTCTGTGGCAAGGACCTATGGCATCGTCTCGTCACCCCGCATAATGCGGGAATCCAATGACGTGCCCCAGCACACTAGCCCAGTTGGAACTGGAATTTTCCACTTATGATCCCTGGCGGGAAGAAGAGGAGAGTTCGGTGAAAAACTCGAAGTTTTCGGAAGCGCAAATCGCGTTGGTACTAAAGCAGGCAGAGGACGCAACTCCGATCGGTGTGCTGCAAGTAAGAGAATTTCGGACGCGACGTTTTACGACTGCCGCAAAAAATACGCCGGCCTGATGCCGTCGGAGATGAAGCGGCCACGAGTTACGAAGGGCTGAACACAGGCCGTTCAGATTCCATTCAAGCACCTAAAGGCAAAATTGGAAAATGAGCAGACAAACTGGAGGCCACGAAGGGCCATGATCGCAAAGAAAGCACTTCTCACAATTGCCGTGTGCCTGACGGTTTTCGCAGCTCCCGCGCAGGCGCAAGATTTCGAGATCTATGTGGGACCGCGTGGACATCGAGAATACGACGGAGATCGGTATCGCGACCGTGATTGGGATGGCGGCCGTCATTGGGACCGGGGCGGGGAGCGGGGCCGGGGCCGGCAGCGCGTTGATCGCCGCAACCCTCGATTAGGTCCGTGTGACCCTGAAGTTGCATTGGATCATGCCCGAGAGTATGGAATGCGAAGAGTTAGAATCGCCTCCATCACTCGCGACCGTATCGTGGTCACCGGCATTGGGTTCGAGGGCGAGCGCACGCATATGGTGATCCTTAACGACGCTCGCTGTAATCGGATCAGATAGCCTAGTCTACACGGCTGGTGCATGGGTATAGAGCGGCAATTCCGGCAGTTACGGGCTGCTCGCCCGTGAATGACGGCGACGGCCCCTACCGCGAGGGCGCCGACGCCGTTGCCTCCACATTTTTCTGCGCCGCCTTCGTCCGCCCCCATCTCATAGAAAGCCGTGGTAAGCAGCCACCTAGGCAACACGGATCGATGGACGACTTATCTGCTTTGTCTCGTGGCTTTGATGCCTCCCACCTGAGACTGGGCAAGCGAGCCGGCGTACAACGACGAGCCGCGGCCGGCATAAAAATCCGCTCGCTTCATAGGTGGTCTACAGATTACATGCGGATTTGCGCTGAAGACGCCGTTTGCCGTCAAAAAAGAAGATTGATCTTCTGCGGGTTTTGTACGATCAGCTTCTAGCGGAAGGGACCGTGCATGGATGATCTTTCGACTGCTGATTATGGAAAGACAAAGACGTTCTCGGTGAACGAACCAAGTTACCGACCGGACATTGACGGCCTTAGAGCAATCGCGATCATTTCCGTGGTCGTTTTCCACGCCTTCCCCGATCTTGCCCCGGGAGGATTTGTCGGCGTCGACATCTTTTTCGTGATCTCCGGGTATCTGATCTCGAAAATCATAATGAACCAAACGGCCAATGGCTCTTTCAGCTTTCTCAATTTTTACGGAAGGCGGATCCGCCGCATTTTTCCGGCACTGATAATAGTTCTGCTTGTCACGCTGGCAGCTGGGAATACCGCCCTCCTGAAGCCGGAGTTCGATCAGCTGACGAAGCATATTGTCGCGTCGACTTTTTTCGCGCAGAACTTTTCACTACTTGCTGAGGCAGGATATTTCGATCGCGCATCAGACATGAAGCCGCTGCTTCATCTATGGTCTCTTTCCGTCGAGGAACAGTTTTACATTCTTTTCCCGATTCTGGTTGTGTCCCTCAGCGCGGCGCGGCTCCGGGTATGTATCCCTGTATTCATGTTGGCTTTCGCCATTGCATCATATATTTGGGGCCATCAGATTTTGAAGTCGAGCCCTGAAGAGGCGTTTTACCTGCCATATCTCCGCGCCTGGGAGTTGCTCGCCGGCGCCCTGTTAATGGCGACCGAAGCCAGGATAAAGCAAATCCTTTCTCTTCATTGTTGGCTGCCGCACATCCTCGCAATGATCGGGCTCGGGATGATTTTGCACGTAATCTACGCGCTGAACAGCACAAGTCCATTTCCCGGCCGGGCGGCACTCTGGCCTGTTCTAGGGGCCGTTTGTGTTATCGCGGCCGGAACAGGGAACGTCTTCAACAAACGGGTTCTGGCCAGCCGGCCGTTCGTATGGACCGGCTTGATCAGCTATCCGTTATATCTTTGGCACTGGCCGATCCTCACATATCTTAGGATAGTCGTCGGCAACACTCCGCCGTCGACCACTAGACTCATCGCAGTTGCAATCAGCATCGGCCTTGCTTACGCTACATATCAAGCCGTTGAGCGACCGCTGCGAAACGTCACTTTCAGGCACTATCCTTCGGCCAGCTCATGCACGCTAGCGATCAGCCTATGCTGCGTTGCCGCCGTAGCGGCTATTGGCAATGCTGGATTGCTAGATCGGTTTCGACCTCCAGCGCTCATCAACAATACCGAGAATTTCTCCTTCGATGGTCGATTTGAAAACGGCATCTGCCGGAAAACGTACCCCGACATCAAATCCCGTTTCTGCAACCTCGCCGAAGAGCGTCCCCCAACTGTGGCTTTGATCGGCGACTCCCATGCCATGTCGTTCTACGATGGGTTGGCACCTCTCGTGTCGGCCCGTGATGGCAACCTTCTGAACATCGGCGGCTTCTCCTGCATGCCTGTGTTCGATGCACCGATCCATAGCCATGGCTATCCATTCCGCACTACCGAATGCGTCGACGTAATCAACGCTGCTTTAGCCGAAGTAGTAGGGAACCCTCACATCTCCACGGTCGTGCTGGCAGGCAGGCGCTTCGTCAACCCCCTTTCAGATGAACAGAGCGCTGCCGTCGAGAAAGCCTTCCGTGCCACGTTCAACCGCCTGAGATTAGCCAACAAGAGAATCATTTACATTCTTGATTTTCCAGAGCTGCCACTTGATCCGCACGCTTGCGTAAGATCATTGCCTTGGGGCACACCGAACTGCCTCGTTGATGCCTCACAACCGCTTACTCTGCGCAACGCACAGGTGGATTTCATCACCAAGCTCGCCAGAAGCTACCCCGTGGTTAAAATAGTGGATCCTTTTGAGGTGCTCTGCCGCAATGGCAGTTGTCCCATCATAGTTGCCGACAAAAGCCTTTACATCGATGACAGTCATCTGTCGCGCGATGGCTCCGCCTTCGTGGCGCCCTTGCTGGCCGATGCCATTTTTCATTCTGACCGGAATGCTCAACCCTTACCGCCCAATGACTTCCGGTAGCTCCGCCAGGAACGATGCGATAGTAGGCACGCGTCCGCTCGCTTGCATCTTGCGAGTTCCAAGCAGCTGTACTGCCAGACAGTAAGCGTCCGGTGAAGCAGCCTTTGAGATTTCGCCCATTGCACTGAAGTTAGTCGCTAATTCCGTAGTTAGCGACGTAGCCAAGGGTGAACTTATGGGGCGGGTTGAGATTCTGACGGGCGTCGAGCGCCGCCGTGTCTGGACGGACGAGGACAAGCTTCGGATTCTGGAGGAGGTTCAGACGAGCGGTTCTGGCGTCGCCGAGATTGCCCGCCGGCACGATATTCTCCCGCAGCAGATTTACACCTGGCGCAAAAAGCTTGGCCGGGACATCAGGTCGTCGGGTGGATCAGGCGTGAGGCTGTTGCCGGTGGCTCTGATCGGGCCGGATGCGCAAAGCGAACAGATCGAGCCGCGGCAGCAGAGAAGGCCACAGCGAAACGGCCGGCAAAGCCGCCGCGCATTGAGATCGGCTGCAAAGGTGGCCGCGTCCTGAAAGTCGATGCCTCGATTGCGCCAGAAACGCTGAAGGCGCTGATCCGGTCGGTGGAAGAGGCATGATAGGACCGGGGTGACGCATCAAGCTTTTGTTCTGGGATGGCCAGGGCTTCTGCCTTTACTACAAGGTCCTGGAGAAGGGCCGCTTTCCGTGGCCCTCGGCTGCCGATGGCACAGCCCGGCTGACGGCGGCGCAACTGGCGATGCTGTGGGAAGGGATCGACTGGCGGCGGCCGTCATGGACCGCTGCGCCGACGCGCAGCGCATGAGGTAAAAATGCAATGTTTCCATTGCTATAGCTGGTGATCTGTGGCCAAATCAGCTATACGTTCCGGCCATGGAACAAGGCCTTTCCGAGCTGCCGGATGACGTCGAGAGCCTGCGCGCGATCATCGCCGCGCAGGCCGAAGAACTGGCGCGTCAAAGCCAGAGGCTGCGCTCGCGAGACACTTTGATCGAGAAGCTGAAGGCCCAGCTTGCCGTCCTGAAACGGGCCCGCTTCGGTACCTCGTCGGAGAAGATCGAACGCTCGATCGAGCAGCTTGAGCTGGCGTTGGAAGACATCGAGGCAGCGGAGGCGGAGATTGAGGTCTCTGCGCGTTCCGTCTCGGGCAGCCGAGAAAAGGCGAAGCCGAGCCGTCAGCCATTGCCGGATCATCTGCCGCGACAGGAGGTGGTTCACCAGGCGGCTTGCGCCTGCCCGGCCTGCGGAGGGGCCGACTTCATCCGCAACGGTGAGGCCGTCACCGAGGTGCTCGACTATGTTCCGGCGTCCTTCCGGGTCGTGCGTCATGTGCAGCCGGGCTTCACCTGCAAGGGCTGCGACACCGACATCAAAGCGCCGATGCCGTCGCTGCCGATCGAGCGCGGCAAGCCGGGAGCTGGTCTTGTCGCGCAGGTGCTCACCGCCAAATATTGCGATCATCTTCCTCTCTATCGGCAATCGGAGATTTATGCACGGGAAGGCGTCGATTTCTCCCGTTCGACCATGGCCGATTGGGTCGGCAAGGCGGGTGCGCTGCTCGAGCCGCTCGTCGCCAAACTGCGCGCGCACGTGTTCGCCGGCAGCCGTTTGCATGGCGACGACACACCGGTGCTGGAGCCTGGCAAGGGCAAGACGAAGACGGGGCGACTGTGGAGCTACGTTCGCGACGGTCGCCCTTGGGGAGACAAGACGCCACCCAGCGTCGCCTACTTCTACAGTCCGGATCGCAGGGTGAGCATCCGAAAGCCCACCTCGCAGACTTCTCGGGCATCTTGCATGCCGATGGCTATGCCGGGTTCCGCAACCTCTATGAAGCAACCCAACCCGACAAACCCGCCGCCATCCAGGAGGCGGCGTGCTGGGCGCATGTCCGCCGCAAGTTCTTCGATCTGACCACCAGCCCCGGAACGCATTCGATCGCCCAGGAAACGCTTGTCCGGATCGGCGAGCTCTACGACATCGAGAATGCCATCCGCGGAGCGCCGCCGGACAGGCGCAAGACTATCCGCCACCAAGGGGGTCAAAATTGGATGCCGATAAGGGGTGAATATTGGACGCCGATTGACAGCCGCAAGAACGTAAGCGACAAGCAGACCCCATCTGGCGAAGCAGCTTAGCGGTCGGCTATCGGTAGCGGACACGATGAACTGCTGTGAGCTTCTATGTCTGCGCCTAGCTCTGGAACTAGAACTTTTCATATGATCG
>NZ_RQIH01000037.1 GCF_003939025.1 Rhizobium sophoriradicis
AACCGACACGCCTTCATCACCTTGCTTCAGAATGAACGCCTTCTGAGCGTCCGAAAACTGCGACGCTTTCATCGTCTTCTGGTCCCTTTCCCAGCCAGGAAAATGCACCGGAAAACTCTAACCAAAATTGGTCCAGTTTGAAGGGTTCAGATCAGCATCAGCCGCAACTTTCTACCAGCGCCGTCGCTTATCCGATCCGACGACCATGTCTATTTTGTGGGGGAGAACGGTGTTGCCGGTGGTCATGTTGGCGATCGGTGCTTGTACGTTCGCAGGCCTGTCCACGTTTCAAAGCATATATGCCGAAACGCGCGGACTCTCACCGAATGTCTTCTTTCTGACATTCACCGTCACGACTGTCACATTGCGATTCTCCGTCGCGGGTATGATCGGTAAGTTGCCGCTTGGGCGCCTAGCACTCACCCTCTTCGTGACGACACTGATTGGGATCGGACTTTTGGTTTTGAACCCGGGAAGCGAGCTGCTGTACGTCGTCGCCACCGTTCTCTTTGCGATAGGCTACGGTCTCACTTATTCGACCTTGAATGCGATGGTGGTGAACCTCGCTGGCGAACGTGGTCTGTCAATCTCAACGGCCTCCCAAGTCTTTACACTCGCTTATTTTCGTGGGTTCGTTCGAATTCCCGTATCTCGGTGGCACATTAATTGCTGTTTATGGCATCGACGTTGCCATGCTCGTGATGGCGGGTCTGGTCGCTCTCAACATCGCAATCGCCAGTCAGACATTGTGGAGGGCGGTGTAGGAGACAGACGTCCTTCGATAATGATTTCCGTATCGCTGCCCACGTGCCCGCCCAACCAAAGGAAGTGTGTTTATGCAAGTGCTGGATCTCATCGGTATAGGCATCGGACCCTTTAATCTTAGTCTTGCAGCACTCGCGTGTCCGACGCCGCTGCGCACTGCCTTTTTCGAAAAGGAAAGCGGCTTCGATTGGCATCCTGGGCTGCTGCTGCCCAACAGTCGCCTGCAGGTATCTCCGCTGAAGGACTGTGTGACACTTGCAGATCCGACCAGTCCGTTTTCGTTTCTCAACTACCTCGCGGTGCATGGACGGCTGTACAGCTTCGTAAACCGGTGCGACGCGACCACGTCGCGAAGAGAGTTCACACAGTATAAAAGCGCTGGCTGTAAGACGGCGTGTATGACACGTTGATAAAAGAGCTGTCATCCCTCGTGAACAGGTTCCCGCGTGACGTCACCCATGTAATTTTACCGATACCCGGACTGCCCAATAGGTGTTCAACAACCTCCGCACCGCTCTGCCCCCCACCAACGACTAATACGCGTTCACCGATGTCGATTTGTGGCCGATCCAGATAGCTCGCCACATGGTAGACCTTCTCGCCCAGCCAAGGTTTGGCGCATTCGGGAATTGTTGCAACGACACCGACGCCAATCGCAACTGAGCGTTCATTCGCTGCCACTTAAAAAACGTCGCACTATTGTCGACGACGAAAAACTCACCAGTGACGGCATTTCAGCAGAATTGAGCAACCGCATTTACGAAACTATCTATCACCGCAGCGCGACTGGCAATATTGACGATGTCATTCAACTGCTACCCGCAGTCGTCATGAAGGAGTTGTCTCCTCATGCGGACGGTTGGCACGCGCTGTTGGCTTCGCACGGCACCTGTCAGCGACCGACTGTAGTGGCTGATCGGGTCGTACTCGCCACCGGTTTCGAGCCTCGCCCGCTAGCGTTTATCGATCGCCTATTGGCTTCCGCTTCTATGGAAGGCGGTCTGCCGGTCGTGAAGGACGATTACTCCGTTCAATTCGAGGACAACGCCCCCGGCCAGGTATATCTGCAAAACCGATCCCCAGTCCAAAGTGGCTTGCAGAGTGTGAATCTATCGCTCGTCGCCTACCGAAACGGTCGCATCATCAATAGCCTGCTTCGGCGTGAATACTATCTGAACGTCCCAGATCGGCCGATCCTTGGGTGCCTAGGTTTACTTCCCGCTCAAGAGACACAAAACGCAAGATAACACTCCAGTGCAGTGCAGCTCGGGGCGCCTGCTCACGACGCAGCTTTACCAGGCGGCTTTAAATCTAAAAAGGAGTTACACATGTTAACCAAAGAACAAAAATCAACATGGGATGACGTTGGATACATTAGGATTGAGTCATTTCTCGATCTAGAAAGCCGAGATAAACTTTCAGCTCTTGTGGCTGATGTTTCGTGCTGGGAGACAAGTGAAGACAAATGGCTGATATGGTTCGAAAAAACAACTGACGGTAGGAGGATCATTTCGAAGGTCGAGAACTTCCTCGAATTTAACGCCCCCCTGCGTGATTTACTGCTGGCTGACCACCGTATCGAGTCGATCGTCGAAGAGTTACTGGGGGAAAATGCCCGCATGCTCAAAGAGTTGCTGATCTTTAAGTACTCCGACAGCGGCGGCTATCGCCCGCATCAGGACATCTACCATATCCCACATAAGCTACCAGACCGGATGGTGCACGCGATTGTTGCAATAGGCATCGACGATTCCGGCCCAGACAACGGAGGGCTTTTCTTCAGCCCCGGGAACCACAAAAAGGGCGTGTTCCCAATGGACGCCGGCGGCGTAATGTACCCCGAGGTCGCGGACAGGCTGGCCTGGGAGCCCGTAACGTGGAAGGCCGGTGACATTTTCATCTTTGACGACTATGCCCCACATTACTCAAAGCCCAACAAAAGTGAAAATTCTCGAAGGGTGATTTATCTCGTGTTCCAGCGTGCCTCAACTGGTGGGCCAACGAGGGCCGAATACAACAAACTGAAACGCGCCTACAACCCTCCCGAGGGCAAGGTCTCCAACATCGACGAGCTCAAGCCGCCGAACGGCATTTTCTATCGCGATTGAAGGCAGAGGACAGAGGCAAACATGTATACGAAACAGATCGACCGCTCAATCATGCGCCAGGAGTATGGCGTTCTGGTGTGCCGGTTACTTGAGCATCTACCGCAGGCAGTCGCAACGGCTTTCGGCACATCGATTGTGGAGGTGGTACCTGGCGATGCGGTCGATCTTCATTCGCACCCAGAGCACGAACTCTGGGTATTGATCTCGGGCAGCGGCGTGTTTCAATCCGATGGAGAAACCTCCGCAGTCAGTGGGGACACGATGGTCTATATAGCGCCGCACCAAAAACACGCGATCAAAAATAGCAGCCCTCAAACCAGCTTAAAGTTCCTTTCGATATGGTGGGATTGAATTGAGAGCAAACCAACATACTTTTTTTGCCTGCTCGGCGCCGCCGTGCCCGAACGGCAAGCTGCATCTTGGGCATATAGGTGGCGTGTACCTTCTCGCCGACGTGTTCGTACGCTACCACCGCATGGTAGGCAACGCGGCCTATCACGTGACAGGTGCGGACGAACATGGCACTTACACGCTGGTGAAAGCCCGAAAGCTTGGCAGGCCGGTTGATGACGTCGCACACATGCACATTGAAGAAATTCTGCAGTGTCTGCGGTCAGTTGATATTGAACCGGACGTATTTGTAAGGACTTCAAGCGAAGACCACAAAGACCGCAGCTTGGCGATCTACGACCAACTAAGAGCGTCCGGCTACGTTGAGCTGCGCGACGGAGAGCAACTGTATTGCGGGACGTGCGAAGAGTTCGCCGCAGACTCACTCGCGGTCGGAGAGTGTCCAGCTTGTAACGCGCCAACAGATAGTAACCTTTGCGAAGATTGCGGCTCGGCGCTGCAACACAATCTACTACGCAACCCGATTCACACGACATGCGGCCAGAGCCTTATCTTGCGCCCGATTCGACAGGTTCATTTTGAGCTTGAAAAATTTGCTCCGGGGCTCGATCACTCCATTGAGGCGAGCGGATGGCCGGAATCCATAAAGCGCAAAGAACTTGACTGGCTACGGTCAAAACTGATGGCATTGCCGATGTCGCGGCATTTCGACCGTGGTGTGACTTTGAACTCCCCGGTGGAGGTGGCAGGCCAAACTTTAATGACTTGGTTTGAAGGATTGTGGTGCTATGAGACAGGAATCGAACGCCTCTGCAAGCAAAATGGCGCAGATCTCGATGACACTATGCGCAACGCGAGCACGAGACTCGTATTCTTCATGGGTCAGGATAACCGGTTTTATTACACGATCGGCGTTACTGCTAGTTTGTTCTCGCGCGGTTATGCGATTCCATACAACCATGCAATTCAGGACTTTTATAAGCTCGAAGGCGCGAAATTTTCTACTAGCCGTGACCACGCTGTGTGGGCTGACGAGGTGGCAGCAGATATCGACACGAACGTGCTGCGCTACTATTTGGCTAGCCTCGCCAAGCCATTTGGCGCAAACGACAACGATTTTCTGATCGAGGGGCTGCTTCAGACCGCGGCTAGAATTCGTGCTTTCGAAACGGCTTTGCGCAAGTACGCCGGATGTAACGAGACGCTGACGGCCGACAAGCTGACAGTCGAGCAGAACCACAATGTTAAACGATATTCCGAAGCGGTGCAGGACTTGCGCGTCTGGGATGCCATGGACGCCATAGACGCCTTTTTCGACGTTGCGTCTTTTTCAAGGGCAGATACCTCAGTCAGCGCAGCGGAAGTTTCCGTATTTCTAAGCCTTCTTAATCCTGTGACCCCGATGCTTGCGGCGCGGTATGGTGCTTTCTTTTTCGGAGCCGGATGGCGGCCGGGGCTCGATGGCGGCACTATCCGGCCAAGCACCGGCTTACGCAAACCGGTTGATTTCCCATTGTTTAGCGACCCGATTCCGGAAGCCTTCATAGAGGCTTATGAAAGACGATTTAGGCAAGTCCGGCCGAATTCTTAGCTTTTAATGACGGCAACCGCTTTGACGATCCCGAGGCGAGTAACGCGGACGCCGACCGGATGACGGCATCTCGATAGCGGAGAACGCAAGGCGGCAGTCGGGCGACCTACTTCGTTCCGAAAGGCCCACGACGGCTTTCTGGCGTGCGACGGCGTCGCGCTTGGCGGCGGGCCTTTCTATTTTTTTAAGGAGCTCGGGAAGTGGGGCCGTATCCAGGATCTGCTCGGCGAGCAGTCTCTTCAGTGTGGCGTTCTCTTCCTCAAGCGCCTTCAGGCGCGTTGATCTTTTCATCACAAATTACTGGCACGCCACCAATATCTTGAACATGCTTCCAAACAGAAGGAGCCCGCCAGTCGATAGCCAGCGTACGGCAAAGCCTCTCCGGTATCGCGATATGATGAACCTACTTCCGCCCATCCGTTCACTAGCATTTCATGTCGCTCGGTGACGCCGCTCCACATCGCCTATTGCTAAGGTGCCATTCGATATTTAAAGTGGATTATCTGCAACTATAACGTCTATCGTAACTATGCGGCCTACTTAATTGATCACCAAACTAACCTAAGCCTTTTTGACGAACCTTCATTGGATCTATGCTGGAAGGTTCTGTACTGGAAAAATCGATTGTTTGGATATAAAATATCCGTTGTTTGGATGTGACTAAAGATGCGTTTCAAGGGCCTTGATCTAAACCTGCTCGTTGCATTGGATGCGCTCACGACCGAGCGCAACCTAACGGCTGCCGCACGTAGTATCAATCTAAGTCAACCAGCAATGAGTGCCGCCATTGGTAGGCTTCGGGACTATTTCCGCGACGAATTGTTTACAATGAATGGTCGAGAACTTCGGCTGACGCCCCGTGCCGAAGGACTTGCCTCGGCAGTGCGTGAAACTCTCTTGCAGGTACAATGCTCAATCATCTCTTGGGAGCCGTTTAACCCGTCGAAGTCTGACAGATGCTTTAGAATAGTTCTGTCCGATTTCATGATGCTGATATACTTCAATAAAATCATTGAGCGAGTTGCTCGAGAAGCGCCCGCAGTCAGCTTTGAGTTGCTGCCTTTGGATAGTGATCCGTACGAGATGCTTAGCCGCGGTGACGTCGACTTCCTCATCGTGCCTGAATTTTTTCTCTCGGGCGCACACCCGAGCGCAAAACTGTTCACAGAGAAGTTTGTATGTGTAGCCTGTTCGACAAATGTGGACCTACCTTCAGCGCTGACGATCGAGCAATATGTCTCCACGGGACACGTCGCTGCCGCGTTTGGGCGCTTTTTGAAGCCATCGGTCGAGGGCTGGTTCTTGCTCGAGAATGGTATTCAGAGGCGGGTGGAGGTCGTCGTGCAAGGGTTTAGCTTAATACCACCAGTCCTGCGTGGCACGAACCGCATAGCTAACCTACCGCTTCGCTTAGTCGAGCATTACGAAAGTACTTTCCCTTTGCGGATCATCAACCTTCCGTTACCGCTCCCCGTCTTCACAGAAGCTGTTCAATGGCCAGCGCTCCATAATGCCGATCCAGGGAGCATCTGGTTCAGGGAGATATTGGTTGAGGAAGCTTCCCGTATGATGTCCTCCAACGCACCTAAAATACATGGGTTGCTACAACAATCCGGTTCCTGACCAAGGTTCCTGCTTGAGTAAGATCCGCCCGAGCCCGAATAAGTTCAACAGCCACCAAAGAGGCTTTTCAAAGGTATCCATCCGGGGAAGGCCGCTGACCTTGCCCCCAAGTTTTATCCAGTTTTGAGTTCGCTCCGACGGTTTTGGGTTGCTGTATTTGCGGCGGTAGCGGCGGGTTGCGGTGCGGAGCAATTGTGGTCCCCCAGCACCCTTCGATTTGCCGCCGAAGGTGCTAGACAGCACGTCGCGCAATCGTCCGAAGGGCGGCCGATCGGCGACGGGCGTAGCGCTCAGCTTCGTCGATAAAATGGCCTGCGGGTCACTCACAGGTGGTGCCGTCTTCAGCTAATCGGCCGCGTCGCGGGTCGTCGCTCCCAATGCAGCCCAGCTTCCTAGGTTTCAGGATGGTCACGGCAATCGCGCTGCCTCCTGAACCATTATATCTCGCATCCAGATATTTGCCGGATCTTTGTCGTGAAGTACCGGCCATTGGACTGCCTCGGTGAATGTCGGCAGCGCTATCGGGGGCGCAGTCATCCGCAATGGTATCGTGTCCTCAAAAAGCCCAACTAGTCGTAACGGAACGGTTGCGATGCGATCGGTGCCCATTAGGGCGGCGGGGATCATGCTAAAGCTTGAAACAACGACTTCGACCCGCCTCTTGAGGCCATGCTCCTGCAAGAAGCAATCTTCTATGGTAGGCTGCTGCGTCCGACCGAACCTAACTACCGCGTGCCCCATTGAAGAATACTCCTCGGCAGTAAGGGCTTCCTCAAGTTGTTTGTTATTGCTGCAGCCGACGCAAGTCAGTCGTTCCTGAAATAGATCTATCTTAGGGTGCGCGCTCGACATGAATAGCGGTGGGCTAATAAGGAAGTCTACGTCGCCGCGTCGCAAAAGCTCGTCTGGATTGTCAGTAAGAGGCAGCAAGTCAAAACTAATGCCGGGTGCTTCCCGCGCAAGACGCTCCAGTATCTTCTGAAAAAGAACAACTGTAACGAAATCGCATAAGCTTACTCGGAAATGACGATCTGATTGATCAGGAGTAAATTTATCCCAGGGTATGATATTGAGCCGAATATGCTGTAAAGCCTCACGAATCGCAGGCGCGAGGTCTTCCGCACGCGGAGTTGGAACGAACTCACGACCACGCATCGTAAATAGTTCATCGCGGAAATAGGAGCGGAGCCGGCGGACAGCTGCACTCATTGCGGGCTGGCTCAGATTAATGCTACGTGCCGCCGCAGTAAGGTTGCGCTCAATCATTAGTGCATCGAGCGCGACAAGGAGATTTAGATCGAGGCCCTTAAATCGCATATCTTTTAACTATCCAATAGTGCAGCCCATTCCACAATGGCTGTTCCTACGGCGATGGCTGAATTCGCCTTGACGCTCCTCAATCGATTTGAGGGCGCGGCCACAGAGACTTAATCTCTGTGATCGGAAAGCAACCTGAGGCCAGTCCAGATTAAGCCATAACTCCAGAGTGAACGCTCGTTGCAGTGTAATAGGAAGCCTCCAATGGCAAATCACCAAACGCCAGCTGGCAAAGAAGATAATTAGCACCTGCTTCCTCGACATGATCGAGAAGATCTTGCCTAACTGAAGCAGCAGTACCAACTACGCACAACTGACAGTCTACTGCTGCATCAAAATCCGGCGGGAGGTTCTGAGGAGTCTGTATCCCGTTAATCTCGTACAGAAACCTAAAGCTCCGAAGCCACCGTTGATAAGCCGGGGCCGCGAGCGAAATGGCATGCTTCGTCGTGCTGCCGGCCACCACCATTCGGACCAACCCAAGGAACGGCGCCCGTTTCCTGTCCCCGGCGGTACGTCTCTCGTGTGCTCGGTAGGCATCAGTGATCTGGCGAACAGCAGAAGCAGGGCCCCCGCAGGCAAG
The DNA here is from genome assembly GCF_003939025.1 of Rhizobium sophoriradicis. Classification (GTDB taxonomy): domain Bacteria; phylum Pseudomonadota; class Alphaproteobacteria; order Rhizobiales; family Rhizobiaceae; genus Rhizobium; species Rhizobium sophoriradicis. Next base: position 8,339 of record NZ_RQIH01000037.1, read on the forward strand.
ATTTGTATCGTTCTCAGCCGCCCAGCGCGCAACCTCAGGACGACTGGTTGTAATCCATGTCGGAGGCTGAGGACGTTGATGTGGCCGCAACATCAACGGGACTTTGTCTAGTTCAAAGTGGTCGCCTTTGTAGGAAAGAGCCTGAGCTCCTTCCTTCATCGCTTGGATGACGATCTCGCTGGCTTCGAGATAGCGCGATGTCGCCACCTCCTCATCAATACCGAAAAAGCTCCATTCGATTGGTAAGGAGCCGCGCCCCATGCCCAACTCGAGCCTGCCACCGCTCAGATGATCCAGCATGCAAATTTCTTCAAACGCACGTAACGGATGATAAAGGTTCAACAGCATAACCAAAGGACCGAGACGAAGATGCTGCGTGCGCTGAGCTACGCTTGCTAGAAATAGATTCGGCGAAGGTCCTCTGCCGTGGGGAGTACAGTGGTGCTCTGCGACGTGATATCCATAAAAGCCAAGGCGATCGCAGACCTCTGCCAACTTCATCCGATCTTCATACTGGCGCCCAATCTCCCTTCCGTCTTCGTCCAAATGGTCGAAGATACCAACCATCAGCTTTGCGGGAAGAGAGTTTGTCATTTAAATGTCTCCAAGTTTGGCGGCGAATTTTCGGTGACCAAGACCGGAGGGTGGCCCCGATGTCTTTCGCCAGGAATCATCGAAAAGCTGCTGGTTCTAAAAAACGATGCTGACGCCGATGAGCTAATCATAATGCTCACGTTGAAATGACATTGAATCATTCGTATTCATGTATGACTTCGCGGTGGGTAACACCCCATCTCGCATACCCACAGCTCCGTTCACTTTTGAGAAGCCAAGGATTGGCAAGATCGGATAGTGGTTGTTCAGCTTTTGTGGCGACCCAAATGTGTTAAAGCTGGTATTCGGTTTAATGCGACGAGGCTCCTGCAGTAGGCGAAGAAAGGACCCAGAGCTATGTCTCGGCGCTTGATTGGCAGACGAGAGCGCCTTCTGCAGTTCCACGTTGGCCATGTTCGTCTCCATTTACCGGCCAGGTCTGTGACCTTGCCCTCGGCTGCTCTCGGTGGAGCAACATCATGGGGTCCCCAATTCATAATCGAGGTGTTTAATAACATCCCATGGCTTCGTAAAATTGATTGTTTGTATGGCATTGATCCACCAGGTGAATAACCAGGAATCTTCACCGTCAAAGGGTTGCTGATCGAACTAGCATACGGTCGACCCAGGCGAGATCACGGCCCCTTCCGAAGGTGGAAGGATCAGGAGCCAGTGCGGTTTTGGCCGCAGCGCAACAGCGCCGATACCAGAAATAGATGTGACGCAGTTGGCTTCCGCGTCTTTCGTGCACGCTGTTGTATGTCCTTAACATTCCCCATCTTAACTTCATAGGATCACAGGTTTTACGATAGGGAAATTGCTCTCAACCCTTCAAACTGGACCAATTTTGGTTAGAGTTTTCCGGTGCATTTTCCTGGCTGGGAAAAGGAACGGAACACGATGAAGGCATCGCAGTTTTCGGACGCTCAGAAGGCGTTCATTTTGAAGCAGGGTGATGAGGGCGTCTCGATCGCGGAGATTTGTCGCAAGGCGGGGATCAGTCAGACGACTTACTTCAACTGGAAGAAAAAGTACGCCGGCATGTTGCCGCCAGAGATGAAGAGGCGCAAGCAGCTTGAGGACGGGAATTCGCGATTGAAGAAGATCGTCGCGGATCTGACGTTGGACCGTGAGATGCTGCAGGACGCCATCCGCCGAAAGCTCTAAGGCCTGAGGGGTAGCGGGAGGTGGTGTCATGTGCCGCGATTGGGCGATCTCGATCCGGCGTGCCTGTGGCGCGTTGAACTTCGATCGGTCGACCGATCACTACATCTCTCGCCGCGCCGAGGCCGGTCTAGACCTGTGAGCGCGGGTGCGCTACGGCTATCGTCGCGTGCATGTGCTTTTGGAACGCGAGGGTTGGGGCACCAACATCAAGCGAACCTATCGCATTTACAGGGACTTGGGACTGCAGCTGCGGAATAAGACTCGGAAGCGCCGTGTTAAGGCGAAACTTCGCGAGGATCGGCAAATGGCTGTCGGACCAAATGACGTGTGGGCGATGGACTTCGTGCACGACCAGCTCGCAACCGGAAAGAAACTGCGGGTCCTGACGGTGGTCGCCACCTTCTCACGCTATGTTCCCGCGCTTGATCCGCCTCACAGCTATCGAGGTGAAGATGTCGTGCAGACGTTGGGACGGGTGTGACGATTTTCGTTATAGTGCGCACTATGAGTCCGATTACGCAACATACGTATTGAACCCTCATTCTCTAATCGAGGCGCCGTTACGTGGAACCGCATTTCCTTTCCCGAAGAAATAACCTACCTCACGGCATCTCTATGAAAGGTGACGAGGCGTTAGGTTTGACTGGCCCGTCCACGCGTCTGTAACGGCTGCCCGATCTTCCAAAGCATGCTTGTGTCGATCTCAAGCTCGACTCCAACCTTGCCCGCACCTGTGACTACGGTAGGATAAGAAAAAAGGGCGGTGTCGATCAGTACAGCGATCTTCTGGAGACCGAATGGTGATACGCTTCCTGACGGGTAGCCGAAGAGATCGAGTACCTGTTCTTTCTGAGCAAGCTCGGCTCGTTTCCATCCATACGTGCCAGCAACCGCTTTCATGTCAATCTTTGAAGGTGATGGCAGCAAAACGGCACAAAGGTGGCGCGCAGGATGAGACCGGCGCATCACATCGTTCGCTTTCTGCTCGGCAATAATCATCGTCTTTGCAACGCGCCCCACGGGAACGCCGATAGCGGAGGCTAAATCGGAAGGAGATGTAATAGGGGTGGCGAACTCACTATAGCGCCACAATCGTACCGTCGACGCTCCGATCTGGTGCAGTTCAGCAAGTACGTTCGGATGAACGTCCAACATAGTCGTTTCCTTCCGGTTCACCTGGTAGGACGATCGAGGATAGCTGTTTCAGCGACTGCGAGTACAGCCCTCTTGCGAGTAAGTTTCAGGCGGTTCGCTCCAAAAGCTGCCTAATGCGGCGGCGACCCTCGTTCCCAAAAATACTGAAGTAAGCCTCCAGGCACTTATCGCTATCGAGCATGAAAGGAGCATCATATTTGGTGATATGCCGAATAGCCAAGGCTGGAACCGTTGTGTCGAGCGGTCGAAACATCCTGTTGTGCAAACCGGGCTCCGGGCAACCTGGATAAAATTCACCGATCATGAAACCTTCCTGAATGAAGTCGGGCTTCAGCCGTTTTTGCAGTTGACCAATCCTGATAATCTCTCCTTCATCCTGTATTCCAGGAAGGGCAATGATAATGGCCTTATAGATCCAGTCGCCCGTTCGATCGTTGAAGGACTTTACGGGTTTCATCTGGCTGAAGACGGCGAGCATACGCGCCAAATCGTTTTCGATTTCGTCAACTGCAACAGCTTGCGACGCGGCAACCCGTAAAAGCCCCTTCGTCAGAGCCTCGGGAACGAAAGGGCAAACGCTCCCGTCCCGACCTAAATGAGGATGTGGATTGGAGAGGAATTCTGAGGCATACCGAGCAAATTTCTGAAGAGCTGCGTTTGCATACTCATCATAGGCGTTGTATCCCGCATCAATATTCTTTTCCAGAATTTCGCCCACTGTCATCAATGGACCAATCGTCCCGAAAGGTTGGCTGTAATCTTTCCAAATTTCTTTATTCATTTCGGATCCCTGGTTCGAAAAGCCACGTGCAAAACGGAAGGTCGGGCTCTTGCATGCCAGCTCGGGCGGCGGGCGAGCTGGTCGGGGGCCAATCAAGAGACCGACCTTCCATCGGAAGCGAAGCTCCCGAATTTTTGGTAGCACTCGTAGTTACACTTGTGTAACTGTTTTTTTAAATGGATGTGAAAACAAGAGCGGGGGCTCGTGCACGATGAAGGTTAGTCTCACGACCGCCCGCAAATTCTTATATTCGTCGTAGTTATGAAGACATACATATGATAAATGTCGCCGCGATGGGATCCGGTAACAGGCTTTGGGTGAAAACAGAACGACCCATTGCGCAGAGGCGTGGCCGTGGCGAAGACAACACGAAGAGAAATATATACGCCAGAACAGATCGACGTCGGCGTAAAGCATAAGCTTGAGAAAATTGACTCGTTTTTGTCAGATCTCGTTAGCGAAAATTCCGAAGAAAAACTATTCCTGAGGAATATTCTTGGATTGATGCTTAAAGTATATCATATGGACGCCAATAACAAACCCATGACGAAGATGCAGGCGTGTCGCTATCTGCCTTTCAAAAACCAGACTGTTTGCCAAAAGTATGTCGAGGCAGCGCATTTGCGTGGGTTCATCGACATCACTCGGGATAAAACGGACAAACGGCGTCTGATTGTTGTTCCAAAGGAGCCGTTGGTTGTCTATGTCAATGAATATATAGCTGACTTCCTTGATGACTGCCGTAGAGCGATTGACAGTGCCGCTCAAGTAGCTACGCTTCCTGAGGAAGGGATGGCAACGGCAAGTTCTTCATCTATTGATAAATCGCCAGCGTCTTCTGGGGCACCTGTGGGTTCCTCTCAAAAGAGAGTCGATCGAAAAGCCAGGAAATTTTAGCGAGTTTTATTGTGGGAAAGCAAAAGTAAGAAGCCGGTCTCGCGCGCGTTTATCCTTTCATCAATCAAATGTTTCCTCCGTAAACAAGCTTCATCGAGGTAACCCGCTTCGCTTAACCGGCCTGACGGCCGGTGCAGGCGCTGCTAGGGGGAGCGGCTGTATCGTCGTTTCGGCCAAGAAACTGCGCGGGAAGTTCGGCGGCATCCTCAGCCTTATCACCTTGGCATTTACGCTATCTTTTTAGGCGAGGCGGAAACCGCTGACGCGGTCCTCCATCTCTTGGTCGAGACAGTGTGACCTGCCACTGAATTTTCATCCGGCGTCTGACCTGCCACTGAGAATTTCTGAACCGCTCCCAAACGTTGGACCACCGGATGCTAGAGTTTTCCGGCTTCATTCAGGGAGGCGGGCTGGTTGCGCCTCCCGAATTCACCAACGAGATCGGCACCTTGTTGCCGATCGCACCATGAGG
>NZ_RQIH01000038.1 GCF_003939025.1 Rhizobium sophoriradicis
CGATATCCGCTCCCACTGCTCGTCCCGAAGGATCAGACGATCCAAAACACCCATGACTGCCTCCAAAAGACAGTCTTGAATCTGATTTGCTCAGCCTTGGGAATCCCAAGAGTCCACACCGCCTAGACCCGCCGACCGCCCCCCGTGGGCGGCGGCTGGCTCAGCGCTCCAATCGGATCGACGCCTGAATCAGATCCTGATGGAAGCAATGGCTGCGCAAATCCTCTGTCAATTTGACCAGCCTTTCGCTGGCCAGCCCCGAGGGTTCGCCTCGCGCCCGCATTCCGTCGATCAGGCTCTGCTGCGCGCAAATCATCTGCCGGTCCTTGATCACTCGCCGGCGCGCGACTTCCAAGTCCTGCAGGGAATAGGTCATGAGAGACTATAGCACGCAGGCGGCGACAGTGGGATTCATTTCGCGGCTCCCGTATCATCGCGGCCGCCGGCTTGGTTTGCCGTCGCCGAACGAGCCGAGACAGAGCCCGCCCCTCTCGCCCCGTGACCGAGTGGCCCCAGGACGGAACATTATAGGGCGCCTGGCACAGCGTTCGTCGCTTTTGCCTTGGATAAAGCGCAATGGAGGCGCATATTCGCATATCGGCAGCCAATGAAACGGGCGCTGCCGATCAAGGGGTGGCTCCCTTCGCCCCAATCAAAGGAGGACAAGATGTCTTCCACCTTCAAGCGCTCTTCTCATATCGTGGCTTACGGTGACTTCTTATTCAGGGCTTCCATCCTGGCGAGCTTCGCCGTCATCATTAGTTTAATTTTGAGAGGATGGTTATGGTAGTAATCATCACAACTGGAACTGCTGCGAAACGCGACGAGAATTGGCGGCTGCGGTCCGTCCTCAAGCGAGCGGACGACGCGACGACAGATCTCGCGGCTTCAGAAAATGGCGACCATCACGAAGAGGCGATGGTGATAAGACGCATCAGGGCGGCGACGATCCTGACGCCCGCCTACCCCTCTTCGAGACGGCGGAAGCTGCATGCCGACCCTGAGGCTTTGGCATCATGGGAGAACGAAGGAGGCGCCACACGAGCTGTGCACCCGCCTGCGGACAAGAAAAATTGATGACGCCGCGAAGCGATTTAGCGAGGCCATGATCGCGCTCGTCGCCGCGGCTGGGTTCGCAATCACCGAGTAGCTAGACGCGCCGGATACTGACCCGCAGACGACTATTTCCACCACCGCTTCTGAGCCAGCACCGGCACCAGTGAAACCGACGGCTCCGACGGACAGCAATCCGACGCCTGCACCCGCTGCTTCTTCACAGCAATAATGCTGCCATTTGAGTGAAACCACCGTTACATTCGTTCGGGATGAATTCTTCACTGAGGAAAAGACCTTCCCGACCATGCGAGATGCTGTCGATTACCTGAAGGCATTGTCCCCTATCCCGCTCGAGATAGTTCTACGCATCCGCGCTCACGGTCGCGACATACCTTTCGACCGCAAGAGTATAGCGAAGCTGATGCACGAGCTTTGATCCAATGAAGGATGATCCGCCTCGACAGCACCTCATGTCAAACAGTGGCTGCATTTTCCTTTAGTTCGTTCTTAATCTTTCCTAGAAGAACCTCGCCCTCGCCCGCTTTGCAGAAGTGGTGCGTGCATATTCAGGCGCAATGCACAGTGATGGGTGGCTCGGGCGGGAATGGCGGAGGCGCGAACACTCACAGGCCTGACCGCTTTTTGCTGCCCCCCGGAATATACAGTTTGCCAGCCGTGTTGATTAGGCGCATGGTAGGTCTTCAGTAGCTGTTTCTCAGGGCGCTACTGCGTGGAGGTCGGTTGTTGCCTTCGCCCCAAATTGAAGGAGGACAGCATGTCTTCCAATCTCCACATATCTGTGCGGACCTCTGACCTGGCTGTATTGCAAGGCGTCCTCGACGACGCCGGATACGATTCCACAAGTAGCCTCGCAGATCCGAAATATTACAACATCGCCGTCAAATTGCTGTTCAATCTTTATAATGATGGAATGACCTCGCCTGCCGCCCTTTCCATCGAACTCAGCCGGCACTTTGGAAAAACACCACTGTCCTCGAAATCATCCGCGGAGTTCGAAAAAAATCGCAAGTCGATCCAGGGGATCCGTTCAGCTGTTGTGGTTAAGGCGCCCCCGGCGCCTGAACAGACACTCATCGCCCTCGCGCAAGCATCGGCGGCGCAGGAAGTCATCGACGCTCCGTGCCATGAACTGCCTGCAACTCAGTGACACGGCGTCGGAATGCCCCCAACAGATGAACCTGCTGCTTTATATCATCGGGGTAGCCCGGCAGAGCGACCAAGCCGTTCACTCAAGCCCGTTGCTGCACTTGCCGAAACCATAAATCGGCAACAGTGCGCCGGGAAACGGCACAATAATGGGCACCATCAGAGGAGGCTGAAATGCGAGAAGCACGAAAGGAATTTGCAGCGAGCACAAACGGAGACAAATGGTATCTCGGACATAACGGAACTGCGGACCAGCATATCGTGATCCATCGCGCCAACGACGCCTCCGGCGGCACTGAGACGAGATGGCCGATTTCGAGCTTTCTGGAGCACTTCGGCGATCATCCGCAAGGTCAGGCTCTTCGCGAGGCACTGCGCGATGCCGGATCTGCTGAACAGGAAGCACCAAGCGAACATACGCCCGTTGCGCAGAAACCGGTGATTTCTTTCCCTTGGTCTCGCAATATGGACCGCCTTAAGGATTAAGCCCAGTAATCACTCACCTTAAAGCGTTCTTGGGGCGCGCGAGCTATCGAAGATGCATGCTGCTATCGCCAGAAACGCTCGCTGTCGAGAACGTCATCGAGAGATGCTTGCGCTCGTTCGATCAGGGCTTCCTTGTCCGCATGGGAAATGACCGAATCTTTCGCCGGATGTCCGGACAGACCGTGCTTGTCCAGAACCTCCGGGCCGGTTACCAGGTCGTTCAATGCACCCAGATCGTCCTGAAGCGCTTCCATGGCCGCAAGAAATTTCTTATGACGACGGACGCCCCGCGCGTCGTCGAAGAGTGAGGCGAAAAACTCGGCGGCGTATCTGAATCTCTTCGCATCCTTGCGAACCTCGTGTCTGTGGTCGTCGTCAAGCGTCGCCAAGGAGCCGCCGTCCCTCTTCAGCCGCTTCCGCTGCTTGTCCAATACACGTTCTGCAAAGCCCCGAGCGCTGGGAATCGCCACTGACGCCGCGCCGTTGCTAGGAAGGTAGTCGCCGCACTCCAGCCAATCGAACAGGTCGAGCATCAAGGTCCGAGACCGCGAACAATTCAGAGCATCGATAGCGTCGCGGTAAACACTTTCCCGAGCCGACTTGAGCTTGAACACGAGATCAGGGTCCGTCGCTTTCGTCAGAAGGACGTCGACGTTGCGCGCCTCGCCGAGTACGACTGCTAGCCAGCGCAGCTCATCCTTCAGCCGCAGCGGCTCGTTTCCGGGAATGATTGGCTTGAACAGCGAAAAAGCCGAACGGAGACGCCGCAGCGCCACCCGCGCTTGATGAAGCGCCTCCGGGTTGCGCCGATGAAGGAGAACCTCTTCATTCAATCGGAACTGGCGGAAACACGACAGCGAGATGGCTCGAAAGGCCACGGCGGCATCCATATTCCGATCAAGATCCACAGGCTCCGACTTGTACGCTGTCTTCTGCGCCTCGATCAGGCCGAAGCCTCGCTCTGCCTTCGACCGGACGCCGATCCTGAACCCGGCGACTGCGTCGATTTTTCTGGCGAACACGAACAAGTCGTTGGAGCTGCCGTCCTTCAGCTCGATCTCAGCTTCGAGGAAAGGAGAGAGCCGGTCCCCTGAAACAGCTTGTCCGGCATCGACGGCGACCTCGATCCGAGAACCATTTTCTTCCACCTTCCAGACCCGTCTTTCGCAGACCGCGTCGAACAGAGGTACAAGCTTCAGCTCGCCACCAAACTCTGCCAAAAGCGGGCTTGTGTGGTCGAGGACGGGTTCGTCGTTTTCGACGGGGGTCTCCCATTCCGATCTGGCAAAAAGTGCACGACTGGGGCCAGTAACCTTTACCGTTTGCGTTCTCGCGGTCTCTACCTTCCGTATGCGAAGGGTGTAGCCATTGTTCCAAAGCCTGCGGTCGGCGGCATCGAAGTAAACAGAGCTTTGCTGGACAACCTCAGCGGGTTCGCCCAGGAGATCGGAACCAATCAAGGCATCGAAGGCTTCATGTGACAGATCAAGTTTGATTTCGGTTTCTGACGACATGATGAACTCCTCCTGCTTGACGACGGACTTCCAACGCGGATCTGACTGTCATAGTACGGTGTTACTGCGACCTGATGAAATAGAAAGAAATCTAAAACGGCTATGCTCGCAAACGACAATAAGTCCCCGAGCGGCGATCTCGCCCGCGAAATTGCGCAGGCGGGCGCGATCTGTTATCGCAGAGCCGACGACGGACGACTTGAAGTGCTCATGGTCGGGAGTCGTCGGAACGGCAGATGGGGCGTGCCGAAAGGACACCTCGGCGCCGGCGAGAGCAGCGACCGCACCGCGAGCCGCGAGTCGTTCGAAGAAGCAGGCGTCATCGGCAGTGTCGACAGAGCGGTATTTGGCTCTTTTACCTACCGGAAGGACAGCACCCCGCATCGCTACCATGTCGCCGTTCACCTTCTCGAGGTGACGGGTATTTCGGACGACTATCCGGAGAAAACGATCCGCAAGAAGGCCTGGTTCCCGCTTGACGCTGCGGTCACCGAAGCGTCTCAGCCGGGACTGAGGGCGCTGATGGTGAAACTTGCCAATTCGATGGGAGTTCCTTCCTTTTGAAGGGCCCGCGTCGCGGCCGATATGTTCCAAGAGGTGCTGGACTAGCGACGTTGAGACGGTAGATTTTTCGAACTTGCTCGACCATCAGGACGCGTCACGATGAGCCGCGACGAGCTTGCCTATGTAGGTCTGGAGCGAGATCGATCCTCGAATTGGATCCTCGGGATATTCGGGGCCGTCGGCAGTGAGAGCCGTCATCTGTTCCGAATTGAGCTTGAACAGGCATTCCACAACTTCTTCGCTCCTGTCGAAGGCCAGAATGGACCGAAGCGAAGCCGGAACCGCTGAGCCGGCAGCAACCGGTGTCGCTCCCACGCCATCTGGGTTACGATGCGTGGCTGAGAACGGGTGTAGGCGCCTAGTCCGACCACCTAACTTAGGAGGCCAGTGTGAGCCCAACAGTGAGATTTATGGCCGCGGCCGAGGAAGATCTTGCGGTCGAAACGGTCTTGCTGGCGTTTGCAGCCGATCCTATGGCGCGATGGACCTGGCCCAATGCACGCCAATACCTTGCGGCCATGCCGCGAATGATCCGGGCGTTCGGGAGCAGCGCCTTCGCCAACGGAAGCGCCTTTTGCACCGACGGTTACGCCGGAACGGCGCTGTGGCTGCCGCCCGGGGTGCATTCTGACGAGGAAGGACTTGGTGCGGTGCTCGAAAGCACCGTTGCGCCCTCTCTCGCCCCCGAAACCACGGTCATATTCGAGCAGATGGCCACGTACCACCCGACGGAACCACATTGGTACCTGCCCCTGATCGGCGTCGACCCGGCGCATCAAGGCGAAGGTCACGGGGACGCCTTGATGGTGTACGCACTCGCAAGGTGCGATCGCGATCACGCGCCAGCCTATTTGGAATCCTCGAACCCGCGCAACATTCCGTTCTACCGGCGCTACGGTTTCGAACCGCTCGGCGCGATCCTGGCCGGGTCATCGCCGACGCTCGTGCCGATGCTGCGGCCGCCCCATTGAGCTCGGTTCGATCCGACCGTGCTTGGGCGCCTTGAAGTGCCGCCAACATTTCAGTGTGCGGTGCCTGCTTTCTCCTTTGCCCTCAGGATGGCGTCCGCTTCCTTGCCGTATAGTTCCTCGAAGTGATCGAAGGTCTTGGAAAAATAACCAATGCCTTGCGTCGCCGAGCGCAGCGCCCGCGCCAGATCTTCAAGTGCGCCGCCCGGAACGAGCGCCCGGAAGATGTCCCATCCCTTGGCGGTTTCATCACGGTCGAAGCCGAGAACCTGGCCGTTGAGCGCGGCGACGATCTGGACAAGGCTGCCGGAATAGACCGACGGGATGTGGAACTCCGTACGGAATATCGGCTGCATCAAGACGGGCGATCCTTCGGAAAGCGCCTGTCGCACCCCCATTTTCGACGCAGTCCGGAAGGCGTGTTCCGAACTGTCGACGGCATGGTGCTGACCATCCAACAGCGTTACGCCGACATCGATGACTTCGAAGCCTAGCGGTCCTTTCTCCATCGCTTCGCGCGCACCCGCTTCGACGGCGGGGAAGTAGTTGCGCGGAACGGCGCCGCCCTTGACGGTTTCGCCGAAGGTGAAGCCCTGGCCGCGCGCGTTGGGGTGAATGCTCAACTTCACATCCGCGAACTGCCCGGCGCCGCCGGTCTGTTTGCGATGGCGGTAATGAACCTCCGATGGTTTGGCGATCGTCTCGCGGTAGATCGGGCTGGGCGTCCGCTCGGTCACGGAGATGTGAAAGACTTCGGCCAGCGTTCGGCAGAGATCACGCAGATGCACCGGCCCCTGGGCGCGGACGAGTTGAGCGCCCGTGCCTTCCTCCTGCAAGACTTTCAGGCCACGATCCGTCTCGGAAAGTTTCGCCAGCGTTTCGGAAAGTTTGTTTTCATCGCGCTCGCTGCCCGGAACCAGGATCCTTTCAAGCATCGGCGTGGGTGGTTCCGTCCACTCGGGCGGGGCGACCACCGCGCCGGAGGCCAACAGCGAAGGGACGGGCAGGTGGTCGGATTTGACCGTCGCGAAGACATCTCCCGGCGCCGGCAGAACCGCCGAATTGGACCGCCCATTTGCGAGGTTTTGCACGGCGCCGAGGCCGGAGCCGCCCAGCGATGCGCCTTGCCGCAGGCCCTCGCCAAGCGCGCGCACGAGCACCGTCTTGCCGACATTCTGGCGATGATAGGCATGGAAGCTCACGGCCACCAGCTTGCCTTCTTCGACAGCTCCCGTTTGAGCGAGACGCTGCCTGAGAATCCCGACCGGCGGCGCCTCGTGGCGCAGCGCCTTCATCAGCCTCATCATGCCGTTGCCGTGGCTTGCAGCACCGATGAGGACCGGGATAATTCTGTTTTCCCTGAGAACCCGGGATGAAATGGCATAGAGCGCGTCGCTGGATGGCTCGCGGTCCTCGATCAGTTCCTCGAGAAGCCAGTCATCAAATTCGGACAGGTGTTCCAGGAGCTCGGTGCGCGCTTCGTGCTCGCGTTCGGCCGTGCTTTCGGGGATTGCGATCAGCGCCGAAGGCTGGCCCTCCCGGTAGCGCCACGCCCGTTCCGAAATCAGATCGCAACTGCCGATGATCCTGTCCCCCTCACGGATCGGGATCTGGCGAAGCAAAAGGGTGTGGCCGGCGTAGTCCTGAAGCGCGGCGATCACGTCCCTCAACCGCCCCCTCGGTTCGTCCATCCGGTTGACGAAGAGGATGCAAGGTGTGCCCGAGGCTTCGATTATCCTGAGATAGGGCGCCGCGAGCACGGCCTCTTCGGGTGCCGATGAAACGCACAATATGCAGGCGTCGCTGGCAAGAAGCGCGTGCTGCGCATGCGCCAACGCTTCGTTGGGTCCTGGCGCATCCAGTGCACACCACGCCTCGTTTCCGAAGGTGAACTCTGTGAGGTTCAATCCGTAAGGGGAGCTGGATTTTCTCGGCGTCCCCTCCAGCGAGCCGAGCTTTTCCACGACTGTCGATTTTCCGGTCTGCGAGGGTCCAAGCACGGTAAAGCAGCGCATCGGCATTCCTCCAACTGCCATGAACTCAATTTCAGCCATCATAGGATGCCCTGAACTGCTGCAAGGCGCCAGAGGTGTTCAGTTTGACAACGCTTTTGACCTGGACTTGCATTTGAGGCTGATCTGCTCAGTGACTGAGAACGCATTGCCGAATTTGCGATATCGACGTCTACGCAGGGTCGCGATGAATGCAAAGTTGGGTGAAATCTCGACACGAATGAACATCACGGGAGCTCTTATCGAGTTTTTCGTCAGGCAGCCTAGGCTCAAATAAGTCAATCATTCTGAAATCGCGCCGGCCTTTGAACTGTACGTGGACTCCCCACCCAATCACTGAGGAAGCTGGCCAAGCCGGTGGCCAATGGGATGGTTTGAGAAGATGAGAATAGCTGAAATTGGTTGCTGTGAAGGGGATCGAGCCCACGATCCCAAGGTGAGCCCGATCTGTCAAATACGTTGCAAAATTTCGATCCCTTTGCCGTGTTGTAGCGTGCATTAAACAATGCTGACTACGATCCTTGACCTACACGATGGGGTGCTGAGGCCCTCCAATTCATAAAATAGCCCTCTATTGGACCTCGACCAGGCTCGCGATGTCGTCTCCCGAAACCCGATATTTCAACGAGGCGTATACCAGAATCTCTGCGACGTGAACTCGTTTACGAGCCCTTCAACTCCGACCCGCTGGTCGTGACTGCCTTTTCACTACGCTATCGATTTTCTAATCCTCTTACGCACCGAGGCGATTTTCGGCGTGACGCTGTGATGATCCAATCTCGCATAATAGTAATGTGAAACTTTGTGTTGCCGCACGTGGGCGACCGGTGCCCCTTCGAGAATACGGCGTAAACCCATGAGGTAGTCCTCCTCTCGATACTCTTCGCCACGCAATCGCCAGATCATCGAACTGTACCGGAAAAGTGTCAGCAGATTAAACCAGTCGCGGCGTTCGGAGAACACGTGCCATAGTAGCTTATGACACTTGTTCAGCATCCAGGGCACCCGTTCATTCAGGAGAAATTGGTAGCACCCGATGAGCTGGGTGACCTCCTGATGCGACAGCGGCGTGCCGGCGTCGATCTTTCGCTCAGCGAGTTCGAGAACAGCCCGGCCTTGATTGTAAAAACTATCCCCCCGTCGTCCAAGAACATTGGCCAGCAGGGCGGATGCCTCGTCATCGCTTTCGGTTTGCTCTGCCAATATCAGGGCGATGTTGTCTGCGACGATGAAAAATCGCTTTCGTCGTGCCGCCTTCTCAAGCTCGATCAGTTTTCTGGTCCGCTCGTGATCGGCGAGTGCCTGTTCCGCGATGATCGATTGTGCCTGGAATCCGAGACTATTGTGGCGATTGATCTTCAAGGCCTCACCTGCATAGCGCATTGCCCTTGGGCCGTCGCTTGCCTTGTAACAAAGAGCCAGTTCGATCAACAGGTGCTGACGGGTATCCTTCGTGAACGGAAAGTCCTCGATCTCCTCATAGAGTTCCTTTGCACGCTCGCTTTCGCCGAGCATGCGCATGGCATAGGCCTGCTGGCGGATGAGATGCGCGCGCTTCTCCTCATTATCATCCGGCCCCATCAGTGCGATAAAGTCGCGACAGAAATTGGCACAGCTGGTGAAATGTGCTCCGGAAGACAACGCGGCTGCAAAGCTCGCTGCCAACGACACAATCGCTATGGATTCGCGGGATTGGGGCCGCTCACGATGGATTCTGAACAGCCGAATGAGCAGTGCGCTTGCATTGGCAATGTCGGCATTTCCGCACTTGGAGCTTGAATAGTCGAGATGTGTCGGCCAATCCTTGGAGCCTGCCATCCAGTCAGGCCCGAAAAGCAGAGCGGCGGCTCGCATATTGAGGCTATCAAGCCTCTCTTCGGCCAACTGGGTGCGCAAATAATCGCGAATGGGCCTGGGCACAACCAGAATTTTCTGGCTGGCCGATCCATCAGGGCCGCCCATGTCCGGTGTCTCGGAAACCGTGATCAACGCCCTATCCATGAGGCCCAGTGCATCCGAGGGATGGAAAGGGTGCACTCCGTTGAAACGCTTGATCCGGCCGAATTCCGCTCCCTGCGGAAAAACGATCAAAGTCTGAAGCATGTCGAACATGCGCCTGCTTGCTTTCTCAGTCGCTGATGAAAGTTCGCCGAGAACATATTTTAGGGCAGCAGGCGCGTCGGCATGACCCTTGTCGCCGCTCGCCGCGTCACCATCACCGCTGGAAAGCTCCTCAAGCGACACGACGGCCAGTTCCTTCAAGCGCGCTTCGAGCCGGCTTGGATAGCCGTCCGTGTGTCGAAAGAGGATAGCGATTGCTTCGATCGTTGTGAGCTTGCTGTCGCCGCGTTCGTGATCGCCGACGTAGAGCTTGACGTCTGCCTCGTCCAAAGGCGCTAGGACCAGCAATGGTAAAGTGTTGCCTGACGGTTTGCGAAGCGCACGCAGGACGATTCGGAGCTTTGGGCAAGCGTCTCTGATGACGTTGACGAAGCTTTCAATGTCCTGTTCGATGGTCAAGGTGCCGGGGGACGGGTCGATGCCCGTGGTAATGTCGTCCAGTATCAGAAGCGAAGCCTCAGTCTCCAAGGCATCGCAAAATCCGGCGAAACTGCAACCGAGCTTTCTGGCAACGGCAGCACTATATTCGTCCTTGTTGGAATATTCGCTCGCATCCAGTCTGTAGACCCGTGGAAACGAGGCCGATCGTGATAGGACGCTGGCAATGAATTCATCGCTTCCTAAACCCCATTCGGACGTGAGCCACAGGGCGCGCTCACCATCAAGGTGCTCTGCGCATTGTTGTTGCTCGCCTAAGCGTACCCGCAGATGAGACTGCGAGGTGGTCAGATGGTAATTCAAGGGCGCCAGGACGTCCCGCCCGGTCTGTTGCTCGCTTTCCGCCTCGAACGTTTCAGTTGAGGGGGCGGTTTCGGCGGAAAGGACCGCGGAAACCGTTCGCGGCGCAAGTGGAATCCGAAAGAACTTGTCGTCCTCCAGCAAAAATTCCGTTTCGGCCACGAAGCGGTGCTGCCCACTTTTATGGGTCAGCAGTCGTCGCGGCCAAATCCGGATCTGGCGACCTTCATTGGAAGCTTCGAAGGACAACAGGTTATAGCCATGGATACGCGCCGCCTTGTTGTCGCTAAAGGTTTCCATCCCGAAAAGCGACGGCGCCTGCATCGACGCTCTTGCGAGCGCGCCGCTGATACCGACTGTCTCCGAGAACGGCTCGTGCATGTGGCCGAAGAGGTGTAGATCAAAGCGTCCCGGCGGGCTGATTTCACTGTTCCAGGTCCTGACATGCTCCTGATGGAGCCAATCGAGCGGGTGGTGGGTTACGACGATGTTGAAGTGATTTTCGCCGCACCAGTTGCCCAAGGAGGGGCTCAGGGCATGAACCTGCCGATGGTCAAGGGCGAGTTTTCCTTTGTAATCGTCTCCGGAGAGTTGCAACCAGGTGGAATTGAGACCGAGTACGCCCAAGGAGACCTTGTCATTGCGAACCGCCAATAGCTGGTCCCCAGGCATGAGGCCGCTAACGCTATTCAGCAAAGGAATTCCGGTTGATGCGAGCTCCGAGATGAAACGATTGTAGTTACTTAAAGATTCCACCACGGTTCGCCGATAGGGGTCGACCGGTTCGGAAAAAAAATCCTCCCAGATGTCACTGTTTTCGAACCATCGCTTCAAGACCTTGACGGTCGGTGATTTTCCATCTGGCCTTTCGATGTCGTGATTGCCAGGAATGCAGATGAGGGACGGTCGGAACCCCATCTTTTTGAAGTGTCCCCAGAGTTCCTGCAAACGGGAGACGACCTCGTCAAATTCGTCCTTAGCGCCCTTTTGTGCGAAGTCGCCGCTAAACAATACGGCGTCCCAGGGGCCTGTACCGATCGCCAGCGTTTTGAGGTCTTCAAAGAAAACCTCTTTCACGTTCGGCCAAAGCAACTTCTGTGAGTGCATTCCAGCGTGCAGATCGCTGAGATGAAGAAGTTTGAAAGAGCTAAAATCAGTCATTTGAAGGCAATTCGAATCAGTCGGATGTTTGCAGATACAATCATGCCACCATGCTTAGGTCGTGTGGACAGTTATCTGATCCATAGCATTGTCGCCGCGATAGTGACGACGGCGAGGTAGTTTTCGGCGGTTTTCTCGAAGCGCGTCGCGACCCTTCTGAACTGCTTGAGTTTAGAAAAGC
>NZ_RQIH01000039.1 GCF_003939025.1 Rhizobium sophoriradicis
CCCGGGGCGGCAGCCGGCGGATGCGCTTTCGATGGCGCCAAGATCGTGCTGCAGCCGATCACCGACGTCGCGCACCTGATCCATGGGCCTCTCGGCTGTGAGGGCAATTCCTGGGACAACCGCGGATCGGCTTCCTCAGGTCCAACGCTCTGGCGCACCAGTTTCACGACCGACCTCACTGAAACCGAAGTGGTGATGGGGCACGGCGAGCGGAAACTTTTTAAAGCAATCCGCGAGATCAAGGAGGCCTATGCTCCACCGGCGATTTTCGTCTATTCGACCTGTGTGACAGCATTGATCGGCGACGACATCGAGGCCGTCTGCAAGCGGGCCGCGGAAAAATTCGGCCTTCCGGTGGTGCCGGTCAACGCACCGGGCTTTGCCGGCTCCAAGAACCTTGGCAATAAGCTCGCCGGTGAAGCGTTGCTCGATCATGTGATCGGCAGCGTAGAGCCGAACGACGTGACCGCCTACGACATCAATATCATTGGTGAGTTCAACCTATCCGGCGAGTTTTGGCTGGTAAAGCCGCTTCTTGACCGGCTGGGGATCAGAGTAAGGGCCTGCATTCCAGGAGACGCCCGATATCTTGACATTGCTTCTGCGCATCGCGCCAAGGCGTCCATGTTGGTGTGCTCGACAGCACTCATCAACCTCGCCCGCAAAATGGAGGAGCTCTGGGATATCCCGTTCTTCGAAGGCTCCTTTTACGGAATTACCGACACCTCGGAAGCACTCAGACAGATCGCCAAGCTGCTCGTGATGCAGGGGGCGGATCCCGAAATCCTCGAGCGCACCGAGGCATTGATCGCGGAGGAGGAGGCGATTGCCTGGATGAAACTCGCAGCATATCGACCAAGGCTTGAAGGCAAGCGCGTGTTGCTCAACACCGGCGGCGTCAAGTCCTGGTCGGTTGTCCATGCGCTGATGGAGGTGGGCATCGAGATCGTGGGCACCTCGGTCAAGAAATCCACGCCTGAAGACAAGGAACGTATCAAGCAACTCCTGAAAGACGAAAAACACCTGTTCGAGTCGATGGCGCCGCGCGAGCTTTATAACATGCTCGCCGACGGTAAAGCCGACATCATGTTGTCTGGCGGGCGCACGCAATTCATCGCGCTGAAGGCCAAGACACCTTGGCTCGATATCAACCAGGAACGCCACCACCCCTATGCCGGCTATGACGGCATGGTGGAGCTCGTTCGCCAGATCGATCTTGCTATTCACAATCCGATCTGGATGGAGGTGCGGGAGCCGGCACCGTGGGAATGCCAGCATGCGGTGGAAGAAGAACTGACGAATACCAAGAGCGAGAACGAGACTGGGTACGTCTTGCAAAACTTTGTCGGCGCGGTCGCCGGCAGCTTCGGCAAGCGTTGAGGAAAGCCGATGGTTCAAGTCTTTCCCCAGACCAAATCAGCTGCGGTCAATCCGCTGAAATCGTCGCAGCCGCTCGGCGCCGCGCTCGCCTTTCTTGGCGTCGAGCGTGCCGTGCCGCTGTTCCACGGCAGCCAGGGCTGCACCAGCTTGGCGCTGGTACTTTTAGTCCGGCACTTTAAGGAAGCCATTCCCTTGCAGACAACGGCATTGGACGCAGTGGCGACCATTCTTGGCGGCGCAGGCAATCTGGAAGAGGCGATCCTAAATCTCAAGAGGCGCGCAAAACCCAAGCTGATCGGAATTTGCACGACAGCCCTGGTGGAAACCCGCGGCGAAGATTTCGCAGGCGATCTCGCCAACATCAAGCGGGATCGTGCCGATGAGCTCGCGGGTACGGAGGTTGTGCTGGCGAATACCCCGGATTTCGAGGGAGCGATCGAAGAGGGATGGGCGAAGGCCGTCATCTCTATGGTCGAGCGCATCACCACTCCAGGCGAGCAGAGCCGCCACCAAAAGAAGATTGCGATCCTACCAGGATGGCATCTGACAGTCGCTGACATCGAGCTTCTGCGCGAAACGGTCGAAAGCTTCGGTCTGAAGCCGGTGATCCTGCCGGACATTTCCGGCTCTCTCGACGGCACGGTGCCCGGCGATCGTTGGGTTCCGACCACCTATGGCGGTACTCCCGTCGACGAGATACAAGAGCTTGGCACGGCGGCGCAATGTATCGCGATCGGCGAGCATATGCGCCGCCCCGCAGAGCTACTGCGGACCCGGACGGGAGTCCCTTACGCATTGTTCCAGTCGCTGACAGGATTGAAACGAGCCGACCGGTTCGTCTCGTTTCTTTCTGAGATTTCTGGTGCGCCGGTGCCAGCAAACATCCGCCGTCGCCGAGCACAGCTGCAGGACGCCCTGCTCGACGGACATTTCCATTTCGGAGGCAAGAAAATCGCAATTGCTGTGGAGCCGGACCAGCTCTACCAATTCGCTACCTTCTTCACCGGCATGGGCGCCGAAATCGCGGCAGCGGTCACCACGACCGGCACCTCAAAAATACTCGCGGAAATGCCGGCCGAATCGCTCCAGGTCGGTGATCTTGGCGATCTCGAAGAACTTGCCGTCGGCGCTGATCTTCTCGTCACGCATTCGCATGGACGACAAGCGGCGGAGCGCCTTGGGATTCCGCTCATGCGGGTGGGCTTCCCGATATACGACCGACTCGGCAGCCAGCATAAGCTCACAAGTCTCTATCAGGGAACGCGCGACCTGATCTTCGATGTTTCCAACATCTTCCAGGCCAATCAGCGCGCGCCGTGTCCTGGATCGCTTGATCCCTCCCGCAAAGGAGAACTGCCTAGATGATCGCCGCTCGTCGCCTTTCCCTCGTCCCTGACGGGGTTCACTCGTCAGCTCCAAAACGGAAGGCTGGCGCGTTGCGCGTCGCAATCGCCACTCAAGATATGAAATCTCTCGACGCCCATTTCGGATCGGCAAAACGTTTCGTCGTCTATGATGTGAGTCCCGACGACTGGAAACTGGTGGAAGTCCTGGACTTCGAAGACGTTTCCGACCAGAGCGGAAAGCATCGGAACGAGGACGTCGATCGTATTAACCCGAAGGTGAAGGCGTTGGAAGGTTGTCACTTATTGTTCTGTCTGGCGATCGGTGGGCCATCGGCAGCCCGAGTTGTTTCGGCCAAAATCCACCCAATTAAAGTATCCGATCCTCAACTGATCGAAGATGTTTTGTCGCGAACTCGGGCGATGCTCAGGACTACTCCGCCACCCTGGTTACGCAAGGTGCTAACCGAAGCAGGCGCCATTGAAAAGAAGCCTTTCGATGAGGAGGACTAAGAAATGGGTACATTGACAGGAAGTACGGATGGCCCTGCTGTCAACGAGGATGGGGATCTCGCCACCCCTTTTCTCAGATGCCTGATAAGGCTCATTCGCGCTCAGGATGCCCATGGGGCGTGGGAAGGCAAATCGGACACTGACCTGCTGGCCGACTTCATCCTCACCAAGGAGCAGCGCCGTAAGATCCCGATCATAGGCGATCCGGATCCGTATGTGCTGTGGAGGCTACAGAACTTTTACAGTTGCGTGGGGCTTGTGATCGAAGAGTGCACAGGCCTGTTGGCATCGCCGATCATGACGATCGGCCATGAGGGCTTCGGCCGCTTGCTTTTCACGACTGGACGGTTGGTCGTTCTGTCGAAGACCCTGCGCGATGTCCACCGGTTCGGCTTTGAGACGCTAGGCAAGCTCGCCGAGACCGGCACGAAAATGGTCGATGACGCTATTGAAGTTATCGAAACCTATCCCGACGTGGCGCGGGCATCATGAAATCAATTTTCGAGGAAAGAGATCATGTCAGACATTGTGGAGCAGCTGAAGAAGGTCCGCAAGCTGCAGTCCCGCGCCGCCGCTGCCAAAATCTCAGCATTTGCAATGGCCAGAACGAGAGTTCGATGGTGAGCTCACTGGCATGATCATGGCTCTCAACCACGCGGCGGTTGCCGCCTGAAGAACTGCCAGACTCTCGTTGCCGCAGACGACATTGCTGCGCAATCTCGCGAACAAATCAGGAGAACGGTGTTGCGTTTCACAATCTTTTGCGGCCTCCTGCTGCTCGTCGTCTGGGCGAAGGCACTAACGAGTTACTTCGTCTGGCATTCCATCCACGAAGTCATCGTTGCAATGGTGGCTAGTTTGTTGCTTCTTCAGTGGGCGTATATCGCAAGCCTGCTCTTTTCCATCTGGCAATCCAGCCGTAATTACAGGAGTCGCCAAAGGGCTCGACGATCCGATCATCGCTAGACTAGAACGTGGTGTCAGCCACAGCCTATCATGAGGGCGAAAACCTCGGCGTTCTTTGGAACGCCTCTCATCAAATCAGATCCAACCATGAGTCAACGGAATTCGAACCTGCCGGATGACGTGGATGCGTCGAGAGCCCTATCGCCGCGCAAGCTCTGCAACCTCGGCCGTGCCATGATGACGTGTAACAGGTGGCCTGCTCATGCCCTATCTGTGGTGGCTCCGACTTCATTCGCGGCGGCGAGACCGTCAGCGAAGTGCTGGACTATGTTCATGCTTCCTTCCGTGTCGTGCATCATGTCCAGCCCCGCTTTACCTGCAAAGCAAAATTGGCCCTTGTTTAGATAGTCGAGGCCGCACTGCCAGAACACAGCGAGGCGATTTTGTCTTGTGGCCAGGTATGTGAAAGACGCTCATGCGAGCCCACTGGACAGGAGAGGTCAGCATTTGAATTTAAAAAGGTACCTTGATCCAAAAGTGGATGTGCTCGCTTCAGTAGCTGAATTGGATGGTCTGTACCGCGTCCAGAGGACCATAAAGAAACGTAAGTTATAAGGCTGAGCCTATGAATTTCATGAGAACGGAGCAGGGGCTTCTCTGCGTTTCAATTGCCGTTACCATCCTCCTTGCCTGCATCGGCATTTTGTTCGGGATCATTTCAGGTTCGTTCGCAATCATATTCGATGGTGTCTACGCATTGACGGACGCTGCTATGACTGTCGTAGCTCTGCTTGTTACAAAGCTCATCGCGTCATCCGAAGCGCCCTCCAGCAAAGGAAAACTTATCGAGCATTTCACGATGGGGTTCTGGCATCTTGAGCCCATAGTCTTGGCTCTCAACGGCATTCTCATAACCGGGTCGGCTGTTTACGCACTTGTCAACGCAATCGGCAGCATTTTGCATGGGGGACGTCCGCTCAACTTTAGTCAAGCGATCGTCTACTCCGTCGTAACACTCGGTGTGACAGCCACCATGGGGGTTATTGGTGATCGAGCTAATCGTAAGATCAAATCTGATTTCGTTGCCCTGGATACGAAAGCTTGGCTGATGTCCGCCGGGCTAACGATCGGGTTACTCGTCGCGTTTGCCATCGGATATTTCATTCAGGGGTCTTCTTACGAATGGATCTCGCCGTTTATTGACCCGGTCGCGCTGGCATTAATCTGCATTGTGATCATTCCCATTCCGGCGGGCACGGTTCGGCGAGCGCTCGCCGACATACTGCTTGTTACGCCATTAGATCTCAAACAACAAGTTGACGCGGTCGCCAAAACAATCATCGAACGACATGGATTCATATCCCACCGGGCTTATGTGGCCCGGGTCGGCCGAGGCCGGCAAATCGAGCTACATTTCGTTGTCTCAGAGGACCTCCCGGCGAGGAAATTGCAGGAATGGGATAAGATCCGTGACGAAATCGGGCTCGCGATTGGTAACGAGGGTCCGAGTCGTCGGCTCACCATCGCCTTTACAACCGATCCTGAGTGGGCGGATTAGGATTTTGAACCGAATTTGGAGCCCTGTATCGCAGGCATTCCATAGCGGGCGTGATCCTCGAACCGGATGCATAGCTCGGCGTTTTTTCCAGCCACCATGCGTCAATTTGTAAGCGACAAGCCGTGGCCGTTCAGGCGGCGTAGTTCCATGGCATGAGCGCGTCGATTTCACTGCTGGGCCATCCATTCGCAAGGCGCTCAAGCGTCTGGGTCAACCAAGCTTGCGGATCGACTGCATTCATCTTTGCCGTTTGCAGGAGCGTCGCGATGGTCGCCCAAGTCCGGCCGCCACCGTCGCTTCCAGCGAATAGACTATTTTTTCTCGTGATCGCTTGGGGTCTGATTGCTCGCTCGACTATGTTGGAGTCGAGTTCGATGCGGCCGTCGGTCAGGAAGCGCTCGAAGATGTCTCGACGCGAGATGGCATACCGCAGAGCTTCGGCGAGTTTGGATTTTCCAGAGACCCGTGGCAGGGTCGCCTGCCAGAGAGTGAAGAGGTCACGGACGATCGCTGCGGAGATCTCCTGGCGTGCAGCGACACGAGCTTCAGGGCTTTGGCCGCGCACACGCTCCTCGATCTCCCATAACCTCGCCATACGCTCGACGGTGTCTGTAGCGACCTTCGAGCTCTTTGCGACATGCAACTCGTAGAACTTTCTCCGGCTGTGCGACCAACAGCCGGCCAGGATGGCGCTGTCATTGCCTCCATCTTTCCGGACGAGCTTGTTATAAGCGGCATATCCGTCGACCTGCAGGATTCCACGATAGCCGCTCAGGTGTCGTGCGACACACTCGGTGGCTCGACTGTCCTCGAAGCGATAGGCTACCATCGGTGGACCGCTGCCCCCAAAAGTCCGGTCATCCCTGGCATACGCCCATAGCCATGCCGTCTTCGCTGATCCGGAACCAGGTGCAAGTGTGGGCAAGGTCGTTTCGTCGGCAAAGATCCGTTCGGCCTTCTTGATCTCATCGAGGATGTAGTCGGCGAGGATATTGAGCTCGAACCCCAGCTTGCCCATCCATTGAGCCATCAGCTTGCGGTCGAGTTCGACCTTGTCGCGTGCGTAGATGGCTTCCTGGCGATAGAGTGGCAGCCCGTCGGCATATTTGGAAACGGCGATCTGGGCCAGAAGTGCTTCCGTTGTAATGCCACCTTCGATGATATGTGCCGGAGCCGCCGCCTGGACGACACCATCCTCGTTCCTAAAGGCATACTTCGGCCGACGGGTGACGATGACACGGAACTTCGCTGCCACGACATCCAGCCGCTCGGAGACGTCTTCTCCAATCAGGATTTTGGTCTTACCTGCATGTTCTGGAAGCTCTTCCGGTTCGATCACGACCTCGACGCGCTCAAGATGAGGCGCAAAGCCCTTGCGTGGCCGCGGAGCGCGTTTGCTGTCCGCGCTACCGCGGCCTTTCGTGACCTGAGCCTTGATCGTCGCAATGCCGGTCTCGATCTCTTCGAAGACAAAGGCGTGCTGCTCGTCATCGACGGTGGATGATGCAAGCCTTTCCGAGCGTCGGCCAAATCGGGCGCGATCGAAAGCCTTCAGGATCTGCGTCAGCCGCTCGATGCGCTCATCGGCGTCCGCGTTGCGGGCCTCTAGATCGTCAACCTGCTTCTCCAAAGCCTCGACGCGGGCTGCTTTTGCGGCCATGGCAAGAACCATGGCTTTGAGAGCCTCTACATCATCCGGGAGCTCAATCTCGGGCCGCGTCATGGGTATGATCAGAGCATATTTTGCCGCGCTCCGCCCATGCTTTCAGGGACCTGATTCACTTCGCCGCAGCGGTTTTACCCAACAATCTCGGGAGGCTTCACCGGCGTGGATCGAACCCGCTTCCAGTCCATTCCGTCGACTAAAGCCAGAAGCTGGGCATGATTGAGCTGGACGCGATGATGGCCGATCCGGGGCCAGCAGAACTGGGCTTTTTCCAGCCGCTTCGCATAGAGGCAAACGCCGGAGCCATCCCACCACACGATCTTGACTCGGTCTGCTCTCTTGGCCCGAAAGACATAAAGTGCACCGTTGAACGGATCACTGCCAGCATCCCGTACCAGCGAAAGCAAGCTGTCCGGCCCCTTTCGGAAGTCGATGGGATGGCTCGCAAGAAAGACCTTCACGCCGGACGGGATCATGCCGACCGCACCGCTCGGATCACCCGCTGCAGGTGTGCTTCGCCGATATCTGCGTCGGCCCGGATAACGACGTCGCCGATGATAAGCTCGATCATCGCACGTGTGCCAATCGTCCCAGTCTCCGTCTGACCAGCCCGATTTGCGAGGTAGATCGTTGTCCGTCACGAGCATCACGACGCCAGCCAAATAGCTGCGAGGGATGTATGCCGATGCGATGCGCAATGGCTGAGACGCTTGCGCCGGGCTCCATTGCCTCAGCCACAGCCCGCGCTTTAAAATCATCGGACCAGCGGCGCCGAAATTGCCGTGGGGCGCCCTCAAGCCGTTCCGGAACAGCCTCGATCATATGGAAGTTTCTAGTTCCAGAGCTAGGCGCAGACATAGAAGCTCACAGTTTGTGAATCGTCTGTCCGCAATACAGCGGCCAACGCTACTGACGCCAGATGGGGTCAGCTTGTCGCTTACGTCAATTTCACGGTTCGTACCAATCTTCGATCAATGCGGCCAGTTTCGATGCCGTAGTTTTCCGTTATGCCTCCAGGCGCGATACTCGATTCAGCGAATAGGGTTGGCTGAACCCAGATCGCGCCTTTGCGTTCAAGCTCCACAGGCGGTTTCGCCGTCTTGATCTTGTTGAGATCCTGCCGGAGGCCGATTGTCTCGCGTTCTTTGAAACGAGCGACGCCTATGTCCTTGTACTGGCTCAGGAGGGCGCGGCCCAGCTGCCCAGGTTCCGATAGATGTCATCGCGCAGCTGTCGGACCTGTCGATTGAGCTCACCAAATTGCGCAGGCGTATGGTCGGAAATTTCCAGAAGAGCGTCGCCCAGGCAGCCAGCTCGCGACCTCAGCTCCGGCCCGCGTAACCCGCCGGGTGATGCTGCGGGCGGCAAGGGTCATCAGCGACTATGGTTCCGCGAACGCGACGAGGCGCCCGCGGATAGCCGTCGGCAACATGAAGTCGCCTCGTAGGTCAGACCTTGTGCAGAAAATCGACCACGCCGGTATCGAGATCATAATAGGCGGGCACGATCTTCACCTTGCCTTCCTCGACCAGGCGAGAAACAATCGCACTTTCGGTGAGGATGCGCTCGGCGCCGTTGAAGGCATTGGCATGGACGGTCTTGTCGACAAAATTGTCGCCGCGATCGGTCTCCGCCAAAGCCACGGGCAGGATCGGCTGGGTCATCTTGCCGATTGAGCCATCGAGCTTGGTGCCCTTGGACACGACCTCGCAGGCGGCGGAGACCGCCCCGCAACGCTTGTGGCCCATGACGACGATCAGCGGCGCATGCAGATGTTCGGTGCCATATTCGATCGTGCCGAGCACATCGGTGTCGACCACGTTTCCGGCATTGCGGGCGACGAAGAGTTCGCCGAGCGTCACCCCGCCGAATACAAGTTCCGGCACGACACGGCTGTCGGAACAGGTCAGCACGATCGCCCAAGGTGCCTGGCTCTTGGCGACGTCCTGCCGGCGCTTGGAAATATTGGCGGCGCAGGCTTCCGTGTCGGTGACGAATTTCTTGTTGCCTTCCTGGAGTTTTGCCAGTGCTTCATCCGGCAGGAGGGCGGGAGCGTTCGAGGCGAATGCCGGCATGGTCATGTCAAAGCCTGCAGTCATGACGGCCACGCCTCCGATGCCGGCAAATTTCAGCAGGGAGCGACGGCTCAGTGGGGAGGAATTGCATTCAAAGCACATGGTATCGGTCCTTTTGCAATATCCGGGATGGCTGCGGAGAAATGGCACCTGCTCCAAGTCATGTCCGGCAATTCTCCGGGAATCGGAGAATGGCCGATTGGTTATGCCTTGATATGGCACTCATCAAGCGGAATTTTGACGCATCGGAGGAGCTAAGCCAATCCTGGAGTATTGCCCCGGCCGTACGGTAGATCAACCCGGCCCTGACGGGTTCTGGCGAGGGATGCTCATGCGCGGCATATTGGGTTGCAAGGGACCCTTTGGGCGCTGCCTTCTGCTTCTTTAGTGGCTCCGCTGCCGCCGGCGGGATCGCATTCATTAACTCACTCGGGAACCTAGGAGCATTTGTGGGGCCGTTCGTTATAGGGTATCTCCGTAGTCAGCCCGGAGGTTTTTCTACAGGCCTATACGCTTTGGCAATCATGGGCCTAGCCGCGACAGTCATGTTGATTTTCCTCCTGCGCCTCCTGCGCCAAACTTGATAGAAACAACCAGATGTTCTTGTGTTTGTTGTCACGTGAGCCGAGCCGGTTAGGTGCACAACGAGATGCGGCTCGGGTCCGCGAGGAACCAACAGCAAGAGCTCGCAAAATTCCTCAGCGTCACCGGCCGCCGTCTTCGCACCCAAGGCCGAACCCGGCAATGCCGCTCATGTCGGCGCACCGATGCCGGGCGCCATCTCGCGCGTCTTTATGTCGCCCGGACAGGCGATCAATGCCGACGATGTGCTGGTGTCGACCGAAGCGATGAAGGTGGAAACGGCAATTCACGCCGAGGAGAACGGCACGATCGCCGAAGTTCTCGTCAAAGCCGGCGACCAGATCGATGCCAAGGACCTGCTTGTAACTATCGCGGCCGGTTCAGCGTAAAGTTCCATAACGTTGATTATGCTATTTGGTGCTGTAGGCGCAAAGTTGAAGTGTCCTGTTTCTGCAAAGTTGGAATGTCACTCTCCCCGCGTTTGATGGCGCGGGAGACAAGCGGATGGGACTGATTGCGATGAGCGAGCGTGACCTGCAGCGGATCGAGGTTTTGTCGAAGGTTGCCGACGGGCGGATGACGATGGTGTCGGCGTCGCATGTGCTTGCTCTCAGCGAGCGCCAGGTGCGGCGGCTGTTGGATCGCATCAGAACGACCGGTGCGGCATCGATCCGCCACAAGGCGATCGGCCGGCCGTCGAACAACCGGATCAGCGATGGTGTTCGCGATTATGCGGTGACGCTGGTTCGTGAACGTTATGCGGATTTCGGTCCGACGCTGGCGGCCGAGAAGCTTGCCGAGCGCGATGGCTTGCGTGTGTCGCGCGAGACGTTGCGCGGCTGGATGACGCAGGCCGGATTGTGGCTGTCACGCAAGCAGCGGCGGACGTTTCATCAACCGCGGTTGCGGCGCGAAGCCTATGGCGATCTGGTACAGATCGACGGGTCCGAGCATCGCTGGTTCGAAGATCGTGGAGATCCGTGCTCGCTGTTGGTGTTCGTCGATGATGCGACGGGCCGGTTGATGCAGCTGCGCTTCGTGCGCTCGGAAAGCGCCTTCAGCTATTTCGACGCACTTGAGCTTTATCTGAAGCAGCACGGGGCGCCGATCGCCTTTTATTCCGACAAGCACTCGGTGTTCCGGGTGACGAAGAAGGATGCCAAGGGTGGCCAGGGCATGACCCAGTTCGGGCGGGCACTCTCGGAGCTAAATATCGAGATTCTCTGTGCAAACTCCAGCCAGGCCAAAGGCCGTGTCGAGCGGATGAACCGGACGCTGCAGGGTAAGCGGCAAGCTGAGACCGTTCAGCGCGCGTAATTCCACGGCATGAGTGCATCGAGATCGCTGCTCGACCAGCCGTTGGCGATCCGCTCAAGTGTTTGGGTGAGCCAAGCCTGCGGGTCCACGTTGTTCATCTTCGCCGTCTGAAGGAGCGTGGCGATAGTCGCCCAGGTCCTTCCACCGCCATCGCTGCCGGCG
>NZ_RQIH01000003.1 GCF_003939025.1 Rhizobium sophoriradicis
GCGCCATAGGAGAGCCGCTTGCCGCCCTCGAAGGTGCCGCGGATCGCCGGATGGGTCTTGAAGCGCTGGAATTCCTCGAACGGATAGAGATAGGGGTTCTTGTAGTTCAGGTGGACGACAAAGCCGACCGCCACCAGATTGTCCTCCAGGTGATAGAGGAAGGAGCCGCCGCCGGTCTTCATGCCGAGCGGCCAGCCGAAGGAGTGCTGCACCAGGCCCCGTTTGTGGTGCTCCGGCTTGACCTGCCAGAGCTCCTTGATGCCGATGCCGAATTTCTGCGGCTCGCGATCCTTCTGCAGGTCGAACTTGGCGATCAGCTGCTTGGCGAGCGAACCGCGCACGCCCTCGCCGATCAGCGTATATTTGCCGCGCAATTCCATGCCGCGGGTATAGTTGGGGCCAGGCTCGCCGTTCTTCTCGATGCCCATATCGCCGGTGGCAACGCCGATCACCGCGCCCTTGTCGTCGTAGAGCACTTCGGTGGCGGCAAAGCCCGGATAGATCTCGACGCCGAGTTCTTCGGCCTTGCCGGCCAGCCAGCGACAGACATTGCCGAGCGAGACGATGTAGTTGCCGTGATTGTTCATCAACGGCGGCATCATGACATTCGGCAGGCGGATCGAGCCGGCCGGCCCGAGCAGCAGGAAATGGTCTGCGGTGACCTCGGTCTTGAAGGGATGATCGGCCTCATCGCGCCAGCCCGGCAGCAGCCGGTCGATGCCAATAGGATCGACGACGGCGCCGGAGAGAATATGGGCGCCGACTTCCGAGCCCTTCTCCAGCACGACGACCGACAGTTCCGGATTGACCTGCTTCAGCCGGATCGCCGCGGAAAGACCGGCAGGGCCGGCGCCGACGATCACGACGTCGAATTCCATGCTCTCGCGTTCGTCTGCGTGTTCTTCCGTCATGATGGTTGCCTGCTAAGTCTC
Source organism: Rhizobium sophoriradicis (assembly GCF_003939025.1). Taxonomy (GTDB): domain Bacteria; phylum Pseudomonadota; class Alphaproteobacteria; order Rhizobiales; family Rhizobiaceae; genus Rhizobium; species Rhizobium sophoriradicis. Next base: position 933 of record NZ_RQIH01000003.1, read on the forward strand.
GATGTTGGAAAGGATGGGATCAGCGAGTAGCTCGAGCCGGAACGTACCTGTAGTCGTAGAACCCGCGTTGTGCCTTGCGACCGAGCCAGCCCGCTTCCACATATTTGACCAGCAGCGGGCACGGCCGGTATTTGCTGTCAGCCAGTCCTTCATGAAGGACCTGCATGATGGAAAGGCATGTGTCCAGGCCGATGAAGTCGGCCAATTCGAGCGGCCCCATCGGATGATTGGCGCCAAGCTTCATGCCGGTGTCTATCGCCTCCACGTTTCCGACGCCCTCATAGAGCGTGTAGATCGCTTCGTTGATCATCGGGATGAGAACGCGGTTGACGATGAACGCCGGAAAATCCTCGGAAACGGTGACGGTCTTGCCGATGGATTCGGCGAAAGCCTTGGCTGTGGCGAAGGTCTCTTGATCGGTTCCGATGCCGCGAACCAGCTCGACCAGCTTCATAACCGGTACGGGGTTCATGAAGTGTATCCCTATAAAACGATGGGGTCTGTCGGTTGACGCGGCGAGCCGCGTGATGGAGAGCGACGATGTATTCGTCGCCAGGATCGCGTCGGGCTTCAGAACGGTGCATACGTCCGTGAAGACCTTCCTCTTGATGTGTTCATTCTCGCTGACCGCTTCGATGACCAAATCGGCGCTCGCCAGGTCCGGGAGGGAGAACGCGCCCTTGATCCGGGAGATCGCCTGCTCGGCCGCCTCGCCCGGCATTTTGCCGGTTTCGACCTGACGTCCGAAATAACAGGCACTCGCTTCGAGGCTCGCGCGGATCCGATCTTTGTCGAGATCGTAAACCAAGGCCTCATACCCATGTTTCGCCACGACTTCCGCGACCCCGGTCCCCATCTGGCCGGCGCCAATGACGGCGACGGTCGAAATCTTATTCGCTATAGGCATGCTGCCTCTCGTTAATCCGGAGATGGAGGGTCGATCTGCGCCGAACATATTGCGCAATCAGAAGAAAGCCTGGAGGCCCGTCTGGGCGCGTCCAAGGATCAGGGCATGGACGTCGTGGGTGCCCTCGTAGGTATTGACCGTCTCCAGGTTCTGCGCGTGGCGCATGACATGGTATTCGATCTGAATGCCGTTGCCGCCGTGCATATCCCGGGCGTGCCGCGCTATTTCAAGCGCCTTTCCGCAATTGTTGCGCTTGACGAGCGAGACCATTTCCGGGGCCATCTTGTGCTCATCCATCAGCCGGCCGACGCGAAGCGAGCCCTGCAGTCCAAGGGTGATCTCGGTCATCATATCGGCAAGCTTCTTTTGATAAAGCTGCATCCCTGCAAGCGGTTTGCCGAACTGCTTGCGGTCCAGACCGTATTGACGCGCACGGAACCAGCAGTCCTCGGCAGCTCCCATGACGCCCCAGGAGATGCCGTAACGGGCCCGGTTGAGGCAGCCGAACGGTCCCTTGAGACCGGAAACACCGGGCAGAATTGCATCCTCCGTGACTTCGACACCGTCCATCACGATTTCGCCCGTGATCGAGGCCCGCAGCGAAAGCTTGCCGCCGATCTTCGGAGCCGAAAGGCCCTTCATGCCCTTCTCGAGAACAAAACCGCGAATTTCGTTGTTGTGAGCCTCAGACTTTGCCCAGACGACGAAGACATCGGCAATCGGCGAGTTCGAGATCCACATCTTCGAGCCGCGCAATCGGTAGCCGCCCGTAATTTTCTCGGCACGGGTTTTCATGCCGCCGGGATCGGAGCCGGCGTCAGGCTCGGTCAGGCCGAAACAGCCGATCAGCTCACCCGAAACGAGGCCCGGCAGGTACTTCTTCTTCTGCTCGTCGGAGCCGTAGGCGAAGATCGGGTAAATGACCAACGAGGACTGCACGCTCATCATCGAGCGATATCCGGAGTCGATGCGCTCGACCTCGCGAGCGACCAGGCCATAAGCGACGTAGGAGGCGTTCGCGGCCCCGTACTCTTCCGGCAGCGTCACACCGAGGAGGCCGGTCTGCCCCATCAACCTGAACAATTCGGGGTCGGTCGCTTCTTCGAGATAGGCTTCCTGGACACGCGGCAGGAGTTCGGATTCTGCGAAAGCCGCCGCGGACTCGCGGATCATCCGTTCATCTTCGGTCAGCTGGTCGTCGAGCAGAAAGGGGTCATTCCAAGAAAAGGCCAAGGTCGTCATCCTCCCGTTGAGGTTTTTGGCAATTCGAATTTGATGGGATTAAAGCCGCTTTTGGGCGATTGACAAAGCGAGCTTTACTCATCGGCCTATGAGCTCTAGTAATAGCCAATGGCAAACCTCTCTCGAAGACTCCTTCCCTCGACCTCCGCTCTCGCAGCTTTCGATTCCGTCGCGCGGCTGAGCACCTTCTCTGCGGCGGCTGAGGAACTTTCCCTGACTCAGGGCGCCATCAGTCGGCAAATTGCCGGATTGGAAGAACAACTCGGCGTTTTACTGTTCGAGCGCACAAGCCGCGGCGTCATTCTCACAGAGGCCGGCACTGATTATGCGCGGGCTATCGCCATCGCTCTGGCGGAAATCCGCTCCGCTTCGCTGCACGCCATGACCAAACAGCATAATGATCAACTCAATCTCGCCATCCTGCCAACATTCGGCACACGCTGGCTGATGCCACGCATTCCGCAGTTTGTCGCCAGACATCCCGAGATCACATTGAACTTCGCAACGCGCATAGGAATGTTCGATTTCGACCGCGACGACATAGACATGGCGATCCATATCGGCCAGCCTGATTGGCCGGGTGCGGAAAGCACCTTTCTCATGGAGGAGATGGTGGCACCGGTCGCGTCCCCGTCTTTTCTGAGTTCGCATCCCATAGCGAAGCCTGAAGATCTGCTTCGCCTTCCGTTGTTGCAGATGGCGTCCCGTCCGGGTGCGTGGAACCATTTTTTCGAGAGCCTCGAGGTCAACGGCACCCCATCGCAGGCCATGCGGTTCGAACAGTTCAGCAACGTAGCCCAAGCCTGCATTGCCGGACTGGGGCTCGCCTTGATGCCGCTTTTCCTCATCGACTCCGAGCTTGCGAATGGCCAGCTGGTCCAAGCCTTCCCGCATCAGGTCAAAAGCCCCAGTGCCTATTATGCGGTCGCGCCACTTAGCAGGAAGGACTTCCGTCCTGTCGTCGCGTTCCGCGCATGGCTTCTGGAAGAGGTCGAGCGCTACCAGGAAAGCGCGGCCGCTGATGCGCGAGCATGTTTGCGATAGCAGCCGCTCGCGCCCATTTGCGCCTCCGCTCATGATCGATTGCGAGCATCCTTGACTCTTCAGGGAACTCCTGCCACGTTATGCTAACGTTAGCACAAGGAGCGGACATTTGCATCTTCAGTTGAAGAAAGCAAGCATGCAGGGAAGACGCCTCACGGCCAGCAGGGCTTTGGTGAGGGACGTTCGCCTCCTCGGCCGCCTGTTATGCGAGGCTATAGAAGCAAGCGACGGCAAGGAGGCCCGCGAGATTGTGGAACAGGTCCGCACTCTCTCGATTGCCGGCCGCAGAAAGACCAGTCCGCGCCTGAACGAGAAGCTCGCCCCCTTCTGCGCAGACATGCCTCCCCGCACCCTCAAGCGCGTGATCCGCGCGTTCAGCCAGTTCTCGCAGCTCGTGAACATTGCAGAAGACGCTCATCAGGCCAGGGTGCAGCGCTTCAGCATCGCCGATGGCGAACCCGCCATGCCGGGGACGATTGCCAGATCGCTGTCTGTCCTGGCCGCCGCCGGCGTAGAGGCGGAAGCTATTCGCAAGCTGCTCGTTGAAGCGGTCGTCTCGCCTGTTTTCACGGCGCATCCGACCGAGGTTCGGCGAAAGAGCGTGATCGACATCGAACAGCAGCTGGCACAATGCTTGAGCCGGCTCGAGCAGGCCGGCCTGACCGCGCAGGAGACCGATCGATATCAGGCAGATTTGGAAAGAGCGACGACGACCCTTTGGCAGACGAACAGCTTGCGAGGTCGGCGACTGCAGGTCGTGGATGAAATCCTCAATGGCCTGTCCTATTACGACAGCACCATTTTCCGGGTTATCCCGGAAGTTTATGAGGGTCTCGAAAATCAACTCCGAGGCTCGCCTTGGAGGTTTGCTCAAGACGCGCTGCCGCCATTCCTGCGCATGGGTTCCTGGATCGGCGGCGACCGGGATGGCAACCCTTTTGTCAACGGCGAGACCCTCAGGGAAGCGCTCCGGCTGCAGAGCGAGAGGGTTTTCTCCTTCTATCTCGGAGAACTCCACAGCCTTGGCGCCGAACTTTCTTTGGATGATCGGTATGTAAAAGTCTCGCAGAAACTCCAGCGGCTTGCGACCGACTCTCCCGATCGATCGGAGCAGCGCCGGCACGAGCCGTATCGCCTGGCGATCTCGGGCATGTATGCTCGCCTGGCGGCCACTGCACGGAAGTTCGGCAGTACGGAATTGGTTCGCGAGCCTGTGGCGGCCGCCCCCTGCTATCTGTGCCCTGCCGAGTTCGCCGAAGACCTGGCAACGATCGGCAAATCCTTGATCGCCAATGGCGCAGGAAAGATCGCCGCTGGCAAATTGCGGAGCCTCCAACGCGCCGTCGACGTCTTCGGCTTTCACCTTGTGAGCCTCGATCTGAGACAGAATTCCGAGGTTCATCAGCGCGTCGTTCATGAGCTTTTCGAGAAGGTGCGGCCCGGCACAGGCTACGAGGCGCTCGCCGAAAGTGACAAGATCCACTTGCTGACGGAGGAGCTTCGGTCTTCCCAGCTGCTGGTGACATCGCTCAAGACCTATTCGGCCGAGACGATGTCGGAGCTTTCCGTGCTGCGTGAGGCTGCCGAAGCCCATAAGCGCTACGGCCGCGCCAGCATCCCCAATTACATCATCTCGAAGGCCGGAAGCGCTTCCGACCTTCTGGAGGTCATGGTGCTATTTCGGGAAGTCGGACTGTTCCGGCCCGATGAACCCGAAGCAGCCTCAGTCAACATCATACCGCTTTTCGAAACGATCTCCGACCTCCGCAGCTCGCATGACGTGATGCAGACGGTTTTGGCCATCGAAGCCTATCGGACATACCAGGGTGCACTCGGCGGCAAGCAGGAGATCATGCTCGGCTACTCCGACAGCAACAAGGATGGCGGATATCTGACGTCGGGATGGGAGCTGTACAAGGCGGAGATGGCCTTTATTCAGCTCTTCGACCGTGAAGGCATTCGCCTCAGCCTGTTTCACGGCCGCGGCGGTTCCGTGGGCCGCGGCGGCGGTCCAAGCTATGAGGCGATCACCGCCCTGCCCGCCGGCGCGGTTGCCGGATCGATTCGGCTGACGGAGCAAGGTGAAGTCATAGCGGCGAAATATTCCAATCCGGCACTCGGCCGCAGGAACCTGGAACTTCTTATCGCCGCGACTTTGGAAGCCTCCTTGCTGCCTTCCGACGCACAAGAACCGGATCCCGAATTTCTCCACGCCATGGAGGAGCTGTCCGGACTGGCTTTCGGCGCCTATCGCTGCCTGGTTTACGAGACCGAGGGATTTGAACGCTTCTTCTGGGAAGCCACGATCATTGGCGAAATCGCAAAACTGAACATCGGCAGCCGTCCGGCCTCACGCAGCTCGTCACGTCGCATCGAAGATCTTCGGGCGATCCCCTGGGTGTTCGGCTGGTCGCAGAGCCGCATCATGTTGCCGGGCTGGTTTGGTTTTGGCTCGGCCGTCGAACAGTGGCTGACTGGACATCCCGACGGGCTGCCAACTCTGCAAAGAATGCATCGGGACTGGCCTTTCTTCCAGACGCTGATCGCCAACATGGAGATGGTGCTGGCAAAAACCAACATGGCGATCGCGGCGCGGTACGTGAACCTCACCCCTGACGCACCCGCGCATGAGAAGATCTTCGCACGCATAAAAGACGAATGGGAAGCGACAACCGCTGCCCTGCTCGGCATAACCGATCAGGCCTCGCTGCTGGAGAACAATCCGGCGCTGAAGCAGTCGATCCATCATCGCTTTCCATGCCTCGATCCGCTTAATCACATGCAGATCGACCTTCTTCGCCGCCACCGTGCCGGAGAACGAGATCAGGACACCGAAGAGGCGCTGCACCTGACAATCAACGGAATTGCCGCGGGGCTGCGAAACAGCGGGTAGCCAACCGCAATGCGGATGGCATTCGCTTTTTTCTTGACCTCGGCAAAACTGTTGCGCTAACGTTCGCACAAATTGGGAGGAAATCATGACACGGACCGTGCTGTTGACGGACTACGCCTGGCCGGATGACAAGGTGGAGCGGGAGGTGATCGAGCGGGCCGGGTTTACCCTCGTCAGCGGCCCCGCCGAGCCGTCGCCCCCTGCTGAGATCGACGCTTTGGCTGCAGAGCATCGTCCGGACGCTATCCTGACCTGCTGGGCTCAGGTCAGCGCGACGGCGATCGCCGCCTCGCCTAATCTCAAGATCGTCGCGCGCCTTGGAGTTGGCCTGGACAATATTGCAGTCGATGCAGCGACGGAGCGGGGGATCTGGGTCACGAACGTTCCCGACTATTGCGTTGCAGAAGTGTCCGACCACGCCGTCGGTTTCGCAATTACCTGGGCGCGCGGCCTTGTCCACTTCGATCGTGAAGTTCGCGATGGGCGCTGGGACCCCGCCTCTGCAAATCTGCGCAGGCTTTCGGAACTGACCTGCGGCATCGTTGGCTTCGGCCGCATCGGCCGCGCGACGGCAGCAAAGATGCAGGCGCTGGGATGCCGCGTGTCGGCCCACGACCCCTATGCCTCGAATGCCCCCGCCGGCGTGGAGCTTACCGACTTCGATACGCTGCTGGCCAGGAGCGATATCGTCATCGTCCATGCGCCGCTTTCGCCCGCGACCCGCCACCTGATCAACAAAGACGCTATCTTGAAGATGCGTCGTGGAAGCTTGCTGATCAACGTCAGCCGAGGCGGCGTCGTGGATACTGCCGCCGTGATCGAGGGGCTGGCGTCCGGCATTCTGAGCGGTGTCGGCCTTGATGTGCTCGAGGATGAACCACGCGTGCCGGCGGAGCTGATCGCTCACCCCGGCGCGATGATCACGCCGCATGTCGCCTTCTCCTCGGATGCTTCGCTGATCGAACTGCGTCGCCGGGCCGCGGAGGAAGTCGTCAGGGTTCTTTCCGGAGAGATGCCCGAACAAGCCCGCAACAGCCCCCGCCGCTAACGCAGCAAGGACAATAGTTTTATGTCTGTAGCCGAGATGATGATTTTCGACGATTTCCTGCTGAAGAGCGGCCTGAAGAGCGCTTCCGAGGAGGCGGTCTACAAGCCCCTGACGGGTGGTGTTTCCTCAGATATCTACCGCGTGGAGCTCCCCGGCCGGCTCATCTGCGTGAAACGCGCACTGGCCAAGCTTAAAGTATCTGCCGATTGGCAGGCGCCGGTGTCGCGAAATGTATACGAATGGAACTGGATTTCCTTCGTGGCGGAGCATTTCCCTTCTGCCGTTCCGAAGCCTCTCGCGCACGACGAGTCGTGTGGTATTTTCGCAATGGAGTTTCTGCCGAGCGACGAGTACCCGCTGTGGAAGACCAGCCTGCTTCAAGGAAGCGTCGACCGAATGGCAGCAGAGGTCACAGGCCGGCGGATCGGGCAGATCCATTCCGTGAGCGCCCGCACATCGGGCTTATCGGACAAATTTGACTCTGGACCGAATTTCTATGCGCTCCGGCTTGAGCCCTACCTGGTTGCGACTGCCGCCAAACATCCCTTCGTCAGCGATCGCCTCGCCGAGCTCGTTCAGCGCACGGCGGAAACAAAGCTGGCGCTCGTCCACGGCGACGTCAGCCCGAAGAACATCCTGCTGGGCAAGAACGGACCTGTGTTCCTGGATGCCGAATGCGCCTGGTTCGGTGATCCGGCTTTCGACCTGGCCTTCTGCCTGAACCATCTGTTGTTGAAGAAGATCGTTGCGGAAAAGGCGGCATCTGAGCTCGCATCGTCATTTGCGGCTTTGACCGCAGCCTACATGGATCAGGTCGATTGGGAGGATCGGGACGCTCTCGAGGCTCGGGCCGCAAGCCTGCTGCCCGCACTCTTCCTCGCCCGGATCGACGGCAAATCGCCCGTCGAATACATAACCGACGAATGCCAGCGCGAAGCTATCCGCAAAGCCGCCATTCCGTTGATCGCATCGCCTCCGCAAAAGCTTGCTGACGTGGCGCAGGCCTGGTTTTCTTAAGGAAGCCAGGTGCTTCCGGAGCGGTTGCGCTTTCCACTTCGAATGAAAAAGAAAAAGCCACCGCGCTGTGTTCGCGATGGCCGACGAAGTCTTGCTCTGCTTCGGCTCAGAACCGGCCGACCCAGCCTTCGAACGCAACCAGGAAGCTCTCGATGAACTTCTGGGTTCCTTCGTTGAGGAATACGCCATGGTCGCCCACCAATTTGTCGGCCGTACTGAGGTAAACTTCAGGCTGGGGCATGGTCGGCACGTTGATGTTGGTTAGGATAACCCTGAGCTGGAGTGCTGCCGCAGCGCCGCCAATCAGGCCGGGAGAAGCCCCGGTCACCGCACCGGGCTTATGATCCCATACGCTTTTCCCGAACGGTCGAGAGCCGACTTCGATCGCATTCTTCAATGCCGCCGGTACGGATCTATTATATTCCGGCGTCACGAAGATTGCCCCGTCGCAAGCCTTGATGCGCTCGCGGAAGGATGTCCATTCCACCGGCGGCGTTTCGGTCTCGAGGTCCTGGTTATAGAGCGGAAGATCGCCGATCGGTACGATTTCCAGGTTCAGCCCGTCGGGCGCTACTTTCTGCATTGCACGGGCAAGCTTCAGGTTGATCGAAGCCTGACGAAGGCTTCCAACCAGGACCGCGATATCTTTCTTGGACATGTTCTCTCTTCTCGCGTGAGGGCGGCGCCGGCCGCAACCGGCGCCGGTGATTGTTATTGATAGGCGGCAGGAACCGGAGGAATGACCACGTAGTTACTGAAGCCGCCATCGCGTTCGCCGATGCCGGAGATGGCCTCGTTCACCCGCTCGAGCGGATAGATCTTGTGCTCGAGATAGGAGAGGTCGAGCGCGCCGGTGCGAACCATGTCGGCCATCTCCTGCCCCTGGGCAGCGCTGAACCAGTTGGAGCCGATCAGCTGAACCTGCTCGTCCATCAGCCACTTAACGTCGACCGGAACATCTTCCGCGACGCCGCCAACGACAACCACACGGCCGCCTCGACGAACGCCGCGCATGGAGTCGACCACGGTCGCAGCGGGAGCTCTCGCGCCCAGCGCACTGATGACGAAATCCACACCCTCGCCGCCGGTCTGGGCCTTCGCCCACTCTCCGGTCGAGCCTTCACCGAGCATGATCGTGTCGATGCGGTCGGGAGCGATGGCCTTTATGCGGTCCATCAGTTCCTTGTTCCTGCCGGTGCCCAGAATTTTGGAGAGGCCCATTGCAAGAGCGAGCTTGGTTGCCGCGACACCGAGCGTGCCGGTAATCCCGTCGATGAGGCAGACCTGGCCGGGACCGGCCTGCGCATTCTTCAGGGCGCCGTAGGATGTGCCGAGGTAGCCGAAACGGCCGGCCTGTTCGAAGCTGAGATTATCCGGCAGGCATACGAGTGAATATTCCGGGGCGGTCATGTACTGGCTGAAGCCGCCGTACGGATAGAGATCGAAGATTCTTTGACCATCACGGCTGGTGCTGAAGTACCCATTCAAGGTGTAGTAGCGGCATTGGCTGCGGTTGCCCGACCGGCACGCCTTGCAGGAGCCACAGGATCTGAGGGGGCTGACATAGACACGATCGCCAATCTTGACATTGGTGACCGCCTCGCCGACTTCGGCGACGACCCCGGCTGGATCCAGGCCGAACACTGCCGGAAACTTCGGCAGCGGCTGGTGGGGAAACCAGGTCGGCCAGTTATTGATGACGTTGGCCATGTTGGGCACGATACCGCAAGCCCTGACCTGCACCAGAACGTCGTTGGGCCGGGGCGCGGGAATCGGAATCTCATCCAGCGACATCGGCTGATGCAGAGCATGCAGCCGAGCAGCGATCATAGTCTTAACCATTAACTCCTCCATAGGGACATCGGTCAGACCTTGGCTGACCGAATGCATTCTTGCAGTTTCAGGCGGGTGCGCGGCCGCGCGATGCGTATCCGTCACGGGACGAGGAACGCCTTGTCAGCCGGTCGGAAATCCGCGGGCCAGACCGTCACCCAATCCTTTCCTTGAACTTGCTTGAGCTTCGTCGATGGCTTCCCGGCATTGAACTTGCCGTCGAAAGTCCTTGGTCCGACGACCGTCTCGACGGTATTCGAGCGCAACCATGCAGCCATCGCGGCGTGGTCCAGCTTCCCTGCCCCTTCGGCTGCTGCCGCAAGAATTTGCCACGCAGCATATTCGACGGCGGCCTGATACTCGGTGCGCGGATAGGGGAAGCCTGCCGCCTTCGCTTTGTTGTCATAAGCGCTGACGAACTCCTGAGCGCCGTGATATTTGAGGAACGGCTCGTGCTCCTCGAACCAGGTCAGCGAGGTCAAGCCATTGGCTTTCGGGTGAGCTGCGGTCGGGCCAGGTGCCGGGAACAGGTAGAACTGGTTCCTTGGTTGGTAATCGATCCGGCTCATGGCATCGAGAAGCTGCACTGCCTCCATGCCGATCGCACCGGACCACAGCAGATCCGGATCAGCCGCTTTGATGCGGTTTGCGATTGCGCCGAAGTCCTTCGTGCCGAATTCGTATTCGAGGTCCAGCACGCTTTTGATGCCACGCTTGTCAGCGACCTGCTGACCGCCCTTGGCGATCGTCAGCGCGGACGGGAATTTGCTGGTGACGAAGGCGATCGTCTTGGGAGGGGTTGGCAGGCTGGCATAGGCATCAAGAACGACCTCGGTGTCGGTCAACTGCGGCTCGGCCCCGATCGGAAGAGAGGGGAACTGCAGCGGATAGGGTGCAAGGCTTGGGTCGCCAAGGCTGCTCTGAACAAGCATCTTCTTGAACCGAGCGGCAACGCCCATGGCTGCGATAATCGACGACGTGCCATAGGGGCCCATCAGGAGATCGACCTTATCGGCCGTCACCAGGCGTTCATAAAGCGTTCGCGCATTGGCGGGAAGCGATTGATCGTCGAGAAGGACGAACTCCACCTTTCGTCCGAGAATACCGCCTTTGGCGTTGATCTGCTCGACGAACACCTCGGCCGCGAGCTTATGGATCGCGCCGACGCCCGCAAGCGGACCGGTCAGCGGCAGCGTTCCGCCGACGCGGATCGGCCCCTCCTGGGCAAAAACTCTCGGCATCGAGCTGAAAGCCGCCGCGGCGGCTGAGCCGAGAAATGCACGTCTGTTCATTTTAATGGAATTTGCACTCATCTCATCCTCCCATGTGCTTCCGGCATGTCTCGCGCTTGCAGCTGTCGCAGCGCGTCAGTCTCCTGCCTCAGGCGGCAGGTCAGCTCTTCGCGAGCCCTTCTGCGTAGCGCTCCAGCGTCATCGGGTTCGGCATTTTCTCGGGGTGCTCCAGCGGCACTCCCGTAAATTCGCTGGCCTCGAAGAACCACTTGGAGACGGCCGGCATCCCCCAATGCACGTTGGTGCTCAGGGATGCCGCGTCCCAACGAATGGGCTCCAACTCCGCATCTATCGTAATGTAGTGATTGTTGAAGAATTCCACCCGGTGTCCATCGGGATCGCGCAGATAGACGAACAGAACTCCCGAAGGGCCGTGGCGGCCAGGCCCGCGCTCGACGCTGTCTCCATATCCGTAACGGCTGGCAAAGTCGCACACGGCGAAGATGTCGCTGATTTCGGGGACCGTATAGGCAAAATGGTGCAGTTGCGGGCCGATGCCGGGCACCAAGGCCAGGTCCAGGCAGACACCTTTGCGATACATGAAGTTCGCAATGAGAGTGTCGCCCGCCGCTATATATTCCGAAGTGCGGAAACCCAGTTCGCCGTAGAACGCGCTCAGACCCAGCGGATCGGCAACCATGATCTGGCAATGGTCGAGGCCCTGGGCTCGAGCACCACGATGTTCATGCACGTCGAGAAATTTACGAGGATGGACGCTCATGCTGGAGCAAAGCTCGATGCGAGCGCCCGAGGGATCGCTGACAAGCAGCGTGCGGCCCTGGTTTCGAACCTCGACCCACTCCGCCGGAAGGCCCTTCTCCTCAAAGAAGATCTTGGCCTTGTCGAGATCTTCCTCCAGGAACACCCGGTACCCGATCCGCCTGCACGTCGGCTTGCCGCCGGCGGGTGTGAGCACGAGGCTGTGATGGCAGGCCTCGGACAGCCCGCGGAGGTAGGAGACACCGTCCGCGAATTCTGTTTCGACGAGGCCGCCGACATTGACATAGAAATCTCGGCTACACCCCACGTCATCGACTTCAAGCACGACGTGGCTGAAGCGCGTGATGTTGAAGGGAGGTTTCAAATTAACAGCCGGTAGCATGTCATCCTCGTCTATTTATTGCTAACGTTAGCATAAGAGGGCCGGTTGTTTTGTCAACGCCTGTTTTGTGCGAGACGCGCATTCGGCCCATCAAAAATTCTAACCTACGGCGGCAACCGCGGCCGGCCTTTCAGCCAAGTCTAGCGCCGACCAGCCAGCGAACGAAGCCTCTTTTCCAAGAGCCTCCTCGATCCGGAGAACCTCGTTCCACTTGGCCATGCGCTCGGAGCGGGAGAACGATCCGACCTTGAGCTGCTTGGCATCCCAGCCGACCGACAGATGGGCGATCGTCACATCTTCCGTCTCGCCGGATCGCGCCGAAACGATTGTCCGAAAACCTGCCCTTTTGGCGACCGAGAGTGCTTCGAACGTCTCTGTGATCGTGCCCGCCTGGTTCGGCTTGATCAGAACGGCATTGGCGCTTTTATCCCCGATCGCTTCCGTCACCCGCGCCGCGTTCGTCACGAAGAAGTCGTCGCCGATGATCTGGCATCGGGAGCCGTAGCGGGCGGTAAATTCCTTGAAGCCATCGGGATCATCCTCGGCGAGCGGATCCTCGATAGAGACGATCGGATATGCCTTCAACCAGCCGCCAAGCATGTCGATCATCTCGGCCGTGTCGAGCTGCCGATCTTCCAATGCCAGCGAATACTTGCCTTCGCGGCCGAATTCGGAAGCCGCGATATCGAGCGATATCGCGACCTCGCCGCCGGGTTTCAGACCGGCAGCCTCGATCGAACGCACCAAGGCATCGAGAGCCTCTTCATTGCTGGTGAAGGCAGGCCAGTAGCCTCCCTCGTCCGCCACGCCCTGGAGCTTGCCGGCACGCTTCATGATGTCGCCCGCCGCGCGGTAGACCTCGGCCGTCCACTCCAAAGCCTCCGAAAAAGTCGAGGCGGCAGGGCACATGATCATGAAATCCTGGACGTCTACCCGGCGCGCTGCATGCGCTCCGCCACCGAAAATCTGGATTTCCGGCAGCGGCATCGTAATTCCCCTGTCGGAGCCTGCGAGATACCGCCAGATCGGTTGGTCGGCCGCAGCCGCAGCGGCGTGAAGCAACGCCATCGACGTTGCTACCGACGCATTTCCACCTAGTCTGCTCCGGTTCGGTGTACCATCGAGTGTGATAATCGCGCGGTCTAGCTCGGCCTGATCCCTGGCATCCCGGCCAACCAGCAATTTGGCGATTTCCCCGTTGACGGCGGAGAGGGCCTTGTTGATGCCCAAGCCGGCAAGGGCGCTGCCGCCATCGCGTAGATCGAGAGCTTCGCCGGTTCCGGTCGATGCGCCAGCCGGGGCAATCGCCCTGCCCGTGGCACCGGAGGCCAGCTCGATTTCTACCTCAACGGTGGGCCTGCCACGGGAGTCCCAGACGCGACGGCCCTGCACTTTTCGAATTTCGGTGTTCATCATGTTCAACTGGTCCACAAAGTCAGGTTGAAATATTGGGTCATCGAGGCTCACAGGCCGTCATCGTTAATCCGTCGTATCGGGGGTCCGTGCGCCAACCAGCACCACGGCGATGGTTGCCGGTCTGTCGCTTTTGTTTCGCCAGGCGTGACGCGTTCCGTTCTGTACGAAGGTGTCGAATTGGCCCAGGCGAGTCTCATTGGCATCGTCGAGCTCCATCCAGATCTCGCCGTCGAGAACGATGCCGTAATCGACGGTCGGCGTTTGATGTTTACCATCCGGCTCGAAACGTTCGGCCAGGCCTGGGCTGACCGCCAGGTTCTCCGCCACAGCCGCCGGCCCATCGAAATCCGGAGCCATAAAAACGGCATCCGGTGGGAACGTTAGCACTAAAAACCGCGTTTCACCCGGCTCGGGAACGAAGCTCGTCACCAGCGGAGTTGGATCGGTTCCGTTGAGTGGGACCGTCGTTGAAGCCGAAGTCGACCAGACCATCCGCGACACCAGTCCGGGAACCGTCTTGAATATGTCGGTGCGCGGAACGGCGCCGTCCTCGGCGAACCTGGCAACACCCTGACTGCCGTGCTCCGTCACAACGCGCCTGATATGCACGGGAACTCTCCCGCTCAATTTTTCAGATTCCAAGATAGGCCTCCCTGATGCTTGGATCATTGATGAGAACTTCGGGCGCTCCGGAGGCCGTCACGCGGCCTTGCTCGATCACGTAGGCCTGATGGGCAATTTCAAGCGCCTTGTTCACGTTCTGCTCGACGAGCAGCACGGCTACGCCTCGCTCATTGATCATCTGGATGATTTTGAACATTTCGCCGACGATCAAAGGCGACAGCCCGAGCGACGGCTCGTCCATGAGCAGCACGCGCGGCTTGGCCATCAGGCCGCGGCCGATCGCAACCATTTGCTGCTGCCCGCCCGACAAGGAACCCGCCAACGAATTCTGACGCTCTTCCAAGACAGGGAAAAGCTGAAACACCTCAGCGAGGATAGCATCGCGCTCAGCACGAGCGAGCGAGCGGTATGCTCCGAGCAACAGATTGTCCAAGACCGTCATTGCCGTGAAAAGACGCCGCCCTTCCGGGACTACCGCTATGCCGTAATCGCACACCCGATGGCTGGGCACCTTGGAGACGTCCTTCCCCTCGATGACGATCTTTCCTTTGTGCGGACGAAGAATGCCGGCGATGGCATTTACCAGCGTGCTCTTCCCCGCCCCGTTCGGGCCGACGACCGAGACGATCTCGCCTGCTCTTACACCGATTGACAGATCCCACAGAGCGATCGCATCTCCGTAGCCGACCTCGATCTTATCGACCTCAAGCAGCATGACTGCCTCCCAGATATACGCTGACCACTGCCGGGTCTCTCATCGTTTCGCTTGGCTGCCCAAGCGCCAGAACTTTCCCCTGGTCCAGCACCGCGACACGGTCCGCCAGCGCGACAACCGCACGCATCAGGTGCTCAACGAAGATGATCGTCGTACCGCCAGCCCTGATCCGCTTGATCATTTCGACCGCATGGTCGACCTCGGCCGGATTCAAGCCGCAAAGCACCTCGTCGAGCAGCAGCAGCCGCGGTTTTGCCGTCAGTGCTCTGGCGAATTCGACAAACTTGCGGTCATGCAGGTTCAACGCCTCCGGGAGCAAGTTGGCCTTGTCAGCCAGGCCGGTAAAGGCGAGAGCCTCCCTGGTGACTGCGTCGACCGCATCCAAGCCCATGCCATCTGCGCCGCCAAATCTAGCGCAGAGCCGAACGTTTTCGAGGACAGTCAGATTATCGAACAGGCGCGGGATCTGGTAGGTACGCGCCACGCCCTGCTGCGCGATCAGATGCGGTGATCGACCGGAGATCTCCTCGCCTTCCAGCGTGATCTTACCGGAGGTCATGGCGTAATGGCCGCTGATCATGTTGATCAGTGTTGACTTGCCGGAGCCATTCGGCCCGACCAGGGCGAGAATTTCCCCCCGCCGGACGTCCAGGGTCACGCCGGTCAAGGCACGGATGCCGCCAAAGGACTTGGTGACATCCTCGCATTTGAGAAGCACCGGACCGGAGCCTGCCGGGGCTGAGGGCGCGAACCGCGCAGCGGCCTGATCACTCGCCTCCTGTGCGCCAGCTCCGCTGCGCCTGTCGGCAAACCGGCGGATCAGGCTGGGAACAATGCCGGACGGCAGCACCAGTATGACAATGATCAGCGCGAGAGCCACGCCCGCACGGCCGAATTCCGCATGAGCGCCGCTGACGATGGCGCTTTGCAGCACGGTGATGATGACCGCGCCGATGGCAGGTCCCGCCCAATGGCGCGCACCGCCGAGAATGCTCATGAGCACGACATAGAGAGGAACGGTCACCGCGAACGTCTCGCCAACCGTGACGTAGCCTACATATACCGCGTGTATTGCACCCATTGCGCCTGCAAGCGCCGACGAGATCGCAAACGACAGCAGCTTGTAGCGGAACGTCGGAACGCCTTTCACCTCTGCGACGTCTTCATCGTCGTGGATTGCAAGCAAGCCCTGGCCGAACTTGCTGTGAAAGATGAAATAGGACGACGCCAGCGCGGCAAGAGCCGCGATAAGCCCGAACATATAGAGCGAGCCAGACGCCGTCGCGCCGATCATTGGGATTTCGATTCCCGAGAGGAATACGCCCGTGCCCGAATCCAGCGCGGTGTTCGACACAATGGCCGCAATGACGAAGGTTACCGACAGCGTCAGCAGCGCGAAGAACTCGCCGCGCAGAGCTCCCGAGCGAAAAACCACCAAGCCAATCAGGACAGCGACCGCGGCCGCAAGCAGTGCCGCGGCAGGTATCGTCGCCACGAAGGGCCATGACAACTGCGTCGTCAGCGTCGCCGTCGTGTAGACCCCGATGCCGAAAAACGCGGCGTGACCAAAACTCCAGTAGCCGGTGTAACCGCTGAGGATGCCCCAGCTCGTAGCCAGCACGACCCAAAAGAAGATGATGTACAGGTAGGAAAGGTAGTAATCCGCCATTCCCAGGTAAGGCAGCGAGGCCAGGACCGCGACGGCGGGTGCTGTGATTAGGAGCTTTTTCATGGTCAAATCACCGGTTTGCGCAGGAGGATGACGATGAGCACGCTGAATGCCACGAGCGGCGCCCAAGCGGGGTTCACGACGGACATGGTCAGGCTCTCGGCCACGCCAATCAGCATTCCGGCACCCAATGCGCCGATGGGGCTGCCCAATCCTCCAATGATGGCGACGGCGAACACAACCCCGATCCAGGCCTCGATTTGAGATGGAGCCAAAGTTCCGATCAGGGCGATGAAGACACCCGCGATACCTGCCGTCGCTGAGCAGAGGCCGGCCAGGATGTACGACACGCGGGTGGAATTGATTCCGAAAGCCGATGCTACGGGGGCGTCATGGGCAGCGGCACGCAGTGCCTTGCCGAGCATGGTCTTGTTCAATGCGTACCAAGCCGCTCCGGCAAGCACGCCGGCGCAGGCAAAGGCGGAAAGATCCAATACGGGCACGAAGATCGGGCCGAGCCGGATGGTGGTCTGCGCATAGGGCGTTTCGTAGCGAAGGAAATCGGCCGACCAGACCCATTGGATCAGCGACTCGATCAGGATCGTGACGCCGAACGTGACCAGGAGAGAAGCGAATTCCTTCACCTTGAAACGCACGAACACGCTGTGCAGCGCAACGCCAAGCGCGAAGAACAGCGGAGCGATCAGAAGGGCGCTTAAATATGCCGGGACACCATAGACCGTGCCGAGCTGGTAGGTCAGGTAGGCGCCAAGGAACGCAAGCGCGAAGTGGCTGAGGTTCACAAGTTTCAACAGCCCCCAGCTCAGGCTGAGCCCCATTGCCAGCAGGCCATAAATCCCGCCCAGCAAAATGCCACCAACAGCCGATTGCAAGAAGAGAGCAAGGGTCATCAGCATCCACGTCCTTCTGTGGGCACGATGATCATCTCCAAGATTGCCAGAACATCCATCCGTTATGCCTCCTCCTGCGCTAACGTTTGCACAACATTGGTCTCATAGGGCGGCGGCCATGTCAATGACATTCACGAGGTAAAATTCCTCAATGCGCGCCGCCCGAGATGCGGCAATACCGAGAGATAATTCCAAAAGGTGAAATCAACCCCATGAGATCGCTAGCTATTACGACGGGGACCCCGTCAGCGCACCGAAGATCCGTGAACGAACATCAGAGCACCTTGATTTGCCGGAGTTGTTCTGCGATTTCGGCGTTTGACAACCGCCGCGCCAATGCTATCGTTGGCGAAAGTGATCATTCGGGCTAAGCACAATGGTAACAATCAAAGATATCGCCGCCAGACTTCAGGTTTCACCCTCAACGGTGGGTCGCGCCCTCGCCGACGATCGACGCATAAGCGCCGAGATGAAGCGAAAGGTGAACGAGGCCGCAGCTCAAGCCGGTTACGTTGCCAATCGTGCTGCACGAATGATGCGCGGGGTTCAAAGCAACCTCGTTGGGCTGATCGTGCCGGATATCCGCAACAGCTTTTATTCGACCATCGCCCATGCTCTGTCGAGATGCCTTCTTTCGGCGAATTATCAGCTGACTTTGTGTGAAACCGATGACGACAGAATGCACGAGCTTCGTCATATCAGGGAACTCACCAGCGTCAACGTCGCCGGGATCATTCTGGTCCCAAGCGCCAAACCTCATCCCGATTCTGCGCGAATCCTGAAGATGACACCTCACATCCAATTGCTGCGCAAGGCGCCGTTGCTCGGCGACCAATGGTTTGGGATCGATGACAGAAGGGCGCTTTACGAGAGTACGGAACATATCATCAATGAAGGTCACAGACGGATCGCTTATATCGGCGGCACGGAAGAGCTGCCCACCGGCGCGGCTCGCGTGCAGGGTTTCCGTGACGCGGTCAAAAACTCCGGCGAGACGATTGTCGTTCATGAGGAACTGGGCGCTCCATCCTCGCCCGAATTCGGCCGCGAGGCGGTACGCCGCCTCCTTTCCCGCAAGGATCGACCGACGGCGCTGGTGATCGGTGCGGTACAAAACACCTCCGGAGTCATTGATGAAATCCAGGACCAAGCTTTGAGCGTCCCGGGAGACATTTCCGTCATCGGGTTCGGCGATGAACTTGGATATCGGTGGTGGGGCCCCGGACTTACGACAGTTCAGTTACCGGTTTCGGAATTGGCAACCGCCTGCGGGCTGTGGTTCCTCCATCACCTTCAGAACAAGGGGGACCTTAGCAAGCCTTATAGCTTCATCTCGCCGCCACAATTGATCATTCGCGGCAGCACGGGCGCTCCATAAACGCCGGCAGGCCAATGGATATCCAGCGGTAGGCTGCTGAATCGGGGAGAGGCGCCCGTCCCGCGACGCGCACCTCTCTTTATTGGCCGTGATTCACCCCATCCCGAGCGCGACGCTGAAAGCCCTGGATTTAGATGAGCCGCTGCCAAGACTATGCGGCATGACGAAGCGAACGCAGCTCCCGCGCTGCCCGCTTGCTCATCGGTATCCCTCTTCAAGATCAATTTTCAACGCGCCCATCAGACGAACACCGGAATTGTACCAGGCAACATTGATCGCGAGTTCGACAAGTTGCTTCTCCGACAGGAACTTCGCGACTCCACCCCAGACTTCATCCGACACATCGACGTTCAGCGTCGAGTCCTTGGCAAAGGCCATCACAGCCTTCTCCTGCTCATTGAAAAGGTCCGAGGTCTCGAAATCCGGAATGGCATGAAACTGCTCCTCCGTAAGGCCCGCCTTGAGGCCATGGGAATGATGATGCTTCACCTCGTACTCCGAGTTTGTGCAATAGCCGACCGTAAGGATCGCCATCTCACGCAGCTTCGGGCTGAGGTCGGCAGCCCGCACAGCGTTCGCGTAGGTCAGGAAATCGTTAAGGACTGCGGGAGCATTGGCGAGCGCGAGGAAGATATTTCCGGTCGGAACCTTCCTCTCCTTCAGCAAGCGCTCATTCAGCGCGGGTTGCGTCTCAGCCAATTCGGTATTTGAGACGTATCGGACTCGTGCCATTCCACCACCTCAGATTTTTTCGCAAATCGCCTGCCTAAGACCATTCGATCGGCCAGAATTTGCTAACGTTAGCATTACTTGTGTTAGAGAACCTGAGTCAATCAGATTTTCTGGCTGCAACGAAATTCCTTTGCAGGATCTCTCGCGCTCCGCTTAATGCCGCGCAGGAACCACGTGATTTTTCAACACGCCGATACCGGGAATCTCCACCTCGAGATCGTCGCCGGGAACGATCGGTCCAACGCCGGCCGGCGTGCCGGTCATGATCACGTCGCCGGGGAGCAGCGTCATGAAGCGGCTCAAGTAAGCAACGATGTCAGCAACCGGGTAGACGAGGTCTCGCGTATTCCCCGACTGTCTGACTGTGCCGTTCTGACGAAGGATGACGTCAAGGTTGGTCGGATCGATATCCGTAATGATGGCCGGACCGATCGGGGCAAAAGTGTCGTAGCCCTTGCCCGCCAACAGGCAGCCGAACTTGCTTTCCTGCCGCTGGATGATGCGGTCGCTGATATCATTGCCGCATGTGTAGCCGAGCACGTGCTGCAAGGCGTTTTCTGGGCTGATGTGGCGCCCTCCTTTGCCCACGATAGCGACCAGTTCAGCCTCGTAATGGACGATTTCGCCATCACTCGGATATTCAATGGCATCTCCGTTGCCGCACGCGGCCGTGCTTGGCTTCATGAACAACACAGGAAGCGTCGGTTGCTCTTTTCCCGTCTCGTCGGTGTGCTGCCGGTAATTATACGCGACCCCGAATATCCGCGGCCGCTCGATCGGGCACAGCAGATG
This sequence comes from Rhizobium sophoriradicis, assembly GCF_003939025.1. GTDB lineage: Bacteria > Pseudomonadota > Alphaproteobacteria > Rhizobiales > Rhizobiaceae > Rhizobium > Rhizobium sophoriradicis. The sequence continues at coordinate 21,548 of NZ_RQIH01000003.1, forward strand.
GACGCTCGAAAGGTCATCCGCCTGCCCCGTTCGTTCGATCGACTGGAAGGGATCACCAGCGAGCCGTTCGATCACGCCTTCGCTTTCGACCCCATAGTGAATTCCATCGCCGGACCGGTAACGCACAATCTTCATTCTGATCTCCATTTTTGCTAACGTTAGCGCAGACGCGATGTCTCGTCAACGCACTTCGTGCCCGGCGGTTGGGGATTGGAATTGGATCCTAGAATGCTGCAAAACAATCGGCATCGGTGCCGTCTTGCTACGAATTTCGCGCCGATAGGATGCGCGAACGGCGCTCAGCATTTTGGCTGTGCGCATCGAAACCGGTTTTCGCCTTTAGTGCTTAAACCAGCCAGCTCGCCTTACCAGTCATTGCAGCATCTCGATGCATATGTAAGGTGGCCGCACTTCATGCGGAGACTGAATCACCGATGACGACGGCGGACTACATTGCTCTGGCCTTCTTTGCCTGTGTCTGGATGGCCTATTCCTGGCTGCTGAAGGGCCGCACCTTTTTCGGCCGCACCAGTCTGACGCATGCGATGACCGAACGGCGCCGCGAGTGGATCTACAATTCGCTGCGCCGCGACCTGAAGATGATCGACACGCAGATCATGGCCGGACTGCAGAACGGCACGGCCTTTTTCGCCTCGACCTCGATCTTCGCGATCGGCAGCTGCTTCGCGCTGCTGGGCGCCACCGAGAAGGTCGACGCGGTCTTTGCCGACCTGCCCTTCGTTTTCCATGGCGGCCATGCCGTCTTCGAGATGAAGGTCGGCGGACTGGCAGCGCTTTTCGGTTATGCCTTTTTCAAGTTCGGCTGGTCCTATCGGCTGTTCAACTACTGCACCATTCTCTTCGGCTCCATCCCGATGCTGCGCGACGCCGAGAGCGACGTGATCGCCGCCGAGCGGGCCGCCGAACGCGTCATCCGCATGAACGTCATTGCCGGCAGCAATTTCAATGAGGGCCTGAGGGCGATCTTCCTGTCGATCGGCTATCTCGGCTGGTTCATCAACCCTTATGTCTTCATGCTGACGACGGCGATCGTCATCTTCGTGCTGGCGCGCCGGCAATTCTTCTCTGAGGCGCGGCTGGCGATCATGGATGCCGGCCCGCCGCCCAATCTTCACCTTTCTCCTGTTCGCCGCGACATGCCGTCGAGCAGCGGAAGTGATTTGTCCGAGGGACTTTGATGACAATGCCGGCAATGCAGGCCGATGCGACTGCGAGACCCCCGCGCATCGGTCTATTGGATACGGCGCGCGGCGTCGCGCTGATCGCTATGGCAAGCTACCATTTCACCTGGGACATGGAGTTCATGGGCTATCTTGCGCCGGGCACGGCCGAGACCGGCTGGCTGAAGATCTATGCCCGGGCGATCGCCACGACCTTTCTCTTCATCGTCGGCGTCAGCCTGGTGCTTTCGAGCACGCCCGCGGTTCGCTGGCCATCTTTCTGGAAGCGTTTCGGCATGATTGCCGCGGCCGCCGCGGTCATCTCGATCGCGACGCGGATCGCGATGCCGGACGGGTGGATCTATTTTGGCATCCTGCATTGCATCGCGGTGCTCACGCTCATCGGCATCGTTTTCATCCAGCTGCCGCTCGCCGTCACGCTCGTTTTCACGCTGGCGCTCCTGGCCGCCTGGATCATCGATAATTTCGGCACACCGGGCTTGCTGCGCTCGTCCTTTTTCGATCCGCGATATCTCGCCTGGATCGGCCTTGCCGCCATGCCGGAACGGTCGAACGACTACGTGCCGCTGTTTCCCTGGGCAATGCCGTTCTTTGCCGGACTGAGCTTCGCCTCGATCGCCATCAGAACCAGGCTGCCGCACCGGCTTGCCGCCCTCGGCACCGGCTCCTGGTGGCCGGCGCGACTTGGCCGCCACAGCCTTGCCTTCTACCTCATCCACCAGCCGGTGCTGATCGCCATCGCCTATGGGCTTTCCCTTCTCGTCCCGCCGCCGACGCCGGATCCGGCGGAAACTTACCTAAGGCAATGCAACTCCACTTGCGTGATGCAGCAAGGCGAAGCGCTGTGCCGCAGCTTCTGCCAGTGTACGCTCGGAAAATTGCAGGCCCAAAGCCTGTTGATCCCACTGCAGGCAAACGAGATCGACGTCCAGAACGATGAACGGGTCCAGACGCTCGCCGCCGAATGCAGCGCCGAGGCGGAATAAAGACCGGCGAGGCACTGCCCGTTGTCAGGTAGTGACGCCGATTTCGGCGAGGCGGCCGAGGCAGGCCTCTTCGATATTGTCGAGTTCCGTCAGGGTGTCGTCTATATCCTTGCGCTTCTGGCGCAGGTCCTCGCGCTTCTCGTCGACGCGCTTCATCAGAAGCTTCAGCTGGCCGAGTTCGCCCGGGGGCTCCTTGTAGACCTGGATGATCTCGCGAATTTCCGCGATGGTGAAACCGATGCGCCGCCCGCGCAGGATTTCGCCGATCAGCCGTCGGTCCGCCGGCCGAAACAGACGGGTGCGCCCTCGCCGCTCCGGATGGATCAGACCCTCGTCTTCGTAGAATCGGAGCGTGCGCGTCGAGACACCGAATTCGCGCGTGAGCTCCGTTATGCTGTAATATTTGTTCACCGGCATGTGTTCCCCGTCGTCGAACCGGCAATAATATTGACTTTTACGTAATAGTCAATTTCGGCGGCCATTCAGATGCCGAACCACCAGGTCGCGATGCCGAGAAAGGCGAAAAAGCCGGTACAGTCGGTCACCGTCGTGACGAAGACCGAGGAGGCGATGGCTGGGTCGGCCCCCATCTTGTCGAGCAGCAGCGGCAACAGGATGCCGGCAAGCGCTGCCGCCATCAGATTGATGACCATCGCCGCCGCAATCACCCCGCCGAGCTGATAGTCTTGGAACCACGTGCCGGCGATCAAGCCCATGATCGTCGCGAAGACGGCGCCGTTGAGGATGCCGACGCCCGCCTCTCTGCGGATGATGCGGCCGGCATTGTAGATATCGAGATCGCGGGTGGCGAGCGCGCGCACCGTCACCGTCATCGTCTGCGTGCCGGCATTGCCGCCCATCGAGGCGACGATCGGCATCAGCACCGCAAGCGCGATCATCTTCTCGATCGAGGCGTCGAACAGGCCGATGACGCTCGCCGACAGCATCGCCGTGCCGAGATTGATGAGCAGCCAGAGGAAACGCGAGCGCGCCGTCGACAGCACATTATCCGACAGTTCTTCGTCGCCGACGCCGCCGAGGCGCTTGATATCCTCGTCCGCCTCTTCGTGGATGACGTCGACGACGTCGTCGATGGTCAGCACGCCGACCAGCCGGCCATTTTCGTCGACGACAGCAGCCGAGAGAAGGTCGTACTGTTCGAAGAGCTGGGCCGCCTCTTCCTGGTCCATCTCGGCCGGAACCGGATGATTGGTTTCGCGCATGATCTGCTCGATCTTCGTCTGCCGCTTGGTGCGCAGGATCTGATCGAGGTCGACGGCGCCGAGCAGCTTGAAGGTCGGATCGATGACGAAGATCTGTGAGAAGGAATAGGGCAGATCCTCCTCGTCGCGCATGTAGTCGATCGTCTGTCCCACAGTCCAGAACGGCGGCACGGCGACGAATTCCGTCTGCATGCGGCGCCCGGCCGAGCTTTCCGGATAGTCGAGCGCCCGGCGCAACCGCACCCGTTCGGTAAACGGCAGTTGCGCAAGGATCTCTTCCCGGTCTTCCTTGTCGAGATCTTCGAGAATGTAAACGGCATCGTCCGAATCGAGCTCGCCGATCGCAGCGGCGATCTGCTCGTTCGGCATCTGGTCGACGATCTCGCGGCGGATCGCCTCATCGACCTCGGTCAGTGCCGTCATGTCGAAATCTTCGCCGAGCAGGCGCACCAGCGCCAGCCGCTGATCCGGCTGGATCGCTTCCAGCAGGTCGCCTATTTCGGATTCATGCAGGCGGGCGACATTCTGGCGCAGGAACAGCGTATCGCGATCGGCGATCGCGGCGCCGACGAGGGCAAGGAAATCGCCACGGACATTGCCGTCCTCGTCGTAAATATCCGCTTCCTCGTCATCGCGCCGGCGAATGCGGTCTTCCGTATCGGTCGTCGTCATCTGCCGCCCTCGCACCTGGTTCCAATTTCAACGGCTACCGCGCCGCATTCGCAAATGTCGGCCGAAAACACATTGTCAACAAGCGGATAGTAAATTCCGCGCGAAGCTCCCGCAGTCGGAATTCTGCTCCTGCTAGCTCAAAGCAACCCTGCCGTAAAGCGTCAAACCGCGCTTCTTGATGACAATGCCTGCGACCAACGATAGTTTTCCCGTCGTTCAAACAGAGGAAGCCCGCTTCATGCCCGTCCGTCCGATCCTGCGTTATCCGCATCAGGGCCTGAAGACTGTCTGCGCCCCGGTGACGGCCTTCGATGACTCGCTCGGCGCGCTGGCCGACGACCTGCTGGCGACGATGCGCGCGGCCCCCGGTGTCGGCATCACCGCCGCCCATATCGGCGTCTTCCTTCGTGTGACGGTGCTCGAGCTGGACAGGACCGACGGGGTGCGCCTCTATGTCAATCCTGAGATCACCTGGCAGTCGCAGGAGACGATGATCCATACCGAGGGCAGTGTCTCCATGCCCGGCGCGACCGATGAAGTCACGCGTCCGCGGGCAATCCGCTTCCGCTATCAGGATGCCGACGGCAAGATGCACGACGAGGCCGCCGAAGATTTTCTCGCCATTTGCATCCAGCACGAGGTCGACCAGCTCGACGGCATCTTCTGGCTGCAGCGGCTTTCGCGGCTGAAGCGCGACCGCCTCGTCAAGAAATGGGAGAAGACGCAGGGCTGACAAATCGCCCGGCACACCGAACCATTCGCCCCTGTCGGCGTTTTCCCGCAGAGAAACAAGGAGCGACCATAATGGCAAGGATCGGTGACAAGACCCCGATTTCACGCGAGTCCCCGGAGCTTTCCCGTGAAGAGGATTATCGCGACCTCGAAGAACGCAATCTCGACGACGGCTGGCCCTATGCCGACGGCACCGCTGGCAGCGACCCGGCCAACCGCCCCTATGGCGAGACAAAAGCGAATTTCGACCGCGATCCCAACCAAGGCTTTCGCATCGACGGCACGGATAAGGACGGCAACGAGAACCGCCTGAAGGATACGCTGCGCCCCGGCACGATCGATCGTGACGACAGCGACGAGCTCGAAGCGCGGGTAAACGACATTCTCGAAAACATTCCCGAAGTGGATATCAACAGCATTGAGGTCCACGCCGACGGCCACGTCATCACCCTGGACGGCTCGGTGGAGACGATCGGCATCGCCCGCAAGGTCGAGCTCGGCGCGTTGTCTGTCGACGGCGTCCATCATGTCCGCAACAGGCTGCAGCTGACCGGCGTCGACGCCCACATCCCCAACGAAGACTGAACCTCACTTGACGATCATGACGGGAGGCCGCTGCCGCCTCCCCTAAGTTCTGTTCAACATTACCAAAAGTTAACAATCTTCGATTGTAGCGATCACGGATGATCAGATTGGCTATTTTGTTAGGCGGCTGCCGTAACGGCAACGTCAAGTTCATTGACAAGACCGTGATTTTATTTGAACAAAAGGTTGCGGGCCAGCCGTAATCCGTTCACAATTTCGCCAGAATTGGAGCGCGAACTCCTATCCGCCGGGGATGGTTTATGTTGTTGAATTCAACAACAGATTGAGGAGAAGAAACCATGCGCATCAAATTTGCCCTCGCCGCATCTCTGTTCGCCGTCAGCCTCTCAGGCGCTGCCTTCGCCCAGCCGACATATTCCGACGACTATACCAATGACAGTGACGGCTTTGCGCCGAGCCCGATGGCCAAGCCCGCTCCGGTTCACTACAGCAACCGCAAGGCCCCGGCCTATTCCAGCGATTACACCAATGACAGCGACGGCTTTGCCCCGTCCGCCGTGGCCACCCCAGTCGTCGACAAGACGGCGACCGCGAGCATCAAGCCCCTGCCGCCGTGCCACAGCATGGTCGGTCCGAGCGGCTCCCATACAAAGGGTGCCGACAGCGGCGCCTCGCGCACCGAAGCCTGCCGCGCAACTCATTGATCCAATAGAAGGGGCCGAAAAATCGGCCCCTTCCTTTTAATCCGGTTCTGTCGCCTCAGAACGAACGGAACGAGCCGGTAACGGGTCGTGGTCATGAAGGCGTCGTCTCAAAATCAGATCGCGATCTTTCGAGGATCACTTTTCGCTTGAGTCGCGGTTCAGATCAGCGCGACGTGTTTCACCGTCGTCGATGCTTATGTCCGACGCGGCGGCAATCACGGCCAACTGGCCGTGTCACACATATAAGAGGTGATCAAGCTATACCGAAATCATCGCCCGGCGAGCGTTCCCTGAAGGGGATGGTGCGGTCGAGAAGACTCGAACTTCCACGGGTTGCCCCACAGCGACCTCAACGCTGCGCGTCTACCAATTCCGCCACGACCGCATCGTGGTAGGTGCCGATTTGCGTCGGCGGGGCAGCATGTAGCAAAAGCATTTGGGGTGCACAAGGGCGATATGACAGTTTTTTTGAAAACCTTTCACAGCATTTGAATTGGCTGGAAAACGGGTCCATATAGGTTGCCTGCCGCCCCTATTTATCAGGCATTTCGGGGCAAGCGGCAAGGAATGGCCATGCTTCGCACCGATCTCGAATTCTCCATGCTCCCCAAACTCGATACCCGCCCGGTGCGCTGGCGCATCGCCGACGGGCTCGTCGCCTATGAGGAAGCGGTGGAAGCGATGGAGCGCGAGGTCGCGGCGATCGCAGAGGGCGGCGACGAGCTTGTCTGGCTCGTCGAGCATCCGCCGCTCTATACCGCCGGCACCAGCGCCAATGCCGGCGACCTCGTCCAGCCGGATCGCTTCCCGGTCTTTGCGACGGGACGCGGCGGCGAATATACCTATCATGGACCCGGCCAGCGCGTCGCCTACGTCATGCTCGACCTGAAGCGCCGCCGCCAGGACGTGCGCGCCTTCGTCGCCGCCCTCGAGGAGGTCGTCATCCGCACGCTCGACATGATGAACGTGCGCGGCGAGCGGCGCGAGGATCGCGTCGGTGTCTGGGTGCGCCGCCCGGAAAAACCGCTGCTGGCCGACGGAACCATGGCTGAAGACAAGATCGCCGCCCTCGGCATCCGCTTGCGCAAATGGGTGACCTTCCACGGCCTGTCGCTGAACGTCGATCCGGACCTCGATCATTTCAGCGGCATCGTGCCCTGCGGGATATCGGCCTATGGCGTGACCAGCCTCGTCGACCTCGGCCTGCCAGTCATGATGGCGGAGGTCGACATCAGCCTGCGCGCCGCTTTCGAGACGGTTTTTGGCGAGACGGTGAACGCGCCCTGACCGCTTGCGAGGTTTGACGGCTTGATTTGCCCGGCTTTCCCGTGATGATGGGCGCCGTCCCCGAAGAATCGGCCGCCAATGTCAGAGCCCCATCAAAACTCCCTGCAGGGCATGGCCATCATGTCCGGCGCCATGTTCATCCTGCCGACCATGGACGCCATCGCCAAATACATGGCCACCTTCGAGGCGATGTCGCCGGGCCAGGTGACATTCTACCGATTCTTTTTTCAGATCGCCTGCACCCTGCCGATCCTCGTCGCTCTTTTCGGGTTCAGGGCGTTTTCGGCCAAACGACCATGGATGAATATTCTGCGCGGCGTGCTGCACGGGGCTGCAAGCCTGCTGTTCTTCGTCGCCGTCAAATACATGCCGCTTGCCGACGTCTTCGCCATCTATTTCGTCGAGCCCTTCATGCTGACCGCCATGTCGGCTGTATTCCTTGGAGAGAAGGTCGGCTGGCGGCGCTGGATGGCGATCGCGGTCGGTTTCGGCGGCGCGATGATCGTCATTCAGCCCAGTTACGAGATTTTCGGCCTCAAGGCGCTGCTGCCGGTCGCCTGCGCCTTTCTGTTCTCGCTCTATCTTTTCCTCAATCGCGCAATCGGCGAGGCCGATTCGCCGCTCACCATGCAGACGATGGCGGGCATTGGCGGGACGGTCTTCATGGCCGCCGCCCTTCTCGCCGGCAGCGGCGCCGGCAGCGAGGATTTCGCCATCTCCCTGCCCGCCTCCGGTCTCGGTCTCGCGCTGCTTCTCGCCCTTGGCTCGATCTCCGGATATGCGCATATGCTGGTGGTCCGGGCTTTCCGGCTTGCGCCGCTGTCGCTGCTTGCGCCGTTCCAATATTTCGAGATCATCTCGGCCACGGTGCTCGGCTATGCGTTGTTCAACGATTTCCCGAGTTTTTCCAAGTGGATCGGCATCTTCATCATCGTTGCATCGGGCCTTTTCATCATCTGGCGCGAGCGGCAGCAGCACAATCGCTAAAGTCCTAATGATTTCGGGAATGTCAGGTTAACGCCTCTTCTTGAGGGATCGTCAATTCGCAGGCGATAAAACTGTCTCCGGCTTCATGATGAAGCCTGGAGTTAAAACATGAGCGAATTCCGTCTCGCTTTTCCGGCCTGTGTCGTGGCCGGCAAGCATCGGCTGACGGCCGAAGATATCGTATTGTTGCGCAAACATGCCTTTCCCGAGGGGATCCGGACATCCCAGGATGTCGGGGCGATGTTGGCGCTCAACAATTCCTGTCCTGAAAAATGTGCCGAGTGGAACGCTTTTTTCGTGGAGCAGCTCGCCGGTTTCATCGTCAACCACACCCATCCGCAGGGCTCGTTGGATGACATCAACGTTGCCTGGATCATGCGCATGTTCACCACCGATGGCGTCGTCAACTCGGCGCTGGAGCTCGAGCTCATTCTCCACATCATGGAGCTTTCGGCCGATGTCCCGGGTGAACTGCGAGCGCTTGCCCTCGACCAGCTTCGCCTGGCGATCACCGACGGCATCGGCGGCTACAAGCAGTCACGCGCCGTCGACCGAAGGAGCATCACCCGCCAGGACGTCGATTTTACGATGCGCATCTTCAGAAGCATTGCCGCAGGCGGCGTCATCGCCGTGGCTCCGGCCGAATATGGCGTCTTCCAGCAGATCGAGCAGGCAATCCTGCCGGCTGCCAACCATCCGCACTGGGCCGGCATCATGGCTGCCGTCGAACTGCGCGATCGTTTCGAGCCGCGCCGCAGCCGCTGGCTTCGCATCGTCGACGAAGAACCGGTAGCCCAAGCCGCCGTCGCCTGAGCTTTCTCAAGCCCGATTGTGCGTTCCGGTGTTTTGTGCGTAAAACTCCGGAACGCATTTCTGGGTGGAGTCTCGATGTTCAAGAAAATCCTGATCGCGAATCGCGGCGAGATTGCCTGCCGCGTGATCAAGACCGCGCGCCGCATGGGCATTTCGACCGTCGCGGTCTATTCGGATGCGGATCGGGATGCGCTGCATGTCGAGATGGCCGACGAGGCCGTGCATATCGGCCCCGCTGCGGCCTCGGAAAGTTATCTGGTCGCCGAGAAGATCATCGCCGCCTGCAAGGCGACCGGCGCCGAGGCGGTTCATCCCGGTTACGGCTTTCTTTCCGAGCGCGCCTCCTTCTGTGCCGAATTGGAAAAGCAGGGCATCGTCTTCATTGGCCCGAAGCCGAAGGCGATCATGGCGATGGGCGACAAGATCGAATCGAAGAAATTCGCCAATGCCGCCGGCGTCTCCACCGTGCCCGGCCATCTTGGCGTCATCGAGGATGCCGCCCATGCGGAAACGATCGCCGGCGGCATTGGCTATCCCGTCATGATCAAGGCGTCGGCCGGCGGTGGCGGCAAGGGCATGCGCATCGCCTGGAACAAGGCCGAAGTCCGCGACGGCTTCGAGCGCGCCCGCTCGGAGGCGAAAAGCTCCTTCGGGGACGACCGCGTCTTCATCGAGAAGTACGTCGTCGAGCCGCGCCATATCGAGATCCAGGTGCTGGCCGACGCCCATGGCAATGTCGTCTACCTTGGCGAGCGCGAATGCTCGATCCAACGGCGCAACCAGAAGGTGGCCGAAGAGGCGCCCTCGCCTTTCCTCGACGAAAACACCCGCAAGGCCATGGGCGAACAGTCGGTGGCGCTGGCCAAGGCCGTCGAATACCAGAGCGCCGGCACCGTCGAATTCATCGTCGACCGCGACCGCAACTTCTACTTCCTCGAAATGAACACCCGCCTGCAGGTCGAGCACCCCGTCACCGAGCTCGTCACCGGCATCGATCTCGTCGAAAAAATGATCCGCGTCGCGGCCGGAGAGCCGCTCAGCTTCGGCCAGGAGGATGTCAGCCTCGATGGCTGGGCGATCGAAAGCCGTCTCTATGCCGAAGATCCCTACCGCAACTTCCTGCCTTCGATCGGCCGGCTGACGCGTTACCGCCCGCCGGCGGAAGGCCGAAGCGGCAACGTCGTCATCCGCAACGATACCGGCGTCTTCGAGGGTGCGGAGATCTCGATGTATTACGACCCGATGATCGCCAAGCTCTGCACCTGGGCGCCGACGCGCGGCGAGGCGATCGACGCCATGGGCCGGGCGCTCGACGGTTTCGTCGTCGACGGCATCGAACACAATGTCCCCTTTCTGTCGGCGCTGATGAAACATCCGCGCTGGCGCGAGGGTCGGCTTTCCACCGGTTTCATCGCCGAGGAATATCCTGACGGCTTCGCGCCGATGAAGCCGGACAGGCAGGAGGAGGCCATGCTTGCCGCGATAGCGCTGTCGGCCTCGCTCATTGAAACGAACCGCCGCGAAGGTTTTGCCGATCGCCTGCGCGCCTCATCCGGCCCGCTGCGTGAGCATTGGGTGGTCAAAACAGGCGAAGACTACGTCGATGTCAGATTGCTCGACGGCCTCGTCACCATCCCCTTCGATATGGACATGGCGATAGAGGGCGAAAACCGGAGCGTTATCACCGATTGGAGACCGGGTGATCCGGTCTGGAGCGGCAAGGTCGGCGGCCGGGATATTACTGCCCAGATCCGTCCCGTTCTCAACGGCCTGCGCATCGACTGGCAGGGACTGTCGGTCACCGCCAAGGTCTTTTCGCCGCGCCACGCCGAACTCGACAGGCTGATGCCGGTAAAGCTGCCGCCCGATACGTCCAAGCTTCTGCTCTGCCCGATGCCCGGCCTCGTCGTGTCCATTGCGGTCGCCGAGGGCCAGGAGGTCAAGGCCGGTGAGACGCTTGCGATCGTCGAGGCGATGAAGATGGAGAACGTCTTGCGCGCAGAGCGCGATCTCGTCGTTTCGAAGATCAATGCCGCGGCCGGCGAAAGCCTGGCCGTCGATGCCGTGATCATGGAATTCGCCTAAGAGAAAGCCCCGCGGCCGGCCGTTTTCGCTTGAGCGCGGCGCGCCGACCATGCCAAGCTCCGCCCCATAACATTGTCAGGGAGATATCAAATGGACGTTCGCGCCGCCGTAGCCGTTCAGGCCGGAAAACCGCTCGAAGTGATGACCGTACAGCTCGACGGCCCGAAGGCCGGCGAAGTGCTGGTCGAGGTTAAGGCGACCGGCATCTGCCACACCGACGACTTCACCCTGTCCGGCGCCGATCCGGAAGGCCTGTTCCCGGCGATCCTCGGCCATGAGGGTGCCGGCATCGTCGTCGATGTCGGCCCCGGTGTCACCTCGGTCAAGAAGGGCGACCACGTCATTCCGCTCTACACGCCGGAATGCCGCGAGTGCTATTCCTGCCTTTCCCGCAAGACCAATCTCTGCACCGCCATCCGCTCGACCCAGGGCCAGGGTGTGATGCCTGACGGTACTTCGCGCTTTTCGATCGGCAAGGACAATATCCATCATTATATGGGCTGCTCGACCTTCGCCAATTACACGGTGCTGCCGGAGATCGCCCTTGCCAAGGTCAATCCCGACGCCCCCTTCGACAAGATCTGCTACATCGGCTGCGGCGTCACGACAGGCATCGGCGCGGTGATCAATACCGCCAAGGTCGAGATCGGTTCGACCGCGATCGTCTTCGGCCTCGGCGGCATCGGCCTCAACGTGCTGCAGGGCTTAAGGCTCGCCGGCGCCGACATGATCATCGGCGTCGACATCAACCCTGACCGCAAGGAATGGGGCGAAAAGTTCGGCATGACGCATTTCGTCAATCCGAAGGAGGTCGGCGACGACATCGTGCCCTATCTCGTCAACATGACCAAGCGTAACGGCGACCTGATCGGCGGCGCCGACTACACCTTCGACTGCACCGGCAACACCAAGGTGATGCGCCAGGCGCTGGAAGCATCGCACCGCGGCTGGGGCAAATCGGTCATCATCGGCGTTGCCGGCGCCGGCCAGGAGATTTCCACCCGGCCGTTCCAGCTGGTCACCGGGCGCAACTGGATGGGCACCGCCTTCGGCGGCGCCCGCGGCCGCACCGACGTGCCGAAGATCGTCGACTGGTACATGCAGGGCAAGATCCAGATCGACCCGATGATCACCCACACCATGCCGCTCGAAGACATCAACAAGGGCTTCGAGATGATGCACAAGGGTGAAAGCATCCGCGGCGTGGTTGTTTATTGATGGCTGCGACGACCTACACCGCCGTCCTCAAGAACGTCGATGAGCTCCTCGCGCGGGAGCTCTACGAACTCTTGAAAATGCGCGTTGATGTCTTCGTCGTCGAGCAGAACTGCCCCTATCCGGAACTCGACGGCAAGGACATCGACGCCCTGCACCTAAGGCTGCTGGAGAGCGGCGAACTCCTGGCTTCGGCGCGGATCCTGAAACCGCATGAGCCGCATGATCCGTCAAAGATCGGTCGCGTCGTCGTCTCGCCGGCCCATCGCGGAAAGCGGCTGGGCGATGCATTGATGAGCGAAGCGATCTCTGCTTGCGTACGGCTTTTTCCGGCAAACCCCATCGCCTTGTCGGCGCAGGCTCACCTGCGCCGATTCTACGAAGGCTTCGGTTTCGTCGTGGCGTCGGAGGAATATCTGGAAGACGGCATTCCCCATATCGATATGGTCCGCCAGCCAGCCATCCAGCCGGCAAGGATATTGTCATGATCTATGTCGACGCCGATGCCTGCCCGGTGAAGCCGGAGATCATGAAGGTCGCCGAACGTCTCGGCCTCGAAGTCACCTTCGTCGCCAATTCCGGCCTGCGCCCATCGCGCGATCCGATGATCCACAACGTCATCGTTTCCAGCGCGTTCGATGCCGCCGACAACTGGATCGCCGAGCGCGCCGGAGCGGGCGATGTCGTCGTCACCGCCGACGTGCCGCTCGCCGTGCGCTGCGTCGCCACAGGCGCCTTCGTCAGCGGCCCGACCGGCCGTGTCTTCGACGAGACCAATATTGGCATGGCGAGCGCCATGCGCGATCTCGGCGCGCATTTGCGCGAAACCGGCGAGAGCAAGGGCTATAACGCCGCCTTCAGCCCGAAAGATCGCTCACGTTTCCTCGAAACCTTCGACCGCCTCTGCCGCCGCGCCAAGAGCCTTTCCGCCGAGGCTGGCGGGAAGCCCTGATCACACCCGCATGAAACGGGTGGCATGGCTGCCATGCGGATTCCCACCTTGAATGCATCCGTCCCCTCACGCATATAGACGCTATCGCAGACGACTGCGGCATCCTGACGGATGCAACGTCGCGGGGACGGCCTCGCTCTTGACAAGGAGAGTCGCATGGCCTGGTTTCTGCTTTTTCTTGCCGGTCTTTTCGAATGTGGTTGGGCGATCGGCCTCAAATATACCGATGGCTTCACGCGGCCGTTGCCGACAGCGTTGACGGTCATATCCATGGTCGTCAGCGTGGTGCTGCTCGGCCTGGCGGTGAAGCATCTGCCGATCGGCACTGCCTATGCGGTCTGGACCGGCATCGGCACGGTCGGCACCGTGCTGCTCGGCATCTGGCTGCTCGGCGATGAGGCAAGTGTCTCCCGTCTTGCCTGTATCACGCTGATCGTCGGCGGCATCGCCGGTCTCAAGCTCACTGCCTAAATAAACAAAACGCTGCGGGGCACCGCAATGCCCCGCAGCCTATCATCAGGCTAGATTGCGGTTATCGACAGCAAAAGCGCCGGGACCGGAGAAGAACAGGTAGAGGAAGACGAAGCAGAACAGGATGGCAGCGTCGCCCTGGTTGACGGCCGGGAAGAAGCTGTTCGGAGCATGCGCCATGAAATAGGCGACGGCCATTTGGCCGGCCAGCAGGAAGGCGACGGGACGGGTCAGCAGGCCGACGAGAATGAGGATGCCACCGACGAGCTCGAGAAGAGCCGCGAAGAGCATCAGCGGCGGAAGCGGGCCAGACATCTGCGAAGCTGGAAAGCCGAAAAGCTTCATCGTGCCGTGTTCGATGAACAGCAGCGCGGTGATGATTCTGAGAGCGGCCAGCCCATAGGGGCGATAGGCGGAAAGACGCTCGAAAGTTGACATAAAACCTCTCCATTTGAAACAATGCAGCCGAGCGTTAGCTTGTCCCCCGCAAGGATTGAACACACGGATCGCTGACGGCCGTTCACTTTTTCGACAGCGGGTAAACACCCGGCCGTGCGCCTTTATTCGGTGAAAAATCTCAGAGCGGAATGTTGTCGTGTTTCTTCCAGGGATTGGCGAGATCCTTGTTGCGCAGCATCTTCAGCCCGCGCGCCAGCCGCCGCCGGGTCGAATGCGGCATGATCACCTCATCGACATAACCGCGTTCGGCGGCGACGAAGGGGGACAGGAACCGGTCCTCGTACATTTTCGTATGGGCGGCGATCTTTTCCGGATCGGCGATATCCTTGCGGAAGATGATCTCGACCGCGCCCTTGGCGCCCATCACGGCGATCTGCGCCGTCGGCCAGGCATAGTTCAAGTCGCCACGCAGATGCTTCGACGCCATCACATCATAAGCGCCGCCGAAAGCCTTGCGGGTAATGACGGTGAGCTTCGGCACCGTCGCCTCGGCATAGGCAAAGAGCAGCTTGGCGCCATGCTTGATGAGCCCGCCATATTCCTGTGCGGTGCCCGGCAGGAAGCCCGGCACGTCGACGAAGGTGACGATCGGAATGTTGAAACAGTCGCAGAAGCGCACGAAGCGGGCGGCCTTACGCGAGGCGTCGCTGTCGAGCACGCCGGCCAACACCATCGGCTGGTTGGCGACGAAACCGACGGTGGAACCTTCGATGCGGCCGAAGCCGCAGACGATGTTGCCGGCAAAGCTCGCCTGGATCTCGAAGAAATCCCCCTCGTCCGCCACCTTCCGGATCAGCTCCTTGATGTCATAAGGCCTGTTGGCGCTCGCCGGCACCAGCGTGTCGAGCGAGACGTCGGTCTCCGTCACCGACTGGTAACATTCGATCTCGGGCAGCGGCGCGGTGTTCGAAAGCGGCAGGAAATCGATCAACCGGCGCACCTGTAAGAGCGTTTCGACATCATTGTCATAGGCGCCGTCGGCAATCGAAGAGCGCGTGGTATGCACCACGGCGCCACCGAGTTCCTCAGCGGTTACCGTCTCGTTGGTGACGGTTTTCACCACATCGGGGCCGGTGACGAACATGTAGGAGGTATCGCGCACCATGAAAATGAAATCGGTCATGGCCGGCGAATAGACGTCGCCGCCGGCGCAGGGGCCCATGATCACCGAGATCTGCGGGATGACGCCCGAGGCGAGCACATTGCGCTGGAAGACTTCGGCATAACCGCCGAGCGCGGCGACACCTTCCTGAATGCGGGCGCCGCCCGCGTCATAGATGCCGACGATCGGCGCGCGGTTCTTCAGCGCCATGTCCTGCACCTTCATGATCTTCTCGGCATGCGCTTCCGAAAGCGAGCCGCCGAAGACGGTGAAGTCTTTTGCGAAGACGAAGACCGTGCGGTCATTGACCGTGCCCCAGCCGGTCACGACGCCGTCGCCGGCAATACGGCTCTTGTCCATACCGAAATCGGTGGAGCGATGTTCGACGAACATGTCGAACTCCTCGAAGGAGCCTTCGTCGAGGAAAAGGTCGATACGCTCGCGCGCCGTCAGCTTGCCGCGCTTATGCTGAGCCTCGATACGTGTCTTGCCGCCGCCAAGGCGAGCGATGCCGCGGCGGCGTTCCAGTTCTTCGAGAATTTCCTTCATGCGATTTCCCTCACCGCCTGCGTGTTCGATATGCCCTAAAGCATGATGCCGAAAAGTGTGAGCGGTTTCCGGAGGACATCATGCTCTAACTCACTAATCTAGAACAGGATTCAGATTTACGTCCGACCGGGCCTAAAATCATCCTGTTCTAGCACTACGACCGCTGAGCGAGTAAACCGAGCGTATCCTGGCTGCCACATCCTCGGCGATGATTTCGTCGGCAAGCTTGGGATCGGCGGCCATGCTGGTCACGTCAAAGGCGCTGACAGCGATCACCGACCCATCCTCCACCGAAGCCGCGTCGACGCTGATCTTGGCGACGTTGCGGTCCTTCTGGAAACCGAGGCCTTTCTGGATTGATATCACGCGAATCGTCAGTACAACCCGCGGCAGCGCGGTATCACGCACGGTGGCGTTGATCGCGGCATTGACGCGGTCGTTGATGCCGGAGAGCAGCTCGGCCGGCATGTTCGGCCCGGAGAGAACGACAGCGCTGCGCACATCGTAGAGCGGCGCCGCAGGCTTCGGACCCAAAAGGCTGGCGCAGTTCGTGAGCGCAATACAGACGAGTACGGCCCGGCAAAAACACGACCTCAGCCAATTCATCACAAAATCCCGCACCGCCCCGTTGGAGTCGCAGATTTCGTCATAATGTCCGGGAAGGCAATATGTTTCAGGCGCTTAGGGCGAAAAAAACATCCGCGGCCGCCTTGAACTCGACAAAGCGCTTGGCGCGGCGCTCCTCGGCTTCCTCGTCACGCCCCCAATGCTCGATCGTCCAGTCCTCGTCGAGATGGGCAAGCGACCACACCTCTTCCACCGTCACCCGACCCTCGGCAAAGGCGAGTGCCAGGATCGCCGAACCGGTCAGCGTCGTGATGGTGTGGAGAGCGGCGAGCGCCATCGGGCTCTGATGCCGCGCCAGCGTGACGGCAAAGGCTGCGGTCGCCTCGCGCGGCTGCTCGTGGTGCATCACCCCCTCAATGAGGATGAAGCGGGCGCCCAGATCATTTGCCGCCCAGTCGATAACCGGATCCCAGCGCTCCCTCTGGCGCTCGACCAGCAGTTCGGGGCGGTCCGCGCGGTAGCAGAGGAGATCGCTCGAGGAAAAGCGCAGGATGTCTTCGAAGATCGCCTGCGCATTGGTGGCCACGCCGTCGAGCGCGGTGTTGACGAGCCGCGTCACCGGCATGGTCACGGGATCGATCTCCTGGCCTTGGGCTTGCCATTCGGCGGCGACAAGCTGCGCGAGCGCTTCGGTCGGCACGGCGAGAACTTGCCGCGCCGGCGTGCGCACCATCTTGCCGTCGAGCGTGATCGCAAAACCACCCTCATGTTGGGCAACGGCGACCTCGGCATAGAAGCGCTTCGGCAGCGGTTTCTTCATCTGAATTTGCGCCCGGCGGATGGGATCGGGATGGCTCAGGCCTTCGGAAAGATCGTTCAGCAGATCACGCATGGGCTCACCTCAGGAAAAATGGCGCAATATCTCGTTTGGATGATAGGCGATCGCATCGGCGCCATTGGCGATCAGCTCATCCACGCTGGCATAGCCCCAGGCAACGCCGATCGCCTTGGCGCCGGCAGCCTTTGCCATCTGCATATCGTAAACCGCGTCGCCAATGACAATGGCGTCACGCCGATTCATGCCGGTTTCGTCGCAGCACTCCGTCACCATGGCCGGATGCGGCTTTGACGGGCAATCGTCGGCGGTGCGGGCAACGACAAAATGCTGATCGAAACCGTGCGTCTCCATCACGAGGTTGAGCCCACGCCGGGATTTGCCGGTCACCGCCCCGATCAGCAGGTTCTCGCGGCCGCTGATCGCGTCGATCATCTCGCGAATGCCGGCAAACAGCGGCTCCCTGTAGTCGAGATCCTGGCGCACGACGGTAAACAGCGATTTATAATGCGCCGTCATGTCGATATCTTGCTGCTCGACATGCGGCCTGCCCTGCATGCGGGCAATCGCGATATCGAGCGACAGGCCGATAATGGCCTTGGTGTCCTCAAACCGCGGTTCCGGCTTGCCGAATTTATCGAAAGTCCGGCGCATGGTTTCGTGGATCAGCCCGGCACTGTCAACCAACGTGCCGTCGCAATCGAAAAGCGCAAGTTTCATTCGCTGTCCCTTTCGGCGCCGGCAAGGTCGAGACCGAGCAGGTTCCAGGTCTGCACCATATGCGGCGGCAGCGGCGCGCTGACGCGCAGGCGGCCACCGGATGGGTGCGGGATGTCGATGTGACGCGCGTGCAGATGCAACTTCTTCTGGATGCCGCCTGGAAAGTCCCAATTCGGATCGTCGTCGAAATATTTGGGATCGCCGATGATCGGATGGCCGATATGCAGGGCATGGACGCGCAGCTGGTGGGTACGGCCGGTATAAGGCTCCATTTCCAGCCACGCGAGGTTCTGCGCCGCCGTCTCCAGCACGCGGTAGAAGGAAATCGCATGATCGGCGCCGTCTTCGCCGTGTTTTGCGATGCGCATGCGGTCGCCATCGGCTGTCGGTTCCTTGACGAGCCAGGTCGAGATCTTGTCCTCGTGTTTGCGCGGCACGCCCTTGACCAGCGCCCAATAGGTCTTCTTGGTGTCGCGCTCGCGGAAGGCGGCCGTCAGTTTCTGGGCGGCGCCGCGGGTGCGGGCGATGACAAGAACACCTGACGTGTCGCGGTCGAGGCGGTGAACGAGCCGCGGCTTTTCGCCCTTGGGGCTGGTCCAGGCTTCGAGCATCTGGTCGATATGCCGGGCCACACCGGAGCCGCCTTGCACCGCAATACCGGGCGGCTTGTTGAGCACGATCACCTTTTCGTCCTCATGCAGCACCATCCGCGACAGGAGTTCGAAATCGCTGGAATGCTTGAGATCCTTGCCGGCGATCGGACCCGATTTCAGCTTCGCATCGACATCCAGCGGCGGCACGCGCACCGTCTGGCCGGGCTGCACGCGCGCATCCGATTTGACACGGCCGCCGTCGACGCGCACCTGGCCGGAGCGCAGCAGTTTCTGCAGCGGACCGAAGCCGAGCCCGGGAAAATGCACCTTGAACCAGCGATCGAGGCGCATGCCGGCTTCGTCGGGTTCAACCTTGATATGTTCTATACCAGCCATAAAAAATCTTTCGGAAATAACTGCACGGGCCGAGCCGGCGTTCTTGCCGCAGCCTTTAGAGCATTTTCATGCAAAACGGAAACCGGAATCAGACCAAAGCGCGCATGATGGCGAGCCCGGCGATGACCGCCGCCATCGAAAGGCCGACGCTAGCTACGATATAGATGCCGCCGGCGACGGCCTCGCCGCCCTCGAACAGCGAGATGGCGTCTAGCGAAAAAGCCGAAAAAGTGGTGAAGCCGCCGAGGAAGCCGGTGATGAGCAGCAGACGCAGTTCGGTTGAGGCGTTGAATTTTCGGGCGATCAGTTCCGCGAAGACACCGATGACGAAGCAGCCGACAACATTGACGGCGAGCGTGCCCCAGGGAAAGGCCGGCCCCATGAGCTTCAGCGCCCATCGGCCGGCATAATATCTAAGCACGGAACCGATGGCGCCGCCGACGGCGACGAGGAGAGCCTGGATCATGGGCGGAACATCCTGACTAGAACGCTTTCAATCGTGACGGAATAAATTCTTATAATTCAGTAAAATGCCAGAGGTTTTCTTAATGCTGGCGCCAACATCCTGCCGATACTGTGCCGGCATGACCCAGCTCCTTTCCATTTCGGCAAACACCGCTGCCATTGCCGCTGAAACGCTGAGAATACCGCAGCGTGTTGCGAACAGCACCGCCGCGCGTGAGTCGCGCCGTCTCGCGGACCGGCAATCGAAAGCCGAGAGCACCGAAGGGGTGGACGATCCATCCAGCATCATTCAATCAACCGAAGTGGCGCTCGACCTGATGACGAAGGGCAACCGCCAGCCGCAGGCCGGCCTGAAGCAGGCGCTGCAATCCTACGAAGATTTCTGAGGCTCCCGCCTTTCCAACGAAAAGCCCGCGTCGCGGGCTCTTCTATTTTGATCGGCTTTAACTCACTTGCCCTGGGCCGACAACACCTGCAGCACCAGGTCGACCTTGCCGGCCTTCTCGAAGGTCAACGTCACCGGCACGGTATCGCCCTGCTTGAACGGCGTTTTCACCTTCTGGAACATCAGATGCAGGTTACCGGGCTCAAGCTTGACGGTTTCACCCGCAGCGATGGCGATGCCATCCTTCAGCTGCCGCATCCGCATGACATTGTCTTTCGTTTCCATCGCATGGATCTGAACCTCGCCTGATATCGGCGAGGTTACCGACACCAGGCGATCGTTCGTCTGGCCGCTATTCTTCACCGTAAAGAAGCCGCCGCCGACCGGCTGGCCGGGCAGCATCGCTTTGGCGAAGCCGCCGGAGATTTCGAGGTCGCCGGCCTTGACTGTTTCGCCGGCCGGCACCGCGGCCGCCATACCCGACATGTCCATGCCGGCCATGTCGTGGTCGTGACCATGGCTGTCCCCCGCGACGATCTTCAAGAGCGGCGCCGGATTTTTCATCCCATGCGGGTCGCTGCCGTCCTTTGCCACCTGATCCCAGGCGGCCACCGCGTCGCCGCACATCTGGATTACCGGAAAGGCCAGCGACGTACCAGCCTCAACGCCCGATACCTTCCCCTGGATGACAAAGGTGTCGTAGAAATCGTCGGAGAGGTTACCGTTCTTCCAGCGGATCTCGACCGCGCCCGTCTTCACCTTGTCGCCGTGGTTGTCGTAGGTCTTCTGGTAGTCGCCTTTGATCACCTCGAGCTCCCAGCCGGCTTTCGGCTGCGGCTTGGCGAAGACGAAGCCTTCCGGGAGTTTGACCCGCACTTCAGTGGTCGCCTTGCCGTCGCAACCATGCGGCAGCTGCAGCGTGGCGAGAATGGTGGTTTCCTGTGTCGCCTCCTTGTTAAGGAAGGTCATATGGGCCTCGGCGCCGGCAAAGGCAGTTGCGGAAAGAAGCGCCGCAAGCGCGAAAGTCTTGGCAAATGTTTTGATGGTCTTCATCGGATATCTCCTCGCCGGCCGCGGACGCTGTTGGGCGGATCGGCATGCTTCATCATCAGTTGCAAAGGCAGGTCAGATGAGAACCGGTGGAGCGCGGGAATTCGCCCGACTGACGGCGCTGGCGCCGGCAACAGCTGATGTTTCGATCGGGGCATTGATGAGCGAGGCGAGCTTGCGCTCGAGCCAGGAACCTGCATCCGGCGTCGGCAGGATCACCGAGGCTGATAGCCGGCAGGCCTCGCAATTCGGCTTGATAACAACGGTCTTGCCGCCGGTGTCTTTCACCGTGACGCAGAGCGAGGCAAAGCTGCCGTCGGGCAGCATATAGGCGGCAGCGTCATAACCGTCGGAAGCGACAGCCTGCGGCGCCTGGTGGGCAAATCCGAGCAAAAGCAAGCTCAAGGCGCAAAGCATGCGCAGAAAGAGTGTTGCTTTCGGTCCGTTCTGCCGCATGAGATCCCCTTCAACAGCATGTCGCGATAGCCGGTTTCCCCTTGAATTGCAAAAGCAGATTTGCCGCAGTTCAGGGTCGGACCTGACTATCGCGACAAAAATTTGTTCGGCGACGACATTTGCCGCTTGCCAAGTACCGCAGCCGCCGGATAATTGCGCCAACCTTGTTGGGAGAATCCGGTGCTTTCGCCACCGGTGCCGAAGGAGCAACCGCCCCGGAAACTCTCAGGCCAAAGGACCAGCAAGGGGCAGACGGAACTCTGGAGAGAAGCGTTCTCGAAACGCTCGCCGAAGGGATAACAATCTCAGGCGTCAAGGACAGAGGGGGCTCAGGAGAGAAGTGCGCAGCCGCGCCTTCAGATTTGAGCCGCGCCTTCGTGAGAAAGCGCAAACCCCGGAGGCGTCGTTTGGACGATACTGCTGCCCTGAAGAAAACCCCACTGCATGCCCTGCATCTCCAGCTCGGCGCCCGGATGGTGCCGTTCGCGGGTTACGACATGCCGGTGCAATATCCCGCCGGCGTGATGAAGGAACATCTTCATACCCGTACTGAGGCCGGCCTCTTCGACGTCTCCCATATGGGTCAGGTAATCGTGAAGGCGAAGTCGGGCAGTTATGAAGATGCGGCGCTGGCGCTCGAAAGCCTGGTGCCGGTCGACATCCTCGGCCTTGCCGAGGGTCGCCAGCGCTACGGCTTCTTCACCGACGACACCGGCGGCATTCTCGACGATCTGATGATCACCCATGTCGACGACCACCTCTTCGTCGTCGTCAACGCTTCTTGCAAGGAGACCGACCTCGCCCATCTGCAGGCCCATATCGGCGACCAGTGCGACATCACGCTTCTGAACCGCGCTTTGATCGCGCTGCAGGGGCCGCGCGCCGTCGAGGTTCTCGCCGAACTCTGGGCCGATGTCGCGGCGATGAAGTTCATGGATGTGCGCCATTGCCGCCTGCACGACGTTTCCTGTCTCGTCTCGCGCTCGGGCTATAGCGGCGAGGACGGCTTCGAGATCTCCATCCCTACGGACAAGGCCGTGGATGTCACCATGCGGTTGCTCGAACATCCCGATGTTCAGGCGATCGGCCTCGGCGCCCGTGATTCGCTGCGCCTGGAAGCCGGTCTCTGCCTCTATGGCAACGATATCGACACCACCACCTCGCCGGTCGAGGCCGCTCTGGAATGGGCGATGCAGAAGGCCAGGCGAGGCAATGGCGCACGCGCCGGCGGGTTCCCGGGCTCCGGCCGCATCCTTTCCGAGCTCGAAAACGGCGCCGCCCGCCGCCGTGTCGGCCTGAAACCGGAAGGCAAGGCGCCGGTGCGCGGCCACGCTAGACTCTACGCCGATGCCGAGGGCAAAGTCGAAATCGGTGAAGTCACTTCGGGCGGCTTCGGCCCCAGCGTCGAAGGCCCCGTCGCCATGGGTTACGTGCCGGTCTCCCATGCTGCGGCCGGCACGCTCATCTACGCCGAGGTGCGCGGCAAATATCTGCCGATCACCGTCAGCGCCCTGCCCTTCGTCACACCGACCTACAAACGATAAACCCATTCCAGAGAGGACGAACAATGCTGAAATTTACCGAAGAACACGAATGGCTGAAGATCGAAGGCGGTATTGCGACCGTCGGCATCACCAATTATGCCGTCGATCAGCTCGGCGACCTGGTTTTTGTCGAACTGCCGGAAGTCGGCGCGACCTTCTCCAAGAACGGTAATGCCGCGACCGTTGAATCGGTCAAGGCCGCTTCCGACGTCTATTGTCCGCTTGACGGCGAGATCACCGAGGTCAATCCGGCCATCGTTGCCGATCCGTCGCTGGTCAATTCCGATCCTCAGGGTGCCGGTTGGTTCTTCAAGCTGAAGCTTGCCAATGCCGCGGATGCCGACGGCCTGCTCGACGAGGCCGCCTATAAGGAGCTCACCGCGTAATGACGACGCCGACCGAATTCCAGTTCACCGATTATCAGCCCTACGATTTCGCCAATCGCCGCCATATCGGCCCCTCGCCGGCCGAGATGACCGACATGCTGAAGGTGATCGGTTACAACAGCCTCGACGGGCTGATCGACGCGACGTTGCCGCCCTCGATCCGCCAGAAGGCGCCGCTCGTCTGGGGCGCGCCGATGACCGAGCGCGAGGCGCTCGACAAGCTGCGCGAGACCGCCAACAAGAACAAGGTGCTGGTCTCGCTGATCGGCCAGGGCTACTACGGCACGATCACGCCGCCGGTCATCCAGCGCAACATCTTGGAGAATCCCGCCTGGTACACGGCTTACACGCCCTATCAGCCTGAGATCAGCCAGGGCCGGTTGGAAGCCCTCTTGAATTACCAGACGATGATCTCGGACTTGACCGGCCTCGATGTCGCCAACGCCTCGCTGCTCGATGAGGCGACTGCCGCTGCCGAAGGCATGGCGATGGCCGAGCGCGTCTCCAAGTCGAAGGCCAAGGCTTTCTTCGTTGATGCCGACTGCCACCCGCAGACAATCGCCTTGATCCGCACCCGCGCCGAACCGCTCGGCTGGAGCGTCATCGTCGGCAATCCCTTCACTGATCTCGATCCCGTGGAGGTCTTCGGAGCGATCTTCCAGTATCCCGGCACGCACGGTCACGTGCATGACTTCACCGGCCTGATCGCACGCCTGCATCAGGCGGGCGGCATCGCCGTCGTCGCGGCCGATATCCTGGCGCTGACGCTGTTGAAATCGCCGGGCGAAATGGGCGCCGACATCGCGGTCGGATCCTCGCAGCGCTTCGGCGTCCCGGTCGGCTATGGCGGCCCGCATGCAGCCTTTATGGCGGTCAAGGACGCGATCAAGCGCTCCATGCCTGGCCGCCTCGTCGGCGTTTCGGTTGATGCCCGCGGCAATCGCGCCTACCGCCTGTCGCTGCAGACCCGCGAGCAGCATATCCGCCGCGAGAAGGCAACCTCGAACATCTGCACTGCCCAGGTGCTGCTCGCCGTCATGGCCTCGATGTATGCGGTCTTTCATGGGCCTGATGGCATCAAGGCGATCGCCCAGCAGGTGCACCAGAAGGCCGTGCTGATGGCCAAGGGCGTGGAACAGCTCGGCTATAAGGTTGACCCCGAAAACTTCTTCGACACGATCACCGTCGATGTCGGCCATATGCAGGGCCTCATCCTGCGCGCCGCCGTCGCCGAAGGCGTCAATTTGCGCAAAGTCGGCGAAACCCAGATCGGCATGAGCCTCGACGAGCGCACCCGGCCGGCGACCCTCGAAGCCGTCTGGCGCGCCTTCGGCGGCAATTTCACCATTGCCGATTTCGAGCCCTCTTACCGCCTGCCGAAGGGCCTGCTTCGGACCAGCGACTACCTCACCCATCCGATCTTCCACATGAACCGGGCCGAAAGCGAGATGACGCGTTACATCCGCCGGCTCTCCGACCGGGATCTCGCCCTCGACCGCTCGATGATCCCGCTCGGCTCCTGCACGATGAAGCTCAATGCGACGGCGGAAATGCTGCCGATCACCTGGCCGGAATTTTCCGACATCCATCCCTTCGTGCCATCAGACCAGGCGCTCGGCTACCGCGAGATGATCGACGACCTCACGGAAAAGCTCTGCGCCGTCACCGGCTACGACGCCTTCTCGATGCAGCCGAATTCCGGTGCGCAAGGCGAATATGCCGGCCTGCTGACGATCCGCAACTTTCATATCGCCAATGGCGAGGGCCATCGCGACGTCTGCCTGATCCCGACCTCGGCGCACGGCACCAACCCGGCCTCGGCCCAGATGGTCGGCATGAAGGTTGTCGTCGTCAAGGTGCGCGAGAACGGCGACATCGATCTCGACGATTTCCGCGCCAAGGCTGAGGAGCATGCGGCAAACCTTTCCTGCTGCATGATCACCTATCCCTCGACCCACGGCGTTTTCGAAGAAACGGTCAAGGAAATCTGCGAACTGGTGCACCAGCACGGTGGCCAGGTCTATCTCGACGGTGCCAACATGAACGCCATGGTCGGCTTGTCCCGTCCCGGTGACATCGGCTCCGACGTGTCCCATCTCAACCTGCACAAGACCTTCTGCATCCCGCATGGCGGCGGCGGCCCCGGCATGGGCCCGATCGGCGTCAAGGCGCATCTGGCGCCGCACCTGCCCGGCCATCCCGAGACCGACGGCCGTCCGGGCGCGGTGTCAGCCGCCGCCTTCGGCTCGGCTTCGATCCTGCCGATCTCCTGGAGCTACTGCCTGATGATGGGTGGCGAAGGCCTGACGCAGGCGACCAAGGTGGCGATCCTCAACGCCAACTACATCGCCGCCCGGTTGAAGGGCGCCTATGACGTGCTCTACAAGTCGAAGACCGGCCGCGTCGCGCATGAATGCATCATCGACACCCGGCCGCTGGTCGACAGTTCAGGCGTCACCGTCGACGACGTCGCCAAGCGCCTGATCGACTGCGGCTTCCATGCGCCGACCATGAGCTGGCCGGTCGCCGGCACACTGATGATCGAACCGACTGAAAGCGAGACCAAGGCCGAACTCGACCGTTTCTGCGAGGCAATGCTGGCGATCCGCGAGGAAGCCCGCGCCATCGAAGAAGGCCGCATGGACAAGGCCAACAACCCGCTGAAGAACGCGCCGCACACGGTGGAAGACCTCGTCGGCGAATGGGATCGGCCCTATAGCCGGGAACAGGCCTGCTTCCCGCCAGGCGCCTTCCGCGTCGACAAATACTGGTCTCCGGTCAACCGTGTGGACAACGTCTACGGCGACCGCAACCTCATCTGCACCTGCCCGCCGGTCGAAAGTTATGCCGAGGCGGCGGAGTAACGGCGGCGCCCGCTGTCCGGTGCGCACATAGTATCTCCCCTCACCCTAACCCTCTCCCCGTTTTACGGGGAGAGGGGACGTGCCCTGCGTAAGGTAGATGGGGACGGAGAGGCCGCGGCACATCCCCTTCGCCCCGCGCGCGGGGGTCCGAAGGACGGGTCGAGTCCAGTGGCTCGACCCCGGCGGTGCCGGCAGGCGATGAGGGGCCGATCTCGCCGATTGGAAGGGTTGCCATCCCAGAACAGTGGGTTCAAATTTAACCTTTCTTAGCAAGTCTCTGTTAGCAATTCGAAATGGGCGGTTGCCACTCATCATGGATGTTGCCGCTGATCTCTGTTTTGCGTGCGGGTTCTTATGCGTCCATCGGCTGTGCCAGCAATTCTCCTCGCCACCCTGATCCTCTCGGGATGCGCCGCCAGTTCCGGCGCCGAAGATGTGCTCACCCCAGTGGCTTCGACGGAAACCACCAATGCGATCACGAAGCCGAGCGGCCCGATCCCGGCTGCTGCTGTGGGTGATGCTGCCCCGCAGACAAGCCCGCAGCTGCAGGCGCTGAGCTGGACAGGGCCGGTTCCGCAGCCGCAAGCGCTGGTGCCCGCAGAAAGGCCGGTCGGCATGCCGATGCCGACGGAGAGACCTGTCGCGATGCTCATGCCCGACAACCCGGCAATCGATCCCGGCATCAGCACGAAATCGCCGTCGCGCGGGCGGATCTACGGCCACCGCTTCCGCGACGCCAAGCCGATCAACTTCGGCAGAACCTCGCCGAGAAATCTGGCCGTGCACGGCGTCGACGTATCGCGCTGGCAGGGCGAGATCGACTGGGAGACGCTGCGAAAGCAAGGCGCGAACTTCGTCTACATCAAGGCGACGGACGGTGGCGATCACCTCGACCCAATGTTCAAGAAGAACTGGCGACGCGCCAAGGAAGCCGGTCTGAAACACGGCGCCTATCACTTCTTCTACTGGTGCCGGACAGCCGGCGAACAGGCCGACTGGTTCATCCGCAATGTGCCAAAGGAAGCAAACGCGCTTCCGCCCGTCATCGACGTCGAATGGAATGGCGAATCGAGCTGCAAGCGGCGCATTTCGCCCGCCCGCGTCCGGGAAAAGATGCAGGTCTTCATGGACAAGCTGGAGCGTCATTACGGCCAGCGCCCGATCATCTACACGGCGCCGGATTTCTACCGCGACAATCTGAAGGGCCAGATGCTCGACTATCCCTTCTGGCTGCGCTCGGTCGCCGCCCATCCCTCCAAGGTCTATCCGGGCCGCAAATGGGTCTTCTGGCAATATTCCGGTTCGGGTCTTTCCGACGGCGTCGACGGCAAGATCGACCTCAACGTCTTCAACGGCAACGAAAGCGATTGGCACGACTGGGTGGCGTCGCGCTAGCGAAGCTGATTCCCGTGCCAATCCGGAACAGGCGGAACGGCAGGGCCCACGTCCTGTAGGTCTTTGCTAATGCAACGCCTTCAGCATTCCCTAAATCCTTGCGGGTAAAAGACGATCATCCAGTTCTGGGGAAACGGCTGATGAGCATATCGGGCATTACGAACACTGCTCTTTCGGGAATGCGGGCGCAGACGACGCGGATCGGCGCGATCGCCAACAACATCGCAAATAGCAGCACACCTGACTACGCCAGGCTGAACACCAGCCTCACTGCCGTTACATCAGGTGGTGTCAAAGCCGTCGTCAGCCCGACGGCGTCGGACGTCGATCCCGCCACCGAACTGACCGACCTGCTCGAAGCCGAACTGGCCTACAAGGCGAACGCCGTGGTCTTCGAGACCGGCGCGGATCTGTGGGAAATGCTAATGAGCATTACGCGCGATTGAGCGCTCCGTCCTAAGATAGGTCGCGCTATTCTACGCCGTCGCGATTCTTCAGGAATGCGCCGGCTCGCTCTGGCGCTGTGCGGCAAGGGACGCTAAATCGGCGGGTTTCAGCTCGACGGATTCGCCGCAGCCGCAGGCCGATGTCTGGTTCGGGTTGGTGAAGGTGAAGCCGGAGCGCAGCGTCGTCTGCTCGAAACCCATCTCTGTACCGAGCAGATAGAGCACGGCCGATGGTTCGACCCAGACCCTGGCGCCGTCGCGCTCGATCAGGTCGTCCTTGGCGTTGGGTTCGGTCACGAGGTCGATGGTATATTCCATCCCGGCGCAGCCGCCCTTCTTGATGCCGACGCGAACGCCTTTGGCCTCCGGGCCGGAATTTT
The DNA here is from genome assembly GCF_003939025.1 of Rhizobium sophoriradicis. Taxonomy (GTDB): domain Bacteria; phylum Pseudomonadota; class Alphaproteobacteria; order Rhizobiales; family Rhizobiaceae; genus Rhizobium; species Rhizobium sophoriradicis. The sequence continues at coordinate 50,015 of NZ_RQIH01000003.1, forward strand.
CCACGATCGCCTTGACGCGGGCCGCAGCCCCGTCCGTCATGCTCATCACTGCAAAGCCCATCGGCTTCATCTCCTTCCACAACCGGGGTCAAGATCCGGTGCTTCGTGATTCAAATGTAGTCGTCCGAGGTAAACGGATCAATACCGCGGGATGTCAGTACCAGCCGACGGCGACCTGCGCCTCTTCCGACATGCGGTCCGGCGTCCACGGCGGATCGAAGGTCATTTCGACCTCGACGCCGGACACGCCTTCAACGGCACCGACGGCGTTTTCCACCCAGCCCGGCATCTCGCCGGCCACCGGGCAGCCCGGGGCGGTCAGCGTCATCATGATCTTCACCATCCTGTCGTCCTCGATGTCGATCTTGTAGATCAGACCGAGTTCGAAGATGTCGGCGGGAATTTCCGGATCATAGACGGTCTTCAGCGCGCCGATGACGTCGTCGCTCAGCCGTGCCAGTTCATCGGCCGGAATGCTGGAATGCACGATGCCTTCGCGCACGTCGATCTTCTGTTCGCTTTCGTCCAGGCTCATCACGGACACTCCTCAAGCAAAGAACTTGCGCGCATATTCAAGCGCATCGGCCAGGGCATCGACCTCGGCGCGGGTATTGTACATGCCGAAGGATGCACGGCATGTGGAGGTGACGCCGAAGCGTTTCAAGAGCGGCATGGCGCAATGCGTGCCGGCGCGCACCGCAATGCCCTGTCGGTCGATCACCATCGAGACGTCGTGGGCGTGGATGCCGGCAAGCTCGAAGGAAAAGATACTGCCCTTGTCGGGCGCCGTTCCGAACATGCGCAGTGAATTGACCGATTTCAGCCGTTCCACAGCATAAGAGGCAAGATCGGCTTCATGCCGGGCAATCGCCTCGCGGCCGACCTTCTCCATATAGTCGAGCGCATAACCGAGCCCGATCGCCTGGACGATCGGCGGCGTGCCGGCCTCGAAGCGATGCGGCGGATCGTTGTAGGTGACCGCATCCTCGGCGACCTCGAAGATCATCTCGCCGCCGCCCTGGAAAGGACGCATCTGGGCAAGCCGTTCCTTCTTGCCGTAGAGAACGCCGATGCCCGACGGGCCGTAGAGCTTGTGGCCGGTCATGACGTACCAGTCGCAATCGATATCCTGAACGTCAACGGGCAGGTGCACGGCGCCCTGGCTGCCGTCGATCAAGACCGGAATGCCGCGTTCATGGGCGATGCGGCAGACTTCCTTGACGGGGACGATCGTGCCGAGCGCATTCGACATATGGGTGATGGCGACGAGCTTGGTGCGCTCCGTCAGGCTCTTTTCGAAATCCTCGATATGGAAGGCGCCCTCGTCGTCCACCGGCACCCAGACCAGTTTGGCGCCCTGCCGCTCGCGAATGAAATGCCAGGGCACGATGTTGGAGTGGTGCTCCATGATCGTCAGGACGATCTCGTCACCTTCGCCGAGCTTGGGCATGCCCCAGCCATAGGCGACGGTGTTGATCGCTTCCGTCGAATTCTTGGTGAGGACGATGTCGTTGACCGACGGGGCGTTGAGGAAACGGCGGACCTTTTCGCGCGCCGCCTCATAGGCATCGGTCGCGGCATTGGAGAGATAGTGAAGACCGCGATGCACGTTGGCGTATTCATGGGCGTAGGCATGCGAGATCGCGTCGATCACCGACTGCGGCTTCTGGGCCGAGGCGCCATTGTCGAGATAGACCAGCGGCTTGCCGTGCACCTTCTCCGCCAGGATCGGAAAATCCCGGCGGATGGCTTCGACGTCGTATTGCGTGGCCGGCACGATCTTGTCCATTGTTATATCCGATCAGGCGTGCTTTTCGAGCCAGGCCGAAATCACGCCTTCCAGCACCTCGACCAGGGCTTCGTCTTCCAATTCCTCGACGATCTCGGCGACGAAGGCGTTGACGAGCATTGCCCGCGCCTTCTTCTCCGGAATGCCGCGCGCCATCATGTAATAGAGATGATTGGCGTCGATATCGGTCACCGTCGCGCCGTGGCCGCATTGGACGTCGTCGGCGAAGATCTCGAGCTCGGGCTTGACCGAGAACTCGGCATCGTCGGACATCAGCAGCGTGTTGCAGGCCATTTTGGCGTCGGTCTTCTGTGCATCGGGCGCCACCCGGATCATGCCCTGGAAGACGCCCTTGGCGCGGTCGAAGACGACATTGCGGATCACCTCGGTCGAGCCGGTATGCGGCACGTCGTGACCGAGCACCATCGTCACGTCGGTATGGCTGTCGGCTCCAAGCAGGTTGATGCCGCGCAGGGTAAGGTCGGCGCCCTCGCCCGTCACCTTGATGTGCAGTTCCTGACGCACCAATTTGCCACCGGCATTGATGACGAACAGGCGAAGCTTGGCGTCAGCGCCGAGATCGACGCGGATCTGGCCGAGATGCGTATCGTCGGCCCCCTGCTGCTGCAGGATGATCCAGGTCAGCTCCGTGCCTTTGCCGATGGTGATGTCACTGATATGGGACACGAAGGCAGCATCGCCCGTCACCGCACGGTGACGCTCGATAACGGTTGCCTTGACGCCGGCGCCGAAAGAAACCGGAAGGCGCGTATGCGTCTGCCCGCCAGCATGGATGAACTGGATCTCGAGCGGATTTTCAAGCTCGGTATCAGCAGGCACATCGACCACATAGCCGTCACGTACGAAGCTGCCATTGATGCGGCCGACCGCATCGTCGCTGCCGAGCGCATCGAGCCGGACCGCGGCCGAACCGTCGCGCAGACTTTCGCTATAGGCGGACACGCCAAGAGCCTCTGCGGCCACCTTCTGATTGGCATGGCCTTGGATCACCGCCAGCACCCTGGATCCCGCGACGAGCGGCTCGAGCGGGTCGGAGCCGGCATCGCCTGCCTGCGGCGGCAAGGCGCGCAGCAGGCTTTTGAAATCAGTGTAATGCCAGGCTTCGATGCGGCGCGTCGGCAGGCCGGCCTTCTTCAGGTCATCGAGAAGCCGGTCGCGCAGCGCCGTCACCGCGCCGTTGCCCGGCAGGTCGCCGATCTGCTGATTGAAGGCCTCGATCAGCGCCGTTTCGGCCGCGGTCAGGCGGCTCGTCGTCTGCATGTTCATGGAGGTTGTCCTTTCCACCCGAACTCAGGCCGCCGTGCCGATGATATCGGCATATCCGTTGGCTTCGAGCTCATGCGCCAGCGTTTTGTCGCCCGACTTGATCACCTGGCCCTTGTAGAGCACGTGGACGGTATCCGGCACGATATAGTCGAGCAGGCGCTGATAGTGAGTGATGACGACGACGGCGCGATCGGGCGAACGCAACGCGTTGACACCGTCGGCGACGATCTTCAGCGCGTCGATATCGAGGCCGGAATCGGTTTCGTCGAGCACGCAGAGCTTCGGTTCCAGCAGCGCCATCTGCAGGATCTCGGCGCGCTTCTTCTCGCCGCCGGAGAAGCCGACGTTCAGCGGACGCTTCAGCATCTCGGTGTTGATCTGCAGCTTGCCGGCGGCATCCTTGACGCGGCGCATGAAGTCCGGCGTCGTCAGCTCGTCCTCGCCGCGCGCCTTGCGCTGCTCGTTCATCGCGACCTTGAGGAATTGCATGGTGGCGACACCCGGGATTTCGACCGGATACTGGAAGGCGAGGAAAATGCCCTTGGCGGCGCGCTCGGCAGGATCGAGCTCGAGGATGCTCTCGCCATTATAGAGGATGTCGCCTTCGGTCACTTCATAATCTTCGCGGCCGGACAGCACATAGGAGAGCGTCGACTTGCCGGAGCCGTTCGGCCCCATGATAGCGGCCACTTCCCCGGCCTTCACAGTCAGATTCAGACCACGGATAATCTCGGTGCCGTCTTCGGCGATGCGGGCATGAAGGTTTCTGATTTCAAGCATCTTTGGTTCCTGCGTTTTTCTGCGTAGCTCACTGAGAGCTTCGTGTAATTTCTAATGGCGTCGATATGTTGCGCTCGGCGCTATCGCCCGAAAAAACGGACGACGCGGAAAACCGCGACCGTTACGAGCCAAACCCATTCGAGAAATTCCGGGATCCCTTGCATGATCTTCCCCGGTTTTTCCATGCGCTGCCGGAGGAACACATAAGGCCGCTCCGGCGGCGTCTCGGTCTCGTTTCTTGCCTCGCGGGGGCGAATTTTCGCCAATATGTCCCCGCGCATATTTGTCAGGCGTTCAAGAATGCGCTTCTTGTCCGCTTCGCTCATGTGTCAGCCCACCGAACCTTCCAGCGAAATGCTGATCAGCTTCTGCGCCTCGACGGCAAATTCCATCGGCAGTTCCTGCAGAACTTCCTTGACGAAGCCGTTGACGATCAGGGCGATCGCCGCCTCGGTCGGGATACCGCGCTGCAGGCAGTAGAACAGTTGGTCCTCGGAGATCTTCGAGGTCGTCGCTTCGTGCTCGAACTGCGCCGTCGAATTCTTCGCCTCGATGTAGGGCACGGTATGGGCGCCGCACTTGTCGCCGATCAGCAGCGAATCGCACTGGGTGAAGTTGCGTGCGTTCGACGCCTTGCGATGAGCCGAGACCTGGCCGCGGTAGGTGTTGTTGGAAACGCCAGCGGCAATACCCTTGGAGACGATGCGGCTCGACGTGTTCTTGCCGAGATGGATCATCTTGGTGCCGCTGTCGATCTGCTGATGGCCATTGGACACGGCAATCGAATAGAACTCGCCGCGGCTGTCGTCGCCCCGCAGGATGCAGGACGGGTACTTCCAGGTGATCGCCGAGCCGGTTTCGACCTGCGTCCAGGAGATTTTCGAGCGGTCGCCGCGGCAATCGCCACGCTTGGTGACGAAATTGTAGATGCCGCCCTTGCCTTCCTTATCGCCAGGATACCAGTTCTGGACGGTGGAATATTTGATCTCGGCATCGTCGAGAGCCACGAGTTCGACCACGGCGGCATGCAGCTGGTTTTCATCGCGCTGCGGGGCGGTGCAGCCTTCAAGGTAGGAGACGTAGGCGCCTTCCTCGGCGATGATCAGCGTGCGCTCGAACTGGCCGGTACCCTTCTCGTTGATGCGAAAATAGGTGGAGAGCTCCATCGGGCAGCGAACGCCCTTCGGCACGAAGACGAAGGAACCGTCGGTAAACACCGCCGAATTCAGCGTCGCGTAATAATTGTCCGAGGTCGGCACGACCGAGCCGAGATATTTCCTGACGAGATCGGGATGTTCGCGGATCGCTTCCGAAATCGACATGAAGATCACGCCGGCCTTCTTCAGCTCCGCCTTGAAGGTGGTGACGACCGAGACGCTGTCGAAAACCGCATCGACGGCAATCTTCGGCTTTTCGACGCCGGCAAGGATCTCCTGCTCACGGAGCGGGATGCCGAGCTTCTCATAGACCTTCAACAGTTCCGGATCGACCTCGTCGAGCGACTTCGGACCCGGCGCGCTCTTCGGCGCGGCGTAGTAATGGATGTCGTTGAAATCGATCTTCGGATAATTGACGCGCGCCCAGGTCGGCTCTTCCAGCGTCAGCCAGCGCCGATAGGCCTCCAGACGCCATTCCAGCATCCATTCCGGCTCCTGCTTCTTGGCCGAAATGAAGCGGATGATATCCTCGGACAGGCCCTTGGGCGCCTTATCCATCTCGATGACAGTCTCGAAACCGTATTTGTACTGGTCCACATCGATCAGGCGCACCTGGTCGATCGTTTCCTGCACGGCAGCCATTTCGTTCTCCAATCTCGCCGGATACAAGGTCCGGCAGCTTGTAGCGTATATGGGCAATTTCCTTGCCCTGATGGTCGGGCAAATCCTTGCCCTGTTAGTCGGGCAAATCCTTGCCCTGATGTAAGAGGCCAAAAGGGACTTTTCAGCCCGGTTGGCAAGCGGAAATTTGCATTTCCGCAAGTTTATGATGCGGTCAGGCCGCCTCCCCCGCCGGTCTGCGCCGGCAGGCGATCTTGGCAAAAGCGGCAATAGCCCTGTCGATGTCCTCTTCCGTCGTCGAGAAGCCAAGCGAAATCCGCAGCGCACCGAGCTTGGCGTCGCGTCCCATCGCCGTCAGCACGTGGCTTTCGCCGAGCCGGCCGGACGAGCAGGCCGAGCCCGCCGAAAGCGCCACGCCCTCGAGATCGAAGGCGATCTGCCCGGTCTCGGCCTTCAATCCCGGCAGGGTGAAGAAGATCGTATTGGCGACTCGCTCGCCGCCCTCGCCGTGGATGATCACGTCGGCCGCCTCCTGGCGCATACCGGCTTCCAGCCGCTGGCGCAGTGCGCCGATGGCGACGTTGCGCGTCTCCCGCTCATTCGCTGCCACCTCGGCCGCCGCACCGAAACCGATCAGCGCCAGCGAATTCTGCGTCCCCGACCGGTGACCTCGCTCCTGTCCGCCGCCCTGGATCAGTGGCCGCGGCATCAGCGCCTCGCCGCGCGCGATCAGCGCACCGGCGCCCTTCGGCCCGCCGATCTTGTGTGAGGAGACGATGATGAAATCGGCGCCGAGCCTGTCGATATCGAGCGCGATGCGGCCGGCCGCTTGCACGGCATCGACCACAAAGAGCCCGCCATGGGCGTGAACGATCTTTGCCGCCGCCTCGACCGGCTGGACGATACCGGTCTCGTTGTTGACAAGCATGATGGCGACCATCGGCAGGCCAGCGGCCTTGTCATGGGCATCGAGCAGGGTAGCGAGCGCGTCGAGATCGACGGTCCCGGCCTCCGTCACGGGGATCTCCGTCATCTTTTCCTTGGCGAAACGTCCGCCTTCGCGCACGGCCGGATGTTCGACTGCCGAAAAGTAAAGGTGGCCGAGCCGAAGCGGCGTCCGGCCCATGCGAAAATCCGGGGTCAACACCAGATTGGCGGCCTCGGTCGCGCCGCTGGTGAAAACCACATTCCCGGCATCGGTGCCGGCCAGTGCCGCCACCTTGCGTCGTGCGCCTTCGATGGCGGCGCGCGCGGCGCGGCCCTCTCCATGCACGCTGTTCGGATTACCAAACACGTCGATGGCGCGCATGATCGCCTCGCGCGCTGCCGGATGCAGCGGCGCTGTGGCATTCCAATCGAGATAAAGGCGTGGCGGCGCCATGTCTTCAGTCCTGCGCTTGACGAGCTTGCTTCAGCACCCGCGGCTCATTTTTCTTGAAATTTCCGCCGGGCTTGCCTTATGACACGTTCCACGAAGCCGTGGATCGCCATGCAAGTTTCGAATTGTTCTAAACTGCGTTTTAGAAAAGCTGACAACGTTAGTCAAGTCATGTTGTCGTCCAACGCAGCGCGAACGCGAAATAAAACCCGGAGTACCAATGCCCGAAGTAATTTTCAACGGCCCAGCCGGCCGTCTTGAAGGCCGCTACCAGCCCTCCAAGGAAAAAAGCGCGCCCATCGCCCTGATCCTGCATCCGCATCCGCAGTTCGGCGGCACGATGAACAATCAGATCGTCTACCAGCTCTTCTACATGTTCCAGAAGCGCGGGTTCACGACGTTGCGCTTCAATTTCCGGGGCATCGGCCGCAGCCAGGGCGAATTCGACCACGGCGCCGGCGAACTGTCGGATGCCGCCTCGGCGCTCGACTGGGTGCAGAGCCTGCATCCCGATTCGAAGACCTGTTGGGTCGCCGGTTATTCCTTCGGTTCCTGGATCGGCATGCAGCTCCTGATGCGCCGGCCGGAGATCGAAGGCTTCATGTCAATCGCCCCGCAGCCCAATACCTACGACTTCTCGTTCCTGGCGCCCTGCCCCTCCTCCGGCCTGATCATCAACGGCGAGGCCGACAAGGTGGCGCCGGAAAAGGACGTCAACGGCCTCGTGGAGAAGCTGAAGACCCAGAAGGGTATTCTCATCACCCATCGCACCGTCCCCAACGCCAACCACTTCTTCAATGGTCAGGTCGAGACGCTGATGAGCGAATGTGAGGACTATCTCGACCGCCGCCTCAACGGCGAACTGGTGCCGGAGCCGGCCGCAAAGCGGATCCGCTGACCTCATAGAGCCGGCGTCCGCTCGATGCGGCACGTCCGGCCGCACCGGCTCCCTTGTGCCTGAACAGATCACTTACCCTGTCCATCATCACGAGGCGCTGGGCCTTCCCGGCCGCATATCGGCGGTCATCTCGAAAGCGGCATCGAGGCCTCCATCGATCAGGATCGGCGTACGTTCGCGCATGCCGATCTTCCTGAGAACGCGCTGCGAGGCGATATTTTCGGGATGGGTGAAGGCGATGAAGCCAAGCGCAAATCTCCTATCGAAAAACCAGTCGGCCAGCGCGCTTGCCGCTTCCGTTGCCAGGCCCTTGCCCCACACTTCCTCGCTCAGGGAATAACCGAGTTCGAACTGCTCACTCCTGAACCGCGAAATGCCGGCGCGGCCAATGAACCGGCCGTCCTCCCCGAGAAGCTTGTATTTGGTCGTGCCATCGCGCGCCTGTTCCTCAAACCAGCCCCGCACCCGCTGTTCCGCCTTCTCGAGGCTCCATGGCGCGTTCCCGGGCAGATATCGCGTCGTCGCCATCGTCGAATGCAGCCGCTGTACCAACGGCGCATCGGCTTGGTCCCACATGACGAAGGTGAGCCGCGGCGTTCGGAGGATCACCCTATCCTCATTCATGGCCTTGCCAGCAAGCCGCCGCTGACCGGGATCTCGACCCCGGTGGTGCCGGGAAAGGTCAACGGCAATCCATCCAGCGAGCGGACGGCGAGATAGGCCCAGGCCTCGGCCTCCATCGCGTCGCCGTCAAAACCCGCCTCCTCCGCGGTCAAAACCTTCGATCCAAGCGCTTCGGCCATGACTGAAAACTCAGCCATCAAGGTGGCGTTAAGCCGCCCGCCGCCGCAGACGATATAGATCGACGGCTTCTCAGGCAGGAAACCGGCGGATTTGACGATCGAGGCGGCAGCGACATGAGCGAGTGTGCGGGCGCCGTCTTCGAGGCTCGCGTCGCCCTGATGAAGCGGCGCGAAATCGCCGCGGTCAAGCGACCGGCGGACATTGCCGCGGAAGAACGGGCTCTCCAGATATCGCTGCGCCAGGGCGGCGACCACCTTGCCGCGTCCGCCGATCTCGCCGCCGGAATCATAGGTTTTGCCGGTCTGCATCTCCACCCATTGGTCGATCAGCGTATTGCCCGGGCCGCTGTCGAAGGCCGATATGCGGCCGTCAGGGCCGATCGAGGTCAGATTGGAGATGCCGCCGATGTTGACGAAGCACACCGCTTCCCCCGCCTGCTGGAATTTTCCCGCGAGTGCGGCGTGATAGGCCGGCACCAGCGGCGCGCCCTGCCCACCATGGCGCATGTCGTTGGCGCGCATGTCGTAGACCACCGATATGCCGGTTCGCCGGGCGAGGTCGCCGCCGTCGCCGATCTGAATCGTCAGTCCTTCGTCGGGCCGGTGAAGCACGGTCTGGCCATGAAAGCCGAGAACATCGACGGCATCGGCTGACAGCCCGAAACGCTCAAGGAATGCCGTAACGGCAATTGCATGCCGCTTGGTCAACTCAAGCTCGATGTCACGAAGTTCCGCGGGTCGCTCGCGCCTATCGGTTAGCGGACGCGCCAGGTCCAGCGCCCGCTTGAGCCGCTCGCGAAATTCGGCCTCATACGGCACGCCCAGGAATGGCCCGCGCTCGATGAAGCCGCGGCCGTCTGTCTTGACCAGCGCGACGTCGATTCCATCCATCGACGTGCCGCTCATCAGGCCGATCGCGGTTCTGATCACGTCCATGAGGCTTGCCTCCCATGCGATTCACGGATGCACTTTTGTAAAAACAGTGCTAAACGCGCCGCGACAGATCAACAACAACGAAGTTGCGCAAGGCCACACGGGACCGAACGCAGACACCAAGAGACGAAAGCCATGTCCGAGTTCAAGTCCGATTTCCTCCGTACGCTGAAAGAGCGCGGCTTCATTCATCAGATCTCTGATGAGCGCGGCCTCGACGACCTGTTCGCCAAGGAAACCGTGACGGCCTATATCGGCTACGACCCGACCGCATCCAGCCTCCATGTCGGCCATCTCACGCAGATCATGATGCTGCACTGGCTGCAAGCGACGGGCCACCGGCCGATTTCGCTGATGGGCGGCGGCACGGGCATGGTCGGCGATCCCTCCTTCAAGGAGGAAGCGCGCAAGCTGATGACGATCGAGACGATCGAGCAGAATATCGCCTCGATCAAGAGCTGCTTCTCGAACTATCTTGATTACGACAAGCCCGGAAACGCCGCGCTGATGATCAACAACGCCGAATGGCTGCGCTCGTTGAATTACCTCGAATTCCTGCGCGATGTCGGCCGCCATTTCTCGGTCAACCGCATGCTGTCCTTCGACAGCGTGAAGACGCGCCTTGACCGCGAACAGTCGCTGTCTTTCCTGGAATTCAACTACATGATCCTCCAGGCTTATGATTTCGTCGAACTGGCCAAGCGCTACGATTGCCGTCTGCAGATGGGCGGTTCGGATCAGTGGGGCAATATCGTCAACGGCATCGATCTCGGTCACCGCATGGGGACGCCGCAGCTCTATGCGCTGACCTCGCCGCTGCTGACCACCTCGTCCGGCGCCAAGATGGGCAAGTCGGCCTCCGGCGCGGTCTGGCTGAACGCCGACCTGCTTCCCGTCTATGACTTCTGGCAATATTGGCGCAACACCGAGGACGCCGATGTGCCGCGCTTCCTCAAACTCTTCACCACCCTGCCGATGGATGAAATCGCACGGCTTTCGGCAATCGGCGGGTCGGAGTTGAATGAAGTCAAAAAGATCCTGGCAACCGAAGTCACCGCGATCCTGCACGGCCGTCCGGCAGCCGAACAGGCTGCGGAGACGGCGCGCAAGACCTTCGAGGAAGGCGGGCTCTCCGAAAACCTGCCTTCCGTCGAGATCCCGGCCATCGAACTCGACGGCGGCATCGGCCTGCTGTCGCTGATGGTCCGCGCCGGCCTTGCCGGCTCCAACGGCGAGGCCCGCCGCCACGTCCAGGGCGGCGCGGTGCGCATCAACGACGAGGCGGTCAGCGACGAACGCCGCCTGATCGGCAGCGACGAAATCACCGCCGACGGCGTCATCAAGCTGTCGCTCGGCAAGAAGAAGCACATCCTGATCCGCCGCGCGGCGTAAGCGGCGGCTTGAATAAAACAGAGACAACGGCCGGCGATTGAGCCGGCCGTTTTCGTTTCGCTGAAGCCGTGGCGAGTCAGAAGATCACTCAACCCCGGACCGAGATATCGCATCCGTTCGTTCGACCGCTTGAAAGAAATAGGGTGGCGGATTGACGTCTGTAGCGGGCGGCACGCGTGACCACCAGCTGATTGAGAAGACCGGCGGGGTGACCGTCGCGTCGAGGGGAACCATGAGGATATGGTCGGAGCGGACGGGCGCCGGCCTCAGTCGCGCTCCCTTCTCTGAGGCATAGGAAAACTGGTGGCCAGACGTGATCGCGATCACGGCGGCAAATGCGAAAGAGATTGTCCGAGCACACAGCATGGCATTCTCCGCCGGCCGTCGATTTCCGGCCGAACCCTATTTTACATCAGAACTTGCTAAAATGCTCAAGCGTCGATCACGAATTTGTCGGTCGCGGTTGCGCACCAGCCGTGAACCCTCACCACCCTTCCGGAACCTTTTCCGTCCGGCGGGATTTGCGACCAGATGGATTTGGAGCGCCGGCATGATCAATGACCTCTGGTACAAAAACGCCGTCATCTACTGCCTGTCCGTCGAGACCTTCATGGATGCGAACGGTGACGGCGTCGGCGATTTTCAGGGACTGATGCGCCGTCTCGACTATCTCTCCGGCCTCGGCGTGACAGCGATCTGGCTGATGCCGTTTCAGGCGTCTCCCGGTCGTGACGACGGTTACGACGTCTCCGACTATTACAATGTCGACCGGCGCTACGGTTCGCTCGGCGATTTCGTCGAATTCACCCACGGCGCCAAGCAGCGCGGCATCCGGGTGCTGATCGATCTGGTGATCAATCACACCTCGAAGGATCATCCCTGGTTTCAGGACGCCAGAAGCGATCCGAATTCGCGCTATCGTGAATGGTACGTCTGGTCGGACAAAAAGCCTGCGAATGCGGATCAGGGCATGGTTTTCCCTGGCGTCCAGAAGACCACCTGGACCTATGACGAAAAAGCCAAGGCCTATTATTTCCACCGCTTCTACGATCACCAGCCCGATCTCAACACCTCCAACCTAGAGGTCCAGGCGGAGATCCTCAAGATCATGGGCTTCTGGATCCAGCTCGGCGTCTCGGGCTTCCGGATGGATGCCGCCCCTTTCATCATCGCGACGAAAGGTGCCGAGGTCGCCAAGCCGGTCGAGCAGTTCGACATGCTGCGGAAGTTTCGCGAGTTCCTGCAATGGCGCCTCGGCGACTCCATCGTGCTGGCGGAGGCCAACATCCTGCCGAAGGATAATTTCGAATATTTCGGCGACGATGGCGACCGCATGCAGATGATGTTCAATTTCCAGGTCAACCAGACGCTGTTCTATGCACTCGCGACGGCCGATACCCGCCCGCTGAAGAAGGCGATGGAGGCCACCAAGCCGCGCCCGGCAACTGCCCAATGGGGGCTGTTTCTTCGCAACCACGATGAATTGGATCTCGGTCGTCTGACGGATAAGCAGCGCAACGCAGTATTTGCCGCGTTCGGACCCGAGAGGGACATGCAGCTTTATGACAGAGGCATTCGTCGTCGCCTGGCGCCCATGCTTGGCGGCGACCGGCGCAGGATCGAGATGGCCTACAGCCTGCTATTCTCGCTGCCCGGAACTCCAGTCATCCGCTACGGCGATGAAATCGGCATGGGCGATGATTTGTGTCTGCCGGAGCGCAATTGCGCGCGCACCCCGATGCAATGGTCGACGGAGCCGGAAGGCGGCTTCACCAAAAGCCAAAAACCCATTACGCCGGTCATCAAGGACGGCCCCTACGGCTTCGAACATATCAACGTCGCCGTCCAGCGGCGCGACCCGAACTCGCTCCTGAACTGGACCGAGCGAATGATCCGAATGCGCAAGGAGGCTCCCGAAATCGGTTGGGGCGATTTCTCGGCGGTCGACACAGGCGACGACGGCGTACTGGCGCTGCGGTATGACTGGCGCGGCAATTCGGTGCTGATCCTGCACAACCTGCATCCGCACCCGTCGGAAATAAGCTTCGATCCCGATGTCGGTGAACAGGGGCGAAAGTTGATTGATATTGCCGAGGGTGCGAGCAGCGAGGCGGACGACAAAGGGTGCCATAAGGTCATGCTCGATGCCTATGGCTATCGCTGGTATCGCGTCGGCGGTCTCGACTATCTCCTCAGGCGGAAGGACATTTAGAGCCCTGTCTCACTGGAATTCGAAGATCTGCCGGAAGACGCCCGGCGCGATGATCGACAGCGGATTGATCTGCAGGTTCGGCTGGTCGAACTTGCCGGTGAGCTTGAAGGTGATGCCGATCAGGCCGCGATCGCTGCCGTTGCCGAGGATGACGCCGATCAGCGGCAGTTCGGCGAACAGGCGATTGAGGCCGTAGGCCGGCATGAATGTGCCGGTCATATCCATATTGCCCTTGCGGTCGCGCACCACGCCCTGGAACGTCGCGCCGATCTGGTCGCCGCGCAGCACCCCGTTCTCGATACCGATCATGCCACCGCGCGAAACGATGCGGGCAAAAGCGCGCTGGAAGCGTTGCGACGAAGTGTCGATGTCGCGTTTGACGGCCTCGTTGAGGCTGCGCTGCTCGTTTCCGACGGGCGTGGAGACGATCGAACGCAGGCGCTGTTCGTTGACGATCGAGAAACGGCGCACATCGAGCGAGCCGTCCCAGCCGCCCTGCGCACCCAAGCGGATCGCCAGATTGAGCAGGCCGCCCTGCATGTGCTGGTAGAGATCGGCGAAGCGCGAAACCGCGCCCGCATCACCGCTGGTGATGTTGATGACGCCGCCATCCTTCATCTGGCTGACAACGGCCTCGCCGCTGTCGGTGATGCCGGAAAAATTCAAGGCCTGCAGCTTGTCGCCGCGCAGTGACACCTGCGCCTGGAAATTGCCGACCTTTTCGTCGTTGAAACCGACGACGTTTTTCAGCCTGGCGCGCACCGACACGCCGGTGTTGTCGGAATCGCCGCCCTCGTCGTCGCCCGAGCCCGATTTCAATCGCGCGATGACCGGCCGCGCATCGGCGCTGGTTCCTGAAACGGAGACGTCGAAATTGCCCTTGCTGCGCTTCACCGACAGGGCGAAATCGTCGAGCGAGGAGAGCCTGACGCTGTCGAAATCCGCGGAGATCAGGCCCGTCTTGCCGACGTTCAGCGATCCAGTGGCGCCGAAACCGTCACCCTTCAGCCGGAAATTCTTGATCTGAGTATTTTCGGGCGGACCGGACATCTCGAATTCCGCGGATGCGGCAATGCCGCTGCCTTTCGACCAGCCGATCCAAGGCAGGTCGAGCATCGATTTGGTGAGGTCGAGCTGAACGTCTTGCCGGTCGTCGTCTATCCGTGTCAGCACCATCTTCAGGTTACCCCTGACGATATCGGAAAGCCCGGGCATCACCTTGCTGCGCTGATCATCCGAGAGCGTCGCCGTGATCACGCGCTGCCGCTCCACGCCAGACGACGCTTCGACCGGCTCGGTCAGATCGATATCGGCGGGAATGCCGTCGATCTCGCCCTTGGCATCGAGCGTGATCTGCTTCGGATCGCCATTCAGCATGCCGCTGACATTGCTGATCGTGCGGCCGGAAAACGGCTTGGCCAGATCGACGTTGACGAGCTTCATGGCAGCCTTCCACTCGGCCGGCGGCGGGTTCTGCGACGACAACAGGCCGAAATGCGCCTTCACATTCGCGTCGATATGTCCCTTGAAATCGTCGGGCGTAAAGCCGGCGCGCTGCAGCACCCGGATCGGTTTGTAGGTCAGGAGCTCGCCGACTGCGTCCGCTGCACCGGAGACTGCAAGATCGATATCGGCCATCAGCGGTTTGTCGTAGGCGGAAGGTATGACGAAGGTTCCCTGCCCGAGACCGACGGACCGGCCGGAGGGGAAATAGGAGGTGCCGCTCTTGATCGAAATCGTGGCAACCGGGCCGGTCAGATCGAAGTGCGCCGCCGTATCGCGCACCGGCGGAATGTCGCCGGCCACGTTCATCCGCGCGCCGGCAATGTCGAAGCCGATGCGGATCTGGTTGGCGTCGAGCTTCAATCCCTTGCCGCCGGCTGCCTCGTCAAGCCGTCCGAACGGAATAAAGACGGATATGGCGGCGTCGGTGACGGTGCCGCCGAAGAGATTGCCATGCACCCATGTGCGCACCTTGGGCGCCATCCAGAACGGCCAGAGTTGCTTGATCGCCGTCGTCTGCAGCTCTCTGGACTGCCCGGCAAAGCTGATTTCCGGCGACTTATCGCCGAGCCTGACGTGCAACGCCCCGTAAAGCGCGCCGAGCGGGCTGGAAACAGTCATGTTGGGGAACAGGAATTCCCGGCCGGCGACCATATAACGCCCGGTCGCCTGAATATCGAAGGAGAGCGGCTGTTCGCCGGAGCCGCCAGGCGCGGCGGTACCGCCGCTGACAAGCAGGTCGATGCCGAAGCCCTTGCCGGCCTGCGGGTCGAGCTTGTCGAGATCGATCAGCGCGCCGTTGATGGGAACCGTGGTCGCGCCGAACCGGGCGTTCGACTTGGCGATCTCGAGTGTCTGCTTGGCGAAATCATAGGCGAGGTTGATCTGCCCGCCCGACAGCTCCTGCGGATCGCCATCCGCATAAATCAGGCCGGGATCGATATCGACCGTTGCGGCAAGCGCCGGCTGCACGCCCTCGCGTTGCCTGGTCGCCGACACCGTCAAGTCGACGAAGGCGCTGAGCCCCTGCCGTATTACGCCCTGATCGTTGCGTTTCAGCGCGAAGGGCGTGAGGTCGGCGTGCTTGAGCGTCGCCATCACCATGGACACCTGGCCGCCTTCCTTCTCGGCCAGAACGTCGAGCTCCGCCACCTCGCCGTTGAGCGCAACCTCACCCCTCAATTGCAGCGAGGATGGCCCGGCATGCGCAAAGACGAGATTGTCGACGACGAGCGACAAGGGGCCGTTTGCGGTATCGGCGAATTTGATGTCGATCCCCGAGATGCGCACGGAATTGGTCGAGCCGCGTGTCACGATGCTGTCGAACATGTCGAGCTGCGAGAAGATCCTCTCCATCGCCGCCGGCATGGCGTCGATGCGCAAATCGTCGAGCTTGACGGGATTGCCGGAGGGCAGAAGCGCGGTGTCGAGGGCGATATCCTCCGCTTCGATATCGGCCACGGCGATACGGCCGCGGAAAAGCTGCAGCGGATCGAGCCCGAGCCGCACCGAACCCGTCGTCGACAAGTGCTGGCCGCTCTGTTGGTCGATCATATTGACGTTGCGCGCTTCCAGCGCCAGCCGGAAGTCAGAGGTGAAGCGGATGACGGTGGAGCCGACCTCGGCGCGGTAGCGCGGTCCGGCTACACCGTTCAGCGCCGCCTGCGCCTGCTGCGACAGCGGCTTGTCGAACATGCCGCTCTCGACGGTGAAGACGATGGCGCCGAGGATCAGGAGAATCAGTCCCAGAAATCCCAAGGTCACCTTCGCCGTGCGCCGCATCGGCGAACGCGGCGGCGGGCAATGAACAATGATCGGATCCTCGGTCTGGGCGGACGGCAAGCGGTCCAGCGCAACGATATCCTTCTTGCGAAACGTGACCTTTTCGCCGCGGATGGCTGACATGCGCCTTCGGGCTCTCCCTAAATCGAAAGAATTGAACCCGGCCATGCTGGACGGGTTTCCGTCCACTATATAATTCGGGGAGAGACAGTGTCATCCACAAACCCGGCAAAAGAAAGGTTTTCCCAATGGCGGTTCCCGGCATCGGTGCCCTGGCCCCCGATTTCAATCTCCCCCGCGACGGAGGCGGCCGTATCTCGCTTTCCGATTTTCATGGCAAGCCGCTGGTTTTGTTCTTCTATCCGAAGGACGACACCACAGGCTGCACCGCCGAATCGCTGGCCTTCACGGCGCTGGCGCCGGAGTTCGAAGCAGCCGGTGCTGCCGTGATCGGCATGTCGCCCGATTCGGCCGCCTGCCATGACAAGTTCATCAGGAAACACCGGCTTTCGGTGGCGCTCGCCTCGGACGAAGAAAAGACGACGCTGCAGGCCTATGGCGTCTGGAAGGAAAAGAGCATGTACGGCCGCAATTTCATGGGCGTCGAGCGCACCACTTTTCTCATCCGTCAGGATGGTACGATCGCCACAATCTGGCAGAAGGTGAAGGTGCAGGGCCATGCCGAAACCGTGCTCGAGGCCGTCAGGAATCTGGCCGCGTGAGCAATGATTTCGCGATAAGTTCGCTGCGCGGCGGCGCCGTCGACGCCATCCGCTCGGCCGATCTCGACCGCAAGACGGCCCTGGCGCAGGAAAGCGCCACCCGCTGGTTCGCCCGCCGGGTGTCGCTGCGCTCCCCGCTCGACGACGCCCTGCCGGAAAGGCCCGGCCGTCCTGACAAACCGGTGCTGACGCCGCCGACCCAGGTGGAGAAACGGTCGCTGCACACCCTCAAAGGCCGGATCGCCCTGCTGCATGCCATCGCCCATATCGAACTCAACGCCGTCGACCTGGCGCTCGATATCGTCGCGCGGTTCGCGACCGAACAGGTGCCGAACTCCTTTTTCGACGGCTGGATGCAGGTCGCCTTCGAGGAAGCGAAACATTTCCGCATGGTGCGCGCCCGCCTCAACGATCTCGGCGCCGATTACGGAGATCTTCCCGCCCATGATGGGTTGTGGCAGGCGGCCCATTCGACGCGCAACGACCTGACGGCAAGGCTCGCCGTCGTGCCGCTGATTCTCGAAGCCCGCGGCCTTGACGTCACGCCGTCGCTGCAGGCGAAGATGCGCGAGACCGGCGATCTCGAAAGTGCCGCCGTTCTCGATGTCATCTACAACGACGAGAAAGGCCACGTCGCCGTCGGCGCCAAATGGTTCCGTTTCCTCTGCGCCCGCGAGAAGCGCGATCCGGCAAAAGCCTTCCAGGAGCTGGTGCGCGCCAATTTCCGCGGGCCGCTGAAGCCACCCTTCAACGATCTCGCCCGGGCCGAAGCCGGATTGACGCCATCCTTCTACCGCTCGCTGGCGTCGATCAGCCACGCCTGAAACGACGCGCATTTTCGACACGGATGGCGAGAAGGAAAGCATTCATTAACCATAACCGTGTCTAATTTTCCGAAAGAGGCGTAGAGCATCATCGGGAGAGCCTGCGTGAACAGCGGACATCAGCACCGGGTATTCGGCAGGCGGGCGCAGGAACACATCCTCATCCTGGCAAGCGGCGACAAGGTGCGCCACATGACGGTCCGGCCATGGATGGCGGCGCTTGCCTTCTGCTTCGTCGGCGTGTTCTCGATCGGCTATCTCCTGGCGACCTCCTACCTCGTGCTGCGCGACGACCTGATCGGCGCCACCATGGCGCGCCAGGCCCGCATGCAGCACGACTACGAGGACCGCATCGCCGCCCTTCGCGCCCAGGTCGACCGCATCACCTCCCGCCAGCTTCTCGACCAGCAGGTGGTCGAGGACAAGGTCGACAAGCTGATGGAGCAGCAGATGGCGCTGACCTCTCGACACGGCAAGCTCGACAATCTGCTCGACCGCGCCGAAAGTTCCGGCCTGACGGAAAAGAACGGCGCCCTGCCCGCGCCGTCATCACCCGTCCAGTCCTTTGCCCCCGATATCAAGGACAAGCGCGCTTCACTCACCGGCGGCATCGAGGCGATCGAGAGACAGCTGGCGAGCGGCGCGCCCGCCGACGCGACGCCCGATAATTCGACGCTTGCCTATGTGCCGTCCGCCGAGACGGTCGGCGACCGCGCCGACCGGATCTTCTCCAAGGTGACGCTGTCGCTGAAGGATGTCGAGCAGGACCAGCGCAACCGCGTCGAGCAACTGACGAGCGACGCCGGCCACGCCGCCAGCGCCATCGAGACCGTGCTGACCCGCTTCAAGATTCCTGTGCCTGAGGAGACGGCCGCCGCCAGGCAGGAGGAGGAGAGCGCCATCGGCGGCCCCTATCTGGAACCCGAGAGCAACGACGACTTCAACAATTCGCTGGCTGCCCTCGACGGCGCGCTGACCCGGCTGGAGGCCGTGCGCAGCACCGCCGAGTCCCTGCCCTTCCGCAATCCCGCCATCGGCAAGGAAGTCACCAGCCCCTTCGGCAACCGCCGCGACCCGTTCCTTGGCCGCCTGGCGCTCCATTCCGGCATCGACTTCCGCTTCTCGCCGGGCGAGAGGATCCGCCCGACGGCGCCCGGAAAGGTCATCGCTGCCGGCTGGACGGGCGGCTACGGCAATATGGTCGAGGTCGACCACGGCAACGGCATCTCGACGCGCTACGGCCATATGTCACAGGTTCTCGTCAAGGTCGGCGACACGGTCGGCCGCAACAATGTCATCGGCCTTGCCGGCAGCACCGGCCGCTCGACCGGCACCCATCTGCACTATGAAGTGCGCCAGAACGGCCAGGCGGTCGATCCAGTATATTTCATGAATGCCGGCGTTAAACTCGCCAGCTATATCAAGTAACAGCCATCAGGTAACCATCGCTTCACTCTGCACGGCGTGCCGCCTCTCTATTTCTTGACTTGCCGGCCATTCGGGGCTATGTCGCGCTGCATTGCGGCATGCAATCCCGCCGACTCGTTCAGAGCTCGGCCGAACCGGAACGGAAACAGTTTTCCCTTTGACGACATTCGCTGACCTTGGCTTGAGCCAAAAAGTGTTATCCGCTGTTACCGACGCGGGCTATACGATCCCCACGCCTATTCAGGCGGGGGCCATTCCCTTTGCGCTCGAACGCCGCGACATTTGCGGCATTGCGCAGACCGGAACCGGCAAGACCGCATCCTTCGTGCTGCCGATGCTGTCGCTATTGGAAAAGGGCCGCGCCCGCGCGCGCATGCCCCGCACGCTGATCCTCGAGCCGACCCGCGAACTTGCTGCCCAGGTCGCCGAGAATTTCGAGAAGTATGGCAAGAACCATCGTTTGAACGTCGCCCTGCTGATCGGCGGCGTGTCCTTCGAAGACCAGGACCGCAAGCTTGAGCGCGGCGCCGATGTGCTGATCTGCACGCCTGGCCGCCTGCTCGACCATTTCGAGCGCGGCAAGCTCTTGATGAGCGGCGTCGAGATCCTCGTAATCGACGAAGCCGACCGCATGCTCGACATGGGCTTCATCCCCGATATCGAGCGCATCGCCAAGCTGATCCCCTTCACCCGTCAGACGCTGTTCTTCTCGGCGACCATGCCGCCTGAGATCCAGAAGCTCGCCGACCGCTTCCTGCAGAATCCGGAGCGCATCGAGGTGGCCAAGCCGGCATCGGCCGCCAAGACGGTGACGCAGCGCTTCGTCGCCTCGCACAGCAAGGACTACGAGAAGCGCGCGGTCCTGCGCGAACTCGTCCGTGCGCAAACCGAACTGAAGAACGCCATCATCTTCTGCAACCGCAAGAAGGACGTCGCCGATCTCTTCCGTTCGCTGGAGCGCCACGGCTTCTCCGTCGGCGCCCTGCATGGCGACATGGATCAGCGCTCCCGGACAATGATGCTGCAGAGCTTCCGTGACGGCAATCTCCAGCTGCTCGTCGCCTCCGACGTCGCCGCCCGCGGCCTCGACATTCCCGATGTCAGCCACGTCTTCAATTTCGACGTGCCGATCCACTCCGAGGATTACGTCCACCGCATCGGCCGCACCGGCCGTGCCGGCCGCTCGGGTGCTGCCTTCACGCTGGTCACCAAGCGCGACACCAAATTCGTCGATGCGATCGAGAAGCTGATCGGTGAAAAGATCGAATGGCTGAACGGTGACCTGAACGCGCTGCCACCGGCCGAAGAAGGCAAGGACAGCGAGCGTCCGCGCCGCAATGGACGCGAGCGCGGCGACAAGGGTGAGCGGGGCGAGAGGGATCGTGGGCGCGGACGCGGCAATCGCGGCGCCGCGAGTCATAAATCTGATAACGACATACAGGATAATGACGTCCAAGTGATCGAAGCAGCACCAGCAAGGGCCGAAGTCTTGAAGAACGAGCGCAAAGCAGAGCAGAAGCCGCAAAACAACGCGCGCAACAATCGGCCCTACCCGGCAAATGACGACAGCCGAGACCGCCGCCGTCATCGCGATCACGACGACGGCCCGACTCCGGTCGGATTCGGCGACGACATCCCCGCCTTCATGCTGATCGCCGGCAGCGCCAAGGTCTGAACATCCAATGGGCAGGCCCGGCCTTGACTTCCCGGGCCTCGGCGTCGGTCTGGTGATCCTGCGAGACGACCAGATCCTCCTCTACAAACGTCTGAATCCACCTGAAGCCGGCTACTGGAACATCGTCGGCGGCAAGGTTGATCACATGGAGCCGGCTGAAGAGGCTGCTCGCCGCGAGGCGGAAGAGGAAACCGGCCTGACGATCGGCCGGATCGAACGCATCGGCGTGACCGAGCAGATCATCGACGCTGACCGCCAGCACTGGATTTCCATCCTCTATCTCGCCCGCGACGTCGAAGGCGAGCCGCAATTGACCGAACCGGACAAGCTTTCGGATTTCGGCTGGTTTCCGCTGAATGGTTTGCCTGAACCGCTGTCCGCCTTCACCAGGGCGGCAATATCGGCCCTGCCCGCCAAGGAACGCGCTTAGCCCTCGGCGCGAAGCGCTGCCTCATAGGCCAGCCTGACCCATTTCGCCATCAGGTCGGGATCGTCGTAGGCCTCTTCGGGAATCGACCAGTAGGGCATCTTCACCGGCTTGCCCTTCTTGCCCTCATAGGCCCATTGCGTGGCGCCGGCGGCGGCAAATTCCGGGGCGCTTGTTTCGTCGGCCTTCAGCAGCATCTCGTCGCGCACTTCGACTGCAACGATGCGCCCGAGGTGATAAATGCCTTTGCCGCCGAACATGCGCTTGATCGTGACAGGGCCGAGCCCCTGAAACATTTCCTCGATCCCGGCATTGTCCATTCTCAGTCCCTCGAATTCCCTGCCAGACGGATCACAGCGTGTGATAATCCCGGTTCATGTAAATAAGCGCCGGGTGCTTCTCGCTGAAGCGGACGGCCGCGACTTCGCCGAAGATGACGTTATGCGTCGGCATTTCCTTGATGTCGGTCACCCGGCAATCGAAGGCGGCAAGCGCATCGGCAAGGACCGGCGCGCCGGTGACGAGCGTTTCGAAACGGGTGCTGGCGAAGCGTTCGTCATCGGCAAGCGACGTGCGTCCGGAGAAAGCGTCGGCGACGCCCTGGTGGTGAGCGCCGAGCGTATTCAGCACGAAGATGCCGCTGCGGAAAAAAATCTCGTTCTTCGGATTGGTGTTGTTGAGGCAGATCAGCACCGAGGCCGGATTATCCGAGACCGAGCAGGCGGCTGTGATGGTGACGCCCCGGCGCATGCCTTCCATCACCGTCGTCACGAGTTGCACATGGCCGGCATAACGGCTCATGGCATCCCGATAAAGGCCGGGGTCGATATGCTGCCTGTTCAACACCTGCTTCTCCGTACGCTTTTCTGCCGACTGCATACATCCATAAATCGGAATCGACTTGAGGACCAAATTACGCGGCTATTCAAAGTGCTGCAGCGTCCTTTGCGTCACCGAAAGGACGCGCTGCGCTGCAGTTCGACTTTCCATCGCGCCAATATGGCGAGCATGGGTTACCTTTTCTACAATAGGACCGCTGAAAAGCATGGAGTTACGCTTGTTTTTCTTTGACGATCGCGGCCTTGCGGATAAAAGGGCATGGACGATGGCTAGGGATCTCCGCCTTTCATGATCAACCTGCGTGGCATAGCAGCCGTTCTGATGCTGCTGGGAGCGGCGGCGCAAGGCCATGCGGCCGGCGTGACGATTGGCGTCGTCGCGCCCCAGAATGGCCCGCTCGCCCTGCTCGGCGCCCAGATTGCCGCCGGCGCCGGTTTCGAGATCCAGCAGTCCGGCAATACGCTCGTCGCCGTCAACGAGCCCTGTGAGGACAATAGCGGCGCGGCAGTCGGCGATGCGCTTGTCGCGGCCAAGGTGCAGATCGCCGTCGGCTTTCTCTGCAGCGACACGCTGGAAGGCGCCCTGCCGAAGTTGAAGGATGCCGGCATTCCGGCGATCACCGTCTCCGTGCGCTCCCGCATTCTGATGGAGGATGCGCTGAAAAACGGCTGGCCGCTCTTCCGCATGGCGCCCGCCGATGGCGCCGAGGCGGCAAAGATCAACGAAGTGATCTTGAAGAACTGGGCAGCCGATCCGATCGCCCTGATCGAGGACGGCACCATTCACGGCCGCGAACTGACGGAAGCGGTGCGCAATGCGCTGGAACAGAACGGCCTGAAGCCGGTCTTCACCGATACCTATCGCCCGGGGCAGGAGCAGCAGATCGCTCTTGTCCGCCGCCTGAAACGGGCCGGGGCCACCAGGGTCTTCGTCGGCGGCGACCGCAACGACATCGCCGTCATCGCCCGCGACGCGGAAGCCGAGAACATCCCGCTCTCCATCCTCGGCGGCGACGCCATGCGCGCCGCCGATCAACCGCTGCCGCTCGGGCCCGGCGTGCGCGCCGTCGCCCTGCCCGAATATGCCGTTCTGCCGGAAGCCGCGGGGGCGGCCGAAGCGTTGCGCGCCAAAGGGATCGAGCCGGAAGGTTATGTCCTGCCGTCGCTGGCGGCGGCATTCATTGCCGGCCAGGCAGCCGAAGCCGCGGCTGCGGCCGGCAAGCCCCTCCAGGAGACGCTGCTCGGCACGACTTTCCAGACCCCGGTCGGTGCCGTCGCCTTCACCGGCACGCATGAACTGTCGCAAAACCCGTACCGCCTGCTCGAATGGCGCGGCAACGGCTTTTTTCCACCGGCTGCGCCGACGCAATGAGCGGCGGCCAGCCTTGATTCCGGCGCCGTGCTCGGCTGGCGCCCATACGGAGTAAGACTTGATGACGCTGCCCATTCGCATTGCCCCCTCGATCCTCGCGGCGGATTTCGCCAGGCTCGGCGAGGAAGTACGCAATGTCACCGCGGCCGGGGCCGACTGGATCCACCTCGACGTGATGGATGGGCATTTCGTGCCGAATATCTCCTTCGGCCCCGATGTCATCAAGTCGCTGCGCGCCTATACCGACACCACCTTCGACTGCCACTTGATGATCTCGCCGGTCGACGACTATCTCGAAGCCTTCGCCAAGGCCGGCTGCGACCGCATCACCGTCCATGCCGAATCCGGGCCGCATCTGCACCGGTCGCTGCAGACCGTCCGTAATCTCGGCAAGAAGGTCGGGGTGACGGTCAATCCGGCAACCCCGCTGAGTGCCATCGAGAACGTGCTCGACGATGTCGACCTCATCCTCATCATGTCGGTCAATCCCGGCTTCGGCGGACAGAAGTTCATTCCGGCGATGGCCGCCAAGATCGCGGCGGCAAAGTCGCTGATCGGTGACCGGCCGATCGAACTTGAAGTCGATGGCGGCGTCACGGTGGAGACGGCGGCGGCAATCGCACAGGCCGGCGGCAACGTCCTCGTCGCGGGCTCGGCGATTTTCAAGGGCGACACGGTCGAGGATTATCGCCGGACGGTTGCCGAGCTGCGACAGGCAGCCGAGGGGGCACGCGCATGAAGAAGCAGCTTTTCATCGCCGGTAGCCTGCTCGTCGCCGCACTCGCCGGCTTGCCCGGTCTGTCACTTGCCGGCGACATTGCCAGCATCCAGCCGATCGGCTTTTCCGCCGACGGCAAGGTCTTCGCTTTCCAGGAGTTCGGCATCAAGGAGGGCAGCAATGTCCCCTATTCCAACACATATTTCATCGATACCGATAAGGGCCAGTATCTCGAGGGCACGCCCTTCCGCACCGAGCTGACCGACCAGGACGCCAATCTTTCCAAGGCGCGGCGGCAGAATCTCACAGCGGCGCGCCGCCAGATGGACAAATACGATCTTCTGACCAACCCCGGCCTGATTGCCGCCTTCAATCCGCCGACCGAACTCGGCTCTCCCGCAAAGACGCTGCGTTACACCACGCTTGCGACCGACGGCCCGCCGAAATCGCCCTATACGCTTTCGCTCGGCGAGTTGCCGATAGCGGTGCCGAAGGACTGCGCGGCGATCGCCAAGCGGGTCCTCGGCTTCAGCCTGCAGATGATCGAGAAGGAAGGCGCTCCGAACCGGCAGGCAGCGCGCCAAGTGCAAACGGTTCCGGCCGAGCGCGCATGTTCGGTCGAATACAGGATCGGCGGCGCCGTCGTCTATCAGCCGGAAGCCGCAAACCAGGTTCATATCGCCCTGGTCCTCGCCTTCGATGCGCAAAGGAACGGCCGCTGGATCGCCGTTCCGGTTCATCCCTGAGGCTGGTTTCCCGACATGAAGCGCCTCAGGGCGGCATGGCCGCCCTACTCCCATCTGATCCTCGGCGCCTTGCTTTGGGCCGTGCAGATGCTCGTCTCCGCCATGCTGGGTCTCTATCTGCGCAACGGCCTGGAGACGAGCCGGCTTGCCGAAGTCGCCACGCTCTATTTCCTCGGTGGCCTGCTCGCCTGGCCCTTCGCTTTGCCGGCCGCCCGCTTCCTTGCCTATGGCAAGCCGCCGGAGGCGCGTTTCGCCGCCTTTTTCGTCACGCTGATCGCTGCCACGATCGCGATGACTGCCTTCCTCTTCGCGATGGAATATCGGATCTTCTATTCGCGCTGGCACGCGCCCTTCGGAAGCGGCATCTGGGTCTTCCAGTTCATCTTCACCAGCATCAGCGCCGTCTATCAGTTCCTGGTGATCGGCCTGCGCCTTTTCCTGCCGCTCGGTCTCGTCTGCCTCGTCGTCAGCAGCTACTATCTTGCCAAACGCATGCGTTGAGATTGCCGCCCGTCTTTGCTACAGGGGCGCTGAAGCAATTCAGCAAAGACGCTAGGCGGCTTTCCCAGGAATTGCGTGAAAACAGAACTTCGACGCTCAAACCTCTTGAAGTGAAGGCAGCCGCCCATGATCCCGCGTTACTCCCGGCCCGAAATGGTCGCCATCTGGTCTCCCGAAACCAAGTTCCGCATCTGGTTCGAGATCGAGGCGCATGCCTGCGACGCGCTGGCCGAACTCGGCGTCATCCCGAAATCGGCGGCAAAGACCATCTGGGAAAAAGGCGGCGCTGCCACCTTCGATGTCGCCCGGATCGACGAGATCGAGGCTGTCACCAAACATGACGTCATCGCTTTCCTGACCCATCTTGCCGAGATCGTCGGCCCCGATGCACGCTTCGTCCATCAGGGCATGACCTCGTCCGACGTGCTCGACACCTGCTTCAACGTCCAGCTGGTGCGCGCCACCGATATTCTGATTGCCGATCTCGACCGTTTGCTCGCGGCACTGAAAACCCGCGCCTTCGAACACAAGGACACCGTCACCATCGGCCGCTCGCACGGTATCCACGCCGAGCCCACAACCTTCGGCGTCAAGCTGGCGCTCGCCTATGCCGAATTCGAGCGCTGCCGCCAGCGTCTCGTCGCCGCCCGCGAAGAAGTCGCGACCTGCGCCATCTCGGGCGCCGTCGGCACCTTCGCCAATATCGATCCGCGCGTCGAAGAACATGTCGCCGAGGCCCTCGGCCTGAAGGCCGAGCCGGTCTCGACCCAGGTGATTCCGCGCGACCGCCACGCCATGTATTTCGCCACCCTCGGCGTCGTCGCCTCCTCGATCGAGCGGCTCGCTACCGAGATCCGCCACCTGCAGCGCACCGAGGTTCTGGAAGCCGAGGAATATTTCTCGCCTGGCCAGAAGGGCTCCTCGGCCATGCCCCACAAGCGCAACCCGGTTCTCACCGAAAACCTCACCGGCCTCGCCCGGATGGTCCGCTCCTACGCCATGCCGGCCATGGAAAACGTCGCCCTCTGGCACGAGCGCGATATCTCGCACTCCTCGGTCGAGCGCATGATCGGCCCCGACGCCACCGTCACCCTCGACTTCGCCCTCTCCCGCCTCGCCGGCGTCATCGAAAAGCTCTTGGTCTATCCGGAGAACATGGAGAAGAACCTCAACAAGTTCCGCGGTCTCGTCCACTCCCAGCGCGTCCTCCTGGCGCTGACCCAGGCCGGCACCTCCCGCGAGGACGCCTACCGCCTGGTGCAGCGCAACGCCATGAAGGTCTGGGAACAGGGCAAGGACTTTTTGGAAGAGCTACTGGCGGATGCGGAGGTTCGCGCTGCGCTGTCCGAGGAGGATATTCGCGAAAAGTTCGATCTTGGGTACCACACCAAGCACGTGGATACGATTTTCCGGCGGGTGTTTGGGAACTCCTGAGGGATCTTCCATGAGGCAAGCGGCGCCCTATGACGCCGCTTGTCGATATATTTCCTACTTGGTTATCCGACGCTCCGCCTCAGCCGCAGGCTGATCGCGACCGGGAAGTAGATGCATGTAACAAGGAGAGAAGGCGCAGACACCATCAAGAGGATTTCCAGCAATGCCAGATCATTCCGTGTGAAATCATCAACGCCGCCTCGCAGCGAAAAGAATATCACGACAACCAAGACTAAAGTCGCAATAAAGATGATGAACCCCCATAAAAATGGTCGCGAATTTATTGAGACAAATTTAATGCGATAAAAGACGAACAATACAAAAACGATTGGCAGCGAATAAAAAAACTTCGCTAACAGCAAACCAAGGCCCAGGTCACCAGATAAAAATGGCAAATGGCCCAATAGCAGTCCTATGAGATAGGCCTGAAAAAACAACTCGACCTGCGGCTCTCTGAGAAAGGAATCGCGCATTTTCCCGAAAAAATAGATTAGACCTGATATGCGTACAAAGCGTAATGAAGAATTCAGCTTTTCTCAAGCGGCCGTTGTTTCATCTTCGAGGCTTTGGCACTCCCAGGGCGTTTGCGCGCCTCGGTCTTTTTCGGCGTAACGGTTTCTGCGGCATCCGTCGTCCTGCACGCCTCCGTCTCGCCCCTGCCCTTGGCAGCCTTGGCGACAAGTCGGTCGAGATGCTTCAACTCATCCTCGTCGAGGTTTTCGATGCCGATGAAGCGGTTTTCGGCGTGGCTCGTCAGGATGATTTCGTTGAGCTTGGCCTGGATCGCCCGCGTGTCGCGCGTCTGGGCGTTCTGCAGCACGAAGACCATCAGGAAGGTGATGATCGTCGTGCCGGTATTGATGATCAGTTGCCAGGTTTCCGAATAGTCGAAGAAAGGCCCAAGCAAAGCCCAAATGATGACGACACTCAGCGCCAGGATGAAGATGACGGGCTTGCCCGCCCATTCCGATGTCTTGGTTGCGAAGCGGGTGAACAGATGTTTCATCGTCACCTCTGAAATCCTCCCTCGAAGCCTACGCTAAGAACTCCGAGGCAGGTTTGAGGTTCCCGGGGAAATCGGAATCGACCCCCGGGAAATAAGGCTCTGTTTAGGCGATCTCCCGCGCAACCAGCTTGCGGTAGAGATGCCAGGTCGCATGGCCGAGGATCGGCATGACGAGCGCAAGCCCGGCAAAGACCGGAATCGTGCCGATGACGAGGAGTGCGGCGACGATCAGACCCCACAGCAGCACCGGCACCGGATTGGCGACCGTGGCCCGGATCGAGGTCACGACGGCGGCGACGGCCCCGACATCGCGGTCGAGCAGCAGCGGAAAGGTGATGACGGAGATAGCCAGCACCACCAGCGCGAAGACGAAGCCGATGAGATTGCCCCAGATGATCAGCTGCAGGCCTTCAGCCGTACCGAAGACCTGGCGGGTGAAATCCGCCATGGTGCGCGGAAACACGTCTCCGAGAAGATTGGTGTAAAGCGTCTGCGCAGTCACCAGCCAGACGACGAAAAGGGCAAAAAGCATCAGCCCGACCGCGACGATCGACGGCAGTGCCGGTGAATGGCGCACTTCGAGTGCATGCGTCCAGGACGTATCCAGGCCTTCTTCGCGCCGGCGGCTGATCTCATAAAGGCCGATCGCCGCGATCGGGCCGATCAGCACGAAACCGGACATCAGCGGGAAAACCATCGGCAGAAGATTGGCGCCGGAGGTCCATAGCGTCAAGAAGATGCCGGCGATCGGATACATCAGGCACAAGAACACATAATGCGAAGGTTTTTCCTTAAAATCGTCGAGCCCGCGCTTTAACGCGTCGAAGACGTCAGCAATGCCAATGCGATTGACGACGGGCCGCGCCAAGCTTTCGCTGGCACCGGTCATGACATGAAATGCCGCCATGGCTTTCTCCTCCTCAGCCGAGACTTAATCGGCGGCGGCACGCATCGGCGGGCAAGCCGATACGAAATCCGCAACCGGCACTGGAGCAATATAACAAATATCAATGCCCGTGTCGCTCTCTCCCTTGACCGCCTCTTGACATCTTCGTCAGGCTTTCTCACATCGGCGGCACTATGAAAGCCTCAGACGCAGATATCCTCATCATCCCCGGCTACACCAATTCCGGCCCCGGCCACTGGCAAAGCCGCTGGGAAGCGAAGCTCAGCACGGCGCGGCGCGTCGAGCAGGCGGAATGGACGAAGCCTGTCCGCGAGGACTGGATCGCTCGCATCGCCGAGGAGGTGAACGCCTCGACCCGCCCCGTCGTTCTCGTCGCCCATTCGCTCGGCGTTCCCTCGGCGATCCACGCCATCCCACTTTTCCGCAACCGGGTGGCGGGCGCCTTCTTCGTCGCCCCGCCCGATGTCACCAATCCCGACATCCGCCCGAAGCATCTGATGACCTTCGGCCCCTACCCGCGCGAGCCGCTGCCCTTCCCGTCGATCACGGTGGCGAGCCGCAACGACCCGTTCGGCAGCTACGACCATGCCGACGATATCGCCAGCAGCTGGGGCTCTTTTCTCGTCGATGCCGGTGAAGCGGGACATATCAATGCCGATTCCGGTCACGGACCCTGGCCCGAGGGCACGATGGTCTTCGCCCAGTTCCTGAGCCGTCTCTCCGCTGCTTGAGGAAAACCGCCTTCTCGTTAATTCAGCAATTGCTTTCTAAGTCTTTCTTAATGGAAAGGCAGCAGACTGCGCCCGAGATGAATAAGCGAGAATGCCCGTGAAGAATGCCCACCCAAAGGCCGAGAACCCGCATGGCGATGCCACAGCGGCTGAGGCCGGCGTCGGCGGGGCAGCCGGCGGTTCCGAGCTGGCGGAACGGGAGAGCCGATGGAACCATGCGCTGGTCGGCTCCGGCCTTGGCGTATGGGATCATAACTACCGCCTCGACCGGAAATATTACTCGCCCACGTGGAAAACCATCCGAGGCATGGCCCCCGACGAGGAGGTCGCCGGCGATTACAATGCCTGGCTGCAGCTCGTCCATCCCGACGACCGCGATTTCGTCGCCCATGCCATCGAGCGCCAGAACGCCGGCGATCCGGATTACCAGGTCTTTCAATACCGCGAGCGCCACAGGGACGGCCACTGGGTCTGGATCGACTGCCGCGGCGCCTGCGTGGAATGGGACGAGAACGGCGTGCCGACGCGAATCGTCGGCACGGATGTCGATATCACCGCCCGCAAGGAAGCCGAGGAGACGCTGTCGCGCTTGTCGCGCCGGCTCGATCTGGCGCTGGAGATCTCCCATATCGGCGTCTTCGAGGCCGATATCGAAAATGATACGGTCGAATGGGACGATCGCCTCATTGCCATTTACGGGCTGAAAGGCGCCCCGCATCAGATCGCGGCCGACGCCTGGGCCAAAAGCCTGCATCCCGACGACCGCGAACGCGTACTGGGCCTCGCCGGCCGCAGCGTTGAAAGCGGCAGCGATTTCCAGCAGGAATATCGCATCATTCGCGGCGACGGCGCCGAACGTATCATTCGCGCTCGCTCCGCCTTCTTCGTCGACGGCAACGGCCACCGCAAGCTCATCGGCGCCAACTGGGACGTCACCGAGGACGTCGCGCTGCGCAATGAGCTGCAGCGCGCCAAGGATCTGACCGAGGCCCGCAACCGCGAACTCGAAGCCGCCAAGGAGAGCATCGAGCGCTTGGCGCTGCATGATTACCTCACCGGCCTTCCGAACCGGCGCTATCTCGACAAGATGCTGGACGAGCGCTCGGCCGAATGCCGCGCCAAGAGCTTTGCGCTTGCGATCCTCCACATCGATCTCGACCGTTTCAAGCAGATCAACGACACGCTCGGCCACCGGGCCGGGGACGCCATGCTGCAGCACGCGGCGAATGTGCTGAGAAACTCCGTCCGTGCCGCTGATTTCGTCGCCCGCATCGGCGGCGATGAATTCGTTATCCTCTGCACCGTCGATCCCGCCTCGAAGAAGATCGGTGGCCTTGCCGAGCGCGTGATCCGCGAATTGCGCAAACCTGTCAGATATGAGGGACACGACTGCCGTTTCGGCGCCAGCATCGGCATCGCCATCGACAGCGGTCCAAAGCTCGACGCCAAGCAGACGCTGCTCGATGCCGATATCGCGCTCTATCGCGCCAAGGGCCTCGGCCGCAACCGCTTCGAATTCTTCTCCGCCTCCGACCGCCGCGACATCGTCTTGGCCAAACATCTCGCCGACGAGATCCTGATCGGCCTCGAACGCAGTGAATTCATCCCCTTCTATCAGCTGCAGTTCGATGCCCGAACCCTCGACGTTACGGGCATCGAAACCCTGGCCCGCTGGCAGCATCCGCGGCGCGGGCTGATGACGCCCAACCTTTTTCTTGATATTGCCGAGGATCTCGACGTCGTTTCGACCATCGACGCGCTGATCCTGGAGCGTGCGCTGGCCGACCGCCGTGCCTGGATCAAGGACGGCTTGTCGATTCCGAAGGTATCGGTCAACGTTTCGGCCCGCCGGCTTGCCGATCCCGATCTCGGCAAAAAGCTCCGCGCCCTGAAGATAGAACCCGGCGCCATCGCCTTCGAACTGCTGGAATCGATCTCGCTGGACGATTGCGACGCGCTGGTCGCGGCCAATCTCAAGAAGCTCCGCAAGCTCGGCATCGACATCCAGATCGACGATTTCGGCACCGGCCACGCCTCGATCGTCAGCCTGCTGCGCCTGAGCCCGACGACGCTGAAGATCGACCGCGAGCTGATCCGCCTGCTGCCGCAATCGGCCGAGCAGCGCAAGCTGGTCGGCTCGATCATCGATATTGGCCGCTCGCTGAACATCCGCGTCATTGCCGAGGGCGTCGAAACGGCGGATCACATCCGCATTCTCGAAGAACTCGACTGCGGCACCCTGCAGGGCTACGCCCTCGCCCGGCCGATGCCGGCGATGCAGATCCCCTCCTTCATCCGTGCCGGAAGCTGGCGCCAGGGGCAGACCACTGCGCGTGCCCTGCAGACGCGTCTTCGCCGCGCACTGCCGGAAAGAGCCGCCAAATAAAACCTGTATAAGCGGCCCGCCATTTCGCCTTCATTCCACCCTATAGGAAAAGGCGCTAGGCTCGTCCTGCAAATTCATTCGATTCTCTTGGCGGTATTCCGTAAAATCCGGAAACCGGGACCGGAAATCCCGAAACGGGGGAAGGAGCGACAGGCGGATTGTGAAACTCACTCTTTTCCTTTAAGGGGACGCCACGAGATCGATCCACTCGCGCCATCCCAAGAGCGCCAACAACAGAGAATGACCACGATGAACCGTCGCCGCCGTATCTACGAGGGCAAGGCAAAGATTCTGTATGAGGGTCCGGAACCGGGCACCTTGATCCAGTTTTTCAAGGACGATGCCACCGCCTTCAACAAGAAGAAACATGAGGTCATCGACGGCAAGGGCGTCCTCAACAACCGCATTTCCGAATATATCTTCAGCCATCTGAACAAAATCGGCATCCCCACTCATTTCATCCGCCGGCTCAATATGCGCGAGCAGTTGATCAAGGAAGTGGAGATGATCCCGCTTGAGATCGTCGTGCGCAACGTCGCCGCCGGTTCGCTGGCCAAGCGCCTCGGCATCGAAGAAGGCGTCGTGCTGCCGCGTTCGATCATCGAATTCTATTACAAATCCGATGCGCTGGACGATCCGATGGTCTCGGAAGAGCACATCACCGCCTTCGGCTGGGCCAATCCGGCCGAACTCGACGACATCATGGCGCTTGCCATCCGCGTCAACGATTTCATGACCGGTCTTTTCCTCGGCGTCGGCATCCAGCTCGTCGATTTCAAGATCGAATGCGGCCGCCTCTTCGAAGGCGATATGATGCGCATCATCCTCGCCGACGAGATCTCGCCGGACAGCTGCCGGCTCTGGGATATCGAAACCCGCGAAAAGATGGACAAGGACCGCTTCCGCCGCGATCTCGGCGGCTTGCTCGAAGCCTATTCCGAAGTCGCACGCCGTCTCGGCATCATCAATGAAAACGAGCCTGTGCGCGGCACCGGCCCGGTTCTCGTCAAGTAAGGCAGGATAGACAAAGTGATCAAGGCTCGTGTCACCGTCACGCTGAAAAACGGCGTTCTCGATCCGCAGGGCAAGGCCATCGAAGGCGCGCTCGGCGCCCTCGGCTTCTCGGGCGTCGGCCACATCAGACAGGGCAAGGTCTTCGACCTGGAGCTCGAGGGCGCCGACAAGGCGAAGGCCGAGGCCGACCTCAAGGCGATGTGCGAAAAACTTCTCGCCAATACGGTGATCGAGAACTACGCGATCGCGATCGACGGATGATCACAGACCTGCCTGCCGGTAGATTTTGAGGATTTAGCGTCATGACGAAAGCAAAGCTGGAGACGGAAGTCTCCAAATATATGAGCTATGTTTTGCGTCATGCGCCGGAGGCCGCAGGCTTGACACTCGATCCGGAGGGCTGGGTGTCGTTCGAGGCGCTCGAACAAGCGGTGGCGTCGAAATATGACGTTTCCCGCGCCGACATTATCGAGATTGTCGAAAACAATCCGAAGAAGCGCTTCACGCTGGCCGACAACAGAATTCGCGCGAACCAGGGTCACAGCGTCGACGTCGATCTCGCGCTGACTGCGGTCGAACCGCCTGCAGCTCTTTTCCACGGCACCTCCGCGATTGCCTGGCACTCGATTGAGCGCGAGGGCTTGAAGAAGATGCAGCGCCACCACGTGCATCTGTCGGCCGATGTCAAAACGGCGAAAATCGTGGCGATGCGCCGCAAGGGCGAATATGTCATCCTGCGCGTCGACGCGGCCGCTATGTTTTCCGCGGGTCATTCTTTCTTTGTCTCCGACAATGGAGTATGGCTCACCGAAAGCGTTCCAGTTCAATATATTTCGCCAGACGCAGGGACCCCATGAAATCAGCTGTCGTTCAACTTCCGGGCCTTAACCGCGACCGCGACATGATCGCAGCCCTGACCAAGATCTCCGGCCGCGAGCCGATGACGATCTGGCAGACGGAAGCCGAAATCCCTGAAGTCGACCTGATCGTCATTCCCGGCGGCTTCTCCTATGGCGACTACCTGCGTTGCGGCGCGATCGCCGCCCGCATGCCGGTCATGCAGGCGATCATCGACAAGGCTGCAAAGGGCGTGAAAGTGCTCGGCGTCTGCAACGGCTTCCAGATCCTCGTCGAGGCAGGCCTGCTGCCCGGCGCGCTGATGCGAAATGCCTCGCTGAAATTCGTCTGCCGCGAGATCAAGCTTGAAGTGGTCAATGCCGAGACGGATTTCACCCGCGCCTACGCGCAAGGCCAGGTCATCCGGTGCCCCGTTGCCCATCATGACGGCAATTATTTCGCCGACGAAGCCACGCTGGCGAAAATCGAAGGCAATGGCCAGGTTGTCTTCCGTTATGCCGAAGGCACCAACCCCAACGGCTCGCTCAACGATATCGCCGCGGTCATGAACGAAAAGGGCAACGTGCTCGGCATGATGCCGCATCCGGAAAACCTGATCGAAGCCGCCCATGGCGGTTCGGACGGCCGCGGCCTTTTCGCCTCGGCGCTCGACGTCATCGCCGCCTGAGCCCTGCTCGTTGCCTAAAAGCGCGCGCGGTCTTGGGCAACGGCATGCACACGAAAATTCCGTCTGGATCGGAGCAAGATCGATGCGCCATCGCCTCGCAAACCCCGCTTTGTTGACCGCTCTCGCAGCCATGCTCGCAGCCTGCCAGACGCCGGCGCCGACGACAGGCCCCAACCGCGCCGCGCTGCCGACGATGGAACGCGTGGCGCTCGGCGCCAGTGCATGCTGGTTCAAGTCAGGTGACCCCGCTTTTGCAGCCTATAAACTCGCCCCGGAGCTCAACTCCTTCACCGGACGGCCCCGCATCCTGCTCGTCCACAAGGGCAGCCCGGAAAGCCGGCCGCTGCTTGTCGTTCAGGCCGAGGGAAGCCCGTCGCGTCTCCAGGCCTTCGGTCCGATGATGTCGGAACCGGTCGCCGACCGCATCGTCGCCGACGTCAATCGCTGGTCGGGCGGCAACAAAGCCTGCAGCTGATCGCAGCCGGCGATCCCGATAACGCATTCAGTCCCAGAAGAACGACTTGCCGACTTCGCGTGCGGCTTCGGACTGCGACACGCCGATATCCTTGAGCTCGCTCGTCGTCAGGCCTCTCAGCGCCCGCCGGCCTTCCCGCTTCTGATGCCAGAGAAGAATTGCGGTCCAAATCCGCCCCAAACGCGTCGTCACCTCAGGAGGCGCCGCGGGAAGGACGACCTGCCTCCTATCTTCATAAGAGACGATCGGTACAATTGGCATTTTGATCTCAGGCAAGGCAGACATTCCAGAAATCCTCTCGGTTTGCCACTGGAATTGACTCATACGCTTGACCGATACAATGTGCCAATATATACAATTGTCACCATGACAAATTGGCTTCCTGATCTTTCCCGCGGTTCCGGGCCGGTCTATCTCCGGCTTGCCGACAGCATTGAATCCGCCATCGCGAGCGGCGCCCTACCCGCCGGCAGCAAATTGCCGCCGCAACGCAACCTCGCCTATGATATCGGCGTGACCATCGGCACGATCGGCCGCGCCTATGCGCTGGTGCATGAGCGCGGCCTGGTCGCCGGCGAGGTCGGGCGCGGCACCTATGTGCTGAACCGCTCCGAGACGCAGCCCGGCGAACAGACCGACCCGCTGACTGTCTCGCTCAGTGGCACCCGCGTCCAGGACGCGCCTGCCGACAAAATCCGCTTCGATACCACGGCCGCACCAGATCTCGGCCAGGGCAAGATCATATCCGGCATCCTAGCCGAGATCGGCGAACAGCATCTCGCCGAGATTTCGTCCTATTCCCGCACGTTTCCGCGCAACTGGTTCGAATCCGGTCGTCTCTGGCTTGCCCGCAGCGGCTGGACGCCGGATGTCGAAAACATAGTGCCGACGCTCGGCGCTCATGCGGCGGCGGTTGCAGCCATCGCCGCCGTCTCGGCGCCGGGCGACAAGATCGTCTTTGAGGATCTCACCTATACGCAGGTCAGCCGCAGCGCCCGCCTTCTCGGACGCCGCACGCTGACGGTCGATTCAGACGAACAAGGAGTGATCCCGGACGATTTCGAGCGGCTCTGCCAGCAACAACATCCAAAGATCGCCTTCCTGATGCCGACCGTTCACAATCCGACGGTGACGATCATGCCCCTCGAGCGGCGCGCGGCAATCGCCGCGATCGCCAGGAAACACAGCGTCTGGCTGATCGAAGATGATCTCTACGGCGGCATGTCCGACGATGATACGCCACTGCTCGCCTCACTTGCCCCCGATCGCACCTTCCTGGTCAACGGGCTGTCGAAATCGGTCGCCGCCGGCGTACGCGGCGGCTGGGTCGCCTGCCCGCCGCATTTTGCCCAGCGCATCCGGGTGACGCATAAGATGATCACCGGCGGCCTACCCTTCATTCTGGCCGAGACCTGCGCACGCCTCGTCGAAAGCGGCACTGCCCACGAGATCCGCAAGCAGAGCGTCGAGGAACTCTCCCGGCGTGTCCGACTCGTTCGCGAGCAGCTGCAGGGCTTCGATTTTGCGTCACACCCGCATGCGCCCTTCCTCTGGCTGAAATTGCCGGAGCCCTGGATGTCGGGCACCTTCAAGAATGCCGCTTTCCGGGATGGTGTGCTCGTCGACGACGAGGACGAGTTCAAGGCAGCCCGCGGGGAGAAATCCTATCATCGAGTCCGCATTGGTTTTTCCTCGCCAAAGACAGGGCAGGAACTGACCTCCGGCCTGATGATCTTGCGCCGGCTGCTGGAAAATGGCGGATCCGCCTATGATGGTGAAATCTGACCTGTTGCAAATACACGTCATAATCTACAAAAAATGCCTGGGGCTATTCGCAGCCGTTTACCGACTCAATCTGCATGCTACCTCTTCGATATTCTCGCCTGACGCGAATCAAGGGACAGCAAATGAGTGCGGACTTCGGAAGCATCGTGTTGCGTTTTTTGACCACGGCGTTATTCGCAGCGGTAGCCGGCACCGCAGGCTCGGCATCCGCCGGCGAGCAGATATTTGATGAACTGCGTTTCGGGGTCTCGACCTCGCTGCAATCGGGACATTCCCGGGAAGATGGCGTCTTTCCCGAAATCACCGCTCTCTTCGACCCTTTCGGATACGAGCAGGCCGTCGGCTGGCAGCAACAGTTGCTGCGTCCCCGTGTCCATCTCGGCACCTCGATCGGCACCGCGGGTGAAGCCACCCAATTCTTCACCGGCTTCACCTGGACTGTCGATCTCAACGAGAAGCTCTTTGCCGAAGCCGGCTTCGGCGGCGTCATCCACACCGGCGACCTGGACAACAATGATGACGGCCCGGACCTCGGCTGCCGCGTCCTCTTCCACGAATATGCCGGCGCCGGCTATCGTTTCACCCCGCATTGGAACGTAATGGCCCAGATTGCCCACTCCTCGCATGCCAATCTCTGCGACGGCCCGAACGACGGCATGACGCGCGCCGGCATCCAGATCGGCTACAAGTTCTGAGCAATTGCCGCCTTCATGAAAAAAGCCTGCCTGCCCCTGTGAACTGCCCCCGAAGTTGGGTGTCCAACTTTCGGGAGTCAGTTCACTGTGTTGACGGCAGGCTTTTTTCTGTCGCGCGCCGCCGCTACTTAAGCTAAAGACAGCGCAAAACGCGCCAGGGACTTTCCGCTC
Source organism: Rhizobium sophoriradicis (assembly GCF_003939025.1). Taxonomy (GTDB): domain Bacteria; phylum Pseudomonadota; class Alphaproteobacteria; order Rhizobiales; family Rhizobiaceae; genus Rhizobium; species Rhizobium sophoriradicis. The sequence goes on from NZ_RQIH01000003.1 coordinate 87,931, forward strand.
ATGACCATTCCAAACACCATCCCGATCACGCCGGAACTCATCGCGGGCCATGGCCTGAAGCCGGACGAGTACCAGCGCATCCTGGATTTGATCGGCCGCGAACCGACCTTCACCGAGCTCGGCATCTTCTCGGCCATGTGGAACGAGCATTGCTCCTACAAATCCTCGAAGAGATGGCTGCGCACGCTGCCGACCAAAGGGCCGCGCGTCATCCAGGGGCCAGGCGAAAATGCCGGCGTGGTTGATATCGATGACGGCGACTGCGTCGTCTTCAAGATGGAGAGCCACAACCACCCCTCCTACATCGAACCCTACCAGGGTGCTGCGACCGGTGTCGGCGGCATCCTGCGCGACGTCTTCACCATGGGTGCGCGCCCGATCGCCGCGATGAACGCCCTGCGCTTCGGCGAGCCGGATCATCCGAAGACCCGCCACCTCGTTTCCGGCGTCGTTTCCGGCGTCGGCGGCTACGGCAATTCCTTCGGCGTGCCGACGGTCGGCGGCGAGGTCGAGTTCGACGCCCGCTACAACGGCAACATCCTCGTCAACGCCTTTGCCGCCGGCATTGCCAAATCCAACGCCATCTTCCTATCCGAAGCCAAGGGCGTCGGCCTTCCGGTCGTCTATCTCGGCGCCAAGACCGGCCGCGACGGCGTCGGCGGCGCCACCATGGCGTCGGCCGAATTCGACGAATCGATCGAGGAAAAGCGCCCGACCGTTCAGGTCGGCGACCCCTTCACCGAAAAGTGCCTGCTCGAAGCCTGCCTGGAACTGATGCAGACCGGCGCCGTCATCGCCATCCAGGACATGGGTGCTGCCGGCCTCACCTGCTCGGCCGTCGAAATGGGCGCCAAGGGCGATCTCGGCATCCTGCTCGAGCTCGACAAGGTGCCGGTGCGCGAAGAGCGGATGACCGCCTATGAGATGATGCTGTCGGAAAGCCAGGAGCGCATGCTCATGGTGCTGCAGCCGGAGAAGGAAGAGCAGGCCAAGGCGATCTTCGTCAAATGGGGCCTCGATTTCGCCATCGTCGGCAAGACGACCGACGACCTGCGCTTCCGCGTCGTGCACCAGGGCGAAGAAGTCGCCAATCTGCCGATCAAGGATCTCGGCGATCAGGCGCCGGAATATGATCGCCCCTGGCGCGAATCCGGCAAGCCTGCCCCCCTGCCCGCCAACCTCGTCGCCGCACCGAAGAATTACGGCCAGGCGCTGCTGCAGCTCGTCGGCTCGGCCAACCAGTCGAGCCGACGCTGGGTCTATGAGCAATATGACACGCTGATCCAGGGCAATTCGCTGCAGCTTCCGGGCGGCGACGCCGGCGTCGTGCGCGTCGACGGCCATAAGGGCAAAGCGCTTGCCTTCTCTTCCGACGTGACGCCGCGTTATGTCGAGGCCGATCCCTTCGAAGGCGGCAAGCAGGCGGTCGCCGAATGCTGGCGAAACATCACCGCGACGGGCGCCGAACCGCTCGCCGCCACCGACAATCTCAACTTCGGCAATCCCGAAAAGCCGGAGATCATGGGCCAGTTCGTTCAGGCGGTGAAGGGCATCGGCGAGGCCTGCCGCGCGCTCGACTTCCCGATCGTGTCGGGAAACGTCTCGCTTTACAACGAGACCAACGGCGTCGCCATCCTGCCGACGCCGACGATTGCAGGCGTCGGCCTGCTGCCGGACTGGCGGAAGATGGTTCGCATCGGCAGCGCCAACGCCGGCGACAAGGTGATCATGATCGGCCTCGACGGCAGCCATCTCGGCCAGTCCGTCTATCTCAGGGATGTGCTCGACAGCCGCGAAGGTCCCGCCCCCGAAGTGGATCTCTTCGCCGAACGCCGCAACGGCGATTTTGTCCGCTCCGTCATCCGCAACGATCAGGCAACCGCCTGCCACGACATTTCCTCGGGCGGCCTTGCCGTCGCACTGGCTGAAATGGTCATGGCATCCGGCAAGGGGCTGACGATCGATCTCGGCGAATGCAAGGGTGCGCCGCATGCGCTGCTCTTCGGCGAAGATCAGGCGCGTTATGTGCTGACGGTGCCGGCCGATGTGGCGGATTTCGTCTGCGCCAATGCGGAAGGCGCCGGCGTCCCTTTCCGCCGCCTCGGCACGGTCGGTGGCGATGCGCTCGTCGTCGGCGATCTCATTGCGCTGCCGATTCAGCAATTGCGCGATACCCATGAATCGTGGTTCCCTGATTTCATGGAAGGCCGCGGCGAACTCGCCGCGGAATAATGCGCAAGGAGTAACGATCATGGCCATGAAACCCGGCGATATTGAAGACATGATCAAGGCTGGGATTCCCGGTGCCAAGGTGACGATCCGCGATCTGGCGGGCGACGGCGATCACTACGCCGCCGAAGTCGTCGCCGAAGCCTTCCGCGGCAAGAGCCGCGTGCAGCAGCACCAGATGGTCTACGAGGCGCTGAAGGGCAATATGGGTGGCGTATTGCACGCGCTCGCACTGCAGACCTCGGCGCCTGATTGACATTTGCGGTAGCCCACCCTCTCCACATTCCTGTGACGAGCACAGGTGGTAAGAGAGGGCGAATCTGTGCCGGCCTATGAAGCAATGCTGTGATTTGTCTTTGTACACTGACAGCGAGTTTGGCGAGAACACCAACCACGCTCTCCGTCATCCCAGGCCCTGAGCCTGGGATCCATGCGACTGCTGCTGATGGATGCGGTGTGGATGCTCGGCTCAAGGCCGAGCATGACGGAGGGTGGGTTCGGGGCTGTGGTGAACGCCCATTGATCCCGGCACCCTGCCGGCTGGAATTAAGTCGAGTGCCCAAAAAGAAGCCACCAACGCACTCGACGTAAACGCCATACGTCCATCGCTAACGAGGTACTCGGGCCTTCAAGCCGGCAACCTGTCCTGCTCCGGATAAGCAAACACCGAAGCCGGCATCGGTCCTGATGTCATCAGCGTGAAGTCGAAGGGCGCCTTGAGATCCGGCCCCAATACATATTGCCGATGGACGCGCAGCTGATCCTTGCGGATCTTGCGGTAATGTTCGCGCGCCAGCATCTGCTTGACGCGGATCAGGAGCATCTTCGCCGGGGGCGCCTCCGCATGACCGCAGACGGTGACAACCGGCACTTTGTAGAAATTGATCGAATCCGTCAGGCACTGCACATCGAGCCAAGAGATCTCGGGACAGCGGGCGATCAGACCGACACGGGCGCGCAGCAGGCTCGCAGACGATAGCAGCGCGCATTGCAGAATGGCGCTGCCGAGGGTTGCAAATACCACACGTTTGCCCTTGAAGATCTCCGGCTCCCTTTCCAGCAAGATGCCGATGACATGGGCCGCCACATTCGATCCCATGCTGTGCGAGGAGATCACATATTCATCCGCCTCCTCCTCAAGCGCCTTGCGCACCGCGGTGGCCCGGTCTTCCAGCCAGTCGTTGAAATCGGCACGGTGCATGCGGCCGAGCGCCACCGCCATTGCCCAATCGGCAAAGAGATGCAGCGTATGGAAGCGTTCGGAAAACGGCAGGAAAGCGAAGATGAAGAAGCAGAGCGCCAGCGGCCCGCTCCACAGCATGTGCCATAGCGAAAAACCGAGACGATAGGGCGCGACAGCGATCAGCGCCGTCAGCGCAATCGCCAGCCCCGTCAGCAGAAATGGAAAGAGGAAGAACAGGCCGAAGCGCCAGGCATGACGGAAATATCGCCGCATGCCGCCTTCGAGCATGATCTGGGCGCAGCTGCGAAAACCTGCAGCGATCTGGCTCAGCGTATTGCCACTGCGCAGCCTGCGCACGAACATGTCGTGATCGACCATGTGGATTCGGCTCTTCGTCTGCCAAGTGGCAGGAGCAGGGTCTTCCCCGGGCGCCGAACCGGCTGCCCCGGGCGCCATCTCGGCTGCCCCGGGCACCTCGCCGCTGGTCGTAACCTCGAAACTGAGGGGATCGCTGCCGCCGTCCGGCGTCCCGACCTCGAGCGAGTAGCCCCAAACGGCGGAACTCTGCCTGGCTGAGCGCTCGTAGCGCGCCCGGTGGGCAGCGCCGTCAAGCGGCTCGAAGCCCGGAAAATGCAGGACGACCCGCTTTTTTATCAATCTCATTCCGCTCTTTCGGCCGGGCGAATGGCCGGCATGTTCGTGCGATCCGGCTGCTGTGCCGCCGATCTCGGCGAAAAAGCAGGTATGATCTCGAAGGCGTCTTGCTAACCGAAGTCATCAGGAATTCAATAGCCGCCATGTCGTTTCCACCGTGAGCGGAGGGGTTTTGTGGCCGATCTTGTCAAAGAACTGATATCAGGCGTTGTCGACAGCGTATTGAAGGAAATCCTGAAGAAAACCAGCGGCCGCATCACGACGAAGCGCAGGAGGCGTAAGACGCGCCCCGCTGCGACAACTGCTGCCGCCCGAAAGACGACCTCCGCCAAGCGCAAACCCGCCCGCAAACAGGTCAGCAAGCGACGCACAGCCGCCGGTCGCAGCCGCCAACGCCGCAGCTGACGCAACTATCCGACCGCTGAACCCCGACCCTCGGCGACGTCGGAATTGACCGGATGCAGGCCCATCTAGCCCGACAACCGTAACGTGATAGCAACATCGCCGAAGTGGCCTGACCAGATTGGTCTTTTTTTGGTTTAGGCGTCTGGAATTCCTGCTGTCACATGCTATCTAAGGACAACGATTGAAACGGTGGGCCTTTAACCCGCCCGTTGAAAGGATCAGGTCCCATGAGCGGCATTCACGAATTCATCGACAACGAAATCAAGAGCAACGACGTCGTCCTCTTCATGAAGGGCACGCCGCAGTTTCCGCAGTGCGGTTTCTCCGGCCAGGTCGTGCAGATTCTCGATTACATCGGCGTCGACTACAAGGGCATCAACGTGCTCGCCGATTCTGAGATCCGCCAGGGCATCAAGGATTATTCCAACTGGCCGACGATCCCGCAGCTTTACGTAAAGGGCGAGTTCATCGGCGGCTGCGACATCGTCCGGGAAATGTTCCAGGCCGGTGAACTGCAACAGCATCTCCAGGAAAACGGCGTCACCGTTCGCGGCGCCGCCTGACCGGTCACCGGACGTCCGCCCGGTTTCCAAATCTGTTTCTCGAGTCCGAGGCGCTGCGTTGAGCAGCGCCTTGGCCTGTTTATGGGAATTTCATTGTGACAGATTCATCGCAAGCCGTGTCCGCGGGCCGCCTGCCCATGGGCAAGCGTGAATTCATCGCGCTCGCCGCGTTTCTGATGGCCGTCAACTCTCTGGCGATCGATATCATGCTGCCGGCGCTGCAGCAGATCGGGGCGAGCCTCGGCGTCGAGAGCGAAAATCATCGACAATTCGTCGTCTCTACCTATCTGCTCGGTTTCGGCTGCGCTCAGCTGTTCTACGGGCCGCTCTCCGACCGCTTCGGCCGCCGCACGCCGCTGTTGATCGGTCTCGTCATCTACATTCTCTCCGCCATCAGTATCGTTTTCGTCCCCTCTTTTGCCGGGTTGCTCGCCCTGCGCTTCCTGCAGGGCGTTGGTTCGGCCGCAACCCGCGTCATCACCGTCTCCATTGTCCGCGATATCTATGGCGGCCGGCAGATGGCCGAAGTGATGTCGCTGATCATGATGGTCTTCATGATCGTGCCGGTGATCGCGCCCGGCGCCGGCCAGATCGTCATGTTCTTCGGCAACTGGCACCTGATCTTCCTCTTTATTGCCGCCATGGCGACCGGTATCGCCGTCTGGGCTTACATCCGCCTGCCGGAAACCCTGCATCCGCAGAATGTCCGCCCCTTCACCGCCCGTTCGATCTTCGGCGCCTTCAAGCTGGTGCTGACCAATCGCGTCGCGCTCTGCTACACCATCGCCAGTACCTTCATTTTCGGCGCACTGTTCGGCTTTATCAATTCCGCCCAACAGGTCTATGTCGGCATTTATGATCTCGGCGTCTATTTCCCCTTCGCCTTTGCCGGCGTGGCGATCTTCATGTCGTTGTCGTCCTTCTTCAACTCGCGATTCGTCGGCAAGCTCGGCATGCGTCGCCTGTCGCATGGCTCCCTCATCGGCTTCATCGCCATCAACACCATTTGGCTCATCGTCCAGATGGCGAGTTCCGAGCCGATGCCCTTCGCCCTGTTCATCAGCTTTTTCGGCCTGGCCATGTTCCAGTTCGGCTGGATCGGCTCGAACTTCAACTCGCTCGCCATGGAGCCGCTCGGCCATGTCGCCGGCACCGCCTCCTCCGTGCTCGGCTTCATGAGCACGGTCGGCGGCGCCTTGATCGGCGCCGGCATCGGCCAGGCCTTCGACGGCACTGCCCTGCCGATGGTCGCCGGTTATTTCATCGTCTCGATTGTCGGGCTGATCTTCGTGCTGATCGCCGAAAAGGGCCGCCTCTTCCAACAGCAGAACCCGGCCGTCTGAACGGCCGGCCTCGTCTGCATCCGGGATTTCACCACATGACGCCGCATAAACCGCACCAGGAAAACCAGGGCTCCCGCCGCATCGGCATGGGTTTCGGCGAGTTCGTCGTCACCATTGCGATCATGACGGCCAGCATCGCCATGGCCATCGACAGCATGCTGCCGGCATTGCCCAATATCGGCCATTCCCTCGGCGTCACCAATACCAATGACGCCCAGCTGATCATCGGCGTGTTCTTCTTGGGCTTCGGCGTCTCGCAGATATTCTTCGGCAGCCTTTCCGATACGTTCGGCCGCCGCAACATCCTGCTCGGCGGCCTGGTTTGTTACATAATTGGAATGTTTGCCGCCGCAGCCACCGGCAGTTTCGAAATGCTGCTCCTGATGCGTTTCGTTCAGGGCGTCGGCGGTGCAGCCGTACGCATCACCACCATGGCCATCGTCCGCGACTGTTTCGGCGGCCGCGAAATGGCCCGCGTCATGTCCTATGTCATGATCGTCTTCATGATCGTGCCGATCGTCGCCCCATCGGTGGGCCAGCTCATCATCCTATATACCGACTGGCACTGGATCTTTATCCTGCTCGGCGCCGTCGCCACCATCCTGTTCCTCTGGGCTCTTCTGCGGCTGAAGGAATCGCTGCCGCCGGAAGAGCGCCTGCCGCTGTCAGTCAGCTCGGTCACCGACGGCTTCAAGACCGTGCTCACGAACCGCATCACCTCAGGCTACATGATCGGTCTCACCATGTTTACCGGCGTCATCAGCGCCTACGTGATCTCGGTGCAGCAGGTCTTCGGCGAAGTTTACGGCCTCGGCGATTGGCTGCCGATCGCCTTTGCGGCTACCGCCGGCGGCATCGCGGTGGCTAATTTCGCCAACGGCTTCTTCGTCCGCAAATTCGGCATGCGCCGCATTTCGCATGCCGCGCTGCTGATCTTCACGGCACTGTCGGCAGCAGGCTTTCTCATTGCTCTGGCCGGCAAGGCGGATTTCGCCACAGCCTACGGCATCTTCACCATCGTGCTGATGATGTTTGCCGTGATCGCCACCAATTTCACCGCCATCAGTCTTGAGCCGATGGGCAATCTCGCCGGGACGGCGACCGCCATCACCGGCTTCGTCTCGACGACGGCAGGCGCCATCCTCGGCGGCCTGGTCGGCCAGATGTTCAATGGCACGGTGCAGCCTCTCTTCGGCGGCTTCGCGCTCTTCGGCCTGGTGACGATCGCAGCCACCCTCTGGGCCGAGAACGGCAAGCTCTTCACCCATCCCGGAGACAGCCCGCAGCTGGATCCGGGTGCAGCGCATTTCTGACATCGAAATCATTGGCGTCAGCGCGACAGGCATATTCGATGGACGACCGAATTCTGATCAGGCCTTACGCGCCAAGCGATGCAGACGCGACGATCGAGATTTTTCTGCGCGCCATTCGGGAGGTTTCATCGAAAGACTATTTGCCCGCTCAGATCGAGGCTTGGGCAAAGGTGGAAGATCGCAGGCTATGGGCGCAGCGCCGGATAAGCAGACCTGGCTGGATCGCGGAAATCGATGGAGCGCCGGTGGGGATTTCCGACCTGACCGATGACGGATGCCTGGACATGATGTTTGTGCACCCTGAATTTCAGGGGCTCGGTATCGCAAGCCGCCTGTTGAGCAGGGTCGAGAAGGAAGCTCTGAACCTCGGATTCACCCGAATCTATACGGAGGCGAGCCGAACCGCCCGGCCGTTTTTCGAGCGCAGGGGTTTCCGCGTGATAACCGGGCAAACCGTCGAGAAACGCGGGCAAAGCCTGGAAAATTTTCTGATGGAAAAGCTCTACGCGAAGTAGGGTCGAACCGCCGATCCGCGTCGTCGAACGAAGCCGGCATTCCCCGTCGAAGGCTACGGCCGCAAAACAGTGTTCTGCGGCCGGTTTTCATGCGTTCAAACGGTAACCACCTCACGGCGCAGCACCTCCCACGAGGCCTTGTCGGGGGCAATCAGCAGCCCGCCGTCGAGATGGTGTGGCAGATAGGAAGAACCGTCGAAACGGGCGGCATGGGCGCCGGCCTCCTGGGAAATGAGCGTGCCGGCGAGGTGATCCCAGGGCATCAGCTTGTTGTACATGAGGTAATGCACATGGCCGCCCGCAAGGGTGCGGTATTCATGGGCCGCGCAGCGATAGTTGGTGAGGAAGCGCACCTTGGCGAGATTGCCGAGGATCTCGGCCCGCTTCTCCTGCGGCAGGTAGCCGGTGGAGGCCATGCCGACCATCTGGTCGAGCGCGACAGGCTCGGCGGCACGCAGCCGCCGCGCTTCGCCGTCCGGCCGCCGCAGCCAGGCGCCGCCCCCCTTTTCCGCCATCACCCAATCGTCGCCCATCGGATCGTAAATGATGCCGGCAACCGTCTCTCCGCCTGATATGACGGAGGCCATGACGCCGAAGGCCGGAATGCCGGCGGCGAAATTGAACGTGCCGTCGACCGGATCGACCACGATGGCGAGATCCGCGTCTGCCAGCCTGCCAAGCAGCGCCGGCTCGGCCGCGACCGTTTCTTCACCGACGAACAGCGCGCCGGGCCAAAGCCGTTCGGCTTCCGCCTTGATCATCCGCTCAGCCTGCTCGTCGGCCTCGGTGACGAGATCGGTTGCCTCGCTCTTGGCGCGTACGTCATCCCGACCAAGCCGGCGGAAGCGTGGCAGAATCTCCGCCTTCGCCGCCCGGCGCAAGAGATCGGCAAGAGCGGTCACATCGACAGTCGCAGTCATGTCAAATCCTTTCGCGTGTCAAATCATATGCCGATGATTTCGCGGCGGATCAGCTGCCAGCTTTCCCTGTCGGGTGCGGAGATGATGCCGCCCGTCGTCTCGCCGGGCCGATAGGGCGTGCCGTCGAATTTCGCGGTATGGCCGCCGGCTTCCTGATGCGCAAGCACTCCGGCCAGGTGATCCCAGGGCATCAGTTTCGCATGACCGATGAAATGCAGCTTGCCGGAGGCGACCATCCAGTATTCGTAGGCCGAGCAGTTGAAAGCGAAGGTCATCCTGATCTTCGCCAGGTTGGAGCAGATGCGCGAGCGATCCGGGTCGTCCATATGGCCCCAGGAGATGCCGCCGACCATCTGATTCAGGGCGGCGGGCTCCGCCACCTTGAGCCTGCTCGATTGCCCGTCCTGTCGCGTCAGGAAGGCGCCCGCTCCCTTGATCGTCGTCACCGTGTCGCCAAGGACCGGATCATGTATGATGCCGGCGACCATCTCGCCCCTGACGGTGACCGCCAGCATGGTCCCGAAGACGGGAAGCCCGGCGGCGAAATTGAAGGTGCCATCGACAGGATCGATGACGAAGGCGAGCTCGGCGTCGGCAAGGGCAGGAACGACGGACCGATCGGCGTCATAGGCCTCCTCGCCGACAACGAGGGCTGTGGGAAAACGCTCTTTCAGCGCCGCGGTAATCCTATGTTCGGCGAGCACGTCCGCCTGCGTCACCAGATCGGTCGCTGAGGTCTTTTCCGAAACATCGGCAGCGCCGAGATTGCGGAAACGCGGCATGATTTCGGCGCGTGCCGCCTCCCTGACGCTATCGCCAAGAAAGAGAATATCCTTATCTGAAATGCTCATGCGAAATCCTGTCCTTCATGCAACGACCAGCCTCCCCGCAGCCGGCCTTTCACGAAGGGTCGGCGACTGTCAAGCCGGAAAAGTCGAAGAGCTTCGGATCAAGCAGATGCGAGGGATTCACATGCGCAAGCGCCCGCAGCATCGTGTCTTTTCGCCCCGGCATCCGCCTTTCGATATCGGCGAGCATGTCCTTCATCGCATTGCGCTGCAGCCCGTCCTGCGAGCCACAGAGATCGCACGGGATGATCGGAAACTGCATAGCGGCAGCGAACTTGGCGAGGTCGTCTTCGGCCGCATAGGCAAGCGGCCGCAGCACCATCAGGTCACCCTCGTCGTTCAGAAGCTTCGCCGGCATCGAGGCCAGCCGCCCGCCATGGAAGAAATTCATGAAAAAGGTCTCGAGAATGTCCTCACGGTGATGGCCGAGCACCAGTGCATCACAGCCCTCCTCCCGCGCGATACGGTAGAGATTGCCGCGCCGCAGCCGCGAACAGAGCGAGCAGTAGGTCGCCCCTTCCGGCACCTTTGCCTTCACGATCGAATAGGTATCGCGATATTCGATCCGGTGCCGGACGCCGATCCTCGTCAGGTAATCCGGCAGAACATGTTTGGGAAAGTTTGGCTGGCCCTGGTCGAGATTGCAGGCGATCAGTTCGACCGGCAGCAGCCCGCGCCATTTGAGATCGAGCAGCAGCGCCAGCAGGCCGTAGGAATCTTTGCCGCCGGAAAGGCCGATCAGCCAGCGCTTCTGCCCCTTCAGCATATCGAAATCGTCGAAGGCCTGGCGCACCTGCCTGAGCAGCCGCTTGCGCAGCTTGTTGAAGGAGACCGAGCGCGGCGCGTCGGCAAACAGCGCGTGGCCGCTGGTATCGGCCTCGCCACTCTCCATTTCGTCGGCGATGTTGGCTGCGATATTCATTGCTTCGTCCAATCAAGATTGCAGGCTTGAATTGCGAGCCCGTCTTATCAAGCTGCCTTTAGCAGAAAGTCGCCGGCCAACACAGCATCAATCACCGAACACCGACCAGCCGGTGCGCGCCGCCAGCATCTCCAGCGCCACGGCGCCGAGCTGCGAATTGCCGACCTTGTTCAACCCGGGCGACCAGACTGCGATCGATGCAATGCCCGGCGCAACAGCGAAGATGCCGCCGCCGACACCGCTCTTGCCGGGCAGACCCACGTGATAGGCGAAATCGCCCGAGCCGTCGTAATGGCCGCAGGTCAACATCAGTGCATTGATGCGCCGTGCCCGCTTCGGCGAGACCACCGAATGGCCGGTCATCGGATTGCTGCCACGCGCAGCCAGGAACAGCCCAGCGCGAGCCAGCTGCTCACAGTTCATAGACAGGGCGCATTGATGGAAATAGACGCCGAGCACGTGTTCGACCGGATGGTCGAGATTGCGGTAGGCGCGCATGAAGTTGGCAAGCGCGACGTTGCGATATCCCGTCTGCGTTTCCGAGCGCGCCACCTTGTCATCGATGGTGATCGACTCGTCGTCGGCGAGATAACGCACGAAGCGCAGCAACTCGCCGATCGCCTCGCGCGGCGCATGCCCGGCCATGACGACGTCGGTGACGGCGATCGCGCCGGCATTGATGAAAGGATTGCGCGGGATGCCGCTCTCATGCTCGAGCTGGACGATCGAGTTGAAGGCCGATCCCGACGGTTCGCGCCCGACGCGCTTCCATAGACTTTCGCCGACCTTGCCGAGCGCCAAGGTCAGCATGAAGACCTTAGAAATGCTCTGGATCGAGAAGGCGATATCGGCATCGCCGACACGATAGACCTTGCCGTCGACGGTGACGATCGTCATGCCGAACTGCCGTGGATCGATCTTGGCGAGCTCGGGAATATAGTCGGCGACCTTGCCCTCGCCGACCCGGGGCAGAATATCGGTATAGATACTGTCGAGGATCGCCTGCAGATCCGCCATCGCTTCTCTCCGGATAACAAAAAAGCCGCCCGAAAGAGCGGCTTTTCCATAAGCGAAAACGCCTGGTTCTTCTTAACGCGAATAGAATTCGACGACCAGATGCGGTTCCATGACAACCGGGAACGGAACGTCGCTGAGCGTCGGAACGCGGCCGTAAGTGGCGACCATCTTGTTGTGATCGACTTCGATATAGTCGGGAACGTCGCGTTCGGCGAGGCTGACAGCTTCCAGAACGGTCACCAGCTGCTTCGACTTTTCACGAACTTCGATGACGTCGCCGGCCTTGCAGCGATAGGAACCGATGTTGACGCGCACACCGTTGACGGTGACGTGACCATGGTTGACGAACTGACGGGCAGCAAAGACCGTCGGAACGAACTTGGCGCGATAGACGATCGCGTCTAGGCGGGATTCCAGAAGACCGATCAGGTTTTCGGAGGTGTCACCCTTGCGACGGGAAGCTTCAGCGAAGATCGCGCGGAACTGCTTCTCGCGCAGGTCGCCATAATAGCCCTTGAGCTTCTGCTTGGCGCGCAGCTGCACACCGAAGTCCGAAAGCTTGCCCTTGCGGCGCTGGCCGTGCTGGCCCGGACCGTATTCGCGGCGGTTCACCGGGGACTTCGGACGGCCCCAGATGTTTTCGCCCATACGGCGGTCAATTTTGTACTTGGACGATTCGCGCTTGCTCATCGTATTTCCTTTCAAAGGTTTATGGCGGCTTGTTACCAAACCGCACGAAGGAAACACGCCCTCCTCTGATCTCTTTCGAGAGCTGACAGGATGTTTCGGTTACGCGAACAGAAACGATCCACGGGACATGTCAAATGAAACACCGGACATTGCTGCCCGGTGCTTGGCGCGGTCTTTAGAGGCCCCTCATGAAAATGTCAACTGCGCCGACACCCGAAAGCGCCACTATTCCGCAGCGAGCGGCTGATCGCCTGTATCCGGCGCATTGGCATCACCCGGTGCGGTCTGGCAATTCATGTCGGGGAAAGCCACGATACGTTTGCCGGAGAAGTCCGTGTGCACGACGACAATCCCCTGCTCCTCGAAATAGCCGAGCAGACGGCGGGCGCGCCGCGCCGAATGGGTGCCGTAGGCCCGAGCGATGCGGGCGTCGGACGGGCACGGCTCGCCGCAGACGGCGGCCTTGGCGAGCATCAGGAAAACACCCTGCAGGTCATCCGTGACGCCTGACGACAGCGACAGCGCCGTCGCCCACTCATCGCTCGCCGCTGTCGCGGCATCGACGCCGGAACGGGAAATCGCCACGCGCCTGCGGAAATCCGGCAGTGCGATCGGCGGTCCCGGCACGCGGCGCATGCGCAGCCGTACGAGAAAATCCTGATAGAGCACGGAATCGGTGCGGAAGGCTGAGGTGGGATCGTCGAGTATCTCGGCAAGAACGCCGGCAAGGCGCTCTTCCCGCTCCTCGGCGGAGATCTCCGGCTGGCTCGCCCGCGGCTCGACCGGCGCTGGGGATGCCGCCGGCGTCGAGCGCGAGAGCTCCGCCAAAATGTCGGTGGTCGGCCGCGGCGCCGGCGGCACGCGGCGCACGAGCGGACGTTGGAATTCCTCCGGATCGGGTGTGAAGATCAGGTCCTCGACATCCTGCGGCGCATCCGGCAGCGGCATGAGCTTTGGGCTGGAGGACCGCGCCGAGGTTTCCACCGCGCCGATCTGGATCGGCAACGGCCGGCGCGACAATGCCGGCCCCAGAGCGACGAAATTGCCGCGCTTCAGGTCGCGAAACATCTCGGCCTGGCGCCGGTCCATGCCGAGAAGGTCGGCTGCACGCGCCATGTCGATATCGAGGAAGGTGCGGCCCATCAGGAAGTTCGAGGCCTCGGCCGCGACGTTCTTGGCGAGTTTGGCAAGCCGCTGGGTGGCGATCACCCCGGCAAGCCCGCGCTTGCGGCCGCGGCACATCAGATTGGTCATCGCCCCGAGCGACATCTTGCGCGCATCTTCCGAGACATCGCCGCCCACCGAAGGCGCAAACATCTGCGCCTCGTCGACGACGACGAGAACCGGATACCAATATTCCCGATCGGCATCGAACATGCCGTTGAGGAAGGCGGCAGCGGCACGCATCTGCTGCTCGATATCGAGGCCTTCAAGCGTCAGCACGCAGGACACCCGATGCTGGCGGATACGGTTGGCGATGCCCGCCAGCTCCGCCTCGGTGCGCTCGCCATCGACGACGATATGGCCGAACCTGTCGCTGAGGGTGACGAAATCACCCTCAGGATCGATGATGACCTGCTGCACCCATTGCGCGGATTGCTCGAGCAGACGGCGCAACAGATGCGATTTCCCCGATCCGGAATTGCCCTGCACGAGCAGACGCGTTGCCAGCAGCTCCTCGATATCGAGCGTCGCCGGGCTGCCGGACGCCAATCCCATATCGATACCAACCTGCAATGCCGATCCTCGCGACGAAAAGACTCACATGAACGAAGCGCCATTCTTCCGAAACGGCATCGCCCCGTCTATCAAAGAATCTGCTGATTTTCAGGGCCGGATTTCGCCAACCCACAGGACAATTCCCGGCCTCAATCGAGAAGCCGATCCATCGCCGTTATCGGCAGCACGAGACGAAGCGCCGCGCCGGAAAGCCGCCGAAAACCGAAGCGCTGGTAGAAGTCTGCCGCACGCTCGTCTTTGGCATCAACGATCATGCCTAGAATTCCGATCTGGCCCGCGGCTGATCGCGTTATCGCGAAGGCATGAACGATCAATGCGTCTCCGAGGCCTCGGCCCTGATATTCACGATCGACGGCAAGCCGGCCCAGTATCAGGAACGGCAATTCCTCATAGGGTCCCGCCTGGATCTTTGGTGGAAGATCTTGACGGGAAACCGAATGAGCGCTCAGCGAGAAATAGCCGGCAATTCGCGCCTCGTCACATAGAACATAGACGCGTGTCAGACCACGCTTAATATCCTGATTGGCGAAGCGTCTCAGGTAGGTATTCAATGCGTCCACGCCGCAATCGAATCCCTCTTGGTCATGCCGTTTTGGGTCGAGCAATTCAAATTTCATGAGCCGCCGATGATATCGCGATATTTCTTGACGGCATTGATCATACGCTCTGTCGGCTTTGCCGGTTCGTCGAATGCCGCGAAAAAGCTTTCCCAGTCCTCGGCCGTAAAGCGCGTCCGCCCATGTTCGGCAATTACGGCCTCGGCCTTCTCGCGAATGCTTTCGCGGATGAATTTGCTCTTGTCGAGATGAAGGTAATTACGCGCAGTTTCCATCAGTTCGAACGTCGGTCGGTCGACGCGGATCTTCAACGTATCGTCTCTGTGAGCATTCTGGGCCATATCAGCTCCTTGTCTTTGTGGGTGCAATTGTACCCACAAATCATCTGGCGTCAAATATAGCTCTATGCTTTCAGGCCGAATCCCTGCATCAGCCGCCGCGTCGCGAAATCCTGCTGGCCTGACGTAAACATGGCGAAGTCGAAATTATCGGGATGCACGGCATCGGCTATCAGCGGAACCAACGTGCGGGCGCGCCGCGCTATCGCTTCGGCTGGATCAAGCCAGTCGACCGGCCAAGGGGCAATCCGCCGGAAAAGATTAGCCATGAAAGGATAGTGGGTGCAGGCGAGCACGACGATATCCGTCTTCTGACCGTCCCTCTCGACGAAACACTGGTCGATTTCGGCAAGCACCGCGTCATCGGAGAGGGCGTCGCCACGGATATAGGCTTCCGCCATGCGCGCCAGATTCTCCGAACCGACGAGACGGACATGGCATTGCTGCGCGAAGGACTGGATGAGATCGCGGGTATAGGCCCGCTTCACCGTTCCCGGCGTTGCGAGCACCGAGACGAGGCCGGAGCGCGTGCGCTCAGCCGCCGGCTTGATCGCCGGCACGGTGCCCACGAAGGTCATCTGGGGAAAGGCGGCGCGAAGATCGGCGCCGACAAGGGTGAAAGCGGTGTTGCAGGCAATGATGCAGACTTCGGGATCATAGTCATTCAGCAGCTTGCCGAAGAGCCCGATAATCCGCTCTTTCAGCGCCTGTTCCTCCCAGCCGCCATAGGGAAAGCCGGCATCGTCAGCGACATATATGAAGCCTCGCTCCGGCATCAGCACGCGCGCTTCGCGCAGCACTGTCAGTCCGCCGATCCCTGAATCGAAGACGAGGACGGGTTTCAGCTCATTCGTCGGCGCTGTCATCGGAGGGCGCTTTCTTGCCGGATCTGGTGGAGCCGCCTTTGCGCGGACTGTTCCGCGTAAAGCGGTCGAGAGAGGAAATGACGCCGCGCAGCACGCTGATTTCCTGTTCCGTGAATGCCCGGCGGGAGAGGACAGCGCGCAGGTTGTCGACCATTTTCGGCTTTTTCGAGGGCGGATGAAAATAGTTGCGCGAATCGAGCGCCTCTTCCAGCTGATCGAACAGGCCGAAGAGCTGCTCCTTGGTGGACGGGCGCTGCTCGAGCGCCTGGAACGGCACGGCTTCCAGATCCTCCATGCCCGATTTCATCCACTCATAGGACATGAGCAGCACGGCCTGGGCGATGTTGAGTGAGGCGAAAGCGGGATTGACAGGGAAGGTGACGATCTCGTCGGCAAGCGCCACTTCCTCGTTGGTCAGGCCCCAGCGCTCGCGGCCGAAGAGGATACCGGTCGCCTCACCTGCCCGGAATTTCGTGCGCAGCGTCTCGGCAGCAAAAACCGGCGAGCGCACCGGCTTGTAATTGTCGCGGCTGCGCGCCGTCGTGGCATAAACGAAGTTGAGGTCGGCTATCGCCTCGTCCAAGGTGGCAAAGACCCTCGTGCCCTCAATCACGTGGTCGGCCTTGGAGGCTGCAGCCTGCGCCTTCTCATTCGGCCAGCCGTCACGTGGATTGACGAGACGAAGATCGACAAGGCCGAAATTCGCCATGGCGCGCGCCACCATTCCGATATTTTCGCCCATCTGCGGCTCGACCAGAATGATAACCGGCCCCTCGGCCAGAAGTTGACGCTCGCTGTTCGTGCCTGCCATGGTCTTATCCTTGTTTCGAGCGCGCAATAGCCTCGCCCGCCGCAAACGGCAAGACGTCGGCCTGCGGATAGAGCCTTTCCAGCGCCGAACCAATCATTTCGAGCCCCAGCCTGGCGCCCTCGCGCGACAGCGGCAGATGTCGTCCTGTCGTCCGCGACGCCTTGCGCTTGATCAGGAAACAGCTCGAGCCGCGCGGAGCGGCATCGTCGATCAGGGCAAGGTCCGCCGCGATCAGCCTGTTCAGATTGTCGTCGGAGGCCGGCGCTTCATAACTCTTCGCCAGGATACGCGCCCAGTAGGTGCAGGACAGGAAGATCGCCAGCGTCTGGCGGATCTGGCCGGGCCGCGTCACCACCGACCAGGAAGAGCCGAGTGGCCGCGCCGCCACCGTTACATCACGGTAGCAGGCATCGATTTTCTGCGACAGTGCCATCAGCTCGAAACCGCTCTTGCCCTCACCGAGGGCGCCAAGCAGATCGCGCAGCGCCTGGAACCAGCGGGCAAGCGCAGAATCGAGCGCGCCACGTGTGCGTGTGGGAAAGACGATGAAAGCGACCGCCGTTCCGGCCGCCGCTCCGATCATGGTCTCCCCGATCCGCAGCTTCAGCAGATCGAGCGTCAGCACGCCCGTCATGCCGTAAACCAGGCAGAGCACGATTGAGATGAAGAAGGTCATGGTCGCATAGGAAACCTGCAGAAAATAGAAGGCGAGGAAGATACAGACGGCGGCAACCGGAATGGCGATATCAGGCTCGCCTGAAATCAGCGTCGCCAGCACAAGACCGATAGCGATCCCGAACACGGTCCCCAGCGAGCGCGACAGCGCCCTCATCGCGGTGTCGCCGCGCGAATTGGTGTTGGTGAAGACGAGGAAGGAGGCCAGCACCGCCCAGAACCATCGTTCGCGCGACAAGAGCAGCCCGAAGCTCATGGCGATCGCCGACGCGATGGTGATTTGCAGCGCTGCGCGCAGCAGCGGATTGGCAAGCGAAAAGTCGATTGCCTGGGATTGCACCATATCCTTGCTGTCATCGATCTTGGAGAAACCGGAGGCCCGCCCATCGCCGATCGCCTGCGTCAACTGCTGCCGCGCCTTGCCGAGCCAGAGAAGCGCCCGCACGGTTTCGTCCTGCGGCTGATCCCCAACGGCGTCGACCATCCCCTCAAATCGTGCAAGTTCCGCCATATCCGCCTCGATGACGGCGTGGACGAGCGGGAAAGGCGGCGGGCTCTGGAAGCTCAGCACGATCGCGCTCTCGGCGGCAAGATGGGCGTCGAAAAGGCGGATCGCCAGTTCGGCGGCGGGATCGGCGGCGCCATCGAAAACGCCGGCCGGCGGGCGCGGAATGAAGGTCTCCGCCATCAGCACCACTTCCTTCAGCCGGTCTTCCAGCTGGCGCAGCTCCTGCCGGTCGGTTTCGCCGATCTCGGCGCCGTTGATAACCGCGAGCTTGAAGAGGATCTGGTTGATCCGGCCCCTGACGCTTTCGAGCGAGCGCAGCAGGTCGCGCCGCCAATCGTCGGGCAGCAGCACCGCCCTCACCAGATGGCCGACAAGTACCGCGACGACGGGGCCGATCGCCACCGCCGGCAGTTCGGCGAGCGGCGGCCGGAAGTAGGCGCCCATGAAATAGGAGGTAAACGCGAACATGCCGATGGCAAAACCGCGCGGCCCGAACACCCGTCCGGCCGATGCCAGCGCGATCACCGCCAGGAAGATGAGATCGGAGAGCAAGCGGTGATCCTCGAGCCCCGCCGCAATGCCAACGACGGCAAGGCTTGCCGCACAGCCGAAGAGCCGCGTTATCAACTGGCGGGAATTGCCCTTGTCGCGCACCGCCACGCCGCCTTCGATCGACAGCACGATGCCGAGGCCGAAGGCCGCAGTCGGCAGTGGCAAGATTGCCATGTGGATGGCAAGAAGGACTAAAAAGGAGAAAACGATCGTCAACGTCACCCGCAGCGCCATGCGCAAGCGCGAAAGCGCCGGATCATTGGCAAGCAGCCAGTCGCGAGCCTGAAAGCCGGAAAACAAATGCAGAAACCCCTCATGCCGCGGAAGGATCGACAGAGACATCGAGTCTCGACACTCGCGAATATGACCACCTATTGGCCCTTGGCAATCAGCGCCATCGTCGCCTTCAGGGAATTGTGGCCCTGCGTTTCGATATTCTCGGTGATGATATCGTCGATCACCGGCTGGCCGGCCTCCTCGACCACCTCGAAGCGAACGGTCGTATAGTCCTTGGCACCCGGCGCGTCCGAACAGGCGGATTTCCTGAAGCGCACCGTGACCTCGGTCGTCCCGTTGACCGGGGGCGCCGCCGCCATTGTCAGATCCTCCAACGGGCATGCATCCTGGCCGTTGACGATGACGTCGTAGTCGAACGGCGATATGCCGTCGTCGTCCGCGGCGGGAAATTGCGCGGCTGCGTGGTATCTGGCGACGAAGTCCTTGCTGTAGAGATGGTCGAGCCGGCTCGCAGCGAAAATGTCGGTCCAGTCGCTGTTGTTATCGGCCCAGTTGCTCTTGGTCGCGTCCATGATCTCCTGCACGGGAGCGGTAGCATCGGCAGCATGGGCAGCCCCCGAAGAGCCGATAAGACTTGCGATAACAATGGCGATTGTCTTCATGGTCGAATGTTCCGGGGCGGGCAAATCAAGGCGGACACAGAGCATGATGCCGAAAAGTGTGAGCGGTTTTCGGACAACATCATGCTCTAACTCTTTAGTTTAGAACAGGATTCAGATTTTAGCCCGATCCGGCCTAAAATCATCCTGTTCTAGCCAGATTTCAGCGCTTGGCAATGGCGGCAAAAACGCATTGCGAGAACCGTTGCAGCTTTGCGTTCCCGGTTCACAATGCTATAGCGCTCCTCATCACGTCACCCACCCGGGACGCTTGTCCCCCTTCAAGCTCGAACGAGGCAGATACATGAACAAGATCAAGGTCGCCAATCCCGTCGCCGATCTCGACGGCGATGAAATGACACGCATCATCTGGCAGCTCATCAAGGATAAGCTGATCCATCCGTATCTCGACCTCGACATCGACTATTTCGACCTCTCGGTCGAAAACCGCGACGCCACCAACGACCAGGTCACCGTCGACGCCGCCAATGCCATTAAGAAGTACGGCGTCGGCATCAAGTGCGCGACGATCACGCCGGATGAAGCCCGCGTCAAGGAATTCAACCTCAAGGAAATGTGGAAGAGCCCGAACGGCACGATCCGCAACATCCTCGGCGGCGTCATCTTCCGCGAGCCGATCATTTGCCGCAACGTTCCGCGCCTGGTTCCCGGCTGGACCCAGCCGATCGTCGTCGGCCGCCATGCCTTCGGAGACCAGTACCGCGCCACCGATTTCAAATTCCCCGGTAAGGGCAAGCTGACCATCAAGTTCGTCGGCGAAGACGGCACGGTCATCGAGAAGGAAGTCTTCAACGCGCCGGGCGCCGGCGTTGCCATGGCCATGTACAACCTCGACGAATCGATCCGCGAATTCGCCCGCGCCTCAATGATGTACGGCCTGATGCGCAAGTGGCCGGTTTACCTGTCGACCAAGAACACCATCCTCAAGGCCTATGACGGCCGCTTCAAGGACATCTTCGAAGAAGTCTACGAGACCGAATTCAAGGATCAGTTCAAGGAAGCCGGCATCACCTACGAACACCGCCTGATCGACGACATGGTTGCCTCGGCGCTCAAGTGGTCGGGCGGCTACGTCTGGGCGTGCAAGAACTATGACGGCGACGTCCAGTCCGACACCGTTGCCCAGGGCTTCGGCTCGCTCGGCCTAATGACCTCGGTTCTGCTGACGCCCGATGGCAAGACGGTCGAAGCGGAAGCCGCCCACGGCACGGTGACCCGCCACTACCGCCAGCACCAGAAGGGACAGGAAACCTCGACGAACTCGATCGCCTCGATCTTCGCCTGGACCCGCGGCCTCGCTCACCGCGCCAAGCTCGACGACAATGCCGAGCTTGCGAAGTTCGCCTCGACGCTGGAAAAGGTCTGCGTCGACACCGTCGAATCCGGCTTCATGACCAAGGACCTGGCGCTGCTCATCGGCCCCGATCAGCCGTGGCTCTCGACCACTGCCTTCCTCGACAAGATCGACCAGAATCTGCAGACGGCGATGGCGTAAGCCAGCCCTTTCGGGATAGCATTGAAACGGCGGGGATTTCCCCGCCGTTTTCATTTTGGGAGAACCGCAGATGACGGCGACCGTGCGTCCGCTCGAACCTTCTGACCGTACCGCTTGGGAGCCCCTATGGAAGGCGTATCAGCGCTTCTACGAGGTGGTCATCCCTGCCGATACCACGGATCTCACCTGGAACCGCTTCCACGATCCTGACGAACCGATGCACGCGCTCGGCGCCTTTGATCAAGACGGCCGCCTCGTCGGCATCGTGCATGCGATCTTTCACCGCTCCTGCTGGCTGCCGCAATGGACCTGCTATCTGCAGGATCTCTATGTCGCCGATACCCAGCGCGGCCTCGGCACCGGTGCCGCACTGATCGATGCGGTCGCCGATCTTGCGCGCGCAAACGGCGCAGGCAGGCTCTACTGGATGACGCACGAAACGAATGCCACGGCGCGGCGGCTGTACGACCGGATCGCCGAACGCTCAGGCTTCATCCAGTATCGCAAAGCTCTCTGACGATCGGACTTGCACAAAGACCTCGCCGCGCTATTGATTCCGGGCGACGGCAATGCCTGACAGAACGGCAACAGGAGGAAGATGTCATGACCGAAGAATTGGTATTCTATACGAACCCGATGTCACGCGGGCGCATCGCGCGCTGGATGCTGGAGGAAATCGGTCAGCCCTATCGCACCGAACTCCTGACCTTCGGCGAAACTATGAAGGCGCCGGAATATCTTTCCGTCAACCCGATGGGCAAGGTGCCGGCAATCCGCCGCGGCAACACAGTGGTCACCGAATGCGCGGCAATCTGCGCCTACCTCGCCGAGACCTTCCCGGAAAAGGGGCTGGCCCCAAGACCGGAGGAGCGCGCCCGCTATTACCGCTGGATGTTCTTTGCCGCCGGTCCGCTGGAATCGGCGGTGACGATGAAGGCGCTCGGTTTCGAAATTCCGACGGAGCGCCTGCGAATGGCCGGCTGCGGCGGTTTTGGCGACGTCATGAACACGCTCGAAATGGCCGTTTCCGGCTCGACCTATGTCACCGGCGAGCGCTTCACCGCCGCCGACGTCTATGTCGGCGCTCATATCGGCTGGGGCCTCGGCTTCGGCTCCATCGAGAAACGTCAGGCCTTCGTCGATTACTTCGGCCGCGTCAGCGAGCGCGAAGCCTATAAGCGCGCCAATGCACTGGACGACGAGGCCGGCAAGACGATGCAGGCGGCCTGAGCGTTCAGGCACGATCGAGCACGCGGCGACTCCGCCGCGTCCTCGCGCGAGGTCAGGCAAGCGGCATGTGGATCTCTGTCAGAAGCTCGGTTGGCGGCACGTCACGTGGATTGTTGAGATATTCCTCGAACATGACGCTGTCCTTCAACTGCCGTCCTGATTTGGGTAGCCATTCCGCATAAAGCCACTGATAGGCCTTATGCATGTCGGCATAGGGGCCCTTGTGACGCAATACCGCATAGGTGCCGCCGTCGACCCTGCGCCGCTCGAACGGCGCTTCGGCCGGAACGTCGGCTGAGCTGGTCACACAGGCGATCGAGCGCAGCTGTTCGGCCGGCACGATATCGGGATCGTCGAGATAGACACCGATCATCCGCATGTCGGGCCTGGCGAGGCCGCGGGCGTAAAGCGTGCCGAACAATGTCTCGAAGGCTTTGCCGATCTGCATATAAGAGCCTGGTATGGGCGACGCCGATCAGCTCGGTCGGCGCGATCTCACGTATGGTAACGTCGAACATGGTTGGGGTCTTTCCGTTAGGTGAGGGTTCAAAGGCTGTGTGGCTTCCCTCTTTCCGATAGCGGGCCGGCGGCATGCCGTAGACCGACTTGAAAATGCGATTGAAGGATTGGAGATTGGGATAGCCTGATCGTTTCGCAATCTCGCTGACGGCAAGCTCCGTGCCGACGATCTCGCCCGCCGCGCGATGCAGCCTCAGCCGCTTGACGGTGGCCGCCAGCGTCTCGCCATAAATCGCCCGGTAGATCCTGTGCCAGTGATAGCTCGACAGGCAGGCGATCCCGGCAAGGCGCTCCATATCCAGCTCCTCGTCGAGGTGATCGTGGATATAGGCAGAAACCCGTCTCAGACGGCTTTCATAAAGTGCCCATGCCGTTTCGCCATTCATGTCAAACCTCGTGCAAATCGATCGGCTGCAGAGAACCATAGCTCGATTTGACAAATCCTGCGGACTTGCACTGGCGGCGAATCCAACGCTACGCGGCAGAAGAAGCGTCGCTATTGCCGACTACGCCGCCTAACCTCCCTCATTCCTGTGCTCGTCACAGGAATCCAGCCACGGCGCGTCCGCGCCGTGAATGAATCAGTATCTAAAGAAAAAAACTCCTTCGCCCCCAAGGACTTGGGCGCACTGGATGCCTGTGACATCCCTCGGGCGAAGCCCTGAGGATACAGGAATGAGGGAGGTCTGGGAGAACGCCGAGTAAAGAACATTCACAGCCAAGCTAAGGCAGGAGCCGAGCTTCCGCCTTAGAATCAACCGTCAGCTCAGCCGGCGAGAGCCAAGGCCACCGCCTCGATCGCCTCGTCGGCCTTCGATCCATCCGGGCCGCCAGCCTGCGCCATGTCGGGACGGCCGCCGCCGCCCTTGCCGCCAAGGGCGGCAGACGCGATGCGCACCAGATCGACGGCGCTGTAACGCTCGACGAGGTCAGGCGTCACGGCGACGACCGCACTTGCCTTACCGTCATCGGACACGCCGACGAGCGCGACGACGCCGGAGCCGATGCTGGTCTTGCCATCATCGGCAAGGCCCTTGAGGTCCTTGGGATCGACGCCCGAAATAGCCTTGCCGAGGAACTTGACCCCGGCGACTTCGCGCACCGCATCGACCGAGCCGCCCTGCCCGCCGCCCATGGCGAGCTTGCGCTTGGCGTCGGCCAGTTCCTTTTCGAGCTTGCGGCGCTCGTCCATCATCGCTTCGACACGCGAAAGCACTTCGCCCGGCTGCACCTTCAGCGAGGCGGCAAGCGCCTTCACGCGCTCGTCCTGTTCGGCCAGGTATTCGCGCGCTGATTCGCCGGTGACGGCCTCGATGCGGCGAACGCCTGCGCCGACCGCACTTTCGCCGAGAACGCGGATCAGCCCAATCTGACCGGTGGCAGAAACATGCGTGCCGCCGCAAAGTTCGATCGAATAGGGCTTGCCAGCCTTAGCGCCGCGCACACCCTCACCCATCCCGACGACGCGGACTTCGTCGCCGTATTTCTCACCGAACAGCGCCATGGCGCCTTCTGCGATCGCATCGTCGACACTCATCAACCGCGTGGTAACAGGCGAATTCTGCAGCACGATTTCATTTGCCATATCCTCGACGATCTTCAGCTCTTCGGCCGACATCGGCTTGGGATGCGAGACGTCGAAGCGCAGGCGCTCGGGCGCGACCAGCGAGCCCTTCTGAGCGACATGGGTGCCAAGCACTTCGCGGAGCGCCTCATGCAGCAGGTGCGTTGCCGAGTGGTTGGCGCGTAGCCGCGACCGGCGGGCGTGATCGACCGTCAGCACGACCGCATCGCCGTCCTTGACGACGCCGTCGATGACAGTGCCCTGATGCACGAACAGGCCTTCACCCCTCTTCTGCGTATCTGAAATCTCGATCTTGCCGTGGTCGGACGAGATCACGCCGGTATCGCCCATCTGGCCGCCGGATTCGCCGTAGAACGGCGTCTGGCTGACGACGATCTGCACCTTGTCGCCGGCCTTGGCCTCCGCAGCAACGGCGCCGTCCTTGACGATCGCCTGTACCACGGCTTCTGCGGTTTCGGTGTCGTAGCCCAGGAATTCGGTCGCACCGTGTTTTTCCTTAAGCTCGAACCAGATGGTTTCCGTCGCCTTTTCGCCGGAGCCGGCCCAGTGCGAGCGGGCTTCGGCCTTCTGGCGCTGCATGGCATCGGTAAAGCCGGAAATATCAACGCCAATCTCGCGGGCGCGCAGGGCGTCCTGCGTCAGGTCGAGCGGGAAGCCGTAGGTGTCGTAGAGCTTGAAGGCGGTCTCGCCATCCAGCATATCGCCCTTGCCGAGATCCGTGGTGGCATCCGACAGCAGCGACAGGCCACGCTCCAGCGTCTTGCGGAAACGGCCTTCTTCGAGCTTCAGCGTCTCCGAGATCAGCGCCTCGGCGCGTACGAGTTCCGGATAGGCGCGACCCATCTCCTGCACCAGCGTCGGCAGCAGCTTGTACATCAGCGGCTCCTTGGCGCCGAGAAGCTGGGCGTGCCGCATGGCGCGGCGCATGATACGGCGCAGCACATAGCCGCGGCCTTCATTCGACGGAAGCACGCCATCGGCGATCAGGAAAGCCGAGGAGCGCAGGTGGTCGGCGATGACGCGGTGGCTGGCGCTGCCCTCCGCTTTGGCGCCCATCGTCTCTTCGATGGTGCCGATCAGCGTGCGGAACAAGTCGGTGTCGAAGACGCTCTGGACGCCTTGCAGAATGCAGGCCATGCGCTCCAGCCCCATGCCGGTATCGATCGACGGACGCGGCAGCGGGTTGCGAACGCCGGGCTCGGTCTGCTCGAACTGCATGAAGACGAGGTTCCAGAACTCCAGGAACCGGTCGCCATCTTCCTCCGGCGAACCGGGAGGGCCGCCCCAGACGTTCTCGCCCTGATCGATGAAGATTTCAGAGCATGGGCCGCAGGGGCCGGTATCGCCCATCTGCCAGAAATTATCGGAGGTCGGGATGCGGATGATCTTGTCGTCGGAAAAACCGGCGATCTTCTTCCACAGCGCCGCGGCCTCCTCGTCTTCGGAATAGACGGTCACCAGCAGGCGATGCTTCGGCAGGCCGAAGCCTTCGGTCACAAGCTTCCAGGCAAGCTCGATCGCATTCTCCTTGAAATAGTCGCCAAAGGAGAAGTTGCCGAGCATTTCGAAGAAGGTCAGGTGGCGCGCGGTATAGCCGACATTGTCGAGGTCGTTATGCTTGCCGCCGGCGCGCACGCATTTCTGCGAGGTCGTCGCCGTCGAATAAGGACGCTTCTCCAGGCCGGTGAAGACGTTCTTGAACTGCACCATGCCGGCATTGGTGAACATCAGCGTCGGGTCGTTGCGCGGCACGAGCGGGCTCGACGGAACGATCTCGTGGCCGTTCTTCTTGAAATAGTCGAGAAATGTCGACCGGATATCGTTCACGCCGCTCATTCTATGCCCTTCAATGCTGCCGGAGGCAGATAATACAAATCCATCGGCTTTTAACGTTCGCCCCCGCCACTGTCCAGCCGACAAACGAAACCGGCCGCATTCTCATCAGGAATGCGGCCGGCTGAGATATCCGACAAAATCAGGCGCGAAGCTTACATTTCCGCGGCAGAATCGCCGTCATCCGCATCCGGTCCGCCGTTCTGCAGGAAGCGGTCGGCGATCAGACCGGCATTCTGGCGCAGCGCCAGCTCGATCTCGCGGGCGAGATCCGGGTTGTCGCGCAGGAAAGTCTTGGCGTTTTCGCGGCCCTGGCCGAGACGCTGGCTGTTATAGGAGAACCAGGCGCCCGACTTTTCCACGATCCCGGCCTTGACGCCAAGATCGACAAGTTCGCCGGTCTTCGATACGCCTTCGCCATACATGATGTCGAATTCGACCTGCTTGAAGGGAGGCGCCATTTTGTTCTTGACGACCTTGACGCGGGTCTGGTTGCCGATCACCTCTTCGCGCTCCTTGACCGAGCCGATGCGGCGGATGTCGAGGCGCACGGAGGCATAGAATTTCAGCGCATTGCCGCCCGTCGTCGTTTCCGGCGAACCGAACATGACGCCGATCTTCATGCGGATCTGGTTGATGAAGATCACCATGGTATTCGACTTGGAGATCGAGGCGGTAAGCTTGCGCAGCGCCTGGCTCATCAGGCGCGCCTGCAGGCCTGGAAGGCTGTCGCCCATTTCGCCTTCGATTTCGGCGCGCGGCGTCAGTGCGGCGACCGAGTCGACGACCAGAACGTCGACGGCGCCGGAGCGCACCAGCGTATCGGTGATCTCAAGCGCCTGCTCGCCGGTATCGGGCTGCGAAATCAGAAGGTTTTGGAGATCGACGCCCAGCTTGCGGGCATAGACGGGATCAAGCGCATGTTCGGCGTCGACAAAGGCGCAGATGCCACCCTTCTTCTGCGCTTCCGCAATGGTCTGCAGCGCAAGCGTCGTCTTGCCCGAGCTTTCCGGCCCGTAGATTTCGATGATGCGGCCCTTCGGCAGGCCGCCGACGCCAAGCGCGATATCGAGCCCAAGCGAACCCGTGGAAATCGTCTCGATTTCGATGACGTTCTCGTTGGAACCGAGTTTCATGATCGAGCCCTTGCCGAACGACCGCTCTATCTGTGAGAGTGCCGCTTCAAGCGCCTTGCTTTTGTCCACCGATTTGTCCTCTACCAGCCGCAATGAATTCTGAGACATCTGATCCACCTTTAGGTTATTGAAGCCGCCCAAGCAATGTCGAGTTTGTACCCTATTTGTTCCATACTCGCAATAGGCGATCAAACGATTGAAAGAAAAAGGTAAAACAGCTCGTGTTCTATATTTGTTTTATCGATGCAAAGCAACGGCTTAGGCCAGATGCGGCGGCTTGGTCGCGTCAGGCGGCACCGTCTCGATTCGCGCTTGCGGGCGTCGGAAGGCGGTTGAAATGAAGAAAAAGATTCTTGTTCTCGGCGGCGCCCATATCGACCGGCGCGGCCGCATTTCTGGGGAAACGGCGCCGGGCGCCAGCAATCCCGGCACCTGGTTCGAGGAGCCGGGCGGCGGCGGCTTCAATGCGGCGCGCAACCTTGCAAGGCTCGGTTTTCAGGTGACGATGATTTCACCGCGGGGCGGCGATCCCATCGGCGAGATGGTCAGCGAAGCCGCCGATTTCGCCGGCATCGACGACCGGCCCTTCGTTTTCCTCGACCGCAAGACACCGAGCTACACCGCGATCATCGAGAGGGACGGCAACCTGGTGATCGCCCTTGCCGACATGGATCTCTACCGCTTCTTCGTGCCGCGGCGTCTATCCATCCGCTGGGTGCGCGAAGCCTTCGCCGCGCATGATCTCATCCTTTTCGATGCCAATCTGCCGGAAGAGACGATCGCGGCAATCGTCGCCAGGGCACGGTCGCTGGCCAAGCCCGTCGCGGCGATCGCAATTTCGCCGGCCAAGGTCGTCAGGCTGAAATCCTGTATCGGCGATATCGACTACCTGTTCCTGAACGAAGCCGAAGCGGCAGCCCTTGCTGGTGAACGGCCGGACAACGCCGGCGGCTGGCCGCCGCTTCTGAAAGAAATCGGCATCCGCAGCGCCGTCGTCACCCGCGGCCAGCGCGAGCTGGTCGCGCTTTGCGGCGGCCGCGCCGTGACGTTGCAGCCGCCGATCGCCGAGACCCTCGCCGATGTCACCGGCGCCGGCGATTCCCTTGCCGCCGGCACGCTCGCCGCCTTGATGCGTGGCCTGCCGCTCGAGGAAGCCGTCCGCCACGGCACCGCGGCAGCAGCGCTGACTGTGCAGTCGCCGCATGCCGTAAACGAAAATCTCACGCCGGATCTGCTGAATGAGGCGCTTGCCCTTGTTCCCCAGATCAGAATTCTGCATTGAAGCGGCCAAATGAAATAATCGAGCATGATGTCGTCGCAAAACCGCCGGCACATTCGGTATCATGCTCTATCGACGACAGGACAAGATCATGACCCAGCCCATCTCCCCCCTTCTGCCGATCGCCTATTCGAAGGAAGTCGCCAGCGCCAAGCAGCGCGGCGCGCCGCTGGTGGCGCTGGAATCGACCATCATCACCCATGGCATGCCCTATCCCGGCAATATCGAGATGGCCCGCAGCGTCGAGGCGATCATTCGCGAACAGGGTGCGGTGCCGGCAACGATTGCCGTCATTCACGGCACGCTGCATATCGGCCTTGAAGCCGGCGAACTGGAGCAGCTCGCCAAAGCGACCGACGTGATGAAGGTGTCGCGCGCCGATCTCGCCTTTGCGATCGCAGAGCGCCGCACCGGCGCCACCACGGTCGCGGCGACGATGATCGCGGCCGCCCGCGCCGGCATCCGCGTCTTTGCCACAGGCGGCATCGGCGGCGTGCACCGCGGCGCCGAGGAAAGCTTCGATATCTCGGCCGATCTCGAGGAACTGGCCCGCACCGGCGTCATCGTCGTCTGCGCCGGCGCCAAGGCGATCCTCGACATTCCGAAGACGCTGGAAGTGCTGGAAACCCGCGGCGTGCCCGTCGTCACCTATGAGAGCGAAGAATTCCCCGCTTTCTGGTCGCGCTCCTCGGGGCTTCGCAGCCCGCTGTCACTGAACAGCCCGGCGGCCATCGCCAACTTCCAGACGACGCGCGAACAGCTCGGCATCAATGGCGGCATGCTGATCGCCAATCCGGTGCCCGAGGCTGACGAGATCCCGCGCGAAGAGATGGAGATCTATATCGAGCGCGCACTCGACAGCGCCGAGCGCGACGAAGTGACCGGCAAGGCGGTGACGCCCTATCTGCTCTCGACCATCTTCGATCTGACGGACGGTCAGAGTCTCAAGACGAATATTGCATTGGTGGAGAACAATGCGCGGCTGGCGGCAGAGATTGCCGTGGCGCTTGGGGAGTGAGGTTGATCGACCGCGGGGATCGCCTTCGCAGACAGGGCGTGCCGAGTAAGCCCCCTCTGCCCTGCCGGGCATCTCCCCCACAGGTGGGGAGATGACAAGTGGCGGAACCTTCCCGCCACATCAACGTTTCGCCGAACTGCGACGCTAATTGTTTGGGGAAGCCCTCGCGTCTAGCCAATCTCCCCACCTGTGGGGAGATGCCCGGCAGGGCAGAGGGGGGCCTGCGCGGCGCGACATCTCACCCGTCCAGCGTCTCCTTTACCACCACAGCAAGCTGTTTCAGCGAAAACGGCTTCGGCAGGAACCCGAATTTCGCATCCGGCGGCAGGTTGCGGGCAAAGGCGTCCTCGGCATAGCCGGAGACGAAGATGAATTTCAGGTCGGGATAGTTCTTGCGCAACTCGCGCAGCAGCGTCGGGCCGTCCATTTCAGGCATGACGACGTCGGAAACGACGATGTCGACTTTGCCCTCGAGCTCTTCCATGATGCTCAGCGCCTCGACGCCGGAGCCCGCCTCATGCACGGTGTAGCCGCGCGTTTCCAGCATCCGCTTGCCGCCACGGCGCACGGCCTCCTCGTCTTCGACGAGCAGGACGACGGCGGAGCCGGTCAGGTCCTCGGGCTGCTGCGCGGCAGGCGCCTCGGGGGGCGTGCCGATTGCGGCAATGGCACTGTCGATCGCGCCGGCTTCGGCAGCAACCGCCGGCTCGGGGATATGGCGCGGCAGGAAGACGCGGAAGGTCGTGCCTTTGCCGACTTCGGATTCCGGCTGGATGTAACCGCCCGACTGCTTGACGATGCCGTAGACCATGGCAAGACCAAGCCCGGTGCCTTTGCCGACATCCTTGGTGGTGAAGAAGGGTTCGAAGATCTTGTCCATGATCTCAGGCGCGATGCCGGTGCCGGTATCGGTGACCTCGACCAGCACCATGTCCTCGGCGGGCATGTAGGAATAGTTGAAGGCGGAGACCTCGTCAGCCGTCAGATTGCGGGTGCGCAGCGTCAGCGTGCCGCCTTCCGGCATGGCATCGCGCGCATTGACGCAGAGATTGATCAGCACCTGCTCGAACTGCGACAGGTCGGTTTTGACGGGCCAGAGATCGCGGCCATATTGCACGTCGAGCTTGACGTTGGTGCCGGAGAGCAGCCGGTCGACCAGCATGCGCAGGTCGCCGACGACATCCGTCAGGTTCAGCACCGAGGGCCGCATCGTCTGCTTGCGCGAGAAGGCAAGCAACTGGCGGACCAGCACGGCGGCGCGGTTGGCGTTGCGTTTGATCTCCATTAGGTCGGCGAAGCTCGCATCGGAAGGACGGGCCTGCAGCAGCAGATGGTCGGACGAAAGCAGGATCGCCGTCAGCACATTGTTGAAGTCGTGCGCGATGCCGCCGGCAAGCGTTCCGACAGCGTTCATCTTCTGCGTCTGCGCCATCTGAGCTTCCAGCGCCTTCTGCTCGGTCACCTCGACAGCATAGACGATCGCCGCCTCCTCCGGCGCCTCGTCGCTCTGGTCGATGACCGCATTGACATAGAAGCGGAAATAGCGCGCCTCGTCGGTCGGCGTGCAGGTGTCGAGCGGCGCGATGTCGCCCTGCCGGTCCTTGGCCGCCGCCAGCGCCGCGGCCAGCTGTGGCCGGTCGCTCTCCTGCACGATGGTTTCGAGTGAGGGTGATTTCTCGAGATCGTCGCGGGACACGACACCGGAAAACAGTTTCAGGAACGGCGCATTGGTGCGCAGAATGCGCCCTTCGCCATCAACCGAGGCGATCGCCATCGGCGTATTGTTGAAGAAGCGCGTGAAGCGCATGGCGGCGGCCGAAGCGGACTGGCCGCTCTCGCTGCTCTTTTCGCGCGCCAGCACGATCGTCCGGCTTTCGCCGGGCGCGCCGTCGCGCATCGAGGTGACGCTGTGGATGATCTGCACCGGCAGGCTCTGGCCGTTGGTCTTGCGCAGATCGAGATCCAGGGTAACGGTCTTTTTCAAGCCGGGTTCGGCCTGCACCGACTGGATCAGCGCCAGCCCCTCGCCCGCCACCAGGTCGCCGATCGACATCGAGCCCGGCAGGAACTTGGTCAGGTCGAGGCCCAGCCACTCGGCAAGCGTTGCATTGAGGTAGAAGATTTCGCCCTTCCGGCCGGCGGAGAAGAAGCCGGCGGGTGCGTGATCGAGATAGTCGATCGCGTTCTGCAGCTCCTTGAAGAATCGCTCCTGATCGTCGCGTTCGGCGGTGATGTCGGTGATCTGCCAGATCTGCAGCGGCTTGGCGCCATTATCCTCCTGCTGCAGCAGCCGCGCCTTCAGCCGGTACCAATGCGCGCCCGAGCTGCTGGAGCCGGGGCCGACGGCGCGCAGCAGACGGAATTCCTCGCGGCCCTCCTTGCCCTCGCGCAGACCGTTGACCAGCCGGTAGAGCGCCTCGTTGGACTCACGATGGCGCGACAGCAGCGTTTCGAGCGTCTGCACTTCGGTCGCCTTGCGCGCCCCGGTCAGCGCGCCGTAGGCAGCGTTGGCATAGATGATCCGGCCCTTGTCGTCGGTGATCAGGGTGCCGTCCGGATGGCTGTTGAGGAAGGCGCGCGCCAGGCTGTCGGACTGGTGCTGCGGCATCACCTCGATGAAGCCGATGACCGAGGAGACCAGGAAGAAGATGCCAACCATGGCGAGCACGCCGAGGCCGCCGAGCACCATCTCGTTGTCGAGTGATCTTTTGAAGACGACGAAGGCACCGGCTGCCGCGATCAGCACGAGCGCCAACAGGAGGATGCGCAAAACCGTGCCAGAACGCCCCCCACGATCCACAAGCGGTGCGTTATAGTCGTCGGCCTGACGCGGTTTCGTCATGTATTCCTCGCATAAGCCCATCCCATTTCATAGCACGAACACGAAGCAGGAATCAGGCACTCTTTCCTTCTTAGCAATTTGCCACGCCGGCAAAAACACCGGCCGCCGGCAAGACTGCTTGAATTCACAGGCTAGAGCGCCATCTGCCTCTCGGGCCGCCGCCGCTGCCCGTGCGCAAGCCGGCAGCCGTCATCCGGCACAATCGGGAATCGCCTTCGTGCGTCGCTGGACAAGACCTTCGGCCCTTGTTTAAGGAACGGAAAAGTCGTCAATATGTGCCGAATGCGAAATGGAGTGAGTGACTATGTTCGATGATCTTGTCGGAGCTTACGGCAGCCGTTTCCTGCTTGCGGCCGGTGGCGTCGGCCTGGCGCTTCTCCTGCTCATCCTCGTGCTCTGGGTGATCCGCAGCCGCGCCCCCTCGCCCTTCGTGCGCGGCGGCCGCAACCGTCAGCCCCGCCTGCAGGTGCTGGATGCTGCAGCCGTCGATACCCGCCGCCGGCTGGTGCTGGTGCGTCGTGACGACGTCGAACATCTGATCATGATCGGCGGTCCGACCGACATCGTCATCGAAAGCCGTATCCTGGCCGAGACGGCCGGACAGCCCGAAAGCGTCAAAGGGCCAGAGCCGGCCGGGGAGTGGCCGTCGAAAGTGTCGAACCCCGAATCATCGGCCGTCTCCGTAAGCCGTCCACCGCTTGCTGCCCGTACCGAGCCGGCCGCCGAGCCCGCCTTCGCGGCCCCAGCCGTCCCGGAGCCTCGGCCTCGCCCCGAACTGCCGGCCCAGCCGGCCGCGCCGCCGCCGGTGGCCACCAGCCCGCTTCCGGCGGAGCCCACAACGGTTCCGCTGTCGGCCGAACGCGACCATTCTCCGCGCCCCGCTCCGCCCCAGCCGCGCCCACCGGAACAACCGGTTGCTCCGCCGGTCGCGCAGCCCGCACCGTATCACGATAGGGCGAGTGCCGCCGAAATCCTTGACGCCGCACGCCAGCGGGTCCTGCCGCAGCAGCGCATCGATCCGGAAGTCTCCGCCCCTGACAGGCCGGCGCCGCGCACCGCGCCCGCGACGCCCGAGGACGAAGCGGCTGCGCAATCGGCAGCGGCGATTCGCCGCGATTTCCAGCGGGTGCTGGAACAGGAAATGGCAAACAATCTGACGGCCGAGCGCATCGTGCCGGCGCCGGCAAACCAGACCCAGCGCCCAGCCGCGCCGCAGCCCGCCAACCTGCCGCGCCGCGATCCCGAGCTTGCCCCGATCACCGGCGCCGACACGGAGCTGCAGAAGGAAGTTGCCCGTATTTTCGGTGAAATGAGCGTCAACCGCGACAAGTGATAGTCGCACCCGCAAGGTTGGTTGCCTGCATACGTGACTTCATCATGAAGTTGCAAAATTGCCGCAATGCCGCGGCTTTTTAGTCCTGGTGTCCTTCGGGCCTCCCCACCGCGTCGATCATTTGTTATCACTGGACGCGAAGAGCTTTGGCGCATCGAGGTCACACTTTGCCTAAGTAAATACCGGTCTCACCCAGTTTCACCCCGTACTGCCGCACAGCGACGCTGGCGGCATGCGACCATGTTCATCGGGTGGTGGCGAGAGACCGGTTTGGCATTGTTAGAATGTGCCATGCGCAGCTCCGCTGCTCAGCTCTTCAACCGCCGACAACATCGCCACACCGCGCCCGCAAGGCTTTCTCATGCACCATCTTGGTGGACTTCCGAACGGAAGACCAAGACGATATGTGCAAGACGCTTCGGGTCCGATGGACCATCACGCCCAAGACAGCCCCCCAGCCATGGATTGCGTGTAGCGGATGCGGAGGCCTCAGAGCTTTCCGATCCAGCGGCAAGATCCGGGTGAATGCCAACGGTCGCAAGCTCGACGCCTGGCTGATCTACAAATGCCTGATCTGCGAAAGGACATGGAACCGGCCGATCTTCGAGCGCCGGAATATCCGCGACATCGATCCGCTGACGCTCGAGGCGCTGCAGTCGAACGACCCGGATTGGATTTGCGCGGAAACCTTCAATCTCGATGGGCTGCGGCGCAAATCACAGCGCGTGGACGAGTTCGCCGAATTCGACATCGCCAAGGAGATACGCCACGAGATCGCAGGCTGGACAAGCCTGGAAATCGAACTGACAGCCCGGTTCGCAACAGCGATACGCCTGGATCGGCTGTTGGCCGGGGAGTTGAAAATGTCGCGCTCGCGCCTGCAGGCTCTGCACGATCAGGGCCTATGTCGAACGGACCCCGGCGGGGCAGACATCATGCGGCGGCGGATCAGGAGTGGCACGCGCGTCACGATCGATCTCGCCATGGAGGCAGAGCGGGAGCGACTGTGGGAACCACTGGCGACAAGCGGCCCGCTCTAACGCATGTCTCCCGGAAGTGTGCAGCGGTTCCGGGACTACGACATGCATAAAAACAACAGCTGAAGCGCGTCGCAGGAAGACCGATCGACACCCGGGGAGTGGGACTTAACAAAAAGGCGCCGCGATCAGATCGCGGCGCCGATTATATCTCTGCCTATATGGAATCCGTCATTCGTCGCGGTAGACTTTTTCACGACGTTCGTGGCGCTCCTGCGCCTCGATCGACAGCGTCGCGATCGGGCGGGCGTCGAGGCGCTTGAGACCGATCGGTTCGCCGGTCTCCTCGCAATAGCCGTAGGTGCCGTCTTCGATCCGCTGCAGGGCCGCGTCGATCTTGGAGATCAGCTTTCTCTGCCGGTCGCGGGCGCGAAGTTCGATCGCCCTGTCGGTTTCCGACGACGCCCTGTCGGCGAGATCGGGATGGTTTGCGCTTTCCTCGGCCAGATGGTCGAGTGTTTCGCGCGCTTCTCTAAGGATATCGTTTTTCCAGGCGACCAGCTTCGCCCTGAAATAGGCACGCTGGTTTACGTTCATGAACTCTTCCTCTTCCGAGGGAACGTAATTGCTAAGATCGATCTTCTCACTCAACGCGATTCTCCTGAAGAACATCTCATCTGGGCGGGTGTATATCCCAAGCGCTAGCCGCGATTCAAGCCAAATACGACAGGTAAACAGATTTTTAAATCTGTTACAATTTTAAGCTAACGGCCTATTTTGTCATGGTTATTCCGGCTGTCGTTTTTGGCTTCGCCCTCAAAACGCCGTGTTGTCAGCCACGTTTTAGGCAGTTGCGGCATGGCTGGCGATTGACGGCTGCCGACCGCAGCCGCTACTGAAAAGACCCGCCCGATCCTGGATTTGCCCATGACCGTACCGCTGCCTCCGCCCAATCGCATCTACCTCCTGCGTCATGCCGAGGCCGCCTGGGCCGAGCCCGGACAGCGCGATTTCGACCGGCCGCTCAACGAAAAAGGTTATGGCGATGCCCAGATCATCGCCGACAAGGCAGCCGACAAGGGCTACCGTCCGGATCTTCTGATCAGTTCGACGGCGCTGCGCTGCCGCGACACCGCCGATGCCGTCCACCGGGCGGTCGGCAGCGGCCTCGACGTGCGCTATGTCGATGCGCTCTACAACGCCACCGTCGACACCTATCTCGAAATCGTCGACGCGCAGGATCAGGCGGCCGTCATGCTGGTCGGCCACAATCCGACCATGGAGCAGGCGCTGGAGGCACTGATCGGCCCCGAGGCGATGGTCAGCGCCCTTCCCGGCGGCTTTCCGACGGCAGGCCTTGCCGTGATCGATTTCGATGTGTCCGTCACTGCCTGGCGCCTGACCGATTTCGTTGTCGTCTGAAGTCGTCGGAGCAATTGGAAGAGCGGCAGATAATTTCGTTTTCTGCGGGAAACGGAAATGCGTTCGCGCCACTTCTTTTGCGGACAACGTCGCCTTCCTATATTGCCGGCAGTCATCAATCGGAATCGCGCCTTGCCGCCACGCCTGACATCCCTTGCGGACGACGCCCGCATCGCCTTCGACAATCTCGCCGACCGGGCGACCGGCCTGGTCAATCCGACCTTAAGGCTCGGCGTCACCGGCCTCTCGCGATCCGGCAAGACGGTTTTCATCTCCTCGCTTGTCCACAATCTCCTGCATGGCGGCCGACTGCCGCTGTTCGAGCCGGTGCAATCGGGGCGCGTTTCCGCCGTGCGGCTCGAGCCGCAGCCTGATGATGCCGTGCCCCGCTTCCAATACGAGGATCATATCCGGGCGCTGGTGAAGGACCGCATCTGGCCGGATTCGACCCGCGCCATTTCCGAGTTGCGCATCACGCTCGATTATCAGAGCGCCAGCGGGTGGAATCGCCTGTTCTCGCCCGGCCGGCTGTCGATCGATATCGTCGATTATCCCGGTGAATGGCTGCTCGACCTGCCGCTGCTCGGCAAGGATTATCGCACCTTCAGTGAGGAGACGATCGCGCTGGCGCAAACCGGCGTCCGCTCCGCCTTGTCGCAGGGATGGTTGGCGCTGACACGTGCCGCCGATATAAATGCCGGCGCCGACGAGATGGTCGCCCGCGAACTTGCCACCGCCTTTGCCGATTATCTCAAGGCCTGCAAGGCCGACGAACGCTCGCTCTCCACCTTGCCGCCCGGGCGCCTGCTTCTGCCCGGCGATCTCGACGGCTCGCCGGCGCTGACCTTCGCTCCGCTCGCCTTGCCGCCCGACGGACGTCCCGATCGCGGCTCGCTCTGGGCGATGATGGATAGGCGATACGAAGCCTATAAGTCGGTGGTCGTCAAACCCTTCTTCCGCGAGCATTTCGCCCGGCTCGACCGCCAGATCGTGCTGGTCGACGCGCTGCAGGCGATGAACCGCGGCCCCGAAGCCGTTCAGGATCTGGAACGCGCACTGACCGATGTGCTCGCCTGTTTCCGCCCGGGCACCAATTCGCTGCTCTCCTCGCTGCTTGGCCGCCGTATCGACCGCGTATTGGTCGCCGCCACCAAGGCCGATCATCTCCATCATGAGAGCCATGACCGACTCGACGCATTGACCCGCCGCCTCGTCGATCGCGCCATCGCCCGCATTGGCATGGCCGGCGCCGGCATCGATGTGATGGCGCTTGCCTCCGTGCGAGCAACTCGAGAGGCGTTGGTCAAACGTGACGGCCATGACCTGCCCGTTATTGTCGGGACGCCGATGGCGGGTGAAACCATTGCCGGCGAGCGCTTCGACGGCCAGAGAAAGACCGCGATCTTCCCCGGCGACCTGCCGCAGGATCCGGAAGGGCTGTTTGACCGTATCGCCTCGGGCGACAACGGTGGAACCCTGCCCGAAGTCAATGTCGTCAGGTTCCGTCCGCCGCATCTCGAGGAAACCGGCGGCGGCATCAAGCTGTCGGTGCCGCATATCCGCCTCGACCGCGCCATGCAGTTCCTGTTCGGAGACCGTCTCGCATGAGCAAGCCCCCGTCCGATCCGCCGCGCCGCCCACCCGCAGCCTTCGCTTATGAAGATGAGGCATCCGAGCCGCGCGATAGCGGCCGCCAGCAGCAAGGCCGGCGCAAACCCGAAAGCTTCTCTGAGAATATCCTCGTGACGCCCGACGAGGATGACCCCTTCATCAATCCTGAAGGGGATCTGAGCGCGCTGCCGGTCGCGACGCCACGCAAGCGGCGTACCTCCTTCGGCAAGATCGCCGCCGGCGCCTTCGGCATCCTGCTGTCGCTCGGCATCGGTCTCTGGACCGACCGGCTGATCCGCGATCTCTTCACCCGCGCCGACTGGTTGGGTTACGCAGCCCTTGGTGTGCTCGCGATCGGCATCCTCGCCGTGTTTGCCCTCATCATCCGCGAGACCGCGGGCATGATGCGCCTTGCCGCCGTGCAGACGATCAAGGCCGAAGCGGAAGCCGCGATTCTCGAAACCCGGCCGGCGAAGGCGCGCGCCGTCGTTGCGCGCCTTACCACGCTGCTTGCCGCCAACCCCGAGACATCGAAGGGACGTGCGACGCTGAAGGCGACCGAGGGTGAGGTCATCGACCCCCCGCATCTGATTGCCTTGGCCGAACGAGAACTGCTCGCCCCGCTCGACCGCAAGGCCCGCGCCCTCATCGTCAATGCCTCCAAACGCGTCTCGATCGTCACCGCCGTCAGCCCGCGCGCGGTCGTCGACTTGCTGTATGTACTTTACGAGGCCGTCCGCCTCATTCGCGCGATGGCGGAACTCTACGGCGGCCGTCCCGGCACGCTCGGCATGTTCCGCCTTCTGCGAGACGTGCTGGCGCATCTGGCGGTCACCGGTTCGATCGCCGTCGGTGACAGCCTCGTCCAGCAGGTGCTCGGCCATGGGCTGGCCTCGAAGCTCTCGGCCCGACTCGGCGAGGGTGTCATCAACGGCCTGATGACCGCCCGGATCGGAATCGCAGCCATGGATCTTTGCCGCCCGCTAAGCTTCCGCGCGCTGAAACGGCCGGGAATCGGAGATTTCATCGGCGATCTCACGCCTTCCATGTCACCGCGCAGCAACAATCCTTAATCGACGAAGCAATTCCGCACCTTTCGCCTTCCTCAGCGTCAAGTTATAAAAATTTATCCAGTTCAACGGGTTAGCGGCAGGATTTTAGAATCCGTAAGGCATGGCACGCCTGTAATCCCTTGCATTTCGGCACAGTCGAAAGGAAGGATTAACCATTCTTCGGCAAAACTTGGCACCAGTTCGTGAGTGGTGTTTGCCAAGGAAAATCCATGTATTCGCGCAAGTTTCTCTTCGTATGCGGCCTCGCCGCCGCGGCATTGTCTCCGGTCGCAGATGTCGCTCCGGCAGCCACCGCCGCAACCCGTGACAAGGCCTTCTTCGAATCCGTCGCGGGCTCCTGGAAGGGCCCCGGCGAGATCGTCGCCGGTAAGTACAAGGGCACGAAATTCACCTGCAACCTGATCGGTGAGCCCACCGGCGACAGCAATGCCGGCATCAAACTCGATGGCACCTGCCGCGTCGGCGTCTTCAAGCAGCCGATGACCGCTGTCATCTCCCAGTCGGGCTCCAGCTATAAAGGCAAGTTTCTCGATGGCGCCGCCGGCAAAGGTCTTGACGTCGTCTCCGGCGCCGTCACCGAGGATACCGTCGTGGTCGGCATCAACCGCGCCAAGCTGAACGGAGCAATGATCGCCCGCGTGCGCGACGACAAGACGATGAACGTCACCGTTTCGGTCAAGGTGGAAAGCCAGATGATCCCTGTTATCGGCCTGACATTGACGCGTCAGGTCGACGAAATGGCCGTCGGCTCCATCCAGTAGACAGATCGCATAACGGATTTTCCTGAAGCGGCGGGTTTCCCGCCGTTTCGCGTTTCAGGATCCCGGCTTCAGGCGCTCCGCCACCAGTCGCCTCTGTCATCGGCCACCTCGATGCCAGTCACGTCGGCGTCGAGCAGCCAGTCGCTGACCGGCCGCCCCCTGACGAGAAGGCTTGGCGCGATATCGGCAAGCGGCATCAGCACGAAACCGCGCTCCGTCATCCGCGGATGCGGCAGTTCCAGCCGCGGCGCGTCCTGGGCGACGTCGCCATAGGTCAGCACGTCGATATCGAGCGTGCGCGGCCCCCAGCGTTCGACACGCTCGCGTTTCATCTCGCGTTCGATTGACAGGCAGAGATCGAGCAAAGCTTCCGGAGGAAGCCAGGTTTCGATGACGGCGCAGGCGTTGAAGAAGAAGGATTGGTCCGTCTTGCCCCAGGGCGGCGTCCGATAGAGCCGTGACACGGCGGTAATACGGCACTCGTCGTGCCCGTCGAGCCTTTGCAGCGCCGCTGCCATCGCCTTTACCGGCTCGCCGATATTGCCGCCGAGGCCGAGGGTGGCGGATCGCGATGCGGCCTCAGGCAAAGTGCTCAACGCTCACCTGCACGAAATCGAGCACGCCGGGCACCGGCGCGTTCGGCTTGCGCACCGTGATCTTCGCCCGCCGGACCTGCGGAAACGTCTCGCAGAGCCCCTTGGCGATATCGAGCGCCAGGGCCTCGATGAGATAGCGCCGCTTGCCGGTGACGATCTGCTCGATCACGGTGAAAGCGATGCCGTAATTGACGGTATCGTCGATCGAGTCGCTTTTCAGCGCCTCGCCGGCGACGACATCGAGCTCGGCATCGACGAAGAACCGCTGGCCGAGGAATTCCTCCTCATCATGCACGCCGTGGCGCGCAAAGAAGGCGCAATTCTGCAGCGTGATCGTGTAGGTGGTCATGTCGGCCGCTTCCTCTCGAATTCCTGGCGCGCATTGAGCATAGCATCGGCGACATCAAGCGCATCCCTGTTGATTGCGACATTGTGCACCCGGAAAACCGCAGCTCCTTGGAGGCGCAGCAGCACGCTCGTCGCAGCCGTCGCCACGTCCCGGTCCGAAGCATCCCGCCCGGTCACGGTGCCGAGGAAACGTTTGCGTGAGGTGCCGGCAAGCAACGGTAGGCCAAAGCGCGAAAGTTCGGAAAACCGCGCCATCAGTTCCAGATTCTCCTCCGCCGTCTCCTTGGCAAAGCCGAAGCCCGGATCGAGCACGATGCGGTCGCTGTTGACACCTGCCGCAGCGGCGATCGCAAGCGACCGTTCGAGAAAGTGCACCTGGTCGGCGATCACATCGGCAAGCTTGATCCGGTCGCGGCCGGTATGCATGATGCAGAGCCCCGCCCCTGTCGCCGCAGCCAGCTCCGCGATACCGCTCTCCTTCTGCAGTCCGGAGACATCGTTGACGATATGGGCGCCGGCGCTGACCGCAAGCCGCGCCGTCTCGGCGCGATAGGTGTCGATGGATATCAGCGCCTGGGTGCGGCCGCGCAGCGCCTCGATCACCGGCAATACCCGCGCCTGCTCCTCCGAAGGGCTGACCGATGCTGCGCCCGGCCGGGTCGATTCGCCGCCGATGTCGACAATCGCGGCGCCATCGCTCACCGCCTGCAGCGCGTGTTCGACGGCGGCATCGACGGTTTTGAAGCGTCCGCCATCGGAAAAGGAGTCCGGCGTCACATTAATGATCGCCATGATGAGAGAACGACGGCCGAGTTCGATCTCCCGGCCATGGCCGACACGCCATAAACTGCCTTCGAGCCCTGTCACCAGACTTGTCCTATTGATGACGAAAAAAGCCGCCATCCGATATTGCGCTTGCGGTGGCTATGCCCCAAGCTCCTGTCGATTTCAACATGGGTTGCGTTCAGAATGCCGCTTGCAGTGCGTTATATGGTCCTTCCTGTCGCCTTTTCCATTGCTCTGTCTCTCAGCGGCGAAGCTGCAGCCGAAGTGATCGCAACGAAAAGCTATTCCTATTTCGACATCCGCGGCAAAACCGCGGAGGAGCTCGACCAGGAACTCAGCCGGCGCGGCCCGACGGCGAGCGGCTCGTCGGCGCGCCATCCCGGCGCCACCAAGATCCGCTTCGGCGGCGAGGCCACCTATATTCAGGATGACGGCCGCTGCCGCGTCGGCAACGTCAAGGTCACGGTCCACACCCAGATCATTCTGCCGCGCTGGAACAGCCGCCGTGGTGCCAGCAAGGAACTGTCGATGATCTGGGACGCGTTGTCGAGCGACATCAAGCGCCACGAGGAGCGCCATGCGGAGATCGCCAGAGATCAGGCCCGCGCCATGGAGCGCGCCATCCGCGCCCTGCCGCAGCAGCGCAGCTGCGAGGCCATGCAGGAGCTCGTCTCCAACGAGTCAGCTCGCGGTATAGAGGAGCACGATCGGCTGCAGGCGCGATTCGACCGGGTTGAGGCGGTCAATTTCCAGAAGCGCATGTTGCGATTGCTGAATAATCGAATCAAAGGTCGAGCCGGCGCAAAATAAGGATTTTTCAAGCTGCTTGCGAGCGGAAAAAC
Source organism: Rhizobium sophoriradicis (assembly GCF_003939025.1). Taxonomy (GTDB): domain Bacteria; phylum Pseudomonadota; class Alphaproteobacteria; order Rhizobiales; family Rhizobiaceae; genus Rhizobium; species Rhizobium sophoriradicis. Next base: position 130,183 of record NZ_RQIH01000003.1, read on the forward strand.
TTAGCTGCGCAACGAAACTTGTGCGAAACTTGCGCGCTCCCCAGCGTCTTAATGGTCATTTTTCATCCTGGCAGACTCAACCGGAACGCGTTAATATGAACGCATTCGAAAGTTCAGCTACGGCATCTGGACTTCCTCGCTGGGTTCTCCTGGCGCGTTCCGAAGCCGCGGATGGTCCTCCCTCATCCGTAGGTAATGCGCCCGCCTCGCCTCGCTCGCACCAGCGCGCGAGGCGTCTTTTTTGTGGTTATAGCGGCGAAAGGCCGACCTCAGGCTTGGCGTTCAGGCACGTGCACTATGAGCCCGTCATAGGCGGCCTTCATCCGGATCTGACAGGAGAGCCGCGAGGTCGGGCGCACATCGAAAGCGAAGTCGAGCATGTCCTCTTCCATCGCTTCGGGCTGGCCGACCTTCTCCGTCCATTCTTCGTCGACATAGACGTGACAGGTCGCGCACGCGCAGGCGCCGCCGCATTCGGCCTCAATGCCGGGCACCGAATTGCGCACGGCATTTTCCATCACGGTTGAGCCTTGATCGACGTCGAGGTCGAAGCGCGTGCCGTCGAAGGCGACGATGGTAAGTTTGGGCATCAGGACTATTTCCGGTCTTGAAATGGGTGGGCGGCTCTACTTCAGACAATTCGACGCATCAGTCAACATTGCGAAATTCGCCATAACCTCGCAGATCGGGCCGTCGCCCGTCGTCTTCAATGCGTCATATCGGAGGTCGCAAAAAGACCCGTGGTTCCGCAATGGAACAGCGGCCCGCTGCCTAATTCCTTAATTAATGGCCGTTCAAACTGCTACAGGTCTGAAAAGACGCGCGGCGCTGTGGTTCGAACAACGGTGAAAGAGAGATCAGCCGCGGCAGAGCTTCAGGATGAAATTCTCCGCGTCGAGGACGGCAGCGCCCAGCGCCGCCATCGCACCGGCATCGCCGCCGGTCTCCTCGATGACTTCCGCCGTCTGCGACACGCGGAATGCGCCGACCGAACTAGCCGCGCCTTTCAGCCTGTGCGCGGCGGCGCCGACACGGACGGTTTCGCCGCTCGCAATATCCTGAAGACAGGCGCGGGCTTGGCGGGCAAACATCTGAAGGACTTCGATTTCCAGCGTCTTGTCCCCCATCGTCTGCTTTGCGAGGTGAACCAGGTCGATCGGCCGGACCTTCGAGGGACAAGGTCCCTTTGCATTGTCCGGCGCCTCGAATACGATATTCAATGCTGCCATCTGGGCCGCCATCAGCCAATTCTCCGTCTCACGTCGTCCGCACTTGCAACAGTTCTGCGTCACGAGGGTGGCCATCCCGTTAAATTCCGGCACAGCGGGCGCGGAAATCTCGGCATATGGTTAACGTCCGTTAAATATCCCTAAATTATTGGTTTTTAAGCCGGCTCTCGGATTCAAAATTGTTAACAACGGGTTAACGAGCCGGAAATCTCAAGCCTTCATTAATTGTGTGACGAGCCCAGATGTGTCACTACGATACTGGTGGAGCGGGTTTATGGTACGCGCCTTTGCCGAGTGAGTGGATAATGGTAGTGTTTTGATACCTTCCGTTTGAAAAAGCGGCTATCTACTCTGAAATGACATGCTTATCCGTCCGCGGTTGGGATGGAGGGCATAACGGCAAAGTTGTTCCGGGATAAGGCGGAAGCCTGGGCAGCGCTGGCGGACCGGCCGACAGTAACGAGGCGTAACCGAATGGCGAATAACAAATACAATGAGTCGATAGAGGACAAGGCGTTCAAGGCATTGGACGAGGCGCTCCAGATCGATTTCGGCAAGGATAATGTGCCGTCTCGCCGCGGCGACGCGCCTGAGGCGCCGGAGGGGAATGTGTCTGATCCATCGAATGCGCGTAATCAGCAAGCCCAGGAAGAAATGCAGCGCCGCAACCGCCGCAGCGCCAATGGCGAGCAGGCTTCCAGGGCTCCGGCCTTTGCGCCCGCCAATGATGCCAGCCGCAATACGCCCGCCTCGATCCTGAAATCCTTCGACGGCGCCTCCAGCCGCTCGGCAATGCGCACCGCCACCCTGTTTTCCGTGCTCTGGGTGATGGCGGGCCTCGGCCTGATGTCGCTGCTTTACGCGCCGCAGATCTGGCAGATCCGTTCGATTGCCGACCTCGTCGCCCTGCCCGGTGTCATTGCCGGCCTGGTCGGCATCATCATTCCGGTGATGATGTTCTATGCGTTTGCGGTCATGATCTCCCGCGCCCAGGATATGCGCAACGCCGCCCGTTCCATGGCAGAGGTGGCATTGCGCCTGGCGGAGCCGGAAACCATCGCCTCCGAACGCATCATGACCGTTGGCCAGGCGGTGCGCCGCGAGGTCTCGGCCATGAATGAAGGCATCGAGCGCACCATTGCGCGTGCTACCGAGCTGGAAACGCTGGTCCATTCCGAAGTCAACGCGCTGGAACGCTCCTATGCGGACAACGAATTGCGCGTGCGCGGCCTTGTCCATGAACTCGGCTCCGAACGCGAGGCGATCGTCAACCATGCCGACCGCATCCGCACCTCGATCGGCAGCGTCCACGATCAATTGAAGGAAGAATTGTCGCTGGCGACCGAAGAGATCGCCGTGCGTCTCGCGACGTCGGGCGAAGCCTTCGCCTCGCTGATCGACACGCGCGCAGCGACGATCCTGGAAAAATCGGACAGCGCTTTGCAGTCGATGGGCAGCCTGCTTGCCGCCAAGACCGACAGCCTGCTCCAGACGCTCAACGCGTCCGGCTTTGCGCTGGCCACCGAATTCGACAACCGCCTCGAAGCGCTCACCGTCAATCTCAACGAGCATGGCGAAAAACTGCTCAGCCAGTTCGAGACGCGCGCCTCGACCATGGACAGCAGCACCGAGAAGCTCAACGCAGCACTGAACGAGCGCACGCATCAGCTCAACGAAATCCTGATCGCCCGCACCCGCGAGATCAACGAAAGCCTGATATCAGGCGAACGCACCATCGGCGGTACGCTCGACGACGTCTTGTCGAAACTGAACAGCGCGCTTGACGAAAAGGGCGCAAGCTTCCGCCAGAGCCTGCAGAGCACCGCCGACGACGCCGTCATGGATCTCGACCTTCGCTCCGGCTTCTTCGAGGAGCGGCTGCAGACGACCGTCGCTCAGCTTTCGACCGCCTTCGATGAGCGCGTCGCCGAATTCACCAGCGCTTTCGACAAACGCACCGGCTCGCTCGACACGAAGCTGATGGAAAGCCTTGCCCGCATCAACGAGACGCTGACCGGCGGCTCGGATTCGATCGATGGCATCCTTAATTCCGGCATCGACCGCATCGGCTCCTCGATGACGGATCACTCGCTGGCGCTCGCCACCGCCCTCGCCACCAGCCACGAAGTGCTGGAAAACACGCTCGGCACTCGCAGCGAGGAAATCACCACCGCGCTGACCAGCCGCACCGGCGAGCTGACCTCGGCGCTGCAGAACGCGACGTCCAACATCTCGCTAGCGCTTGCATCAGGCACTTCCGACCTGCAGAACAATCTCCAGGCTCGCTCAGCCGAGTTCCGCGACACGCTGCGCGCCACCACCACCGAGCTGACCGCCGCCGTCGCCGCCGGCACGCAAGAGGTGACCACCGCCTTCGGCGGCCGCGCCGAGGCGTTGAGCGGCGTGCTCACGGCACGCACTGCCGAAATCAGCGAGGCGCTCGGCGCTGCGCATGGACGCATCGACAGCGTCATGGCAGAGCGCGGCGGCGCGCTCGTGGATGCGCTGACCAGCCATCACGGTCGTTTCGAGGAAGCGCTGTCCACTCGCTCCGACGCGATCATCAACGCTGTCGCGGGCACCCACGACCGTCTCGCCGAAACGCTCGACGAGAAGGCCATGGCGCTTGCCATTTCGTTGAACGAGAGCCAGGCCCGGATCGAAGATACGCTCGAAACCCGTTCCGCCACCCTGCTGAACGCGGTTTCCGGCACGCATGACCGACTGTCGGAGACGCTCGACGAGAAGGCAATGGCGCTCGCCATCTCCTTGAACGAAAGCCAGAGCCGCCTCAAGGACACGCTCGAAACCCGCTCCGCAGCCTTCCTCAATGCCGTGTCCAGCACGCATGAGCGGCTGTCGGAAACACTTGATACGAAGGCAGCTGCGCTGACGACGTCCCTCGACGAGAGGCACGCGCGCATCGAGGATGCGCTCGGGACACGCGCGGAAGCCCTGCTCAGCACCATAGCCGGCACGCGTGACCGCCTTGCCGAAACGCTTGATGAAAAGGCTATGACGCTTGCCATTTCCTTGAACGAAGGCCAGGCCCGTATCGAGGACACGCTGGAAACCCGCTCCGCAGCCCTGCTGAACGCTGTCTCCGGCACCCACGACCGCTTCGCCGAGGCGCTAGACGGTAGGGCGTCGGCTATTGCCGCCTCGCTGAGCGAGACCCAGGCGCGTATCGAGAATACGCTCGAAACCCGCTCCGCCGCCCTGATGGATGCGGTTTCCGGCACGCATGACCGCCTCGCCGAAACCTTGGACGAAAAAGCGATGGCGCTTGCCATCTCGCTCAACGAGAGCCAGGCTCGCATCGAGGATACGCTGGAAAGCCGCTCCACGGCCTTGCTGAATTCCGTTTCCGGCACCTACGACCGTTTCTCCGAAACAATCGACGAGAAGGCGATGACGCTTGCCATCTCGCTCAGCGAGAGCCAGGCACGGCTCGAAGACACATTGGAAACCCGGTCCGAGACCTTCCTCAAGGCCGTGTCTGGCACGCCGGAGCGTATCGCCGAAATGCTCGACCAGAATACATCGGCGCTCACCGCTTCCTTGAACGAGGGCCAGCGGCGACTGCAGGACACGCTGGAGACGCGCTCGGAATCCTTCCTCAATGCGGTTTCCGCCACCCATGACCGGCTGTCCGAGACACTTGACGATCGGGCGATGGCGCTGGCCATCTCGCTGAACGAGAGCCAGAGCCGCCTCGAGGAGACGCTGACATCGGGTGCCGATGCGATCACCAACGCGGTCTCCGGCACGCATGAACGCCTGAACGGCGTGCTCGACCAAAAGGCCACCGCGCTGGCCGCCTCATTGAACGAAGGCCAGGTCCGCATCGAGGAAGCCCTGGGACACCGAACCGCGGCGATCATCGGCGCCGTGACGGCAAGCCACGACCGGCTCACCGATACGCTCGACGAAAAGACCATGGCGCTCGCCATTTCGCTCGACGACAATCAGAGCCGCTTCGACAGCGCGCTCGAAGCCCGCAGCAATTCCATCATGGAAGCCGTCGCCAGTGCCGAGGCGCGCGTCGCCGGCGCCTTTGCCGACAAGACCGATGCGATCCATAACGCTTATGCCGACAATCAGCAGCGGCTCGAAAATGCGCTTTCCCAGCACAGTGCGACCCTCTCGGGCGTTCTCGATGCCGGCGGCGCCCGCTTCGAGGATATCGTCGGCGGCTTGACCGGCCGCATCGAAGGCCGCCTGAGCGATGCCCATGCGCGGCTCGGAGGTCTTGCCGAGGAGGCCGCGGCGCGCATCGAGAGCGGACTGGATTCTGCCCATGAGCGCATCCGCACGACGCTGGAGGATCGCGCCAACGCCATCGACCTGTCGCTGAACCAGGCCCATACGTTGATCAGCGATACGCTGACCGAACAGGCGACCAGCATCGGCACATCGGTGGCGACGACCGTGAGCATGCTCGAGATGTCGCTGGAGCAGCGTGAAGCCTCGATCCGTCAGGCGATCGATGCCGGCGCTCAGACATTGGAAGATCGCATGCATGCCGGCGCCGGCCAGATCGCCGGCCGCTTCCAGGAGGCGGCAAACACAATTTCGAACTCCGCCCAGAACCTTTCCACCCATCTCGACCAGTCGGTTGCAAACCTTGCGGGCAGTCTTGAAGAAACCGGTTCTCGCATGGAAGCCGGCCTGACGGCGATCGAGAGCCGCATCCGTGACGGCGTCGGCGGCGTTGCCGACAAGGTTGAAGCTGCCAGCAGCCAGCTGTCCGGCGTGCTTGCCGACGGCATATCCCGTCTCGGCGCGCTTGGTGACGACACCACCCGCCGCATCTCGGCGACGCTCGAAGGCAGCGCCGCAAATCTCACCCAGGCGATCGACAGCCGCACCGCGAATCTGGCCGACACCCTGGACAGCCGCACGACGACGCTGGCGGGCGCCATTGAGGGCCGCACGGCAAGTCTCGGCGAAACTCTCGACCGCGGCAACGAGCGCATCGAGGAACGCCTCTCGACGATGGATCGCGCTTTGACTGTCGGCCTCGAAGCCGTCAACCGCACCATCGAGGGCAAGGCCGCCGGCCTCGCTTCGACGCTACGCAGCGCCGTGGCAGAAGCCGCCCAGGGAATGGAAGGCGAAGCGACGAGAACCACCGAATTGCTCGGCAAGACCGGCCAGCAATTCGCCGAGGAACTCAATGCAAAAAGCGACGAATTCACCCGCACCATGGATGAACGTTCGTCGCAGATCGTCACCCGCGTCGCCGAAGCCCAGAACCGCCTGGCAACCCAGGCCGCTGCCGTCGCCCAGACTTTCTCGGAAGCCGGCAATGCCATTGTCAACAAAGTCGCCGAGGCCGAGACCATCGTCGGCACGCAGGTCAATGCCATTTCCAAGGCGCTGTCGGATGCCGGCCAGTCTCTCGAAGCGCGCGGCAATGCCATCCGCACGACGCTGTCGGGGGCCGGCAGCGAGATTTCCGCCACCATGGCGGATGTCGACCGGGCGCTCGAAGCCCGCAGTAGCGCCATCCGCACAAATCTCGAGGAGCGCAGCCGCGAGATCGATACCACCCTCTCCGACATCGACCGGGCGCTCGAAGCGCGCGGCAACTCGATCCGCTCGACGCTCGAGGAACGCACCCGCGATCTCAACTCGATGCTATCGGGCCGCTCTGTCGAATTGACCCGTATCCTCGACGAAACGGCCCGCCCGATCATCGATCGCTACACCGATGCCGGTGAGCAGGCCGCCGCCCGCATCACCGCCGCCGCCAACCTGAGTGCCGACCGTCTGCGCGCCGAAAACGAAGCGCTCGCCAGCGCCGTTGCCGCCCGCACCGAGAATGTTGCCAACGCCGTCAGCGCCATCGAGAGCAGCCTGGTCGGCAATGTCAACGGTCTGGTCCAGCGCATGTCGGAAAGCAGCGCGGCGATGGCCATGATGATGAACCGCGCCGCCGAGCAGTTGACGAGCGTCGACGGACGTCTCGGCGAAACCACGACGCGCTTTGCCGACTCCGCCACCAAGGCCGCCGAAATGGTCAATGCCTCGACCCGGCTTCTCGAAGGCAAGGTCGACCGCCTCTCCGACATATCAGGCCAGACATTGGCCCAGGTCGGCGGCATCATCGGCCGCTTCGACGAACATTCCAAGGTTCTGACCCAGGCCTCACAGCTTCTGGGTGCCGCCCAGTCCAACCTTGCCTCGACGCTCGAGGAGCGTGAAGGCGCGCTGCAGGCGCTCTCCGTCAGCCTGGTCCAGCGCTCCGACGAGATCGAAAAGACCATGCAGGGCCTCGGCGGCATGATCGAGACCGTGTTCGAGCGGGCCGAGCAGCGCTCCAACCAGGTCACCGGCAATCTGCGCCAGGGCGTCCAGTCCTCCTTCGCCGATATCGGCCGCATTCTCACCGAAACCGAGAAGCGCGCCCAGGAGGCGGCCGAGACGATGCGCCAGGCGATCACCCGCGCGGGCGAGGAAGCCAACACGACCATCGACGGCACTTTCGCCAATGTCGAGCGCCGTTCCGGCGACCTCTCCAATCGTATTCGCGGCGGCCTCACCGCCTCGTTGTCGGAAGTCGAGCGCATGCTCGGCGAGGCCGGCCGCGCCTCCGACGGTGCCGCTCAGCACATGCGCGAATCGCTGCGCGAGGCGATCGAGGATGCCGTTGGACGCTTCTCCGGCGCCACCGAGGATATTCGCCGCTCCGCCGCTGACATTCGCAGCGAGCTCGACGCCACCCGCGCCGAACTGAAGCGCGGCGCCTTCGACTTGCCCGAGGAAGCCAAGGAAAGCGCCTCGGCCATGCGCCGCGCCGTCGCCGAGCAGATCAAGGCGCTTCAGGATATCTCCCAGCTCGTCGGCCGCTCCAGCCAGCAGCTCGAGATTTCCCAGCCCGTCGCCCGCTCGCTTGCCCAGGCACAGCCGGCGCCGCGCCCCACCCAGCCGGCCGCTCAACCGCCGCAGCCCGCGGCACCGCCGCCGATCGAAGCGACGGGGCTGCGCGGATCGATCGCGCCCTCCGCTCCGGCTGTCGCCGCTCAGCGCGCCGCCCCGCAGCCGGCCCCCGCTCGCCAGGAAGCAGCCCGTCAGGAACCGACCCGGGAAGGCGGCGGCTGGATCAGCGATCTTCTGCGCGGCGCTTCGCGTGACGAGGCCGCGGACGAGGCGCCTGCCCGGACTCCGGCTCGCCCGGCGGAATCCGCCGCACCGGCGGCGCGCAGCAACGACAGCCGCAATCCGCGCCACGTCGTAGAATCGCTGAACTCGCTCTCCGTCGATATCGCCCGCGCCATCGACCACGATGCCTCGGTTGATCTCTGGCGCCGCTACCAGCGCGGCGAGCGTGACGTCTTCACCCGTCGTCTCTACACGCTGAAGGGCCAGCAGACCTTTGACGAGATCAAGCGCAAATACGACCGCGAGCCGGAATTCCGCACCGCCGTCGACCGCTATATCGGTGATTTCGAAAAGCTGCTCGCCGATGTCGCCCGCACCGACCCGAACCAGACTGTCACCCAGTCCTACCTGACCTCGGATACGGGCAAGGTCTACACTATGCTCGCCCATGCAGCCGGCAGGCTCCGCTAAGCCTGTTCGATAGCAGTGATCAAAAGCCGCCTGAACGTCTCAGGCGGCTTCACTTATGCGGCCGATATTATCTGCTTCTCAGCCATGGAACCGCGAACCAAATGACCAAGGCCCTGCTGATCATCGATGTGCAGAATGCAATTCTCTCCGGCAAGGCCAAGCCGGAGCGGCAGTCTCTCGTCGATTCAGCACTGGATCAAACCGTCGCTCGCCTCGCATCGCTCCAGGAGCAGGCGAGACAGGCAGGCGCGCCGGTCGTGCTGGTCCAACATGACGGCGACAGCCGTCATCGGTTGGCGGTCGGCACGGTGGGATGGGCACTGCGCCGGGAGATCGCGCCGCGGGAAGGCGAGGTCGTCGTCCGTAAGCAAAGCGCCGACTCCTTCTTCGAGACCGATCTCGCCGAACGCCTGAACGAACGGGCGGTCACCCATCTCGTCATCGGCGGCTGCATGTCGCAATTCTGCGTCGACACGACCGTCAGGCGCGCCGTTTCGCTCGGCTATGATGTGACGCTGGTTGCGGACGGCCATACCACAGGCGATACTGCGACCCTCACCTTCTCCGAGATTGTCGCCCACCACAACGAAACGCTCGACGGGTTCGACGCGGGCAAGGCGGCGGTGGAAATCCGCCCCGCGGCCGACATCGCCTTTTCATAAAGCACCGTAGCAACAGCCGATATCATATCGGAAGCAGGCGCTCGGTCCTCAGCTTGACGATCAGCGCCTCGACGATCTCCGGCACATCCCTCGCAGCCGTATCGACAATGATCGGCGTCTGCCCCCAGTCGTCATATATTCGCCCGACGACTTCTTGCCACGTCGGTTTGACCAGACCTTCCACATCCGTTTTCCGTGTCTCGACCCGGCGGCGATGTTCGGTTTTGTCGGAACAGATCACCTCGACCTCGGCCGCGATCACGCCGGAGCGCTGAGCGACCGCCAGCCATGCCTCGCGGGTTATCATCAGCGGGTTGACCGAATCTGCGATCACGACCCTGCCGAGCGCTAGATTGTCCGCGGCAATGCCGTAGGCCACGACATAACCTGCCGCGCCGATGTCCGTGGAAGGATCAACCCACGTTCTGATTGCCTGCTCGATCGTATCGACCCTCACATATACGGCTCCGAGCCGTCTCGCGAGGGCGCGCGAAATAGTCGTCTTTCCACTACCCGGCAAGCCGCCGAAGATCACCAGCATCGTCTCTCGCCCGTTTGCGAATGCGCAGCGAAGCCGGACTGACAAGTCCAGCGTCGTCCATCACTTCTTTGTAGAGGAGATGTTTCGCAAAGCAAGCGTAAGTAGTATTTCAACGCGAACCGGCACCATTGCTGCCCTGCCCTGTCCTATCGATCGGCTGCCATGCCTCAATTGTAAACGCACCGATCGAGACCGACGGCCATTTCCAGCACGAGGAAGACGGGACAAAAGGAGTCAGCAGTGGATAGGGCCTTTTAATTGCCGCCTGTCCTTCATTTTGTCACAAACTTTATAGATCCGCTTGCGTTTAGCCAACAGCCCACCGACGCCCAACGACAGAGACAGTAACATCGATGAGCAAGACGACATCCCGGCTTCTTGCCTCCGCGCTCCCATTCGCCTTACTGGTGGGTGCTTTCATTCCGGCCGAGGCCGGCCAGGCAAGCTTCGTCCTCGATGTACAGTCCGGCCAGGTGCTCGAAGCCTCCAATCAGGACGATCTCAACTATCCGGCGTCGCTGACCAAGATGATGACGCTCTATCTCGCTTTCGAGGCATTGCACGACGGACGCCTCACCTGGGATCAGAAGCTCACCATGTCGGAAAATGCCGAGAGCAAGGAGCCCTTCAAGCTTGCCGTCGGCGCCGGTCGCAAGGTAACCCTGCGTGAAGCGGTCGAAAGCATCGTGGTCTTGTCTGCCAACGACTCTGCCGTGGCGATCGCCGAACAGCTCGGCGGCTCCGAACAGGCTTTCGCCAGAACGATGACCGACAAGGCGCGCCAGCTTGGTATGAAGGACACGGTCTTCAAAAATCCCTCGGGCCTTCCCGATCCGGAGCAGGTCACAACGGCGCGTGACATGGCGACCCTCGGCGTCTCGTTGATGCGGGACTTCCCCGAGGAGTTCAAACTCTTTTCCATGCGCGGCTTCCAGTTCCGCGGCATGAAACTGCGCGGCCACAACAACCTGATGTATCGCTATGACGGCGTCGACGGCATCAAGACCGGCTATACCGACGCATCCGGCTATAATGTCGTGACGTCAGCGCTGAAGGGTGGCCGCCGCGTGGTTGGCGTCGTCATGGGTGAAAAGACTGCTGGCCTGCGTGACGACAAGATGGCCGGACTACTGGACAGCACCCTGTCATCGACCGCTACGGCGTACACCACACCGGGCAGCCAGCCCGGAGCGACGATGACGGATTCGCAACCGACGAAATAGGCCGCTATCTATTTGAACGCCACTTCCAGGTGTTGCCGGTCTTGCGCAATTACCCTGCAATTCGTTTCGAAGCCTTCTCCTTTAATGGCAAGAACGAATTCAGCAGGAATGCCCGATGTATTGGAAACCGAGATACCGGCGCTCTCCGAGCCGATGGACTTGACGGTGCAGTCGATGGTCGAGCGCCGATCGTTGAACAGGATCGAACCTGCCTTCAGCACCCGCCGGCGAGCGCCGATCGCGTGATCGGCGTGAATGGAGCTCCAAGATACGCAGCGATTCCGGCCGCCGTGTTTGGCCTGATACATGGCGGCATCCGCCTGCCCCAGCAAGGTCTCGATGTCCTTGCTGACGATAGAGAGCGCTGAGCTGCCCAGACTCGCCGTGACGTGCAGGACACCATAATCGCTGCGGAAGGGCTGCGAGGCGATAGCGGCTCTGATCTTTTCGGCGACGGCGACTGCACCCTCACGGTCGACATGCGGCAGCACGACGGCGAATTCCTCCCCGCCGATCCGTCCGAACAAATCACCGGCGCGAAGGGTCGCCTTGCAAGCGGATGCCACCGCCTTGAGGACTGCGTCTCCGGCGGCATGCCCATGCCTGTCGTTCACCTGCTTGAAATGGTCGATGTCGAAGACGATACATGACAGGTCGTGCTGGTGCCGCAGGGCGAGCGAGATAAGCTGATCGGCCTCCTGCTTGAAGGCGCGCCGGGTCATCGCCTCGGTCAGGCTGTCGGTAGCGGCCGACTGCATCAGATCAATGCGGTCCATCGCCGCCCCCGCGAGTTCCAGGAGAATGCTAAGGTCTCTGCTGCCGAACGATCGTGGCTGGCGGTCGATCGCGCAAACTGTTCCGATCATATGCCCGGCCTTGGTTCTGAGCGGCACACCGGCATAAAACCGGATATGATCCTCGCCGGTCACCGCGGAATGCTTTAAAAATCGTGCGTCCTTGGTGGCATCCTGCACGATGACAGGTTCGTCACAGTCGACCACGCAGCGGCAGAACGTATCTTCCAGCGACACCTCGTCGGCCGCGAGGCCGGAACAGGCCTTGTACCACTGCCGGTGCCCGTCGATCAGGGATATGATGCCGATGTCGATGGAAAAGATCTGCTTTATCAGACGGACGATCCGCTCGAAGCCTTCGTCCCTCGGCGTATCGAGGAGATCGAGTTGCTGCAGCGCAGCCAAACGGTCGTTTTCGCGCTGGATCGCCTCCGGCGACGACTTCCCGAACACTCGTGCAACCACCATGCAGCGTGCCTCCTGATAGCGTTAACATGATGGGTTCCACAAATTCGTGAAAAATTTGAATACGGCGGCGGCCCCAACCACAGGGGACGAGATTTTTTCAGAATTAGCAACTCTTGATGTGGAGGCAGCGATTGCCAAACGCCATCTCAGATTGAGCGCAGCGTCCAGTTGACGATCTCCGATACAACAGCGGCGAAGGCACGGTCGAGCCCCTTGACGAAAGCGACATTGTCGCCGCCGGCCGGCGCCATGGCGCGGAACACCTTCTGGGCGCGCACGGTGCCGTTGCGGTCGTTGAGAATCTTGGCGGAGATTTCGACCACCGCCTGATTGCCGTTCGAAGCATCGATCTCGAACGAGCGGATGTCGGTGACGATCTGGTAGTCGATCGCCAGCCCCTGCCCCGGCATGCCAACGCCGCCGACCTTGCCGGAATTCTCGAAGGCTTCCACCAGTTTCGATTGCACGATGCGCGGCAGCCTGTCGCCCCACTGCGCCCGCGAAAGATATTGAATTTCCGAAGGCGAAACGCGGATGACGATCTGCTCGCTGTCCAGCGCCTTCAGCGCCGTCGGACCGGCAATCAGGATTTGGCGGGTTTTGGCTGCGGGTCCGTCGCCGTCGACGGCGCCCGCCAGGTCATAGGTGTCGTTCTTGGCCGCGGTGCCGCACCCGGAAAGGATCAGCGCAGTCAGCGGCAGCGCGATCACCGTTCCCCTGATCCATGAACGGCGCGACAACAGATGCGATGCGACCATATTAGGCTATCCCTGACTTACCCTATTAGCGCCGCGTCCGGCCGTCATACTGCTTGACCGTGTCCCCACCGAAGATCAGGCGTTGCGGATTGCGGTCAAAGTTGGTGATCGTCTCGTTCAGATTGTTCACTGTTCCGCGCATGTCGTTGACGAGAGTCTGCACGTCGCGCAAGCCGCCGCTCGAGAACTTCTGCAGATTGTCGGCGATCGGCCCGATTCGCGCATTCAGATTGTCTGCGACTTTCTTGAAGGATTCCAGCGTTTCCCGCGCTTGCGCGAACATCGATTGTGTATTGTCGGTCCCGAGCAGCGCATCGACCTTGATGAGAATGCCGTCGATGCGGGTCGAGGCTGAATTCAGCTTGTTGGCAAGCTGCGATACGTCCTGGATCGTCTGGTCGATATCTTTCTGGCGTCCCGAAACCGTGTTGGCGACATCGCGGATCGAAGCGATAGCGGCGCGCGCATCCTTGGTCGCCTGCGAGATATCGTCGACCGACCCCTTGAGCTTGGCCGGATCGATCTGGGCGACGAGTGTATCGACGCGGTCGAGTGTGGCCTGCGCCTGCTTGCCGAAATCGTTGAATGTGGTGGCCGTCTCGTCGAACTTCTGGATTGCGCCCCTGAGATCGCCTGAGGCATCGGCGACGTTGGCGGTGATCCTTTCGGCATTCGAGACGATACGGTCGATCTTCTGGGCGTCCACCGCCTTGACCAGCGATTCCACAGCTTGGAGAGTCGAATCGACCCGGCCCGAAACCGCCTTCACCGTATCGGAGAGCTCGCCGACGCTTTGCAGGAAGGCGTCGATATTGTCGGAATTCTTGGCAAGCGCGTCCGAGAATGTCTCCGCATTCTTGAAGGTCTGGGTCAGCGGAGCGCGCGAATCCTCGATGAAACCCTGGAGTTCGCCGACGGCGTCGTTGGCGCGGTCGAGGATCTTGTCGGCGGTGGCGAGAAGATTGGTGACGCTCGACTGGTCGGCGACGATGACGGCGCGTTTGTTATTGTCGATCGCATGTTGGAGGATGCTTTCCTCGCCCTTGCGACCGCCCGAGAGTTCGATATAGGCAGCCCCGGTCAGGCCCTGGATTTCAAGGGCGGCCTTGGTCGACGGGTAGATCGGCGCATCGGTGCGCACCTGGGTGAAAGCCAGCGAATATTGCGGATCGTCGGCATCGATCGACAATGTCTGCACCGAGCCGATCTGGATACCGTTGAAGCGCACCGGCGAGCCGACGCTGAGGCCGTTGGCCGAACCCGGAATCCGCACGATCAACTCGGTCATCGGGCCTCCGCGGCCATATTCGGCCATCCAGTAGACGAAGCCGAAGGCCGCCGCGATCACCAGCACCGTGAAAAAACCGACAATCGTGTAATTGGCTTTAGTTTCCATCTATCCGGTCACTTCCCGCCGCTGCCGTGCCGCGCGCCATTGTCCTGTGGCACGATCGACCGCGCCCGCTTACCTCTAAAATAGGCCTGCACCCATGGATCATCATAGGCCAGCATGTCGTCGATCGTGCCTTCCACCATTACCCGCTTCTTTCCGAGCACGGCAATACGGTCACAGACAGAAAACAGGCTGTCGAGATCGTGTGTTACCATATAAACGGTCAGTCCCAGACTATCCCGCAAATTGGCGATCAGTTCGTCGAACTCGGCCGCCCCGATCGGATCGAGACCTGACGTCGGTTCGTCCAGGAAGACGAGATCCGGATCGAGCGCCAGGGCGCGGGCAAGGGCGGCGCGCTTGATCATGCCGCCTGAAAGCTCGGACGGATATTTGTCGGCGGCATCGGCCGCCAGTCCCACCATGCGGATCTTCAGATGCGCCAGTTCGTCCATCAGTGAGCGCGGCAGGTCGAGATATTCGCGCATCGGCACCTGAATGTTTTCCTTGACCGTCAGCGACGAGAACAATGCACCTTGCTGGAACAGCACGCCGAGCCGCATGTCGAGCGCGTTGCGCTGCGGCTCGTCGAGTTCATCGAAGTCCTGACCGAGGATCTTGATCGTGCCCGAGCGGCGCGGCAGTAGCCTGAGCACCGTGCGCATCAGCACCGATTTGCCGGTGCCGGACGCGCCGACGAATCCAAGGATTTCGCCGCGATAGATATCGAGGTTCAGATTGTCGAGCACCACCTTCGAGCCAAACCCGACGGTGACGTTGCGCGCCGAAAGCACGACATCCCTGCCCTGTCCTTCGCTTTCGATCGCTTGCTCGTTCACGCGGTCCGCCATGCTAGAAGTTGATCGCTGCATAGAACATCGCAAAAAGCCCGTCCATCAGAATGACGACGAAAATCGCCTTCACGACAGAGGCCGTCACGTGCTGGCCGAGCGATTCGGCGCTGCCGCCGACCTTCAGCCCTTCGACGGCGGCGACGATACCGATGACGAGCGCCATGAACGGCGCCTTGATCATGCCGGACAGGACGGTCGACAGTGTCACCGCCTCGTGCAGGCGCGCCAGGAAGTTGGCGAAGGTGATGCCGGAATAGCCCCAGGCGACGGCCGCCGCACCGGCAAGCGAGGCGAAATTCGCCAAGACCGTCAGCAGCGGCAGCGCGATGGTCAGCGCCACCAGCCGCGGGAAGATCAGCACGCCGATCGGGTTCAGGCCCATCACCTTCAGCGCGTCGATCTCCTCGCGCATCTTCATCGAGCCGATTTCGGCGGTGATCGCGCTGCCGGAGCGGCCGGCGATCATGATCGAGGTCAGCAGCACGCCGATTTCGCGCAATTGCAGGATGCCGACGAGATCGACGACAAAGACTTCCGCGCCGAAATAGCGCAACTGGAAGGCGCCCTGCTGGGCGATGATCGCTCCGATCAGGAATGACATCAGCAGGATGATCGGAACGGCGCGAACGCCCATATGGTCGATCTGATTGACGATGGAGGCCGGCGAAACGCCGCTGCCGCGGCCGAATTTCATCTGCGCGCCGCGCACCGCCGAGCCCAGGATATACATGGCGGCGGCGAGATTGTCCCAGACGTCGTAGGTCATTTTGCCGATCGGCGCGAGGATGCGCGCAGCAAGGGAGATCTTCTCCCTCGGCTCCGGCTCCGGTTTGGCCGGCTCCTCGGAAAACATCGCCAGCATTTCGTCGATATGCGGATTGGTGCCTTCGAAGCGAACCGTCCGCCCGGCCGCCTCCGCTTCTTTTTTCAGCCGGCACAGCAACCAGATGCCCGCCGTATCGATATCGGTGATATCAGACAGATCGACCGTCAGGTCACCGGACTTCTGGTGCAGGAGCTTTTCGAAATCGCGCAGCACAAGATGCACATAGGCGCTGCGCCAGTTACCACTAAGACGCACACGCTGTCCCGAACCTGTGGACTGGTCGTCCACGGCAAGCGAGGCAGCGTTGCGATTATCGGCGTTCAAGATACTTGTGTCTTTCAAGGCTTACAGCGACAGTGCCGACTCGCGAAGCGGTTCGTCGCCCGGCGCGTCAATATACAGAAGCAACGTGCAATTTCCATGCTCGCAGGACAGCAATAATGCCGCGCATCCTTGATATCCAGATGAATTCCTTTCCGATTGCCGGGAGCTTTACCATCGCCCGCGGCGCAAAGACGCAGGCTGAGGTCATCACCTGCACGCTGACGGACGAAGGGGCTGAGGGGCATGGCGAATGTGTGCCCTATCGCCGCTACGGCGAAACGATGGAGAGCGTTCTTGCCCAGATCGAAGCCGCGCGTCCGCTGATCGAGGCAGGCATCTCGCGGCACGACCTGCTGTCGGCGATGCCGCCCGGCGCTGCGCGCAATGCCGTCGATTGCGCCCTCTGGGATCTGGAAGCCAAACAGATGAGCCAAAGCGTCGCGTCTCGACTGGGCATTGCCGATCCGAAACCGCTGACGACAGCCTATACCATCTCGCTCGGCGAACCGGAGGTGATGGCGGCCCAGGCGCGCGAACATGCCGGCCGCGCCCTGCTCAAGGTCAAGGTCGGCACCGGCGACGATGAAAGCCGCATCCGCGCCGTCCGCGCGGCCGCGCCCGAAGCCGCAATCATCCTCGATGCCAATGAAGGCTGGCCGGAAGCGGTGCTGGAACGTCACCTCAACATCGCCGCGGAGGCGGGTGTGACGCTCGTCGAGCAGCCGCTGCCGGCTGGCCGCGACGCCTTGCTTGCCGAGATCCGCCGCCCGCTGCTCGTCTGCGCCGACGAGAGCGTCCACCATACCGGCGATCTCGCCAGCCTTGCCGACCGCTATGACGCGATCAATATCAAGCTCGATAAGTCGGGCGGCCTCACCGAGGCCCTGGCGATGAAGACAGAGGCCGAGCGGCTCGGCTTCTCGATCATGATCGGCTGCATGGTCGGCACCTCGCTTGCCATGGCACCGGCGGTGCTGCTCGCCCAGAATGCCGATTTCGTCGATCTCGACGGTCCGCTGCTGCTCGCCCGCGACCGGCAGCCCGGCCTCCGTTACGCTGCCTCCCTGGTTTTTCCGCCCGAAAGCAGCCTCTGGGGCTGAAGGTAATAGGCTGCGATGACGATGCCGAGGCCACAGAGCGCGACCAGCGCCATGACGTAATAGCTGACGACGCCCAGCCAGGCATAGAGATAACCGGACGCCAGGGTCATCAGCGCCATCGCCATGCCGACATAGAAGAAATAGGCGCCTTGCGCCGATGATTCCTGCGTTTCCTGTACCGTCGCCACGATCCGCCGCTGCACGCCGGTATGTACGAAGGCATAGGTGAAGCCGTGGAAACATTGCAGCAGGAAGAAACCGGCAAAGCCCGTGTTCATGGGAAAGAGGATCCAGCGGCAGACGCTGACGGCGCAGCCGAAGCGGATCAGCGTCCAGGCATCGAAGCGCCGGTTAAGACGCTTCGAAAGAAAGAACACCGTCACCTCCGAGGCAACGCCGGCGCTCCAGAGCAGGCCTATTTCGGTGCCGGAAAAGCCGAGCTGATGCCAGTAGATCGACGAAAAAGTGTTGAGCACCCCATGGCTCGACTGCTGGATGGCCACGCCGATCAGAAGCAGCAGCAGATGCGGCTCGCGCAGGCCGCTGCCGGTGGCCGCCGGAATGTTTATCGGCTGGCCGCGCCGCCGCGTCGGCCCGATGCGCGGACAGAAGATCGCCATGACGATCGTCATGGTAAAGCCGAACACCATGACGATGAGCACCATCCCGCCGCCCCAGCGGCTGACCAACTGCCCCCCGACCAGCGTCGAGGCGATGAAGGCGATCGAACCCCATACGCGCATCGACCCGTAATCGAGCCCCCAGCGGCGCACGCCCGAGATGACGATCGATTCGACGACCGGCAGATACGGCGCGAAGGTGGCGCCCTGCAGCGCATAGACGATCGTCACCGGCCAGAAACTTGTCGTCCAGTAAAGCGCGATCGCCGTCAGCAGCGACAGGCCACCCGACCACAGCAGCACATCGGCGCGTTCCTTCAAGCGGTCGGCGATCATGGCGACGATGGGCGCCACCAGCACCCGGACCACCATCGGTATGGCAAGGATGATGCCGATCTCATGGTCGCTGAAACTGTGGGTCGCGAGCCAGACGGGGAAGAACGGCAGAACGATGCCGTTGACCAGCAACGGCGCACAATAGGAAAGCGCGCTGAGCAGCCGGAAGCGCGGCGGCGCTCCCTCACTCGTCGGGGAATGGTGAACGGGAATCATGGGGGGACCTGAAGGAAACTGACGTTGTCCTACCACGGCCACCCCGGATACGACTATTGCGAGAAATAGCCCTGCTGAAACGTTTTAGAAAATAAATAGGGCGTGTCGCCTGACGGAACCGGCTAAATTCCTGGAAAGTACCGGCGCGGGCGCGCCGGCACGAAATAATCAGCCGAAATCAGGCAGCCTGGGGTGCCAGCTCCGCCTCTTCGCGCTCGACCGCGGTCAGCGCCGGCACTGTGCTGGCGAGCGCCCGCCAGGTGATCAATTCAAACGTGCCGTCCTCGTGCTCGGCGACCGCCGTGCAGCTTTCGACCCAATCGCCGGTATTGATGTAGCGGATGCCGTCCATGTCCTGGATGATCGCGTGGTGGATGTGACCGCAGATCACCCCGTCGGCACCGCTCTTGCGCGCCTCTTCGGCGACGACGCGCTCGAATTCCCCGATGAAATTGACGGCATGCTTGACCTGCAGCTTGGCCCAGGCCGAGAAAGACCAGTAGGGCATACCGAGGCGGCGGCGCACGGCCGCCAGCAGGATGTTGATGCGGATCGCCGTATCGTAGGCCCAGTCGCCGAGATAGGCGAGCAGGCGGGCATTGCGAACGACGACGTCGAACTCGTCGCCATGCAGGATCAGGTATTTCTTGCCGTCGGCGCCGTCATGCATCATCCGCTCGACGACCTCGATGCCTCCGAAATGCATGCCCGGAAAATCGCGCAGGAACTCGTCGTGATTGCCGGGGATATAGACGACGCGCGTGCCCTTGCGTGCCTTGCGCAAGAGCTTCTGGACGACATCGTTGCAGACCTGCGGCCAATACCAGCTGCGCTTCAGGCGCCAGCCATCGACGATGTCGCCGACGAGCACGATCGTATCGGCTTCGTGGTAGCGCAGGAAGTCCAGGAGGAAATCAGCCTTCGCGGCCTTCGAGCCGAGATGCACATCGGAAATGAAGAGCGTGCGGAAATGTCTGGGTTCCATCATGTCTATCACGAGCTACGGCTCATGCCCCATCTTTCATATAGCCTTCCAAAACCAGACTCGTGTTTCAGGAAGATGACAGACTGGGGAAAAGGCCTGCACCGCTGGTTATCCCAACGGCAATAAGTCAATCGTCGGGGCAGGAATCGCCTTCCTGCAATGTTGCCCCGCGCATCGCTCGCGTTCATGATGCGGCGATTCCACGTCCGACAATGCGGGGACGGCTGATGCGCCTTTTTCTCGTTCGCCACGGCGAATCCCTCGGCAACATCGATGAACGGGCCTATCGGCAGTTCGGCGACCACAGCGTGCCACTGACGCAATGGGGCTACCGGCAGGCTTTGGAGGCCGGCTGCGTGATCACATCCTATCTGCGGGGATTGCCCGACAACGGATTTCAGAAGCTGCGCATCTGGTACTCGCCGTTTCTAAGAACACGACAGAGCAAGGACGCTTTGCTCGATGCCCTTCCGGAAGATTTCGTCGGCGATGTCAGGGAAGATTATCTGCTGCGCGAGCAGGATTTCGGCCTCTTTACCGAAATCTACGACCATGCCGAGAGGAAACAAAAATTTCCCGAGGAATTCGAAAAATGGGCGCGGCTGCGCAGCAATAGCGGCAAGTTTTATGCGCGTCCACCCGATGGCGAGAGCCGGGCGGACGTCGCTCAACGGGTGCGGCTCTTCCTCCAGACGGTGATGCGCGACGGCGAGAACGACGACCATAACATCGCCATTGTCGGCCATGGCGTTACCAATCGGGCGGTCGAAATGAACTTCCTGCACCACCCTGTCGGATGGTTCGAGCGCTCCGACAATCCCGGAAATGCCGACATCACGCTGATCGAGGGCACGCGCTCGCAAGGCTATGCGTCGATCCTGCTGCACCGGGCGGCCGACCGGCTGCCTGGACATGAAGGCGATCTGCGCGATGCCCATGGTGCCGATGTCACGCTCGCGCCGAGGCTTGGAGGCTAGTTAGCTGAGTGGAAAGATGAGGCTCGGATCCATTTCATCTTTCCGATGTCTGCTCAAGCTGGCGCGCACAACTAGTCCCTCCCCCCGTGTGGGGAAGGGTTTTGACAGTCGCCTGACTGCACCAATCAGGCGGCCCGCACAGCCGCCAGCGGTTTCACATTCTGGTTCATGCGGAACAGGTTGTTCGGATCATAGCGCAGCTTGATTTCAGCGAGACGCGCATATTTGGCGCCATAAGCCATCTCGACCCGATCCGTCTCATCCTCCGGCATGAAGTTGATATAGGCCGTACCCACAGCATGCGGCTTGGTTGCCTCGAAGAGCTCGCGCGCCCAGCCAATGCAGCTTGCATCCATTCCCGCTTCCCGCCAGCGCGCATGCACGTTCATGACAAAATGCGAGCTGCGCTGCGGAAAGGCGGTGGCTTCGGTGGGAATACGGCCGGCGGCCCCACCGACATGGCCGATGAATATTTCGCATTCCGGCCCCGGCAGCTTGCGCACGGCGTTGAGCAGGACGTCGATCGCCGCATCCGAGAGGGAAGCGAAATCCTGGCTCTTCCAGTAATTGCGCGCGCCAGCTGTCAGAAGCGGATCGAATGCCTGCTGCCAGCCGGTAAACGGCACCGGACCGACGACATCGGCAATCGGTTTGCCGATCGCCCGCAATCTGGCCGTCGCCTTTTCCCCCGCCGTTATATCTCCGCAATAGCACATGGCGAGGACCACGATCTCCTTACCGTGCCATTCGGCCGGCAGGAAAGGCAGCGGCGGCGCCTGGCGCATCACCACCCAGCAGGTCAGTTCATCGGGTGCCGCGTCCAGCGCCTGGCGATACTCCCGCAGCACCTTCTCCGCATCAGCGAAGGGATGCACGACCAGCCCCGCAAGAACCTCGGAATGCAGCGGGTTGAGCTGGAATTCGAAGGAGGTGACGACGCCAAAATTGCCGCCGCCGCCACGCAGCGCCCAGAAGAGATCCGGCCTTTCCGTTTCGCTCGCTTTGACCAGTTCGCCGTCGGCCGTCACCACATCCACCGAAACCAGATTGTCGAGGGTCAGCCCGAATTTCCGTGTCAGCCAGCCGAAACCGCCGCCGAGCGTCAGGCCGGCGATGCCGGTCGTCGAATTGATGCCTGTCGGCAGCACCAGCCCGAAGGCCAACGTTTCCTTGTCGACGTCGCCAAGCGTGGCGCCCGGCTCGACTCTGGCGCGGCGTATCTCGGGATCGACCCGGACCGACTTCATCGTCGACAGATCGATGACGATGCCTCCTTCGCACATGGCGTTGCCGGCAATGCCGTGGCCGCCGCCGTGCACCGAAACGAGCAGATTGTTGTCGCGGGCAAACCGTACCGCGCGCACGACGTCGGCCGCCCCGGCGCAACGCGCGATCAACCCAGGCCGACGGTCGATCATCGCGTTCCAGATCGCCCGAGCCTCGTTGTAATCCGTATCCTTGCTGGTCAGAAGATTGCCGCGAAATCCAGCGGCAAAAGCATCCATGGCCACGTCATTGACCATCGTCTGCCCGCTTTGCAGGGTCGTCAGGTTCAAATTGTCCATGATTTCCTCCCTGCGACCGGCGCCCCGCACCGTCGCGGCCGGCATATTGCGCCCGCAGTGGTCGCCAAACAAGTTTTCCAAAAGGATTAGCTCGTTGCCACCGCCGCGATGAGGCTCCACGCAAAAGAAGGTTTAGGTGTGCCGTGGATACCCCCTCTGCCCTGCCGGGCATCTCCCCCACAGGTGGGGAGATTGAATGGGCGCGATGGCTTGCTCAAGCAATTACCGCACGAATATGCCGATGCGTAGAGAGGGAACGATGATCCAGCCTCCTGCCGATCTCCCTCCTTGTGGGGGAGATGCCCGGCAGGGCAGAGGGCGGTATCCACGGCATACCCTCTCGACGAAAACTTCGTCCATCCCCCATTTCCATACTGTCGCCAGTATCCGATTGATGTATGGAGGGAACTCCAGAAAAAGACGTGCACGGAGGCGGCAATGGATCACCAGGATAAATCCAAGACGGACAAGAACCTGACGAGCGGCGATCTCGACGAGCAGGCGCTGTTCTTCCATCGCTATCCCCGCCCCGGCAAGCTGGAGATCCAGGCGACCAAGCCGCTCGGCAACCAGCGCGACCTCGCGCTCGCCTATTCGCCGGGCGTTGCCGCCCCCTGCCTTGCCATTCGCGACAACCCCGAAACGGCGGCCGACTACACATCCCGCGCCAATCTCGTCGCCGTCATCTCCAACGGCACCGCCGTGCTCGGCCTCGGCAATATCGGCCCGCTGGCTTCGAAGCCGGTCATGGAGGGCAAGGCCGTGCTCTTCAAGAAATTCGCCGGCATCGACGTTTTCGACATCGAGATCGACGCGGCGAGCGTCGAACAGATGGTCTCGACCGTCAGCTCCTTGGAGCCGACCTTTGGCGGCATCAATCTCGAAGACATCAAGGCGCCGGAATGTTTCGAGGTCGAGCGGCGTCTGCGCGAGAAGATGAAGATCCCGGTCTTCCACGACGACCAGCACGGCACGGCAATCATCGTCGCCGCCGCGATCTTGAACGGGCTCGAACTTGCCGGCAAGGCGATCGAGAACGTCAAGATCGTCGCATCCGGCGCGGGTGCCGCCGCCCTTGCCTGCTTGAACCTGCTGGTAACCCTCGGTGCCAAGCGCGAAAACATCTGGGTCCATGACCTCGAAGGCCTGGTCTATGAGGGCCGCACCGAGTTGATGGATGAGTGGAAGGCCGTCTACGCCCAGAAGAGCGATACGCGCACACTTGCTGAAAACATTGGCGGCGCCGATGTCTTCCTCGGCCTTTCCGCCGCCGGCGTCCTCAAGCCGGAACTGCTGGCACAGATGGCCGACAAGCCGCTGATCATGGCGCTTGCCAATCCGACGCCGGAGATCATGCCGGATCTCGCCCGCGCCGCCCGTCCGGATGCGATGATCTGCACCGGCCGCTCGGATTTCGCCAACCAGGTCAATAACGTCCTCTGCTTCCCCTATATCTTCCGCGGCGCGCTCGATTGCGGCGCTGAGACGATCAACGAGGAAATGAAGATGGCGGCCGTGCGTGCCATCGCAGCGCTTGCCCGCGAAGAGCCGTCCGATGTCGCCGCCCGCGCCTATTCCGGCGAGACCCCGGTCTTCGGCCCGGATTATCTGATCCCCTCGCCTTTCGATCCGCGCCTCATCCTGCGCATCGCGCCGGCCGTCGCCAAGGCCGCCGAACAGAGCGGTGTCGCCCGCCGCCCGATCCAGGATTTCGACGCCTATTTGGATCAGCTGAACCGCTTCGTTTTCCGCTCCGGCTTTGTCATGAAGCCGATCTTCACTGCGGCCAAGGCCGCCGAGCGCAAGCGCGTCATCTTCTCCGAAGGCGAAGACGAGCGCGTGCTGCGCGCCGCCCAGGTGCTGCTTGAGGAAGGCCTGGCCAAACCGATCCTGATCGGCCGTCCGCAGGTCATCGAAACGCGGCTCAAGCGCTACGGCCTGCGCATTCGGCCGCTGCAGGATTTCGAGGTGATCAATCCGGAAGACGACCCGCGCTTCCGCGAATATGTCGATCTCTATTTCTCGCTCGTCGGCCGCCGCGGCGTCATT
This sequence comes from Rhizobium sophoriradicis, assembly GCF_003939025.1. GTDB lineage: Bacteria > Pseudomonadota > Alphaproteobacteria > Rhizobiales > Rhizobiaceae > Rhizobium > Rhizobium sophoriradicis. Next base: position 154,681 of record NZ_RQIH01000003.1, read on the forward strand.
CCCGAAGCCGCCCGCACCATCGTGCGCACCAACACGACGGTCATCGGCGCGCTGGCGCTGAGGCGCGGCGAGGCCGATGCGCTGATCTGCGGCCTCGAAGGCCGCTATGAAAAGCATCTGCGCGATGTGCGCCAGATCATCGGCAAGCGCAAGGACGTGCGCGATTTCTCCGCGCTCAGCCTGATGATCTCGCAGCGCGGCGCCACCTTCTTCACCGACACCTACGTCACCTTCAATCCGAGCGCCGAAGAGATCGCCGAGGCGACGGTGATGGCGGCCGAGGAAATCCGCCGTTTCGGAATCACCCCGCGCGCTGCCCTCGTCTCGCATTCCAACTTCGGCTCGCGCGAATCCGAAAGCGCCACCAAGATGCGCAATGCCCTGCAGCTCGTGCGCGACGCCGCCCCCGATCTCGAGGTCGATGGTGAAATGCACGGTGAAAGCGCCATCTCCGAAGCCCTGCGCAAGCGCGTCATGCCGCACACGACGCTGCACGACGAGGCGAACCTGCTGGTCTTCCCGAACCTCGATGCCGCCAACATCACGCTTGGCGTGGTCAAATCGATGACGGATGGACTGCATGTCGGACCGATCCTGCTGGGTGCCGCCATGCCCGCCCACATCCTCGCGCCCTCGGTCACCTCCCGCGGCGTCGTCAACATGGCGGCATTGGCCGTCGTCGAGGCATCGCAGCCGGCTTAAGCCGGCTGCTAGCAACCCGGCAATATCAGGCAGCCCGGATCGACAGGCGCCCTTTATCCGCGAGCGCATCGGCGCGTTCGTTGCCGGCAATACCGGAATGGCCTTTGCACCAGGTAACGGTCACCAGGGCGTTCTGGGATAGTTGAAGATCGACTGCCTTCCACAGTTCCGCATTGTCGATCGTTCGCCTTCGAGCATTTCCATTCGGGCTGCTCTTCTTCCAGCCGTTGTTTTTCCAGATATGTCGCCGGCTGTTGCAGCCTTTGACGGCATAGACGGAATCGGACCAGATGGTCGCAGCTTCGCCGGCTGCTTCGCTATTGATCCAGATTGCGGCCTTCAGGACGGCGGTCAATTCCATCGAATTATTGGCCGACTCCTGGACGCCACCGAATCCGGAGGCGATCTCCACTGCATCGCGATAGGTGACAAATGCCCAGCCGCCGTGTTGGGAACCGGGTTCGTAACAACCGTCTACGAAGATGTGAAGGCCGTGTTGAGCTTCGCGCATCCGGCCGGTTGCTCCAGGCAAGCTAAGTTCGTTAAAGATGCCTATCATTCTCGCCTCGCTCCCGCCTTTGCTACGCTCGCCGCCCAGACCAGCGCCTATCGCGACGGTCTGCGCGCCGCTTGACGCGGAATGCACCCCGTCGATTGTGTCGACCATTGACGATAGTAGCGGCAGTGGTGCCTATTGCCGAGGGGGGAACTATGGGGCAGCGTGGATCATGGACAATCCGTTGAGCAACGCCGGTAAGCGCGATCGAACCGTAACCGTACGTCGTATTCTCAAGGTCAATCATGCTGGCGAATTCGGCGCAATACGCATTTATGGCGCACAGATCTGGATGGCCCGTAGGCTGTTTCCCGACATCGTTCCTGCACTCCGCGATATGCGAGATGACGAGATCAAGCATTGCCGCCTGTTTCGCGACGCGATGCCGTCCAGGAAGGCCAGGCCATGCCGCGTCATGGCATTCTGGAGCCTCGGCGGTTACCTGCTGGGTTTCCTGACTGCCCTCGGTGGACGTAACATGGTCTGGATCTGTACCGAGGCGGTTGAAAGCACTGTTCACCGTCACCTTGAGGGTCAATTGGCCTTTCTGGCGGCCGGAGACCCCGAGCTTCATGGCCTTATTGCCTCCATTCAAGAGGAAGAATTGGCTCATCTCAGGGAGGCCGAGAAAAACCAGACCGCACGCGGAATGAGCCACACACTGCTCCTGCCCGTCATCGCCGCACTCACCGATTTGATGATCTGGCTCTCGACATGGGGAGACTCAAGCTGGATGCACGCCGAAATGGCGCGCTCGAAGCAGATCTGACAGTCCGCGACCGGATCTGTCCGCGAGCGACGTCTGGCGCGACGCGTGGAATCGCCGGCCTCTGCTGGATAAGATCGCGAAAATACGCTAAGAATTTCTCTGAGCTTATTAAGAGAAACACGCTAAGAGGAAACGCGCGGCGAAGTGACGTCGCATCGACCACCAACCGTTTGCTCATTCCGGGACGACGCCGTGAAACGCCGAAACCTGTCTTTTGTGCTTCTCGTTGCCTTCGCGACGCCCGTCGCCGCGCAGACGAGCGCCATCTGCGACGACCTGCGCGGTCGCCTCGCCGACCTGCCGCGATCGATCGGCAACGGCAATGGTCTGGAAGCGCGCCAGTTTGCTGGTGCCATCGCCGAGCAGAACCTCGAGCTGCGCAAGGTCCGCAACGACCTGCGCAGCTACGGTTGCACCTCGGGCAGCATGGTGGTGATCGGCGGCGAGAATGCCGATTATTGCGACGAGCTCTCGCAGGCCGAAGCCCGGATGATCGACAATATCCGCTATCTCCAGGATCGTCGCGCCGAACTGCGCAGTCAGGGCGGTGATGACGGCGGGCGCCGCGAACTGATGGCAGCTCTTGAGCGCAATGGCTGCAACAGCGAGAATTTCTACGCCCCGTCCGATCGCAGCGCCAACGATCCTGCCCCGAGCATCGAGGAACAGGCGATGCGCGGCGATACCTTCATTCCGCTCGGCGGCGGTGAAGAGTTCGATCCGCGTTATGACCTGCCGCGGGCCGAGATGATGTCGCCGGTCAGCACCATCTGCGTGCGCAGCTGCGACGGCGGCTTCTTCCCGATCAGCTCGAACGCCATTTCGGTCGATTTCGGCCGCGATGCTGAGACCTGCGCCAAGATGTGCCCCGGCATCGAGACCGAGCTTTTCTATCGCGACGTAAGGAGCACGGAAGCCGCGAACATGATTTCGGTGGCAACCGGCACACCCTACAGCGCTATGCAGAACGCCTTCGCCTATAAGAACCGCGCGCCCGGCGAGAAAAATGCCTGCGCCTGCAATCTCGCCGCCTATTACGAAGAGATGCGCGGCAAGCAGGCCCTGAGCGAACCGCAGCAGCAGAGCTCGATCACGACGATCCGCACCAATCCGCCGGCGAAAGATACCGCGGCTGCGCCAACGGCACCCCGGCCGTCAGTCCCGGAGCGTCCCTATGACCCTGCGCAAAACAAGGTCCGGCAGGTTGGCCCGCAATTCCTCGCAGGCGACCAGGGTTCGATCGATCTTGCCAACCCGGCAACACCTGGCCCGCAGCCGCAACAGCAGTGACCGCTACGGCTCGCTCCGTCCCCAGCCATCGTGGAAGACGAGCTCCTCGAGCGGTAGGCGCTGGCGCCAGCCTTTGACGGAAAGCTCCGGCTCGTCATACAGCCGGTCAACGAAGCCTGCGCAGAGCCAGGCGACCACCTCTATATGATCGGGTATGCCGAGAATGGTTTTCAGCTCGCCTTCGCGAAAGATGCTGACCCAGCCGATGCCGATTCCTTCGGCGCGCGCCGCAAGCCAGAGGTTCTGGATGGCGCACACCGTCGAATAGCTATCCATCCGCGGATTGTGCGTGCGGCCCAGCACGACGCTGCCGCTGCGCGTGGGATCGCAGGTAACGCATATGCCGAGCGGCGCCTCGACGATGCCTTCGAGCTTGAGAGAGCGGTACGCCTGCCGCCGCTCGCCGTCAAACATCAGTGCCGCCTCTTCGTTGGCCTGTGCAAAAGCGTCCCGGATGCGCGCCCGCACGGCTTCGCTCTTCACCAGGATGAAGTTCCACGGCTGCATGAAGCCGACGGAGGGGGCGTGATGGGCGGCCGTCAAGAGCCGCGCCACGACATCGTCCGGCAAGGGATCGGGCAGGAACTGGCTGCGCACGTCGCGTCGCGTCATGATCGCGTGATACACGGCCTCGCGTTCGGCCAGAGAAAAACCGGATGCCGCCGACATGGCATCCTCATCAAAGGGTCGCATCGTCAAATCCCCAACAACGCAACCGCCCGCCGTCCGCGCGGGTTGGGTCTATCTTGCCAGGCCGGTCTTCTGACTCGGCGTCATCCGTCTGCCGCAGCCTTCCCGGCAAAAGCCAGTGGCATGATGAAGCGGCAGGCGTCGGCCTTACAGCGTTGGGCACGTTCCGGTCTTCCACCGGATTCCCGATTCTCCCGCGCGAAAGCGGGCACCTGACGAAGCATCTATTTCAGGAAAGCACTTCGCGGGCAAGCGCCGGCAGCACAGCGATTTGCCCGCTGACGGGCCAGTGCACAGCCAGCAGCTGGTCACGACCACGCTTGCAAATGCATTGAAGAAACTTGCCGCCAGAAGACGGATTGCTGCACGCCGGAGCCCTCTTTCAGGCCGCCAGATTCTGCGTGACAACGGGAGGCCGCCACGCTAAACACGCCGCATGTCGATCACTTCCGTCTACGCCTCGCGATTTTATTGGTACCGCTGCTCCCAGCGGATGCGGGTCCATGCGTAACTGAAGTCGACGCGACGACAACCCGAACAGCCGCTAGTCTACCTGGCGGCTTTTTTGTTTCCGCACGGTATGACCAAACAGGAGCCACACCGTGTCCGATACCATCGACGATCTGCGTATCCTCGAAATCACCCCACTGACCAAACCCGCCGATATCCTCGCGGAAATTCCCCGAACCGCTGACGTCAGCGAGACGGTGACCAGTAACCGCAATGCGATCCATAAGATTCTGGAGGGAAAGGACGACCGCCTGATCGTCGTCATCGGCCCCTGCTCTATCCACGATCCTGCCGCCGCCCGCGAATATGCCGAGCGGTTGGTGCGACAGAGGCAGCGCTTCTCCGGTGATCTCGAAATCGTCATGCGCGTCTATTTCGAAAAGCCCCGCACCACGGTCGGCTGGAAGGGTCTGATGAACGACCCGCATCTCGATGGCAGCTACCGCATCGAGGAAGGGCTTCGGATTGCCCGGCGCCTGCTGCTCGACATCAATGCGATGGGCCTGCCCGCCGGTGTCGAATTCCTCGAGACGATCACGCCGCAATACATTACCGACCTCGTCAGCTGGGGGGCGATCGGCGCCCGCACGACCGAAAGCCAGATCCATCGCCAGCTCGCCTCCGGCCTCTCCTGCCCGATCGGCTTCAAGAACGGCACGGATGGCGGCGCACGCGTCGCGCTCGATGCCATCCTCGCCGCCTCGCAGCCGCATCACTTCCCCGCCGTCACCAAGGACGGGCAGGCTGCCATTGCCTCAACAAAGGGCAACGAGGACTGCCACATCATCCTGCGCGGCGGCAGGCGGCCGAACTATGAAGCGGCCGATGTTCAAGCTGTCGTCGGCGAAGCCGTCAAGCTCGGTGTTCTCCCGCGCATCCTTATCGATGCCAGCCATGCCAACAGCAACAAGGACCCGATGAACCAGCCGCATGTGGTCAAGGACGTCGCCGCACAGATCACCGCAGGCAATCGCCACATCAAAGGCATGATGATCGAGAGCAACCTCGTCGCCGGCCGCCAGGATCTCGTCCCCGGCAAGCCGCTCGTCTACGGCCAGTCCATCACCGACGGCTGCATCGATTGGGATATGTCGGTCGCCGTGCTGGAAGACCTCGCCGTTTCCGCCCGCGAACGGCGCAAGGCGGCGGCCGCAGCTTAACCGGCCGGGAAGTATCTGACATAGGCGAATTCTTCGCCGTCAGGAGACCAGCAGGGCACGTTGATCGTGCCCTGCCCGCCGAAAAGCTCGAACAGTGTCTTCAGATTGCCGCCGTCCATGTCCATCAGCCGCAGCCGCACATCGAGATCACGCGGATGGTCGAAAACGCTGGGGTCGTAGGACAGGATCAGCACCTTGTCGTTCTTGGGCGATGGATGCGCGAACCAGTTGCCGTAATTGTCCGAGGTCACCTGTTCGAGGCCGGTGCCATCGGGATGGATGCGCCAGATCTGCATCAGGCCGGTGCGGCTGGAGTTGAAATAGATCCATTGCCCGTCGGCGGAATAATCCGGCCCATCATTGCGGCCCTCGCCATGCGTCAGCCGCGTTTCGGCGCCGCCGTCGACGGAGATCGTATAGATGTCGAAGAGATCGTCGCGGATGCCGCAATAGGCGAGCTGGCGGCCATCAGGCGACCAGCCATGCCAGTAGGATGGCTGGTTCCGGGTGACGAGCCGCGGAGTTCCGCCGTCGATCGGCAGGATATAGATCGCTGACTTGCCGAACTCGCTCTTGTCGGAAATGACGATCTCGGTCCCGTCGGGCGAAATGCCGTGATCATTATTGCAGTTGACGGCAAAGCCGGTATCGACCTGAACAACCTCGCCGTCATCGAGCGGCAGCCGGAAGAGCAGCCCGTCACCGTTCAGCAGCAGATAGGAGCCGTCGGGAGCATAATTCGGCGCTTCCACCAGCCGATCTGTCTGCCACACCTCACGCGCCCTGCCCGTCCTGACATTGTAGATCTCGACCGAGCTGCGCATCAATGCTCCTCCTGACCTCTCGATCGTGCTAGCGATCCCGATCATCCTAACGATCTCGATTGGGTAACGGTCTCGATCGCTTCAGCGATCACGGAACCGGTTGGTGATGGGATAACGCCGGTCGCGGCCGAAATTCTTCTTGGTGATCTTCACGCCCGGCGCCGACTGCCGACGCTTGTATTCGGCCAGATAGAGCAGGTGCTCGACGCGGTGAACGATCGCCACATCATGGCCGCGTGCGACGATCTCTTCGACCGCCATCTCCTTCTCGACCAGGCATTCGAGGATATCGTCGAGAACAGGATAGGGCGGCAGCGAATCCTGGTCATTCTGATCGGGACGCAGCTCGGCGGACGGCGCCTTGTCGATGATGTTCTGCGGGATCACCTCGCCCGATGGCCCCAGCGCACTCGGCGGCACATTCTCGTTGCGCCAGCGGGCCAGCGCATAGACCTGCATCTTGTAGAGGTCCTTGATCGGGTTGAAGCCGCCGTTCATGTCGCCATAGAGCGTGGCGTAACCGACCGACATTTCCGATTTGTTGCCCGTCGTCACCACCATCGCGCCGAACTTGTTGGAGATCGCCATCAGGATGACGCCGCGCGCGCGGCTCTGCAGGTTCTCCTCGGTGATGCCGCTCTCAGTGCCCTCGAAGAGATCGGAAAGCGCACTGCTGAAACCCGTCACCGGCTGCTCGATCGGCACGATGTCGTAGCGGCAGCCCAGCGCCTTGGCGCAATCGGCCGCGTCCTTCAGCGAATCCTCCGATGTATAGCGGTAGGGCAGCATGACGGTGCGCACCCGCTCCTCGCCGAGCGCATCGACGGCGATGGCCGCGCAGATCGCCGAGTCGATGCCGCCGGAAAGGCCGAGCACGACGGTCTTGAAGCCGTTCTTGTTGACGTAATCGCGAAAGCCGAGCAGGCAGGCGCGGTAATCGGCCTCCTCATCCTCGGGGATACGCGCCATCGGCCCTTCGGCGCAGTGCCAGCCGCTTTCGCCGCGCTTCCACGTCGTCACCGCAAGCGCCGTCTCGAACTCGCTCATCTGGAAAGCAAGCGACCTGTCGGCATTGAAGGCGAAACTCGCGCCGTCGAAGACGAGCTCGTCCTGGCCGCCGAGTTGGGCGGCATATATCAGCGGCAGACCGGTCTCGATCACCTGCTTCAGCACCACCTGATGACGGATATCGACCTTGCCGCGGTAGTAGGGAGAACCATTCGGCGACAGCAGGATTTCCGCGCCGCTTTCAGCCAGCGTCTCGCAGACGCCGAGCTCACCCCAGATATCCTCGCAGATCGGAATGCCCAGGCGCACTCCGCGGAAATTGACCGGCCCCGGCATGGCACCCTGATGGAAGACGCGCTTCTCATCGAACTCGCCGTAATTTGGCAGATCGACCTTGTCACGCACCGCGACGACCTTGCCACCGTCGAGCACAGCGACGGAGTTATAGCGCCCGGTCTCGTCCTGCCGGGGAAAACCAATGACGACCCCAGGTCCGCCGTCGGCGGTATCGGCGGCCAGGCTCTCAACTGCCTTCCAGCAAGCGCGGATGAAGGCCGGCTTCAGCACCAGGTCCTCCGGCGGATAGCCGGAGATAAACAGCTCGGTCAGGACGAGCAGATGCGCACCCTCCCGGGCAGCATCGGCGCGGGCCTCGCGCGCCTTGGCAAGATTGCCGGCCACATCACCGACCGTTGGGTTGAGCTGGCCGATGGCGATGCGGAAGATTCCAGAAAGAGCGTTTTCCTGTGTCATGTCATTTATTTAGCCTGCGCCTTCCGTTACCGCAACACGTTCGCTGTCAAAGCGTTGCATCGCGTCGACGAAATTTTTGTGAACGGCTGCATCAAAACCTTGCGGCAACGATCCGCATTGCAATTTCCTGGCGGAGCAGAATACTGGCGCCGAAATCCACTGCATCGATAACGGGCATCGGAAAAAGGCCATGAATAATCTTTCGAACTTCGTGCACCATCATTTCGGCAAGCCGGCCGATGAACTCGGCGCTGTCGAAAAACACGTGCTGGCGAAAACGCATGAGCGCAAGATCATCTCGACCGACGTCAATGCCGCCTTCTCCGCCGAAGCTTCGTTCGGCGAGCGTGTCGCCGACGGCATCGCTCGTGTCGGCGGCTCCTGGTCCTTCATCATTGCTTTCCTCGCCTTCCTCGCCGTCTGGACCGTGATCAACACCGTCGTTCTCGCAAGCGGTGCCTTTGACCCCTACCCCTTCGTTTTCCTCAATCTGATCCTTTCGATGCTCGCAGCCATCCAGGCGCCGATCATCATGATGTCGCAAAACCGCCAGGCCGAACGCGACCGCTTCGAGGCCGCCAAGGATTATGAAGTCAATCTGAAGTCCGAGCTCGAAGTACTTTCGCTACACCAGAAGATCGACATGAGCGTACTGACCGAGTTGAAGGCGCTGCGCGAGGATGTCGCTCGCCTGACCGCCGCTCTTGCTGCGAGAAGCTAAGCTCGGCACTCATTGATTAAAAAGCAAGAAGGACGCTTGCAGCCCTTGGAAATCCATCTGATCCGGGGGAAGATCATCCCACTCTAGCTTTTTGGGGACTCTGATGGAAAACCACGAGCCGTTTTTACGCGAGGCGATTGCGCTCTCGAAATCCGCGATGGCAAACGGCGACGAACCGTTTGGCTCGGTACTGGTAAGGGACGGCGATGTCATCCTGCGCGCCGAAAACAGCGTCTTCACCGGCCACGATATGACAAACCACGCCGAGATGAACCTGGTTAAACTAGCGGCGAAGCACTACGATCCGGCATTTCTCGCGGACTGCACGCTCTACACCAGCACCGAGCCATGCGCCATGTGCTCCGGGGCGATCTACTGGTCGGGTATCGGACATATGGTGTTTGCTTGCTCCGAAACCCGGCTCGGCGAGATTGCCGGGATCGGGTTGAACGTGCCCAGTCGGGCGGTGTTGCAGAGCGGCGCGCGGACCGTCACCGTGGTCGGCCCGACAAACCTCGAAGACGAAGCCGCCGAAGTCCACCAGGAATTCTGGCCCAAGCACCTGGGCAAGGTTCAGGTTCAGGGCTCGTTCAGCCAGACGATAGCGGCTGGGATGCGGATGGCTGACAAGAAGGTGTGGACGTATCAGTCGAGCGGCCGGAATGAATAGGTCCTGAGCCTAGACGGGATACCTGTCATATTGCGGCAGTCCGTCTGATATCTCATAGAAATCGCCCTTGTCGGCGCAGTAGATGTGGTGACTGAAGACAAGGCCGCTCGGTTCGTCGAAGCTTCCGGCCAGGACCGAAACCTCCACCGCTTCGTCTCCCTGCCAGAACAGCGCCGAGCCGCAATTCGAACAGAAGCCGCGCTGCGCTTCGCCGCTCGACCGATACCACCGCACCGTATCGGCGTCTTCGACCGAAAGAGCCGTGCGCGGCACGTTGACCGCGGCATAGTAGAACCCCGTCTGCCGGCGGCATTGCGAGCAGTGGCAGCCGACGACGGGGCCGAGCTTGCCCATAATCGAATATCGCACGGCGCCGCAAAGGCAGCCGCCTGTATGCCGTTCGGTCATGACCACTCCTCCATTTTTCAGAACGTTGCCGCCCTTCGGATCCTGCGTCAAATCCATTCCGTTCAATGAAAGATCAGAAATCTTGAAGCTCGCTGGCGTCCCGGGACAACCCTCTGGTGTTACCCATCGACAACACCCGCCGACCTCCTAACCGTCCCCGCGTTGAATTGATGCCGGTTCTCGGTGATACTGAGGGCTCAACCATTCAAGCCTGGGAGACTGACATGAGAGCGACCCTGTCCAAACAGAAAGGAAAGATCGCCCACAAGGACATTCTGCCTCATGAATTTTCCGTTCTCCCGCGCGAGGAAAAGCTCGCGACGACATAACGCCTTCCTCAAACTCCTCCTCAACGACCCCGCCGCCGACCGCAGCCGGCGCTGGTTGCGCATGCGAAAATTTCTATCCTACTACCGCCCGCATCTGCCTCTGCTCCTGGCGGATCTGCTTTGCGCCATCCTCGTCGCAGGCGCGGCGGTGGCCCTTCCGCTCTGCGCCAATATCGTCACCAGCCGGCTTCTGGCCCTGCCCGATGCGCCGCAGGCCTTCACCCAGATCCTGGTGATGGGCGGCGTCATGCTGGCCGTTCTGGCGGTCCAGATCGCCGCGATCTTCTTCGTCGATTATCGCGGCCACGTCATGGGCGCCCGCATCGAGGCGACGGTCCGGCGGGAGCTCTTCGAGCACTGCCAGAAACTCTCCTTCAGTTTCTACGACCGCCAGCGCACCGGCCAGCTGATGAGCCGCATCACCAACGACTCCCTTTGGCTGGGAGAGCTCTTTCACCACGGCCCCGAGGATCTCTCCATCGCCGTGCTGAAATATGGCGGCGCCATGCTGGTGCTGTTCTTCATCGATCCGCCATTGGCCGGCCTTATCCTGCTGCTGACCCCTGTGGCAGTGACTTATGCCCTTTATTTCAACCGGCGCATGAACAGCGCGCTCGAAGCCAGCAAGCGGCAGATCGCTGCCGTCAACGAGCGGGTCGAGGACGCTCTGGCAGGCATTCGTGTCGTCCAGTCATTCGCCAACGAGGCACTGGAAAGGCAGCGCTTCGACGTACAGAACCAGCGCTTCCTGCAAAGCCGCGCCGAAGGCTACCGCAGCGAGGCCTGGTTTTCGGTCGGCACGGAAACCTTCGCCCAGCTCGTGACGATATTGGTGATCATCGTCGGGGGATTGTGTATCCTGTCGGCGGATCTCACCGTTCCGGACATGCTGACCTTCCTGCTTTGCGTCGCCGTGCTGGTCGATCCGGTGCAGCGACTCGCCAATTTCGTGCGGCTCTGGCAGGAGGGCTATACCGGTTTCATCAGGGCCATGGAAATCCTGGAAATTGCCCCTGATATCACCGACCGGCCGGCCGCCCGGCCGATGCCGGCACCAAGGGGCGAGATCAGTTTCTCCGACGTCTCCTTCGGCTACGAGGCCGATGGCCCGCGTGTACTGGACCGGCTGTCGCTGACCATCGCCCCCGGAGAGTTCGTCGCTTTGGTCGGCCCTTCCGGCGTCGGCAAGAGCACGCTCTGCGCCCTCATCCCGCGCTTCTACGATGTCGCGGCCGGGACGATCCGGATCGACGGCACCGATGTAAGAGATGTAACACTGGCCTCGCTCCGGCGCCATGTCGGGGTAGTGCAGCAGGATGTCTACCTCTTTGCCGGCTCGGTTGCGGAAAACCTGCGCTACGGCAGGCCCGACGCCAGCGATGCCGAGCTGGAAGCGGCGGCCCGGGCCGCCAATGCGCACGACTTCATCATCGCCCTGCCCCAGGGCTATGATACCGATATCGGCCAGCGCGGCGTCAAGCTCTCCGGCGGCCAGCGCCAGCGCATCACCATCGCCCGCGCCTTCCTCAAGAATCCTGAGATTCTGATCTTCGACGAGGCGACCAGCGCGCTCGACAATGAAAGCGAACGGGCGGTGCAGCAGGCGCTGCTGAGCTTGGCGAACGGCCGAACCACCCTGGTCATCGCCCATCGCCTCTCGACCGTCCGCCATGCCGACCGCATCCTGGTCCTGACGGGCGACGGCATCGTCGAACAGGGGACGCATGACGATCTGATGGCGCAAGGCGGCGTTTACGCCAATCTGCACAGCGTTCAGGCCAGCATCTGAAGACAATAAAAAACCCGGCATCACGCCGGGTTTTTGTCATTCCTTTCGGCTGTCTCAGCCGTTGGCGACCATGCGCTTCTCGTCGCGGCCGCCCTTCATGCGCTCGGCAAGCAGGAAGGCCAGTTCGAGCGCCTGGTCGGAGTTGAGGCGCGGATCGCAATGGGTGTGGTATCGATCCTGCAGGTCGTCGGCGGTGACGGCGCGCGCACCACCAGTGCATTCCGTCACGTCCTTGCCGGTCATCTCGACATGGATGCCGCCCGGATGCGTGCCTTCGGCGCGGTGGATCTGGAAGAAGCTTTCGACTTCCGAAAGAATCCGCTCGAAGGGACGAGTCTTGTAGTTGTTGAGCGTGATCGTGTTGCCGTGCATCGGGTCGCAGGACCAGACCACCTTGCGCCCTTCGCGCTCGACGGCGCGGATGAGGCGCGGCAGGTTTTCGGCGACCTTCTCATGGCCGAAACGGCAGATCAGCGTCAGCCGCCCGGCTTCATTAGCCGGATTCAAGATATCGATCAGCTGCAGCAGATCATCGGCCTGCAGCGAGGGGCCGCATTTAAGCCCGATCGGGTTCTTGATGCCGCGGCAATATTCGATATGCGCATGGTCGGCCTGACGCGTGCGGTCGCCGATCCAGATCATGTGGCCTGATGTGGCGTACCAGTCGCCCGAGGTGGAGTCGACGCGGGTCAGCGCCTCCTCGTAGCCGAGCAGCAGCGCCTCATGGCTGGTGAAGAAATCGGTCTCGCGCAGGCTCGGGTGGTTTTCCGAGGTGATGCCGATCGCCTTCATGAAATCCATGGTTTCGCTGATGCGGGCTGCAAGCTTGCGGTAACGCTCACCCTGCGGGCTGTCCTTGACGAAACCGAGCATCCACTGATGCACGTTTTCGAGGTTAGCGTAACCGCCCATCGCGAAGGCGCGCAGAAGGTTCAGAGTCGCGGCCGACTGGCGGTAAGCCATGGCCTGCCGTTCCGGGTTCGGAATGCGCGACTCCTCGGTGAACTCGATGCCGTTGATTATGTCACCGCGATAGGCCGGCAGCGTCACGTCGCCCTGCTTCTCGACATTCGACGAACGCGGCTTGGCGAACTGGCCGGCGATGCGGCCGACCTTGACGACCGGCAACTGTGCGCCGAAGGTCAGGACAACAGCCATCTGCAAGAAAGCGCGGAAAAAGTCGCGGATATTGTCGGCGCCGTGTTCGGCGAAGCTTTCGGCACAGTCGCCGCCCTGCAGCAGGAAGCCGTCGCCTGCGGCGACACTGGCGAGATGCTTCTTCAGGCGGCGCGCCTCGCCGGCAAAAACGAGCGGCGGATAGCTGGCGAGCGTGGCCTCCGTTGCCGCCAAAGCGGCTGCATCCGGATATTCGGGAACCTGCAGGATCGGTTTCTGCCGCCAGCTGCTCGGGGTCCAATTCTCTGCCATCTCACTCACCTGTTCTCGCCCCAGTTCCTGGAATGCGGCCTACCCTTGATAATCCGGCGGCTTATAGACCTTTAGATCCGGCTTGCAAAGATCAATCGCCCAAAGCGTCTCGTCTGGCCGCCGCAGTCGGCCATTTCCCGGTTAAACCGGCATATACCATGTCGCTTTCCCCATATTTTAGACTTTGCAGGTAGAACCGAAAGGAGTTTCACATCGGGGACATGGCATGGCGATCCTTCCGTCCGGTTTCATATCGGACCGCTCGGGCAATTTCGGCATCATGACGGCATTGCTGATGGTGCCGCTTCTCGGGACGGCAGGCATGGCGGTGGATTTCGCCCATGCGCTGAGCCTGAGAACCCAGCTTTATGCCGCTGCCGATGCCGCCGCCGTCGGTTCGATCGCCGAAAAATCCGGCGCGGTCGCAGCAGCGATGGCGATGAACAGTAACGGCACGGTCTCGCTCGGCAAGACCGACGCGCGCAACATCTTCATGTCGCAGATGTCAGGGGAACTGGCCGAGGTCCAGGTCGATCTCGGCATCGACGTCACCAAGACCGCCAACAAGCTGAATTCGCAGGTTTCATTCACTGCGACGGTGCCAACGACCTTCATGCAGATTCTTGGCCGGGACTCGATCACCATTTCCGGCACGGCGACTGCCGAATACCAGACCGCCGCCTTCATGGATTTCTATATTCTGCTCGACAATACGCCGTCCATGGGCGTCGGCGCGACCCCGGACGACGTTTCCAAGCTGGAGGCCAAGGCAGGCTGCGCCTTTGCCTGCCACCAGATGGACAAGACCATCAACAACTACACCATAGCCAAAAGCCTCGGTGTCGCCATGCGCATCGACGTGGTGCGCCAGGCGACCCAAGCGCTGACCGACACGGCCAAGACCGAGCGCGTCAGCAGCGACCAGTTCCGTATGGGCGTCTACACCTTCGGCACCAAGGCCGAGGACGCGAAGCTGACGACGATCTCCGGCCTTACCTCCGACCTGACAAAGGTGAAGAACTATACCGACGCGGTCGATCTGATGACCATTCCCTATCAGAACTACAATAACGACCAGATCACCAACTTTGACAGCGCCATGACGCAGATGAACACCATCATCGACCAGGCCGGTGACGGCACGTCGAATATCAGCGCCGAAAAAATCCTGTTCTTCGTATCCGATGGCGTCGGCGACAGCTACAAGCCGTCCACATGCACCAAGAAGACGACCGGTGGCCGCTGTCAGGAGCCGATCGACACCTCTTTTTGCAAACCCTTGAAGGATCGCGGCGTCAAGATCGCCGTGCTCTATACCACCTATCTGCCGTTGCCGAGCAACAGTTGGTACAATACCTGGATTAAGCCCTTCCAGGGCGAGATCCCGACGAAAATGCAAGCATGCGCTTCGCCCGGTTTCTATTTCGAGGTGTCGCCGACCGAAGGTATCACCGATGCGATGAAGGCGCTTTTCCTCAAGGTCATCCGCGCGCCACGGATCACCAGCTGAAGTTAGACGCGCTTTCCCTCGCGAATGCGGTAGCTCGGTGCATACATGGTGACGAGCTCCTCGGCCGCCGTCGGGTGAAGCGCCATCGTCTGGTCGAAATCATCCTTGGTGCAGCCGGCCTTCAGCGTGATGCCGAGCAGCTGCGCCATCTCCCCGGCATCATGGCCGAGGATGTGGGCACCGACCACCTTCCGGCTCGCCGCATCGACGATCAGCTTCATGATCATCCGCTCGGCCCGACCCGAAAGCGTGGCCTTCAGCGGCCGGAACTGAGCGCGATAAACCTCGAGTTCGCCGTAACGCTTGCCCGCCTCCTCTTCCGCAAGGCCGACGGTGCCGATCTCCGGCTGCGAGAAGACAGCGGTCGGGATCAACTCGTAGTCCGGCCGCGTCGGATTGTTCTTGTACTCGGTTTCGATGAAGCACATCGCCTCATGGATTGCCACCGGCGTCAGCTGTACCCTGTTGGTGACATCGCCGAGGGCATAGATGTTTTCGACATTGGTACGGGAATAGTCATCAACGATGATGGCGCCACGCTCGTCGACAGCGACGCCGGCCGCCTCCAGACCGAGCCCCTCGGTGTTGGGATCGCGCCCGAGCGCCAGCAGGACAACGCCTGCCTGCAGCGTGCCATTATTCATCGTCTCCAGAGTGAGCCCGCCCTCGCCTTTGGAGACCTTCTGCAGCGTGTCGTGGCAGAGAATGCGTATGCCCTTGGCGACCATCGCCTCGTGCAGTCCGCGCCGCAGATCCTCGTCGAAACGCGACAGGATTTCGGCGCCGCGATAGATCAGCGTCGTCTCGACGCCGAGACCATGGAAAATATTGGCGAACTCGACGGCGATATAACCGCCGCCGGCGATTACGATTGATTTCGGCAGCTCCTCGAGATGAAAGGCCTCGTTGGAGGAAATGCAGAACTCGTGACCGGGAAGTGCGACATGCGGATTCGGCCTTCCACCGGTGGCGATGACGATCGTTTTTGCGGTCACCGTCTGCCCTGTTTTCGCAAGCCTGACCGTATGAGCATCGACCAGTTCGGCCCGCGTTTCCAGGATTTCGGCATTGGCGCCGGCGAGCCCCTTCTTGTAGAGCCCTTCCAGCCGCGCAATCTCGGCATCCTTTGCCGCCACCAGCTTCTTCCAGTTGAAGCTGCTTTCGCCGACCGTCCAGCCGAAGCCCTCCGCATCCTCGAAATGCTCGTGAAACTGCGAGGCATAGACGAAGAGCTTCTTCGGAACGCAGCCGCGGATGACGCATGTGCCGCCATAGCGATATTCCTCGGCGATCGCCACTCTCTTGCCGAGCGAGGCGGCAACGCGGGCGGTGCGCACGCCCCCGGAACCGCCGCCGATGACGAAGAGGTCGTAGTCGTAGGAAGACATGAGGAACTCCGGAAGGGAATCGCAGGAAAGGACGTTCCTGATATAGGGGCGATCCTCATGAAAACAAAAGCCCCGCTCCTGCGTCTTCCGACTCTCCATTGCCGAATCATGGTCTGAACCGGTCACCGTTTACGGTTGACCCGGTCACCGTTTTACGGTTGACCGAGCCAGCTGAGGCTGGCAGGCAATGCTTGAGATGCAAAAGGATGCCGGAGCAAAAGATGGATCAAACTCAGTTCGCCAAGCTGTGCAAGGCCGGCAAATTCAAGGAGGCGCTGAATCTCGCCATCGAGGGCCACGAAGACGAGAAATTCACACCGAGCCGCTTTGCGATGGACAAGAAAACCGGACTGCCGATTTTCTACCGCGGCAACAAGCGCGTTGAGCCGGACGAGACAGGAGCATGGCAATTGGCCAAGAGCTCGAAGGATTGGGGCTGAGCGTCACATCCATCTGCGATGGCCGCCCTTGGTGGATTGCCGCTATCAGCCTGTGATGCGGAAATCCGTCGGCATCTCATCAAGCCGGATCGCTTCCGTCTCCACGCCAGAAACCCATGCCCCTGCAGGCCCGCGCCTCAAACGCTCGATTATCGTTGAGATCGCATTGTCCGGCCCGGCGATCAAGGCGGCGACGGATCCGTCCGCTTCGTTGCGCACCCAGCCGGTCAGCCCGAGCCGCAGCGCCTCATCCCGCGTCCACATGCGAAAACCCACACCTTGGACCCTGCCTGATATTCGTACGCGCACAGCCTCGTAACGATCGGACATGTCTGCCTCGCCAACCTTCGCCACCGGCTCTAGATGATTTTAGGCCCGATGGGCCAAAGAGCATGATGTCGTCCGGAAACCGCTCACACTTTCGGCATCATGCTCCGATGCATCATAACAAAAAAGCCCGGGCGATGCCGGGCTTTCGCGAATTCTGGCCAGCAGTCGTTACTGCTGGGCGGCTGGTGCCGGAGCGACCGGACTGTCGGTTGCCGGCGGCGGTGCCTTGATAACCTTGGAAAGCTCTGCATTGCTCTGCTTTTCCAAGTCGCGCGAAATTCCCTGCGCCCAGATGTCGGCAGCCTTGGCCGTTTCGCGGGAGGCGACCGGGCCATCGCGCAGCAGCTTCTTGCCGACGTCGGAATTATAGAAATCGGCAATCGCCTTCAGCTCGTCGATCGTAAAGGTCTTGGCATAGGTGAGTGCCGCCTCCTTTTCGAGATCACCGCGGCGCGGCGCCAGCTTCAGCGCCTGCTCGTCGACCGTGGAGGAAATGATGTCCTGATAGTTCGGCGAATCCTGAATCAGGCCGGCCTTCAGGCGCTCGGCCAGACCGGGCAGGATGTTGTCGAACTGGGCAGTGGCGCCGATGGCGTCGATCGCGGCGCGAGACGCCTTCAGCTGTTCCTCGGAGACTTCCTGCGCCTTGACGGCGGAGCCGAAGGCAAGCCCGGAAAGAACGAGGGTCGCAGCGGCGAGACGGCCAAGACCTGCAATGTTCATCATGAGTGTATGCTCCTGTTATCTGTTTGCCTGCAGCGTGCGTGCACCTGCAGGACCGGCAATGATCGCAAGTGCCGCCATATTGATAAAGAGCCCGTGTTCGACGACGCCGGGTATGGAATTCAGCTCGCTCGAAAGCGCCTCTGCATCAGGAATGCGGCCAAAAGATGCATCGATAATGTGATGGCCGCCATCCGTGGTAAACTCTCCGTCACCCGACTGGCGCAGGCTGAGTTCGCCGGAAAGGCCGAGCCGGGCCGCGACTTTTTCGATCGCCATCCGTGTCGAGACCAGACCGAACGGGTTGACCTCAATCGGCAGCGCGTAGGCGCCAAGCGTATCGACCAGCTTGCTCTCGTCGGCGATGACGATCATCCGCTCCGAAGCGGCGGCAACGATCTTTTCGCGCAGCAGCGCGCCGCCGCCGCCCTTGATCAATCTGAGCGCCGGATCAACCTCGTCGGCGCCGTCCACCGTCAGATCGAGCGCCGGCAGCTCGTCGAGCGACTTCAGCGGGACACCGAGCTCGACGCAGAGCCGCGCCGTTCTTTCGGATGTCGGAACGCCTTCGACCCTAAAGCCGCTCGCAACTTTTTCGGCCAGCAGCCGGACGAATTCTTCCGCCGTGCTGCCCGTCCCGATCCCGAGACGCATTCCGTCTTCGACATGGGCGAGTGCGGCCTCGGCGGCCTTGATCTTCATTTCGCGGGCATCCATGCGCCGCCAGCTCCGATTTATTGCGTTGGATGTGCTGTTTACACGGCTGGCCTGGCAAACGAAAGTCAAAATCATCACGGAAAATGAAAAGCCGAAACAAATGCCTGCGGCCGCCCCGGCCATCACAGGAAGTTGCTTTCCTCCGCGCGATCGCCTACCTCAGGAACGATCCCTCGTCCGAGGCGCGACCCGTCGCTTGCCCGGAGGACCCATCGCTCAAAGAGGCAAGCCCTTGACCCCTGCCCCCATGCACCCGGCGCTCATCGTCTTCGATCTCGACGGTACTCTTCTCGATACCCATGCAGACCTGGTCGAAAGCCTGAACCATACGATCGCAGCCCTTGGCCTCGAACCGGTCAGCTATGACGATCTCACCCATCTCGTCGGCCAGGGCGCGCGCGTGATGATCGAGCGTGCCTGCCGGTTGCGCGGCCATTCGCTCGAAAGCGCCGCCGTCCCGCAGCTGCTCGAACGCTTCGTCGCCCATTATGCCGGCAACATGCCCGGCCACACCGCACCCTATCCCGGTCTGGTCGCCGCGATGGACCGGCTGAAAGCCGACGGCTACCGCCTCGCCGTCTGCACCAACAAGTTGGAAAGCCTGGCGTTCGGCCTGCTCGACAAGCTCGACCTTGTCAGCTACTTTGACGCCATCACCGGTGGCGATACTTTCGAATATCGCAAACCCGACGCCCGCCATCTCACCGGCACCATCGACCGCGCCGGCGGCGACATCGCCCGCACAGTGATGATCGGCGACAGCATCAACGACATCGCCGTGGCGAAGAACGCTGCCGTGCCTTCGATCGCCGTGCCTTTCGGTTATTCGGATGTGCCGGTTTCAAGCCTCGATCCGGATGTGATCATCACGCATTACGATGAGCTGACGCCGGAGCTGGTGGAGCGGTTATTGCGGGAGCATGCGCAGAAGGTCGCGGTGTAAGACTAATAAATCTGGCTGAAGCGATTACGGATGAGGGGGCCACGCGGCACAGCCCTTTCCAAAAGACCGCCCCAAAACAAAACGGGCGGCCCGGAGACCGCCCATTCGATAACCCAATAAAGCCTACGTCAGATTTGCGCGCCGCGCGCCTTCGTCGTCGCGTCGAAGGCCTTTTTGACATAGGCATCACGGCCGTACACGTCGTCAAAATATTCCACGACGCCGTCCTTGTTCGGCCAGGCGGTGAAGTAGGACACGTAGACCGGGATCTTCTGCGGCACCTTCACCGCATGATTCTGCCCGTTGGCGATCTGCTTGGCAACGTCGTCGACCGTCGTGCCGAGCACGGCGGCAGCCATTGCGCGCGGATTGGAAAGGCGCACACAGCCGTGGCTGAGAGCCCGCATGTCGCGCTTGAAGAAGCTCTTCGACGGCGTGTCGTGCATGTAGATCGCATGGCTGTTCGGGAACAGGATCTTGAGTTCGCCGAGGGCATTGTCGCTGCTTGGCGGCTGGCGGACCGAAACATTGTCGGTCGAGCCGTACCAGTCGACGCTGGACGAGGCGACAGCGTGGCCGTTCACTTCGACCTCGTAGCCGAGCTGATCGAGATAGTTTGGATCCGAGCGCAGCTTCGGCAGCATCTCGTTGATAATGATCGACTGCGGCACGCCCCAGAACGGGTTGAACTCCACCGTCTCGATCTCGTCGTTGAAGAAATAGGTCTGATTGTTCTTGCCGCCGACGACGACACGCATCGACAGCTGTTCCTTGCCGTCATCGTGATAGTAGGCCATGTAGGCCGGCTGATTGATCATGACGTAACGCGAACCGAGATCTTCCGGCAGCCAGCGCGCCTGTTCCATGGCAACTTCGAGCTTGTCGATCTTGGAGGCATTTGTGTCGCCGCCGGTCATGGCGCGCACCGTCGCCTGACCGATAACGCCGTCGGCCTTCAGCCCGCGCTCCTTCTGGAAATCCTCGACCAGCGCGACGATCTCAGGCGAATAGTCGCTGCCGCCGGCGTAAGCTGCAAAGGTCGCGGCGTGATCGGTCCTCAGCGTCTCGGAACCGTGCTTCTGGACGGCCTTGACGATGTTGGCGATCTCGGGCGAGCTGTCGCCGGGCCTCAGCAGGCCGCTGAGCGAGACGACGATCTGCCCCTCATTGCCGCCATCGGCGGCGCGAAGCTTGGCTAGCTCCGCCTTCAGCGCCTCGAACTGCGGACTATCCGGCGAGCGGCTGGCGATATAAGCGCCGGTATCGGGGCTCAAGCGGGCAAGCTTCAGGACCGGCGCCAGATTGACGACCTTGCGCTGGAAATCGTGATAGCCGGAAATCTTGTTCGGATCGATGCGGCCGCGAACCGTGTCCTGCACGAAGGCAAGCACCTTGGCCGAGAGTTCGAGTTCGAACTGGGTCAGCGCCCGGTCGCGGGCGGCGGGATCGGGATTGGCCGGATCGATAGCAGGTGTCTGGATGGCGTAATCGGCGGGATCAAGGCCGACGGAGGCCGCATCGGCAAGTGCCGCCATCGCCGATTTGGCGCGCTCGTTGATCCCATTGCCTTCGACCCAGACGAGCGGGTTTCGGCTGTCACCGTAGTAGGCCTCGAGCGCCTTGCCGACGTCGGCATTGGCGCGCACCTTGGCCTGCGCCAGGAAACGGCGCTGCACGGCCGGTTCGGCGCCGGCCTCGCCGCTCGGCGAAACCTCGGCGACCGCGCCGGTGACGACGGGATCGGCAAACTTGCCGGTGTCGACGAACTGCAGCGTTTCGGTTTTATAGGTGTAATAACGCGGACCGCTGACCTTCGGCAGCGGCGCTTCCGGATCAAGCCCGCCGAGCGAGCCTCCGGCGGCACCACGCGGCACCGGTCGGCCCGGCGCCTGATCCATGAAGATGGTGCTCTGGCTCCGCTGCCTGTCGCCACGCAGCATATCCATCAGCGTATAAGCATGCGCGGGAGCGGCCATCACTGCCAAGCCGCTGGAAACTGCCAATGCGGATACCGCGCTTTTCAAAAAGAACGTCATATATATTCCAGTCCCGATGTCATGCTGTTCTCAGCTCAAATCCCGCGAAACTCAGGCAGCGTAGGGGCTCATTGATCAGAAACCGGCCTTCGCCGCCAGCGCCGGCGGACTCAATTCTCTGTGACGGAAATGCTGCACGGCGCCGCGCAACAGTTCACACAAAATTATGAAATTATTAGTTAATTTTTTACCGAATTTTTGCCGCCAGACCAGTGCGGCAAACACCGGCCTATGCATAAAATTTTCGAAGTGGCCGAAAAAGCACGGCCGCCAGTCAGCATAAACCTGACTGGCATTTTCAATATTTCTCATGACATCCGGTTTTCTTGGCCTGGTTTCCAACCTATAAAACCTCATCTTTCGAAGATGCCCGAAACAGCACAGGAAGGCAGGCCCCAATGACCGCAACCCGTACCGAAACCGATACTTTTGGCCCCATCAATGTCGCCGCCGACCGATATTGGGGGGCACAGGCCGAGCGTTCGCTCGGCAATTTCAAGATCGGCTGGGAAAAGCAGCCGCTCTCGATCGTGCGCGCACTCGGCATCGTCAAGCAGGCGGCCGCCCGTGCCAATATGTCGCTCGGCCAGCTCGACCCAGCCCTCGGCGAGGCGATCGTCAATGCCGCCCAGGAGGTGATCGACGGCAAGCTCGACGACCATTTTCCGCTGGTCGTCTGGCAGACCGGATCCGGCACGCAGTCCAACATGAACGCCAACGAAGTGATCTCCAATCGTGCCATAGAAATGCTGGGCGGCGTCATGGGTTCCAAGAAGCCGGTGCACCCGAACGATCACGTCAACATGAGCCAGTCGTCCAATGACACCTACCCGACGGCGATGCACATCGCCTGCGCCGAACGGATCGCCCATCATCTGCTCCCGTCCCTGAAGCACCTGCATGCCGCCCTCGACATGAAGGTCACCGAATTCAGCCACATCATCAAGATCGGCCGGACCCATACCCAGGATGCGACGCCGCTGACCCTCGGCCAGGAATTTTCGGGCTATGCCGCCCAGGTCGGCTCCGCCATCAGGCGCATCGAGATGACCCTGCCCGGCCTTTGCGAACTCGCCCAGGGCGGTACCGCCGTCGGCACTGGCCTCAATGCGCCGGTGGGCTTTGCCGAGAAGGTGGCCGAAGAGATCGCCGCCATCACCGGCATGCCCTTCGTCACCGCGCCGAACAAGTTCGAGGCGCTTGCCTCGCATGACAGCATGGTCTTTTCCCATGGCGCCATCAACGCCGCAGCAGCTGCCCTCTTCAAGATCGCCAACGACATTCGCCTCCTCGGCTCCGGCCCGCGCGCCGGTCTCGGCGAACTGGCGCTTCCGGAAAACGAGCCCGGCTCGTCGATCATGCCCGGCAAGGTCAACCCGACGCAATGCGAGGCGCTGACCCAGGTCTGCATCCACATCTTCGGCAATCACGCCGCCCTGACGTTCGCCGACAGCCAGGGCCATTTCGAGCTCAACGTCTACAATCCGATGATGGCCTATAATTTCCTGCAGTCGGTACAGCTGCTTGCCGACGCCGCCGTCTCCTTCACCGACAACTGCGTCGTCGGCATCGAGGCGCGCGAGGACAATATCAAGGCCGGCCTCGAACGCTCGCTGATGCTGGTGACGGCACTTGCCCCGAAGATCGGCTATGACGCGGCCGCCAAGATCGCCAAGACTGCCCACAAGAACGGCACGACGCTGAAGCAAGAGGCCCTCGCCAGCGGCCTCGTATCAGCCGAGGATTATAACGCGATCGTCCGCCCGGAAACGATGATCGGCCCGAAATAAGCCGGTTTCCCATCCCGCCCGCGACAAGTGTCGGGTTGAGCCACAGGTTCGACCCACCCTTCCATTCCGACGCGGCCGCGACTTATTCAGCAGGCATGTATGAAGCGGCTTTTCTGCCTCTCTCCAACCGTTTGATAAACTGCGCAATCTTCTTTTCGACGCAGAAGTAAAAGACGAGTCCAACAGAAACGCAGAATATCGTCGTGACCACGAACAATGGAATTCGCAGGGCAAGCGGCGCAGTCCAGCGTTCCACCCCGGCAACATAGATGGCGAGCTTTGCCACACCGATCGCAATCATATGAGTGAGGTAGAGCGAGTAGGACGAATCCCCCAATATCTTCAACCATGTCAATTTCGGAAAAAGGCTTGCACGTTCGCCGACCAGGGCACCCAGGACGATAAGGACCGACGGAACGCCCCATACGAGAACCCGAACGAAACCGTGTGGCTTGTCAAGGAAGGAGGAAGCGGCGATGGACACGAGACCCACTACCATCAATGCCACCGCCAGCCTGGTCGACGCGACGTCGGCTCTCGACATAACGAATGCGATGACGACGCCGGCCAGAAACTCCAGCAACAGTGGCGATGCGTAAACGATAGAATATGGGGTCACTGGCGCGAACAGGCCGATTGCCACGCAAAGCGTCAGAAAACCCGTTATCGCCAGAAGACGCTGCGTTCTTCCTTTCAAAAACAGGACAAGGCAAAAGGCGGTATAAAAGAACATCTCATAATTCAGCGTCCAACCTGGAACGAGAACCGGCTGAACGACACCAGTGCCGTCTGCATAGGGGACAAACAGCAGTGACCGGATGATATCGGCTGCGTTAAAGACGGCATTGTCGTAATTTTTGGGCGAAACGCTAGCTGCAATCACAAATAGCAGAGTGCAGATCCAATAGATGGGCAGAACCCGCTGAATGCGGTTTCGGATGAACTGTAGCGGCGCGGTCGGTCTCGCGTCCGAAATAGTCCACATGATGAAGCCACTGATGATGAAAAACAGGTCTACGCCAGCTGCCAGCGGAACAAAATTCCAACCAAAAATGAACGCAACATGAAAAATCGTAACCGCAATAGCCGCAACAGCACGGAGGTATTGTATAGAGTAAACCATGAGCTCCTCGCTTTGTGCGTCGCAACATGACACGAGAGAGTTGTACATTCAATCAAAGTTTCGAAAACTTAAATAGCGCGCTATCAACCGGACGGGCGTTTTTGCCGAGGCTTCGGCCTCGCTAATTCGAAAGAAAAGGCGATAGCGCGGGCACGATAAGAGCGACTGACGAGCCTCATACCAGCAGCGAAAAATTGTCCATCACGACAGAATTCCCCATGAAATCGAAACGGATTTCTTCGATGTCTTCGATATTGAGCTCGAGATTGGGACCGGTGACCTCAAGCTCCTGCTGATAGACAATCTGGCCGTCGTTCAGGGCGGTGAGCGTCAGGTGAAAGGGCGATGCAGACAGTCCGGCGATCGAGACGCTCTGAAAGGTGAACTCCCCGCCATCGAGCATTTTCAGGGTTACGGGCGCAGAACCGGGGGCTAGTACGGTATCGCTGAAACCGTCCTCGGTAATGGCGTCGACACCAGGAATGGTATCATAGACGATGCCGTTCAGAAGCGTCACGTCGTGGCTGCCATTCACGGAGAGCGCAAAGCCCCGGTAATTGGGAAGGGAGAAATTATCTGCCCTCGATAAGACGCCCATATCGTCGAAATCCAGGACCTCATGGTATTTGTCCTCTTCGTTGACGCCGTCGATCGCCTGAGTCAAAATGCCGACATCCGTCCCCCCGGCGCCATCCGAGATCTTGTAGCGGATCTCTTCAATCAGCTGTTCGTGCGCCCGCAGGTTCTTCACCACGTCGAGCGTGTAATCCAGCTCGTAGGTAAAATGACCATCGGGCCGCACGGTGAAAGTCCCGTATTTCCCCTGTATGATCGTCTCCTGCGTCGATCCCTGTTTCGCATCGACGCGGACACCGTCGAAAAAGCGAAGATAGAGAGGCGCGCCCTCAGGATCGCTGTCGTTATCGAGCAGGTTCCCTCTGATCGGATCATGTTCGAAAGAAATGAAGAGGTCGTCGTTAGCAGTTGGCTTTGCGTTCGTCATCGGAAGCTCCTGCAAGTTAACGCGACCGGGAATATGGACTGGCTCCGAACCGAAGGCAACTGAAGTGGTCTTGTGTCGACGCGGTCGCCGCCTCGCCTCGTCCACTTCGCTTGGCGCACCCGCCGAACTCTCGCGGCATCCTGATTGCTTTTGCCCGACAGGAGATTTAGACCGGTTCCAATTTAGCGACGCGCCCACCAGAAAGGTCACTTCGATGGCTGACGATCTTTTTCCGCTCGGCAAGGATGCCACCCCCTATCGCAAGATCAGCAGCGATTACGTCTCGGTCGATAGCTTCAAGGGTCAGGAAATCCTGACCGTCGAGCCGGAAGGCATCCGCATGCTTGCCGAAACCGCCTTTGCCGATATCAACCATCTGCTCCGGCCCGGCCATCTGAAGCAGCTCGCCTCGATCCTTGATGATCCAGAGTCGACCGATAACGACCGCTTCGTCGCCTACGACCTGTTGAAGAATGCCAATATCGCCGCCGGCGGCGTGTTGCCGATGTGCCAGGATACCGGCACGGCGATCATCATGGGCAAGAAGGGCCGCAGGGTTTGGACCGAGGGCGGGGATTCCGCCGCACTCGCCCGCGGCGTCATGGATGCCTATGAGAAGAAGAACCTGCGTTATTCGCAGCTCGCGCCGGTGAAGATGTTCGAGGAGAAGAACACTAGGAACAACCTGCCGGCGCAGATCGATATTTACGAGGAAGGTACCGACGCCTACGAATTCCTCTTTGTCGCCAAGGGCGGCGGCTCGGCCAACAAGACCTTCCTCTATCAGGGCACGCCCTCGCTCCTGACGCATGACAGGATGATCGACTTCCTCAAGGAGAAGATTCTGACGTTGGGGACGGCGGCCTGTCCGCCCTATCATCTGGCGATCGTCATCGGCGGCACCTCGGCCGAGATGAACCTGAAAACGGTCAAGCTCGCCTCGACGCGCTATCTCGACGAGCTGCCGACCGAAGGTTCGGAAAGCGGCCATGCCTTCCGCGACCTCGAGATGGAAAAGGAAATCCACAAGCTGACACAGCAGATGGGCGTCGGCGCCCAGTTCGGCGGCAAGTATTTCTGTCATGACGTGCGTGTCATCCGCCTGCCCCGCCACGGCGCCTCGCTGCCGATCGGCCTTGGCGTCTCCTGTTCCGCCGACCGCCAGGCAAAGGGCAAGATCACCCGCGACGGCATCTTCATCGAGCAGCTCGAAACCGACCCGTCGAAATACATGCCCGAGATCGACGAGGCGAAACTCTCGGAATCGACCGTTCATATCGACCTCAACCGGCCGATGGCCGAGGTGCTTGCCGAGCTGTCGCGGCATCCGGTCAAGACGCGCCTGTCCTTGACCGGGACGATCATCGTCGCCCGCGACCTCGCCCACGCCAAAATCCGCGAACGGCTGGAAAAGGGCGAAGGCATGCCTGATTACCTGAAAAACCACCCGGTCTACTACGCCGGCCCGGCAAAGACGCCGGCCGGCTACGCCTCCGGCTCCTTCGGCCCGACGACGGCCGGCCGCATGGATAGCTACGTCGACCAGTTCCAGTCCTTCGGCGGCTCGATGGTCATGCTCGCCAAGGGCAACCGCTCGCGCGCCGTACGCGAGGCCTGCAAAAAACATGGCGGTTTCTACCTCGGCTCGATCGGTGGCCCCGCGGCCCGCCTCGCGCAGGACTGCATCCGCAAGGTCGAAGTATTCGAATATCCCGAACTCGGCATGGAAGCGGTCTGGAAGATCGAGGTCGAGGACTTCCCCGCCTTCATCGTCATCGACGACAAGGGCAATGATTTCTTCCAGGAATTGAATTTGG
Organism: Rhizobium sophoriradicis; assembly: GCF_003939025.1. Lineage (GTDB taxonomy): Bacteria > Pseudomonadota > Alphaproteobacteria > Rhizobiales > Rhizobiaceae > Rhizobium > Rhizobium sophoriradicis. The sequence continues at coordinate 182,108 of NZ_RQIH01000003.1, forward strand.
GGTGATTGCGGCGCCAATCGGTTCGCGAGCAGCAGAGCCAAGAGTGTGTTGAACGTCAGCGAGAGGCATGGAACAACCGGAATCGTCTGCGGTATCTGCATCTCACACCGCGTCTACCGGGTCGACGCCTTGTCCAAGACACTGATATCCTGCGCCATCAGGGCCATGGGCGGGGACGCGCGACATCTGCGTCATCCACCCTGGCCAGGATCTCCGTACGGAATGCTCCGGCGAAGGTACCGGCATGCTCCAGCAGCACGGCACTGGCTGCGATGGCAGTTAAGCCGAGGATGGCGACAGAGATGGGACGAGACCTTTTCATGTTCTCATCTCTTGGTCTGCAGGTGTCGACAAGATGAATACGATCCGTGAAGCAGAGAATAACTGTAAGTTTTCGAAAAACCGCACTCGCCAAGCGGGTACGGATTGTCCCGACGAAGATACGTTTTCTGATGCAGAATCATAGGCCTACTCGAGGCGCCGCCTCACTTCGTAGTTCTCATATGTAATCTTTGGTATATGTCGCTTTAATCTTTTCCCAAGAAATTTAAGCTACCAAATAGAATATTGCCTTCGAATACATGAGGAGTTCGCCGGATGAATACGGCTGTCGCGCCCAAGGTGCAGGTCCCCGACGTAGCGGGTCAGATCACCTATGCCATGCGCTCGATGGGCGTTGCCCCGATACCCCGCAATTACGAACTCTTCTACGAAGCCTATATCGGCTCCAATCCTGCCCTTACCCGAGAACTTGCGGCCCTCGGCACCCATGCGACACAGGCCGAACTCGACGCGCTCGGCGCGCAATATTTCAACACGAGCCCAGGTCAGGTCTTCGATGACGCCCATACCCGCATATCAGGCGAACTCGACGGCTTGCTTCGGATTCTGCGGCAGGAGCAGAGTTCACTCGAAAGCTATACCAGGCTGCTCGGCGAAACCCATAAGCGGATCACCTCCAAGAGCAATGCCAGCGTCGAACTGATCGAAAACGCTATAGAACTTTTAAGCCGGGCGACGGGCGATACCATGGCGCATGGCGAACGCACCGTTGAGGACGTCGTCCAGCGTTCCCAGGAGATGGATCAGGTCCGCAAGGAACTCGACGAATATAAGCGCATCGCCAACACCGATTCGCTGACGCGCCTATCCAACCGCCGCGCCTTCGACGATCGCCTTGCTGCCGTTTTCGACAATCCCGGCATGCGGCCGGTGACGGCTCTGCTGCTTGCCGACATCGACAATTTCAAGAAGATCAACGACACCTACGGGCATCCCGTCGGTGACAAGATCCTCGCCACCGTCGCCTCCGTCATCCGCAGCAATGTCCGGCGCGACGTCTTCGTCGCCCGCGCCGGCGGTGAGGAATTCGCGCTGATCATCGAGGGTAACACGGCCGAGGAAGTGTCGGCGATCGCCGAACGCATACGCCGCACGCTGGAGACCACCCCGTTCAAAAACTCGCGCACACGGGTGAATTACGGCCCGATCACCGTGTCGATCGGCATCTGCATGGCCTCGAATGCCGAGGATGCCGGCGAGCTTTACAGCAAGACCGACATCGCCCTTTACGGCGCCAAGAATGCCGGGCGCAACTGCATCGTCCTCTATCAGGACGGGATGCAGAAAGATTTCAGCAAGAGCTGGCTGATCTACAAGGCCTGACGGCTTTCACCACATCGTCTTCGCCGCGCGACCGGGCCATTCCCGGTCGTAGGTTTCCTGGTCGAAATCGCCGACGGCGGCCTTCAGCATCTGCCCCGGCGTCGGCAGGCCTGCCGGATCAGCGAAATGCTCGGCATTCCAGAGTTCGGCCCGCATCACGGCGCGCGCGCATTGGAAATAGACCTCGTCGATCGAAATGAGCACGACGGTACGCGGATGTTTGCCGTCCATCTCAAAGCCCCGGAGCAGCGTCTCGTCGTCGGAGACGACGCCGCGGCCATTGATGCGCATCGTCGTGTTCGAGCCGGGAATCAGGAACATCAGCGCAAGCCTGGGATCACGGACGATATTGGAGAGCGAGTCGACACGATTGTTGCCGCGCCAATCGGGCAGATGCAGCGTCTCGTCGTCGACGACGCGCACCACGCCGCCGAGATCACCACGCGGCGAACAGTCGAGCCCTTCCGGCCCGACGGTCGCAAGCGCAGCAAAGGGCGAGATCTCGATCATCTCACGGTAAAGCGGCGTCAGCCGCTTGGTCACCTTGTCGACTGAGGCCTGCGATAGGCCTGCGCCATAGATCGTATTGAGCTCTTCGATGCTGCTGATGATTTTCATGAGGCGTCCCGCCGCGGCTTGATCTTCGCGCCGGACGCTACAATGCCGCGCGCCGTGCCGGAAGCTCAAAAATCGGAATGATTTCCGCATCTTTTTTGATGCTTTCGTCGGAAGCGCCGTCTTCGCCCCGACCACCTTCGAGAAATGCCGCAATTGCGCCAAGGACGGGAGCTGCGCCGACTATGCGCCGGTGCCCGAAGCCGTTCGCCCAGAACAGCCGCACATTCTCGCCGGCTGCGTCATAGCGCCTCGCATGGACCGGCGGCACCTCCTTGTCGTCCTCGGCATGGATGACGAGCACAGGCCGGCTGATCGCGCCCACCGTATTGCCGGCGTCGAACTCGTCAAGTCTCCGTCCGGTGACGCGATGGACCTCATTCTCCAGTGCCGCTTGCGCAGCGGGGCGAAGGCCGATCATCCGGCCGAAATCGACAAACAGCCAGCGCATCTCGCTCGGCGCGCCGATCAGCACCAGTCGCCCGCAGGCGACCGGCGCCGCGGCTGGCAGCAGGCCAGCCGCTGAAACCATCAGCGCCGCACCGCCGAAGGAATGGCCGATGACCGCATCGAAGACACCGAAACGCTCCTCGGCCGCGGCGATCGATCGGACGGCAAGTCCCATGTGCAGGAAATGCCCGCCGGCACGCCCGTGTCCGGGAAAATCGAGCGCCACCACCTCCGCACCGGTCGCCGAAAGCATCGATACCAGCTCGGCCATATATTCGGCGCTCGAGCCCCAACCATGCGTCACCAGGAAACGCTTGCGCTTCCCCCGCGCCCCGCCATTCAGCCGATAGGCATGCGCTTTCGCCCCGCCTGCAAGCTTGAGCGTAAAGCGTTCTGCGTCGGCGAGCCGGGCGGCGCCCGACGCGTGCGCCGCCTTCGCCCTTGCTCCCTTCGGCCGGGGCGACGGTGTGCGGCAGAACAGCCGGAACGCCGCTTTGCCGGCCAGACCAGGCGAAATTGCCTGCAGAGCCGAAATACCCAGGCGGGTGACCTCAAGCGCAAAATTTGCCATAGTGAGAATCCAAAAGACTGTTCAACACTGAACAATAAAGTGCAACGATGAACAAAAATCAATCCCTTCCCTGGGATCATCCGCGTTTTCGCAGCTGGATCGCAGTGGCGCGCGCCTGCCAGCTGATGCAGCAGTCGCTGACCCGCCAGCTTGCCGATCTCGACATCAAGCCGCCTCACCTCGACATTCTCGTCAATCTCTACCGTTTCGAAGGCATCTCGCAGCAGGAGCTGGCCCGCAAGTTGCTGGTCGGCCGCTCCAATATGAGCATGCTCTTGCCGCAGATGGAAAAGCGGGGGCTGATCGAGCGACGCGGCGACACGCGTGACAAGCGCGTGCTGCGCCTTTACCTTACCACGGAAGGCCGCAGGCTAACCGAAGCGGCGATGGCGATCCAGACCGACCTCATCGAGCGCACGCTCTCCGACGAGCCGATCGAGCAGTGCATGGCGACCGCCACCTCGATGGAGCGGATCATCGGCGTGCTGCTACAGGATCTCAGGGAAGAGGACTGACATTCAATGTATCGTCGGCGCCGCCGCTGTGCCGGTCAGCGAACGGTATTCCCAGGCCGCGACAATGATCAGCACCAGCGTCGCCAGGATGCCCAACAGATAGATCTCGATGAACGGCGCCACAAAGGCGAGCAGGATCACAATCACGAGACCGGCCAGATGCGACAGCGGCATTCGCCCGCTGGTCGCGCCCTTGAACCAGAGATTGCCGATCAGGAACAGGCCGGAACCGCCGAGCACCGCTGCGGCGATGCCGAGATCGCCCGTCTCATGCGGATGCGAGAACATGAACTCGACCGCGACCGCATGGACAATGATCCCGGCCAGGATCGGGATATGCCCATAGGTGAAGGCTTGCCGCGCCAAGGCTCCCGGCGTCGCCTCATGCTCGATACGGTGGGCGGCGCGCCCGTGGCCGAAGCGGAAATAGAGCCACCACATGGCGACCGTGCCGATGAAGCCGGTGACGAAGACGATGCTGGTCAGCCCCGAAACCGGCAGCTCCGAAAAGGTGCGGCCGGAAACGAGGATCGCCTCGCCGAGGCAGATGATAACGAAGAGCGCGCAGCGCTCGGCCATATGCGCGCCGGACACATCCCAGTCGCTCGGCCTCGACCGGCCGAGCCGAGGCACGGCAAAACCCGCGGCCGGCCCGATATATTCGATCGCAAGCGCGATCACCCAGGCGATCAGCCGAGCTTCATGCTCCAGCAATCCACCGGCAATCCAGAAGACGGCGGCTGCCACGAGCCAGGCGGTAATGCGGATGAAATTCAGCGTGTTGGCGCGGTCGACGCGCGTCATCGCATAAGTCGTAAAAAGCGAACGCCCGACCTGCATCGCTACATAGGCTCCGGCAAAAAGCAGCCCCTTGTCGCCGAAAGCTTCGGGAATGGAGGCTGACAGCACCAGCCCTAGCATCATCAGCACCACTAGCATGCCGCGCACCGGCATCTTGTCGGGATCGAGCCAGTTCGTCACCCAGGCGGTGAAGATCCACACCCACCAGACGGCAAAGGTCATCAGCGCCGCTTCGGCGGCACCGAGCGGCGTATAATGGGCGGCGAGCGCATGCGAAAGCTGCGAGATCGAAAAGACGAAGACCAGATCGAAGAACAGCTCGAGGAAGGTCACCTTGCTGCCGGCCGCACTCCCCTTAGCGCGCAGCCAGTTCTTTCCGTTCGCTTTCGCCATGTATCCCCCAATACCCATTGATTTCAGCGCGGCTTTTCCGCCGTGTCGCGGTTCATGCCCTTTTCCCTGAGCTCTTCCTCATAGACCGAAAACAGCTCCGCACCCCGTTCGCCGAGTTCGCGCAGATAGGTCCAGGTATAGATGCCGGTATCGTGCATGTCGTCGAAGCCGATCCTGACGGCATAATTGCCGGTCGGCGTCATCGAGATGATTGCCACGTTGCGTTTCCCCGGCACCGTCACCTTCTGGCCTGGCCCGTGGCCCTGCACCTCGGCCGATGGCGACAACACGCGCAAAAGCTCGGCCGACAGGTCGAAGCTGCGGCCGTCGTCGAAGGTTATTGCCAGCCGCTGCCGGTCTTTCGAAACACGAAGCTCGCTGGGCCAGGTATCGCTCATCTCTATCACCCTCTTTCCCCTGGAGAAGTAGGCGTTCGCCTTTTTCGTGGCAAGCGCAAATTAGCGTGTGCGAAATCCGTTTCCCTTGACGGCGCAATCACATATGCACAAATAGAAAGATATCGCTTGAAAACAGGCAGGCACACGGTCTGGCTCGTCAGATCCGGTTGCGGAGGAATAAGTGAATACGAGAATAGGAACGATAGGCGCCGCATCGCCGCTGGCTGCGGGCGCACACCCAATGATCGACCCTTTCGGCCGGGCAGTCACCTATCTCCGCGTCTCCGTCACTGACCGCTGCGATTTCCGCTGCACCTATTGCATGGCCGAGAACATGACCTTCCTGCCGAAGAAGGATCTGCTGACGCTCGAGGAACTCGATCGGCTCTGTTCCGCCTTCATCGCCAAGGGCGTGCGTAAGATTCGGCTGACCGGCGGCGAGCCTTTGGTGCGCAAGAACATCATGTATCTCGTGCGCCGGCTCGGCGAAAAGATCGGCTCCGGCCTCGATGAGCTGACGCTGACCACCAACGGCTCGCAGCTGTCGCGCCATGCCGAGGAGCTCTATGAATTCGGCGTGCGCCGCATCAATGTCTCGCTCGATACGCTCGACCCCGACAAATTCCGCAAGATCACCCGCTGGGGTGATTTTGCCAAGGTCATGGAGGGCATCGATGCGGCTCAGAAGGCCGGCATACAGATCAAGCTCAACGCCGTGGCGCTCAAGGAATTCAACGACGCCGAGATACCCGATCTCCTGCGCTTCGCCCATGGCCGCGGTATGGATCTGACGGTCATCGAAACCATGCCGATGGGCGAGATCGACGAGGACCGCACCGACCAGTACCTGCCGCTCTCCGAGCTCCGCGCCGATCTCGAAGGTCAGTTCACGCTCACCGATATCGACTACCAGACCGGCGGCCCGGCGCGTTACGTCAGGGTCACAGAGACCGGAGGCCGCCTCGGCTTCATCACGCCGATGACTCATAATTTCTGCGAGAGCTGCAACCGTGTGCGCCTCACCTGCACCGGCACGCTCTATATGTGCCTCGGCCAAAACGACGCCGCCGATCTGCGCGCCGCACTGCGCGCCACCGAAGACGACGCCCTCCTCCACACCGCCATCGACGAGGCCATCACCCGCAAACCGAAAGGCCACGATTTTATCATCGACCGCACGCATAACCGCCCGGCGGTGGCGCGGCACATGAGTGTCACTGGTGGGTGAGACGCGATCCCGCAAAGCGGGAGCGATCGATCCAGTGAATCGATCGCAGCGTCGAACGCCCTGAGCCCAGGCGAAGGGCCGGGCAACGGTGCGACTTGCCCTCTTCTCCCCAGCGGGGAGAAGATGCCCGTCAGGGCAGATGAGGGGGTGAGCGACGACAGGAGCGATGCGCTGAGCCCAAGCGAAGAGCAATAAATGGCCTGCCGCGTGCCCCCTCATCCGACCCTTCGGGCCACAAACCAGGGTCGAGCCACGTGTCTGAAATTGCCGCAGCATCGGCGCCAATCTATCCCCATCACCCGGGCTTACGCGCACAAATCGCAAACCGCTCCTGCACCATGCGCTCCAACCCACGCAAAAACGGCATCTTGCGCGCCTGTGCCCAGTGAATATCCCCGAGCTTGCGGTCGACGACGATGTCCACAAAGCCGGCCTTGCGCAGAAGATCGACGACCGCTTCGGCCGGCATCTCGTGCGAAAAATGCACGCGCGAGCGGATCTTCTGGTGCCGCGCCATCATCTCAGGCGACATATGGCTCGCCGCAGGCTTGCCTGATATCTTCGTCCAGAGCTTCTGCAGGCCCTTGACCCAGGTTTCCCGACCCATATTGCCGTCGAGGATCAGCACCTTGCCGCCCGGCTTCAACACCGCGAACCATTCCTTGAAAGCCGAAGCCGGATCGACCAGCGTCCAGACGAGATGCCGGTTGGTGATGACATCGTAGCTGTCGCGCGGCTCCATGGTGTTTTCGGCGTCGCCGGAAACGAAACGAATATCGGTGCCGCGCTTCTTCGCCTTGGCGCGCGCCTGCGCCAGCATCGCGTCCGACCAGTCGAGCCCGGTGACCTTGAAACCGACATCGTTCATCAGATGCGAGATGACGGCGGTGCCGCAGGCAAGATCGAGCGCCGCGCGGCCCTGCCCCTCGCCGAGATGCTTTCGGATCAGCCGCTGCCAGCCCTTCCGCTCGCCTTCCGAAAAGATTTCATGGCCGACGCTCTGGTCGAAGGTCGCCGCCCTCTCCGACCAGAAATCGCGAATTTCGTCGCGGATCGAGTAATTTGTATTCATCGAATTCATCTCAAGTGCCTCGGCATCGGATTAGTTTGGAAAAGCTCTAAAACATATAACTTGATTCATAAAGTCATATTTCTTATGCCTGCGGACATTATTCAGACCTCGGGGGAATTTCCAGATGAATTTCGTGAAAATGCTCGCAGTTTCCGCAGCTGCGATTGCCGGCTTGATGCCGCTTTCGGCCTGGGCGCAGTCCTTCACCATCAAGGATGTGGCAGGCCGTGAAGTGACCTTCGACAAGCCGGTCGAGCGTGTGATCCTTGGGGAAGGCCGCATGCTCTACGCCGTCGCGCCGATCGAGAAGGAAGATCCCTTCGCCAAGATCGTCGGCTGGCGTAACGACCTCTGGACCACAGACAAGGATGGCTTCAACGCCTATGTCGAGAAGTTTCCCAAGGGCAAGGATCTGCCCTTCCTCGGCAACCTGACCGACGGCACGCTGCAGACCGAAACGGTCGTCAAGCTTCATCCCGACGTGCTGCTGCTGCCGATCGGCAACAAGACGGCCGCCGACGAGGTGAAGCTCGAAGAGATGCTCGCCGGCATCGGCGTGAAGATCGTCTATATCGATTTCCGCGAGCACATTCTCGCCAACACCGAGCCGAGCCTGAAGATCCTCGGCAAGCTCTTCGGCCACGAGGACCGCGCCGAAGCCGTCGCCGCCTACTGGAAAGAGCAGATGGCGAGTGTCACCGACAAGCTGAAGGCCGCCAACCCGCCGAAGCCGAAGGTCTTCATGTACCGCGCAGCGGGGTTGGTGGAGTGCTGCGGCACCTTCGGGCCTGATAATTTCGGGCTGATGGTCGATTGGGCCGGCGGCCACAATCTCGGCTCCGACTTCCTTCCCGGCTATACCGGCTCCATCAATGCCGAACAGGTGGTAGCCTCCAATCCCGAGGTCATCGTCGTCACCGGCTCCAACTGGAGCCAGTCCAAGAATGCCAAGGATTATGTGAATGTCGGCCCAAGCGCTGCGTCTACCCTCGGCGACAGCCGCAAGGTGCTGAACACGCTGATGGAAAACCCGGCCTTCACCGGCTCCAAGGCAGTCGCCGGCGGCAATGTCCATGCGATCTGGCACCAGTTCTATACCAGCCCCTACCAGTTCGTCGCCGTCCAGCAGCTCGCCAAATGGTTCCATCCGAACCTCTTCGCCGATCTCGACCCGGACGCCACCTTCAAGGAGTTCCACGAGAAATTCCTACCGGTCGCTTATCAGCCGGGTTACTGGGTCGACGCCAAGGCGGGCCAGTAGTCCAAAATGGCCGAGGTCGCCGCCATATCGATCGAAGCTGAAGCCGGGAGGGAGCGCTACCGCGCCCTCACCCGGCGCAAGCTTTTGATCCTAGCCGCCATGACGGCAGCACTCTGCCTGTCCTTCGCCGTCGATCTCGCCTGGGGGCCGGCCCGCTACAGCCTCGGCGAGGTCATCACCGCCCTCTTCGATCCCTCCTCCGTTTCCGATCAGGTGCGGGCCGTCGTCTGGAACATCCGCATGCCGGTCGCCGTCATGGCGATCGTCGTCGGCGCGTCACTCTCCGTTGCCGGCGCCCAGATGCAGACGATCCTCGCCAATCCGCTCGCCAGCCCCTTCACGCTCGGCATCTCGGCCGCAGCAAGCTTCGGTGCGGCGCTCGCAATCGTCACCAGCGTTCCGCTGCTGCCGGTCGCTGCCGGCCTGCTCGTGCCGGTCAATGCCTTCGTCATGGCGCTGATCGCCACGCTCTTCATCCATTTCGTCTCGCAGGCCCGCGGCGTATCGGTGCAGACGGTCGTCCTCCTCGGCATCGCGCTGGTCTTCACCTTCAACGCGCTTCTCGCCTTCCTGCAATATCTCGCCTCCGAACAGGCGCTGTCGGCCGTCGTCTTCTGGACGATGGGCAGCCTCACCAAGGCGACATGGCCGAAGATCTGGGTGACACTTGCCGTCCTGCTGATCGCCCTGCCGCTCTTCGCCCGCAATGCCTGGGCGCTAACCGCGATCCGCCTCGGAGAGGACAAGGCCGCAAGCTTTGGCGTCAATGTCCGTCGCATTCGGCTGGAAACCATGCTTGTCGTCTCGTTGCTTGCCGCCGTGCCCGTCAGCTTCGTCGGCACCATCGGTTTCGTCGGCCTCGTTGGTCCCCATATCGCACGCATGATCCTTGGCGAGGATCAGCGCTTCTTCCTGCCGGGCTCGATCCTCTCCGGCGCGCTGCTGCTGTCGCTCACCTCGATCGTCTCGAAATCGATCATCCCCGGCGTCGTCTTCCCGATCGGCATCATCACCGCACTGGTCGGCGTGCCCTTCTTCTTCTCGCTCATCCTCTCGAACAGGAGCCGGTCATGGTAGCGCTTCAGTTACAGTCGGTCGGCGCCTATCACGGCCGCAAGCTCTTCGTCGAAGATGTCACGACGCCGGTGATGAAATCGGGCGAGATCGTCGCGGTCATCGGCCCGAACGCTGCCGGCAAGTCGACGCTTTTCAAGCGCATCACCGGCCTACTCAAGGGCCCGGGCGATGTCGTCGTCGAAGGCTCGAAGGCGAAAAACGCTATCAGCTACATGCCGCAGGATACCTCAGCCAATGCGGTGCTGACCGTCTACGAATCCATCCTGCTCGCCCGCAAACAAGGACAGTCTTGGGCCGTCGGCGACAGCGACCTGCGCTTCATCGACGAGATCATGAAGGCGCTCAATATATCAGCCATCGCCTTCCGCGATCTCGGGGCGCTGTCCGGTGGCCAGCGCCAGCTCGTCTCGATCGCGCAGGCGCTCGTCCGCGAACCCGAGATCATGCTGATGGACGAACCCACAAGCGCGCTCGATCTTCACCGCCAGATCGAGGTCCTCGATTTCATGCGCTGCCGCGCCCGCGCCAAAGGCATGCTCGTCCTCATCGCCATCCACGACCTCAACCAGGCGCTCCGCTTCGCCGACAAAGTCCTCGTCATCGCCAACGGCCGCATGCGCGCCTGCGGCGCCCCAAGGGACGTCGTCACCGCTGAGATGCTGCGGGAGATCTACAGGGTCGAAGCTAGGGTGGAGAAATGCTCGCTGGACCACGACCATGTCATCGTCGACGGGACGGCGCATTGAGGCTGGCAGGGCCAACGCGAAAGACAGCGCATCCTGAAGCCCACATGCATGAGAGCCTCAGCCTGAAGTGCCAACACCCGAGAACGCGTCAGCCTAAGATGCCAACGCCCAAGAGAGCCTCATCCTGAGGCGCGTAGCCCGTAGGGCGAAGCCTCGAAGGACCAGGCGGGCGCTCCCACCCAGGCGCAACCATCTTGAGTAAGCACATAGGCACGCTGCGGCAGCATCCTTCGAGCCTGCGGATCACACCTCAGGATGAGGACCCGTGGAGGATGCCGCTGCCCTTCAATCAATCAATCGCTGCGCGGTAAACTTGTCCGTAACCAGCATGTCGATGACCCCGACGCGGAGCGCACCTGCAATTGCGTCGGTCTTTTTGGCACCGCCGGCAAGGGCAATGACCCGGTCCACTCGCTCAAGATCCTCAAGTGGAAGCCCGATGACCCGATCATCCAGGGGCGTCTTGACCGGCTTGCCGTTCTTATCGAAGAAGCGAAGCGAGATATCGCCGACGGCACCCGCTTCCGCGAGATCAGAGAGTTCGCGCGAGGAAAAGATATTCCCTGATCGAGCGAGAAGTTCGGATGGTTCGACCGCTCCGATGCCGACGATCGCAAGCGTTATGCTGCCGAACAGGTCCATCGTCTCGCGGACGAACGGGTCGGCCTGCATCAGAAGTTTTGCTTCTCTTGATGTCGTCACGCCCTGCACCGGCAGCAATTTCGGCTCGGCGCCGGTCAGCCGTGCAAGCCGCGTCGTCAGCTGCGTCGCATGCGTCTGCACGGAAGGGTCACCCATGCCTCCAAGGGTCTGGACGACATACTTCGCCTGAGCGCTCTTCTGCGGATGAATGTTCTCGACCATCTTGAAGATGGTCTGGCTCCAACTCGAAACGCCGATGATCTCGCCGGGCGCAAGTGTCACCTCCAGGAGATGCGCCGCCGCCTCCCCGATACGAGCCATGATGGCTCCGTCCCGATCTTCCGTGCACTCCACGACGATTGCCTCCGGCAGATCGTATTTCTCGCGAAGCGCGCCCTCCAGCTCGCTATAGGTGCCGACGGGAGGGATCACGCTGGTTCGGACGATATCTTCAGCCTCGGCACGTTTGAGCATGCGCGATACCGTCGCCTGCGACAGGCGAAGGTGCTCTGCGATCTCCGCCTGTCGCCGCCCCTCGATGTGGTACATCTGGGCGACCCGTGAAATGAGGCGGAGTTCGTTGAGGCGAGTCATCACTGATCCCGGAGTGAATTTTTATTCACCTTTAACCTGTGTTTCGCGGGACGTCGAGCGGGCTAGCGCATCATTCCAAGTCGCCAGAAGGGCAGCTCGATCCACGGCTTGCGGCTCAATGGTTTGGGTGTTTCGCGGCAGCTCCGAGATGACATGCAGATCGCTCCATAAGCCGAGGGAGAGCCCCGCCAGATAAGCGGCGCCCAGGGCCGACGCTTCGGGCGCTTCGCATTGAATCACGGGATGTTCGATGAGATTCGAGACACACTGCATCAGGAAGCGGTTCTGGCTCGGTCCGCCGTCCACATAGAGCGCGCCGAGCTCACCGCCGCTCTGCGCCCGCATGGCCGCAATCACATCATGCACCTGGAAGGCGATGGAATCGGTTACCGACCGCGCCATTTGCGCACGTGATGTATTGAAGTTGATTTGGGAGAACAGAGCACGGGCGTCGGAATTCCAGTAAGGCGCACCGAGCCCCACGAACGCCGGCACAAAACCAGGCGCGCCCGGCGCAGCACTCGCCGCAAGTTCGACAAGGGCGGCTACATCCGCCAGGCCGAGAATGTCAGCCATCCAGGGAAGGCTGGCGGCGCAAACGAGGATATTGCCCTCGAAAGCGAAAGCCGGCTTTCCCGCGATCCGCCATGCGACGGTAGTCGTGATGCCGTTGCGCGGGGCTATGAATTGCGGCAACGTCGTCATGACCGAAGAGCCGGTTCCGAAGGTCACCTTGCCGTCGCCCGGCTTGAATGCGCCGTGACCGAACAGGGCAGCGTGGCTGTCTCCGATCGCGGCCTTTATCGGAGTGCCATCGGGCACTCCCGGCAATCCCTGCGTTCTGCCGAAATCGGCGGAACTGTCGAGCACCTCGGGCAGGAGCGCGATGTCGACGCCGAAGATCTCGCCAAGTTCCTCGCTCCATCTCTGTTCCCGGAGATCGAACAACTGGCTCCTGGCGGCATTGGATGCATCGCAGACATGCCGGCGCCCGCCCGTCAGGCAGTGAACCAGCCAACTGTCGATCGTTCCCAGCCGCACCGATCGCCCAGCCGGAATACGGTCGAGCAGCCATCTGAATTTCGAACCCGGGAACATCGGATCCAATGGCAGGCCGGTCAGCGCCTGCACACGATCGAGGCGGCCTTCGGCAATTAGACGTTCGCAATCCTGCGCCGTTCGACGGCACTGCCAGCTGACCACCGGTCCGAGCGCCTCTCCCGTTTCGGCGTCCCAGGCGGTAACGGACTCGCGCTGGTTGGAAATGGCGACCGCCTCGATGCTCGCAGCCGGGCTGGCCTTCAGGCAGGCGTCGATCGCTTCGCAGACCGATGCGTAGAGCCGGCGCGGGTCTTGTTCGACCCAGCCCTCCTTCGGATAGGAGATGCCGACAGGAGACGAACCTCTGCCGATGATGTCTCCCTTTTCGGAAACGAGAACTGCTTTTGAATTGGTCGTGCCCTGGTCGATTGCCAGAATTGCCCGCATTCTATCCTCCCGGATCAGGTGGCGGCCGGGCGACAAAAACCTCCGGCCGGTCACGCCATCCCAGTTTACTTACGCTTGATCAGCGACTGTGCGGCGTCGGCGATAGCCGACGGCGCCATCCCGTATTCGTCGAGCAGGAACTCTGCCGAACCGGTGGGGGCATAGACGCCGGGAACGCCGAGACGCTTCATCGGGACCGGAGCATTGTCAACCACCACTTCGGCGACCGCGGAACCGAGCCCGCCAAAGATCGAATGCTCTTCGGCCGTGACGATCGCTCCGGTCTCCTTCGCCGCGGCGATGATGGCCTCCTCGTCGATCGGACGAACCGTGGCGAGGTTGAGCACCCTGGCCTCGATGCCGCGGCCGGCGAGAATCTCGGCCGCCTTTACAATGCGATGGGTCAAGGTGCCGTTGGCAATCAGCGTGACGTCGGAGCCCTGGCGAAGGAGATTCGCCTTGCCGAGTTCGAACCTGTGCCCCTCCGGAAGAAGGTCGGGCACTCCGACCCGTGACAGACGCAGGAAACACGGCCCGCTATAGGTCGCCGCCCACGCAACGGCGGCAGCGGTTTCGATGCGGTCGCAGGGCGCGATGACGGGAAGATTGGGCAGGACGCGCGTCCAGGCGAAGTCTTCGATCGAATGATGCGTCGGACCGAGTTCGCCATAGGCCATTCCGGACGAAATGCCCACCAGCTTGACGTTGGCATTCGAGTAGGAAATGTCGGCCTTGATCTGCTCCAGCGACCGCCCCGTGAGAAACGGCGCCGCGCCGCACACGAAGGGCAGCCGTCCGCCATTGGCGAGGCCTGCTCCGACGCCGACCATGTTCTGCTCGGCGATGCCGACGTTGACGAGGCGTTCCGGAAACTTCGACTTGAAGCCGCCGAGCTTGGAGGAACCGACGGAGTCGTTGCAGACGGCAACGATCGTTTCGTTTTCGGCTGCCAGCCGCTCGAGCGTAGAGGCGAATGCGTCGCGGCAGTCGTGGAGCTTGGGTGGGTTTACTGGCGCGTTCATTACAGTGCCTCCGACAATTCTGCCAATGCGATTTCGTATTGTTCCTTGCTCGGCACCTTATGATGCCACTCGACCCGGTCCTGCATGAAGGATATTCCATGGCCCTTGTTGGTATGGGCGACGATGCAATGCGGTCTCGACCCCCGGTGTTCGAGGCCCGGAACGATCTCGCGCATATTGTTGCCGTCGATCTCGGTGACTTCCCAATCGAAGGCTTCGAGCTTCGGACGAAGTGGAGCGAGATCGTTGGTTTCGGCAAGTGCTGCGCCCTGCTGGAACCTGTTGTGATCGATGACCAGCGTCAAGTTGTCGAGCTTGAACTGGGCTGCCGCCATGATCGCTTCCCAGTTGGAACCCTCCTGCATCTCACCGTCGCCGGTGACGACATAGGTGTGATATCCAGCGCCCGAGAGTTTAGCGGCTTTCGCCATTCCGACTGCAACCGGAAGACCGTGGCCGAGCGGCCCTGTATTCGTTTCGACGCCGGGAACCTTGTTGCAGTTCGGATGCCCGTTCAGCCTCGAATGCGGCTGCAGGAAGGTGGAAATCTCCCCCTCCGGGATGAAGCCGCGTTTTGCGAGCGTCACATAGAGAGCGCAAGCCGTATGTCCCTTTGAAAGAACGAACCTGTCGCGGTCGGGATGTCTCGGCTGATCCGGCCAGACATTCAGCACACGAAAATAGAGCGCCGTCAAAATGTCGATGACCGACATCTCCCCGCCGATATGGCCGGCGCCCGCTTCAAAGACCGCCTGGAGATCGCGCAATCGGATCTCGCGGGCGATGCGCTCAAGTTCTGTCGTATCCATGGGTTCCTCTTCATGCATAAATATTCACTATTCAATATTTTTGCATAACGCGCCGATTAGTCAAGCCTCTAAGCGAGAAGCTGGCAGCGCCATGCCGGAACAAATCCTATTGACAGGGGAAAAGCAAGTTGTTAATGAATTTTCCAGCAACACTGAATAATTATTCTAGCTTGCACAAATATCGGATACAAGCCTAAGCATAGGGAGGAGCAATGGTGGCGCTCGATATCAATGAACAAAGGCTTTCGTCCGGCGCTTGGCTCGGCAAGCTCAAGGGAGCAACCGGTCCGCTCGTGGGATTGCTCGCGCTGTGCATCTTTCTGAGCTTCAGCACAGACACGTTTCTTTCGGTTCGAAACGGCCTCAATATCCTCGACCAGATCACCGTCCTCGGCATCATGGCGGTCGGAATGACGTTCGTCATCCTGATCGGCGGCATCGATCTCTCCGTCGGCTCCGCCCTCGCCCTGGCGATGATGGTCATGGGCTGGACCGCCAATGTCGCCGGCCTGCCGCTGCCCGTCGGCATCGCCTTCGCGCTGATCGCATCGGCGGCATCAGGCCTCATCGTCGGGCTTCTGGTGACGCAGTTCAGGGTTCCAGCCTTCATCGCTACGCTTGCGATGATGTCGGCGGCGCGCGGCGTTGCGAACATGATCACCGACGGCCAGCAGATCGTCGGCTTCCCCGACTGGTTCATGATGCTGGCGATCGATCGTCATTTCGGCGTCATGACTGCCACGGTCTTCCTCATGCTCGCGGTCGTTCTTGCGGCATGGCTCTTCCTGCACTTCCGGTCCGAAGGCCGCATGCTCTATGCGGTGGGCGGTAACCCCGAAGTCGCCCGTCTCGCCGGCATCAACGTCCCGCTGGTGACGATATCAGTCTATGTCGTGAGCGCCGTCCTCGCGGGACTTGCAGGCATCGTGCTCGCTGCCCGGCTGGATTCCGTCCAGCCGTCCAGCGGTCTCGGTTATGAACTGGACACGATCGCCGCGGTCGTCATCGGCGGAACGTCGCTCTCCGGCGGCGCCGGCGGCATCGGCGGAACGCTGATCGGCGTCCTGATCATCGGTGTGCTTCGCAACGGTCTCAACCTTCTCAACGTCTCGCCCTTCCTGCAGCAGGTGATCATCGGCATCGTCATCGTGCTCGCGGTCGGTGCAGAGACCATTCGTCGGCGTCGCGCCTGACGCGCATCGTCCGCCACGTTGGCGGACGCGGAATTCCGCCCCGAAAATTTTGGGGCGGATCAATACCCCGAGGGGGAGGACATACCCGAGGGTTCCATCAAACAACGGAGGAAATACAATGAAAATAGCGCGCACCATGTTCGCGTCCGCTGCACTACTCGGTCTCATGCTCGGTCCTGTGCACGCGGCGGAACTGAAGAAGCTCGGCCTGGCCGTTGCCAACCTTCAGGCAAACTTCTTCAACCAGATCAAGCAATCGGTCGAGGCCGAAGCCAAGAAGCGCGGCATCGAAGTCATCACGGTCGACGCCAAGGGCGACGGACCGACGCAGGTCAACCAGATCCAGGATCTTCTGACCCAGAAAATCGACGCGCTGATCTACATTCCGGCAGGTGCGGCAGCGGCGACCGTTCCGGTCAAGCTTGCAAAGAACGCCGGCATTCCTGTTGTCAACGTCGACCGCAACGCCGAGGGCGCGCCGGGCGATACTTTCCTTGCAACGGATTCCGTCGCATCGGCCAAGGCAGTGTGCGACTACATTCTGAAGGAAGCCGGCGGCAAGGGGAAGATGGTCATCATCCATGGCCAGAAGGGCACCACCCCGGAAGTCGATCGCTCGAAGGGCTGCGGTGAATCGCTCAAGGCCTATCCGGATGTGAAGGTTGTCGCCGAGCAATATTCGAACATCTGGAGCCAGGACGAAGGCTTCCAGATCATGCAGAATATGCTGCAGGCAAATCCCGACGTCTCGATCGTCTTCGCCCAGGCCGATGGTCTCGCGCTTGGCGCCGCTCAGGCGATCAAGGTCGCAAATCCCTCGCAGAAGATCGTGGTCGGCGGCTTCGACGGCGATACCGCGGCTCTCGAAGCCCTCAGCAAGGGCGTCTTCAACGTGACGGCGACGCAGCAGACGCAGAAAATGGGCCGCGATGCAGTCGAAAACGCCGCCAAGCTTGTCGCCGGTGAAAAGGTACCGCCGGTACAGCTGTTGGATGCCACGCTGACAACCAAGGAAAACGTCGCAGGCTTCATCGCCAACCATCCATAATGAAAACGAGGTCTTGAGGAGGTGTGCCGTGACTGATCCCGTTCTTTCCCTGAGGGGCATATCCAAGTGGTATGGGCCGCTCCAGGTGCTGAAGAATGTCAGCCTGGACGTCTACCCCGGTGAAGTGGTGGCACTTCTCGGCGAAAACGGAGCGGGCAAGTCGACGCTGTCAGGCATCATTGCCGGCTCACGCACACCCTCCGAGGGATCGATGACGTGGCTGGGGCAGCCTTATGCCCCGGCCACCCCACGCGAAGCGATCGACAAGGGCGTTGTCCTGATCCATCAGGAACTGCAGCTTCTGCCGCAGCTGTCGATCGCCGAAAACGTCTTCATCGGACGCTGGCCGATGAAGAACGGCGTCGTCGATCGAGCTCAGATGGTCCGCCGGGCCCAGGACCAGCTCGCTCGCTTGAACCTTCATATACCTGCCACACGGATGGTCGCCGGCCTTTCCACGGCAAATCAACAGCTCATCGAGATCGCCAAGGCGCTCGCTCTCAATGCCAAGCTCCTGATCCTCGATGAACCGACAGCCGCCCTTGGCGGCGCCGAGACGGAAGCTCTGTTCGAACAGGTTCGCAAGCTTCGCTCGGAAGGTGTCGGCATCGTCTACATCTCGCACCGCATGGAAGAGATCAAGCAGATCACCGACCGGATCGTCGTTCTTCGCGACGGGGAGCGGGTGCAGGAATTCTCAGACAGTGCCACCCCGGTGCGAACGATCGTCGAGAGCATGGTCGGACGCCCGCTTGATCGCCTGTTCCCTGCCCTGCCGGTTCCAACCGACCGCCCGGTCCTTGAGGTGTCCGGGCTGAGCTCGCCTGAGAACTCTTTCCGTGACGTTACCTTCGAGGTTCGGGCAGGCGAAATTCTCGGCATCGCCGGACTGGTCGGCGCCGGCCGCACCGAACTGGTGCGGGCGATTTCGGGAGCAGACCCGATCAGTGCGGGTTCGATCAAGCTGGAAGGCGAGGAACTCAGGCTGCGGGACCCGGCCGACGCGATCGCCAAAGGCATCGTGATGGTTCCGGAAGACCGCAAGGAGCAGGGCCTGATCGTCGGGCACCGGATCAGCGAGAACATTGTCTACGCCAACCTCGACAAATTGGGCGGTGGCTGGATTACGCCGCGCATCAAGCGCTCGTTTGCGGAAAAGGCTGTTGCGAAGTTCGGCGTCAAGGGCCGCGCCGAGCAATTCGCCTCTGACCTTTCCGGCGGCAACCAGCAGAAGGTGGTGATCGCGAAGTGGCTGTTGCGTGATCCCAAGGTCGTCGTGCTCGACGAACCGACGCGAGGCATCGACGTCGGCGCCCGCGCGGGCATCTACGACATCATCGTCAATCTTGCCAAACAGGGTGTGGCCGTCATCGTCGTAAGCTCGGACCTCGAGGAAGTTCTCGGAATTTCCAATCGCATTCTCGTGCTTGCCCAGGGCAAGCAGGCAGGCATCCTCGATCGTGACCAGGCAAATGACGTCTCAGTCATGGAATTAGCGACCATCTAAACAGACAGAGAAAGGAAGAGCGGTGTCCGACATCACTCTGAACGCCCCGAAACTTTTCGATCTTTGCGGCCAGGTTGCCATCGTCACCGGTGCCGGCAGCGGCATCGGGCAGCGCATTGCCATTGGACTTGCGCAATGCGGCGCTGATGTGGCGCTGCTCGACCGTCGAACCGACGACGGACTGGCCAAGACTGCTGAACATATTCGCGCCGCCGGTCGCCGTTCGATCGAGATCGCGGCCGATGTCATAAACAAATCCTCGCTTGCCGATGCCGTCGCACGAACCGAGGCGGATCTCGGCTCCCTGACGCTGGCCGTCAACGCTGCAGGCATCGCCAATGCGAACGCGGCGGAAGATATGGAGGAGGATCAATACCAGACGTTGATGGATATCAACCTGAAGGGCATATTCCTTTCCTGCCAGGCCGAGGCCCGCGCCATGCTGAAGAATGGGCGCGGCTCCATCGTCAACATCGCCTCCATGTCGGGCGTCATCGTCAACCGGGGCCTCAGCCAAGCGCATTACAACGCCTCCAAGGCCGGTGTCATCCATATGTCGAAGTCGATGGCGATGGAATGGGTCGACCGCGGCATTCGCGTCAACACCATCTCGCCGGGATATACGGCAACGCCGATGAATACCCGTCCGGAGATGGTTCATCAGACCAAGCTCTTCGAAGAGCAGACACCGATGCAGCGCATGGCTGATGTCGACGAGATGGTCGGTCCGGCCGTGTTCCTGCTGTCGAACGCAGCAAGTTTCGTGACGGGCGTCGATCTTCTCGTCGATGGCGGTTTCTGCTGCTGGTGATGCGGATGTGAAAGCTTGCTGCCGGCAACCGGCACCTGAAACGATCTCGCTTCCTCCTTGGCTGAGATCGAGGCGCTGAAGGGACCAACGGGCAAGACGGCGCGATATCGTCGTCCGCCCGCCCTTCCCGCCGATAAAGGAGCTGAGGCTACGGCGCCGCCATTGGCGCTCAAGACCGCGCGCATCCGTTGAACGGATTGCCGTCGCCGAGGGATATTTGAAAGGAAAGAGGATGAAACGCTTCGAAAACAAGACTGTCGTTATCACAGGGGCCAGCCGCGGCATCGGCGCGGCCATCGCCAAGCGCTTTGCGCGCGAAGGCGCCAATCTCGTCGTCTCGGCGAACGAGGATCTGGTCCACGGCGTTGCCGAAGCGATAAGGGCCAAAGGCGGCAAGGCGATCTCCTTCATCGGCGATGTCACCGACAAGGCGAGCGTCCAGGCGCTCTACGATGCCGCCGAGGGTGAGTTCGGCGCGGTTGACGTCTCGATCCAGAATGCCGGCGTCATCACCATCGCCCGCATCGAGAACATGACCGAAAACGAGTGGGACAAGGTCATGGCCGTCAACACCAAGGGCGTCTTCCTCTGCGCCCAGGAGGCCATTGCCAGAATGCGCAAGCACAAGCGCGGCGGCCGCATCATCAACACCGCCTCCGGTCAGGCCCGCGACGGCTTCATCTACACGCCGCACTACGCCGCCTCGAAAATGGGCGTCGTCGGCATCACCCAGAGCCTCGCCAAGGAAGTCGCGACCGACAACATCACCGTCAACGCCTTCTGCCCCGGCATCATCGAAACCGACATGTGGGCTTATAACGACCAGGCCTGGGGCAAGCTCCTCGGCAACTACGCCCCCGGCGAACTGATGAAGGAATGGGTCGAAGGCATTCCGATGAAGCGTGCCGGAACCGGCGAAGATGTCGCCGGCCTGGTCACCTTCCTCGCCAGCGACGACGCCGCCTACATCACCGGCCAGACGATCAATGTCGACGGTGGGTTGATTATGTCCTGAGCCCAGGGACGGTGGCCGACCTCGTCCTTCGAGGCCCCATTCGGGGCACCTCAGGATGAGGTCGGAGAGAGGCCTGTAGCGCTTGTCGCACCAAAAGCCGCAGCCGCATGGCACCACAATCAGCCCTCATCCTGAGGCGTGCAGGCCGCGGGCCGGAGCCTCGAAGGACGAGGGCGGGTGGCTCGACCTGCAACAGGCCGATCCCACCCTCGCCCACCCTACGTCCGGCTGATCGAAACCCCGCCATCGGCGAGCATCGCCGTGCCTGTCACGAAGCTCGCCATATCGGACGCCAGGAACAATGCGGCATTGGCGATCTCCTCAGGCTGGGCCATACGTTTCAGCGCATGCAGCCCCTCCACAAAAGCCAGGACTTCCGACGTCGCGTCGGGCGCATTGGTAATGCTGGCCGGCGTATCGGTGCCGCCGGGAAGCAGGGCGTTGACGCGGATGTTCTGCCGTCCGAGTTCGGCGGCGAGCACCTGCACGAAACCTATTAGCCCGGCCTTGCTCGCCGCATAGGCAGCCATGCCAGGCATGCCGGCAGTGTGGCCGACGAAGGTTGAGGTGAAGATCAATGATCCACCTTTTCCCATCGCCGCCGACTGGTGTTTGGCGCCGAGGAAGGCGGCGGTGAGGTTGGTCTCGAGCGTCTCGCGCCAGCTCTCCGGCGACAGCTCCGCCACTGGTCCCATCTCCCCGACGCCGCCGGCATTGTTGAACGCGATATCGAGCTTGCCGAAACGCGAAACCGCCGTATCTACGAGCCTTGCCTGCAACGCCTCGTCCTTGACATCGCCCGATATGGCGACGGCCTGCCCGCCCCCCGCCTCGATTTCGCCGACGACGGCATCGAGCGCCTCCTGTCGCCGTCCCGTGACCACGAGCTTCGCACCCTCTCGCGCAAAGAGTTTCGCCGCCGCGCGGCCGATGCCGGAGCTCGCGCCTGTGATGATTGTGACCTTGTCGTTCAGAAGTGTCATGTCCGTATCTCCTCAGTTGTCGAGGCATCCCAAATCTCAAACATCAGGCGATGCAGCCACCCGTTTCCCGCGCCCACAAACGAAAACCGCCGGCAATCGATGTTCTCGGTCGGCGATCAGCTCGATCGCCGATGGAGGACGGAAGCATCGATACGCATTGGAAGTACCGGAATTCACATTGCAAACCTTCACTTGCCGCGGTTTTCAATCATTCACTTGCCGCAACGTCGGCACCATTGTGCGCTGCATCAACGATTTATCCGCGGTGTGGCATTCATTCGATTCCCTTGATGTATCTTCCCGACTAAGAAGGGGCGCACAGGTAATGGGAATCTCTTCATGCCGCGGTCACGCAATACTGAGGGCGCCATCTATATGAGCTTGGCGATGGCCGGCTTTTCCGCGAGCGACGCTCTCTCCAAATCGGTGATCGCCTCTATGAATGCCGGCGAGATCATGTTCCTGCGCGGCCTGTTCACCAGCGTGCTCGTCTATCTGATCGCCTGGAAAATGGGCGCGCTGCGCTCTTGGCGCATTGTGCTGCAGCCGATGATCATCTTCAGGATCATCTGCGAGATGCTGTCGGCGGTCACCTATATCACCGCGCTCGGCATGATGCCGATCGCCAATGCCTCGGCGATCCTGCAGTCGCTGCCGCTGGTCGTCACCTTCGGTGCCGCGCTGTTCTTCAACGAGCCGGTCGGCTGGCGGCGCTGGTTGGCGATCCTGGTCGGCCTCGTCGGGGTGATGATCATCATCCGTCCCGGCCCCGAAGGCTTCACTGCCGCCGCCCTCCTCTGCGTCAGCGCGGTGCTGACGACGGCCAGCCGCGATCTCGCCACCCGCTCGATCGATCCGGAGATTCCCTCGCTGATGATCACGGTCATCACCGCCATCTCCGCCTCCTTCTTCGGCGCTTTGCTCATCCCGATGCTCGGCGGCTGGCAACCGGTCAGCGCGACGTCGCTAGGGCATCTGCTGCTCGCCTCAGTGCTGGTGCTCGTCGGCTACCAGTCGGTCATTCTCGCCATGCGCACTGGCGAAATCTCCTTCGTCGCGCCCTTCCGCTATACCAGCCTGATCTTTTCCTCGCTGCTCGGCTTTTTCTTCTTCGCCGAAGTGCCCGACAGCTGGACGCTCCTGGGCGCTGCAATCGTCATCGCCTCCGGCCTCTATACGTTCTATCGTGAAGCCAAGCGCCGTGTGCCGCCGATCGCTCAGGAATCCGCGCCGCGCTCACCGGTTTGAGGCAGGATTGATGACGGAGTTCTCGCTCGACAGATCCGAAATAGCAGGCGTCGTGCTGGCCGGCGGCCGCTCACAGCGCATGGGCCGCGACAAGGCAAACGTGATTCTCGGGGCCGAAAGCCTGCTGCACCATGTCCTGAGCCGCCTCTCGCAACAGGTCGCCGCCGTCGCCGTCAATGCCGATGCCGCTGCAGAAGATGTGCCCGTCGTGCCCGACCGTCTTCCCGGCAAGGCCGGGCCATTGGCCGGCATTCACGCGGCCATGCTCTATGCCGCCGGCCTTCCCGGGATCACCCATGTCGTCACCGTCTCGGTGGATTGCCCGTTCTTCCCCGCCGACCTCGTCGCCCGGCTGGCAGCAGCGCTCGACCGCCCGTCGCAGATCGCCATCGCGGCCTCCGAAGGCCGCAGCCATCCCGTTTTCGGGCTCTGGCCGGTGACGCTCGCCGCCGATCTCGAAGCCTGGATCGCCAACGACGAGAAACGCCGCGTGCGCGACTTCCTGTTGCGGCATGACGTTACGGAAGTCGCGTTTCCGCTTCATCCGACCCGCGCCAGCCTTCTCGATCCCTTCTTCAACATCAACACGCCGGACGATCTTGTCGAGGCGCAACGCTGGCTGGAGGCCCTTCGCGCATGACCGCACCCAAAATCTTCGGCATCGCCGGCTGGAAGAACTCGGGCAAGACCGGCCTCGCCGTCCGGCTGGTGACGGAGTTTACGCGCCGCGGCTACAGGATCTCGACGATCAAGCATGCCCATCATGATTTCGATATCGACAAGGTCGGCGCCGACAGCTACCGCCACCGCCAGGCCGGCGCCCACGAGGTTACCATCGTTTCCGGCACGCGTTACGCGATCATGCATGAGCTACGCGGCGCGCCCGAACCCGAGTTCGAGGAAATCCTCGCCCGTCTCGCCCCCTGCGATCTCGTTCTGATCGAAGGCTATAAGCGCGAGCCGATCCCGAAGATCGAAGCCCGCCGCCTGGAAGCCGCAAACCGTACGCCGCTCGCGCCTGACGATCCTCACATCGCGGCGATTGCTGCCGATCATCCCGTCACCGATACGGCCCTGCCTGTCTTCAACCTCGACGACACCGCCGCTATTGCCGATTTCATCGCTGAGATTGTCGGTCTTGAGGCCGGCGTTAGCTAGCTCGCTGATTTGAGGGGCATGTCCGTGTCGCTTGCCATCGCCTTGTGAATTTCCCTTGCGAGCTGATCCTGGTTGTACGGCTTTCCCAATCTTGGAAGGTCGACCTCGGCGCCGGCAGGAAGATCGGCATAACCCGTTGCCAGCACGATCGGCAGTGTCGGCCGAATGGTCCGCACCGCCTGGGCAAGCTGCGCGCCGGTCATGCCCGGCATCGAATAGTCAGTAATCATCACGTCGAAATGTCCGCCGGTCCTGATCAGCTCCAGCGCCTGCGAGCCGGAATTTGCTTCGACGACTTCATGGCCGAGATCTTCAAGCATCTCGACCGAACTCATGGCAATTAAGGTATCATCGTCGACTAGCAGGATTTTTAGCTTCGATGCGGTTTGCGGGAGAGGCAAATCGGTTTCAGCCGGCTGCTCAGGGCGCCGCTCGGTTGCGGGAAGCCATAATTCGGCAGTCGTTCCCACGCCGAGCTTGCTCGTCAGGCGCAGCGCGCCATTGAGCTGGACGGCAAGGCCGTGAATCATTGACAGCCCAAGGCCAGTGCCCTTTCCGAGCTCCTTGGTCGAGAAGAAGGGATCGACGGCCTTCTTCAGCGTCTCCGCGTCCATCCCGCTGCCGTTGTCGGTCACGCTGAGGACGAGATAGGTCCCCCCGTCGAGGTCGCCGGCGTCACCTACGACTTGCTCTTCGCGCAGCGAGATCGACAGCACGCCTCCATCCGGCATCGCATCGCGCGCATTGACGGCAAGGTTGAGCAGCGCCAGTTCGACCTGGTTGGCATCGACCAGTGCCGGCTGCAGCCCCGGCAGCAGCCGGGTTTCGATGCTGACTGACGATCCCACCGAGCGACGCAAGAGGTCGTTCATTCCGGATACCAGTTCGGCCAGATCGACCGGCTTTACCTGAAGATCCTGCCGTCTGGCGAAAGCCAGCAGACGCTGTGTTAGGGCCGCCCCGCGGCGAGCGCCCTGAAGGGCGCCTTCGACCAGCCGCGACGCTTTCCGATCTCCCGTTACATGCTTACCGAGCAGTTCGAGATTACCGAGAACGACCATCAGCAAATTGTTGAAATCATGCGCGACGCCGCCGGTCAGTTGGCCGATCGCTTCCATTTTCTGCGAATGGCGAAGCTGCTCCTGGGCCTGTTCTCTCTGAGCTACCTCCTCGAGCAAGCTCCGATGGGCAGCATGCACCTCGTCGGTCCGTTCCCTCACCCGCTCTTCGAGGCTCTCATTCAGTCGTCTGAGGTTCTCCTCGGTGGTCTTGCGGGCCGTGGCATCGGAGGAAACGCCGACGAGTTTCTTCGCCGAGCCATATCTGTCGGCATAAAGCTGCGCATGCACCTCCACCCAATGCAGCGATCCATCAGGCCAGATCGTTCTGTGTTCGACCGAATAATCGCGTCCTGTTTCGATCGTCCAATCTAGGTTTGTCTGAACGAGCTCTCGATCATCGGGATGGATGCTCGCAATCAAATCGGGATAAGTGAATTCCTCGTTCGGACCTCGGCCGAAGATCGCCTTGCAGGTATCGGAGGCCGATAATCTCATTGAGAATAGTTCGAGTTCCCATGCACCGAGGCGGCCGGCAGCAAGCGCGCCCTGCAGCCGCCGCTCTCCCTCGCTGAGAGCCTCAAGATGGGCGCGCGCCTGGTACTGTCGCAGCCGTCCCCTCAACGCTGTCCTGGCAATACTGATGAATGATGTGGCGTGAAAAGGTCTCTCCAGGAAGGTAACATTGGCAAGGACCTCGGAAAGCCTGGCAGCAGCTGGATTTCGCTCCGGCCCGCCGCCCCGCGTGGTGAGCACGATGAACGGCAGATCAGACCAGCTCGGCTGCGCCGAAATCCAGGCAGCGATCGGCTTCAGATCACTTGAGCGAACAGCCTCCTCCGTCAGGATGCCGAAGGCGACATCGTCATCAAGCAACGCCGCGAACATCGGAAGGTCCTGAGCAGTAACCGCTGTTGCGCCGGCTTCGTTCACCAGGGATGCCGCCACCAGAGCATCGCGTCCGGTCGGTGCGTAGATCAGCGCCTTTGGTTGACCGGAATTAGGAATTGCCGCCATCCCCGCTATCGCGCGACATAAGCGACGCGGTGTCTGAAACAAATTCCGGAACGCCGCGCAGCACTCCCTGAAATCCGACAAGCGGTCCTCCGAATGTCAGGCCCGCCGCGCCGATGCGATATTCCCGGATTGTATCTTCGTGGAATCCGGTCCTCTTCTTGATCACCGATACTGCGCGTCGTACCCTTCCCGCCGCCTCGAAATAGCGCAGCAGAATGACGGTATCGGCAAGATAGGTGACGTCGACCGGCGCCTTCATGTCACCGACCAACCCGTGTTGGGCGACGGTGAGGAAGGTGTTTGCGCCTTGTCTGTTCAAATATTGCAGTAGCTCATGCATGTGGAGGATCAACGCATTCTCATCCGGCATCGAAGCCTGATATCCGTTGATGCTGTCGATGATGACGGTTTTGGCGCCTGACTTGTCGACGCAGTCCCGCACACGATGCGCAAATTCGCCGGGTGACAATTCGGCGGCATCCACTTGCTCGATATGAACAAGGCCAGCGTCCCTCATCGCTTCCAGATCGATTCCAAGCAGCTTCAGCCGCCCGAAAAGCAAGCCAAGCTCTTCATCGAAAATGAAGGCCGCCGCCTTCTCTCCCCGCCCGATCGCTGCGGCAAGGAATTGAAACGAAAAAGTGCTTTTCCCGGTCCCGGCCGGCCCGAGAATGAGCGTACTGGAGCCCCTCTCGAGTCCGCCGCCCAACAGAAGGTCCAGTTCCGCAATATCGCTCGAAACATCGTCACGGGCGTAACTCGTCCTGTGCTCTGATGCAATGAGGCGGGGGAATACGACGACGCCGCCGGTTTGAATGGTGAAATCGTGATAACCACCGCGGAAGGCTTGGCCGCGATATTTTATGACCCTCAGGCGTCGCCGTTCGGAGCCGTAGCCGGGCGCCAGTTCCTCGAGATGGATGACCCCATGTACGACGCTGTGAACCGTCTTGTCGAGGACGTCGGACGTCAGGTCGTCGAGCAGAAGCACGGTCGCCCCCTGCCGGGCGAAGTAATGTTTGAGCGCAAGGATCTGCCGGCGGTAGCGCAGCGAGCTTTGCGCCAGCAGCCTTATCTCCGACAGGCTGTCAAGAACGACACGGCTTGGCCGAACCCTCTCGAACGCGGCGAAAATTTCCTTGGTCGTCTCCCCGAGCTCAAGGTCTGACGAATAAAGCAAGCTCTGCTGCTGGTCGGAATCCAGCAGACTTTCCGGCGGCACGACCTCAAAGACTTCGATATTGCCATCGATGATCATGCCGTGCGACGCGGCTCCAGCTCGCAATTCGCTCTCGGTTTCCGAGAGCGTGATGTAGAGCCCGCGCTCGCCAAGCCGCGCGCCTTCGATCAGAAACTGCAGTGCAATAGTGGTCTTTCCAGCCCCTGGATTTCCCTCGAGTAGAAACACGTGGCCGGCGGAAAGGCCCCCTGCCAGAATTGTGTCCAAACCGGACACTCCGGTCCGAGCTTTCGCGGCAGGAATAGCAGTATTCATTCATTGTTTCCTTCATTTTCACTTTGAACTAGTGGTGAAGGATGGAATGTCAAACGGCAGGCGCGCTATGACCTGACACTGCTTCAACGCGCCGCCCACAGGGCTAAATATAAGTCTCTACCCTCGATACCGAAGCGCATCGGCGACGACCACAAAGGCCACCGATGCATGCCAGCCGGAGGGATAATCAAGATGCGACTCGGAAAACGGCGGACACTGGACTTCGAGCACCCGCACCAGTTGCCCGTCCTCAAGATAGGCCTGCACGGCGTCCCAGCTGCAGGCTAGGGTCAACCGCTGAGACGGAAATGGCCGCAATCCGTTGCGGCCGCGTCCTCACCGATAACGTCATTTCCTCGGCGCCGGCGCATTCTCCTGAAAAGCCGGTAACGCCTCCAGCCTGCCGACAATCTCGGCGATGTTCGGCCACCGCGCGAGATCGAACCCCATGCGCCTGGCGCTGATCGCCTGCGGGAAGAGGAATATGTCGGCAATGCCAGGCTGATCGGAGACCGCGAACGCCCCACGCCTGCGGCTGGCAATCATCGTCTCCACAGCGGCCATTCCTTCGCCGACCCAGTGACGGCCCCATGCCGCAATCGAGTCGGCATCAGCTTTGAAGGCGGTTTTGAGATGCAGGCCGATCCGCGGCGGCAGCAGCGCATGGATTTCGGCCGCGATCGCAAGCGCGATGGACCGCGCCTGCGCCCTGTCTTCCGCCGTGTCGGGCAGCAGCGGCGGTTCAGGCTGGATCTCATCGAGATATTCGATGATGGCCAGCGACTGGGTGACGAGGACGCCGCCGTCGGTGAGCAGGGCCGGCACCAGCCCCTGAGGATTGACGCTGCGGTATCCGGCCTGCCGGCTTTCTGCCTCCTCGCCGAGAATGGTGACCGGCAACGCCTCCGCCGTCAGCCCCTTCAGGGCGAGGGCAATCCGGACCCTCGATGTCGCCGAGGAAATTTCGTTCTGGTAAAGCTTCATTGTCTTTCTCCCTTATGGTCGCGGAGGAGCGGCAACCCCTCCGCGGAAGACGCGGCCGATGCCGCCGTCACAAGGCCCGCGAGGGGCGAAGGCTCCTGCGAGCGTATGTCGTAAATGCAGGGCGCGGCAAACACCGCCGCTCCCAGAACGCAGACGATCATCAATCTCATGAAATCCTCCAGCGGCGAGGCCCGACAGCCTCGCCCTGTTCCTTCGGCGTCTGCCGGTCAGGCAATGCTCAGCTCCACATGGATATTGCCGCGTGTCGCCTTCGAATAGGGGCAGGTCCGGTGCGCCTCGTCGACAAGCGCCTTCGCGACATCCGCTTCGATGCCGGGCAGTCTGACCTTGAGACGGGCTTGCAGGAAATAGTCGCCCTCCGTCGTTCCGAGATCGACTTCGGCGTTCACAGCCGTATCAGTGGGTAGCCTGATCTTCAGCTTGCCGGCGGCAATGCCGATCGCGCCGATGAAGCAGGCAGACCAGCCTGCGGCGAAGAGCTGTTCGGGATTGGTACCGGGCCGCGCGCTGCCGGGAGGAGAGAGCTTGATGTCGAGCTGCCCGTCATCGCTTTGCGAAGCGCCGTCGCGCCCGCCTGTCGTGCGGGTCTTGCCGGTGTAGAGAACTTTTTCGATCTTTGTCATTGAACACTCCGTATATGGGCGCCGTAAGCGAGGAGATCGCTGCTGCGGCCGGGTTGACGAAGTGAGTTTTGACCGGCCGATATATCCTGCATGTTTCCGAAATCGGCTGAAATGTCACAAAACGTAGCTTCCGGTATCGGAGACATCTTTTCGTACAAACTGCCGGAAAATCCCGGCGTCCAAAATCACCGAAGGGTAACTTCCGCCGCCAGTCCGCCGCCGGGCCGATTGTAGAGCCTGAGCGAGCCGCCGAGCTTCGCCGTCAGCTGCTGGGCGATCGCAAGACCGAGGCCCGTGCCGCCGGTCTCGCGGTTGCGGGATTGCTCGAGCCGGAAGAACGGCTGCATGGCGGCTTCCAGCATGTCATCAGGAATCCCCGGCCCGCGATCCATGACTGAAATGACGACCGCCTTCTCCGCGTTATGCTCGACGGTGATCTCGGCGGAGCCCGCAAACTTCAGGGCATTGTCGATGAAGTTCGACAGTATCCGGCGCAGGGCATGCGGTCTGGTGAAGGCGGCGCCCTCAACCAGCCCAGTGACCGTGACGGACTTTCCGGTGTCCTGATAGTCATAGGCTATGCTGTCGATAAAAGAGGCGAGATCGATGCGGGCATTCTTTTCGCCGCTCCCGTGAGCGCTGCGCGCATAGGCGATGCCGTCCTGGACGAGGCGCTGGATCTCGGCAAGGTCGCGCACCAGCTTCTCCTTCTCGGGCGAATCCTCCGCCATGTCGGCCCGCAGCCGCATGCGAGTGATCGGTGTCTGCAGGTCATGCGAGATCGCCGCCAGGATCTGCACACGCTCCTCGAGGTAGTGGGCGATCCTCTCCCGCATCGCGTTGAAAGCTCGCGCCGCATGCGCAACCTCGCTTGGCCCCGCCTCGCTCAAATCAGGACCGTTCTTGTCGGGGTCGAGGGCATCAGCGGCCGCGGCAAGCTCGCCGAGCGGCCGGATCGCCTGGCGGACAGCAAACCAGGTACAGAGGACGAGCAGCGCCATCTGGACGGCAAAGACATAGGGTAGCCATTCCGCGATCGGCATGACGCCCCTCGGCGTCACATCGATGGTGAGCGGGCTGCCGTCGCTCAGCGTCAGATGTGCCTGCAGCCGGTTGACTTCGCCCGGTATCCGTTCAATGCGGATCGGGAAGCGGTGCCCGACGGCCGCCTCTATCTTTCCTGCGATCTCCCTGCCCTTGCTGGAGGCGTCGGGCACGCCGGCCAAACCGGGCCCGAGTTCGAAACGATAGTTGCCGCGGCTCAGCCAGTCCACAAGGTCACCGCGCTCGGTTGCCGGGAGTCGGTCGAGAACGGCAATCGATGTTGCAACATCGTTCTCCAGCGTGCCGAGCATTACCGCCTTGGCCGACATGTAGCGCTCCATGTAGAGAACGCTGAAGGAAAGCCCGTAGGCGAAGGCCAGGCCGATCAGCAGGATGAGAAAAATCCTCGATCGCAGTGTTCTCGGCCACATCAGGCCCGGCAGCATGGCGATCGCACTCCTCATTGGCGCGGCTCCGAAATTTCGACCGGAACCGAGAAGACATAGCCTTCGCTGCGCACCGTCTTGATGTAGGTCGGCTCGCGCGCATCGTCTCCCAGCCGCTGCCGCAGGCGGCTCACCAACAGATCGATCGAGCGATCGAAGAGCTCGGCGTCGCGCCCCTGCGTCAGGCTCAGAAGCTGATCGCGGTTGAGCACCCGCTGCGGATGGTCGATGAAAACACGCAGCAGGCGGTATTCGGCGCCGCTCAGCGCAATCGCCGTCCCTTCCTTGTCCAGGAGGTGGCGCGCAACCGTGTCGAGCCGCCAGTCGCCGAATGTCAACAATTGTCCCGCCTCGCTGATCTGCAGGTTGGGCGGCAGCATGCGCGTGCGGCGCAGCACTGCTTTGATGCGGGCCAGCAGCTCGCGCGCTGCGAACGGCTTGGCGAGATAGTCGTCGGCGCCCATCTCCAGCCCGAGGATCCTGTCCATCTCGTCGGTGCGGGCTGTCAGCATCAGGATCGGGATCGCCTTGTGCCGCCCGCCGCGCAGTTCGCGGCACAGCACCAGACCGTCATCGCCGGGCATCATCACGTCGAGCACGATCAGATCGACGGCATTGGCGTCCAGAAAACTGCGCATCTGGCGCCCGTCCGCGGCAACGCTGGTCCTGAGGCCATTCTTCTGCAGATAGCCCGAGACCAGCTCGCGGATTTCACGATCGTCGTCGACGATCAGGATATGATCGACATGATCCATATTTGCTTATTCCTCAACGATATGGCCGCGCCCGCCGCCTCAGCCATGATGCCGAAGCGACAGACGCGACCTACGCATATTCCGCCAGTCGGAGCAACGAGGCTCTGCGGCTTGATGCCGCCTCTAAGCATGTCGCGCAAAAGTGTGCTGCGGTTTTGCGTTGACGACATGCGAGAAAATAAAGACCTAAAGCGCGGGAAGCGAATCTGACAGATCGCGAAGTGCTTTAGAAGCGATCGACGTCGATCACGGCTTGCGCAAAGGCCTGCGGCGCCTCCTGCGGCAGGTTATGGCCGATGCCGCCACCGATCGTGCGATGCTCGTATCTGCCGGAGAACTTTGCGGCATAGGCGGAGGGCTCCGGATGCGGCGCTCCGTTTGCATCACCCTCCATGGTGATCGTCGGCACCGAAATCATCGGCAAGACGGCCAGCTTCTTCTCATAGGCGTCGTACTTGGCCTCGCCTTCGACGAGCCCCAGGCGCCAGCGATAATTGTGAATGACGATGTCGACATGGTCGGGATTGTCGAAGGCGGCAGCGGATCGGTCGAAGGTCGCATCGTCGAAATTCCACTTCGGCGAGGCCGTCTGCCAGATGAGCTTTGCGAAATCATGGGTGTTGCTGGCATAGCCCAGCCGGCCGCGCTCGGTGGCGAAGTAGAACTGGTACCACCAGGCAAGCTCGGCCTTCGGCGGCAGCGGCTTCTTGTTGGCTTTCTGGCTGCCGATCAGGTAGCCGCTGACCGATACCATCGCCTTGCACCGCTCCGGCCAGAGCGCGGCCATGATATTGGCGGTCCGCCCGCCCCAATCGTAGCCGGCAATCACCGCCTTTTCGATGTTGAGCGCGTCGAGCAGGGCGATCATATCGGCGGCGAGTGCCGAAGGCTGGCCGTTTCGAGGCGTCTTGTCATCGAGGAAACGCGTCGTGCCGTAGCCGCGCAGATAAGGTATGATCACCCGGTAGCCGGCCGACGCAAGCAGCGGCGCGACGTCGACGAAACTATAGATGTCATAGGGCCAGCCGTGCAGCAGCAGGACAACAGGACCGTCCGCCTTGCCGGCCTCGGCATAGCCGATATCGAGCACGTCGGTCTTGATCTGCTTCAGCGCTTCGAAGGACGTATGGGTTCCGGCCTTCATATCAGGCAAGGACGCGGGCGAAGCCGGCGACGGCTGGGCAGAGACCGCGCCTGCTACGCCGAATTCCACTGCCGCAAGGGCGATGGCTGTCATGCCGAAGAAGCGGCGGCGGTGGTGGTTGATTTGCTCGGACATCGGACTCTCCTGTCGAATGGATCACGGTGCTCAGAAGACGTTCGGCTTGTATCGCCCGTATGTCGCAAAGGCGCGGTTTTTGAATACGAATGTAGACTCCGCCCTGTCAGATACACTCTGATACAATCGCGTTGACTGCGCAGAGCATCGCGGGTCCGCCTCGACTATTTTGCCGCCGCTTCTGCGGATGAGGCAGTATGTTTTCTTTTGTATCGCTCCTGCCCCAGCGCAATAGTTTGGTACATTTTCCCGCCAAACCAGACACATCGGAGATACCTCCGCCCAGCTACATCGCGCCGTTGCTGGTTCAGGCCCATCGCCGTCCAGAGTCCGATCAATCGGTTTCAGAGGAAACGATGATGACACTTCTGATCATTGCCTATCTCGGAGGCGTGCTGACCATCCTCAGCCCCTGCATCCTCCCCATCCTCCCCTTCGTCTTCGCCCGCGCCGGCCAGCCCTTCGTCAAAAGCAGGCTGCCGATGCTGACGGGCATGGCCGCCACTTTCGCGCTCGTTGCCACCCTTGCCGCGGTCGGCGGCAGCTGGGCCATCCGCGCCAATGAATATGGCCGCCTTGCCGCCATCGTCCTGCTTGCTCTCTTCGGCGTGAGCCTGCTTTCGCCTCGCTTTGCCAGCACCCTTGCCCGTCCGATCGTCGATCTGGGAAATAACCTCGTGAACGCCAGCGGCGGCGGACGCACGGCGCCGACGGTCCGGAGCGCCCTCATTCTCGGCGTTGCCACCGGCTTGCTCTGGGCGCCTTGCGCCGGGCCGATCCTCGGCCTCGTGCTGACGGGTGCTGCCTTGCAGGGCGCCAACCTTGAGACCAGCTTCCTGCTCGCTGCCTATGCAGCCGGTGCCGCGACCTCCCTTGCCGTCGCCTTGTCGGTCGGCGGAAAGATATTTGCCGCCATGAAGCGTTCGCTCGGTCTTGGTGATCGCATTCGCCAGGTGCTCGGCGCTGCCGTGCTCGCCGGTGTCGCCATCATTGCCCTCGGGCTCGACACCAGCCTGCTGTCCCGCCTCTCCTATGCCAGCACCGCATCTCTGGAACAGGCCGTGCTCCACCGGCTGCATGCAAAGGAGCTCGCCGCTGCACCCTCCGAACTCGCAAGCAACGACGCGACGATCGTCGCGGCCGATGCGAAGAAGCCTTTCCGCAGCGATCTGCCGGTCGAGGGTTATGCGCCCTCGCTCAACGGCGCAGTCGAATGGCTGAACTCCAAGCCCCTGACCACCGAAGAGCTGCCTGGCAAGGTCGTTCTCGTCGACTTCTGGACCTATTCCTGCATCAACTGCATTCGCACGATCCCCTACACCAAGGCCTGGGCGGAAAAATATGCCGATCAAGGTCTCGTAGTGATCGGCGTCCACGCCCCGGAATTCGCTTTCGAAAAGAAGATCGACAACGTCAAAAGCGCAATCGATGACTTCAAGATCGGCTATCCCGTTGCCGTCGACAACGACTACAAGATCTGGCGCGCCTTCGAGAACAGCTACTGGCCAGCCGCCTACCTGATCGATGCCAAGGGCCAGATCCGCTACCACCACTTCGGCGAAGGCAATTACGGCAGGACCGAGAAGGCCATTCAGGACCTGCTGCGCGAAGCCGGAAGTGAAATGACCGCCAGCGCGCCGGTCACCCCCGATGCAAAGGGCGTGGAAGCCGGTCCCGATCTCGGCAACATCCGCTCCGGCGAGACCTATCTCGGCTACGAGCAGGCGACGAACTTCAGCTCACCCGAGGGGCTGCAGGCAGATGCTCCGCAGAACTACTCGATCAGCAAGCCGAGCCTCAATGGCTGGGGCCTGTCGGGAACCTGGACCGTTGGTAAGGATCAGGCAACGCTCGATCAGGCAGGCGGTGGCATCACCTATCGCTTCAGCGCCCGTGACCTGCATCTGGTTCTCGGACCCGGCGATGAAGCTAAACCGGTCCGTTTCCAGGTGAAGATCGACGGCAAGTCTCCGGGCCCGGACCACGGCTCCGACATCGATGCCGACGGCAACGGCGCGGTCACCGCGACGCGTCTTTACCAGCTCGTGCGGCAGTCGGGCACCGTCGCTGCCCGCAACTTCGAGATCCGCTTCCTCGATCCCGGCGTCCAGGCCTACGCCTTCACGTTCGGCTGACCCGACACCGTTCCATTTCAAGACCTTCAACATCGACCACAAGGAGTAAACCCATGAACAAGCATCTGACTTTCATCGCAGCCCTTGCCTTTGCCACCGCCGGGATCGCATTTGCAGCCGAGGCTGCCTCGGTCAAGAACATCGTGATCGTCCACGGCGCGCTGGCCGACGGCTCGGGCTGGCGCAAGGCGACAGAGATCCTCGAAAGGCGCGGCTTCAACGTCACAATCGTCCAGGAACCCCTCACCTCTCTCGAAGACGACGTAGCGGCGACGAAACGGGTTCTCGACCTCCAGGAAGGACCGTCCCTGCTCGTCGGCCACAGCTATGGCGGCATGGTGATCACCGAGGCCGGCAACGATCCTCATGTCGCCGGCCTCGTCTATGTCGCCGCGTTCCAGCCCGACCAGGGCGAAAGCCTGCTGAGCCTCGCCAGCTCGAAGCCGGCCGGCAGCATGGACATCAAGGAGACGAAGGATGGCAAATACCTCTATCTCGACCCCGCGGCTTTTGCGGCGGATTTCGCAGCCGACCTTCCGAAAGCCGAGACCGATTTCCTGGCAAAGTCGCAAGTCCTCGCCTCAAAGCAAGCCTTCGCAGCCAAGATCGCGGAACCCGCATGGCGCACGAAGCCCAGCTGGTCGATTGTCGCCACCGAGGACCGCTCCATCAACCCCGAACTGGAGCGTGATATGGCCAAACGCGCCGGCAGCGAAGTGACGGAGATCAAGTCCAGCCACGCCGTCTTCGCATCCCAACCGGAAAAAGTTGCCGACGTCATCGAAAAGGCGGCCAGAAAAGCCGGCGAGTAGAACCGGCAGTATGGGGCGGCAGGTGCTCGAAGCCCGCATGCCGTCCCTATCCAACTTTTGTCCCCATAGAGTGTGGGACAGCCAGTCCAGTTTGCCCCTCTCGACGAATGGAGAGGGGCAACATCGTTTACTGTTTGGCGGCTACCGGACGAACCAGCGGCGTGACGCGGCGGATGGTGACGCGGCGGTTTTCCTGCTCCGGGTCTGATGTATTGACCTTCAAGTAGCGCTCGCCATAGCCCTGCGTTGCCAGGTTTTCCGGCGCGATGCCGTAGACGTCGGTGAGCACGTTGGCGACCGATTCCGCCCGCTGGTCGGAAAGGATCAGGTTGCTCTGGTCGGAGCCGACCGCATCCGTATGGCCTTCAATCAGGAAAGTCTCGCTCGGATCCTTTTCGAGCACCTGGTTGATTGCGTCGGCAACCTTGCGCAGCGTGCGTGCCTGCGTCATCGGGATCTCGGCGCTGCCGGTGGCGAAGGTGATCGTATCGAGGTCGATGCGGCGCACCTTGTCGCGAATACGAGCGGAGTACTTCACCTCGTCAAGCGAATAGACCCGCTCCACCTGCTCGACCGGCGGCTCGCTGAGGAACTCGTAATAGTCCCGGTCAGGATCGCTGCTGGTGTCGATGATATAGTCGTTGAGCGGGACACGCAGCCGCATTGGCGGCAGATCAGCGCCCGGGTCGTCGAAATAGCCGCGATCAGGATCCTCGTAGAGATCAGGTGAGTAGTAGAGCACGTATTCGCGCCCGCGGGCATCGACGCGCGACCGCTGGATGATGTCGCCGTAGCGGTTGCGAATGGTGACGATACGATAGCCTTCCGGCCGCGTGATGGTCTCGCGATAGCGATTGTCCGGGAGCTCTTCATAGATCGGTCGTTCACCGTCGCGCAGGAACCGTCTGTCGTCGTCGCTGCGCACGATCACCTGGTTGTTGTATTGGATGATCACCCGGTTATCGTCGGTTTGGTCGTCGATGCGCGCTCCCTCGGGACGGGCAAATTGCGGCCGCGTGTCGAGCCTCGTGCCCTTCTCGCTGGTGACTGCCTCGAGCTTTATCGCCGGCGCAGCAGCAGCTGCAGCGGCCTGCGCATCGGCATCCGAGGTCGGCACCTTCACCTCCTGGCTCTCGGCGCGCAGCTTGTCGCGATCACGGCGGCTTTCGCGGCCCTTGCTGCGATCGGCATCCTTGTCGCTGTCAAGCACGGCGGCACCGTTCTCGACCGGCAGCACGACGGTCTCGTTGCTCTTGGCCGGATCCGCGGCAATCTTCTTGCGGCGCTCCAGTTCCTCGGGAGAAACCTTTTCCGGTGCCGGAAGCGCATGCTCGACCTGCTGGCCGCCGCTGGAATCCGGCGCCGGCTGGGCAGTGTCGGTGCTGGGCGCGACCGTTGGTGCCTCGGAAGGTTTTTCGGCCGTGCCTTCCATCGGCTTTTCAACGGGCGCGGCCTCAGGTGCGGCAGCCTTGTCTTCGGTTGGCTTATCTCCCGGCGCTGTGGCCTCGCCCTTTGCCGGCTTCTTCTCGGCCGGCGCCTCGGCTGTCGGTTTTACCTCGGGTTTTGCTTCGGGCTTGGCCTGCTCCTCGGCCGGCGTTACCGCCTCAGGGGCGGCGGTCTCGGCCTTGCCCTTGCCTTTGTCCTTGCCTTGGGCCCTCTCCTGACGTTGCTTGCCCTCCGGCTTGGCTTCAGGCTCAGCCTGTTCCACCTGCGGCTGAGCTTCCTTGGCGGCCGGCTGCTGTTCGGGCTCCGGCTGAGCTTCCGGCTCGGCCTGCTGTACCTGAGGCTTCTTGGGCTTCTTCGGCTTTTCCTGCGTCACCGGCTGCTGCTCTTCCTGCTGCGGCTGGGCCTCGGGCTCTACTTCGGACTGAGCCTCCTGCTTGGCTTTGCGCTGGGGTTTGCTTTCGGCCTTCGGTGCGGGCTCCTCCCTTGGCGCTTCTGCCTTCGACGGTTCCGGCGCTGCCTTCGGCTCGGGCGCCGGGGCCTCCTTCTGCTCGGCCTTCCTCGGCTTTTCGGCAGGTT
This sequence comes from Rhizobium sophoriradicis, assembly GCF_003939025.1. GTDB lineage: Bacteria > Pseudomonadota > Alphaproteobacteria > Rhizobiales > Rhizobiaceae > Rhizobium > Rhizobium sophoriradicis. The sequence continues at coordinate 220,109 of NZ_RQIH01000003.1, forward strand.
CTTCCTTCTGCTGCTCGGCTGCCGGCGCCTGTTCGGCCGGGGCCTCCTTCTTTTCCTTGCGCTTCTTCTTCAGCAGTTCCTCTTCCGACGGCGCGTCCTGCGCCACTTCGAAACTGCCTTGTTCCGCCTGCTGCACGGCCGCGGCCGGCGTCGCGACGTCGCGGACGGCAGCCATCGTCGTGGCGGGCTGGAGAGCCAGCGATAGGGAAAGCAGCGGGAAAGCTGCACTCGCAAACAATCTAGATTTCTTGCCCATCGGGTTTCCTCGATCCTGTTTGAGCTTCCTGAAGGCCGACAGGCCTTGCTTCGCCCCTAGCTTCGCAATGAGGCGAAACGGCGAATTGGCAAAGCGCCAAGTCGCCGATTTGTTCCGGTTCTAGGAAGCCCTTGATTAACCTCCCGTGAATGTTGCGGTCTGCTTTCGTTCATCTCGCCTGTTATTTGCACCGCACAATTGCGCGGGAATTTGTGTTGCAATTTCATGAAAAAAAGTCTGATTATCGCCGCAAGGCGGTGTCGACACCGTTGAATTGCGGTCGCGAGTCCAAGAGAAAAACAGACGGCGGCCACCAACAGAGAGGATCCTCATGTTTAACTCCACCCGCATCTTCGCGGCAGCCTCGATCGCGGCAATGTCGCTCTTTGCCGGCTCGGCCATGGCCGAAGGCGAAAAATACGTGATCGGCACCGATTCGACCTATCCGCCCTTCGAATTCGTCGACGCCAGCGGCACGATCCAGGGCTTCGACATCGATATCGCCAAGGCGCTCTGTGCCGAGATGAAGGCTGAATGCAGCTTCGTCAGTACCGATTGGGACGGCATCATTCCGGCGCTCAACGCCAAGAAATTCGACATGATCGTCTCTTCCATGTCGATTACGCCGGAACGCCTGAAGCTCGTCGACTTCTCCAATAAGTACTACAACACCCCGCCGGCCATCGCCGTCCCGAAGGATTCCAAGATCACCGACGTTGCTGGCCTCAAGGGCAAGGTGATCGGCGCGCAGACCTCAACGACGCACGCCAACTACGCCGAGAAGCACCTTGCCGACACCGAGCTGAAGCTCTATCCGACCGCTGACGAATACAAGCTCGACGTTTCCAGCGGCCGTGTCGACGCCGTCATCGACGATGTCGTGGTTCTCTCCGAATGGGTCAAGTCCGACGCCGGCGCCTGCTGCAAGATCCTGACAACCTTGCCGGTCGACAAGGAAATCAACGGCGAAGGCGCAGGCATCGCCATCCGTAAGGGTGATCCGCTGAAGGAAAAGCTGAACACCGCGATCGCAGCGATCCGCGCCAACGGCGAGTACAAGAAGATCCAGGACAAGTACTTCGATTTCGACGTTTACGGCGACTGAGAAATTCGGTATCTGGCCGATCAAGCGAATGGCGGAAGGCTTGCTCTTCCGCCATTTTTGTTTGACAAAGGTGGCAAGATCAAAACGGCAAAAGCCGTGAGGGGAATTCTCGCATGGGCGGATTATTTTCCGCGCTTGGCTCCTTCTGGAGCTCACTTGTGCACATTTTCGATCCGCTGTGCGGACCCGTCGGCATCTTCACCTGGTTTGGTCAGTCGACGATTCTTGCCTGCGGCGATACTGGCTGGGGCGACGAAATCGCTCTCGGCTTGCAGGTTACCGTTTCGGTGGCAATCGTCACCCTGCCGATCGGGCTCGTGATCGGTTTCCTCGTGGCGCTGGGCCAACAGTCGGAGGAGAAGCCGCTGCGGCTGGCCGCCGGCATCTACACGACGATCTTCCGCGGCCTGCCGGAGCTTTTGACGCTCTTCATCATCTATTATGGCATGCAGATGCTGATCCAGTCCCTTCTGGAGCTTGCCGGCTATGTCGGACCGCCGATCGAGATCAACGCTTTTCTCGCCGGCGTGATCGCGCTGTCGGTCGTCTTCTCCGCCTACTGTTCGGAAGTGCTGCTCTCGGCTTTCCGCGCCATACCCAAGAGCCAGTATGAGGCGGGAGACTCGCTCGGCCTGCATCGCGGCCGCACGCTGCGGCTCATCATCCTGCCGCAGCTTGTGCGAATCGCACTCCCCGGCCTGACGAACCTCTGGATGGTGCTGCTGAAGGACACGTCCTATGTCTCGATTATCAGCCTTGCCGACATCCTGCGCCAGACGAGCGTCGCCGTGCGGGTGACCAAGGAACCCTTCTTCTTCTATGGCATCGCCTGCTGTCTCTATCTGGTGCTCGCCATCCTCTCTTCGTTCCTGCTCGTCCGCATCGACCGCTGGGCCAAACGTTCCGAGGTCCGCCGATGAGCTATGCCGAAACCTTGATCCCGCCGCAGCCCGCCCCTCGAGAGGTGGCAAAGCCGATGACCGCGACCCGCCTCAGCGGCTATATCCTCGTTGCCTTCTGGGCGCTGCTCGCAACGCTGCTGATCTTTACCGTCGTCAATGGCTGGGATCCTGAAAAGTTTACCCGCTATGGGCCGCGTTATCTGCACGGTCTCTGGGTGACGCTGAGCCTTGTCGCCATCTCCGTCGTCTGCGGCGCCATCCTGTCGCTGCCTCTCGCCATGGCGCGGCTGTCGAAGAACCGGGCGCTCAACTGGTTCGCCTATTGCTATATTTATTTCTTTCGCGGCACGCCGCTGCTTGCGCAGCTCTTTCTGGTCTATTACGGCCTCGGCGTTTTCCGTCCGCAGCTGGAAGCCATCGGCATCTGGTGGTTCTTCCGCGAGGCCTGGTATTGCGGCCTCTTCGCCATGACCATCAATACGGCCGCCTATCAGGCGGAAATCCTGCGCGGCGCAATCGAGAGCGTGCCGCACGGCCAGCACGAGGCGGCCGCCGCACTTGGCATTCACAAGGCCATTGCTTTCCGCAAGATCATCCTGCCGCAAGCCTTCATCGTGGCGCTGCGCCCTTATGGCAACGAGATTATCCTTCTGATCAAGGGCTCGGCAGTCGTTGCCATCATCACCGTGCTCGATCTGATGGGCGAAACCCGCTACGCCTTCTCCCGCACCTTCGACTACCAGACCTATCTCTGGGCGGCGATCTTCTATCTCGCCATCGTCGAGGCGCTGCGCCATCTCTGGGCGTGGATCGAGCGTCGGCTGACCCGCCATCTCAAGCGCTGACGGCGCTGGCAGCACTCTTCGACCCGTGCTGCCAAGCCATTGATATTAAAAATAAATTGTCCTTTCCCAAAGTATCTGTAAAGTTTCCGTTAACCACTCGCATGTTTCCATATCACGTAGCGCTAATAAGCGCGCGAGTGGGAACGAGAAGAAGCGGAATAAAATGCACACGGACATGGAAAGACAACTGCAAGGTTACGGCCTGACGACCGCCCAGATCCTCTACCGACTGCCGGACCACCCGACGATCCTGCAGACCTACGTCTGGCAGGATTACGATCTCGCCCCGGATTTTCCCGAGATGCGCGGCTTCCTGAGATTCTGGCAGGAGAAGCTCGACGGACCGCTGCATTCGGTGCGCTACGTCCACCGCAAGCTGATCTCGGCAAGCGAATGGCGGGCGCTGAGGGGTGAGCTCATCCTGCACTGATCAGACATGCGCCTCGCCACGGCCGAACTCGCCCTCGTCACGATCCGGACGCAGTGCAAAACAGAGAATGCCGAGATAGAAGGCGACGACCGCAGCAATGACCGCAAGGCCGGGCATCGGCCCGAGCACCGCGTTGTCGACAACATAGGCCCATGAATGCGCCTGCAGCGCCGGCGCGCCCTCCGTCTGCAGCTTCGGCGTCGAGATCTTCAGGCACCAGGCAAGCAGCAGGATGAAGTACATCCAGCCGTAATTGCGCTTGAGACGGCGATGCATCGCCTCACCATAACTCAGCAGGAATCGCGGATGGCGCAGGCTGCCGGCGATCACCGAGGCCCATTCCCTGCCGCTATTGGGGTCGGGCGCCAGAATCTGTGCGAAATAGCAACGCTCGATCTGGCGGATGCGGGCGCGGTAAATGTCGAAGAATCGATAGCGCCGCGCCTCTATCATCAGAAGCAATGTAATCAGCATCATCCCGAACACCAGCACGCCGTGATGCGAGGTCGGCGTCGACAGGGACACTGAGAGCAGTGCCGCCACCACGGTGATCGCCCAATTGGACGTCCGGTCGATGCGATCGCGCCAGCTCGTCATGCGTCCGAGTTCGCCACGGTAATAATGGATGAGCGTATTGGTGGTCTCACCTGGCGTACCCGGCAGCAGCGACATCCGCACATCCTCTCTTTCCCTTATCGTTGATATCCTGTCCTGCTCCGTCTCCATGATTTTCCTCCCTTCGTCTCCCTTTCGGCTGCCTCTCATAGGGCGCCCGACCATTCTGCGCCTGCAGCCACGCCATTGCAAAAGATTGAAAGCCGCCTTAGAGCCGTGCCTTAAACAGAAGGATGGTGACCGCGATGGCAAAGAAGATCGATGAAGAAGCTCTTGCCGAGGCCTATAACCGCGCACTGGCGCTGGAAAAGGCCGGTGATGTCGACGCGGCCGTGGCGGCCTATCAGGAAGTATTGGCGATCGACCCGGACGACCACGGCGGAGCCGCCGTCCGCATCGCCGCCATGGGCCGCGGTGAAACGCCGGCCAAGGCGCCGGACGCCTATATCGAGACCTTGTTCGACCAGCATGCCGAGGTCTTCGAGGATGTGCTCGTCGAGCAGCTTGGCTATCACGTGCCGATGCTGGTGCGCCAGCGCCTGCAGCATTTGAAGCTCGGACCGTTCAAGCGGCTGCTCGATCTCGGCTGCGGCACGGGTCTGACCGGCGGCGCCCTGCGCGACCTGTGCGAAGATATGACCGGCATCGACATATCGGAAAAGATGGTCGAGATTGCCCATGAGGAGGATCTTTATGAAACGCTTTTCGTCGCCGAGGTCGAGGATTTCCTCGAGGACAATGACGAGGAAGCCTTCGACATCATCACCGCAACCGATGTGCTGCCCTATCTCGGGGCGCTCGAACCGTTGTTCTTCGGAGCCGCCGAGAATCTGACGGCGGGCGGCCTCTTCATCTTCTCCTCCGAAACCCTGCCCGAAGAAACTCTCGCCGGACGCGCTTACATGGTCGGCCCGCATCAGCGCTTCGCCCATGCCGACGCCTATGTGAGAGAGCGGCTGACTGCCACCGGTTTCGAGCTTGTCGAGATATCGGATATCAACGTGCGGATGGAAGATGGACAGCCGACGCCCGGCCATCTGGTGATCGCCAGATATACCGGCTGACGGAATACTTGCATGATCGGCGAAGTATCTGTTGCGCGATGTGCGGCAAGCTGTTACTTAGTCGATCGGTAAAGTTTTTCAAATTGGAAAGGTCGCCCCATGTCGCTTGTGCTTTATGGGCATCCGCTCGCCTCCTTCTGCCACAAAGTATTGATTGCGCTTTACGAAAACGACACCCCCTTCGAGAACCGTCTCGTCGATCTTTCCGACGAGACCTCACGCGCCGATCTCTTTCGGTTCTGGCCAATCGGCAAGATGCCGCTGCTGCGTGACGAGGCCCGCGACAGCACCATCCCCGAAACCTCGATCATCATCGAATATCTCGATCATTATTATCCCGGTCCCGCACCCTTGCTGCCGCAGGAAATCGACCGGGCGCTGCAGGTCCGTCTCTGGGACCGTTTCTTCGACCACTACATCCAGGTGCCAATGCAGACACTGGTCAGCAATCGCCGGCGCCCCGAAGGCAAGGCGGACGAAATCGAAATTGCCTCTTCCCGGGAGACGCTCGCCACGGCCTACGCAATGATCGAAAAGCAGTTGGGCGGCAGCCCATGGATAACCGGCGGGGCCTTCACCATGGCGGACTGCGCCGCAGCCCCTTCTCTCTTCTACGCCGAGACGCTAGTTCCCTTTTCACCCGATCAGCCGAGACTGCGCGCCTATTACGAGCGGCTGCTGGCGCGCCCGTCCTTCGCCAGGGCATTGGAGGAGGCTCGTCCTTATTTCAAGTTTTACCCTTACCATGACAGGCTGCCCGCCGGCTTCCGGGATGCAGCGGGATGATCGACGGCCAGGCGGATCTCGACCGCATGTTCCATGCGCTTTCCGACCGCAGCCGCCGCGGTATGATCGACCGCCTCGGCCGCGGCCCGGCCTCCGTCACCGAACTGGCGGCGCCGCTCGCCGTAGCCCTGCCGACGGTGATGAAACATCTGCAGGTGTTGGAAGACAGCGGCCTCGTATTCTCCGAAAAATCCGGTCGGGTGCGGACCTACCGCCTGCAGCAGGATGCGCTTGCCGCTGTCGAGCGTTGGGTGGAACAGCGAAAGAGCCGCTGGACCACCACCTTCGACAGGCTGGACCAATTTCTCGCCGATGAGCCGGAGACCCTCCCCGAATGACGACACGATCCGCAGAACACGCCACCCTCGTCATCGAACGCCACCTGAAGGCGCCCGTCGCCCGGGTCTTCCGCGCCTGGTCGATGCCGGAATCCAAGCGCCAGTGGTTTGCCTGCCACGGCGATTGGGTGCCGCTGGAATACGGCCTGGATTTCCGCCCCGGCGGACTGGAGAGGAATTATGTCGGCGATACGGACGGACTCCTGCACGCCTATGACGCCCGTTACATTGACATCGTGCCCGATGCGCGGATCATCTACGCTTATGAGATGAAGCTCGGCGAAGCCCGCATCTCGGTCTCACTCGCCACCGTCGCCTTCGAAGTCGAACCCGGCGGCACAAAGATGGTCTTTACCGAACAAGCGGTGTTCCTTGACGGCTATGCCGACAACGGCGCCCGTCTTCAGGGCACCGAAATCGGCCTCGACAATCTTGAACTCTTTCTCGAGCGCGAGACAAGCCCGATCCATTAGCAAGTTTCAGATATTGAATCACTTTTTAGAACGAGAGGCCTTGGCTGACATGTTCAACGCGGCGGCGGCGCGAACGAGCGCCTTCAATGCCTCCTCGTCGATCTTGTCGCTCTCGTGGATATCGATGGCGCGCCGAGTGTTGCCTTCGAGGCTGGAGTTGAAGAGCCCCGAAGGATCCTCCAGCGCGGCACCCCTGGCAAACGTCAGTTTCACCACCGTCTTATAGGTCTCGCCGGTGCAGATGATGCCGCTGCGCTCCCAGACCGGAACCCCTCGCCAATTCCATTCCTCGACAACGTCAGGCTCGGCCTGCCTGATCAGCGCCCGGACCCGCGCAAGCGTCTCGCCGCGCCAATCCTTGAGCTCCTCGATCCTCGCATCGATCAGCTGGGAGGGCGAGGTTTGTTCGGCCTCCTGCCCGGACCCGCTCTTCTTCATGCTTGCCGCTTTCGTCATGCTTGGCGCTTTCTTCATGCTTGCCTCTCTTCATCGGCCCTGATGTCGATGACATCGCTGCGGTCACATCCGCTCTCCGGGCAATCGGCTGGCCTGCTCCACCCAGGCGGTGAGTTGGGCTTCATCGATGTCGTCGTCCTCGCGGATGTCGAGGTAACGCACGTCTTTCTGCTTGGACGCGCCCGGCGGCGGAGGATCGAGCAGGGCGCCGCAGAAGAAGGCCACCTTGACGTATTTGGTGAAACAATGGACGCCAAGGAACCAGCCCTGCCCTTCGATGCCGTAGAAGGGAGAATTCCATTTGACGGCCTTGGATACGCCGGGCACCGTGTCGGTGATTATCCCATCGAGGCGACGCCCGATCTCGCTTTTCCAGCCGGGCATCGCCTAGATATAGGCTTGCACGGGCGCGTCGCCATAGCCTTTGGCGATCTGCGGGTTGCCACCCGACAGCAGCTTCGGCATCGCGGCCGGTTCGGCGGCCGGCTTGCTTTCCACCTTGGCCGCCGTCTTGGATTTCTTCTCCGCCATCGCATTCACTCGCATCTGGCGCGCCACCTCGCGGCATAGGGCAGCAGGAACAGGTAAAGACCGGTCAGCATCAACAGGCAGAGCGGCAGCAGCGCCAAGAAGCCTACCCAGACGGTCGATTTCTGCTGCAACACCGCGATGATATTGACGATGACAGCCGCCGTAAAGGCGACGGACAGCCAGCGATGAATTAGCCGAAACCGGTTGTTCCAGTTCAAAGAGACCTCCTATGCCGGGAAAATAAGCCTCAGCGACGGACGAACCGCCCATCGACGATCTTACTCCGACCGCGCCAAAACCTGCTCCAGCTTTGCAAAGAACTGCGTCCACCCGCTCCTGGCGCCCCCGTAAGCCTGCCGCTGATCCGGCCGGAAGCCAGACTGCTCCATCCGCAAATGCGTGCCGGTGCCGGTTGGGGTGAGCGTCCAGGTGACCACGCTTTCCAGCCCATAGGCTTCCCAGCTATAGGACAGGCTCTTGTTCGGCTCGACTTCCAGGACCTTGCAGTCGACAGAGCCCCAATCCGCGCTGAAACTGAAACGATGGTCGATGGCGGGCTTGAAGTCGCTCTTCATCAGCCACTCCTGGAGCAAGTGCGGCTGGGTGAGCGCCCGCCAGATCTTTTCCAAGGGATAGGGCATTTCCCGCTCGATGACGACGGAGCGCGTTTCTGTCGATGTGTCGGTCATTGATCCATCCTTTTCAGCAAATCTTCGAGAGCGTTAAAGCGGCTTTGCCAGAAGCCGGCCATCTCGCTCGTCCAGTCGACCAGCGGGGCCAGCGCGCCAAGCTGCGCACTGTAATGGGTCTGGCGTCCTTCGTGGCGATAGCGCACCAATCCGGCCTGCTTCAGGATCCCAAGATGCTTCGAAACAACCGGCTGCGACACGCCGGCCCGCTCCGTCAGAGCCCCGACCGTCTTCTCCCCTTCCCGGCACAGCCGCTCGAACAGAGCCCGCCGCGTCGGATCGGCAAGTGTCCGGAAAAGCACGTCGTGAGCATCTGGCATTGATGATTCATACCTCCAGAGCTATGAATAAACCTATAGCCGCTGAGGCATACGTGAGTCAAGCCAAACCGAGCGGAAGAGCACCAGGGCCCTCTAGCACATATCGAACAATGGAGAATTCACATAGCTATAGAGCTATGCATAGAAGCATTTCGCATAGAGTGCGAACCGCCGCCGCAGCAGCATCGAGCGCCGCGCCGTGCTAACCCGACAACTTGCCTCAACAACTCTCCGGACGCTCGGCCTCCAGCCGCTCTCGAATGAACGTGGGGCCACCGGCAAGACGCGCCGCAAGCAGGCTCGCGGGATCGACCAGACGCCAGTAGGGCGTCACCGTCGAAACCCGCTCGCCCGTCGCCAACGCGCCGAAGGACAGTTCGGCGATGGCTCGCAAATGCCGCTGCACCGTCACCGGGCAGCAGGCATCCGCCCCGTATTGGGCGGCGAGGCGGCGGCGGAGGGCGCCGAGATCGGTGTGAACACCTGGCGGTGCTGATCTGATCTGCTCCGCCACCATCTGCTGCGACGGAATGAGCATCGCTTGCATGCCACTGCGGCCCTTGCGCCGCTGCTTGATCGTCGGAATTTCGCTCATACCGTTCCCCGCAGTATTGCGCCTTCCTGCAATCTAGGGCTGGACCGAATGACGGCCAGCCTCACGTCAATCGACAGAAGTCGCTTCTGACGGCTTTTCTGCTCCCGCCGTTTCGGTTAATCCTCGGGGCCTCTCACTCAGGAAAGGATAGGACATATGGCTAAAGTCGCGTTCATCGGTCTCGGCGTCATGGGCTTTCCCATGGCCGGTCACCTGAAGATCAAGGGCGGCCACGATGTTACCGTCTACAATCGCACCGCCGAGAAAGCCGCCGCCTGGGCTGAGAAATTCTCCGGCAAGTCCGCCCCTACCCCGGCCGAGGCGGCGGAGGGGGCCGATTTTGTCTTCGTCTGCGTCGGCAACGATGAAGATCTCCGATCGGTGACATCAGGCGATAGCGGCGCTCTGCACGGCATGAAGCCTGGGTCGGTGCTGATCGACAACACCACCGCCAGCGCCGAGGTCGCTCGCGAACTTTATGCAGCGGCAAAGCAAAAAGGTGTCGACTTTATCGACGCTCCGGTATCCGGCGGCCAGGCCGGCGCCGAAAACGGTGTGCTGACCGTCATGTGCGGCGGCGACGAAGCCGTTTATGAGCGCGCCAGGCCCGTCATCGAAGCCTATGCCAGGATGGTCGGCCTGATGGGGCCGGCAGGCTCCGGCCAGTTGACCAAGATGGTCAACCAGATCTGCATCGCCGGCCTCGTCCAGGGACTCGCCGAAGGGCTGCATTTCGGCAAGCGCGCCGGCCTCGATATCGAAAAGGTCGTCGAGGTGATCTCCAAGGGTGCGGCAGGTTCCTGGCAGATGGAAAACCGCCACAAGACCATGAACGCCGGCAAGTATGATTTCGGTTTCGCAGTCGACTGGATGCGCAAGGATCTGGGCATTGTGCTCGCCGAAGCCCGCCGCAACGGCGCCAAGCTGCCGGTCACGGCCGTCGTCGATCAGTTCTACGGCGACGTTCAGGCGATGGGCGGCAATCGCTGGGACACGTCCTCGCTGCTCGCCCGTCTCGAGAAATGATCGGCCCTTCCTCCGATTCGGCAGAATTGATCGCGCATCTCGAAACGCTGCGCTCGGAGGAAAATGTCGCCGGGATGGCGCGATTCGGCATCGTCACCGGTCGCGCCCTCGGCATTTCCAATCCCGACATCAGGGCGGTCGCCAGATTGGCGAAGAGGGATCACCTCAGGGCAATGCAGCTCTGGCAAAGCGATATCCGCGAAGCCCGCCTGCTCGCACTCTGCACAGCTGAGCCGAAACGGCTGACGGCGGAAGAGGCCAGAAGCTGGGCCAATGATTTCAATTCCTGGGAGATCGTCGACTGCGCCGCCGATCTCTTTATCGAGGCCCGGCTGGACGAGCTCATACCAGAATTCGCTGCAGACGAGCACGAGTTCGTTCGCCGCGCCGCCTTCGCCATGATATCAGGCGCCGCCGTCCACAGGAAGAACGAGAGCGATTTGACAATCCTTGCCTGGCTGCCGCTGATCGAGACCCATTCCCGCGATTCCCGCAACTTCGTTCGCAAGGCGGTCAATTGGGCACTGCGCAGCATCGGCAAACGCAATCGCGGCTGCCATGGCCCGGCGCTGCGGCTGGCGACGCTTCTTGCCGAAAGTCCGGATAAAACCGCCCGCTGGATCGGCAGGGATGCGGTCCGGGAGCTGACCGGCGAAATGCTTATGGCGCGGCTAAAATAGCGCGACACAGCGTCTAGCGCATGTCCCGGAAAAGTATGCAACGGTATTGCGGCAACCACATGCGCGAAAACAAGGATGATCTTACCGATCGCGCGCCTTGAGCCAGTGTTCGGTCTCTGCGTTATTCCGACGGCCTATTCGGGAGCCCTTTGTCGTTTGGGTTCTGTGCCGGCGTCTCTCTTGTATCTCGTGGCGGATGTTGGCGATCGTCAGACTCCGCGGGGGCCACCTGATCGTCGGAACGGTGGACAGGCTGCTCTTTTGGGTCGATCCGTCTGGCGGGGGCGGCAATTTTTCTAGGCATAGCCAGCTCCTCTAGCTTCACCGACCAGAACCGACTGCCGCACTGAAGGTTCCGAGTCCAGAAGCGCTGCTTGGTTCGGAATCGGTGTCACCAAACTGCCGACGACGAGGATGCAGCCATCAGCGAGCAGAATGAAGATGTACACCCGGCACAATTTTCACGGTTTGCGTCGCGTCGATTTCGACGACGGCACTCCAGGCACGAATCAGAGGACCGGGTCTTGGCAGGAACGTTTTCCAAGGGCGCGCGTTGATTCTTCTTGTCCCGTGCGAGAGGCGCGGGCAGCACCAGGGAGGTTATCATGAAAGTCAGCGATTGCATGACCACAGACGTGCAGATCACCGATCCGGAGCACACATTGCGAGATGTCGCCTCAATGATGGGACGTCTCGACGCCGGTGTTCTCCCGGTGGGCGAGAATGACCGGCTGGTCGGCATGATCACCGATCGCGACATCGCCATCCGTGGCGTGGCAGAGGGCAAAGGCCCCGACGCAAAGGTCCGCGACGTAATGAGTACCGATGTCAAATACTGCTTCGATGACGAAGATATCGAAGACGTCCTTCACAACATGGGGGATCTTCAAGTGCGGCGCTTGCCGGTGTTGAACCGAAGCAAGCGGCTGGTCGGCATCATCTCGCTTGGCGATCTCGCCATGATGGGTGAGACCATGGAAACGGGCAAAGCACTGAGCGACATTTCGCAGCGCGGCGGTGCACATTCACAGACGCCCCACTGACCGTCCGCGTCGCGCCACAGAAAAGCTGCCACGGGCCGGCGGTCATAGGCTCATTCAACTCTCGACGCTCGCTCTATTGCCTTTGGCGCGAGAGTTCTGCAATTGCGCACACAGGACGCTTCACGTGGCTCCGTTGTTAGCCATGAGCGCCAGTTGGAACGAACTAGGCTTGCTTCTGTTTGCCGAGGCCTTGGGCCGAAGCTTTCGCCTTGCCGTCAATGATGCCTGGATTTTTCGACCAGAAAGTCGATCAGCACTCTTACCGCCGGCGGCATGCCCCTGGCCGTCGTGAAGACGATATAAAACTGGCTTTCTTCCGATTGCCATTCCGGCAGGACCCGAATCAGCCTGCCAGCCTGCAGATCCGCCTCGCAGGCGCTTTCGAGCAGCAGCCCAAAGCCGAGGCCGGCGCGGGCTGCATCGAGAATAGCGGTCATGCTGCGGCAGGTCAGCCGCGGCTGATGCCGGATGACCCGTTTGTCGTCATTCGGACCGATGAGTTCCCAGGTATGAAACGACACCCACGAGGTCATTGCCAACGTTGGCAGGTCGGCGAGATCGTCCACGCAATTCAAACCACCGCTGCGTTCCACTAGCGAGGGACTAGCGACGAGGATGCGCCGCGCCCGGTCAAGCTTGCGCATCGTCAGGCTTGTCTGCGTCTCCGGCTCGTTGGTCGCCCTCACCTCAAGATCGATCCGTTCGTTGATGAGGTCGGCGCGCCGGTCGGAGCCGATGATCTGCAGCTTGATCTTCGGGTAACGTTCCAGGAATTCAGGCAGAATGCCGCCAACGGCGATGTCGACAAGACCGAGCGGGCAGGCCATCCGCACCACACCCTGCGGGTCGGACTGGGCTTCGGTGACGATCGATTTGGCACGATCGGCCTCTTGCAGAATGGTCTGGCATCTTTCGTAAAAAGCCTGGCCTATATCTGTCACCCGAAAGTGGCGCGTCGAACGCTCGATCAGCCGTGCGCCGAGCCCGTCCTCAAGCCGACTGATTCGCCTGCTGAGTTTCGAACGCGGTATCTTTAGATCGCGACTGGCAGACGCAAATCCACCGCTGGAGACGACGGCTGCGAAATAATAATAGTCGTTGAGATCTTCCATAAGAACAAGCTATCCGAGAGTAGGAATGAATGCTGCCCCGCTGCAAGCGGTTGTATCCTCTCTCCCAAAAAGCTGTAATCACATTGTCGGCATTGGATTTTCTTTCCGCGACCCGTCGCGGCAAGGCAAACCGATGCTCATCGGTCTAGTCAAATCTCGTGTATTAATAACTGCGAAGCCTCAATGAGGCTGTGCCGACGTGCGATATGCAACATGCCGGTTCGGCCTACCTGGATGGCGATCAAAAAAGACTACCATGAAGATGGGAGCGAAAACACTGCAAGGACGGTCCGGCAGGGAAGACCGGACCCGTCCCCGTAGCTGATCGGAGGTCACTCGGATCAGAAACTGATTTGAAACGCCCCCGGTCCGAAGACCGGGAGCATTCACCAAGTCGATTAGAACGAACGCTGCAGGCGGAAGTAGCCCGAAGTGGAGTCGTCAGCATCTTCCGGATCGAGGTACTGAACCGAAGCCTTGGCGTAGAAGTTGTCGACGATCTGGTAATCAACCGTCAGACCGACCTTCCAAGCGTCGCCATCGCTGAAGTCGTCACCGGAGACGTAGTAGTCACCGTAGTACTGGACGCCAGGAGTGATCTTGAGCTTGTCGGTTGCCTTGATTGCGTATTCGGCAGCGACAGCCCATTCAGCTGCGGAGTAGTAGGAGTTCGGGCCGGAAGAGTATACGGCAGCGAGGCCGAGCGTGCCGGGACCGATTTCAACCGTACCCATTGCACGGACGGCGCCGTCTTCGTTGTCGAAGTCCCAACCGCCGGTGACCTGGTAGCTAAACGCACCAGCAGTGCCGCCAACGCCGAAGGCAACGCCAACGTTGTTCGGCTCTTCGCCCGTCTTGTAGAAGCCGTCTTCCAGTTCGTCGACGCTGATGCCAGCGTAGAAGGTGCCGCTTTCGTACTGATAACGGATGGAGTTGTGCAGGGTTACGATCGAACCGATGTCGTCGGTTTCACCCGAGAGACCATCGTCCCACCAGCTGTAGAAAAGACCAGCGCGGAAGCCCGCGATGTCGAGGTAAGCGGAGTCGAGGATGGCATCCTGATCCGAAGCGTTGTCAGCATTGAACTGCATGACGATGACGCCGGTCAGCGGACCATATTCGGTGTCGCTCTTGGCCGTGAACTGAACCTGGCCGCGCGTACGAGCATCCCAATCCGAGTCGTTGCTGAGCGAACCGTTGAGCGGCTGATCACCAACATCAACCTGGAAACGGATGTAGCCTTCGATCTTGAGGCAGGTTTCGGTGCCGGGGATGTAGAAGTAGCCGGTGCCGTAAGCGTCGCAGACGCGAACATATTCAACCGGTTCCGGCTCGGCAGCAACGATAGCGTCAGCTGCAAGAACCGGCGTCGATGCAGCAAAAGCTGCTGCTGATGCGAGCAAAACCATTCTGATGTTCATTTACCAATCCATTCCTTTGTCGATCGGGGCTGGCTTCCAATCGGGTAGTCGATTCGAAGCCGGCCCAGTTTGAACAGCCATCTCGGCGTGCGGATCGATCGAACCGCCAAACCGTCATCACACACCGGGCGTTATCAAGCAATTCTGGATATATGCTGGAGGGGTCCGACCGAGCCATTTTCCCCGAAAGCGTGATTTTTATACAACAATTACAATTGCTTGAAGCAAAAAACGCACAAAACGGCCCGGCGACGGAAGTCTTCCATCGCAAGCCGCAAACGCCATATTCTTTCATCAAAATCCTCACCGCCCGATCTTCGTCGGACATAGTGGTGAAGCTCATAAAACACTACCGCCGGCTAATGAACACACACAAGATGGCGGCTTAGAACATAGTGTCCTGAATTCGATACCAATGCGTCAAAATGATGACATATGGCCCACTGGTTGTACGCACAATAGCCCCTTAATCATTATCAGGCTATTTATTTTTCAGGATTTCGCCGCGATTCAAGCGCTTTTTCGTTGTTTTTGAGTCTTTTCTGCAGTCAGAACCTTCTCGCAGCCCTGCTTGCTGCCCCATTGGCGGACATTCTCACGGATGATGAGAATACCGCTCGAAGCCCATTTCTTGAGGAGGATACCCCTACGGTAGCAGACCATTCCTCGATATTTGAGTATCAGCCTCCATTCAACGGGTCGCAGATCGCATGCTCGGACTCAGTCTTCGTTTGACTTGGCGTTCTCGAGAATCATGTAGTCCAGCGGCAACTGCGTCGAATACTTGATCTGCTCCATCGCGAAGGCGGAGGAAACGTCGCGAATCTCAATCTTGGCGATCATCCGCTTATAAAAGGCGTCATAGGCGGCGATATCGGGCACGACGACTCGCAGGAGATAATCGACATCACCGCTCATGCGGTAGAATTCGACCACTTCGGGGAATTCGGCGACCACCTCGGAAAAGCGGCGCAGCCACTCGATCGAATGGGTAGCCGTGCGAATCGACACGAAAACGGTGACCTTGGTGTTGACCTTCTCGGGATCGAGGATGGCAACCCGACGCTTGATGACGCCGTCTTCCTCCATTTTCTGGATGCGGCGCCAGCATGGCGTCGTCGACAGCCCCACTTTCTTGGCGAGGTCGGCAACGGCAAGGGTCGAATCTTCTTGCAGCAGACGCAGTATTTTTCGGTCGAGGCGGTCCATGCGCACGTCAGTCCTTTCGAATTATTTTCTTTGTATAACTCGATTCCGCGCGACGAAAAGAATTTTGTTTCAGGAAAGCAGCATTTTCGTCCGTGCCCGCAAGACAGGAAGCAATTCTTCCTCGAACCAGGAATTGCGTTTCAGCCAGCCGCTGTTGCGCCAACTCGGATGCGGCAGCGGCAGCACCGCCGGCGATCGCCCGGACATGAGGCTGTCGCGCCACCCCCGCACCGTCTCGGTCATGCCGCCCCGCGATTCGCCGGCGATATGCCAGGTCTGTGCATATTGACCGATGACCAGCACCAGTTCGATTTGCGGCATCGCCGAAAGTACTCTTTGCCGCCAGAACGGTGCACATTCGCGCCGCGGCGGCAAATCCGCGCCTTTGTCGTCGTAGCCGGGAAAGCAGAAGCCCATCGGCACGATGGCGAATCGGTCGCGGTCGTAAAAGCTTGCTCTGTCGACGCCGAGCCACGATCGTAGCCGGTCACCCGAGGCATCGTCGAATGGCAAGCCGCTCTCATGCACGCGAAGTCCGGGCGCCTGACCGGCGATCAGGATATGGGCGTTCGAAGAGATCACGGCCACCGGCCGCGGCTCGTGCGGCAACCGGTGCGCAGGCCCATTTGCCGGCGCGTCACGACAGATGCGGCAGGCAGCGATTTCACGCCGCAAAGTTTCCAAGCTGGCTTCGTCGGTCATCGCTTACTCCCACCCGACGATCCGCCCGATGAAGCGCAGCGCCTCGTCGAAGCCGGAATTCTGGCGGGCATGGTCGCGCACATCGCGCGGCCGCTCGAAACTTCCGGCCCACATCCCCGCCTTCGCAACCCTCGCTTCGTCTTCCTCCTTGCCGTAACCGCCATAGGAAATGGCCATGCCCCGCCGCACCATGGCGGCGTTGATGTCTCCGCCTGCCCCACTGCGGCAGATGACGAGCAGCCTATCGTAGCGGTCTCGCCGGCTACCCTCGCAAAGCGTTTCCGATGTCAGCACCATCTCCTGCAGCGCCTGGCGCGCGGCCCGCCCGCAAGCCCAGACCGTTCCTGCCCGCTCGCAGCTCTGATTAAGCTCCGGCGCATCGATGCCTTCGAGACGGAAGCGTTCCCGTCCCAAAGACAGACTGTCGCCGTCGGCGGCATGAAAGGCGCCCGCATGCTTGATGGCTGCAATATCGTTGACCTTGGCGGCGATCAGCGCCAGGAGCGCCAGCAGGGCAAAAGCAGTCACGCCATCGCGAATCAGGCGCAGGCCCCGTGTCACGCTTTCGCCTCCTTAAAAAACAAATCCTTGGCAAAGATGGCAAACATCTTCTTAAGAATTGCCGGTTAAGCTCTTATCCACCCTGGGATGAAGTTTCAACGTGCACATGAGTACCGGCGTAAGCACATCGACCGACAAGATTATCGTCGACAGGTCGCGCAGCCACCGCAACAAGGCCGTTTCCAAGGCCGTGCGGCAGACGCGCGAACGTCTTCAGTCCGGCCATGCGTCCAATTCCTCCTTCGACCGTGACGTACTCAAGATGTACATAGCGTCGATGCTGCAGGGCGCGACGATCATGCCACTCTTTGTCGTCATCATCACTGCCCTCGGCGTCTATTTCACTCAAGATACGCGATTGCTCTTCTGGGCGCTGCTGACGCTCACCTGCCACACCGGCAATATACTGCTCGCGCGGCGCGCGCGACGCCAGGAGATCACCGCCGAGAGCGCCCGTAAATGGCGCCGCCTGCTGCTCTCCGGCCAATTCCTGGTTGGCTGCTGCTGGGCCGTTTTCGCGCTTCAGGGCTGCGACACCTGCGAGCCGTCGAGCTTCATTCTTTATAAGGGCGCAACATTGCTGATTGCGCTTTCCGTCACGGCGATGTCGAATTTCATGCTGACGCCTGCCGTCCTCGTCGCCTTCGCACCGGCGGTCCTGGCGCTGGGCGCCAAGAGCGGCCTGTCGCGCGACCTCCTCGAAATCAGCCTGACCGGGCTGTTCACGGCCACCCTGGTCTTCTTCAACTATATCAGCGACCGGCTGTTCAAATCGAACCTCAGGATTCTCTCCTATCAGTCGGAGAAAGACGACCTGATCGCCGAGCTGGAAGTGGCCAAATCGATGTCTGACGAGGCGCGTCGTCGCGCCGAGGAGGCAAACCTCGCCAAGTCCCGCTTCCTTGCCTCCATGTCGCACGAACTCAGGACCCCGCTCAACGCCATTCTCGGCTTTTCCGAGGTGATGTCGGCCGAAGTCATGGGGCCGCTCGCCAATCCGACCTACAAGGAATATGCCGGCGATATTCATCGCTCCGGCCAGCATCTGCTCGATCTCATCAACGAAATCCTCGATCTGTCGCGCATCGAGGCCGGCAAATACGAACTGAGCGAAGAGGCGATCTCGCTGCTCGATATCACCGAAGATTGCATCGGCATGGTCCAGCTGCGCGCCCGCGCCAAGAATATCGCCATTTCGGATCAGTTCGAGCGGCAGTTGCCGGCCATCTGGGCAGACGAGAAATCGATGCGGCAGGTGGTGCTCAATCTTCTCTCCAATGCCGTCAAATTCACGCCACAGGGCGGCGAAATCCACGTCAAGGTCGGCTGGACGGCCGGCGGCGGCCAGTACATCTCGATCAAGGATAACGGCCCCGGCATTCCGGAAGAAGAGATTCCCGTTGTCCTGTCGGCCTTCGGCCAGGGCTCGATCGCCATCAAGAGCGCCGAGCAAGGCACCGGCCTCGGCCTGCCGATCGTCCAGGCGATCCTTGCCAAGCATGACGGACAGTTCCTGCTGAAATCGAAGCTGCGCGAGGGCACAGAGGTCATCGCCATCCTGCCGGCCAAGCGCGTGCTCCAGAGCCTGCCGGCTGTCGAAGAGGCTCAGGCCGTCGCGCGCAAGCGCAAGAGCTTTGCCTGATTCAACCAAAAAACAGGTGTTTGCCGAGAACGAAGCCGAGATAAAGGCAGCAGGCGGCGATCATACAGGTCACCGCGAAGGAACCGAGATCCTTGGCATGTTTGCCGACGATCGATATCTCCGGCGAAATCCGGTCGATCACCTCTTCGACGGCGGTATTCATCGCCTCCATCGAAAAGAGCCCGAGAAACAGCAGAACCGCCACGACGATCTCGCCGGCCGTCGCGCCCACCAGCGCCAGCGCTGCGATCGAAACGACGAAAAAACCAAGTTCCTGGCGGAAGGCCGCCTCTTTCAGCACACGCAGAAAGCCCGCCCAGGAATAGCTGGCGGCGGCGATGAAATGCCGAAATGCGGTCTCTTTCGTCAGCGCAGGCTTCGTCAAGACGCCCTCTCCTCTTCCGGTTGCGCCACGGCCCCGGGAAAGGTTTCGCCATCTCCCCTTTGGTGAGCCAATAGGCAAATAGCGAATCCGCCTGAACGGCGCAAGCCAACCGGAGCCCGCATCGCCGGGGCCGGCCGCAGCCTCAATGTTTGCCGCTCACACCCGCCTGCGCAAAGGTTGCCATTCCGGAATGGCAGGCGGCCGCCGCCTTGACGATGCCGGCGGCCAGCGCCGCACCGGTGCCTTCGCCGAGCCGCATGCCGAGCGCCAGAAGCGGCGTCTTGCCAAGCATCTCGATCGAGCGCAGATGCCCGGGTTCGGCCGAGACGTGGCCGATCAGGCAATGATCGAGCGCGGTAGGGTTTGCGGCTTTGAGGATCGCCGCCGCGGCAGTCGCGACATAACCGTCGATCAGCACCGGAATGCGCTCCACGCGGGCGGCAAGAATGGCGCCGGCCATCGCCGCGATCTCGCGCCCGCCGAGGCGCCGCATGATCTCGAGCGGATCGTCGAGGTGGTCGCTGTGCAGCGCCACTGCCTTTTCGACCGCCGCGATCTTGCGCTCCAGCATGTCGCCTTCAGAGCCGGTGCCTGGTCCCACCCAGTCGCGCGCCGAACCGCCATAAAGGGCATAATTGATCGCAGCCGCAATCGTCGTATTGCCGATGCCCATCTCGCCGATGCAGAGCAGATCGGTGCCGCCGGCGATCGCTTCCATGCCGAAAGCCATGGTCGCGGCACAGTCACGCTCGGAAAGCGCCGCCTCTTCGGTAATGTCGCCCGTGGGATAGTCGAGTGCCAGGTCGAAGACTTTCAGCCCGAGATCGTGGGCGACGCAAATCTGATTGATCGCCGCGCCGCCTGCTGCGAAATTCTCGACCATCTGCTGCGTCACCGCTGGCGGAAAAGGCGTGATGCCGTGCCTGGTGACGCCGTGATTGCCGGCGAAGATTGCCACCAGCGGCCGGTTGACGGCGGGTGGGCGACCGGTCCAGGCGGCGAGCCAGAAGGCGATTTCCTCGAGCCGTCCGAGCGCACCCGGCGGTTTGGTCAGCTGCGCGTCGCGTTCGCGTGCAGCCACCAGCGCGCGGGCATCCGGCCCCGGCAGGTCGCGGAGCAAGGTACGGAAGTCGTCGAACGGCAAGCCTGAAACGCTCATCTGTGCGGTGTTCCTATGAATCGGCTATTCTTGTTTTCACGCAAACCACTTGTTTGCGTCGAGCAAATCAGCTTCTTTGCGGTGGCTCTCTCTTAAAGCCGGCGAACGAAGCGAACAACACCAAAAGCGCCGCGACCATAAGTCGGGACCTGCGGCAGAACGAAACAGAATGAAGATCAAGGATTATGCGGTCGATACCGCCCGCGCCGTCGCCTTCCTCAGCCGCCTTCCTATGCCGCCAGCGCTGTTCAACGGCTATGACGGCAGGCTCGGCCGCCTGGTGCGCGCCTTTCCCGTCGCCGGCCTTCTCATCGGCTTTGTCCCAGCCCTCGCCCTCCTCCTTCTTTTAGGCCTGCGCGCCGATCCACTGGTGGCCGCACTGGTCGCACTTGCCGTCCAGGCGCTTGTCACCGGCGCGCTGCATGAAGATGGGTTAGCCGATACCGCCGACGGCATCGGCGGCGCCAAAAGCCGCGAACAGAGCCTCATCATCATGAAGGACAGCCGGATCGGCACCTATGGCGCCATCGCGCTTTTTCTCTCCTTCGCGATCCGCGCGGCAGCCCTTGCCGCCATTGTCGGCCATTCCTCGCCTCTCGCAGCAGTCCTTACCATTCCCGCCGTCGCGGCGCTAAGCCGCGGCGC
The DNA here is from genome assembly GCF_003939025.1 of Rhizobium sophoriradicis. Taxonomy (GTDB): domain Bacteria; phylum Pseudomonadota; class Alphaproteobacteria; order Rhizobiales; family Rhizobiaceae; genus Rhizobium; species Rhizobium sophoriradicis. The sequence continues at coordinate 241,099 of NZ_RQIH01000003.1, forward strand.
GATCGCCTGGCATTGGCAGCGGCTGCCGCCGGCAAAGGCCGATGGCGTGGCCGCCTCGACCGGGCAGCCTGATGAGGCGGCGATGCATTTTGCGCTCGTCTCGGCCGGTCTCCTCGCAGCACTTCTGATCTGGCCGGCATTCGGGCTGTGGCCGCTCGTCGCCAGCCTGCTCGCCGCCGGCATCGCAGGATTTGCCTGCACCGTCTTCATCCGCCGCCGGCTTGCCGGCCACACCGGCGACACGCTGGGGGCAACGCAGCAGATATGCGAAATCGCCACTTTTTGCGCCCTTGCCACGGCTCTTTGAAACTCCGATATATCCTCCATGCAAACACCCTGCATTCACGTCTGCTCTATAGTTTCAGTCACCGGTTTTTGCGCCGGATGCGGCCGCACTCTTGAGGAAATCGGTGACTGGATGAACTATACCGATGCCGAGCGCGGCGGGATCATGGCGCTGCTGCCGGCGAGACTCGCAGCCGCCGCCCCAAGGAGCCACATGAAAACAAGCCTCGCGGCACGGCCGGAGCGGCCCTGATGATCCGTTTGACTGTCCTCCTCGTCGTGATCGGCATCTGCCTTGCCGCGTTGATCCTCAGCAATGACGGCAGCCGCATCCTCGGCCTGCAAAGCGACGATTTCGGCCGCTTCGTCTACCTTCTACCGATCGCACTGATGCTGTCGGCCGGCATCTGGGGAAGCCGGCGCAGCGTCGGTGAAACCATGCGCCAGATGATGATCTGGCTGGTCATCATCCTGGCGCTCGTCACCGTCTATCTCTATCGCCAGGAAGCGCTTGGGGTCGGCAATCGCCTGCTCGCCGGCCTCGTTCCCGGCCGCGCCGTCGTCGTCACGACGAGCGAGGGTGGCAACGAAGTCATCCTGCATAAGCTGTTGAACGGCCATTTCGAAGCCGACGTCAATGTCAACGGCCGAAAGGTCGAGATGCTCGTCGATACCGGCGCCAGCATGGTTGCGCTCTCGCACGAGGATGCCGAACGCATCGGCATCGATCTCACCGGCCTCACCTACTCGATGACGGTCATGACCGCAAACGGCCGTAGCCGTGCAGCCCCCATCACGCTTGACCAGGTGGCGATCGGTCCGATCGTCCGCAACAACGTCGCAGCCAGCGTCGCCGAGGACGGCCGACTCGACCAGAGCCTGCTCGGCATGAGCTTCCTGGAAACGCTCGACTCCATGCAGATGCAGACCGACGAACTGCGCCTGCGGGATTGAACCCTGGCGTCGCAGCGCTCGTCATCTGCCTTCCAATAGCGGGCCTCACCCACTCGGTCGGGTTTCGACAGGCTCTCCATGCGGGGCGCCCCGAGCAGTTCGCCCGTCGACGAACGCCGCCGAAAGTGCGGCAACGCTGGACATTTTCGTTCAACATTTCCGGGCTACTTCGCCAAGCGTGGGTCCATTGCCGCCTGGTCCTCTTTGTTGATATTCTGCGCCCGCGCAATACCGGAACCTGACATGACCCCACGACAGCTGAAGACATTCCTCGCCGTCATCCGCCACGGAAACCTCACGCGCGCCGCTGCCGAGGTCAACCTCGCCCAATCGAGCCTCAGCGACCAGATACAGGCGTTGGAAGAGGAATTGGGCGCCGAGCTCTTTGTCCGATCCCGGCAGGGCGTCGTCCCCACGCCGGCTGGAACGGCTTTGAAGGCTTATGCGGAAGAGATCTTGGCGCTGAATGGCGAGGCGAAGGACGCCGTCCGCTCGGCCGCCGGCAACGACGAACAATCAGTCATATTGGGCACGCTCGAAACCATCGCCGCTGAAAAGCTGGCGCCCTGGCTCTCCAGCTTCCGTCGGCAGAACCCCGGCCTTGCTCTTAAACTCAAGGTTGGCGGCAGTGGCGAATTGTATGCGCAATTGCAGAACGGCTCGATCGACGTCGCCTTCACTTTCGATCGCGGCCATCAGGACGAGCGCTTCGCGACGCGCCATATCTGTAGCGAACCGCTGGTGTTGATCGCGGGCCACAACTCACAGCTGTCCTCATTTGATAGCCTGGCGGCGCTGAGTACGGTCCACTTTGTTGCGACTGAAGCCGGCTGCGTCTATCGCCATCTGTTCAATACGGCCTTTGCGGAAGCGGGCGTGACGCCGCCGCCCATTGCGACGGAAGCAGACAGTATTGCGACGATCATTCGCCTCGTTGCATCCGGCACCGGCTATGGGCTTGTCCCGCGCCTCGCGATCGGACTGTCTCCGGCGCGTAGCGATATCGTCGAATTGTCGTGGCCTGGCAAACCACCAGCCGCTTCGCTGGTGATGACGTGGCGGCGCCGGCGCGTTCAGCCGCCGGCACTCACCCTCATCCTGCATTCAGCAAGCGAAAATCTCTCACCTGTCAAACCAGCCGATGTCCACCTTCGACGTGCAGGATCGCGCCTGTAGTGAAGCCGTTGCCGATGAGAAAACGGATTGCGTCGGCAATATCCTCCGGCTGCCCGACCCGGCCGGCCGGCAGGCGCTCCGCCATCGCGTCCAGCGTCGCTTGTTTGGCGTCGCCGGCGACAAAGCCCCAAATCGGCGTATCGACCCATCCGGGCGATACGGCATTGATGCGGATCGGAGCCAACTCGACGGCAAGTGCTCTCACCAGGCCTTCGAGCGCCGCGTTGACGGCTGCGACCACCGATCCACGCGCCGCCGGTCGATAGGCGGCGACTCCTGAGGTATAGGTGATCGACCCCGCCGGCGGCAGATGGGCGGCGCCATGCTTCGCCAGCAGCAGCGGTCCGTAGAACTTGCTTTCGACCACCCGCTGCGCCGCCGCAAGCTCGATTGACGGCAGCAGCTGATAGGCGCCTTCGATATCGGCCGCCGTGCTGACGATATGATCCAGCGGTTCGCCGTCCTGAAACAGCGCTGCGACCTCCTCCTCGCGGGCTATGTCGACCGCACATGTCGCAAGTTTCGGATGGTCGCCGAGGTGGCGGCGGGCTGCCGCGAGCTTCGCCCGGCTGCGCCCCGCAATCGTCACCGACGCCCCTTCGGCAAGCAGACGCATGGCAAGCGCCAGTCCCATGCCGGAACTGCCGCCGACGATCAACACTTTCGCACCTTCAATCCTGATAGCAGTCATCTCGCATCTCCATTTAAATGAGAGAGCAGATGCCCCGGACCGCAGCGGAAGAAAAACGGAAGAATTCGATAGCGACATCGGAGTTTCCGATGACGCGCGTTCAGCGATCAGTTGCGCAGCCGGTAGCCGGTCTTGAAGATCCAGCCGAGTGTCCCGAGGCAGATCGCCAGGAACACCGTGATCATCGCCAGGCTGATAATGGGATTGACGTCGGCGATCCCGTAGAAACTCCAGCGGAAGCCGCTGACGAGATAAAGCACCGGATTGAAGTGGCTGACCGCCTGCCAGAAGGGCGGCAGCATGTTGACCGAGTAGAAGCTGCCGCCGAGGAAGGTCAGCGGCGGCACCACCAGCATCGGAATAAGGTTCAGCTGTTCGAAATTGCCGGCCCAGATGCCGATCATGAAGCCGAACAGGCTGAAGGTGACGGCCGTTAGCAGAAAGAACAGGATCATCATGAAGGGATGTTCGATCCTGACGTCGACAAAAAGATTGGCGGTCAGCAGGATAATGACACCGATGATCATCCCCTTGGTCGCCGCCGCCCCGACATAACCGAGCAGGATTTCCGTCATCGCCACCGGCGCCGAGAGCACCTCGTAGATCGTGCCGGTGAATTTCGGGAAATAGATGCCGAAGGAGCCGTTGCTGATGCACTGGCCGAGCAGCGTCAGCATGATCAGGCCGGGTGTGATGAAGGCGCCGTAGGATACACCCTCCACTTCCTGGATGCGTGAGCCGATCGCCGCGCCGAAGACGATGAAATAGAGCGAGGTCGAAATCACCGGCGAGATGACACTCTGCAGGAGGGTGCGGCGTGTGCGCGCCATCTCGAAGAGATAGATCGATTTGATTGCCTCGACGTTCATTTTGCCGCTCCCACCAGCGCCACGAAGATATCTGCGAGCGAACTCTGCCGCGTCGAGAGATCCTTGAAATGGATATTGTTCTCGCCTAGCCGGGTGAGCAGGGTCGCGATGCTCTCCTGCTCATTGTCGGCATCGAATTCGTAGGTCAGCCGGCAGCCGTCGGCTTCCAGCGTCAATCCGTTGCCGGCAAAACAGTCCGGCAGCCGCTCGAGCGGTTCGGTGAGATCGAGGATGAGCTGCTTGCGGCCAAGCTTGGCCATCAGCGCCGCCTTGTCCTCGACGAGCAGCAATTGCCCGCCATTGATGACGCCGACCCGGTCGGCGATCTCCTCGGCCTCTTCGATGTAATGGGTTGTCAGGATGATGGTGACGCCGGAAGCCCGCAGTTGCTCGACGACATTCCACATATCCTTGCGCAGCGTCACGTCGACGCCGGCGGTCGGCTCGTCGAGGAAAAGAATATCCGGTTCATGGGAGAGAGCCTTGGCGATCAGCACGCGCCGCTTCATACCGCCGGAGAGCTGACGCAGCATATTGTCCTTCTTGTCCCAGAGCGAAAGGGCGCGAAGCACCTTCTCGATATGGGCGGGATCGGCTTTCTTGCCGTGCAGCCCGCGCGAAAAGCTCACCGTGTTGAACACCGTTTCGAACTGGTCCGTGGTCAGTTCCTGGGGCACCAGCCCGATCATCGAGCGGGTGGCGCGGAAATCCTTCACAACGTCATGGCCGGCGACCAGCACCTGCCCGCCGCTCGGATTGGCGATACCGCAAATGATCGAGATCAGCGTCGTCTTGCCAGCGCCATTTGGCCCGAGCAGCGCCAGGATTTCGCCCTTTTCAACAGTAAGATTGATGCCTTTCAGGGCCTCGAAGCCATTGGCATAGGTCTTTGTGAGGTTCTGAACGGAGATGATGGGGGCCATGCAGGACTCTTGCGGATTCGGAAAGTATTTCGGCCCGCTATATAAGCTGTCTGTGACGGTTTGACATCCTTCGGGAACGTGAACACTGCATTCACGCAGCACCAACACCGTCACCGACGACAAAGTCACCCCATGGTGACATGACCAAGGCGCCGGCTTTTCAGCTATCCTGGGCACACCAAGCCCGCGAAAAGGAAGGTAACGGCCGGATTGGGATGTCATCATCCGGTGATCTTCATGCCCGATAAGGGTGCCGAGGCAAGCACCGGCATCCGCCCCGCCGCCCATCCCTTTGCGGAGCCGTCCTCCGGCGTTCTCGTTGCGCCTTTTACCGCTGCCTCGGCTTGTAATGAAAGTTATTGTTCAATCACGAAGTGTTTGGAACCGGCGAGTATCCCCTGTCCAGCCGCGTTCGTCTCAGCCGGCCCCGGGCCGGCTTTCTTTTTATGGGTTCCGAGTAGCCGAGGCCGCCCTCACCACTCCTCGTAATTAAACCAATCAAAATCCGCGACCTTCCCTCGCCCCGACGTATCGAAAGCAAACAGGCCGGCGAAAGCGCCGGTGAAGGAGCCGTGTTCGCCGCGACCACCCTCGTCGGAGATCATCCCGGCGTCGAGCACCGGGCCGATTGCCTGCCAGGCGCCCTTGCCTTCGGTCTGCCAGAAGAACTGCAGGTCGTTCTCGCGAATCTCCATGGCGAGCTGGACGCGGCCTTCGGCGGCGATCGCCACCCCACTTTCAGCCGGAAAGCTCAGGCGTCCGTTCGGATAGTCGCCATTGCAGGAAAGGATGGTGACGCAGCGGCCGAGGGTTTCATGCAGCGTGACGGCGAGCGCGTGGAACTTGTGGCGGTTATAATAATGCGTCAGTCCGGCAACCTGCTGGTAGGTGTCGGGTGAGAACTCGATCACCGTCTCGGCGCGGAAGCTGTGATGCTCCTGCCGGCGGGCGACCAATGCCTGTTCGAACCAGGAACCGATACTTTCCCGCCCGATCAGGCGGAGATGGCCGGGACGATCCGTCAGGTTGAAGATACGCTGCGGCTCGGGCGTGCGCAGCCACTGGAAGTCAGCAGGCAGTGCCGTGCCATCGAAGCTGTATTCACTGCGCATCGGCTTTTCCACCGGCGCAGCACCAAAGAGACCCGGCACATCGACATCAGGCACTGTGGTGCCGTTTTCGAGATAGAGCCAGTCATCGTCGCGCCAGACGCATTTCTGCAGGCTCGTCTCTCGCCCCAGCGTGCAACGCCGCTTCGGCGGCAGCGGTCGGCCGCAGAGATGGGTGTGGTACGCCTCGCCCTCCGGCGTCTCGACATATTGGCCGTGCCCGGCCCGCTGCAGCACCGCACCCGGGTGATCCTTGGAGGTAATGAGATGCCTGTTCGGATGCATCTCATATGGCCCTTCGATGCGGCGCGAGCGCGCCATCGTGACCGCGTGGTCGTAACCGGTGCCCCCCTCGGCGGTCGTCAGATAATACCAGCCGTTCTTCTTGAAGAGATGCGGGCCTTCGACGAGGCCAAGCTGACTGCCGGCAAAGATGTTCTTGATCGGCCCCTTCAGCGCCTTCGCTACCGGGTCCCATTCCTGCAGCAGGATGCCGTCGAAGGCAGGCGATTTCGGCGAGCCGCCAAAGCTTTCGGTGCGGTGGTTCCACTGCATGTTGACGAACCACTTGCGGCCGTCATCGTCATGGAAGAGCGAGGGATCGAAACCGGAGGAGTTGACATAGACCGGATCGGACCATTCGGCCTCGATCGAGGGCGCGGTGACGATGTAGTTCGGCGCATCCTTAAAATTGCCGTCGAAGCGCTTGACGTCGGTATAAACAAGCCAGAACTGCCCGTCGGCATAGGAAAGGCACGGCGCCCAGATGCCGCAGCTGTCCGGGTTCCCCCGCATGTCGAGTTGCGAGGCGCGCTCCAGAGGCCGGCGCACCAGCGTCCAGTTCACCAGGTCGCGCGAATGATGGATCTGCACGCCGGGATACCACTCGAAGGTGGAAGTGGCGATATAATAATCCGCGCCGACGCGGCAGATCGACGGATCGGGGTTGAACCCCGGCAGGATGGGATTGCGGATCATGGGCGGCTCCTTCAGAAGGAAATTGCGGTACGTACGTCAGACGAGGGCGGAAAAAACCTCTCCTCCCTCATCTCTTCCTCGGGGCTTGACCCGAGGGATGTCACAGAGATCCAGCCAGCCCAAGTCCTTGGGCTGAAAGAACTCTTCTCGCCGTGCAGACGCGCGGCGGCTGGATTCCTGTGACATCCTCGGGCAAGGCCTGAGGCCACAGGAATGAGGGAGTCTGAGACGACATGCTGCCACAAACTCCCACCCTGTCCATCCTACTCCAGCTCTGCGGACTTGGCCCACAGGTTGATATCCGCTTCCTTGGCGTAGACATCGATCTGCTTCAGCTCCTCGGCCGTGAATTCGAGATTATCCAGCGCCTTGACGCAATCGACGATCTGCGAGGAACGGCTGGCGCCGATCAGCGCCGAAGTCACGCGTCCGCCGCGCAGCACCCATGCGATCGCCATCTGCGCCAGCGTCTGGCCCCGGCGCTCGGCGATCTCGTTGAGCTTCCGGATATTGTCGATGATCGAAGGGCGAATGAAGTCGCGCTTCAGGAAATGGTTCTGGGCTGCGCGGCTGTCATCAGGAATGCCGCCGAGATACTTCTTGGTCAGCATACCCTGGGCAAGCGGCGAGAAAACGATCGAACCCATGCCGACCTCGTCGAGCGCATCGAGCAGCCTGTCGTCCTCGACCCAGCGGTTGAGCATGGAATAGCTCGGCTGGTGGATCAGGCACGGCGTGCCGAGTTCCCTGAGGATTGCAGCGGCTTCGCGGGTGCGCTGCGAATTATAGGAGGAGATGCCGACATAGAGCGCCCGGCCGGAGCGGACGATATGGTCGAGCGCACCGCAGGTCTCTTCCAGTGGCGTGTCCGGATCGAAACGGTGCGAATAGAAGATATCGACATAGTCGAGGCCCATGCGTTTCAGGCTCTGGTCGCAGGAGGCGACCAGGTACTTGCGGCTGCCCCACTCGCCGTAAGGGCCTGGCCACATGTCGTAGCCCGCCTTTGAGGAGATGATCAGCTCGTCGCGAAGCCCGGAAAATTCAGTGCGCAGGATCTCGCCGAAGGCGGTCTCGGCACTGCCGGGGGGCGGGCCGTAATTGTTGGCGAGGTCGAAATGAGTGATGCCGAGGTCGAAGGCCGTGCGGCACATGTCGGTCTTGCGGTCATGCGAGGTGTCGCCGCCGAAATTGTGCCAGAGGCCGAGAGAGACGGCCGGCAGCTTCAGGCCGGAACGCCCGACGCGGTTATACTTCATCTTCGAATAGCGGTCTTCGGCCGGCTGCCAGCTCATATGAAAGTCTCCTTCGTACAATATCCGTGTCATCGTCATGCGACATCCTCGGCTAACGAGAATGCCGACACCTGCCCCTCATCCGCCTGCCGGCACCTTCTCCCCGCAAGCGGGGAGAAGGGAAATTGCCGCAGCCCCTCCGTTCCCCATGCAGCTCTCGCATGGCCTGTCCCCTCGCCCCGTTTACGGGGAGAGGGTTAGGGTGAGGGGCAGCCATCGGCATGAAATGGACGACGGCGTATGGTCTTACATGACGGAACTATTGGAGCAACCGCGCCGATACGGCAAGCGCAGGCGCGAATGCTCTATCACTTCAACAACGCCTGTGCCTCTTCTATGCCGAGCGCGGCCGGCTGGGTGCAGGTCGTGCTAAGGTCGATGAAGCGCCCCTCCTCGCCCGACTTGAGGATCGAGGTCATGACGTCGACCCCGTGGAGCGTGCGGTCGAGCGAGCAGCGTGCGTCGCGGCCTTCGATCAACGCCATCGCCATGTCGGCAAGGCCGGCCGTGCGGTAGTTGGCGCGCGAGCCGCTCGGGCTTTCCTGGTTGATCTTGCCGAAGGGATGCTCCCAGGCCTCGAGCGGCTTGATGTCCTTGTCGCGGCCACTTGCCTCGACGATGCCGCCGAAGAAGTTCGGGTCCGGCACGTAGAGCGAGCCGTCGGTGCCGTAGAGCTCCATGTTGGCATGGCGATGCGACCAGACATCCCAGCTTGCCGAAAGCGTCACCGTGGCGCCGTTGACGAACTCGAGCAGCGCCTGGATCGTCGTCGGCGTTTTGACCGGGATGATCTCGCCATGGCGCGGCTCACTGGTGATCGTGCGGGTCGGCGATGCCATCGAGGTCATGGCACCGACGCGTTTAACCGGACCGATCAGATTGATCAGGTTGGCGATGTAGTAAGGGCCGAGATCGAGGATCGGTCCGCCGCCCGGCAGGAAGAAGAAATCCGGGTTCGGGTGCCACATCTCCATGCCGGGGCTCATCACATAGCAGGCCCCCGAGGTCACCCGGCCGATGCCGCCATCGTCGATGAACTTGCGGGCAAGCTGATGGGCGCCGCCGAGGAAGGTGTCCGGCGCGCAGCCGACGGCGAGATTCTTCGCCTTGGCGATGCGGCGAAGCTCTTCGCCCTGCTCCAGCGAAAGCACCAGCGGCTTTTCCGAATAGACGTGTTTTCCGGCTTCGAGGATCGCCTTCGAAACCGGAAAATGCGCATCCGGAATGGTCAGGTTGACGACGACGTCGATCTCGTCATTGGCGAGAAGCGCGTCGATTGTCTGTGCCTTCACGCCATATTCCTTGGCGCGGGCCTCTGCGGCCTGCACGTTGATATCGGCGCAGGCCAGCACCTTCAGCCCCTTGAAGAGCGGTGCGAGCGAGAAATAGGTGGTGGAGATGTTGCCGCATCCGATGATGCCGACGCCAAGTTCCCTGGTCATGATGTTCCTCAATAAGTCTGGAAGGATGCGATCGAGCGGCTGATGTTGCGGTCGATGTCATTGGGATTGTCATGTTCGACGACGAAGTGCTTGGCCTTGGTGCCGCGAAGCGCCGCAATCAGCTTGGCCCACTCGACCTTGCCATGGCCTACATCGGCCCAGCCGTCCTCGTCCGTCGCTTCGCCTGCCGGCGCGATGTCCTTGACGTGGACGGCGGTGATGCGCGGCCCGAGCTTCTCGATCCAGGCGAAGGGATCGGCGTCGCCGCGGATGACCCATGCGATATCGGCTTCCCAGGAAATGTCGGGAGCGCCTTCGAAGATGCGCTCGATCGGCAGCGAGCCGTCGGCGAGCTTGACGAACTCGAAATCATGATTGTGCCAGCCGAACTCGTAGCCGGCGTCTTTGTAAGGCTTGCTCATCTCCTGCAGGCGCTTGCCGAAGGCGGTCCAGCCGGCGGCGTCGGCAGGGCGCTGCTCGGCCGCCAAGTGCGGCGCATAGATCGAATCCATGCCGAGGATTCTGGCGATGTTGAGCGATTTCTGAACTTCCTTCTCCAGGAAATCAGGGCTGAAATGGCCGCTCGCCATGACCAGGCCGTTCTTGTCGAGCTCGGCGCGAAGGCTGTTCAGGCCGGCATCGTCGAGATCGGCATAGATGCCGCCGAAGCCCTCGACTTCCGCATAGCCGGCCTTGCCGAGCTTTTCGAAGATTGCCGAATAGGGCTGGAAGTTGCGCGCGCTGTAGAGCTGGTAGCTAAGTTTCGTCATCATATTCTCCTTGGGCCTCGTGCCCACGCTTGGGAAGGATCAATCCGCCGATTGGCAGGAATGCAGGTCGTAGAACCGGAAGTCCGGCAGCCTGCCGCGTTCGAGCGGCTGTGCCGGGGTGAAGGTAATGCGGCGGCTCTCGCCGGCCGCAAGATCGAAAGCGTTGTCGGAATATTTGCCGTCCGTCTCGCTCTCGATCATCACGAAAAGCGCAAGTCCCCTAGCGGTGACGTTGATATCGACGGCGCCGCTGGCCTCGACATATTCATGCGTAACCGTCAGCACCGCAGGCTCGAGCTCCAGCGCTTTGTAGGTGCCGTTGACATAATGGCCCTCGCCGCCCATGCCGTTCGAGGCAGTGAAACGCCAGGCAAGCAGCGTCCCCTCGCCGATTTCGGCGACGTCAATCGTCGCGGCCGTCACCGCCGCATCCGGCGAGCAGACCGCCTGCACGTCTTTCAGATGCTTCCGCTCGCCTTTCATCGTCAGCAGAGAGATCGAAAGGTCGACGCTGACATCGGCAAGCATGTCGTTGACCAGCGAGAAGTTGATCGTCTTGCCGTCCTCGGAAGGAATGGCGGCGATCGCCACCGGCTGGAAGAAGCGCTTGACGAGATAATGCATCGCCTTCCAGCGCCCGCCATAATCAAGGCTAGACCAGGAGGCCACCGGCCAGGTGTCGTTAAGCTGCCAGTAGATCGTGCCCATGCAATGGGGTTTCAGCGAACGCCAATATTCCACCGCCGTCTTGATCGCCAGGCCCTGCTGGATCTGGGAGAGATAGACGAAGTTCGGGAAATCCTTGGGGAAGCGGAAATAGCGGAACATCGTGCCGGCGATGCGCTCGTTGCCGCCGGCATTCTTCTGATGCAGTTCCATCACGGGAGAAGCGATATTCATGTCCTTCTCCTCGGCATAGGTCCTGATAACAGGTAGCGAAGTATAGGACTGGAAGCCGAATTCCGAGCAGAAGCGCGGGCGCACCGAGCGGTAATTGTCGAACGACTTGTTCTCGTGCCAGACCGACCAGTAATGCATGTCGCCGGACCCATCGGCATGCCAGGCATCGCCGAAATCGAGATAGCCGGAAGCCGGGCTCGACGGCCACCAGAGCGCGCCGGGCAGCGCCTTCTTCACCGCCTGCTCGATCGTCCGATTGAGCCGGTCATAGGAGACGAGATAGCGGTCGCGGTCCTTCCTGGATTCCTCGAACCACGTCAGCGCTCCGACAAGTTCGTTGTCGCCGCACCAGAGCGCGATCGAGGGATGCGAGGAAAGCCTGCGCACCTGGTAATTCACCTCGATCGCCACATTTTCAAGGAAGTCTTCTGTCGAGGGATAGAGGTTGCAGGCGAACATGAAGTCCTGCCAGACCATCAGGCCCAGCCGGTCGCAGAGATCGTAGAAATGATCCTGCTCGTAGAAACCGCCGCCCCAGACGCGGATCATATTCATGTTGGCGGCTTTCGCCGATTGCAGCAGGTCTTCCGTCTTCTCCGGCGAGGAGAGCGAATAGAGGGCGTCGGCGGGAATCCAGTTGGCGCCGCGGCAGAAGATCTCACGGCCATTGACCTTGAAGGCAAAACGGGCGCCTGATGCATCCGGGGTGGTGATCAGCTCGATGGTGCGAAGACCAATCTGTCTCGTTACCGCCTCGTCGGATAGCTCGACCGAAAGCGTATAAAGCCCCTGCTCGCCGCTGCCGGACGGCCACCAGAGGCGCGGCGTGTCGATGTGAAAGAGATGGTTGACCGTCGTCTCGCCCTTGACCCCGACATCGAGGCGCACGCGCTCGCCGTCCAGATCGAAATAGACCTGGGCGACGCCGGTCTGCTTGGCGTAGAGGCTCGCCGTTACCGTCAGGTCGACGGAACCGTCACTGTTATGCGTCTGGCGGGTGACGACATGTTCGATGCGCGCCGTCTCGAGCTTCTTCAGCGCGATCGTGCCGTAGAGGCCGAAAGGCGCAATGGCGATATTCCAGTCCCAGCCGAAATGGCATTGCGGCTTGCGCAGCATGTTGCCGTCCGGGATCGGCGAATTGCCTGTGCTGTAGGGAATGTAGAAGGGCTGCTGCTTCTGCCGCTCGGCGCCAACGGCGGGGTTGGAGGCGAAGACGATGCGGATGACGTTGTCGCCGGATCTCAGCATGCTCGAGACATCGGGCCGGTAGCGGCGGAAGCTATTATCGGCTTCGAGCGCCAGGAAGCCGTTGACGTAAACGGAGGCAACCGTATCGAGATAGTCGATATCGAGATACCAGTCGCCCTCGGCCTCCAGCAGCGTGAAGCTGCGTTCGACCGCCCATTCACGCTGGGCAACCCACTGCACCTTCTCCTCGTTGCGGCCGAAATAGGGATCGGGAATCAGCCCTGCCCGGTGGAGCGCCGTGTGCACGTCGCCCGGCAGCGTGATCGCTGTCCGGATCTCACCATCGACAGAGGTCAGCTGCCACGAACCGGAAAGTTCGATGCTGGTGTTGGTTGATTGCTGCGTCACGATTTCATTCCAATTTCGAAAAGGATTGTGGTCTTGAAGGAAGGGCAAAGCTGTTCGGTGGCCTTCACCCAGTCGTTCGTCAGAGACGTGTTTCTCCTCATCCGCCCACTCCGCTCTCCGTCATCCTCGGGCTTGACCCGAGGATCTAAACCGCGTCCACCTGCAGCAGCGGGCATGGATCCTCGGGTCAAGCCCGAGGATGACGGAGGGCGGGGTTGGCCTTTTCGTCAAACTCGCCCCGGCTAGTGGCCTCAACCTACAGAACCTTCTAAAGCCGCAGCTCGCTCTCCGCATCGAACAGCGACGCCAGCGCCATGTCGAAACTGAGCTTCACCTTGGCTCCGACGTTGAAGCGGCGGGCACCATTGACGCGGACCGACATCGTGTGACCGGCATGTTTCAGCCACAGAAGATTGTCCGCACCCATTGGCTCCTCGATATCGACGGTCGCGTCATGTTCTTCGCCGCCGGCATTCTCATTGACCTTGATGTGCTCGGGGCGAACGCCGAGCACGACCTTGCGGCCGGGCTGCAGCGGCTCGTTGGCGTCATAGCCGGCGAGCGAGAACGTCACCCCATTTGCCATGAAGGCGATGCCGTCACCTGATTTGACCAGCTCACCACGCAGGAAATTCATTGACGGCGAGCCGATGAAGCCGGCGACGAAGAGGTTGCGCGGCCGGTTATAGATCGTCGTCGGATCATCGAGCTGCTGGATGATGCCGCTCTTCATGATGGCGATGCGGTCGGCCAGCGTCAGCGCCTCGATCTGGTCGTGCGTGACGTAGATCATTGTATTCTGCAGCGACTGGTGCAGGCGCTTGATCTCGACACGCAATTCCGAGCGCAGCTTGGCGTCGAGGTTGGAGAGCGGTTCGTCGAACAGGAAGACGTCGACATCGCGCACCAGCGCCCGTCCGATCGCCACACGCTGGCGCTGACCGCCGGAAAGCTCGGCCGGTTTTCGCTTCAGGAGCGGCTGGATCTGCAGGATCTCTGCAGCGCGCGCCACGCGCTTGTCGATCTCGGCCTGCGGCACCTTGGCAACGCGAAGCCCGAAAGAGAGGTTTTTCTCGACCGTCATCTGCGGATAGAGCGCGTAGGACTGGAAGACCATCCCGATGCCGCGGTCCTTTGGCTCCTCCCAGGTGACGTTCTTGCCCTTGATGAAGATCTGGCCTTCCGAAGCATCGAGCAAGCCGGCAATGCAGTTCAGCAAGGTCGACTTGCCGCAGCCGGATGAGCCGAGCAGCACAAGGAATTCGCCGTCGTTGATGTCGAGGTTGAGATCCTTCAGCACGCTGACTGATCCGAAGTTCAGCGACAGATCCCTGATCGAGACGCTCGAATTGGAGACAGTAGAATTCATGTTCATGTGATCACCCCTTCACTGCGCCGGCGGCGATGCCGCGAACGAAAAGCCGTCCCGAGACGAAATAGACGATCAGCGGCACCAGGCCGGTCAGGATCGTCGCCGCCATGTTGACGTTGTATTCCTTCACGCCCTGGACGGAATTGACGATGTTGTTGAGCTGCACGGTCATCGGATAGGTATCGGGCCGGGTAAAGACCACGCCGAACAGGAAGTCGTTCCAGATGCCGGTCACCTGCAGGATCATCGCCACGACGAAGATCGGCAGCGACATCGGCAGCATGATCTTCAGGAAAATCTGCCAGAAACCCGCGCCGTCGACACGCGCCGCCTTGAACAGCTCCTCCGGCAGCGATACGAAATAGTTGCGGAACAGCAGTGTCAGGATCGGCATGCCGAAGATCGAATGCACGATGACGAGACCTGTCAGCGTGCCGTAGATGCCGATTTCGCGCAGGATAATGACGATCGGATAGATCATCACCTGATAGGGAATGAAAGCCCCGATGATCAGGATCGAGAAGAAGAGCTCAGACCCTTTGAACCGCCAGTTCGCCAGCGCATAGCCGTTCACCGAGGCGATCGCGATCGAGATGATCACAGACGGCACCGTGATGCGCACGGAGTTCCAGAAACCGCGTGACAGGCCATCGCAGTTCAAGCCCGTGCAGGCCTCCGCCCAGGCCTTCACCCAGGGTTGAAATGTGATTTCCATCGGCGGCGAAAAGATATTGCCAAGACGGATTTCCGGCATGCCTTTCAGGGAGGTGACGACCATCACGTAGAGCGGCAGCAGATAATAAAGCGCCGCGATGGTCAGCGTGCCGTAGAGCATGATATTACGCGGCGACAATGCCGGGCGCGGCTTTGGACCGGTCGGTCCGTCGCCGAGCCTCCCTGAGACGGCGTCGATGCCAGCCGCCGTTGTGTTGAGAGTTCCGATATTAGCCACGCTTGCGCCCTCCTCCGAATTCCAGATAGGCCCACGGAACGATGATGATCGCGACCGTGACCAGCATCATGGTCGATGCGGCGAAGCCCTGCCCCAGATTCTGCGCCTGGAACATGTAGTCGTACACGTATTTGGCCGGCACTTCCGAGGCGATACCCGGGCCGCCCGATGTTTGCGCCACGACGAGATCGTAAACCTTGACAATGCCGGAGGCGATGATGACGATCGTCGTGATGAAAACCGGCCGCATCATCGGTATGACGATGAGGAGATAGGTCTTCCACATCGGAATGCCGTCGACACGTGCCGCTTTCCAAATATCCTCATCGATACCGCGCAGGCCGGCAAGCATCAGGCACATGACCAGCCCCGTGCCCTGCCACAGCGCCGCAATCAGAATGCCGTAGATGACGATCTCGGGAGTGTAGAGCGGATTGAAGGTGAAGCTCGTCCAGCCGAGCGAGCGCACGACCGACTGGATGCCGAAGTCCGGGTTCAGAACCCATTGCCACACGAGGCCCGTCACAATGAAGGATAGCGCGAAAGGATAAAGAAAAATGGTACGGAAGGTATTTTCAAACCGGATCTTCTGGTCCATCAGCGCAGCCAGCAGGAAGCCGATAACCAGGCTGAAAATCAGCGAGAGAATACCGTAGAGGGCGAGGTTCTCGATCGCTGTCACCCAGCGCGGCGCGGCCCAGAGCCGCTCGTATTGATCGAAACCGACGAAGCTCAACCGCGGAAGGAGCTTCGAATTGGTGAAGGAATAAAACACCGTCCAGAGCGTGCCGCCGACAAAAATTACCAGCGCTGTCAGGATCATCGGGATAGACGCAATCTTGGCGTTCAGATTGCGTAATAACTTGCTTGGCCGGCCTGCTTGCGCTTGACCCGTCATGAGCTCTTCTCCTCAAATGGCAGCTGCGGCCGATGACCGCCTTCTTTCATCCCCACCCTGCGACCTGCCGGGAGTACCGGCGAGACCATCCGGGGGATCCGGCTCCGAGGAGCCGGATCGCAAGGACAGCAAATCTGCCGGTCAGTCGGCCGAAGAAATGATTTCGGCGAAACGCTTCTGAGCGTCTTCCGGCGTCATCGACGGGTTGGCGAAGAATTCGGAGAAGAGGTCTTCCTTCTGCTTCTGGCTGTCGGCCGAAAGCAGCTGATCGGTACCCTGGATCACGTTGCCCTTCGCCAGGATATCGAGGCCCTTCTTCATGCAATCATTGGCGGCGGCGAGATCGACGTCGCCGCGCACCGGCAACGAGCCCTTCTTCAGGTTGAAGGCAACCTGAGTCTTGGGATCGAGCAGAGTCTTGGCAAGTACCGCCTGCGCCTTGGACTTTTCCTCATCCTTCAGCAGCGGGAAGTAGAAGGCGTCACCGCCGGTCGAGATGATCTCGTTGACGCCGAGGCCCGGCAGGCAGGTATAGTCCGTACCGGCCTTCTGGCCGGCGAGTGCGAATTCGCCCTGCGCCCAGTCACCCATGATCTGGCCGCCGGCCTTGCCCGTGATGACGAGGTTGGTCGCCTGGTTCCAATCCTGGACATTGCTGCCCTTGGACATGCGGCGGGCATCGTCGGCGGCCTTGAAGACCTTGGCAATCTCTGGACCGGCTGCAGCTTCGACATCCTTGTCCTTGAAGACCTTGTTGAACGTATCCTTGCCGGCGATCGCGACCATCAGCACGTCGAAGGCGCCTGCGGCCTGCCACGGCTGACCGCCGACGGCGAGCGGGATGATGCCGGCCTTTTCAAGAGCCGGAGCAGCGGCGACGAACTCGTCCCAGTTTTTCGGAACTTCGACTCCGGCCTTCTTGAAGGCAGCATTGGAAAGCCACAGCCACTGCCAGGAATGGATGTTGACGGGAGCGCAATAGATCTTGCCGTCGATGGTGCAGGAGTCGAGCAGGCTCGACGGACGGATGATGTCCTTCCACTTCTCGGCAGTGGCGACATCGGTCAGATCGCGCATCAGGCCGGCCTGGACGAGCTCCTCGGCCTGGCGGCCGTGGTTAAACTGGGTCGCACCCATCGGGTCGCCGCCGGTGATGCGGCTGATCATGATCGGACGGGCGGTGCCGCCTGAACCGGCAATGGCGCCGTCGACCCAATGGTTGCCGGTGGCGTCGAATGCCTTGGCCAGCTCGGCGACGGCCGCGGATTCGCCGCCTGACGTCCACCAATGCGTGACTTCGAGATCGGTCGCGTTCGCGCTGATCGGAAGCGCGGCGGAAGCGGCAAGCACAGCCGCCATCATACGAATTTTCATGAGTTCTCCTCCCTCACTGAAACGTTGCCGGAAAAACTTAGATCAATCGATTTCCACACGCAACTGGCCGCCCCCAAATTTTTTGCCGAATGCCGGAATTGCTACTTCTGGCTGTTACAGTCTGCGCCGATGCTCTCATCATATCGCCGCATTATTAAGCAATACCGCATATGCACAATCAACTTATATACATGTAATATAAGGATCAATTCTGGCATCGAGAGCTACCGCTCGCTTTACCTTCTTCGCTGCTGCGGTAAAACCGGGCACAAATGACAGATTCAACCACCGGGAACAATGCCGCAATGCACATAAGAAAAAGCCCTCGACATTTCTACTGTATCGTTACAGATTGCGTCCCTCAGGGAGGCGCGATTTTGGCAGGCGACGGGCTTACGGCGCTTGAAAAAGCCTCTATAAGCGACACCAATTCGCGCGGGGCAGGCCTACAGGCATGGAAAGCAAGGGTAATTTCGAGAAAGCAGCATCGGTGCAGGCGGCACGCGAACGCCCGACATTGAAGACGATCGCCTTCATGACCGGACTGGGCGTAACGACGGTGTCGCGCGCGCTGAAGGATGCGCCGGATATCGGCGCCGAAACCAAGGAGCGGGTGCGCATGGTCGCCCGTCAACTCGGTTACCAGCCGAACAGGGCGGGTGTGCGCCTGCGCACCGGCAAGACCAATGTCATCGCCCTCGTCCTCAGCATCGACGAAGAGATCATGGGCTTCTCGAGCCAGATGGTCTTCGGCATCTCGGAGGTCCTGTCCGGCACGCCCTATCATATCGTCGTCACGCCGCATTCCCATAGCAAGGACCCGATGCTGCCGGTGCGCTATATTCTCGAGACCGGCTCGGCCGACGGTGTCATCATCTCGCGCATCGAGCCGGACGATCCGCGCGTACGGTTGCTGACCGAGCGCGGCATGCCCTTCGCCACGCATGGGCGCACCGATGCGGGTCTCACGCACCCCTTCCACGACTTCGACAACGAAGCCTTCGCCCATCAGGCCGTCGAAAAGCTCGTCCAGCGCGGCCGCCGGCGCATCGCCCTGCTCCAGCCGCCGAGCAAGCTCACTTATTACGCCCATATCCGCATCGGCTTCCAGACCGGTTTGCACGAGTACGGCGCGGAGGAAGTGCCGCTGCGCATCAACACCGATGCGCCGCTCGCCGACATTCGCGACGTCGTCGAGGTGATGATGCGTTCGGCGAACGCGCCTGACGGCATCGTCTGTTCCGCCGGCAGCGCGGCGATTGCCGTCAATGCCGGCATCGAGGCCGCCGGCAAGGCGCTGGGGCGCGATCTCGACATGGTTTCAAAGCAGTCGGTGCCGATCCTGAACTGGATCCGTCCCGAGATCATCACCGCCCAGGAGGACGTGCGCCAAGCCGGCCGCGAAATGGCCAAAGCCGTCATCGCCCGCATCGACGGCGTCGAGCCGGAACTGCTGCAGAGCATCAGCCAGCCCGTCTGGCCGGAGAGCAGCCGGTAGGCGGGACGGTGGGGTGAGATGCGCAGCGTTGCTCCTTGCATACATCGAACGCAAGCACGCCGGCCTCGAACATTGGTCGGCACCGATCTCCTGACGAAAAACGAGCCCTACCCTCGAATTCGCCAGCAGCCATCGGCTCGAAAAAAGCCAAGATTGCCCGCCATCTCAAGCCCAGCCACGGGGATTCGACATAATGCAAGAGAGCGGCGTGCCCTATTTCAGCCAATGGGAAACACCCGGCATGACGCTGCCGGTGCTTGCCGAGGGATGGCAAGCTCTGCTCAGCGATCCGCTCTGGCGCCAATCCGGAGCCGGCACGGTTGAGGAATATGCGCGCTGGGCGGTTAATGTCTGCGGCATGGCCTGTCTGAAGATGATCCTCGCCGCCCGTGGCGAAATCCATCCGACGCTCGAGCTTGCCCGCGTCTGCACCGCCTATGGCGGTTATGTCGTCAACGAGATCGATGCCTCGATCAAGGGACTGATCTATGCGCCCTTCGTGAGCTTCGCAGCCGAGCATTTCGGGCTCGGCGCCGAGACGATGACCGGCGTCGAGACATCGGCCATTCCTGACCTTCTGTCGAAGCGCCGGTTCTTCATCGCTTCGGTGCATTCGGCCATTCGCTGGCCGCAGCGCAAACCGCCGTCGAAGGGCGGACATCTGGTGCTGGTGACGGCAGCCTCGCAGCAAACGATCCGCTTCCACAATCCATCCGGCCATGACAAGGCGAGCCAGGCCGACGTGACGCTGCCGCTTGCCGTCTTCGACCGCTTCTTCGCCAATCGCGGCATATCGGTCGACGCCTGACCCTTTCAACACCTGATCCTTCCGGAGGCTTGCATGAACCCTTCCCCCAACAGGCTGCGCATCGCCGTGCTTTTCGGCGGCCGCTCGGCCGAGCACGAGGTTTCCATCCTTTCGGCAACCAACGTCATGGGTGCGCTCAAGCCCGAAAAGTATGACGCCTTTCCGATTTTCATCACTCGCGAGGGTCGGTGGCTCACGAGCGCCTTCGTGGACGGCGCCTTGGCGACACCATCATCGGGCACGGAAATCTGCCTCGTGCCGGGCGGCTGCGGCCGGGTGATGGCGATCCCCGCGAATGGCGCACCGCATGAGTTGGCGACGATCGACATGCTGTTTCCCGTGCTGCACGGCTTGCATGGCGAAGACGGGTCGGTACAGGGTGTGGCGCAGGTGGCGCGTGTGCCGCTGGCAGGTTGCGGCATCCTTGGTTCGGCCGCAGCGCTCGATAAAGAGATCGCCAAGCGGCTGCTCAGGGCGGCCGGCCTGCCGGTCGCCCGCGCCGTAACGATCCATGAAGGGACGAGCCCGTCACTCGCAGCGCTCGAAGGCGAACTCGGCCTGCCGCTGTTCATCAAACCGGCGCGCCAGGGATCGTCGGTCGGCGTCGCCAAGGTCCATGCCAGCCAGGAATTCGCAGGCGCTCTTGCCGAAGCCTTCCGCCACGATCGCACCCTGCTTGCCGAGGAATTTATTGTCGGCCGCGAGATCGAATTCAGCGTGCTGGAGGATGCGGCTGGAAAGCTTTTCGTTTCACGCCCCGGCGAGATCGTCCCGGCGGAAAGCCACGGCTTCTACAGTTACGACGCGAAATACATCGACGAGACAGGCGCTGCGCTGAAGGTGCCGGCCGAGCTGCCGCCCGAGGTCGAGGCCGCGATGCGCGACGCGGCGGCAGAAGCCTTCCGGGCCGTTGGCTGCGACGGCATGGCACGCGTCGATTTCTTCCTGACCCCCGACATGCGCTTCGTCATCAATGAGCTCAACACCATCCCCGGCTTTACCGATATCAGCATGTATTCCAAGGCGATGGCGGCAAGCGGCGTCAGCTATGCCGAAGTCATCGACCGGCTGGTGGAGCATGGCATGGCGCGCGCAGGCCGGACTGCCTGAGGCAATGTCGGAAAAGGATATCGGCGAGGTAAACCTCACTGTCTGCGAAAGACACACCATTGAAAGGACTGACGCCCGCCGCGGGGTGTCGTGTGCTCCTGGCGCCAGTCGCGTTCGAGCGCGAAGGCGGGGGAAAACTCGGTCGCAAGCACTGCCGCGTCGTAACGCTCCACTGGCAAGCCACTGCACCGCTCCGGCCCGTCCGGCGCGAAGGTCGCGATGATCATGATGCTTCCCGGTGCCGTAGCGGTTTCGAGCGCATGGCGATAGGCCAGCCGCTGCCCGGGATCGGTGAGGAAGTGAAAAACGGCCCGGTCGTGCCACACATCGTACCGGCGGTCAGGTCTCCATACGGTGACGTCGGCAACCAACCAGGTGATTCGAACAGACTCGCCCCCGAGCCGCGCCTTGGCGACGTCTAGCGCCGGCGCGGCGATATCGAGCACGGTGAGATCGGGCCAGCCGCGCTCGACGAGACGGTCGACAAGGCTCGATGCGCCGCCGCCCACATCGATCAGCGAAGCCGTGGCCGGCAGTTGCAGCTCATCGAGCACATGTAACGAAGGACCCGGCGTCGGCTGATACCAGCTGACGCTGTCGGCCGCTTTCGTGCGATAGACCTCATCCCAGTGTTCGCGCTTCGCGTCCGCCATCCGGCACCCCAGCTCTTGCAGAGCCCGATCCTACCTAACAAGATGTAAGCATTGAGACGTCCGTCAACCGCGTTACGCCTGCGGGCATGATCTCACGAAGCCGAGTGACGATAGACGAGATCGGCAGGATCTGTCCGGGGCGCCGTGGGGTCGAGACGTGCCCGCAGCCGTTCGGCAACGGCAACGGATGCGGCATTGCCGGGAGCAATATAGCTGACGAGCGATGAAAGCTTTAGCGCCGAAAAGGCCCAGTCCCGCAGCGCCAGGGCTGCCTCGGTCGCATAACCGCGGCCCTCATGCCCATCATAGACGAACCACCCCAACTCCTTCTCAGGAAAGAGCGGCCCATGATTGATCCCCACCTGGCCGACGCATTCGCCATTCTCCGCCAGCTCGATCATCAGAGCTCCATGCCCGAAAAGCTGCCAGAGCGCCACGTCGTGGCAGAACATCCCCCACGCCGCCCGCAGATCGAATGGTCCGCCCATCCCGGCGGACCGCGGCGAAGCCATCAGCGCCGCATAGGCTTCGAAATCGTCGATCTCAGGCTTGCGGAGAATCAGCCGCTCGGTTCGGAGAGTGATGGCGCCGGTTCCGGGCATGTCATCGCCTTTCTGCTAGCTTTCGAACGCCGGAGCGAACCGAAGCGTGCCACTCGGCGCCGGCCCGCGGAGGACAATGTGCTGCACGAACCGCGTATCGAGATCGTGATAGCTGAGTCTTCCGTCGCTGCTGAAGCCCGCGCTGCGATAGACCTCGGGATTGCCGATCAGCGCGCATCCGCTGGCTCCCATCTCCTCCAACAATGCGAGTCCCTTTGCGATCAGCGCCTTGCCGATACCCTGCCGCTGCTTCTCCGGCCTGACCGATATCGGACCCAATCCGAACCAGCCGTCATGCACGCCGTTGATCGTCACCGGCGAAAACGCAACATGCCCCAGCATCTCGCCGTCCTCATGGGCGATCAATGATATCGTCAGGTCGCCGCTCGCGCGAAGCCTCCGGATGATCTCCGCCTCCGTACCGTCGCTGTAAGGCATAGGCGCGAAGGCGATCGACGTCAGATCATGGATCGCGTCGATATCCGCCGGCGTCTCGTATCGGATTAGCATCTCCATCCATTTCCTCGGGTGCACCAGATTAAGTCCTACACTTTTCCTCGCTTGCGCGCTGTTTTGCACCGGCGCAGTGGTACGCATAACCACGAAAAAGCCCGGCGCGGTGGCCGGGCTTCTCGATCTCTTTCCAGAAAACCTCAGAAGGTCGCCGCGCCGCTGCCCCAGGGGCCGTGGTGGAAATCCTTACCATCCAGGCGGTCGAAACCATGGGCGCCGAAGAAATCGCGCTGGGCCTGGATGAGGTTGGCTGTACCCCTGCCCTGACGGTAGGCGTCGAAATAGGTGAGTGCCGAGGTCAGCGCCGGCACTGGCAGGCCGGCCGAGATGGCGGCAGCGACGACGCGACGCAGCGCCGGGATCGATTCCTTGACCATCTCCGAGAAGGCTGGCGTGACGATCAGGTTCGCAGCGTCGGGAGCCTTGGTGAATGCCGAGGTGATCTCATCAAGAAACTGCGAGCGAATGATGCAGCCGGCACGCCAGATCCTAGCAATCGTCGGCATCGGCAACGACCAGTTGAACTCGCGCGAGGCTTCCGCCATCACGGCAAAACCCTGGGCGTAGGCGCCGATCTTGGCGGCAAAGAGCGCCAGTTCCAGATCCTTGTTGAGCTCGGGACCGTAGGCAATCGGGAAAGAAGCGGCCTGCGTGCCGAAAATCTTTTCGGCGGCTTCGCGCTGCGATTTCATCGAGGAAAGGCTGCGGGCGGCAACCGCGGCTTCGATCGCCGTTGCCGGAATGCCCATGTTCTGCGCCTCGATCGCCGACCATTTGCCGGTGCCCTTCTGGCCGGCCTTGTCGAGGATCATGTCGACCATCGGGCCGCCGGAAACCGGATCGGTCGCCGCCAGCACCTTCTCGGAAATCTCGATCAGGTAGGAGTTCAGCCGGCCCTTGTTCCATTCGCCGAAGATGCCGGAGATTTCGGAGGCAGTCTTGCCGAGGCCGTCGCGCAGAATGCCGTAGATTTCAGCGATCATCTGCATGTCGGCATATTCGATGCCGTTATGAATGGTCTTGACGAAATGGCCGGCGCCGTCATTGCCGAGCCAGGCGACGCAGGGCTCGTCATTGTAGCGGGCGGCAATCGAGGTCAGCACCTTTTCGACGCGCTTCCAGGACTCTTCGGTGCCGCCGACCATGATCGACGGACCGTGGCGCGCACCTTCCTCGCCGCCGGAAACGCCCATGCCGATAAAGGTGAGATCGGTATCCTTAAGACGGTCGAAGCGGGCGACGGTGTCGCGGAAATTGGCGTTGCCGGCATCGATCATGATATCGCCCTTGGACAGATGCGGGCGCAGCGCCTCCATCTGCTGGTCGACGGCGTCACCCGCCTTGATCATAATGATGATCGGCCGCGGCGGCCGGATCGCATCGACGAACTCTTCGATGGTCCTGCAGGGAATGATCTGCTTTTTCAGATCGCCGGCGCTTTCGTAGAATTCGTCGGTTTTCTCAGGCGTGCGGTTGAACACCGCAATCTTATTGCCTTTCTCCGCGATGTTGAGCGCCAGGTTGGAGCCCATGACCGCAAGGCCGATCAGTCCGATTTCTGCCTTTTCCACGACAAACCTCCGATGTGTCATTTGGACCGGTGTTGTGGCACTGTCTCGCTCAAACGGCAAGTCTGCCAAGGGTCTAATCGGTTCGCAAAAGCCAATGAAATGAAGCTTTCAATACCGGCTTGTCCGACAACCCGCCTCTGATCGGCCAGCAGCAATGTGGTGTGACCTGCCCTTAGCGCATCTCTAATGCCCTGTCTCGTGTTATCATGGGTCGGGTGGGTTGTTACTCTCGCTCGATCAAGATCAAGGATCTGCAAGCCATGTCGACAATGCCTGCAAAAATCATCCACCAATCGATCGAGCGTGACTGGCGCGACGTCTATGAGTTCGCCGGCAAGCCGGAGAATATGCCGCTCTGGGCCTCCGGCCTCGCAAGCGGCCTTGAGCCAAATGGCGCCGACTGGATCGCCCATGGGGCTCTCGGCACTGTCAAGGTGAGCTTCGTGCCCGCCAATGAATTCGGCGTGATCGACCATACGGTGACGATCGAATCCGGTCTCAGGGTCTATAATGCATTGCGCATCGTGCCGAACGGCGATGGTTGCGAGATCATGTTTACGCTGCTGCGTCTGCCCGGCATGACCGACGCGCAGTTTTCCGCCGACGCCGCCCATGTCGAGAAGGACCTCGCCATGCTGAAAGCCCTGATGGAGAGATAAATGGCCGATAAGTCAGAAAACCACGACCGCCGCATCGATTATGTCGAGTTCAACGTCGCCGACATTGCCGCCGCCAAAGCCTTTTACGGCTCGGCCTTCGGCTGGCGTTTCACCGATTACGGTCCGAACTACTGCGAATTCGACGATGGCCGTCTCAAGGGCGGCTTCACCGATTTTGGACCCGTCCGGCCGGGCGGTCCGCTTGTTGTCGTCTACGCCAATGATCTGGAGGAGGTGCTGACGTCGGTCGAAAGAGCCGGCGGCACGATCTGCCGGCCGATCACGGATTTTCCCGGCGGCCGCCGCTTCCATTTCCTTGATAGAGACGGTTATGAGCTCGCCGTCTGGGCGACTGCCTGATCTGATTACTGGCCCATCACGATCAGAGCACCGATCACGGTGCCGCCGCCGTCGCGCAGCGGCGACATGCGACAGCGCACCTGCCGCGACGCGCGGCCGCCGGCCGCCCGCTCATAAGTGTAGTCGATCTGCTTGCCGGCAAAGCAGGCGTCCAGCTTATGTTTGGCGCATCCGGCAAAGCGTTCTTCGCCGATGAATTCGGAAATGTGCCGGCCAATGAGTTCCATCGGCTTCCTGTTGAGATGGGCGCTGTTGGCCGCATTGGAATAGAGATAGCGATAGTCCCTGGTCAGCACCGCTACCCGATCCGGCAGGCTCTCGAGGATCGCTGCATTGAGAAACTGGCCATTGTCGGTGTCGGGTTCATAGGCTGCCGGCGGTTCAATGCGCACATCCTGCGGCGAAGGCACCCGCCAGCCCGGCCCATGAGTGCCGAAATAGCGGTCGAGCAGGTAGGAAAGCACCGTCGTATGTTCTCGGACGCTGGCACTGTCGTCGGCATCCCGGGCGATGAGATGGCTGACGAACTGCAATTGCATATACACTTCCAGCAGATTGGTTGCCCGGCATGCCAGGATCGCCTCGACCAGCGGCTCGACATGCCGGTCGAGCGACATGACGCGCTGATCGTCGCCGAGGCGTATGGCTTCCTCTATTTGCGCGTAGCGCAAGGAAAAGGCTCGAAAAAGCTCCAGCAAGACGCCTCCCACTCCCATTGTCCCAAGCGGCGTGTCCATAACCGATATGACTGCAACTGCGCCTTACGGTAGACTTTACTCGCGCCCTGGTGGTGACGGGTAACATGAAGTGTACTCGGTTTCAATCCGAGAGCACCTGCCGCTTTTCACCGCTGACAAATGGGGGTGGACCTTCTTACGCGAGCGTCTTCTTGATCTGCCAGCGGTCGTGATACCAGAGCCACTGCTCCGGATATTCCCGCACCCAACTCTCCACCTTGTCGTTGAGCAGCTGGGCGGCTGCCGGCAGGTCGAGATTGCCTTTCTGGTCGCGCGGCATATCGAGACGCGGTTCGATTTCCAGGCGGTAGCGGTTTCCCGGCAGGCGAATGCAGCGCGCCGGATAGACCTCGCAATCGAACTGGCGCACCAGTTTCGGCAACAGCGGATTGGTCTTGACCTCGCGCCCGAAGAAGGTGCCCTTCAGCCCCTTGCCGAATTTCTGGTCGACAAGCACGCCCACCCCCTGGCCCGCTTCCAGCTGACGCGCGAGCGCGAAGGAGGAACCGGCATGAGAGGGCACCAGCTTGCCCATGCGGGCGCTGCGGAAGTCGAAAACCTTCTTGGCGACGTAAGGGTTGTTCGGCGGCCGGAACAGCACGGTTACCGTCAGCCCGAAGGCAGCACCCGCCACTGGCAGCAGCTCGAAATTGGCGGTATGGCCGGTGAAGACGATGAAGGGGCGCGGATTGTCGCGCAGGTCGAGGAAGATCGGAATGCCCGAGACCTCCACCCTGCCCGGCTCCGATTTTTCAGGATCATAGTCGAACAGCTGGTCGAGGAAGACATATTCGGCCGCAAGCCTTCCCATATTGCCCCAGCTGGCGAGCGCGATCTCCTCGATCTCGGCCTCGCTCTTCTCGGGAAAGGCGTTGCGCAGATTGGTCAGCATCAGCTTATGGCGGCGGGTCCGCCGGCCGAGGCGGCGCATCACCTTATCGGCAAAGCGGATCGCGCCATCGGCCGGAAACAGCTTCAGCAGGTTCAGGAAGCCGAACATCGCCTGTGCCACCAGCCACTGCTGGAAATTCCTTAGCGCCAGCACGATTCGGGTGATGATCAACTTCACGAGCGCTCAATCCATCTTCAGGATGATCTTGCCGAAGATCTGGCGCGATTCCATCCGCTCCAGAGCCCGATCGATATCGTCGAAGCCGACTTCGGTATCGATGACGGGATGGACGAGCCCGCGGCCCATCTTCTGCATCGCAT
This sequence comes from Rhizobium sophoriradicis, assembly GCF_003939025.1. Classification (GTDB taxonomy): domain Bacteria; phylum Pseudomonadota; class Alphaproteobacteria; order Rhizobiales; family Rhizobiaceae; genus Rhizobium; species Rhizobium sophoriradicis. Next base: position 268,409 of record NZ_RQIH01000003.1, read on the forward strand.
CCGCCATGTTTTCCATGCGGCAGCCGAAGGAGCCGAGAAGCTTCAATTGCTGCTGGAACAGCATCATGAGGTTCATTTCGGTCGAAACGCCTGAAGTCGAGCCGCAGGTGACGAGACGCCCGCCGCGCTTCATGCAGAGCATCGAACCGGCCCAGGTATCCTTGCCCACATGTTCGAAGACGACGTCGACGCCCTTCTTCTTGGTGAGCTTGCGCACGACGCCTTCGAAGCGGTCGGTGCGGTAGTTGATGACGTGATCGGCGCCGAGTGCCTTGGCCTTCTCGATCTTGTCGTCGGAGCCGACAGTGGTGATGACGGTGCAGCCGATCTTCTTGGCAAGCTGGATCGCCGCCGTGCCGATGCCGGAGCCGCCGGCATGGACGAGGATCGTTTCGCTGGGCTCGAGCTTGGCATTGTCGAACAGCATGTGCTCGACCGTGCCGAAGGTGACCGGCGCAAGCGCCGCGCCGATAGCGTCAACGCCGGGAGGAGCCGGAACGAGCAGGCGCGCCGGCAGATTGACCTTCTCCTGCGCGAAACCGTCGAGATGGAAACCATGCACGCCGGAAACGTGTTCGCAGAGATTGTCGCGGCCTTCGCGGCACGGGCGGCAGAGCCCGCAGGTACGCGCGCCGTAAATCGAGACCAGTTGACCCGGCAACACGTTGGCGACACCCGGCCCGATCGCTTCGACGACGCCGGAGGCTTCCGCGCCGATGACGAGCGGCATCTTGCGCTTAGCGAAGGCCATGCCGCGCCAGCCCCAGACGTCGATATGGTTGAGCGCCACCGCCTTGACGCTCAGCGTCACCTCGCCGGCGGCCGGCGCCTCCGGTTCCGGCAGGTCGGTGATCTCCAGCTTGCGGTCGTCGATCAGTTGCAAAGCGCGCATGGCAAAACCCCTCGCCTCGAAGGCGTCATCTCATCTCGAAAATTGTCGGGAACCGCTTAAGCCGGTTCGAGCGCCATGACAAGGCTGGCATTCTGCCCGCCGAAGCCGAAGGAGTTGGAAAGCACGGCCGAAACCTGGGCTTCCCTCTTCTTGTTCGGCACGACATCGAGCACGATCGACGGGTCGGGATTGTTGTAGTTGATCGTCGGCGGCAGCGTGCCCGTCAGCATCGTCTGCAGCGAGAACACCGCCTCGACCGCGCCAGCCGCCGTCAGCGTATGGCCGATCATCGACTTGTTCGACGAAACCGGAATGCCGACCAGCCGTTCGCCGAAGACGGCGGACATGGCGCCATATTCCATCTTGTCGTTTTCAGGCGTCGAGGTGCCGTGCGCGTTGATGTAGCCGATGCCGCTCTCGTCGATACCCGCATCGGCAAGGGCCGCGCGGATCGTCGCAATCGCCGGGCCGCCGTCGGGCGAAGACCGGGTACGGTGGAAGCTGTCGGCCTTGTCGCCGGCACCCTTCATGATTCCGAGCACCTTGGCGCCGCGAGCGACCGCCGATTCCAGCGATTCCAGCACCAGCGTCGCAGCGCCTTCGGCGATGACGAAGCCGTCGCGATCCTTGCTGAACGGCTTGGAAGCCTTGGTCGGCGGATCGTTTTGCGTCGAGAGGGCCGACAGCAGCGAGAAGCGGATCAGCGCTTCGGCGCTCAGCGAGCCATCCGTCGCAACAGTCAATGCGCGGTCGGTGCGGCCCTGGCGGATCGCCTCGATGCCGAGCTGGATCGCGGTCACGCCGGAAGCACAGGCCGTCGACAGGGTCACAGGCAGTCCGCGCGTGCCGAACCGGTCGGCAAGGCGTTCGGAAATCGCGCCGAACAGGGCCGCCTCGTGGAACGCCGGGTCGGGCCGCTGGCGCAGCGCCGTCAGGAAGCGCTCATAGGCATCACCGGGATGGTCGGCAGCCGGCGAACGGTCGGCAAGTTCGAAACGGGCGCTCCATTCGGGCTCGATCGGCGGCGCGGCAAGAAACAGCGGGCCGTTGAAATCGCCTGAAATACCGGCATCGGCCAGCGCCTCGATGGTCGTCTCGCGCGCAAAGGCATAGGAGCGCTCGACGGCGTTCGGCACCGGAATTTCTATGAAATCGACCGTGCCGGCGATCCGTGTCGACAGGCCTTCGGTCGGAAAGCGGTTGATCGCGTGGATACCCGAGGTGCCGGAAGAAAGGGCCGCCCAGTTGTCCTTCAGGCCCTGGCCCAGCGACGTGATGATGCCCATGCCCGTCACTGCGACGATCGGCCGGCCGAGATGATCCTTGTAAGCGGAAGCTGTCATATCTCTCTCCTCACGCCTCTGCGGAAAGAACGGCGACGCCCTCGCCGCGCTGGTGTCCGACTGTCGTTACGACGGCGGCTTTCGTGCCCGCCTTCATCGGCGCTTCATGAGCAGCGTCGAAGGGCGGAACCTTGGCCTTGGTATCGATGGCAAGGGCTGCGAGCGCCAGTCCCAGCGGGAAATGCGCCTCGATCGTGTGACCGGACACGCCGCCGAAGCCGCGGATTGCAGCGCCGGGAAGCTGATGTTCCAGCACCGCTTTTTCCCGGGCGGCGATTTCATGCATGCCGGTCGAGCCGGAGAAGATCGCCGTCGCCTCTGGCGGCAGCTCGGCGGCAGGCTTCAGCAGCCGCTCCATGCGCACTTCGAAATTGCCGCCGCTACGGCTGCCGCGGTCGCCTTCGACAGCGCTGATCGTCGCATAGATATGCGCGCCGCGCTCTTCCGCATGCTTGCGCGATTCCAGCACCAGGAAGGCACCGGCCGAACCAGTGATCATACCGCCGCCTTCGAGGCCGGAGCGCGACCAGAGCGGCGCCCATTCGTCGCGCGTATGCGCGCCGATCGCTTCAGTGAGCAGGATCATGTCGGGACGTTCGGCAGCAAAGGCGCCGCCGACGAGTGCGTGGGTGGATTCACCGGACCGGACGCGCCAGAAGGCCGTCTCGACGGCGGAAACGCCTGAAGCTTCCTCGCCCATGAAGGTGCGCGAGGAGCCGGTCACCTTGTGAACGATGGAGATATTGCCAGCCAGCAGGTTGGAAAGCTGCGCCAGGAACAGCGTCGGCCTGAGCTCCGTCGTCAGCTTCTCGTTGAGCAGCAGCTCGCGGTCGTTGCGCTTCAGGCCCTCGTCGACGATCAGCGTATCGACATTGATGTCGCGCTCGCCGCCGCCGGCCGCCACGATCATGTCCATCGTGCCGCAGGCCTCGATATTGTCCTTGAAGCCGGCATCGTCGAGCGCAAGCCCTGCGGCGAAGACGCCGATGCGCTGCCAGTTTTCCATCTGGCGCTGATCGCCGCGCTTGGCGATCTGCTGCGACCAGTCGATCTCGGGCAGCGGATGCACCGGATAGGGTTTGAACTTCTCGGTCTCGACCACCGTGTTCGGCGCGCCTTCGGCCGAAAGCAGCGCGATATGCGCCTCCTTGCCGACGCCCTGACAGGTAACGATGCCGACGCCCGAAATAACGACGTCGTTTGCAGCCTTGCTCATCCAATCACTCCCTGCGCTGCGATCGCTTCGAGAAGCCCGACTTCGCCGGCGCGTTTTTTCACGATATCGCCGAGCGGCACCTCGCTGAAGGGCATAGTGCGCAGTTTCAGCTGCGCATCGCAGACCTTCTTGCCGCCGCTGGTAATCTTGGCCTTGGTGACCGCGAAACCGGAACCGTCGTGCTCCAGCACCGCCTCGATATCGAGCACGGCTTCCGGCTCGACGAAGGTGCGCATCTTGGCGCCGTCAACCGACATCAGGAAGGGCATGGCGGCGAAATTGGTGGCTGCAAGCACCAGCATGCCGGAGGCCTGCGCCATGGTCTCGATCAAAAGCACGCCGGGAACGAGCGGCATGCCGGGAAAATGGCCGTCGAAAACGGGGCTTTTGGCCGGCACGACGGATCGCGCCGCAAGCGTGCCCTTCTTCAGGTCCACCGCTTCGACGCGGTCAATCATCTGGAAATATTCCAGCAGCATTCGGATCCTCCGGCCCGACGGGCAAAATCCGCCCGCCGGTGACGCCTACTTAGGAACGAAACCGCCCGGCCGCCATATCAAGGGCGGCAGGGCGTTCAAAAAAGACTGATATGTGCTCAGGCCTTGGCTGCTTTGAGCTCGTCAATCTTGGCACAGAGGTTCTTCAGCACGAAATATTCTTCGGTGGAAACCTTGCCTTCGTTGACTTCCTGCGTCCACTTTTCGAGCGGGATCTTGATGCCGAATTCCTTGTCGATCGCAAAGACGATGTCGAGGAAATCGAGGCTGTCGATACCGAGGTCGTCGATCGTATGGCTCTCCGGCGTGATCGTGGCACGATCGATCTCGCTGGTTTCTGCAATAATGTCGGCAACTTTATCGAATGTAGCGGTCACGCGCTGTACCTCATGAAATGACGATTTAAACCCCCTCATAGGCAAATCCATTTCAAAAGCCAATGCTTTCGTCCGGGCGTTGCGGCAATTTGGCAATCGGGTGTTGCCTAAACAGCAATGGAGTGCCGGACGCTCCAGCGTGTTGCGCGAATCCCGAAAGGCGATGCAGGGCCCTCCCGGCGCGAGATGGGAGGCTGTCCGAATCAAATAGGTGACGCGCTCGATGCGACCAACATCCGCATCTGAGTTTGATCTGGATCAAATCGCGACGCCGGTCATTTGATAATCATCAAACCGCGCTGGAAGAAATGGAGATCGCGGTCCGGGCATGTCTCGCCATGCGCCGGATTTTCGAAGGGATCAGGACATGGACATCGCACGCAGTGAGGTTTTCGAGGCCGGCACGCCCATCGCGTGCCGCTCCTGCCAGGCGCGGCACGGCGTCGTCTGCGGCGCCTTGTCGAACGCCCAGCTGAAGGAGCTAAACCGCCACTCCCTGCGCCGCAAGGTCGAAGCCGGGTCGGAGATCATTGCCCAAGGCTCGGAGAGCTCATTCTACTCGAACATCATGCGCGGCGTGGTCAAGCTCTGCAAGATGATGCCGGATGGGCGCCAGCAGATCGTCGGCCTGCAGTTCGCTCCCGATTTCGTCGGCAGGCCCTTCGTGCGTGAAAGCACGCTGTCGGCCGAAGCGGCCACCGATGCCGAAATCTGTGTCTTCCCGCGCAACCTGCTCGACCGCATGATAGCGGAGACGCCGGAGCTGCAGCGCAGCCTGCACGATCAGGCGCTCAACGAGCTGGATGCGGCGCGCGAATGGATGCTGACGCTCGGCCGCCGCACGGCGGAGGAGAAGGTCGCAAGTCTGCTCCATCTCATCGCCACCCATGCCGAGCCGCAGACCGCCATCAGCGCCGCCTTCGACCTGCCGCTGTCGCGCGCCGAAATCGCCGATTTTCTCGGGCTGACGATCGAAACCGTGAGCCGGCAGATGACCAGACTGCGCAAGCGGGGTGTCATCCTGATCGAGAACTCCAGACATATCGTCGTTCCGGATATGGATGAGCTGGAGAAGATCAGCGCGTAAGGCGATCAGACGCCGAATTCGGGTTCAGGCGCTGATCCGGGATCGGCGCGTAACGAGATCGGACGCCGAATTCAGGTTCAGATCAGCGCGTGATGACCACCCGGGTATTGGCGAGACCTGCCTGCCGCGCCAGCGAAAAGAACTCCGCCGCATTGTCGGGATGCAGGCGAACGCAGCCATGCGAGGCCGGCCTGCCGAGACGCTTCAGATCGAAGGTGGCGTGAACGGCGTAACCACCGTTGAAAAATACGGCGTAAGGCATCGGCGCGTTGTCGTATTTGCGGGAGCGGTGATCGCGTGACAGCCATTTGGCGCTCCACGAGCCGGTCGGCGTGACATAACCGTTGCGCGCGGTCGAAACCTTCCAGCGATACTTGACGAAACCGTTCTCGGTGACGGTCATCGTCTGCTTGCCGATGCTGATATTGGCAACCAGCGTTGCTGCCTCAGCCACAACCGGAGAAAACTGCAGCAATAAACTTGCGGCCGCGGCCGCAAAAATCGTCTTCATGATAACCCCTCTTCGCACCCGCGCGTTTGATTGCGCCCTCACGACAGAGAGACTACGACGATACTTATTATATAGCTTTAACCCGAATGGTAATCACAATTCTAACGAGCGAAAGCGTGACCGAGACGCCGCAAGGGGGCGGCGCTTGTTCACTGAAGCTTACGCGCCGCCGACGGCCGCTTGAGCTGCTGATAGGCCTTGTTCATCTTCTCGCGGATCGAGGCCATCGTCCCGAGATTATGGCCGCACGCCGCGCAGCTGATGATGTCGGTCTCCCGGATCTCGGGGCGCTCGAATTTCATCTTGGTGCTCTTGCACTTCGGGCACGGCAATTCAACCTGGACTGTCATTGCTCTTTTCCGGTTTGATGGAGATAGGAGGCGCTTCGAATAAACCTTTGCGGCGGGAGTGTCCACTGCGGTGCCTCACGGCACATCCTACAAGAAACATAAAAACAATCCGAAGATCAGACCGGTAAGCACCATGCAGCTGGCATAGAACACCGACACACCGTCCTCGATATCGCCGGCGGTGGCAACGTCCCGGCCGGCGTTGTTGATCATCGGCTCAGTCACGATGACACCGCCATAGATGCGCGGACCGGCGAGCTGGACGTTGAGAGCACCGGCCATTGCCGCCTCCGGCCGGCCGGAATTCGGCGAGCGGTGCAGGCCACCGTCGCGCATCGCCACCCGGATCGCCTCGCGGCAGGGGCTCATGCCGCGCCGGATCCAGGCGCCGGCGGCGATCAATAGGACGGAGAGCCGGGCGGCCGGCCAGTTGGCGATATCGTCCAGCCGAGCCGCGGCCCAGCCGAAATCGATGTATTTTTCCGACCTGTGGCCGATCATCGAATCCGCCGTGTTCAGCATCTTGTAAGCGAGCAGGCCCGGCAACCCGAGGACGGCATACCAAAGGGCCGGCGCCACGACGCCGTCGGAGAAATTTTCTGCAAGGCTTTCGATCGCCGCGCGGCAGACGGCCGGCTCGTCGAGTGTCTCCGGATCGCGCCCGACGATGCGGGAGACGGCGTTCCGGCCGCCGGCAAGCCCCTCGCCGCGCAAGGCCGTAGCGACGGCCGCGACATGATCGGCCAGGCTCTTTTGCGCCAAGAAGATCGCCACCAGCCCGGCCTCCAGCACGAGGCCGGCAAGGCCGAAGAGCGCGAAAAACCGGTCGAACACGAAGCCTGCAGCGATCGACAACACAAGCAGCGCCAGGATCGCCGCAACGCCGTTCATCCGGCGCTGAGAGCCCGTGAGGCTTGAGGGATTGAGCTGCTGATCGGCGTAAGAGATCGCCGCGCCGAAGATGACGACGGGATGCGGCACCCGCGACCACAGCCATTGCGGATCGCCGACGATCCGGTCGAGCAGCAGCGCCAGAAGCAGCACGAGGAGGTTTTCGTCGATCATCATCGCTCAAATCCTTGAAGGGCTGCGCCAAGCCGTCTGTCCGCCGCCGCATCGGGCGTCAACCCGAAACGCAGCCAATCCGGCGCATAATCGAACTTGCGGACGAGAATATGATGCCGGCAAAGATGCGTGTAAATGTCGCTCGCCCTGGGATCGGCGACAAGCGTGAACAACGCCGTTCCCCCCCTGCTCCGCAACCCGGCAGCGCTTAGTGCCGCCTGCAGCGCGCCGCTGCGTTCATCGAGAGAGCGGCGGATCGCAGCCACATCCGAACCAAGCAGCGAGGCGGCAAGCGACAGCGCCGGGCCGGAGACCGCCCAGGGGCCAAGCCAGTCCTCGAACCGCGCGAGAATATCCTCGCGCGCGATTGCAAAACCGAGCCGCAGGCCGGCAAGCCCGAAGAACTTGCCGAACGAACGGAAGATTATCAGGTTGGGAAGGTCTTGCGCGCGGGCTGCGAGGCTCAGCGCCGGATCGGCATCCCCGAAAGCCTCGTCGACAACAAGCAGTCCGTTTGCCGATTTCATCCTGTCGTGCAGAGCTGCCAACGCTTCGGCCGGCCATACCCGCCCGTCGGGATTGTTCGGATTGACGACAACGGCAAGCCGATATTGGCCGCCGATCGCAGCGATATCGTCGACCGCGTCGACGGCAAAACCGGCCGAGGCGAAGGCGCGCGCATATTCGCCATAAGTCGGCGACACCACGGCAATCCTATTGTCCGTCACGGCGATTTTATCGTCCGTCACGGCGACTTTGTCGTCCGTCACGGCGACTTTGTCGTCCGTCACGGCGACCCTATCATCCGTCACAGCGAACTGGCGTCCCCGTCGAAGCAGGCGCGGCAGAAGCTGAATCACCGATTGCGTGCCCGGCACCGGCAGCGGCAGTATCTCGCCGCTGCCATAGTAATGCCGCGCCGCCCGCCTTGCCTCGTCGACCAGATAGCTGTCCGGCAGACGGTGCCAGGCCCTTGTCGGGATCTCCGGCAGGGCGAGCGGGCATGGATTGATGCCGGTGGAAAGGTCGAGCCAGTTCTCTGGCCTGCCGCCAAAAGCGGCGGCTGCGGCGGTGATGCCGCCGCCATGGGCGATCGGCGCGCTCACCCGGCCGCTCTCGCAAGGTCGATCAGATGCATGTAGGAGCCCGCCACCTGGCCGCGCCGGAGCCCGACAGCACCGAGATCAGTGCCGAGCGCATCTTGCGCTGTAAACAGCCGCTTTCCCTCCCCCTCGGAGACGACTGTTGAATAGTGGAATTCATGCGCCGTCATGGTCCGCGCGAAGAAGGCGCCGTCAAGCGGGGTCACACGGCGATAGCCGAGATGGCGCCGGCGCTTGGCATAGCTGGTGACAACAGGCAGCAGGCCGAGCATTTCGTGGCGCCTGCCCTCCGCATCGATCAGCCCATCGCCCAGCACCATGTAGCCGCCACACTCACCATAGATCCGGATGCCGCGCGACGCCGCATCGAGCATGCCGGCGCGGAAATTCTGCGCTTGGGAAAGCCGCCCGGCATGCAGCTCGGGATAACCGCCCGGAAGATAGATCGCATCGGCATCAGCGGCCGGCGCCTCGTCGGCAAGCGGCGAGAAAAAGGAGATATCCGCCCCGCGCCGCCGCCAGCCAAGCAGCATATGCTCATAGGAAAAGGCGAAGGCGACATCGCGCGCCACGGCAACCCGGGCGCCGATCGGCATCAGTCGGTCGATATTGGCCGCCGACGGCCGGTTGAGGCCCTGCCTTGCGATGCGCAGCAGAAATTCGAAATTGCACTCCTCGGAAACGGCGTCCGCCGCATGGTCGATGAAATTCTTGAGGGTGGCATGTTCGCCGGCCTGGACGAGGCCGAGATGACGTTCCGGCAAGGCCAGCGCCTTGTCGCTGCCGATCACCGCGATAACAGGCATGCGAATCGCTTCGAGCGCCTGACGCAGCATCGCCTCGTGCCGCTCGCTGCCGACCTTGTTGAGGATGACGCCGGCAACGCGCACATCGGCGCGGAAACCGGCAAAACCTGATACCAGCGGCGCCACGGACTGCGACATGCGCGAGGCATCGACGACGAGCACGACGGAAAGACCGAGCTGGGCGGCAAGATCGGCCGCGGTCCCCTTCCCGTCAGCCGCCCCGTCGAACAGCCCCATCATCGCCTCGACGACGAGAATGCGGTCACCGGAACGGTGCAGCGTGGCATTGGCAGAGATCAGCTCCGGGCGCATCGCCCAGGGATCGAAATTCAGGCAGGGCGTGCCGTTTGCCGCCGCATGGAAGGCGGGATCGATGTAGTCGGGCCCGGCCTTTCCCGGCGCGACCGCGACGCCGCGCCGGCGAAGCGCCCTCAGCAGCCCAAGCGTTACCGTCGTCTTGCCGGCGCCGGAGGAAGGGGCTGCGATCAGGAGGCCGCTCATGCCGTCACCTTGCCGGAGCGCCCAAAAGGATCGGGCTGCAGCCGCCTGCCTGCAAGGGCGCCGAGCCAGTCGAGCGAAGCCCGCAGCCGCACCACTTCACCGACCACGACGATCGCCGGCGGCTCGAGCCCGGAGGCTTCAGCTGCATCGGTCGCTTCGCCGAGCGTCGTCTCCAGCACCTGTTGCGCGCCGGTCGCCGCGTTGCAGACGAAAGCCACCGGCTCGGACGCCGGGCGGCCCGACGCCATCAGATTGGCGCTGATCTGGGCGATATGCTTCATCGCCATATACATGACGATGACGGGAGAACCCTTGCCGATCGCTTCCCAATTGATCGCATCGGGCACGATCCCGGAGGAATCATGGCCGGTGAGAAAGGTCACGGCATGATTGATCTCCCGATGCGTCACCGGAATGCCGGCATAGGCAAGCCCGCCGATACCGGCGGTAATGCCCGGTACGATGCGGAAGGGGATGTTGTGCTCGACCAGCGTCAGCGCCTCTTCCCCGCCCCGCCCGAAGACGAAGGGATCGCCGCCCTTCAGCCGCAGCACCCGCTTGCCGGCGCGCGCCAGCTCCACCAGCCGGAGCGAAATATCCCGCTGCTTGGCAGACGGCTTGCCGCCGCGTTTTCCGGCATATTCCAGTTCCGCCCCTGGCCGTGCGAGCTTCAGACAGTCCTCGTTGACCAGCGCGTCGTGCACGACCACATCCGCCTCCGCCAATCCCTTGGCGGCAAGCAGCGTCAACAGCCCGGGATCGCCGGGACCGGCGCCGACGAGCCAGACACTGCCCGGCTCCAGCGCCGGCAAATGTGAGAATGCGCTGTTCATCATTTTGTTGATCTAGGCCCACCAAGGATCAAGGTCAACGCCGCCCGCGCCACCTCACTTGAAGTTGCTGAGTTGACGATGATTCACTTTGCGAGGAGGCGGATTCGAATTCTCGGGAAATCCGGACAAGGCTATGAATGTTATAATGAATAACGCTCACCTCCCGCGCGTCGTCATCCTCGGCCTTGTGCCGAGGATCTGCTGCCCTATCGACCGGAAGCAGATGCTCCGGACAGGCCCGAGCATGACGAAAGAGGCGTTGGCGGCCCTTGTCAGCAGGCTGTAACCGACCTTCTACCGTATCAAGCCCGAAGCAACGTATCGCGGATCAGATCGATCACCTTTTCAGACTCGATTCCCGTAGCGACGATCTGGCTCGGCAGTCCATCCCAGTCCCCCGGCGGGAAGCGGCGGCCGTCCGGTTTGATCACCGTCTGGCCATCGGCGATGCCGCCGCAGACGACGCGAACTGCACCGGTGATGGTGGTGAAAAGCTCCGGCGCCACGAGGTAAACGGCGGCGCAGCTATCATGCACCATCATGCCGTCATCGACCGCATGGCTGTAGAAATCGATGTAATGCTGCGACAGCCCGTCAAGCAGCTTCACCGCCGCGTCGCCCTTGGCCGCCATTACGCCGAGATAGCTGCGGCTCATCGTGGTGATCGAGGTGACGTCGAGGCCGATGACGACTACCTTCCACGGCGCCGTCGTGACGATGTCTGCCGCCTCGGGATCGCCGTGAATATTGGCTTCAGCGACCGGTGAGACATTGCCCGGCACATAGAAATTGCCGCCCATGATGACGACGTCCTTCACCAGGCCGGCAATCTCGGGGTCTTCCTTCAGCGCCATCGCCAGATTGGTCATCCGGCCGACGGCCACCAGCCTGACCTCGCCGGGATTGGCCCGTACCGTGTCGATGATGAAGCGGTGCGCCGGCCGGGGATCGAGCGGCAGGTCGATCGTGTGCGGCACCTCGATATTGCCGAGGCCGTTATCCCCATGCACCATCGCCGGCCATTCCCGCTCGGCGCGCGCCGCATCGATGGTCACGCTCGCGCCCTTGGCGACGGGTGCCTGAATATCCCACTCGCGCTTGAGGAAAAGCGCATTGCGCGTCGTCGTCTCGACCGAGGCATTGCCGAAAACGGTGGTGATGCCCATCACATCGATCTCGGGATGGCGGTGCAGGAAAAGAAGCGCCATGGCGTCGTCAACGCCCGGGTCAGTGTCATAAATGACCTTGTGCATGATTGTCCTCTAGATATGAATCGCTGAGCTGCCGGTTGGCGCCGCGAGTTGCCGCCAACATAACGACCGTCAGGCTTTCTGCAACCCGATGCGGGCAATCGCGGCTGTCGCATGCGCGGATTTGATCTTGCCGAGCACCAGTTCGGCATCCGCGCCGATCGCCGCAAGCGCTGCCGATTCCGCCACGCCATGGCAGCCGACGCGGGCAAAGACGATGGCGGAGGGATTTTTGAGCCGTGGCGTTTCCTGCTCCAGCCGCAGTGCATCGAAGAACACGGCAGGCGCGGCAAAATGCGCCGAAACGGCAAGGATCGCCGCTTCTTGCCTGCGGCTGTCGATGGAAGCGATGGCGGCAAGCTCCGCCCTGCCGATGCCGGCCGCTATCAGCGCCTCGCCGGCAAGCGCCAGCACCTCCGCGGACGGCGTGCCACGCTCGCAGCCGACCCCGAGCACATATCGCCTCGCCCTATCGAAAGAAATATCACTCATGGAAGCCGTCGAATGCACCGCCGCTGTGTCCTCGCAGCCATTGCAGCTTGGAGGGGGAAATGCAACAAGACCGGCTGAACGCTCTCTGGAATAGCCTTTTGCCTGACATCGCCCTCCATCTGCTTCTGCTGCTCTGCGCGGCTGCCTTCTTTGCCGGTTTCGTCGATGCCATCGCCGGCGGCGGCGGCCTCATCACCGTCCCCGCCATGCTGATTGCCGGCATTCCGCCGCTACAGACGCTCGGCACCAACAAGGTGCAGTCGATCTTCGGCTCCGCCTCGGCAACACTCGCCTATGCCCGCAACGGCCATGTGCAGTTGCACGAACAGCTGCCGATGGCGCTGATGGCCGTGGTGGGTGGGGCGATCGGGGCTGCCCTTGCAACGATCGTGCCCGGACAGGTGCTGCAGGCGATCATGCCGGTGCTGCTCCTGGCGATCGCGATATTCTTTGCCGTCAAACCGAACCTTAACGATCTCGACAAACACCGGATCATCACGCCTTTCGTCTTCGGCCTAACCTTGGTGCCGGCCATCGGCTTTTATGACGGCGTCTTCGGTCCCGGCACCGGTTCCTTCTTCATGCTCGCCTTCGTCACCCTCGCCGGCTTCGGCGTGCTGAAGGCCACCGCCCACACCAAGCTTCTCAATTTCGGCTCGAACCTCGGCGCGCTGATCGTCTTTGCGAGCTTCGGCGCGATCCTCTGGAAAATCGGCCTGTTGATGGGTTTTTGCCAGTTCCTCGGCGCCCAGCTCGGCTCACGGCTCGCCATGCGCATCGGCGCAAAGCTCATCAAGCCGCTGCTCGTCATTGTCTGCGTCGCTCTCGCGGTAAAGCTGCTTGCAGATCCCGCGAACCCGCTGCGCGTCTGGCTCGGCTTCTAACCGCCGAGCCATCCCCAGGCGCCTCAGAATTCTACGCCCGCCTGGCCTTTAATGCCGGAGCGGAATGGATGTTTGACGAGTTCCATTTCGGTTACAAGATCGGCGATCTCGATTAGTTCGTCCTTGGCGTTGCGGCCCGTCAGCACGACATGCGTCATGGCCGGCTTCTCGCTTTTCAGAAAGGCAACGACTTCGTTGATGTCGAGATAGTCGTAGCGGAGCGCGATGTTGATCTCATCGAGCAGCACCATTGAATTGCGCTCGTCGAGGATCAGCTCCTTGGCCTTTTCCCAGGCGGCCGAGGCGGCTGCAACGTCGCGGGCGCGGTCCTGCGTTTCCCAGGTAAAACCCTCGCCCATCGTGTGGAACTGGCAGAGATCGGAGAAATGCTTCTCGATCAGATCGCGTTCGCCGGTCCACATCGCCCCCTTGATGAACTGGACAACGGCCGATGGCTTGCCGTGGGCGATATGGCGGAAGATCATGCCGAAGGCTGCCGATGATTTACCCTTGCCCTTGCCGGTGTGGACGATGATCAGCCCCTTGCCGTCCGTCTTTGTCGCCATGATCTTGTCGCGTGCAGCCTTCTTCTTCGCCATCTTCTCGGCGTGGCGTGCATCATCCTTGGCCGCTTCGTTTTCCGGAGTTTCGTCGTTCATCGCTGCACCTCATTCAGTTGCGTGGCGGCCAGGTCGAACCGGGCCGAATTGCTGCGCGGCGTCCAGAGCTTGCGGTCGATCGCCTCGCGCAGCCGCTCCTTCATCTCGTCGAATGCCGCAGGGTTCTTCTCGACCATGAAATCACGCACGGCGGGATCGGCGACGAAAGCCTGATACACCGCCTCGAAATGATGTGCGCCGACCGCCCCGGTCGTCGCCGCGAAGGCGAAGAGATAGTCGACGGTGGCGGCGATTTCGGCCGCTCCCTTGTAGCCGTGGCGCATGACGCCGGATATCCATTTCGGATTGACCACGCGCCCGCGCACCACCCGGCCGATCTCTTCCTCCAGCGAACGGATCGTCGGCCGCTCGGGTCTCGAATGATCATTATGATAGATTGCCGGACGCGCGCCGCTCAGCGCCTCGGCCGCAGCCGCCATACCACCCTCGAACTGGTAATAGTCGTCGCTGTCGAGCAGGTCATGCTCGCGGTTGTCCTGGTTCTGAATGACGGCTTGCACAGATCGTAGCCGCTCCTCGAACAAGCCGCGTTCGGCCTTGCCCTCCTCGCCGGCGCCATAGGCATAACTTCCCCAGACGAGATAGGCTTCGGCAAGATCGGCACGCCGCTCCCAGCCCTTTTCGTCGATCAGCGCCTGCAACCCGGCGCCGTAAGCGCCGGGTTTCGAGCCGAAAACCCGATAACCCGCCCGCCGTTTCGCCGAGGCGGCGTCGAGACCGGCGGCCGCAAGCCTTGCCGCTTCGCCGCGCATGCGCGCTGCGACCGGATTGTCGGCATCGTCCTCTTCCAGCGCGCCGACGGCGCGAACCGCCTTGTCGAACAAGGCAATCTGCTCGGGAAACGCGTCGCGAAAGAAGCCGGAAATTCTCAGCGTCACGTCAACGCGAGGCCGCCCAAGCACCGCCTGCGGGATGATCTCATAGCCGGTGACCCGCCGCGAGCTCATATCCCAGAGCGGCTTGACGCCGATCAGCGCCAGCGCCTGAGCAATATCGTCGCCACCGGTGCGCATGTTCGACGTGCCCCAGGCCGTCACGCCGAAGGAAACGGGCCATTCGCCGTGGTCCTGCACATAGCGGCGGATCAGCAGTTCTGCCGATTTCCTGCCGAGTTCGTACGCCGCCGGCGTCGGCACCGCGCGGCTATCGACCGAATAGAAATTGCGGCCTGTCGGCAGCACATCGGGCCGCCCGCGCGTCGGCGCACCGGAGGGACCGGGGGCCACGAAATGGCCGTCGAGCCCGGCAAGCAGGCCGGATATCTCCGCCTCGCCGCAGGCAAGGATCGAGGGCTTGAGACGGGTCTCGATCTCGGAGAGCACCGCCTGCGTCGCCGTCCATTCCGCGGGGCAGACAATCTCGCCGGAGACGAGCTTGGCCGCCAGCAGTTCGATGCGCTCGACGGTGTCTCCGCTGGTCCGCCAGGGGGCATCCATAATGTCGGCGAGAATCTGAGGGTGTGGGCCGGTCCAGGAAGCGGCCATGTCGCAGTCGAGTGGGTCAAAAGAAGACCCCTCCCCAACCCCTCCCCACAGGTGGGAGGGGCTTACCGTCGCACTTGCGGCAACCTCTGCGACCAAAGCTGATGGTGGGACGGCGCGCCCAGCAAGCCCCTCCCCCTTGTGGGGAGGGGTTGGGGCGGGGCTTTGAAGCACATCCCCAGCAATCGCCCGCTGCAAACTCGCATCCCCACCCTCGCCCAGCCCGCGCGGCACCCGGGCCAGCGCTACGGTCAAATCCGTCAGCAACCGCCCCTCGGGCGACATCCCGAACACATGCAGCCCATCGCGGATCTGCATTTCCTTGAGGTCGCAGAGATAGGCGTCGAGCTTCTTCAGCGCCTCGCCTTCGCTTTCGCCGCTGATTATGCCGGCATCCCGGTCGAGGCCGATATCGGTGACAAGATCGAGAATCTGCCGGCTGAGCAGCCGGATGCGGCGCGGGTCGCCGCCGGAGGCCTCGTAATATTCGTCGACCAGCGCTTCCAGATCCTTGAGCGGTCCATAGCTCTCGGCCCGCGTCAAAGGCGGCGTCAGGTGATCGATGATCACGGCGGTAGCCCGCCGTTTGGCCTGTGTGCCCTCGCCCGGATCGTTGACGATGAAGGGATAGAGATGCGGCAGCGGTCCGAGGATCGCCTCGGGATAACAGTTGTCCGACAGCGCCAGCGCCTTGCCCGGCAGCCATTCGAGATTGCCGTGTTTGCCCATATGGATGACGGCGTCGGCGCCGAACTCGCGGCGCAGGAAAGCGTAGAAGGCAAGATAACCGTGCGGCGGCACGAGGTCCGGCGAATGGTAGCTTTCCTTCGGATCGATATTATAGCCGCGCGCCGGCTGAATGCCGACGAGGACGCCGCCGAAGCGGGCGAAAGGCAGAGCGAAGACGCCCTCGCGAAAATACGGATCTTTCTCGGGATCGCCCCAGCGAGCCCTCACCTCATCCTGAATCTGATTGGGAAGAGACGCCAGGAAGCTGTTGTAACGACTCAGGGATAACGTCTCGCGGATCACTCGGCCGTCATGCCCTGAATTGGTCGGCCCCTGCATCAGATGCCGGATCAGCGCGTCGCCGTCGGCCGGAATATCGGCGGCTGAATAACCCGCTGCTTTCATCGCCCGCAGCACCTCAATGCTGCCGGCCGGCGTATCCAGACCAACCCCGTTGCCGAGCCGGCCGTCGCGATTCGGATAATTCGCCATGACAAGGGCGATGCGCCGGTCACGCGCCGGTGTGGCGCGCAGCCGCGCCCAATTGGCGGCGAGTTCCGCCGTATAGCGCACCCGACCGGCGTCCGGTTCGCTGGCGACGATGTTGGTCTCGACCGCCGCATCGTAACGCGCCGCCGTCTTGAAGGAGACCGCCCGCGCCAGCACCCGACCGTCGACCTCGGGCAGCGCCACGTTCATGCCGAGATCGCGCGCAGACAGGCCTTGCGAGGAGGCCGCCCATGCTTCCCGCGACGAGGCCGACAGGATCGCCTGCAGCACGACCGCGCCATTCGCCTCCAGCACCGTCGGCTGCCGATCGGCGCCGGGTGCCGAGACCGCAAAACTGGTCGTGTTGATCACGACCTCGGGTTTCAGCGCCGAAAATACGCTTTCGAGAATGCCTGTGGAGACAGGATCCTTGAGGCTGTAGGCAAATACCGGCAGCGGCCGAAGACCAAGTGCCCGCAAGGCTTCGATCAGCGCTTCTACTGGTTTGGTTTCGCCGCTCTGCACAAGCGCGCGGTAGAAGCTGATGGCGACGACGGGGGATGTTGTGGGTTCGAGTTCCACCTTCTCCGTCCCACGCTCGGCGGCCGAAGGTGGCGCAACATGCGAACCGGCAACCCGCCGCCATTCCTCCACCCCGATCAGCCCCCGTCCCGGCCACCAGATGCCGGCCTTCATCAAAGGCACCGCCGGCGCCGGCTTCTGCGCGCCCGACAGCATCGCACCGGCATAATCGAGAAAGGCGCGTGCATTGGCATCGCCGCCCTCGATCAGATAGGTCCAGAGGGCATTGAGATCATCGAGCCCGATGTTGGAAAACGGAGTCAGCCCCGCATCCGGCCTGGCGTCACCCGGCAGCACTGCAACCAGCGCGCCGCTGCGGGCCGCACAAGCATGCAGCGCCTCCAGCGCATAGTGGAAATAGCTGGCGCCGCCCAGCGCGCGCACGATGATGAGCTTGGCGTGCCGCGCCGTGCGCTCGACATAGGTATCGACCGACATCGGATGCTTGAGGCTCATCAGGCTGGCGAGCCGCAGCGAATGCGGCCCACCGCAGGCGCGATGGGCGGCCGCGATCGCCGCCAGCTCGCTGTCGGCCGCCGACAGGAACAGGATCTCGCCCGGGGTCTGCCCGAGGTCGATCGCCTCCTCGCCGTCGCTGATCGTTCCCTGCTGGGCCAGAAGCAGATGCATCGATTACGCCAGCGCCTCGATCGCCGTTCTCACGGCCTCCTCATCCATCTCGTGCAGGCCGATGACGACGAGGCGCGTGGCGCGCCTTTCATCGGCTGCCCAGGCACGATCGAAATAGTGATCGATGCGGCTGCCGACCGCCTGAAGCTGCAGGCGCATCGGCTTCCCGGAAACGTCGACAAAGCCCTTGAGGCGCAGCACGTCATGGGCTGATATGATCGCCTTCAACTGTTCAACGAAGCCGGCAACATCGGCGATCGGGCCAAGCTCGACGACGAAGCTGTCGAATTCATCGTGATCGTGCGGCGCGCCGTCCTCATGCTCCAACTCGTGGTGCGACTTGCGGTTGGCCAGATCATTCTCCGTGCCGATGCCGAGGCCGAGCAGGATGCCGGCCGGCACCTCGCCGTTTCTCGCCTCGATCATCACGGGCCTGCGCTGGGTGCGGGACGCGACCTCGTCGCGCACGCGGCCGAGGCCCGCCACATCGATCAGGTCGGTCTTGTTGAGCACGATCAGATCGGCGCAGGTCAGCTGATCCTCGAACAGCTCCTCGATCGGACTCTCGTGATCGAGCGATTCGTCCTCGCTGCGGGCCGCCTCGACGGCATCGTGGTCGTCGGCGAAACGGCCGGCAGCAACAGCAGCGCTGTCGACCACCGTGATGACGCCGTCGACGGTCACCTGGGTGCGGATGTCAGGCCAGTTGAAGGCGGCGACCAGCGGCTGCGGCAAGGCGAGGCCCGAGGTTTCGATGACGATATGGTCGGGCCGCTGTTCACGCTCGAGCAGCTTTGTCATCGTCGGAATGAAATCGTCGGCAACGGTGCAGCAGATGCAGCCATTGGTCAGCTCGATGATATCGTCCTCGCTGCAGTTTTCGGCCCCGCAGCCCTTCAGCACGTCGCCATCGACGCCGAGATCGCCGAACTCGTTGATGATGAGCGCGATTTTTTTGCCGCCGGCATTGGTGAGCAGGTTGCGGATCATCGTCGTCTTGCCGGCACCAAGAAAGCCGGTGATGACGGTTGCGGGAATCTTCTGGTTCATGAAACTTCAACCCTTCATTTTCAGCGGCAGGCCTGCCGCGATGAAATAAACTTCGGCGGCTTTCGCCGCGATCAACTGGTGCAATCGGCCGGCATGATCGCGAAAATCCCGCGCCATGCGATTGTCCGGCACGATGCCGAGGCCGACCTCGTTGGAGACGAAGACCAGCCGCGCCTTTGCTCGCGCCACGAAATCCCCAAGCGCGGCAAACTCCGCTGCCATGTCCCGCTCTTCCATCATCAGGTTGGTGACCCAGAGCGTTAGGCAGTCGATGAGCACCACACGGTCCTCGCCGTCGATGGCGGCGAGCTTGCCGACAAGATCGAGCGGCTCCTCATGCGTGGTCCAAGACGGGCCTCGGTCGGCCTTGTGGTGGGCAATGCGCGCCTGCATCTCCTCGTCCCACGCCCGGCTGGTCGCGAGATAGTGGCGATCAAGGCCGGTCGAAACGACGAGGGATTCGGCGAATTGCGATTTGCCGGAGCGGGCGCCGCCGAGGATGAAGACTGTGGTGAATGGGGCAGTCGTCATGAGCAAACGGTCCCTTTGCTGGATGCGGCACCCCACCTTCTGCCCTCATTCCTGTGCTTGTCACAGGAATCCAGCCACGGCGCGTCGGCGCCGTGGATGACTCTAATTGACGTAATAGTTCTCCTGTGCCCAAAGACTTGGGCACGCTGCATTCCTGTGGCAAGCACAGGAATGAGGGAGGAGAGGTAAGCGCCTTGCAAGAGCCTAGCGTCAGCAAGCCTCGAAACGGCACCAGTTGATCGCGCCGCACCAGTCAGCACAGAATTCATTCGTTCAGCCAAAACAACCTCCGTGCTGGCAGCGGGTCTTTTACCCAGGGTGGGCTTTTCGCCCGTCACGGAAGGCAGGTCTCCTGGCTCGCGGTTATCGGCCGCGATCGGGGCGGACCGGAAAACCGGTCGCCCCTGATCGTGCCAGCGGATCCGCCTCGCCTTCCCGGCTGCATCGGTGAAAAGGTGGACGATTCGTAGAGATGGAGGCGTCCGACCCCGGTTGATCACCATGCATTTCCAGTGGCTTTTCCGGCATGCGCTCCTTCCGCCCGCCTGCACCATTGCAGGCTGCCGGCCGAAAGAGCTCGATGCCGGATGGAAGACCCTGACCGCTCTACAGTCGCGGGGTCGGCTGTGATGAAGGCGCCCGGCTTGGGTCCGCCCCGTCACATTCCCTTTTCATCCGGAAAGGCAACTGCCGATCCGGAACCATCCGTTATGTCGGGATGGCAAAACGACCATCCGTTGAGGGATGGTTAGGCAAGCCAGGGGATGGAGTCAACGGCCTTGGTGTGACGGCGACGATGGCCGGTCGGAGGAGGATCTCGCATAAAAACGACTTATCCTAAATAAAAAGTCGTCTTATATCAGAGACTTACGTCATAAAAATTTATCCCGCGCGCCGGCTTTTCGCCGCAATTGCGTTGCAAGCGGACGGCACCGCCGCCCTTGACCGGGCCTCTCCCCGCCTAGTTGTCTAGCCATGCTTATGAAATTGGATCGGCGCCGCCTGCGCGCGCTGCGTGTTTTCTTCGATCCGGGCCGGGTGCGTGCGCTGACCCGCCGCAGCGAAGTCGGCCTGTCGCTGGCGGGCGCCGTCGTCGGCATCGCCTCCGGGCTCGCCGTCACCGGCATGAGCTTCGTCTCCAACGAACTGCACCAGCTGGTTTTCGGCATCGCCGACAGCGAAAGATTGAGTTCGTCGGTGATCGACGACAAGATGCTGCTGCTGACTGCCCCCGTCATCGGCGGTGTCCTGCTCGGCTTGCTTCTTTTCGTGCTGGCAAAACGGCGCAAGAAGCCGATGGTCGACCCCATCGAGGCCAATGCGCTGCATGGCGGTCGTCTCTCCCTGACCGACAGCATCATCGTCGCCGTCCAGAACCTGATCTCCAACGGCTTCGGCGCCTCAGTCGGCCTGGAGGCCGGCTATACCCAGCTTGCCGCCGGCATTGCCTCCAAGTTTGGCCTGAAGCTGCAGCTGCGCCGCTCGGATCTGCGCATTCTCGTCGGCTGCGGCGCAGCCGGCGCCATCGCCGCCGCCTTCAACGCGCCGCTGACCGGCGCCTTCTACGCCTTCGAACTGATTATCGGCACCTACACGATCGTCTCGCTGACCCCGGTCGTCGTCTCCGCCCTCGTTTCCACCCTCATCGCGAGATTGCTTGCCGAAGGCGATTTCACCATCGATATCGGCAGCTTCGGCTCGGTCGTGCCGGCCGATTATGTCCCGGCGCTGCTGCTCGGCGTCTTCTGCGCCGGCGTTGGCATTCTTCTCATGCAGGGCGTGGCCTTCGTCGAGGAGCTTGCGCGCAAAAGCGCGATCGCTCCGCCCTTTCGCCCGGCGCTCGGCGGCATAATCGTCGGGCTCCTGGCGATGATCTCGCCACAGGTGCTATCGGCCGGTCACGGCGCACTGCATCTCAACCTTTCCCGCGACGTGACCATCCCGGCGCTGATCAGCCTTTTTCTGCTGAAATCGCTGGCCTCGGCAATTTCGATCGGTTCAGGCTTCAGGGGCGGCCTGTTTTTCGCCTCGCTGTTCATGGGCGCCCTGCTCGGCAAGCTCTTTGCCTATTGCGGTCCTTATTTCGCCGATGCCACGCTGACGCCGGTGATCTATGCCGTGGTCGGCATGAGTTCGCTGGCCGTCGCCGTCATTGGCGGACCGCTGACGATGACCTTCCTGGCGCTCGAGATCACCGGCGATTTTCCGATCACTGCGCTGGTGCTTGCCGCCGTCATCACCTCCTCGCTCGTCGTGCGCTCGACCTTCGGTTATTCCTTCGCCACATGGCGCTTCCATCTGCGCGGCGAAAGCATCCGCAGCGCCCACGACGTTGGCTGGATCCGCAACCTGACGGTGGACAAGCTGATGCGCGCCGACGTCAAGACCGCAAAGGCGGGCATCTCCTTGGAGGAGTTCAAGAAGGCCTTCCCCATCGGCTCGACCCAGCGTGTCATTCTCGTCGAGGAAAACGACAAATATGCCGGGCTCGTGCTGGTGCCGGAGATCTACGCCAACCCGACCGATGTTCAGGACGAGAGCCAGACGCTTGCCGATTTCGTCCGCTACCGCAATGACTTCCTGCAGCCGCAGATGAATGCCAGGCAGGCGGCGGCGATCTTCGACAAGAGCGAAAGCGAAGCGCTCGCCGTCGTCAACAATCTGATCGAGCGCAAGGTGGTCGGCCAGCTTAGCGAAAGCCACACGCTGCGCCGTTACAGCGAAGAACTCGATCGCCGCCGCCGCGAAGTATCGGGCGAGATTTAGGTGCCTTATGAGGCGGCGCCGGCAAGCCTGAAAACGTCGGCCGCCTTCGACACGCCGCGCAGCTCGAAAGATCCGAGATAGTCACAGGGCACGGCACAGGTCGTCGCGAAGCTCGCTGACAGCAGCAGGGGCTGCTCAAGCATCCCGCACAGCTTTTCCAGCCGCGAAGCCTCGTTTACCGCTCTGCCGATCACCGTGAAGTCCAGCCTGCCGTGAGCGCCGACATTTCCGTAGAAAACTTCCCCGAGATGCAAGACGACATCGATGCCGATATCCGGGCCGCCGTGGCGCGTGCGCTCCCGATTGAGCTCTTCGTTTGCCTTCAGCAGATTCTGAGCCGAAGCTAGCGCCGCCTTGCAGGCCTTTTGCGGGTCCTCGGCCTCTGTTGGAAAGATCGCCAGCACGCTGTCGCCCATGAATTTGAGGATCTCGCCGGAATTTTCCTCGACATGCCGGTCGATCAGCTCGAAATGCTCGTTGAGAAACCCGACGATCTCTGCGGGCTGGAATACCTCGGTCAGCGCGGTGAAATTGCGCAGGTCGGCAATCAGGATCGCTGCATCGATGGAGCCGCCCATTCCCCTGCGGGTTTCCCCCGCAAGGATACGCGCGCTCGTTCTGGCGCCGGTATAGACCGCGAGGATTTCGGTTGCGGTCTTCGACACCGCGACACGGTAGGCCGCCAGCCCCAGAGCCGGCAACAGCTCCTGGATGATCGCCAGCTGGTCGTCGGAAAATCCGCCGGGCGCATCGCTGGTGAGCGAAAAGCCCAGTCCGCGTAACGCGACCTCCTTCGGGAATTCGAAAATGCTAATGACGTGATCCGTGCCGCCGGCAAGCGCGAATTCGTGAAGCTCGGCATACTCAAGCCCCTCGCCTTTCGCCAGGTTCCATCGCCCGGTTTTTTCGTCGCGGCTCAAAAGGTGAAAGATCGGCGTCTTCTCGAAGCTGCGTTCCGTCTCACTGCCATGCTCGGCATTCTCGAGAACGATTGCACCGCCCCGCTCGAAATTGGCGGCGACGCCACGATACATGGGATGGAGGGAACGCATTCTGATGCTCGCACGCCAGATCGGAACGCCGTCTGCAATCAGCCGGTCGCATAAACCGGCGACGAGATCGCCAATATGCTCACAGGTGATTCCCTGCTCGATAAGCCACTGAATATGATCGTTAATTTTTTGCATCTCCGAATGAGGGCGACAAAGTGAAGGAATCTTTCCGCCGTCGGGCCTGCTGCGCCTAACTCGCCGGACAGACGATGAAAGAGCGAAATCGCGCTTCTTATTCATTAGCCTGCTTGATGTCGCGATGCTACTCCCGGTCGAGTGAAAGTGATGCGAAATTCGGCCGCACCGCTGCGGCTAACCGAGCAGCCCCGCCAGCCAGTGCGGATCGAGGTGACGCTCCAATGCCAAGGCGATCTCGTCGAGCGCCTGCTCGACGCTGTCACGGTAATTCCGCCGCTCGCCGGATAGGCCGAAGCTCTGAAGCAGCCGGGCGCGATAGGCGTCGCTGCCGAAGAGCCCATGCAGATAGGTGCCCATGATCCGCCCGTCGGTCGACAGCGCTCCATCGGGCGCGCCGTCGACGATCGCCGAGGGCCGAACGCAATCCGGGCCGCGGGTGACGCCGAGATGGATCTGGTAGCCGGCGAGCGGTACGTCGTATTCGGTCGAACGGGCCTGGCTGTTGCGCACCGTCTTCTCAGGCGCCATCTCGGTCTCGACGTCGAGCAGCGCAAGCCCCGCCGCCTCGCTCGTCCCGCCTTCGATGCCGAGCGGATCGCGTACCGTGCGACCGAGCATCTGGTAACCGCCGCAAATGCCGATCACCCGGCCACCGCGCCGGACATGCGCCGCAAGATCGCGGTCCCAGCCTTGAATCCTGAGATCGGCGAGATCCGAAATCGTCGATTTCGAGCCGGGAAGAATGACCAGGCTCGCATCGACAGGTAGCCGCTCGCCTGATCGCACGAAGACCAGTTCGACATCCGGCTCCGCTCTCAACGGATCGAGATCATCGAAATTGGCAATGCGCGGCAGCATCGGCACGGCGATTTTCAGCGCGCCCGTCCCGCTCCTCACCAGCCGTTCGAGCACGACCGAATCTTCGGCCGGCAGGCGCGCGGCATCCGGCAGCCACGGCACGATGCCGAAGCAGGGCCAGCCGGTGAAGCCCCGGATGGCGTGGATGCCATCGGTAAACAACGAGACGTCGCCGCGAAACTTGTTGATGATATAGCCGGCGATCATCGCTCGATCGCGGCCATCGAGAATCGCGTGCGTGCCGACCAGCGAGGCGATGACGCCACCGCGGTCGATATCGCCGACGAGCACGACGGGCACGCCCGCCTTGGTCGCAAAGCCCATATTGGCGATATCGCCGGCTCTGAGATTAATTTCGGCCGGCGAGCCGGCGCCCTCGATGACGACGAGGTCGGCTCCGGCAGCCACTGTTTCGAAGCTCTCGAGCACGGCGCCGAGCAGGCGCGGCTTCAACCGCTGATAATCCCGCCCCTTCGCCTGTCCGAACACGCTGCCCTGCACGATGATCTGGCTGCCGTTTTCCGATTGCGGCTTGAGCAGCACCGGATTCATATGCACCGAGGACGGCGTGCGGGCGGCCAATGACTGCAGCCATTGCGCTCGGCCGATCTCGCCGCCGTCGTCGGCAACCGCCGCATTGTTCGACATGTTCTGAGGCTTGAACGGCCGGACCGCCAGTCCGCGATTGGCCGCCAGCCGACAGAGACCCGCGACCAGCACCGTCTTTCCGACATCCGAGCCGGTTCCCTGCAGCATGATCGCTCTTGCCATGGCCATCGCCTTTCGTTGCGGCGAGGCCTACAATGGCGGCCGATCCTGGGTCAAGGCGTGATCTGCCCAGGCAAAACGCGAAAACCGCGCATGGCCTTGGCTCTGCGCGGTTTGCCGAAAACTCAGGCGTCTTCGCCCCTACACGGCGAAGCTCGCTTTCTCCGGTACGCACTACCTGAACCGGAGAAGCAGCGGTCGTTGCCGCTACGACCTCACTGATAGCGGCACATTCTTACCGGAGAGTTATTGAAGACTTACGCAAATGTTAATTTTGACTTTTTTCAGCAGTGCCGGCGAATTTTCTTCTGAAAACCCATCTGCGGTCGCGAGTCCATCGGCGGCGCCATTTTCGGCCCATTTGACATAAATTCTTCGAATTCAATCATTTAGTCTCGCAACCATGAGCAAAATGCGGTTGATTTCTGCGGGCGAACGCGTAGGCTTGATCAAAATGCGCCATTGTTGAACATGACCTGCGATCCGCCGCCGAAGCCGCAAGGATGAACGGCGTCCGTGAACAGGATGGCCTGTTGCGGCATCGCCGGCAGGCATCCTCCCTTTCGGGCGCACCAAAGCTTTGCAGATAATTTTTTTGGGACCCAGCGGCGCGTCCCAGCAAAGTAAATTCGGGGAATGACGATGAAGACGCTTCTGATATCGGCCGTCTTTACCGCGGCTTTTTCCATTGCTGCGCCGGCTGCCGCCGAAGATTGCGGCCAGGTGTCCATCGCCGAGATGAAATGGGCCTCGGCCGGCATTGCGGCAAATTTCGATAAGATCATTCTGGAAAGGGGCTATGGCTGCTCCGTCACCATCGTCGCCGGCGACACATTGCCGACCTTCGCCTCGATGAATGAAAAAGGCACGCCCGACATCGCCTCGGAATACTGGATCAATTCCGTCAGGGCCTTGCTCGATCAGGCCGTCAAAACCGGCCGGCTGGTGCAAGGCGCCGAGATCCTCGCCGACGGCGCCGTCGAAGGCTGGTTCATCCCGAAATTCATTGCCGACGCCAATCCCGACATCCGCTCTGTCGAGGACGCGCTAAGACATCCTGAGCTTTTTCCGGCCGAAGACGATACATCCAAGGGTGCAATCTACAATTGCCCGGCCGACTGGAGCTGCCACATATCGACCACCAACCTGCAGCTCAATTCCTACCCGGTCTCGCGCGCTTTCACGCTTATGACCAGATCCTTCGCCACCCGCTCCGGGCCTGTCACGGCCTATCTCAAGGCTCGCAAATGGGACAACGCGACGATCAACCAAGTGCTCGCCTGGCAGGACGAAAACCGCGAAAGCAACGAGGATGCCGCGATCCACTTCCTGCGCAATTACGAGAATCTTTGGTCGAAATGGGTGCCGGCCGATATAGCCGAGAAGATCAAGGCGAGCTTATAACCGCGGGAGACGATCAACGACCGGACGATTCGAATGACAGCCAGCGTTCCCTTTCCCGACCGCGATACCGTTGCGGAGAAGCTCGCCGCGCTGTCGGAGCCCGATAAATCCTACCTGACGCTTCTCATGGAGAATGCCGCCCAGGACGACAATCTGCTTGACGGCCTGCGCCGCCACCTCGATCTTGCCGCGGGATCGCCTTTCCTGAACTCGCTGAAGCTCGAAAATCTCGGATTGTGGCTCGGAACCCAGGCGCCGGACCGATTGCAAATCCGGCTGATGGAAACGGCCCGCTCCAGCCAGCACCCCGCCTATCAAGCCTTCCGGACCGGGCTCGGCCGATCCGGCGGCCTAGAAAGGGCACATCCCCCGGCCACTCGTTAAAGTGGTCCGGACCCCGGCCCGGTCCCGGCCGTTTGACAGAATGGTCCGGCTTTAGGCGTCAGCCAGCCTCATCAGCCCGGCAAACCTACCTACCGCTTACTTCTTCGCAGCGCGATCAACCGAGCGGCCGGCATCCTGCGTGGCATTCACTGTGTTTGCCGTGTCCTTCCCTATGCCGCGGATCGTGTTGCCGCAGGAGGAAAGAGCAAGAAGAACCATGAAGGCTGCGGCAATTTTGGCCGTTGTCGTCATTTCGAATATCCTTGTTTGAAATCAACCCCGAACGGCTGTCATGCCGTTCGCGCCGATAACGCACAAGGGAACAAAAGGTTCAACCGCTGAAAGACATCCTTAGGCGGCGACCGCCTTCGCTCTTTCGGCAAAAGCGCCGCGGATGCTATCGGCTACCGTCTCGATCGGGCCTGACAGCTGCGCGGCGGTCAGCAGCCGGATATCGAAGGAGCCGAGCTCCGGCAGCCCCTCCTGAAGTCCGAGGATCGCCATGTCCTCGCTGACATAGGAGAGCGGCAGCGGCGCGATGGCGAGATCGGAGAGCACGGCGGCGCGCTGCGCCATCGTGTGGCCGCTGAGATAGGCGACCCGATAAGGCCGCTTGTTGCGTTCGAGCTGGGCGAGAGCCTCCTGCCGCCAGATGCAGCCGTCCTCCCAGATCGAGATCGGCAGGGGATCGCGGCGATGCGCCGACCCGCAGCGGGCGCCGGCCCAAACCAGCCGCTCGCGGAACACCACCTCGCCGCCTGTCGGGAACGGCCGCGTGGCGCAGTTGATCAGCGCCAGGTCGAGCCGCTGCTCCTCCATGCGCTTCTTGAGGCCAACGCTCATGTCGATCGTCACATCGACCATGATGCCAGGATAGCTTTCGGCAAAGCTCTTCAGGATTCTCGGCAGCAGCCGCTCGCCGATATCCTCCGGGGCGCCGAGCCTGACGACGCCGGTCAGCTCCGGCATGATGAAGCGCGACACCGCCTCGTTCGACAGCGCCAGTATGTTGCGGGCGTAGGAGAGTAGCATCTCGCCATGACGTGTCAGCGTCACCGAGCGGGCGTCGCGCAAAAACAACGTCGCGCCGAGTTGCTCCTCGAGCTTCTTGATCTGCATGGAAACCGCCGACGGCGTGCGGAAGACAGCCTCGGCGGCAGTGGAAAAATTGCCCGTCTCGGCGATGGCGACGAAAGTGCGCAACACATCGTTGTCAAGCAAAGGAATGGGACGGCGAAAGGGTAGGCTCATCGTCGCATCTTTCAATTTTTCTGATTTATAACCCAATATCATTTTGTTTGATTGAATGTCAATCGCTCCGCATAGTCTGTGTATCGGAACTGATGCAGCAAAGGAGGCTCGACATGGCGCAACCAAGCACCTGGAATATCCTACAGACCCTTTCCGCATTCAAGTCGCGCCGGCGCAGAGATGCAAATCACGAACATGCCCTGCGCGAATTGAAACGATTCCCATCGCACCTGCTGGCCGATTGTCAGCGGGAGGAGTTGCCTTTGCCGAGCGTAGCCGCCCGGCCGACCCGCCACCTGAGGATCGTGGAATCGCGCGCATAATGTGCGCAGCTGAAGTTTTTCGGATCTTGGCGCAAGGTCACGGTGGTCGGAAGCGCCCATCCGTCAAAAGCTAGCCACCCCCATTGACCCACCTGACCCTGGTGCCGAGATGTCGCGATCCGCATGATCGTTCCGTCGAACAGCGCTCACATTCCGCCCATGAGCTTGAAGGCGATGATCCACATGGTCGCAGCGACTAGCGTTTCCAGCATCCGCCAGGACGATGGCTTCGAGAAGATCGGCCGCAGCCATGTCGCGCCATATCCGAGGGAGAAGAAGAACAGGAAGGAACCGGTCACCGCGCCTGCGGCAAACGAAGCCTGCTGCCCAGGATAACGCGTCGATATTGTGCCGAGCAGTACCACCGTGTCGAGATACACATGCGGATTGAGCCAGGTGAGTGCAAGGCAGGTCGCAAGCGTCTGCCTGAAGCTTGCCGTTTTGGCCTCGGCCGCCGCGAGAGCGGCGTTCGACCGCAAGGCGGAATAGAGGCTTTTTGCTCCATACCAGGCAAGAAACGCGGCTCCTCCGTAACGCATGACCGGATCAAGCCAGGGCATCACCCGGGCAATCTGCTGCAGGCTGGTGACGCCGAGCACGATCAGCACGGCGTCTGACAGTGCGCATGCGAGGCAGACGGCAAAGACATGCTGGTTGCGCAGGCCCTGGCGGAGAATGAAGGCGTTTTGAGCGCCGATCGCGACAATCAGGCTGAGGCCCATCACCAGGCCGGTAAAATAGATTGAAAAATTCATAGCTTCTGCAAACGCCTTTCGCTTCGACCAGACTTCGCTATCGCGGCGACGGCAATTAGGCTAATTAATCTGCCTAATCTCAATTAAGCGGCGCTAATCCATGCTTGACTACCCCGCCCTCCGTGCCGTCGCGACTGTTGTCCAGACAGGCAGCTTTGAACGCGCAGCGACCGTGCTGAACGTCACCCCTTCGGCAGTTTCGCAGCGCGTCAAGCAGCTCGAGGAGCGTCTCGGCGTTGTGCTCGTCGTTCGAGGCACGCCGTGCACGGCAACCGAAAAGGGAGAATGGTTGTGCCGTCATATGGAAAATGTCGGCATGCTCGAAGCCGAGCTCTTCGGCCAGCTGCCGGCGCTCGTTGATCCCGACGAACCCCGCCAGAGGGTGACGCTTCAGATTGCCACCAATGCCGACAGTCTCGGCACCTGGTTCGTGGAGGCGATGTCGACCTTCGCTAGAAACTCCTCCTATCTGTTGAATATCGCCGTCGACGATCAGGATCACACCGCCGAATGGCTGCAGCGCGGCCGCGTGATTGCGGCCGTCACCAGCCTGGAAAAGCCGATAAGGGGCTGCCGGCGTTTCGCGCTTGGCGTTCTGCGCTATCATGCGACGGCAACGCCCGACTTCGTCGCCCGTAATTTTCCGCAGGGTGTGAGCGCCGAGGCGATCCGCAACGCTCCGGCTCTGACCTTCAGCCAGAAGGACAGGCTGCAGAGCACGTGGGTCCGCCAAACCTTCGGACGCGATCTCGACTATCCCACCCATTGGCTCCCCTCGCCGCAAAGCTTCGTCGAGGCAACCCTATCGGGCATGGGATGGGGAATGAACCCGACTCAACTGACCCGCGAGCATCTGGCGTCGGGGCGGCTGGTGGAGCTGGTGCCGGACACCCCCCTCGATGTTCCGCTATTCTGGCAGATAAACCGCTTTGCCGCCGATCGGCTAGCGGAGCTGACGCGCGAAGTCATCAGCGTAGCAGGGCGCAATCTCGGAAAAGACAGATCGAAAACCGATTCCCCGGGCCTTTGATCGACGGTTGGCTCCGCTTCCCCGGCGGCCGCTTCTGCATCGTCTCTATGCGATGGCGATGATCTCCAGCTCGTGGCCACCCGCCTCCGCGGCATCGCCGGCAGCCTTGCCCATCAAAAGCCGCGCCACCGGCGAGACGTAGGAGATCGAGCCGGCCTTGGGATCGGCCTCGTCCTCTCCGACGATCCGATAAGTTTGCACCCGCCCGTCGTCACGGCGGAAGGTCACCGTGTTGCCGAAGGCAACCACATTGACTGACGTTGGGTAAGGCATCAACTGGGCGGTGCGAAGTCTTGCCGCTAAGTAGCGAAGATCACGCAATGGATTGGCAGCCTGCCGCCGCCGTTCATTCACATCTTCAATGGTGTTCGTCGCATCATAGGCCTCGCGCGCCTGCTGGAACTGCAGTTCGAGAGCCTTCAATCCCGCTTCCGTAACGAGATTCGGATGCGGCGAAACCGGGCGGTCGGGCAATAGGGTTTCCGACGCGGTTTCGAAACTCTCTTCCTTGGTGAAGGCAACGGCCAATCAAAACTCCATGTCCGGCGCAGTGCGCGCCAATCACCGATGGCAACTGCGCCCTGTATTCGTCGACACCATACAATATACCGACTGCGAGCGAACCGCCAATCTCCCCCATCGGCAGCGGCTTTCCCGGTCACGACTTCGGGAACGTCCTGCCGCGCACAGCGTTTATCGCCGCATAGCGTCGAGGAGGATCGAATGCCCGGCGAACGGCGAAATGCCTGCGACAAGGACTGGAGCAAAACATGCCTTCGTTCCTGACGGATAGCATGCCGCTGACCCCGAGCTGGTGGGATATCGCCGCGCGGATCGTACTGACAGTGATCGCCGGCGGCCTTATCGGCCTCGATCGCGAGCGCGGCGGCCACGCGGCCGGCTTCAGGACGACGATTCTGGTGGCGCTTGCCGCCTGCCTGGCAATGATCCAGGCCAATCTCCTTCTGTCGACATACGGAAAGACCTTCAGCTACTTCACGCAGATGGACGTATTGCGCTTTCCCCTGGGCGTCCTGACGGGCGTCGGCTTCCTCGGCGGTGGAGCGATCCTCAGGCGCGGCGACATGATGACCGGCGTCACCACGGCAGCGACCCTGTGGTTCATGACGGTGGTCGGCCTCTGCTTCGGCGGCGGCCAGATTGTCACCGGGACGGCGGCGACGATTGTCGCCTACATCGTCCTGTCGCCCATGAAGCGCCTGGATGCCTGGCTGACCTGCGAACGCAAGGCAACGCTAGTCATCAATAGCTCCGAAGTCGAGGTACCGGACTTGTCGGCGCTGCTGAACCCCTTGGGATGCCGTGCCCTCTTTGTTGCATACGGGCCAACAAGCGATGGCCGCACAGGCGTGACGTACGAGCTGAGATGGATGGCAGACGACCGCGAGGCGTCATCGAGGGCGATTCTGAAAGCGCTTTCCGCCCTTGATGTCGCAGGGTTCTCGATGCAATCAACGACCACCTGATACCCCGGAGCCTTCCTATTTGGAGACGTGCTCGGGCTTGCCCTTTCTCTTGGTCGAGGCGAATTCCTCCAGCTGCTTTTCACTCATGGACTCGACCATCTGTTTTGAAGCGCCCTTCAATTCTTTTTTGGGCGTCTCACCGCGCTTGGCCGAGAGTGCGGCGCCTGCCGCCTTCTGCTGAGCCTTGGACTTGGCTGGCATATCGAAACCTCCTTTTGCTTGGGATCAGCCGCCCCCAAGCTGGTATCCAGCTCTCGTCGCCCTCTTTGTGGCCTCCCTTGCGGGGAGAAGGCTGCGGCGAAAGCCGCAGCCGACCGCTCGTCAGTTGATG
This sequence comes from Rhizobium sophoriradicis, assembly GCF_003939025.1. GTDB lineage: Bacteria > Pseudomonadota > Alphaproteobacteria > Rhizobiales > Rhizobiaceae > Rhizobium > Rhizobium sophoriradicis. The sequence goes on from NZ_RQIH01000003.1 coordinate 300,335, forward strand.
GTGGCCCACTGGCTGCGGACATCCCTGGCGTTCTTCGACAGGTGAACATGCGCGTCGACGTGATCGACCCAATCGATTGGGATCAGGTGGTGCTTGCCGTCTTCCGAGTCGGCCTTCGTCAGCTTGATGCGGGTGGGACCATCGAGATGATCGACCGTCCCCATATGGGTGCCGTCTGCAGCCCGCACTTCCATATGTTCTCGGATCTGATCTGCGGAAATCATCATTTCCTCCTTTGCGTCATTGTCAGCTACGAAGCGGCAACGACGTGGAGCGGACTTGGTTCCAAGCACGCTGAACGTGTTCAATCGGCCGTCACCTCCCAGTTGTCGTCCGGGTTGAATGTCCTGATGCCGGCAGCTATTTTCTCGGTCTCCCGGCCGAGATTGGCCTGATAAACCGTACCGTTCGCGTTCACTGCGAAAGTGTGCACGCCGGTTTCGCCATATCGGATGGGCCAGGCGATAAGGGCAAATCCTGCAATCATGTTGCCGTTGATCACATAATTGAACTCTCCGCCCGCGATGTTCGGCCCTTGGCTGTCGATGATCCTGTAGCGGTAGCCGTAATAGCCCTCACCGGCTTTCGCCTTGTCAAGCGCCGCATTGTCTTCGAGCGCGTTGCCCGCCGGGCTATCGCCCGCGCCCAAATCGGGCGACCAGTAGAGACCATCGGTTTTGCCGTCGCTGCTGATCAGTTTCTGCGCATATTCCAGCACGCCGTCATCGTCGTGGTCGGCGAAGGAATACTCCTTTTGAGCGTCGACATAGGCCCGCATCGTTTCGATGGTCTGCAATTCGTTCTCGCCGACGCGGCGCTCGATGATCTCCTCGAAGCCGGCGAAGGTGTCGAAGTTCCATTTGCCATCGCCACCCTTCACGATCGGAAATGGCAGAGGCCATAATTTGTCGCCGATCTCGATGATCTTGCGGCCATCGACATCATTCACGACGATCTTCTTCTGTGTGCCGTCCCGGATTTGTGCGTAGGTGTCCATCACCCCTTCGCCCGCCTTCGCTTTCGCTGCATCGATACCGAGCAGTGCCGCGAATTTGTCGAAATCATCAGCTGCGAGCGCCGCTTTAAAGGCGTCGACGGCCTGTTCCGGCGTGTCGAATACCGGCGGATCGCTCTGCGAAGCGAAGCCCGCGATGACGGTTGTATCGGATGGCTCTGCTGCAGACATCAAAACCGGATCGGTGGCGAGAGCCGCAAGGGCGAATACCAAACCCAGAAGCATGTTTCTGACTGACTTTGTCATGACGTTCCTCCTTCTTCCGGTCACCGGCGACGGCCGCCGCCGCGGCGCATTTCTCCACCGCCACCGCGATTGCCACCGGCCATGGCCTGCCTGCCTCGGCTGGACTGCATCTGAGCGCGCCTGCCGCTGTCGACCTGACCGAGCGCCGAAGGCTTTCTCGGCCGGCTGTCGACCTTGGCCGCGGGCTTCGGCTTTGCGACCGGGCGTTTGGCGTTGACCCCAGGCTGTGCAATTTCGGCTGCCCTGTTCGTCGTTCTTGCGTCGGGCCTGTGGTTCTGTGCGGCCTGCGCTGCCTTCCCGCCTCCAACGGCGGCTCCTGTATTGCCTGCCTTGTTGCGAGCAGCATTTACCCTGTCCGCATCGATCTTGCTCTTGCGGACATCGTTGACACTGACTTTGCCCGGCTGGTCGCGGATCGAGTTCGCACGGTCGTTGCCTCTTGCTCCGACCCTGTTGCCGGCGTTCGCCACGATACTGGTCCGGAAGGCGTTGCGATCGATCTTGTTAAACTGGGCGCCGTCGAACACGATCTTGCTGCGGTCGACGTTTTTCCAGTCGACATCGTTGATGTTCACCTTGCCGTTAATGTTGTTGAGGCAATTGTTGCAGTCGATATCGACGTTGCCGTTCCAGCGCCCGCCCCATACGCCCCAGCGATTCCAGTCGACGGCGGCGGCCCACACCGCTCCCGTCACCACGCCTGCGAAAAAGGTGGCTGTTGGATAGTAGTAGTTTGGATAGGGGTCGGGATAGAAGCCGATCGGCTCGGCGACAAAGTTCGGTTCATACAGCATCTCCGGCGCGTATTGCGGAACATAGATCTTTTCGGGACTGGCGGAGACGATCACGACGTTGTCGTTCTCCTGGCTGACCTTGATCTTGTCATCGGTCTTGATGATGCCGTCGGCGACCGCTTTGTCGCGCAGTTGCTGTATGGCGATCAGAACGTCCTTCTGCTGGTAGGAGAGCGCCTCACCGAGAGACTGCGTCCAATCCAGATCCTCGCTCATCATCGTGACGATCTGCGGATAATTCAGCAGGGAAACGATGCTGCCGTCCCACGTCGTCTTCGGCTTGAGCTCGGGCTGCTTCTTCAAGGTTTCGAGGAACCGGGCCGCTTCCACGACCTGCAGCGGATAGAGCGATGCCGACGTGACGAGGGCAACGAGTTCGTCCGGATAAAGCGCGATTCGCGCCACCAATATATCGAGTTCGTCTTCGCTGAGCGGCGCCGGCGCGTCATCTTCGGCCGCGACGGGACCGGAAGCGACCGGCTCCTGCGCGGTGGCGGTCAGAAACAGATGTGGTGAAAACGGGGGGCCTGGAAAAGGCAGGAACAGGGCCGTGGCGAGCAACAATGCGTGAGGTCTAGCCATCTCAAATCCTCCTTACGGTCAGACATGGTGTGTCGGCTGTTCGCACCATACATTCAATCGCGCTTACATTCATTCCGGTGACGGGAATCGACAGCGGAAGCGTCACTGGTACCGCTGATGCACCGAGCTGCGGCGAAGCGGCCGTTCACGCCGGCATCCTCTTCGCTTCCCCCGTCCGCGGCCACAGGATCGCGGCAAACAGCAGCGCGTAGATCAAGGCTGCCGCGACATAGATGATGCGGGTGGCGAAGGATTCTGCAGCGCTGCCCGGCAGAGGCGAGACCCCGAGACCGAAGAGGATCAGGAAGATTGTCAGGGCGCCGGCAAAAACCGGAGCGTTCCTCGAGCGGCCGGCAGCACGCCCTCCAATGAGAAGGACGACGATGAGAACGATGAGGAAGATCGAGAGGAGATTGGGGCGCAGCGACAGGGCGGCATAGGCGACGGAGGCAAGCACGCCGCCGAAGAGGTTGACGAGCACGAGCCCGATCGCCGTTCGCGCGCTTGCGGCAATGTCCAGCTGCCCGAGCAGCGACGCCACCGTTATCGGAATGACCGCCGCAGCAGTCAGGTTGTCGCTCGTCAGGCAGATCACGACGGAGCCGAGAAGGATCACCGTGTTTGCTAGCGCCCGAAGCAAGGCCGGCGGTCGCCGCTCGATTGGTGCCGCCTCGACATTCCCGGAGAGCGGTTCGGGAAAGACCGCATGGGCGAACCACATTAGAACCGTGCCCGACAGCACCCCGGCGACCAGGATGGACAGGATGGAATTGGCGAGTTCCTTGTTCAGGATGCCGAGCAGAGGCACGATGATCGAAACGACGAGTACGAGAAAGACCGCGGGTCCTCCCTTTCCCGTCGACTGTGCGGCAAAGCACGCAAAATAGGTCAGCCCCAGGATCAGAAGAAAGGGCGCCGGACGGTCGCCGAGGACGTTGGTCAGAACCATCATCGCCATCCCGGCGATCAGAATGACCACCGCCGCGCCGACGGTCTTACCGAACGGCATAGGGCGCGAGCTGCCGAGCAGGAACTGGGCGGCAAAGAGCGGACCGAGGAACGGCACGATAGCCCCAGCATGGACCGCGAGCGTGAAGCCGACGGAGACCGCCAGCGCCACCCGCAACCCCTGGCGTTTCTGCGCCTCGACCGCAGGGCTCCTTTCAATTGACATAGGTCAGCACCGATTTGATGCGGATCCAGAGCGATCCCCAGGCATTGGTCACCGGGTTGTCGCCCGTATAGATGACGACCGTCGCCTGCGAGCCGTAGCGCACGCCGCCCTTGGGCCGCTGCGCCTCCTCGATGACGAGCCGGACGGGAAAACGCTGCGCCTCCTGGACCCAGCCGCTATCGTTTCGGATCGTCGGCAATCCGGTGTTCGGGTCCGTGCTGCCTTGCGATACGCCAAACCCGACGCTCTCGACCGTCGCCGGAAACAGCCGGCCGGGAAGCGCATCGAAAAGTATGTCCGCCTTGTTGCCGACGGCGACCTTCTCCAGGCTGTTCTCCTTGAAGGCCGCATTGATCCAGATGGTGCCGGCGTCGATGAAGGTCATGGCAGGCTGGCCGGCCGAGACCACCTTGCCGATGGTGAGCTGCAGGTTGGTGACGACACCGGCAGAAGGCGCGTGCACGGTCGTGCGCACCAGATCGAGCCGCGCCTTCTCCAGTCCGGCAAGAGCAGCGCGCAGTTGCGGATTGTCGTTGCCGGACGGGCCGAGTTGCTCTTTCGCCTTGGCAAGGTCGGCCTGCGCCCCCGAAACGGAAGCCTCCGCCTGATCATAAGCGGATTTGGCTGCATCGAACCGAGCCTTCGAGAAAACGCCGCGTTTCACCAGTTCGGTCGCCCGGGCATATTGATCGCGCAAATTGTCTCTGTCGGCCTGCATCTGGACAAGCTTGGCCTGCGCCGCATCGACTGATGCAGTCGATGCCCCGATCGATTGGCCCACGCTCGCAAGCGCTGCTTCGGCCTCGCTGACGGCCAGTTCATAGCGCTCGGGATCGATACGAAAGAGAACCTGATCGGCCTCGACACGGGAGTTGTCGGCAACCCCGACTTCCACGACCCGGCCGGTGACTTCGGGCGCGATGCCGACAATATAGGCCTGAACCTGAGCCTGCGAGGTCGATGGCGTCCGCCGCTCCATGAAGATGGAGAGCACGAACAGGGCGAGCGCCAGCAGGACGACGATCAGGGCGATCCTGCGCAGCGGATTGCGCGGCGTCGACGAAATGGCAGGCTCGTCCAAGTTCTCGGAAACCACGACAATATCCTTCCGAAGCGTTGCCTAAAGCGCGGAGAGTTTCAGCGCCGGACGTTTGTCACAATGGTCATGACCGGCAAGATGAAACGCAAGTAGATAACCGTAACATACGCCGTCCGACGGCTTGCCGCCGGCCCGTTGCGCGCATCAGCGAACAGATGGTGGCCGCAAAACCTGGTCGAGCGCGCCCTCTATTTCCTTCGAAAGTTCTGCGATCAGTTCCTGGTACTCGGCAACGCGCTCATTGCGCTTCGGATCGGTTGAGACGGTCCATTTCTTCAGCGCGGATTGGGCGTCGGCGAAATCTCTGCAGATTTCCCGGAAGTCTTCGCTGCGGGCAGAAAGATCGTCGATCGTCTTGATCCTGGCTGGAAACTGCCGACAGACTGCGGCCACCCCTTTGTCCATGGTTCACTCCTTGACCGCATTTGAGAGGCTGCCACTGCAAGATGTGTCGATCCCGATCTTCGTGGACGACGACCGGTTCGTGGAGTATGTTACTGTAAGATACGGTCTGGCTGATGTGACTCAACGGGGGATTGGGGACAGAGATGCAGACGTCGATACCAGCGGAGGGGTCTGCGGGGGCTCCCTCAAAACCTGCGCCTCAGGCCGACGAGATCCAGGCGCAACTTGAACGTGTCATTTCCAGCCCTGAATTTCCCGGTGTAGGTCGTGCCGCAGCGTTTCTCCGCTACGTCGTGTCGGAAACGCTGAACGGTCGGGGCAACCGGATAAAAGCCTATTCGATTGCAATCGAAGTGTTCGGCAGGGATGCCGGCTTCACCCAGGACGATCCGGTCGTCAGGATCGAGGCTGGACGGCTGCGACGGTCTCTCGAGCGTTATTATCTCGTCGCTGGGCAGCATGATCCGGTCAGGATCGACATTCCAAAGGGTGGCTATATCCCAACCTTCACCTGGTCGTCCTCGGCCTCGGCCGACACGCGCACCGAAGAACCTCGCGAAATAATACCCTCCCCGGCCCCGCCCGGGCGCTGGCGGCAGGCACGCCGGCTTTCGCTGCCAAGCGTTGCCGCCCTCGCCGCAGTCGCCATGTCGCTCTATTGGATCGGGACATGGTCGCCCGCGCCGCCGCTCGAACGGCTTGCAAGTCTGTCGCCCGATCGTCCGGCCCTCGTGGTGGCTCCCTTTGCCAATCTCGGAGAAGGCCCGGAGGCGCAGCTCTATGCTGCCGGCCTGACCGAGGAATTGATGACCATCCTGCCACGGTTCAAGGAAATCAAGGTCTTCGGGCGCGAGACCTCCAAGTCCCTTCCCGCCGATATCGGCGCATCGGCAATCCGGGCCGAATTCGGCGCGCGCTATCTCCTTGCCGGCGGGGTGCGCACGTCGGGCAAGCGTCTTCGTGTAACGGCCAGATTGCTCGATACGTCAGACGGCGAGATTCTTTGGTCGCAGAATTATGACAAGGATCTTGCATCGGGAGACCTGTTTGCGATCCAGACCGACGTCGCCAGAAAGGTGGCGACCGCGATCGCTCAGCCATACGGGGTCATGGCGCAGGTCGACGCCGCAAGTCCTCCGCCGGACGATCTGGGCGCCTATGAGTGCACCTTGCGCTTTTATGCGTATCGTTCGGAACTGAGCGTCGAGGCGCATGCGCAAGTCCGCAACTGCCTTGAGACGGCGCTTGCCCGGTTTCCGAACTACGCCACCGCCTGGGCGATGCTGTCGATCGTCTACCTCGATGAAGATCGCTACAAGTTCAATCCAACAGCAAACCAGAACGCAGCCATACACCGCGCACTCGATGCCGCCAGACGCGCAACGCAAATCGATCCGAGCAATACCCGCGGACTTCAAGCACTGATGACGGTGCTGTTCTTCGACAGACAGCTTTCTGAATCGTTTCGCGTCGGAGAACTGGCGCTCGCCACGAATCCCAACGACACAGAACTGATGGGTGAGTTCGGAACGCGGCTCGCGATCGGTGGCCAGTGGCAGCGCGGCGCAGCCCTCCTCGACCAAGCCATCGCCCTCAATCCGGGTGGTGGCGGCTTCTATCATGGAACACGGGCTCTGGCCGCATACATGCTTCACGACAACCAGACCGCGGTGCTGGAGATACGACAGGCCAATATGCAGAAGTTCCCTCTGTTCCATGCTGTCGCCGCCATCATCTATGCCGAGGCCGGCATGACGGACGAGGCCCGCCGGGAGGGAGAGGTTTTCGTCAGCATGCGGCCTGACTTCCTGCCGAACATTCTCGCCGAACTGGCGATGCGTAACATGCAGCCTGGCGATCGCGATCGGCTGATTGAAGGGCTTCGGAAGGCGGGGCTGGCAGTGCCCGATCCGGAAAAAATGGCGTCGACTGCCACGGGCACCTCGGACCCGCAACCCCGCTGATGCCGTCTCCCCGACCGTAACATACCCGATCATACGGGTAAGCCGTCTCATCTTCGCATAGTCTGACCTCGGTGCCGCGTTGAGCGCCGCGGCGGTTAGCGCTGCGGGCCTGATCCTTTCCGCTGCGGTTCGGGGACCGGTTCATAGATCAGGGTGGAAAATGACTTTATTCTCCAGGATCCGCATGGTTGTGCCGCTTCCCATGGCGGCTGCCCTGGCTTCCGCTCTCCTTTGGGCTTCGATCGCCGTGGCCCAGGGTACGGCACCTGTGAGCCCGCAGCCTGAAAGCGTTCATCGCTTTATCGGCATGCTCGCGGATCCCGACGTCCAGCGCTTCCTCCAGCAGCAGTCGCAAGCCGCCAAGGATGCGACAGAGCCGCCGCCGCCGGAAACGCCGAACCGCGACCCTTCATTTTCCGAATTCGCAACACGCTTCCGCGCGCACGCCGCAGGCCTTCTCGGAGCCGTCAATTCCTTTCCCTCGGAAGCGACCCGGGGCAGGAGTGCACTCGAAGGCGACATTCAGGCAAATGGCGGAACGCGGCCGATCGTCTTGATCATCGCCTTTATCGCCGCCGGATTGGCCGCGCAGTGGCTGTTCCGGTCGATCAGCGCGGGCTGGCGGTCATGGATGGCCCGCGCGCCCTATCGAACGGTTCTCGAAAGAATGACCGCGCTGGCTGCGAGGCTTCTGTGGGCGGCATGCTATGTTCTTTCGTTCGGCCTTGGCAGCATCGGCTTCTTCCTGCTGTTCCAATGGCCACCGATCATCAGAGAAATCGTCGTCGGATACCTGTTGGCGATCGTCGTCTTCCGTCTGGCGAGCGCGCTTTTCGATGTGTTTCTGGCACCCCGGGCCGAGGCAGAAAACGGCTTTCGTGTCGTCCCGCTTGGACACGAGGCGGCCCGCCATTGGGCAAAGCGCCTGAGCTATCTCGTCGGTTGGTTTGCCTTTGGCTGGGTGACCATCCGCCTGTTGGGCACGCTCGCCTTTTCCCTCCCGGTCCGGCAGCTGGCCGCCTATTCCCTCGGCCTCGTGCTCCTTGTCATCGGTGTCGAAGCCGTCTGGAGGCGGCCATCGCAACTATCAGCCGGCCCGCCGAGGCGGATCAGTCTGCGGGTGCGGAACTGGCTGTGGACAGTCTATTTCGTCACCCTTTGGCTGCTGTGGGTGGTCGGCGCCATGCGGCTGTTCTGGATTGCGCTGGCCTGCGCGGCGCTGCCCTGCGCCATCGCCCTGACCAACGCGTCGGTCAACAATATCCTTCGCCCTTCCTCAGCCGAAGAGGGCGGCCACAAGACAGGAACGGTCGCCTCGGTGATCGTGGAGCGCGGCATCCGGGCGACACTGATCGTTGGAGCCATCATTCTGCTCGCTGGTGCGCTGGATGTGCGGCTCACTGAGATGACGACGCAGGATTCCCCGCTTCTGCGCCTGGTGCGCGGCCTTCTCAGTGCCGGGATCATTCTCATGATCGTCGATCTTGCCTGGAACATCGTGAAAGTGCTGATCGATCGCAAGCTCGGCGACACCGAGGCGACCCATGAAATCGGCAGCGAACGGGAGCGGCGGCGCCTGCGTCTCAGAACGCTGCTGCCGATCCTGCGCAACTTCGTCATGATCCTTTTTTCGGCCGTCGCCATCATGATGGCCCTGTCGTCGCTCGGCGTTGAAATCGGCCCGCTGATCGCAGGCGCAGGAGTGGTCGGCGTCGCAATCGGCTTCGGGGCGCAGACGGTGGTCAAGGACGTCATCAGCGGCATGTTCTACCTGCTCGACGACGCCTTCCGCGTGGGCGAATATATCCAGAGCGGCAGCTACAAGGGCACCGTCGAGTCCTTCAGCCTGCGATCGGTCAAGCTCAGGCACCACCGCGGCGCCCTCTACATCGTTCCCTTCAGCGAGCTCGGAGCGATCCAGAACATGAGCCGCGACTGGGTGATCGAGAAGATGACGATCACCATCACCTACGATTCCGATATCGAGAAGGCCCGAAAGATCATCAAGAAGATCGGCTTGGAGCTATTCGAGGATCCGGAGTTCAAACCGACGACGATCGAGCCTCTGAAGATGCAGGGAATTGACAGTCTAGGCGACTCCGGCCTGCTCCTGCGGATGAAGGTGATGACCCTTCCCGGCCAGCAGTTCACGCTGAAGCGGCGGGCCCTCAGGATGATCCATCAGGCGTTCAACGAACACGGCATCAAGCTCGCCGTGCCCACAGTCCAGGTCTCGGGCGGAAAGGACGACGCCGTCGCTGCCGCTGCCCAGCAGACGCTCGCAGCGCACAGCGCAGCGGCCGCCGCAAACCCGGCCTGAGGGGACCTCTTTGGAAATGGCACGAAACACGAGAGCAAGGGAGGATTTGAAATGAAGATCTTGGTCAATCTATCGCACATGCTGACGACACTTGCCGTGCTGATGATGATCAGCGCGCCCGTCCTCGTTCCGGCGACGGCCGAGGCCGCCCGTCGTGGAGTGGCGGCCTGCGGCCCGAGAGGTTGCGGCGCTGCGGCTTGCGGGCCGCGCGGATGCGCTGCGGTCCGGACCCGTCCGGCATACCGACCCGCCGTTCGGCCGCCCCTTCGGCGTGGCGTCGTGGTCGTTACCCCTCGCCGCTACTGGCGTCCGGGTACCGCCATTGCCGCAGGTGCTGCCATCGGCTTCGTCGCCGGAGCTGCCGCCGTTTCATTGGCAGGTACGCCGCCTCAATCCGGTCAATGCTGGTACTACACCTCGCCCGCCAAGACGACGGGCTTCTGGGACGTATGCCCGCGCTGAGCGGCTCGCAGAAAGACCGGCGAGTCCGTCTGGTTTACTACGTCAACGCCCTCCCCACAGTGGGGAGGGCCACGATTTTCGCGTCGCGAATTTTAGAGGGCACGTTCCATGGATTTCACAGTCATCGACATCGCACTCGTCGGAAAACTTCTGCTGCTGCTTCTGATCGGCATGGGGCCGAAGATCGCCCTGGTGCCGTTTCTGGAAAAGACCCACGCCTTCGACACCGAAACCAAGGTGCGCATCGGCCGCCAGATGGTTCTGATCGCTGTCGTCACGGCGCTGATCCTGTTCGCGACAGGCGCTCTGCTGATGCGGCTTCTCCACATTACCGGTGGCTCCGTCGCCGTCGCCGGTGGCATCATACTCGCGCTTATCGCCATTAAGATGGCGTCTGGACCGACAGAGAAGCCGCACGACGAGTTCGCCGCTCCGGTCGACCCGGACAAGCTGGCCATATTTCCGCTCGCCGTCCCTTATCTGCTCAATCCCGTCGGCATCACCGTCATCATCATCGCCTCCGGCGCAGTCACCTCGATCGCCAGCGCGATACTGGTCGCCGCTCTGATCCTGCTCGTCGGCGCGTTCGACTATCTGGTGTTTACCAACATCGACAAGCTCGCCAAGCGCATGAAGCCGGTCAGCATGATCGTCTCGGAGGTCGTCTTCGGCATTCTGCTGACGGCGGTCGCAGTTCAGCTGATCGTCACCGGCCTTGGCAGCCTCGGCATCATCACCCCAGCCGCCGCGCATTAAGAGGTCGGGAGATAGCTGCCAAATAAGGTGGAATACGCGGATCCAACCTGTATAAATACAACCTGCCGCGAAAAGGTTACCGTTCGATAGATTATCCAGATACTGAAGGGCGCTCCGGCTTTATACTGTCTTCCATCGGGTGAGACCCCGCTTTAATAGACTGCCAGGGTACGCCTGATGAAACTGACTATTCTCGACTGCGATGGCGTCCTTGTGAATAGCGAGGAGATTTATCTCGCTGCTGAACTCGAATTTCTGGAATCCATCGGCGCTGGTTTTGAACCCAAAGCCTACATGCAGTCACTCATGGGGCTCTCTCCCAGTATGTGGGAAGCGAAGCTTCAGAATTGCGTGGAGGCGAAAACCGGAACACCTCTTCCGCGCGATTTCTATGCTCAAATCGAGCACATATCGACAATGAGATTGGAAGCTGATTTGGCGGAAATACCGTTCGCGCGGCAAGCGATAAACAAGATCGCGACACTGCGGTGCGTAGCCTCCAGTACCCCTTCCAGAAGGTTGCGTTGGAAATTGCAGCATGTTGGATTGATCGATCTGTTCGACCCGCATATTTTCTCAGCTGATCTGGTCGCAAATGGAAAGCCAGCCCCGGATCTCTTTCTCCATGCAGCCACGGCGATGAACGTGCTCCCGCACGAGTGCGTCGTTGTCGAAGACAGCGTCAATGGCGTCATTGCAGGCAAAGCGGCTGGCATGCGTGTCATCGGCTTTACCGCTGGCAACCATTGCTCGGCGAATCATGGTGAAAGCCTAATGCGATCCGGCGCGGATATTATTGTCGAAAACTACGACGACCTGGCAGCGGCGATTGAACGGTTTGCAGGACCACGTTGAGCGTCGCCGCTCGGGGTATTTTCTGGTCGCATCGTCCAGCAGGTACGCTGCCCGCCTGCTGGAGCTTCGAAGTGTCGATGAGTCCGAGAGCTGGCATCAAGGATATGCAGGCTAAGGAGGTGCGCCCGCCCACCTGAGCGGCCCATATGGGTGGTCTCCCTCATTCGACATCGTGTAGCAACGCGGACGGTTCGCTGCAGGTCAGCGTCCAAGGCTGCCAGCGGCGGCGACGATCTCCGCCGCGGTCGGAAAAATGCAGAGGCTGTTCGGCCCGTCGAGCGCTTCGAGTTGAGCCCAGCCGATAGTGCCGTTCGCATCGACCAGGAAGTGCCCGACGAGCTGAGTAGCGTGCTTCTCGAATATTGCCTTATCGGCTTCATCAAGCTCGAAGCGGTCTTTGGCGTTGAGGATCGTGTTGGCTTCCATCGGCTGTAGCGGTTCTGGCAGCTCGCCCGTTGGGTTGATGCGTGCCGCTTGGAATTGCGGCATCGTTGCGCCATATGGCCATTCGGACTGTCCGCTGCTCCCATCTGGCAAGAACTCGGCATGCGGCACGCCGTAGGCGCGATGCGTGCGGCAGTCGGGGTCGCACAGAAGCGTTACCGGCGTCGGCCGGTGCCGGAAATACAGGCGGGCGCGTTCCACCGGTGTGTTGATGACGGCCACGGTCTCCAGCCCGGCGGCGCGCAGGGTTGGCTGCACGCCGGCGAGCTGTTCTACCTGACGCCGGCAGAACGGGCAGTGCAGCCCGCGAAAGAAGCCGATCAAGAACGGGCGACCGCTCAAGTCGGCGAGCGAGATCGTTCCGTCGAAGTTTGCCGTGGCCAGCGCGAACGCGGGCGCGGAATCTCCAGGCTGTAGCGGGCGCTTCTGGTCTGTCATGGGAATAGTTCCTTTTTCTCCAGCTGAACGACCGAAATTCAACTGTATCACTTGTCGCAAGAAGGCCAAACGCTCGATGTAAAGACGACGGGGCGCGGTTCGGCGTGCAGCTCCGGCCAGTGTCGAAGGCGCCCCCACCTCTTGCCTCACCGGCCAGTAGAAAATCCAACACCCCGCAAAAGGCCAAAACCGGGCCCATCGATCGGTGGCCACCATGTCCTTCCCAGCGGTCCTGCTGCTATCTGCTCCAGTCGTGCCGACCTTATCCATAGACATCCTTTTAGCGACAAAACCGCCCCGGAGCGCGCACCGGGATCATTCAAATTCGTTGATGTTATCCATAAACTCTATTCGTTTGAATGATGGGTTCGCGAAGCCCATATTAACAGCATGGACAAGGACGAACCTCCCATCGCGACCATGTCCCGGCTCAAGAAAGGAACCGAAAAATGACCACGCTCACCTATCGGGGTGGTGGCAAGACCCTCACCTCCAGCGAAGGCCGCTTCGATCTGGGCCATTATGCCCACAAGCTCGTGCTCGCCTGGACCCGCTGGCAGACTGCCCGCGAAATCGAAGCCATGCCGTTCGACGTCCGCAAGGATATCGGCTGGCCGAGCACCGACGACAGCAAACACCGGACCATGTAATGAATGCGACATTCCTCCTGAGATGAGGGCGGCGTCTGCATCTTGCAACGCCGCCTTTTTCGTGTCCGCCATCTCGTTCCCCATTCCACTTCAGCCCCTGAATTTCGGTTGGCTGTGAGCTCTCCTCCGCCCCGCTGGCGCCCTCGCCTGCGACTTGACCGGTCAAATCGCGGTCAATGTCGCATATTTGCTCTTCCCGGCCGCATTTTTCCATGCCAGTGTCGCTTTCAGGACATCGGCGCGACGCATTCCGCGCAACGAATATGTCATCGTCCCTCGAGCATGGATTTCGCTATGAACAGGATGCAGATCAAGAAGCGTTCACTGGTCTTCTTTATGGTACCGCAATTCACCATGCTGCCCTTCTCGGCCGCCGTGGACACCTTGCGCATCGCCAATCGCATGCTCGGCTATCAGGCCTATACCTGGCGGCTTGCCTCCCTCGACGGGGAGAAGGTCTATTCCTCCTGCGGCATCGGCGTCGAGGCGAATTCCTCGCTCGCCGAGGAGCGCCGCCATCTCGGCGGCGAAAACCGGCCGGGCATGGTGCTCGTCTGTTCCGGCATCGATGTCGAAGAGTTCAACAACAAATCGGTCAATGCCTGGCTGCGCGAATGCTACAATCGCGGCGTTGCCGTCGGCAGCCTCTGTACGGGCGCACATGTGCTGGCCCAGGCTGGCCTCTTGAACGGCAAGCGCTGCGCCATCCACTGGGAAAACCTGCCGGGCTTCTCCGAAGCCTTCCCGCAGGCGGAGGTCTATGCCGATCTCTACGAAATTGACGGCAATCTTTATACCTGCGCCGGCGGCACCGCCTCGCTCGACATGATGCTGAACCTCGTCGGCGAGGATTTCGGCGAGAGCCTCGTCAATCGCATCTGCGAGCAGCACCTGACCGATCGCGTGCGCAATCCGCACGACCGTCAGCGCCTGCCGCTGCGCGCCCGCCTCGGCGTGCAGAATGCCAAGGTGCTGTCGATCATCGAGTTGATGGAAGGCAATCTGGCCGAGCCGCTGTCGCTGATCGAGATCGCCGACGGCGCCGGCCTCTCGCGGCGCCAGATCGAACGGCTGTTCCGCCAGGAGATGGGCCGCTCGCCGGCCCGCTACTATCTCGAAATCCGCCTCGACCGCGCCCGCCACCTGCTGGTGCAATCCTCGATGCCCGTGGTAGAAGTCGCCGTCGCCTGCGGCTTCGTCTCGGCCTCGCATTTCTCCAAGTGTTATCGCGAACTCTACCATCGCTCGCCGCAGCAGGAACGCGCCGAGCGCAAGTTGACCATGGCGACAGCGCGCCAGGCAGTTGCGGCTTGAGATAAGAGGCCGTCACCACGAGGGTAGGCAGTGGCCGAGGTGGCGCCGAGCAGGGTCGAGCGGCGCTACTGCGCCGCCTCCTCCGTCATCCTAGCGTCGGAATAGACCTGGTTGCGGCCCCGGTGTTTGGCCATGTAGAGGAATTGGTCGGCGGCGTTCAAATAATTCTCGAAAGTCTCGTAGCCGCCGATCTCGGCAATGCCGATCGAAATCGTGACGCCGAGGTCCTCGTCGTCAGCGGTGACCTTCAACCGCGATATATCCGAGCGGATCTCATCGCAAAGCTTGGTCGCAGCGGCCGAATCCATCTGCGGGAAGAGGATGGCGAATTCTTCGCCGCCAAGTCGCGAGAGAAGATTGTCGCTGCCTTCGAAGATCGTAAACAGCCGGTTCGCCACCGCCTTCAGCACCTTGTCGCCGATCTCGTGACCGTAGGTATCGTTGAGGCGCTTGAAATGGTCGATATCAAGGATGGCGACTGAACTCGGCACTTTCAGCCGCAGGCATTCGTTCACCAGCTTCGGGCCGTTGTCGTAGAAGTAGCGGCGGTTATAGAGGCCGGTCAGGTAGTCGCATGCGGCCGCCGCCCTCAGCTGCCGCATCTGCGCCAGCGTCTCGGCATTGTTGGCAATGCGGCATTGCAGCTCCTCGGCGACAAAAGGCCGGTAGAGGAAGTCGCTGGCGCCCGCCTTCAGGAAACTGGCTGACAGCATGCGGTCGTTGGACGAAGACACTCCGATGACGCGCAGCCTGTCGGAACCGAAGCGATGGCGGATGCGCCGCGTCAGCTCGTAACCGCTCATATCGGGCATATGGTGATCGGTGACGACGAGTTCGATGTCGCTGTAGGCTTCAAGAGCGGCCAGCGCCTCGAGCCCCGAGCTTGCCTCGACGACGAGATATTGCTGCGCCTTCAAGAGATCGACGAGAACCTGGCGTGCCGAGACGACATCGTCGACGACGAGGACCCGCGTCTTGCGGTTGGAGATCGCCCGGCGGACGGTGGCGACCAGATTGTCGAGCGCGAACTCATTGTCCTTCAAGACGTAATCGATGACATTGCGCTCCATGATCCTGTTGCGCGTGTTGAGATCGAACGTGGCGGTAAAGACGATCGCCGGGATATCGTGCTCGATCGTGCAGTCGAGCGCCTCGCCATAGGGCGAATCCGGCAGGTTGAGATCGACGACGGCCATGGTGTAGCCGTGACCGTCTTCGGCAAGCTCCCTGCGCAGCGCCTTCAGCGACGAGCAGGATTTGACGGCAAGCCCAAGTTCCGTCTGGAACCGGTGGCAGAGCACGGCGGAAAACATCCGGGAATCTTCAACCAGAAGTATTTTGAGCCCGCCCGAGCGCAGCCCGATTCCATCTCGCTGAAAATCCGCTTGAAACGCCACAGCCGCTATTCCCCCCTGCGCCCGACGGGCTCGACTCGGCCCTCCCCCCGGCCGGGCGGACGATAACCGAGAGGCCTGTGCGCGTGAAGAGGACAAATGATGGCGTTACTTGTAATTGCAAAAATTCGATGCCGGTCATGGACCGGCATCTCCGCCTCACTGGCAATACTCATGCTGGAAGGGCCGTCAGGCAACCGCCCGCTCCTTGCGCATCGACTGAATTTGCAAAAGCGTATCGAGATTCTGATTGACGCGGCAGTAGAACTCCTCGTCGATAAAGGGGCGCAGCATGAAATCGTTGCCGCCGGCTTTGAGGAACCGCGCCGAAAGCAACCGGTTCGAGGAGGAGGAAACCCCGATGATGCGCAGCTCGTGCGAGCCGATATTGGCGCGGATGCGCCGTGTCAGCTCGAAGCCGTCAATGTCGGGCATGTTGTAGTCGGTGATCATCAGGCCGATATCCCGGTTGGCCTTCAGGATCTCCAATGCCTTGCCGCCGCTGTCGGCGACGCTGACGCGGAAATTGTAGCGTTTCAGCCGGCTCGACAGCAGGGCGCGCGCCGTCGCGCTGTCGTCGACGATCAGCACATGGTGGCGATGATTGGTCAGGAACCGGCAAATCGACTCCGCCAGCAGATCGACCGCGAATATATTGTCCTTGAGGATATAGTCGACGATATCCTTGGCCATCAGCTTGTCGCGCATGCTTTCATGGAAGGTGCCGGTAAAGACGATGGTGGGAATGGAGAGATCGACCAGATATTCCAGCGCCTCGCCGTTTTCGGCGCCCGGCAGATTGATGTTCGAGATCGCCAGCGTGATCGGATCGGAAGATTTGTCGTAGGAAAACTGCAAATCCTCGAAGTTGCGGCAGATCTCGACATTAATGTCGAACAACTCCTTGAGGCGTTTGCTGATCATCGAGGTGAACACGTTTGAATCTTCCGCGACAATAATGCGCGCGCCGGCAAACATCTCTCCGGAATATTGCATCCCCGAAATACCCAAAAACGCCATGGTAAACCTTTAATGTAAAATCCATCCCCGGCTCAAACTGATACATCAATTGATTTGACTAATCATTAATCAGCGAGAGACGGCGAAGCGTCCAGCTGGACCCGCCCGCGATTTTCTTGCAGATATGATTAAGAAATCAGGCGCCAAGCGCCGCGTTGTCCGCATCGAACGGGCTTTCGCCGACAATTGTCACGTGATAGGTCGTGAACCTTGATCTCAGCTCCGTGCTCTCTTTGGCGCAGTCGGGCCGCGGCATGGCAAGCATTTGCTTACCGACTGATCGAAGGCAGATCTCGTATGCGACGGCCGGAACCAGGTAGACCGGTGCGGCGATAGAGCGTCGCAACGCCGCGAGACAAGAGCTGCCTTGAACCCGTCCGGCTGGCGAAGCTCCGCAGAAGCCATTATAAGTGCGTGATCGACCCACACCTATGGGCGGATGTGCTCATGACCCAACCCGACCCGGTAATCGAATGGCTGCTCGATTCCGACCCGGCAATCCGGTGGCAGGTGATGTGCGATCTCATCGATGCCCCCGAGACGGACTGGATGGCCGAGCGGGCCAAGGTGGAGACGCAAGGCTGGGGCGCGAGGCTGCTTACCTGCCAGGACGAGGACGGCCAATGGGCGGGCGGCGCCTTTCTTCCCGCCGGTTTCGACCCTCGCGAGTGGCGGGAGCGCGGCCAGCCGTGGACGGCGACAAATTTCTCGCTGTCGCAACTGCGGGAATTCGGTCTCGATCCCGCCTGCGAGCGGGCCAGGCGCACCGTCGCATTGATCGGCGCCAATGCCCATTGGGAGGAAGGCGGTCAGCCCTATTGGAACGGCGAAGTCGAGGAATGCATCAATGGCCGCACCGTCGCCGACGGCGCCTATTTCGGTATCGACGTCTCCTCCATTGTCGAGAGGCTGACCGGCGAGCGCCTCGAGGATGGCGGCTGGAATTGCGAACGGTGCAACGGCTCCATTCGGTCGTCCTTTGCCAGCACCATCAACGTGCTGGAAGGGCTGCTGGTGTTCGAGCGAGCGATCGGTGGTACGCCGCAATCCCGGGAGGCGCGCAGAACGGGCGAGGAATTCCTGCTCAAGCGCGACCTTTTCCGCCGTCTCGGCACCGGCGAGCCAGCCGACGAACGCTTCCTGCACTTCCTGCACCCGAACCGCTGGCGCTACGACATCCTCCGCGCCCTCGACTATTTTCGGTCAAGCGCCCTCCTGACCGGCTCCGCCCCCGATCCGCGCCTCGGCGAGGCGATCGCCCATCTTCGCTTCCGCCGTCTTCAGGACGGCAGATGGCCGCTCGACTGGACCCTGCCGGGGCGCGTCTGGTTCGAGATCGACGAGGGAGTAGGTCAGCCCTCGCGCTGGATCACGCTCCGGGCGATGCGGGTGCTCCGATGGTGGGATGCCCACGCCTCAGTCAACGCCTGACGCCAAGCCCAGCAAGAGCAAGGCATGCGCCTCGACCGCGCGCAGCAATTCGTCGCAGCCCACCATTGCCCCATCCCCGCAGGTCTCTACGCGCAGCAGCCGCCCTCCGCCGCTGACGGACCGCAGCAAGCTGCAGCCTTTCTGGTCTCCTCGGCGAGCCAGCGGTCGCGCGGCTTGCAGCTTGCCGGCCGCGGCGAAAGATCGACATGCACGGCCCCGCCACGCAAAATCGGCATTGCCGCGCAATAAAGCTGCATCGGCCGCACGCCGTCGCTGACTTCGAAGGTAAGTTTGGCCGAACCGTCGAGCTGCACATGCTCCGTCACCTTGCGAATGATCGCAAGGAATTTGCCGGCCGGCATATGCGTGCGCTCACCCTCGGCGATGTCCCAGAGCTGGATGAAGATCTCAGTCCAGCCCTCGGGATTGGCACCGCAATCAAGCGCCGAGAATTGGCCCGCCTTGACCTCGGTGATATGATAGCCCGGCTTCACCCGCCGGCCATCGTAATGGAAAACCAGCGTCGCGTCCTTGTCGCCGGAGAGCGCATCAAGCAACAGGCCGAGACTGATCTCCTCCGCCTGGATTTTATTGTTGTCGATGGCGTTCATCTGCGCTAATCCTTGTTTCAACGATTCAAGGATTATTGAAATATGGATCAACGTCAAGCCCTCGCCGCGTTCGGAGCGCTTTCGCAGGAAACCCGCCTCCACATCATTCGCATGCTTGTCGTCTCGGGTCCTGACGGAATGGCGGCGGGCTCCATCGCCGAAAAGGCGGAGGTTTCGCCGTCCAACGTCTCCTTCCACTTGAAGGAGCTAGAACGAGCCGGGCTGATCGCCCAGCAGCGTGAATCGCGCTCAATCATCTACACCGCCAATTATGAGGCGCTTGGCGGCCTGATCCGTTTTCTGATGGAGGATTGCTGCGGAGGGAACGCCGAGATCTGCGCGCCCGCCGCCGCCGTCGCCGCATGCTGTACACCTGCAACCAAGGAGGAACTGCAATGACCACAGATCGCGTTTACAATGTGCTCTTTCTTTGCACTGCCAATTCTTCGCGCTCGATCCTGGCCGAGTCGATCCTCGAGACCGAAGGCAAGGGCCGGTTCAAGGCCTACTCCGCCGGCAGCCAGCCGAGAGGCGAAGTCAACCCGTTGGCGCTGAAGGAGCTGCAGGCGTTGGGTTATCCCGCAACCGGCTTTCGCTCGAAGAGCTGGGACGAATTCGCTAAGCCCGATGCACCTCAGATGGATTTCATCTTCACCGTCTGCGACACCGCCCACGGCGAAGCCTGCCCCGTCTGGATCGGCCACCCGATGACCGCTCACTGGGGCGTCGAGGATCCAGCCGCCGTCGAGGGCAGCGAGGTCGAGAAGGGCCGAGCCTTCGCCCAGGCCGCCCGTTTCCTGAAAAACAGGATCATGGCCTTCCTCAGCCTGCCCTTGGCCTCGATCGACAAGCTGGCGCTGGAAGCGCACCTGCGCCAGATCGGCGCGATGGAAGGCACGACGGCAAAACCGACAGGAGCCGGCTGATGGCGCCATATGATCTATCGCGGCGACTGGTCGCTGAGGCGCTCGGCACCGCCATGCTGGTCGCAACAGTGGTCGGCTCCGGCATCATGGCGACATCGCTGACTACGGATGTCGGCCTCGCTCTGCTTGGCAATACGCTGGCGACCGGCGCGATCCTGGTGGTGCTGATCACCGTGCTGGGGCCGATTTCCGGCGCCCATTTCAACCCGGCCGTCTCGTTGATCTTCACCATATCGGGCTCGCTGCCGAAACGCGACCTTGGCGGCTACGTGCTGGCGCAGTTTGCCGGCGGCGTCGCCGGCACGATCTGCGCCCATCTGATGTTCAACCTGCCGCTGTTGGAACTGTCAAGCAAGGTCCGCACCGGCGGCGCGCAATGGTTTTCCGAGGGGATTGCGACCTTCGGCCTCGTCGCGGTCATTCTCGCCGGCATCCGCTTCGAGCAGAAAGCCGTTCCATGGCTGGTGGGACTCTACATCACCGCCGCCTACTGGTTCACCGCCTCGACCTCGTTTGCCAATCCGGCCGTGGCCTTCGCCCGCTCCCTGACCGACACTTTCTCCGGCATCCGCCCGGTCGACCTGCCGGGCTTCTGGCTTACCGAAGTATCAGGTGCGGTCGCAGCCTTCTTTCTGTTCACCTGGCTGCTGCAGCCAGCCGCGTCATCGTCATCAACCCTATCCTCCGAGGCGAAACTATGAACGTCACCATCTACCACAATCCCGCCTGCGGCACGTCGCGCAACACGCTGGCGATGATCCGCAACGCCGGAATCGAGCCTGATATCATCGAATACGTCAACACCCCGCCATCGCGTGCGGAGCTGGTCAAGATGATCGCCGATGCCGGCCTGACCGTGCGCCAGGCCTTGCGCGAGAAGGACACGTCCTACGCCGAACTCGGCCTCGACAATCCCGATCTGACCGACGATCAGCTGCTCGACGCCATGCTCGCCCAGCCGATCCTGATCAACCGGCCCTTCGTCGTCACCCCGCTCGGCACGCGCCTGTCGCGCCCCTCCGAGCTGGTCCTGGAAATCCTGCCGGAGACGCACAAGGGCGCCTTCACCAAGGAAGACGGCGAGAAGGTGCTCGATGCCGAAGGCAAGCGCATTGTCTGACCTTCCAGCGACTTCACCGGCCCATCTTCACCAGCCGGATCTGGAGGCCCTGCGGCCGCCCTTCTCGACGCACAAGCCGCGCATCCTCATCCTCTACGGCTCGCTGAGGGCCGTATCCTACAGCCGCCTCCTGGCGCATGAGGCATCACGGCTGCTCGAGCACTTCGGCTGCGAGGTGCGGATCTTTGATCCGGAGGGTCTTCCCCTTCCCGACGGAGCTCCGGTCGCCCATCCGAAGGTGCAGGAGTTGCGCGAGCTCTCTGCCTGGTCGGAAGGCCAGGTCTGGGTCAGCCCCGAGCGACACGGCGCAATGAGCGGGATAATGAAAGCGCAGATCGACTGGATACCGCTGTCGGTGGGTTCGGTCCGGCCGACGCAAGGCAAGACGCTCGCCGTCATGCAGGTATCGGGCGGATCGCAGTCGTTCAATGCCGTGAACCAGATGCGCATCCTCGGCCGGTGGATGCGGATGATCACCATTCCGAACCAGTCATCGGTGGCAAAGGCTTTCCAGGAGTTCGACAGCGACGGGCGCATGAAGCCCTCATCCTATTACGACCGCGTCGTTGACGTCTGCGAGGAACTGGTGAAGTTCACATGGCTGACGCGCGACGCCTCGGCCTATCTCACCGACCGCTACAGCGAGCGCAGGGAAGAAGCCGACAAGCTTGAACGACGTGTGGGTCTCAAATCCATATGACCCCCGCCGCTTCCGAACGGCCGCCGGTTGCCGCCATCCTCGCGCTCGGTCTGACGCAGGTCATTGGCTACGGCACCCTCTACTACAGCTTCAGCATCCTGGCGCCCGAAATGGCGCGCGGGCTCGATTGGTCGGCGGAATGGATCTTCGGCGCGCTGTCGGCGGCGCTGCTGATCGGCGGCCTGGCGGCACCCGCCATGGGCAAGTGGATCGATCGCTTCGGCGCCGGCCGGATCATGACCTTTGGCTCGGCGATTGCGGCAATCGCCCTTGCCGGCTGCGCTTTTGCTCCCGGCAAGGTCGCCTTCGTCATCGCCCTGATCGCCGTCGAGACGGCGTCGAATCTCGTGCAATATGGCGCAGCCTTTGCCCTGCTGGTTCAGATAAGGCCGCAGGTGGCCCAGCGCAGCATCACCTATCTCACGCTGATCGGCGGTTTCGCCTCGACCATCTTCTGGCCGATCACCACGGCGTTGCATGCCCACTTCTCCTGGCAGAGCGTCTATCTCATCTTCGCCGCGATCAATCTGCTCATCTGCCTTCCCATTCATGCCTGGCTGGCGCGCAGTGCGGGCCATGGCAGCACGGGCGAGAAGAGCGCTGCGACGAGGCCTATTGAACCCAGCCTTCCCGCCGCCGCGCGCGCGCCGGCCTTCATCCTGATGGTCACCGGCTTTGCGCTGGAAAGCTTCGTCAACGCGGCACTTCTGGTCCATATGGTGCCCGTGATGTCGGCGCTCGGACTCGGCGCCATGGCCGTCATGGCCGGTACGCTTTTCGGACCCTCGCAGGTGCTGAGCCGGTTCATCAACATGGTCTTCGGCGGCGGCCTGCCGCAGCTCATGCTCGCCCTCATTTCCGCCGTGCTCCTGCCGGCGGCCCTTGTCATTCTCCTCCTCACGGCGCCATCGGTTCCCGGCGCAGTGGCCTTTGCCGTGGTCTTCGGCCTCGGCTCCGGCCTGAGCAGCATCGTGCAGGGAACGCTGCCCTTGGCGCTCTTCGGCAGCGAAGGCTATGGCCAGCGGCAGGGAAAAGTGATGTCGGCCCGCCTCGCCGTCTCCTCGGCGGCGCCTTTCGCGCTGGCCTTCCTGATGGGCAATATAGGCGTATCCTGGTCGCTGTCGATCACTGCCGCGCTCGGCGCCGCGGCCGTGGCGGCATTCCTCGCCATCCGGCCGCTGATGCGGATGTCCGCACCGGCGCAAACGGCACTGGCGCGCGGACGGCCGTAGCCCCACGGGGCCGCAGCCTTATTTAACGACGGCGGAGCCCTTGATGATGTCGATCGTCTCGCCGCCATCGAGGCCGATGCGGTCACCGTCGGGCGTCGTCATGAAGCAGCCAGAAGTGCAGAGATTTTCCGAAGCCCCGGCATCGACGACGACCTCGACGCGCTGGCCGCCCTCGGTGATGACAAGCACCACGGCTGCAGGATCGGTGTTGGTGACGGATGCCGCATGGGCCGCCGGCGCGGCAAGCAGCGGGATAAGCAGAACGGCGGCAAATCTTGCCATCATGTGCGGCGGCGCGGGTGCGCCCTCCCCTCGAACGATCGGTGCTGCCCTCGGCAGCGATCCCGATGCGAGGGATCATGCACATCGACCTGTGAATGATGGCTGAATGAGCCGTTCAGCTCTTCAGACTGGCCTCGGCGGTGCGGCCGCGCAGCTGTCGCACCCGATGTTCATCGTCGCCGGCAGCCCCGTCCGCGGAACTGGGCCTGACGTCCCTGCCCTCGTTCGCGATGGCCGCGGGCGCCTCGCGGTGGATGGTCAGATCGCTCTGCGGCAACGGGATCTCGATGCCCTCGGCCTTGAAGCGCTGGAGGATCTCGATCCTCAGATTGTTGCGCACCGTCATGCTGTCGCCCATGTCAGCGAGGAAGAAGCGCAGCTCGAAATCCAGCGAATAGGGGCCGAAGCGCAGGAATTCGACATGCGGTTCCGGATTGCGCATGACGAGCGGAACCTTGGCCGTCAGTTCCAGCAAGATGTCCATCACCTTCTGCGGATCGGCGTCGTAGCTGACCGAAACTGGAATTTCCGAGCGGCCGATCTTATTGCGGTGCGTCCAGTTGCCGACCAGGCCGTTGATCAGCTCGGAATTCGGCACGATGATCGACTGCTTGCGGAAGGTTTCGATCTCGGTAGCGCGCACCGAGATGCGCTTGACGATGCCTTCGGCCGTGCCGGAAACCACATGATCGCCGACCTTGAACGGCCGCTCCACCAGCAGGATCAGGCCGGAGACGAAGTTGGAGACGATGTTCTGCAAGCCGAAACCGATGCCGACCGAGAGCGCCGAGGCAACGAGCGCAAAGCTCGACAGATCGATGCCGGCGGCCGAAACGCCGATGATCGCCGCAATGCCTACGCCGAGATAGCCGATGCCCGTCTTGACCGAATTGCGCACGCCGAGATCGACATGGCTTCGCGCCATGACATTGCCGTCGAGCCAGCGCTGCAACCAGCGCGTCAACAGGTAGACGCCGGCAAACAGCAGAATGCCGGTACAGATGCCGAGCAGCGAGATGCTGATGCCGCCAAGCTTGACCTCGGTAAACAGCCGGTAGGCGATCAGCTGCAGGTCCTGCACATGGAATCCCCAGAGCAGCAGGATCAGCGGGATGCCGACGAGCAGCGCCACCGCATAGATCGCAAGGCCGACGAGCAAGCCGACCTGGTCGATCGCCACCGGCCCGAGATTGAAGCGGCGCGTCAGGAAGCGCGCGAAGAAGGTATCGCCGAAGCTCTCCTGCCGCGAGATCGCCTTGCCTGAGAGCAGGCCGACATACATGGTGGCGACCACTGCGCCCGTGATGATGAGCTGCGTCGCGACGAAGCGTGCCAGCCCGACATAGCCTGAGAGCGCCGTGACGATGAGGCCGGCGCCGACGACGCGCAGGATGATCGCCATGCCGCGCGGCCAATGCCGGCCCGGCGCATCCGGATCGCCGCTTCTTGCCAGTATCGGCTTGCCGAAGGAGGCAGCGATCAGGATCACGCCTATGATGAGCGCAGCGATCAGGCTCCTGACCACCGTCAGCACCAGTGGCGAACCCATCGCCTCGCTGACGGTGCCGAACAGATAGTCGAGCCCGTTGACGACAGCCATCGCCAGCAGGCAGTAGCCGATCGAGCGGGCGCCGAGATTGGAAAGCTTCACCAGCCGCCAACGCGGTTCGCGCGGCGCGAAGATGGCGTTGACGAACCGGCCGACGAAATAGACGAGCCCGATCGTGCCGAACAGCGCGCCGATGACGGGTGCGATATCGGGCCTGAGCACATTGAAACTATTGAGGAAGAAGAACGAGGTGACGAGCAGTACCGCAAGCGCCAGGGTGCGGATCAACGTCGACCAGAAGGCAATCGACAGCCGGCCGATATAGGACGGGTTCTCGACCGCCTCATCGCGGCGCAGATATGCGCCAAACAGCCGGTAGCTGCCGGAGAGCAGAATGAGCGCCGAGGCGAGCGACAGGAAGATCGCCGCAAACAACGGGAAGCGCTTGAACTTCCAGACGAAGGCGGCCCAGCTCGACAGGGCCTGCGAGAATTCGCTGACCTCGTGCACGAAAGCGCCGGCGGCATCGTCGAGCACCGAGACGGAGATTTCGGTGCGTCTGAAAAGCGTATCGGCAAAAAGCCGTCGTCGCATCTCGATAATTTCGTTGACAAGCTTCGTCACCGCGATCGACAGGTTTTCGGCGTCGCCTGTCACCGCATTGATCTGCGCACGCTCGGCGGCAAGCGCATTGCGTTCCTGAGTAACGATCTCAGCCTCGGGCGGCTGTCCGTCCTTCGGCGCATCGCCGATCTCGCCAAGGCGGTTTTTGATCTGATCGAAACGCGGCCTGAGATTGACCGAGATAGTGATGACGGCGCGGCTGAGTTCGTCGGCCTTGGCCGCAATCCCGACCAGGGCATCGTCATTATCGGCGTTCTGCTTGACGCTGTCCTGAAGCGAACCAAGCTGGACTTTCGCCTTTTCGAGTTCCTTCGCCGCCTGATCGGATGGCGTATCGACAATCGGCGTCTCTGCCGCCGCCTGCGTCTGCGGCTCCTGCGCCAAGGCTGCAGCACTCTCGAAATGCGCCCCGGCAAACGCCAGCGTCATCAGAAGAATTGTACGAAGCAGGATCGTTCTCAGCCGCAAAAGCGCCTCCGGGAAGGTTGTCGTCGGGATAGAATGTCAGCTTTTCATTGCAAACAAAGGCGACAGAAAGGCGGAAGATGCCTAAAGCGCCTCGCAGCGAAATCGAACCGATGCATGAAAGCACTCAGAAGCCGGCGCCGGGCCGGGAGAGATAGTCGCGCTCCGCAGCCGTCGCCTCCCGTCCGACGATAGCATTGCGGTGCGGAAATCGGCCATAGGCGGCGATCACGTCGCGATGCCGGATGGCATAATCGAGATATTCCGCGTCGCCAAGCGCCGTGAACAAGGCCACCGAACGTTCCTGCTCGTCGAGGTTTTCGGCATGTTCGAACGGCAGGTAGAAGAAGGTGCGACAGGCGACCTCGACCGCCTTGTCGGCACCGGCCGCGAGCGCGAGCTTGGCTTCCCGCAACGCCAGTCCGTCAGTTGCGAAGGCGAGCGGCGTGCCGCGATAGATGTTGCGGGGGAACTGGTCGAGCACGATGACCGCCGCCAGCCGGCATATCGGATCGGCCCGCCACTCGTCACTGATGCCTGCGGCCAGCGCCAGATGGGTATCGCGGAAAACATCGCGGATCTCCACGTCGAGTTCCGGCGGCGGCTGGAACCACAGCTCCCGGCCGCATCGAACGAACCAGAAATCATAGACTTCACGCGGCGTGCGGATCGTCGTCATGTCTGTCCTCCCCTTGCGTCAGGTTTGATGATGCGATGTCAGTAAGCTATTGCGGAAAAAGGGTAACGCCGTGCCGTGAGGCCCCCCTCATCCGCCCTACGGGGCACCTCTCCCCAAGGGGAGAAGGGGAATCGAGACGGTGCCACGAGTCTCTTCTCCCCTCGGGGAGAAGGTGCGGCAGGCGGATGAGGGGCCTCACGGCACGCCCTGCACCACACGTCCTACTTCCCCTCCTGCAACGAAAACACCAGCGTCGCCCTCGTCCCGTCATGACCGGGATCATAGGCGAAATCCGATTTCAAGCTTGCAGCCATGGCAGTCAAAATACGCGTACCGAGCCCCGTTCCCCTTGCCGGGCTCTCCGGATCGAACCCGGCACCGTCATCCTCGACGATAACCTTCAGCACCTCTTCCATCTGGTCGACGCTGACGCGGATCTCGCCTGTCACGCTGTCCGGATAGGCATATTTGAAGGCATTGGTGACGAGTTCGCTGACGATCAGCCCGAGCGTGATAACCTTGTCGGTTGCCAGATTGACGGGTGCGGCAGTCAGCATGATACGGTGCGGCCGCTTGTCGTCACGCATAGACGCTTCGAGTTCGGTCAGCAGGCTGTTCAGATATTCATCAAGCTGCACCGATCCGACCTGCCGGTTTGTATAAAGCCGACGGTGCACGCTGGCGATGGCATTGATGCGCATCTGCGTTTCGTGCAGCGCGTCGATCGCCACCTGGTCCTTGGTCATCGAGGATTGCATGCGGATTAGTGCGCCGACCAGCCCGAGGCTGTTGGCAATGCGGTGATTGACCTCGGCAAGCAGCATCTCGGCAAGATCGCGCTGCTGGCGGATCACCTCCTGCGCCTGCGCCGTCTCGCGGCGAAAACGCGCCCGCTCCAATGCCTGTTCGAGAGCAGCCGCGAGCAGATCGAAATAATCGGCCGAAATCCCCTTCAGTACGTAGTCGTCGGCACCCGCCTTCAGCGCCGCGACCGCGATGCTGGTATCGTCCGAACCCGTCGCATAGATGACCGGCGGATGATCCGGCATCGCCGTGATGCAGGGTAGAATGTCGAGGCCGGTTTCGTCGGCCAGCACATGATCGAGCACGACGGCATCGATTCCGCCTTCGCCGAGTCTCGCCAGACCGGCAGCGCCGTTCTTAGCCCACTCGACCGAAAAGCCGCGCCGAAGCAGGTTTTTCTGCATCAGCAATGCCAGCCCTTCGTCATCGTCGATATAGAGGATGTGGATCAGGACATCCGCATCGCCGCTAGAATTGCTCATTCCGTCTCCCGGCGTTCTCCCGCAGCGACGACGGACCGCAAGCGTCCGACTCGTCCGCATGGCAATGTCGTATTGCATCGATCGCCCGAGGTAAACAGCCGTTATCCCTCGCTCTTGTCGCAGGCTGCGCACAAGGACGATATTGGAAAACCGGCATCGACAGCGGCTTGATAAGCTCCGTCGGCAGGGTTAGTTTTTCCGGAATTTCCGATGACCCGAAACTTCCGCTCCCGCCTCCGCCGGCAATTGCATGAAGCGCAGCGACGAGACGACCCCGATCGCTCCGACCAAGACGAAGGCCCAGCGGAAGTCGGCAAGAACGGGCGTCTCGGCGCCTCTGAGAGCCGCCGCGATGTTGAGCACGGCGGCCGCCACGGCCACGCCGAGCAGCATCGACACCTGCTGCAGCATGCTCGACAGCGTCGAGGCCGAGCTTCGCTGCGCCGGGCCGATATCGGCGAAAGCCAGCGTGTTCAGCGCGGTGAATTCCATCGACCGCGACAGGCCGGCAAGAAAAAGCAGCGCATGGATCAAAAACTGCGGCGTGTCAGGCGTCAGAAACCCGCAGGCGACGATCGAAAACGCCGCGATTAGCCCATTCAGCACAAGCACCGTGCGGAAACCGAACAAGCGCAGGAGCGGCGTCGTCACCGTCTTCATGCCGAGATTGCCGAGGAAATAGACGAGCAGATAAGTGCCGGCGGCAATTGAACTCAGCCCGAAACCGAGCTGGAACAATAGCGGCAGCAGGAACGGCGTCGCATTGACGGCGACCCTGCAGGCCGTGCCCGCCGACAGCGTCGACATCGAGAAGGTCTGTACGCGGAAGGCCGAAAGGTCGAGAAGCGGATTGTCGACTGCGAGGAAATGCCGCGTCGCCATGACGGAGAGCACGATGCCGGCTGCGAGCATGGATATGACCGGCAGGAGCCCGCCTTCCCATTTGACCGAGAGTTCCAGGGCGGCGAGCAGGAAGGTGAGCCCTACCGCACTAAGCACGAAGCCAACGAGATCGAGACGGCCGGTGTCGGCTTCGCGCTGCTCCGGCACGAAGCGCAGCACCAGTCCCATGCCGAGAATACCGATCGGGATATTGATGAGAAAATTCCAGTGCCAGCTGGCATAGGTGGTGATGAAACTCCCGAGCACGGGGCCGATCACCGGCGCGGTCAGCGCCGGCCAGGTGATCAGCGCAATCGCCTGGACGAGTTCGGACTTGCGGGCGTTCTTCAGCACGATGATGCGCCCGACCGGCGTCATCAGCGCGCTGCCCGCCCCCTGGACGGCGCGCCACAGCACGAATTCCATAAGGCTGCCGGACAGCCCGCAGAACAGCGAGGCGCCGGTGAAGACGCCGATCGACATCAGGAAGACACGGCGCGCACCGAAGCGATCGCCGAGCCAGCCCGACAGCGGAATGAAGGCCGCCATCGTCAGCATATAGACGGTGATGCCGATGCTCATCGACACCGGCTGCACGCCGAAGCTTGCCGCCATCTGCGGCAACGAGGTGGCAACGATCGTACCGTCGAGAATCTGCATGAAGAAGGAGACGGCAACGACCAGCGCCACGATCTTCGCCTGGCGGCCGCTTGCCGCCTCTTGCCGGTTCTCGCTTGTCTCTGCCGTGGTCATCGATCTCACAATGCGAATTGTCGGCGCGGCGGGAAACTGGAAGGAGCCGATCGGAGGATCTGCCGCGGGAAGCGCGCGAACGACGCCGCGCGTTGGCTGAATACGCCCGTTGCATCAGGCCGGAAAGGCTAAATCTTGCAGTGGGACAGAATATTCCCGATACGGCCGGCGGTCGGCCCAAAGAAAAAGCCCCGCCGAAGCGAGGCCAAGTTTGAACCCTCCCGGGAAAACAGGAGCGGCGTCGACTCCATATCCTGCGGCCCATATCGCCGCGAGGCCAGATTTCGTCCCATTGGTACGCCTGCCGCAGAAATTTCCCGGATTTTCGGAAATAGAGGGCCGGACCCGCTGCCGCCGACCGACGCGGCGCGTGCGCTGCAGCGACGATTGTGCCTTGCAATGTTTATAAAAATGCGTATCACTAAACATATTGCTAAACATGATGATTGAGGAGTTCATGTGAGCATTCTCTAAAACGGGTGAACATGCGACGCCGGCGGGGAGCCGGCATTGGTTCTGGGAGGAACTTATGCAGAAAACATCGAAAGCCCTTCTTGGGCTGTCCGCGGCATTCGTCATGTCGTCGGCATTGCCCAATCTCGCCAAAGCCGATGAACTGACGCTGTGCTGGGCCGCCTGGGACCCCGCCAATGCGCTGGTCGAGCTGTCGAAGGACTTCACCGCCAAGACTGGCACGCAGATGAAGTTCGAATTCGTTCCCTGGACGAGTTATGCCGACCGCTTCCTCAACGAGCTGAATTCCCATGGCAAGCTCTGCGACCTCATTATTGGCGACAGCCAGTGGATCGGCGGCTCGGCCGAGAACGGCCACTACGTCAAGCTCAACGACTTCTTCGGCAAGGAAGGCATCAAGATGGATGACTTCGTGCCGGCGACGGTCGTCGGCTACTCGGAATGGCCGAAGAACACGCCGAACTACTGGGCGCTGCCCGCCATGGGCGATGTCGTCGGCTGGACCTACCGCAAGGACTGGTTCGAGAAGCCGGAACTGCAGAAGGAATTCAAAGCGAAATACGGCCACGATCTCGCAGCCCCGAAGACCTACGACGAACTGAAGCAGATCGCCGAGTTCTTCCAGAAGCGCGAGATCGACGGCAAGACCGTCTACGGCGCCTCGATCTATACCGAGCGCGGTTCCGAAGGCATCACCATGGGCGTAACCAACGTGCTTTACGACTGGGGCTTCCAGTACGACAACCCGAAGAAGCCTTACGATATGGAGGGCTTCGTCAACTCGGCCGACGCGGTCAAGGGTCTCGAATTCTACAAGTCGCTCTATGATTGCTGCACTCCGCCCGGCAGCTCCAACGTCTATATGGTCGAATCCGCCGACGCCTTCAAATCCGGCCAAGTCGCGATGCAGATGAACTTCGCCTTCACCTGGCCCGGCCTCTACAAGGACGAGAAGGTCGGCGGCGACAGGATCGGCTTCTTCCCCAATCCTGCTGAAAAGGCGCATTTCGCCCAGCTCGGCGGCCAGGGCATTTCTGTGGTGTCCTACTCCGACAAGCGCGACGCCGCCCTGCAATACATCAAGTGGTTCGCACAGCCCGAAGTGCAGGCCAAATGGTGGGAGCTCGGCGGGTTCTCCTGCCTGAACTCCGTCGTCAACGCGCCGGATTTTACCAAGAGCCAGCCCTATGCCCAGGCCTTCCTGGACTCGATGGCGATCGTCAAGGACTTCTGGGCCGAGCCGAGCTACGCCTCGCTGCTACAGGCCATGCAGAAGCGCGTCCATAACTACGTGGTCGCCGGCAACGGCACCGCCAAGGAAGCGCTCGACGGCCTGGTGAAGGACTGGAGCGACGTCTTCAAGGACGACGGCAAGATCTAGTGCCGGACGACGCGACAGTCGGCATCCTTCTGCGCGCCATCCTGACTAGGATGGCGCCCGGATCGGCAGACGAGCCGGGCCGCCAGATCTTCCGTATCCCTATAGACCGGGTGAAAAATTGACCATTTCCCATTCCTCCATTGTCGAGAAGGCGGCCGATGCGACAGCAAGGGCAACGCCGGTCTCGGTCGCCAGGCGCGTTCGCGGCCTCTCCGACAGGGCGATCGCCTGGCTGTTCATTGCGCCGGCCATCACCTTGCTGTTGGCGATCAATATCTTCCCGCTGCTTTGGGCGGTCTATCTCTCCTTCACCAATTACCGCGCCAACCGGCCCAATGCGCCGGTCCAGGGCGTCGGCCTTGGAAACTACGAACGCGTTCTCAACGATCCCGATATCTGGCAGGCGATGCAGACCACTGCGCATTTCGTCTTCTGGACGATCGTGCTGCAGACGGTGATCGGCTTTACACTCGCATATCTCATCGACCGCAAGTTCCGCGGCCATGCCTTCTGGACGACGATCATCCTGATCCCGATGATGCTGTCGCCCGCCGTGGTCGGCAATTTCTGGCGCTTTCTCTACGAGCCGCAGATCGGGCTCTTCGCCTATGCCGTCTCGCTGGTATCAGGCGTTCCGACCTCAGATATCCAGATGCTCGGCAACGTCACACTGGCGCCCTGGGCAATCATCATCGTCGATACCTGGATGTGGACGCCCTATGTGATGCTGATCTGCCTCGCCGGCCTGCGCTCGATCCCCGACTATATCTACGAGGCGGCAGAGGTCGACCATGCCTCGCCATGGCGCCAATTCTGGTCGATCACGGTGCCGATGGCCCTGCCCTTCATCATGCTCGCCGTGCTCTTCCGCGGCATCGAGAATTTCAAGATGTTCGACATGGTGACGCTGCTCACCGGCGGCGGGCCGGGTTCGGTCACCGAGGTAGCCTCGATCACGCTGAAGCGCGCCGCCTTTGAAAGCTGGGCGACCGGCCGGGCTTCGGCCTTCGCCATCGTCCTCTTCGTCGCGGTGTTCGGCCTCGCCAACATCTATGTCAAGGCATTGAACAAGGTGAAGCAACGATGAGCGCCGCCAACTCCGCCCATTCGGTCGTCGTACCGAGCCTGTCCAGCAAACGCATCGCCGGGACGATCGTCGTGCTCTACGCGCTGATCACCCTCATCCCGCTCGTCTGGATCTTCCTGACCAGCATCAAGTCGCCGCCGGATTCGATCAGCTATCCTCCGAAGATCGTCTTCACGCCGTCTCTCGAAGGCTATTGCAACCTGTTCACGACGCGCACCCGGCAGACCCCTGACTATATCGCTTCGCTGCCGGCTCCGGTCGGCGCCTGTGATGAGGTGACGCGCAAGCGCAACATGGTTATCGCCGGTCCGTCGAATTTCTTGCCGCGCTTCGTCAATTCGCTGGTGATCGCCTTCGGCTCCACCTTCCTCGCAGTCTTCCTCGGCACGCTCGCCGCCTATGGCTTCTCCCGCTTCAAGATCCCGCTCGCCGACGACCTGCTGTTCTTCATCCTGTCGACGCGAATGATGCCGCCGATCGCCGTCGCCATCCCGGTCTACCTGATGTACCGCGAGCTCGGCCTGTCGGACACGGCCCTGGGCATGATCCTGCTCTACACTGCCGTCAACGTCTCGCTCGCCGTCTGGCTGCTCAAAGGCTTCATCGACGAGATCCCGCGCGAATACGAGGAAGCGGCCATGATCGACGGCTATACCAGGCTGCAGGCCTTCCGCAAGGTCGTGCTGCCGCAGGCAACCACCGGCATCGCAGCGACCGCGATCTTCTGCCTCATCTTTGCCTGGAACGAATATGCCTTCGCCGCCCTGCTGACCTCGGGCGAGGCCCAGACCGCACCGCCCTTCATCCCGACGATCATCGGCGAAGGCGGGCAGGACTGGCCGGCCGTTGCCGCCGGCACGACGATCTTCCTGATCCCGATCCTCGTCTTCACCATTTTATTGCGCAGGCAGCTGCTGCGCGGCATCACCTTCGGAGCCGTCCGCAAATGAGCCACCTGATCGAAACACGCACCCGCACCCCTGCCCGCCCGAAACGGTCATTCTTTCTGCGCCGCCGCCCGATGGAAAACATCGCAACCGTGCTGATCGGGCTCGGTTTCCTGATGCTGTTCCAGCCCTTCCTGCTGGTGCTCTACACCTATTCGCTGGTGACCCTGCTCTTGGGTACCGTGATGTTCATCATCGTTTCGAAGTTCCCGGAGTGAACCATGGCGGACATCCGTATTGAAAATCTCCGCAAGGAATTCGGCAGCTTCGTCGCCGTTCAGGATTCGAGCTTCACCGTCCATGACGGCGAGTTCCTGGCGCTGCTCGGGCCTTCCGGCTGCGGCAAGACGACGACGCTTCGTATGATCGCGGGGCTCGAACTGCCGACAAGCGGCAGGATCTATCTCGATGGCGAGGACGTCACCTTCAACCGCGCCAGCGCCCGCGACATCGCCTTCGTCTTCCAGCTCTTTGCGCTCTACCCGCATATGAACGTGCGCAAAAATATCGGCTTCCCGCTGCTGTCGCAGGGCATGCCCAAAGCCGAGATCCGTCAGCGAGTCGAAGAGACGGCCCGCCTGCTGCAGATCGACCATATCCTCGATCGTTCGGTCTCAGGGCTTGCGGGCGGCGATCGGCAGCGCGTAGCGCTCGGCCGCGCTATCGTCCGCCGGCCGAAATGCTTCCTGATGGATGAGCCGCTCGGCACGCTTGACGCCGAGTTCCGGGAGATCATGGTTCACGAGCTGCGCGAACTGCACAACCGCATCCACGCCACCACCGTCTACGTCACACACGACCAGCACGAGGCAATGGCGATGGCCGATAAGATCGCCGTGATGAACCATGGCGTCATCGAGCAGTTCGGCACGCCGCAGGAAATCTACGCCAAGCCGGCTACGATGTATGTCGCCGATTTCATCGGTTCGCCGCCGATGAACTTCATGCGCTTCATCTCGGGCCTGAAAAGCGGTGACCGCTCCATCCTGCTCGACGGCGTCGATGTCGCCGTTCCGGAGATCCATCAGGACATGGCCCAAAGCGAGCTGGCGCTCGGCGTGCGGCCGGAGCATATCCGCTTCAGCGACGCCTCGCGGCTGCGCGGCGCCGTCTACGGCAGCGAATATCTCGGCACCAACCAGGTCGTGGCCGTGGAAACCCAGGGCGGCCTGATCAAGGCCCGCGTTCCCGCCAATCGCAGCTTCCGGATCG
Source organism: Rhizobium sophoriradicis (assembly GCF_003939025.1). Lineage (GTDB taxonomy): Bacteria > Pseudomonadota > Alphaproteobacteria > Rhizobiales > Rhizobiaceae > Rhizobium > Rhizobium sophoriradicis. The sequence goes on from NZ_RQIH01000003.1 coordinate 334,908, forward strand.
GCGAGACAGTCGGCCTTGAATTCAACCCGGCAAAACTCGCGCTCTTCGACTGCACGTCGGGCCGCGCGGTGCCCTCCCAGCTCTATCAGGAGACCCGGAATGGCTGATGTCGTCCTCAGAAACCTCAATAAGCACTTCGGCGATACCCAGGCTCTGTCCGATCTCGATCTGTCGATCCGCGACGGCGAATTCGTCGTGCTGCTCGGTCCCACAGGCGCCGGCAAGACGACGACCCTGCGGTTGATCGCCGGCCTCGAAAAGCCAGATGGCGGCCGCATCGAGATCGGCGGCCGCAACGTCGCGGCCGAAGCGCCCGCCGAACGGGATGTCGCCTTCGTCTTCCAGCAATATTCGCTCTATCCGCACATGACGGTTTACGAGAACCTCGCCTTCCCGCTGAAGGCGCCGGTCCGCAAGCTGAGCGCGGAGGAGATCGACCGGCGCGTGCGAGAGGTCGCGCGCATGGTCAGGATCGACCACAAGCTGGAGAACCGCTCGACCAGGCTTTCCGGCGGCGAGATGCAGCGTGTCGCTATCGGCCGCGCGCTGGTGCGCCGGCCGGCGATCTATCTGATGGACGAGCCGCTCTCCTCGCTCGACGCCAAGCTGCGCGCCGAACTGCGCCTGGAGCTGAAGCGCATCCAGAAGGAGCTGGGCTCGACACTGCTCTATGTGACCCACGACCAGGTGGAAGCCATGACGATGGCTGACCGCATCGGCATCCTCGCCGAGGGCCAGCTGATGCAAGTGGGAACGCCGCGCGAGATCTACGGCAATCCCGCCAACCTGCATGTCGCCGCCCGCCTCGGCCAACCGCATATCAACTTTCTGCCGGCGGACCTGCTTCCGGGCGGCAAGCCGCCGGCCGGCACGAAGACGGTCGGCGCCCGTACCGAGCATCTCGACATCACCGTCGGCAAGGAAGCCAATGCCGAGATCGACTGGATCGAACATCTCGGCGACCAGAACCATCTGCATATCAGGGCGGGCGATCACAAGCTCGTTACACTTGCTGATCCATATCTGGCGATCGCGCCGGGCGACCGGATCAGTCTGGCGTTGCGCGATCCCCTTTATTTCGATGCGGCTGGACAGCGCCTGTCCTGACCGGCAAACAGACGTGACGATGGCATGAAGAAACAAACAGACGGGTCTCAATCGATGAAACACTTCTTCAACCGCAGGGAAAACATCGTCACCGAAGCTCTGGATGGTCTGCTTCTGACGAGCAGCAACGATCGTCTCGCCCGCCTCGACAGCTTCCCCGATATCAAGGTCATCCTGCGCGCGGATTGGGACAAGTCGAAGGTGGCGATCATCTCGGGCGGCGGCGCAGGCCATGAGCCCTCCCATGCCGGCTTCGTCGGCAAGGGCATGCTGACGGCGGCCGTCTCCGGCGAAATCTTCGCTTCGCCGAGCGTCGATGCGGTGCTGACGGCGATCCGCGCCGTCACTGGACCAAAAGGCGCCCTGCTGATCGTCAAGAACTATACCGGCGACCGCCTGAATTTCGGCCTTGCCGCCGAAAAGGCGCGCGCCGAGGGCTTCGATGTCGAGATGGTCATCGTTGCCGACGATATCGCCATTCCCGGTATCAACCAGCCGCGTGGCGTCGCCGGCACGCTGTTCGTTCATAAGATATCGGGCTACCACGCCGAAAGGGGCGACGACCTGAAGACGGTCGCGGCCCATGCCGCTGCTGCTGCCGGCGACATCGTGTCGCTCGGCATGTCTCTCTCCACCTGCAGCGTGCCTGGCCAGGCGCATGAGGACCGCCTCGGCGAGAACGAAGGCGAACTCGGCCTCGGCATCCACGGTGAGCCTGGCGTCGAGCGCATCACGCTGCAGCCGGTCGCAGATATCGTCGCCACCATGGTGGCGCGCCTGTCGCCTGCGCTGCGCGAGGGGGAAAGCCATGCCCTCCTCATCAACAATCTCGGCGCGGTGCCGCCGCTGGAAATGGCTGTGATTGCCAATGCCGTGCTGTCCTCGCCGCTTGGCCGCCGCGTCCGGCTGATCATCGGCCCGGGGCCGATGATGACCGCGCTCAACATGAACGGTTTCTCGCTGTCGCTGATTCGGCTGGATGACGCTCGCGATGCGGCGCTGATGGCGGCGGTCGAGCCGCATGCCTGGATGCCGGCGGTCGAACGCCACGAGATCCGGATCATCGCCGCACCGAGGACGGCTGCCGGCTTGAACGGCGCGGCTGCGGCCGGGGAGAACGCCCGCAACCGCCGCCTGATCACGGCGCTCTGCGAGCATCTTATCTCTCGGGAAAGCGAACTCAACCGGCTGGACGGCCGCGTCGGCGACGGTGACACCGGCTCGACGGTGGCGTCAGGCGCCCGCAGCGTGCTTGCTCGCCTCGACACGCTGCCGCTCGACCGGCCGGCGGCAACACTTGCCTCGCTCGGCGATATCCTCGGCGCCAGCATGGGCGGATCGAGCGGCGTGCTGCTGTCGATCTTCTTCACCGCTGCCGCGAAGGCCATGGCCGACAGAGCCGATTTATCGGCAGCCCTCCTTGCCGGGCTGGACAGGATGACATTCTATGGCGGAGCCGCAGTCGGCGACCGGACGATGGTCGATGCGCTGTCGCCTGCCCTGCAGGCGCTCGCCTCCGGCGATCTCGCCGCGGCGGCCAGAGCTGCGGCAGCGGGTGCGGAATCGACCAAGGCGATGACGAAGGCCGGCGCCGGACGCGCCTCCTATGTCGGCGAAAGAGATCTACTTGGCGTTGCCGATCCCGGTGCCGTCGCGGTTGCCGGCGCATTCGGCGTGGTGGCAAGCCTCGCCTGACCGGAGTAAGGTTTGAGAGCCGCGCGGGAGATGCGACGACAGGGAGGATGACAGTGCAGGCGGAACCGATGCTTGTTGCGGGATTGATCGAGGTGTGCCGCGCGACGATCGCGGAAAACACCGATCACCTTTGCGCGCTCGATCGTGCCATCGGCGATGGCGATCACGGAACCAACATGCGGCGCGGCTGCGAGGCGGTGAGCGCCGAAGGCGAAAGCCTGTCCAGCCTGCCCTTCGCTGACGCCGTGGAAAAGATCGGCCTGACGCTTGTCATGAGTGTCGGCGGTGCGGCCGGCCCGCTCTACGGCACGCTGCTGATGGAAATCGGCCGTGAGCTTCGCAAAAGCGAGGAAAAGGCCGATTTTTCGCTGGTGCTGAAAAAGGCGATCGATGCCGTCGCAAGGCGCGGGCGCGCGCATGCCGGCGACAAGACGCTGCTCGACGTGCTCTATCCTGTGCATGCCGAGTTGGAGGCTCGGTCTCCACTCGGTGACATTGCCCGCAAGGCCGAACGCTCCGCCAGCCGCACTGCCGACATGAAGGCAATGCGCGGCCGCGCGGCCTATCTCGGCGAACGTTCGATCGGCCATGTCGATCCCGGAGCGTCGAGCTGCGCGCTGCTAACCACGGCGATCTGCCGCTATCTCGGGGAGCATCGTCCGGAATGAATGGAAAAACCGCAAATGTGGGTATCGTGATCGTCTCCCACTCGCCGCTGGTGGCCAGGGGTATCGCCGACATGGTGCGGCAGATGGTCGGCGACTGCGTGCCGCTCTCCTGGTCCGGCGGCAATGTCGATGGCGAACTCGGCACCGATGCCGGCGGCATCCTGAGAGCGATCGAGGCCGCCTGGTCCGATGCCGGCGTTGCCGTCTTCGTCGATCTCGGCGGCGCCGAAACCAACAGCGAGATGGCGATCGAAATGCTGGGGCTTCCCCGCTCGGGCCTCGTCTCCATCTGCAACGCGCCGCTGGTCGAGGGAGCCGTCATCGCTGCCGCCGAAGCGTCGGGTGGCGCGTCCCTGGCCAAGGTCGTCGCTACAGCCGAGGAGCTGTCCCCCTGATGACCAGCGGATTGCGAATAGAAAAACAGGAGCCCGAGCCATTGCCCGAGCCATCTAAGGTGAACTGCCAGACGGAGGTGGAAGTCAAGCATGGCGTGGGGCTGCATGCCCGCCCGTCGGTCACCTTCACGCGGCTTGCCAAATCCTTCCCCTGTTCGATCGAGATCGCAGTCAACGGCAGCGATGTCTGGCTGAACGGCAAGAGCATCATCAAGATCATGGGCGCGAGAATCCGCAAAGGTTCGATCCTCAGGATCCGCGCCAACGGCATCCTCGCCGAAGAGGCGATCCGCGCGTTGAAGGAACTCATCGAGCGCAACTTCGATGAGGAAAAAAAACATGGCCGAACCGCTTAGGCTGAGAGCAAAGAGCGCATCCCCGGGCATCGCATCCGGCCCGGCCTTTCTGGCCGAGCGGTCGGGTGCTGGTCGTGCGCCCCAGACCGCCGGCGGATACGGCGCGCTGGAGAAGGCGATCGACATCTCGATCGGCGAGCTTGAGCGGCTTGCCGAGGGGGCCGACGCCGAAAGCCGCGATATCATCGATTTCCAAATCGAGGTACTGCGCGATCCCAGCATCGCCGAAGCGACCGGCGCACGCATGGAAGAGGACCAGAACGTCGTCTTTGCCTGGGTCGCCACTCTGGATGCCTATATCGCTGAACTCGAAACGGCCGACGAAGAGCAGATGCGGGCGCGTGCCGTCGATATTCTCGACATCAAGAATCGTGTGCTCGATGCGCTCTCCGGCACCCCGACCGCCGATTTCCCGCCAGGCTCCGTCTTTGTCGGCAAGGACATGGAGCCGAGCCGCTTTCTCGCCCATGACTGGTCGAAAGGCGGTGGCATCGCGCTCTTCTCTGGCAGCATCGCCGGTCATGTCGCTATGCTCGCGCGGGCGAAGTCCGTGCCGATGGTGGTCGGCACGGGCCGCTTTTCCGCCGTGGACGGAGATCCGGTGAGGGTGGACGGCGACGCCGGTGCGGTCTTCCTCAAGGCGGGCGGCATGCTGATCCCATCGCCGGTGCCTGCACGAACTCCCCCCGCCGACAGGCAAACCGAAAGCGGCGAGCTACGCACGGCGGACGGCGTGCCGATCCTCATCTCCATCAACATCAACGATCCCGCCGAGATCGGCGCGCTGGATCCGGCAACGGCAGGCGTCGGCCTTATGCGCTCGGAATTTTCGGTCACCTCGATCGCCGATGTTGCCAACGAGGAACGGCAGCTGGCGATCTATCGCCGCGTGCTGGAACAGGCGGACGACAGGCCAGTGAGCATTAGAATGCTTGACATTGGCGCTGACAAACCGCTCCCCGGCCTTGAAGATCTGCCTGCCGTGGCCTCGGGTCTGCGCGGCATCCGGCTGCTGCTTGCCTGGCCTGAAATCGCCCGCGTCCAGGCCCGCGCCCTGCTACGCGCCGCTGTCTTCGGCAGGCTTTCGGTGATGCTGCCGATGGTGACTTTGCCCGACGAGATCGACAGGATGCGCGAGCTGTTTCGCGAAGAAGCCGAAAAGCTCGGCCGCCGTGGCCTGCTTCACCGAATGCCGCCGATCGGAATGATGGTGGAGGTGCCGGCAGCCGCGTTGATGCTCGACACCTTTGGGTCGGCTTCATTCTTTTCTTTCGGGACCAATGATCTCACGCAATATCTTGCCGCCTCCGCCCGTGACGACATCGATGCCGATGCCGCCACGGCAGCCCCCGCCGTGCTCCGGCTGATTGCCCAGGCGGTGAAGCTCGCCGCCGGCAAGCCGGTCAGCATTTGCGGCGACATGGCCGGCGACCCCGGCTATCTGCCGGGACTGCTCGCCGCCGGCCTCAGGCATTTTTCCGTGGCGCCGGCCCGGCGTCCCGCGATAAGATCGGCGATCATCGGGCTCAACGCCGATGGCACAAGGGCAGCCGGAGAGTAGGATGGCGCGCGAAGACACCGAAGACGCCATTATTGCCTACAAGTCCATTCTGGCGCAGATCATCGACAACAGGCCTTCGGGCACGCGCCAGCGCCTGGCAACGGCACTTGGAAAACACCGAAGCTTCGTCACCCAGATCACCAGCCCGACCTATGCGACGCCGCTGCCGGCGCGCCATCTCGCGACGATCGTCCGCGTCTGCCATTTCAGCGCCACTGAGGAGGAACGCTTCCTCGAAGCCTATCAGGCCGCCCATCCTGGCAAGCTGCCGGATCTCGGCCACTCCGAGAAATTGCGGCACCTGTCGCTGATGGTGCCGGATTTCGGCGACGACAGGAAAAACCGCCTGCTGGAAGAGGCGATCTCCGATCTGGTGCAGAAGATCGTCGCGATATCGGTGCGGAATGACGAGTGACATGCTTGACGTAACGTAATGCCCTTGGCCTTGGGAGGGGCTTGATGAAGAAGTTCATGAACACTGCGGAAACCATGGTCGCCGAAAGCGTCGAAGGCTTCGTGCGCGCCCATGAGACTTTCGTGATGTTCGGGCCGGAGCGCAGATTCATCCGCCGCCGCCATCTTACATCGGGCAAGGTGGCGCTCATATCAGGTGGCGGCGCCGGCCATGAACCGATGCATATCGGCTTCGTCGGCCACGGAATGCTGGACGCCGCCTGTGTCGGCCACATTTTTACCTCGCCGACGCCGGGCCAGATCATTGCCGCCATCGAAGCAGCCGATACCGGCGCCGGCTGCCTGCTCGTGGTCAAGAATTACGACGGCGATCTGATGAATTTCGAAATGGCGATCGAGATGGCTGGCGAGCGCCACCGCCTCGACATGGTCATCGTCAGTGATGATATCGAAACGTCGAGAACAGGCGAAAGCCGAGGCCGTCGGGGCGTCGCCGGAACGCTGATCGTCGAAAAGATCCTGGGTGCTGCGGCCGAACGCGGCATGTCGCTTGACGAGCTGAAGCAGCTCGGCGAAGGGTTGAACACACGCATCCGCTCGATGGGGGTGGCGCTGAACGGCGTGACGGTGCCGCAGACCGAGCGCACGACGTTTGCGCTCGAACCCGGCGAGATGGAAATGGGCGTCGGCATCCATGGCGAGCCCGGCCATGCCAGGCAGCCCTTCGCCACCGCCGACGCCATCGTCGGCCATCTCTGCAAGACGATCATCAGTGACATCGCCGCGGCGCCGGGCGCCCGGGCGCTGCTCTTCGTCAACGGCCTCGGCGGCACGCCGCCGGCCGAACTTTACCTCGCCTATAACGGTGCCCGCCGGTTCATCGAGGAGAGCGGCATCCCGATCGAGCGCTCGCTTGTTGGAAACTACGTCACTTCCCTCGACATGCAGGGACTGTCCGTTACTCTCGCTTTGCTGACTGACGAGGAGCGCTCGCTCTGGGACGCGCCGGTGGCAACGGCGGCTTTATATTGGCCGTGACCCACAGTATTCAGATGTAAAGTGGCGCCATCTTCCGCCAGGCGCCGGCGCGATGAGCGCGGCCGTCCCAGACATGCAGCTGATGGCGAATATTCTTCTCGCCCAGCAGCCGGCTGAGATAGCGATTGTTGGCGAGGAAGGGATCGGCATCGCCGATGGTCAGCACGATGTCGATCTCGCGCAGCCTGTCGAGCCGCCAGTCGGCGCCGAGGCCGGGCAGGAAATGTGTTGGCGTGTGGAAATAGACGCTGTCGTCGTAATAGCCGTCGAACAGGTCGCCGAAGGATTCCACCTTCATCGTCAGGTCGTAGCGCCCGGAAAAGGCGACAAGCTTGCGGAAGAGATGCGGGTGGTGGAAGACGAGGCTCGCCGCCTGGAAGGCGCCGAGGCTGCATCCATGCACAATGGTGCAGTCATGCGAATTCTTCGCCGCCATCAGCGGCAGCACCTCGTTGAGGATATAATCCTCCAGCGCCGCATGCCGGCGGATGCTCTCGGCCGGATGCCGATGGAAGCCGTAGAGGCTGTCTGCCGCCAGGCCCTCGATGCAATAGAGCTGGAGATGGCCGGCCTGCAGCTTGTCGGCAAGGCTGGCGACCAGGCCGAGCTGCTCATATTCGAAAAATCGCCCTTCCCGCGTCGGAAAAACCAGCACCTTGGCGCCGGCATGGCCGAACACCAGCATCTCCATGTCTCGATGCAGACGCTGACTGTACCAGCGCAAATATTCGCGGTTCATGACACCCTGAAAAACTGTCCGATCTTGTCGCGGAGAACCGCCTCTTGCTCAGCACTTCCAGGGTAGTCGAAATGCCCGGCGTCCAGGATGAAGATTTCATTAAATTTCGGTATCGAATTGGCGACAGCGAACTGGCAGGGCGGCGCGACGGCGGGATCGAAAAGCGCGACCGCCGTCAGCATCGGCACCTTGATCCGCCGCGCCGCTGTCGCCGCATCGTAGAGACGCAGCGTTTCCAGCACGTCTCCATGTTTTGCCTGATATTCCTGCACCCCTTGCGCGCTGCCGACGCTCGGCAGCTTGAGGCGCAGCGGCTGGTGCCCGAAGCTCGGAAGCGCCAGATGCCCGCGGTCGATGCGGTCATCATAGGCGATCGCCATCGCCCCGACACCGCCGCCGAAGCTGATGCCGCTATAGCCGATATGCCCTGACAGCCAGGGATAGAGCGCAACGAGCGTCGAGACGGCAAGCCAGATATCCTCGACGCAGCCGCCGATGATATAGGAATCCTTCTTGTCGATATCGTGCAGCACATGCCAGGAAGGATTCTCGGAAATCGGCGGATGAGCGCTGAGCGACAGCCCGCGGCAGCAGGGAAGGATGAGCGCGGTTTCGGTGACCGGCAGGTCGAAATCCGGACGCTCGCGTCCACCGTAACCATGCCCGACGACCAGGCCGCGCCGCACCTCCCCCTCGCGTGGCAGCAGCAGCCAGCCGCCGATCCGGAACGCATTCGTGGAGAGATAGACGAGGTCGAGTACGTGCCAGTCAGGATGGGTGAGCTCGCTGCGGGAAAGCGCCGGCTGCGGATCGACGGTCAGCGCCTTTTGATACCGCGCCTCCCAGAATGGGTCGAACCCATCCGGCTCCTCCGGCGGCTCGACCGCAAGCAGCTCGTCGAGCTGCATGCCGTAAGTGGGATCGAAGGCGAAAGGATGTGTCGCGGGAATGCTCATCCGGACTTTGTCGCGTGAAAGCACCGGCCATGCAAGGCTAAGTGGCGGCTACTTGCCCGTCTGCTCTCGCCGCAAGGCTACGCGGGCTAAAGGTCCGATGGAGCAGACCGCCCCCGCCTCCGTCATTCCTATGCTTGTCACAGGAATCCAGTCACGGCGCGCGCTGTGGATTCCAGACGAGCCTAAAAGTGAGTCTCCCAGCGCCCAAGGACTTGGACGCGCTGGAAATTCGGCTGATACGTCCGACGCCGAATCTGGCCGCCGCCCGCAGCTCTACGGTAGGCGACGGCCGGGCGGTCACCTGAAATCACGCCATCACCATTGCGATTTAATCGGATGCGATATATATATATTGCGCTAGTAACCGAGACAGGATAAACCCATGCCCACGTCCAAGGCCGCAAAACAGTCTGTACCCGCCTCTCCTGGAAGTGGCGGTGAGGTCCGTAAGCTTTCGACCTTCCTGTGCTTCGCGGTCTATTCGGCCAATCTCGCCTTCGGCCGCGCCTACAAGCCGATCCTGGACGCGCTCGGCCTGACCTACACCCAGTATATCGCCATGGTGGCCCTCTCCGAGGAGGACGACCAGACGGTCAGCATGCTGGGAGAAAAACTGTTCCTCGAATCCAACACGCTGACGCCCATTCTCAAGAAGCTGGAGTCGGCCGGCTTTATCACCCGCCATCGCGATCCCGCCGACGAACGGCAGGTGCGTGTCAGCCTGACGCCAGCGGGGCGCAATCTTCTGGAAACGGATCCCGGCTCCGCCCTGACCGACGCCGTCGGCCTCGGCGAGGATTTCCCCGTCGTGCAGAAATCGGTGACGCGGCTGCGCGACAACCTGCTCCGGGCACAGGCGGAGCCGCAAAAATCATGATCGCGGCCCATGTCGGCACCTGATGACATGGCCGAGATCGCAGTCGGCGCATTGATTGAAAATGGCAGCGTTCTTCTCGCCAGGCGAAGTTCGGAGCGCAGGACGCACCCGGATCGGTGGAGCCTGCCGGGTGGTCACGTCGAAGAAGGCGAAGATGCCGAGACGGCCATGCGCCGGGAATTGCTGGAGGAAATTGGCGTGACGCCGCAGCACTGGCTGTCTGCCGGAGAGTTCGTTTCGGAGAGCCCGCCCGGGGCATTCGCCACCTTCCATGTCTATCACGTCGACCGATGGCAGGACGCTCCGCGACTTATCGACGATGAACACACGGCACTCAGATGGTTTACCGCCGCCGAGATAGAATGCGAAACCGAACTGGCGCCGCCTCAGCTTGCTGAATTGATCTTAAACCTGCTCGGACCGAAAACGAACCAAAAGGCATGATGACGGAAATGGCGCGCCCCTACAGCGCGCGCTGCCGAACCACCTCTTCAAGCGCGCCCTCCTCCATCATCTCGGCCGCCTTGGCATAACCGCCGCCCATTCCGTCGAGGAAATGCAGGTGTGAATCCGGCCGGCCCGACGGCACGAGGCAGGTCATCAGCGCATGCGACTGGCGGTGCAGCCCGAAATCGATCTCGCCCCGCGCCCGCGCTGCAACGAGCATGGCTTCGACGCTGTCGATCTGGTCCGGCGCGCAGTCCAGCGTCAGGCGCAGGCCGTCGTCGAACTTGCGGAAATCCGAATTGGAGGCGACCTCCGACCAGCGTTTCGCGCTGACCTGCTTCTCTCTTGCCATACCCGTCCCTCCGGAAAGCGGATGGGACCGGCACGGCGCGGCATCGAAAACCGCGAGAACGCGTCTTGCCAGCGCCGCAAAGACCTCCGGGCGCGTGTGGTCGCGCGGTTCAACCAACAATGACAGGATCTCGCCGCGCTGGCTCGGGAACGGCGCCCAGTCGCAGCTCAAGCCCGTCAGGTCAGGCTTCATCGCATAGCGGCCGGGCTTGACCAGAAAGAGGCCATTCTTGATCTGCTGCTCCGCCCATTTGATCCCGCCTCCGGCAAACATCGCATAGGTCGCGCTCTCAGAGGCGGCATAGCGCGCGATCCTGACGTCGCGCCCGTTGGCACGGATTTCGCCGACGGTGACGAGCCCGACACGCAAGTCGAGATGAAGCTCGGCTTTGGCGAAGCCCGCGACGTCACGCAAGGCCGATGTCGCCGCCATGATGCCGTTCGCCGGCAAGGCGAAGGCTGCTCCGTCTCCGCGAAACACGAAGGGAAAATCGAACGAACCCCAGGCATTGCCGAGGGCGGCGATGATCGATGCGCCGGCATAATTGACGTCTTCATAACGTCCCGATCGGATCGCCGCGGTCGAGCTGACGAAATCGGTGATGCCGATCAGCCAATCGTCAGGTAACGGCTCGTAGACATCGGGATCGAGCACAAGCGAAAACTCGTCATAGGCCCGGCGCGGCTCCGCGTGGCTGTTGACCATGGCATGTTCTCCGGATCGGCAGGTTTGGCTGCTGGCTCAGAAGCGGGTCTGCCGCCGATCGGCAGACCCCCGCTTGAAGGTGACGACGCGAGGCTGGCCCTTCCTGTTCAGATAAGCTTGGTTTCGACGTCGATATTGCCGTGGACCGCCTTGGAGTAAGGGCAGATGCCGTGGGCCGCCTCGATCAGTTCCTGTGCGATCTCGCGGTCGATGTCTGCAAGGCTGACATTGAGTCGTGCACGCAGGAAGTAGGAGCCATTATCGCCGTTGAGCGTAATCTCGGCATCGACCTCGGGACTGGCCGGCAAGGTGATTTTCCGCTGCGCGGCGGCGAGCTCGATGGCACCGATATAGCAGGCTGACCAGGCGGCCCCGAACAGGTTTTCGGCCGCCGGATGCGGCTGCGGAAGCTTGATGTCGAGCGTGCCGTCGCTGCTGCGTGCATAGCCGTTGCGACCGCCGGCGATGTGGGTCTTACCGGCGAAAAGAAGCTTCTCAGTCATTGTTGTATCCTTTCGGTTGATGGTTTTAGCGCATCCGATTAAATCGGATGCGCGTTAATAAGCCGAGCCGGAGTCAATGTCAACACCATTCCGATTTAATCGGATACGATTTATCTTTTTAAGAGATTTGAGCCAGCCGCGCAGGCAGGCTGAACCGGTTGCGCGTTCACATCTTGTCCGGGAATGAGCCCCCCTAGATGGAGAGTTGAGATGTCCTCCACAGCCGAAGGCAATGCGGGAGTCGGCCGCTGTAGCGCCGGAGCGGCGCTCAGACCTTCTCTTTTTTCCTGGTCTTTTCCTTCGGTTCGACCGGCGCATCCGGCGTCGGCGCCAAAAGCTTGCGCAGCGATGCGATTTTGTCCTTCACCAGCGGCCGGAAGCGCGTCGCGCGATAGGGCATGTCGGCCGCACCGTAGCCTTCCGGCCCGTCATCATTGCCGCGATGGATTTCCGCGAGCTTCACGCCAATAAACGTGCCGTCGACATAATGGGTATATTCGCCCACCCAGCGGATCGTATAGATCTCGCCCTTGCGGATCAGCTGGTCGATGCTGACATGTTTGAAGGTGTCGTTGATGCAGACCACCTTCTGGCCGACATGAAACTCATAGCTCATTGATCATACTCTCAAACGGCAATCCGCCTGGCCGATCTATAGCGCGCCCGGCGGCCGGGATGAACCCTTTTCTGCCGGCGGACGTCATGCGGCGTGACTGCGCCCCTGCCCGACAATGCCACAAGCTCAGTCGCAATAGACCTTGCCGCTCTTGCGGGAGCGCAGATCGAAGTGGAAGTGGTTCCAGTGTTCCGGGTTGCTGCCGGGCCCGAGCACGGTGTTGAAATAGCGGCAGCTATCGGTGCGCACCGCCTTCAGCAGCCGGCCCTCGCGCAGCGAGAACAGGCCCTTCTTGCGCACGTCGATCTCATGGCCGTTCTTCAGCACGAACTTGCCGACGTCGATGGCGTTGCCGCGGGCGTGTTCCGACATCGGATTGTATCGCTGACGGCTGTTGTTCATGCGCCGGCAGGAATAGCCGCCGAGCGGCTGGATCGTTCTGATGCCGCTCCAGTAGCGGTAGCGGGCCGACGGCGCCAGCTCGTTCTTCACCCATTTGGCGAAGGCGAGCGTCACCTGGCAGTTCAGCGTCACGGCCGGCCTGACGCCGATATTGCCGGAGAGGCCCTTCAGCGATACCGGATACGGCACCTGGCAGGCCGGCCCTTGCGAGATCGGCGGCTTCTCGTCGAAGAGCACGCCCATGCGCTTCAGCTCGCGCCGGCAGGCCAGCTCGGAAGCCGGCATGACGCTCGGGTCGACCGGTGCGGCGGGCTCACTCATCATCGGGTTGTTCGGCCGCAGCATCGCCACTTCTTCGGCCTCGTCCTCCTCAGGAACTCGGGACGGTGCCGTGACCGGACTGCCGTCGCTCCAGGTGGGCGCCCGGCTCATCTGCGACTGCGCGGCCGGCTGTGGCATTGCCTGTGGTGGGGGCTGGCGTATCGGTTGGTTGACCTGAAGCGGATTGTCGGTGCCGATGCCGTCGACGACCGGCTCGGTAGCATTGCCCTCGGCGATTTGTTGTTGCTGCTCCTGCGCCAGCCCGACGACCGGTTCGGCGCCGAGCTCATCGTCCATGTTGACACCGCCGGACGGGACGGCGAGGTTCTGTGTGCCGCCCCAGTTGCCGTTCGACTGGCCGGCCGCCATCGCCTCGTCACTGTCAATCATCGGCAGTTTTCGCCCCTGCGCCCCCGGCGCAGACAGCGCCCGCGGCGCGGGAGCTGCATGGCCGGTACCGGCGAGGTTCGGCGTATCGAGATAATCGACCGAACCTTGCGTGTTGCCGATCGGAGCGCTGGAAACCGGATAGGACGCTTGGCTTTCCACCGGCGCCATGCGCACGGCCGGCGCCATGCGCGCGGCACCCCGTGATGGCGAAATCGAACTGACCCTGGTGCCGTTGTCGACATTGGCCGGCGGCACCAGTCCGTCGCTGATCGAACAGGTCGTCAGCGCCACTGAGAGCAGCACGGGCATGAAGGCTTGCCGAGGAAAGGAAACAAACGCCATACTCTTATCGCTTCCGTGGGCCGGCCGCAGAGTGACCGAAAAAACTCGGTCCAATTTTAATTAAAAACGGTGAATGAAAACTTACCGGCACAATCTGGACGCGACGGAACTGAAAAAGGCGGCTTTCGCCGCCTTCCAACTGCTGCCGAACTCACGCGGCCCGTATGTAACGGCCGTCCCGCTGCTGCTCCGCTCCGCGCAGGCGGAAATTTGCAAGCAACGTCTTCAACTGGGTGCTTTCGTCGGCGAGCGTGCGGCTTGCCGCCGTCGTCTCCTCGACCATCGCCGCGTTCTGCTGCGTCATCTGGTCCATGTGGTTGACGGAGCTGTTGATCTCGTTGAGTCCGGTCGACTGTTCGCGCGCTGCCGTCGCGATCGAGGCGACGTGATCGTTGACCTGATTGACCAATGCCTCGATTTCCAGGAGCGCATCGCCCGTCGAGCGCACCAGCGCCACCCCGCCCTCGACTTCCGTCGCCGACCGGCGGATCAGTTCCTTGATCTCCTTGGCGGCGTTGGCCGAGCGCTGCGCAAGCTCGCGCACTTCCTGGGCAACGACGGCAAAGCCGCGGCCCGCCTCGCCGGCCCGCGCCGCTTCGACGCCGGCATTGAGCGCCAGAAGGTTGGTCTGGAAGGCGATCTCGTCGATGACCGAGATGATCTGGTTGATCCGGCTTGAGGATTCCTCGATCCGGCCCATCGCCGTCACCGCATTGCGGACGATCTCACCGGAGCGTCCGGCACTCGCCTTGGTCTCGGCCACCATCTCACGCGCCTCGTTCGCCCGCTCCGATGCCGTCTTGACCGTCGCGGTGATCTCGTCGAGGGCTGCGGCCGTCTCTTCAAGTGCCGCCGCCTGCTGCTCCGTCCGTTTCGACAGGTTGCCGGTCGCTTCACTGATATCGGAGGCGCTGTCGTTGACGACGCGGCTCGATTCGGCAATCGCCTGGATGACGCCATTCAGCGCATCGACGGCCGTGTTGAAATCATTCCTGAGCTTGGCGTAATCCTCGCCGATATCGCCGATCGCAACCGTCAGATCGCCGCCCGCAAGCTTCTCCAGGCCGACGCCGAGCGCCTGCATGGCGCGGCTCTGCCGCTCGGAAGCCGAGCGCAGGCTCGCCTCGTTGCCGCGGCGTTCGTCCTCGATCTGCCGCTGCCTTTCGTCTTCACGCCCACGCAGCGCGCTGCGCTCATCGACGGAGTCGCGCAGCACCAATAGCACCTTGGCCATCTGACCCACTTCGTCGCGGCACTCGCTGCCGGCAATCTCCACCGATGCTTCTTCGGCGGCGATCGCATTCATCGCCGTCTTTAGCCGGGCGATCGGCGCCGTCACGCTGCGCACGATGGCGAAGGCGATCGCGATCGTCGCCAGCGCGCCGATCAGGCAAACCACGGCGGCCCACATCGCATTCTGGCGATAGAGCGCCGCAAGGTCGTCGCCATAGACGCCGGTGCCGACGATCCAGCCCCAGGGCTCGAAACCGGCGACGTAGGAGTATTTCAGCACCGGCTCATCGGCGCCCGGCTTCGGCCAGTAGTAATCGACGAAGCCCTTGCCGTCCTTCTTCACCTTGTTGACGAACTCGACGAACAGGAACTTGCCGTTCGGATCCTTCATCTGGGATGATATCGGTGCCGTTGAGCGCCGGCTTGATCGGGTGCATCACCATCTTGGGATGCATGTCGTTGATCCAGAAATAGCCGTCTGCGCCGTAGCGCATCGCGCCGATCACATCCTTCGCCGCCGTCTGCGCCTGCTCGCGGGTCATGGTGCCCGCCTGCTCCAACTTGTAATATTTGTCGAAGATGCCGAGCGCTGTCGCATCCAGCTGCGCCAGCCCTGCCTTTCGCTCCTCTTCCAGCTCGGAATAGGAATAGTTCAGAAAAAAGACCATCGTCGCTGCGAGCACGACAAGCGTGAAGGCGACGAGGCAATAAAGACGAGTGGAAATCTTGACGTTGCGCATGAGGTTCCCGGCGATTCTTATGAGAGATCTGTCTCATTCTGCACCACCGGAATTACTGGAGCGTAAAGCTTATTTAGGGTTGACTTAAACAGCGCCTGGTGAGGTGTTGGTTGTAAAATTCAACCGTTGAATGAGGTTGGGATTTAGGTCGGCATCACCCGTTATTTTCCACAAATAGTGTTATCCAGAGTGTGACCTCGAACTTTTCTGTCGAGTCTGGGAAAACCGCTGACACGGCTCGCGATCATGCACTAGGGTGATCTCGATGAATCGCCGGCCCCATGACCAACATCAGATGGAGAACCCTTGATGACCGATGCCGCCAAGCCGAGAGGCGAACTGACGCTGCGCACGCTCGCCATGCCCGGCGATGCCAATCCCGCCGGCGATATTTTCGGCGGCTGGGTCATGGCGCAGATGGACCTTGCCTCCGGCATCCGCGCCGCCGAGCGCGCCAAGGGCCGCGTCGTCACCGCCGCCGTCAAGGAGATGGCCTTCGAACTGCCGGTCAAGATCGGCGACACGCTGTCGGTTTATACCGATATCGACCGCGTCGGGCGCACCTCGATCACGCTGATTGTCGAAGCCTGGGCGCACCGTTCGCGTTACGCCAAGATGGAAAAGGTCACCGCCGGCACCTTCATCATGGTGGCGCTCGACGAAGAGGGCAAACCAAAACAAGTCCCCGAGGAGTGACAGACCAGGATCGAGGGCATGGAAACGGTCAGCTCGCCGGAGGGGCAGCGGCTTGCTCCACAACTGCGTCTCAAGCCCCGCCATCTCTCCAGCCTCATCCTGAGGCGCCCTGCAGGGGCCTCGAAGGACGGGGTGGCCACCGCTTCGCCAAATGCCAAGGCTGGCGTGGCCCCAAGCCACCCGCCCCCGTGGTTTGAGACGGCCCTTCTGGCCTCCTCACCATGAGGGCTGTTCGGTGTGCCGTGCCGTCCCGCCTCTCCTCACAGTGCCCGTCACTCGGAAGAGGAAGAAAATCGCCGCCCTTCACACCTTCAAAAACTGCGATCCCTTATCAAAGCTCAATCCGGGAAAAATCTTCCCCGTCAGATCTTCCGGACCCACATCGAACTGCCGGTAGAGCATCGCCGCCGCCACTTCTCGCACGTCGGCCGTCGGCATCAGGTCGCGGTCATCGAGCAGCTGGCCATCACCGAGCCCGGGCCACTTGCCGAGGATACGGCCGCCGTTGATGGCGCCGCCTGATAGCAGGGCGCAGCTGCCGGTGCCGTGGTCGGTGCCATCAGAGCCGTTCTGGCGGACGGTGCGGCCGAATTCGGTCATCGCCAGCACCACCGTCTTCGTCCAGATCTCCGGCCCGAGCGTCGCCTTCAGCGTATTGATCGCCTGCGCCAGATCCCGGGCCGGCCGCTTGAACTGGCCAGCCTGGCCGATATGCGTGTCCCAGCCGGTGATGGAAAAGCTGGCGATGCGGTAATCGCCTTTCAGCATGTTGGCGGCGAGTGCCGCCACATCGGCGGTCTTTTCGCCGCGCTGGCCGTCCGGCTCGGTCATCATCGAGGCGCTATCGGCCCGCGTCGCCTCGGCAAGTGCCGCGGCAAACGGCGGATCGCCGGCATAGAGCCGCGCCAGGAACTGCATCTCGTCACGCGCCGGCGCCAGATTGGAATCCGACGCCCAGACATCGACCTCGTTCGGCCCGGAGAGGATCAGTTCCGTCGAGGTGTTGACGTCGATCGCCTTGCGGGAATCCGAGCGCGGAATGACGGCAAGCGCCCGGTTCAGCCAGCCGGTCCCTTCCTCGGCGACATGCTCGCCGCCCGATTCCAGCATGTCCTGCCCGTCGAAATGGCTGCGCTGGTCACGATAGGGGGTGGAGACGGCGTGCACGAAGGCAAGCTCCCGGCTCTTCCACAGCGGCATCAGATCGGCGGCGGCCGGGTTAAGCCCGAAATGCCCGTCGAGATCGAGAAGCCCGGTCTCGGGCGTCAGCGCCAGCGTCGGCCGCAGCGCCGCAAAGCCGGCATCGGCATAGGGCTGCACCAGATCCAGCCCGTCCATCGCGCCGCGCAGCACGATGGTGACGAAGCGCTTATCACCCGGCATCGCCGCGAAGGTGACCGGTGTGAAGACGGGAGCGGCGGCAAGACAGCAGGCAGACGTCAGAAAGCCGCGGCGGGAAAGCGAGATCCTGTTCATCGACAGCGTCATGGGCGGGGCTCCTGAGCAGGGTCCGGAAAAGTGTACAGCGGTTTTCCGGTCAGAACCTGCGACAAAACAAATGAGCTGAGCAGACGAAGCGTTGGCTTGCCAACGAAAGTCTGCTTAGCGGCGGTTGAATTCGGGCGATGCCAGCACCAGGGTAAGCCCGCTGATCTTGTTCGGCGCCTGCGACACCACGCGGATCGTCTCGTCGCGCGCCGCATCGGCAAGCGTCGACTTCAGGAATTCGCGCGGATCCTCGTCGCGGCCGAACTGCGCTGCGGCCCGCCTTGCCCAGGCCAGCCGCTCGGCGAGCTGGCTGCCGGTGATCCAGGCGGAAAAGCCTTCCTCGAAACCGGCCGGGCTCGGCGGCAGCCAGGTCGGCTGGCCCATGCGCTTCAGCGCCCCCTGCCCCAGCGCCCGCGCCGTCCGGAAGGCCTTGAGACGCTTGTCCCTCGCCTTGCCGGCGGGGTCCGTCGGCACCGGCGATCCGGCCATGCCGGGTGTATTCGCCGCCATGTCGCCGTCATCGGTGCCCTGCTGATTGGCGGCAAGGAAGCTGCCGACGACGCCGTTGACCGGCCCGGCATTCAGCGCCCTGAGGCCGGCAACGACATAATCGAAGGGCTGGCGCGCCTTGGCGCCTTCATTCTGCCAGGCAGCGGGATGGTCGAGCATGGCGGTGTAGACGGCGGTGAGATCGCCATCCGTCTTCTTCCAGGCCGCGGCCATATCGGAGACCATGCCCTCGTCGGGCTGATCGGAAACGAAGTGAACCGCGAGCTTCCGGCTGATATGCGCCGCCGTCTTCGGATGAACGGCGAGGTCATCGAGCATGTCGAGATAGTCGTCGCGCGAGCGTTTGCGCCCGCCATAGCTGACGCCGAGCACCTCATGCGTGCCGGGCTCGGAAATATTCGGCCGGAAGGCGATGTCCATCTCCTTGCGATCGATGGTGAGTCCCGTCAGCACCTTGGCCGCAGCGGTGACGTCCGCCTGGGTATAACCGCTGCCGGCGCCGAGTGTGTGCAGTTCCAGAAGTTCGCGGCCGAGATTTTCGTTCAGCCCCTTGTTGCGCTTCATGCCGCCGGCCGAATCCGGCCCGAGCGAATCCGCCTGATCGAGATAGATCAGCATGGCGGGATGCGCCGTGGCGCTGCGCAGGAGATCACCGAACCTGCCGGATATGAACGGCCGGATCGCCTCTGCCTCGTAGAGCGGCACGATAAGGCGCATCGACAGGTTCTTGTTGGCGCTGGTGGAGAAATGATCGGTCCAGAAGGTCGAAAGCCGCTCGAAGAAGCCGTAGGGCGACAGCACCGCCTGCATCAGCCGCAGGTTCGCGTCGTGCTGGAATTGCTGCTGCGCTTGACGCTGCACGCCCTTGCGCATTTCGCGCCGCGCCGGATCGTCTTCCGTCGTCTTCGCCTCCTGGCGGATCTGCTTCAACTGCTCCTGCAGGCTGAGGATTGCGCGGTAACGCATGTCCGGGCCGCCAAGCGGAAAATCCGGCGTTGCCGCCGCCCCTATGACAAGCTGGCCGATCAGCTCATCCTTGTTTTGCGGCGGCGCCTCGCCCGGCCGGAATCCATAACCGAACCGGATCGCTGCCATTGTCGGGAAAGAGAGGCTCATGGCCGATCAACTCCTGATCACTACGTAGTGACACGCTGACAGCCGAATGCGACGCCAATCTGTAGGAAATGTGGCGTTATCAAGACATGGACGATTTGTAATCTATTGAAAAGGCTAGGGGTTTACGCCCGGAAAATGAAGGATGCTCCGATTGCGATGAGCGCGAAGCCGATCGCATGGTTCCAGGTCAGGTCCTCGCCGAGCCAGAAGATCGAGAAGCCGGCAAAGACCAGCAGCGTGATCACCTCCTGCATCGTCTTTAGCTGCGCCGTCGTATAGACCGCCGAGCCGATCCGGTTGGCCGGCACCGCCAGGCAATATTCGAAAAAGGCGATGCCCCAACTGACGATAATGGCAAGGAAGATGGCCGTGCCCTTGTGCTTGAGATGCCCATACCAGGCAAAGGTCATGAAGATGTTGGAGGCAAACAGCATGACGACAGGCCAGAGGGCGGCGGGAGAAAATAGCATGGAGAAACTCGGGGGCTGTGGAGGAAACGGTCGATCCGGTAGCGAAAGCTCGATACCGGCGGGTCTTACCTAGCATGCTGCCATCCGACGGCAAGCCCACAAGGTCATGACCAATCGTCTCACGCCGCCAGCGATTCAAATCGAGAGAGCCCATGCGCCTCGCCTTCCGCCGTTGCTGCCGGAACGCCCGCGCCAGCCGGGTTGTAAGGAACTCGAAGGACACAGCGGCAGCCAGCAAGGAAGGACGGCGACATCGCCGCCGGCCCTCCATAGCCGCAGGCAGCGCTAGATTTGCATCGCGCGATGCGGTTCGTCGGCCTCCTCCGTGCCGAAGCGCACATCTTTCTTCTCGTAGCCGAAGCCGGCAAGTGCTGCGACGACGAGCGCCACGATCGCTGCGACGATCAGCAGCGCATAGGCATAGTCGCCGTCCCAGCGGACAGCTAACCCCGCCTGCAGCGTCGCATTGCCTGACGCCAGCAGGTTGCCGAGCTGGTAGGCAAGACCCGGGAATGTGCCGCGCACCTCGTCCGGCGACAGCTCGTTCAGATGCACCGGCACGATGCCCCAGGCGCCCTGCACGAAAAACTGCATCAGGAAGGCGCCTATGGCGAGCAGCACCGGCCCCGGCGCATAGGCCCAGAGCGGCGCGACCGGCACGGCGATCAGCGCAGCGATGACGATGGCGCGTCTGCGTCCGATCCGCTGCGACAGCGCCCCGAAGAACAGCCCGCCGCAGATCGCCCCGATATTGTAGACGATGGCGATGGCGCCGACCGTATAGCTCGAATAGCTGCGCTGGGTTTCCAGGAAGGTCGGGTAGATATCCTGGGTGCCGTGGCTGAAGAAGTTGAATGCCGTCATCAGCAGCACTGCCCAAATGAACAGCGGAATATTTTGGCGCAAGGCCGTGAGGAATGGCCGGCTTCCCTCGGCCTGCCGCTTCAGGAAGGCTGGGCTCTCCTCGACATTGCGCCTGATGTAGAGCACCAGCAGCGCCGGAGCCGCGCCGACGAAGAACATGCCGCGCCAGCCGATGACCGGAAAAAGCAGGAAGAACACGATCGAGGCGAGGAGATAGCCGGTGGGGTAGCCGGCCTGCAGAATGCCCGAAACGATGCCGCGGCTCTCCTCCGGCACCGTCTCCATAACAAGCGAGGCGCCAACGCCCCATTCGCCGCCCATGGCTATACCATAGAGCGCCCTCAACACGAGGAACATGGTGAGGCCGGTAGAGAAACCGGTCAGGAATTCGAAGATCGAATAGAGCAATACATCGGCCATCAGGGTGATGCGCCGGCCGTATCGGTCGGCCGCCAGTCCGAAGATCAGCGCGCCGAGCGCCCGCATGGCGAGCGTCAGGAAGATCGCCACCGAGACGGCGGGGACGTCGGTATGGAATTCCTCGGCGATATATTTGAGAACGAAGACGAGAATGAAGAAATCGAAGGCGTCGAGCGTCCAGCCGAGATAGCTGGCGATAACGGTGTTGCGCTGCTGCGGCGTCAGCCGGCGCAGGCTTTCCAAAGCGGACATCTAATATTCCTCCGTCCGAAAGCGGCGGCGAGGCGGGCAATTCCGGATGCCGTCGGAAGGGGTGCCCGAACCGGGCGGGTGGATGTCAGGGGCTGCGATTGCGCGAGGTGTGCTCGGTCGCAGGCGAGACAGCGGGGATAATGTCAGCGGTCGTGGCCTAGTTCCATCACGTTTCGCGTGATTGGGGCGCGTTGCGGAGACGCAGCGTCGGGCGCTCTATTCCGCCGTGCGGAGCTCCGACACCTATGTCACCGACGCCTACGGGACCGCCCAACCTCTCTTCCCTCATTCCTGTGCTCGTCACAGGAATCCACGGCGCGTCTGCGCCGTGAATAAGGAAGGAGTCTTTTGCGCCCAAGGACATGGGCGCACTGGATTCCTGTCACGAGCACAGGAATGATGGAGAGTGGAGTGGGCGATCCGTCGAATCGACAAGAAAGCGGATGCGGCGCAATGGCTGGTCGTCACAACCAACCTACCCGCCGCCCGCCACCCTGCCCCGGCATGCCCACGCCACCGACGCAAACGACCGCGGCCCATCCGGCTCGCCGGCTTCATATGCGGCTCTCATGGCAACGCCGAGCGCCTTTCGCTTCGCTGACTCGAGCCCCCAGACATACTTGCCGAGCGGCCCCTCGCCTGCGGCGATCGGCCCCCAATAGTCCTCAAAGGAGCCGTATTCCATCCGGATCAGCAGCGACCTCTCCTCGACGTCGACAAGGCCTTGACTGAGAAAACTCTGCTTCATCTCCCCCGGCCGCATCATCGGCTGGAAGCAGTATTTGCGACGCAGCGGCAGCGCGTCCTCGTCGAGCATGACAGCCGTGTCCCACATCATCCGCATGACCGGCATGCCGCCGTAATGGTCCCAGACGGCGGCGGCGACCACACCACCCGGGCGGACGACACGGGCCATTTCCGAAACAGCCTTGCCCGCCTCCGGCACGAAATGCAGCACGAGCAGCGACATCGCCCTGTCGAAGCGGTTATCCTCGAACGGCAACGCGCAGGCATCGGCTTGCCGAATGGCGATGCGCGGATCGGTATTGCGCCGCATTGCCGCCTCGACGAAAACCGGCGAATAATCAATGGCGACGATTTCTTGCAGGCTTGGCTTTTCGGCCAGCGTAAATGTCAGGCTGCCGGTGCCGCAACCGACGTCGAGCACACGATCCCCATCCGCCAAGCCGGCGAAATCGATCAGCATCGGCGCCAGCCTCTTACTCCAGCGCCCCATCAGCCGCTCATAACCATCCGCACTTTCGACATTGAAACTCGATGGCATCGAAGCCTCCCTCTTCAAGGACGATGGTCGATCGCCGCAGAGCTGAGCGATCCGTCGCCTTGGGCGAGGCGGATCCGGCTCTCCGTCGTCCCCGGTTCGGGCTGGGGACGACGGAGAGTGTATCAGGCGGATGCCTTGCCGAGAACGCTCCAGTCGAAGCCGCGCGCCCAATCGGCATAGCTGTGCCAGCCGACATCGGGAAAATCCCGGCGCAGGGCGGCGATATCGGCGTCGTAGCCGGTGCGATCGAACCATTCGAACATCAGCGCCGCGTCCTCGCTCTGCTGCCGCATCGCGGCGATCGGCAGTTCCTGATAGCGTATCGGCCGGTCGAGCGCCTCGGACAGGATCTCCGCCTGCTGCTCGCCAGACAATTCGTCGCCGGCAATATCGAAACGCTTGCCGAACACCTGTTCGCGTCGCTCGGCCAAGGCCGCGACGAACACCCCGATATCCTTTATGGTGATCTGTTGCAGCACGCGTGCGGGCGGCAGCGCTGCCGCATAGACGCCCTGTCGGAGCCCATCAATCGCCCAAGGTTCCACACTATTTTCCATGAAGGCGACGGGTGCGCTGATCGTATAGGGGATGCCGAGGCCTGCGATGTGCTTTTCGACGAGATACTTGCTGTCGAAATGTGGAATGCCGGTTTTCTTGTCGGCGTCGCCAACGGAGGAATAGATCAGGTGACCGACGCCGGCTGCCTTCGCCGCATTGGCGACGGTGATGCCCTGGCGCGTTTCCGCTTCCGTCCCGGCCTCGTAGCTGTTGCCCATCAGGAACATCGTGTCGACGCCGCTTGCAGCCTTCGCCACAGATGCGCCGTCATCCAGGTCGCCGGCAACGACCTCGACCCCTGCCGCGGCCAACCGCTTTGCGCCGTCGCCGTCCGGCTTACGCGAGAGCGCCTTGACTCGGTGTCCCCGCGCGAGAAGCGCGTGCACGACCGCGCCGCCCTGCTGGCCGGTGGCGCCCGTCACCAGAACGCTTCGTGTGTTGCTCATCTGTCTGCTCCTTGTTGTGAACGATGGAGCAAAACTAAGGCCTGGCGGATTGAGCCATAATAGCCTATAGTTGGGAAACATCGTACCATCTCATGATACAATGCTGGATCTCAACGACATTATGATTTTCGCCCGCGTTATCGAGGCCGGCAGCTTCACCGCCGCGGCGCGCCTGCTTGGCATGCCGAAAACGACGGTGAGCCGCCGCATCGCCGCCCTCGAGCGCGAACTCGGCGTGCGCCTGCTGCATCGCACGACCCGCAGCCTCCACCCGACGGATGCCGGCCGCCTCTATTACGAGCAAAGCAGCCAGGCGCTCCGCACAATCGAAGGCGCCAACCTGCGTCTCGCGGAAGCAAGGACGGAGCCCGCCGGCACGATCCGCATATCGGCGCCGGTCGGCTTCGGCGGCCACTTCCTGCAGGATGCGATCTTCGATCTTCTGGCGACCTACCCCAAGTCGAGGGTCGAGTTGCGCCTGACCGACGACAGGCTGAACCTCGTCGAAAATGGCATAGACCTCGCCTTCCGCACCGGCATCCTGGAGGATTCCACGCTGATCGCCCGCAAGCTCGGCTCTACCCACCGCTTGCTCTGCGCGAGCCCCGACTATCTCGCCCGCTGCGGCGCGCCCGATCGCCCGGCAGATCTCGTCCGCCACGACTGCGTCATCGCCGGCCAATCCACCCATGCGCAATGGCTGCTCGAAAGCCCGCACGGACAGGAAACGGTCACGGTCTCGGGACGCTTCGCCGCCAATGAAATGCAGGCGGTCATGGCCACAGCGATCGCCGGCTATGGCATCGCCCGACTGCCCCATGGGGTCGCCAATGGCTTCATCAGGGATGGGCGGCTGTGCCGCGTCCTGGACGGTTACACGACTCCGGCCGGCGGCCTCTATGTCGTCTATCCCAGCAGCCGGCACCTGCCGCCTCTGGTCAAGACCTTTATCGAACTTGCCGCCAGACGGTTGAACGCGGGAATCGGCAGCAGCGACGACTTCGCCATTATATAGCGGCAGCCCCGTCACACTTCCTTCAGCACCACCTTGCCGTCGAGGCTTTCGATCAAGGTGGCGCTGGCATCATTGAGGCCCGCGACTTCCACGGCGAGTGCATGCTTCATCCGGCTCACATGATGGCATTGCCTCCATTGAAGTCCCTGCGTAAAGCCTGCGCCCGCGCGAGCGCGCCGGCAATCCTTTCATCGGTAAAGGGCTTGGGTATCACATCAAGCGCACCTTCGATGCCGTGTCCGACGCTTTCCGGGCTGCCGGTCACGAAGATGACGTCGACGCCGAAGCGATCGATCAGCCGGCGGGCGAGTTGGGCGCCGCTGAGGCCGTCGGAGAGGCTGAGATCGACGAGTGCAATGTCGCTCTTTGGAGCATAGGCGAGAGCCTGCTCGATTGTCGACACCGGCCCGACCGTCTCATGCCCGGCATCCTGAGCGATCCGCTCGAGCTCCAGGGCGATAAATCCCTCGTCCTCAACGATCATGACTTTCATGGATCATCCTCCTCCCGCGGCAAGCTGCCGGTGAGCACAACCCCCGCCATCGGATCAACGCAACTCCCGCTCGAAAGTTTCCTATACAGCCCGGCCTGTCTTTGAAAAAGGTAACCAATTCACCAAGATCATCGGCCGCTACCGCTCGATGCTGCCGTTGCGACGGATTTTCCGCTGCAAAAGCAGGATGCCGTAGAGCAGCGCTTCGGCCGTGGGCGGACAGCCGGGCACGTAAATATCGACCGGCACGATCCGGTCGCAGCCGCGCACCACTGAATAGGAATAGTGGTAATAGCCTCCGCCGTTGGCGCAGGAGCCCATGGAAATGACGTATCGCGGCTCCGGCATCTGGTCGTAAACCTTGCGAAGCGCCGGCGCCATCTTGTTGCACAGGGTGCCCGCCACGATCATCAGGTCAGATTGCCTCGGACTGCCCCGCGGAGCGACGCCGAAACGCTCTATGTCGTAACGGGGCATGGACATCTGCATCATCTCGATGGCGCAGCAGGCAAGGCCAAAGGTCATCCACATCAGCGATCCGGTGCGCGCCCAGGTGATGAGTTCGTCGGTGCTGGTGACCAGGAAGCCTTTGTCGGCGAGCTCGGCATTAATTGTCCCCATCATCGGGTCGCCCTGCCGCTGTTCGCCGGGAAACTGGAAATTCGCCGGTGCTGAGTGAGGCTGCGTCAATGGCGCCATCGTCTTCTCCCGTGAGCCGGCCTCAAACTGGCTGAAGACGCCAAAGTTCCGACGCCGACGGGCCGTGTACGATACCGCACGCGCACCTGGCGATTTCCAATGTGGAACCCCTTGCCCCCTCACGGATCCTTATCGAGAAACCAGCCGAGGGCGGGATCGGTCCGGCATCGGGACAGCGGCAATTGCCGCACGGAACGAATGCGGGTAATGCCCCCCTCGCCATCCGTGTCGACGTCCATGCAGGCGCAGGCATAGCCATGGACGGCATGGGTGTAGACATATTCGCCGGTCGTCAGATCTGGAATATGATTCATTCCCTCGGCCTTGTAGCCGCTGCCGTTCTCCATGATGATCCAGCCGCCGTTTGCGTCGTTAAGCGACCACGTCGCTGTTGCCGGATTGTCCAGCCAGCCGCAGCGCTTTTCCGCCTGTGCTGCGGCGGGCACGAGAAGCATCATCATAACAAGCGCATGCAATCTGGTCATCGGCCCCTCCGCGTCGCCACTATGCATGGGCTGCGGCCGGCAAGGCAACCGCTTGCCGGCCGTTCTCGGGGAGGAGGTCCACCAGCGGCCCCGGCGGATTTCGCTCAAGGCTTCTCGTTTGCGCTCTCGGCCCGGAACGCCGCTTCGCCGGCGTCGGAGACCTCGACCCATGTCTTGTCGGGCGCCGCATTCGGAACGTAGCTGTCGTGCCAGTTCCACCATTTGTAGGTCGGCGTCTGCGGATAGCCCTCAGGCGAGTCCTCCCAGACCTCCTGCCGGCCGAGCGGCGTGATGTCGAGATAGTTCCAGGTACCGCCCATCTGTTCGTCGCCGCGATTGTTGACGAAATAGGTGCGGAAGATGCGTTCGCCGTCGCGGTAGAACACATTGGTGCCGTGCCATTCGTCGACGCCGAAATCCTTGTCGAAGCTGTCGGTGATGGTCACCCACGGCATGCTCCAGCCCATCCGCGCCTTCAGCCGCGCGATCTCGGCCTGCGGCGCGCGCGAGGCAAAGACCAGCGTCGTGTCGCGGGCGTTGAGATGGGCGATATGGGCGACCTGATCGGCCACCATCGAACAGCCGCGGCAGGCGTCGTCAGGCCAGCCGAAGACGCCGGGCTCGTAGAAGGCGCGGTAGACGATCAACTGATGCCGGCCCTCGAACAGATCGAGCAGACTCACCCTGCCCTCAGGTGCTTCGAAGACATATGTCTTCTCCACCGCCATCCACGGCATGCGCCGCCGCTCGGCGGCAAGCGCGTCGCGGGCGCGGGTTTGCGCCTTCTCCTTCACCAGCAGCTGCTTGCGCGCCGCCTCCCAGGCTTCGGGCGATACTACCGCGGGTTTCTGCATGGGCTGTCCGCCCTTTCCATTCTCGGCTGTTGCAGTCATCGCATTAATCTCCTCGTTCGGGCGAATTGCCGCGCCTCATCATCGATCCGCGGTTCTGTGCGCATTGATCGGACATAGTTTCGCATCGGAAATCGAACAGCGGGAGTAACAAGTGTGACCGAATTTCCACCGCCGCCGTTGCAGCAACGGCGGGGGAGAAGTTCGGGCAATCATCGCTCGGGACAAGGAGGTGCTCCCGAGCCAAATGGATGAATTGCCAAAAGCCACCAACTGAAGGAAGCTTGATGCCGGCTATTGTGGACGGACTACGCGAGATGATGACAGAATCCACTTCCAGGGAGCCAGTCAGGCACGGCAGCGCCAGGATCTGCCGCGGCTGCTGGGACCAGATGCACATGCCGATCCCCATCGGCGGCCCGCTCGCCTTGCCCTTCCGCGCCTTGGGCATCACTCGCAGCAAGATGAACCCCGATATCTGCACGATCTGCGAACGATCCTTCCAATATGTCAAAAAGCAGCGCCAGATCACCGTCGACGCCACCATCCTGTTTGCCGATATCCGAGGATATACGGATTTGTCGGAGCGCATCGAGGCGGTACAGCTGAGCGAGATCGTCAGCCTGTTCCAGGATCGCTGCGCCCAGGCGATCTGGGCACATGACGGCATCGTCAACAAGCAGATGGGCGACGGCCTGATGGCAATCTTCAATTTTCCCATTGTGAGGAAGGATCACGCCGGCGCCGCGATCCTGGCCGCCCAGGAGATCCAGCGAAACTGCACCGCGGCGCTGAATGGCTTGGCGCTCGAAGCCCTGCCCGGCCGCACCCTCGGCGTCGGCGTCGGCATCCATTCCGGCGAGGTGCAGATCGGCGAATTCTCCAGCTTCCGCAGCGATTTCACCGCCATCGGCGGCGTCGTCAATCAAGCCGCGAGGTTGGAATCCCAGGCCGCCGCCGGCGAGATCCTGATCTCGGCGGAAACGGCCGCGAAGGCCCCCGACCTCGCGGCAGGCGCCGAAACCCGCATGCTGGCCCTGAAGGGCATCGAGCAGCCGGTGCAGGCACGTGTACTTGTCAAGCACTGAGCGACGGCGATTGCGGCCTGCTCAAAGCATCATCCCGCCGCCAACATGGCAGCCGCAGTTTCTCACGCTGTGATTGCGAAACATATTCGATTACCAGCCGGTTAATCCTCCGGAAACAAACATCGCTTATCTCTAAGCCGTTTTAACAGCTGGGGTTTCTCATGGGCAGTTTTTCTCTGTTTCACTGGTTGATCATCGTGGTCCCGCTGAGTGTGGGGCTGTTCCTCGCCTTCAGAAAGCCGGCGGCCGGGCCGAACCGCTTCGGTGACCTGCCGCAGGCGATGGGTTTCGGCCAGGCGATCAGCAGCTTTTTCAGGAAATATGTGGATTTCACCGGCAGAGCGAGCCGATCGGAATTCTGGTTTTCGACGCTCTTCGTCGTTCTCGTCGACATCGCTTTGTACCTTATCGAGCCAACCGGAGCATTGGCGGGAATTTGGTCGCTGGCGGTGTTCCTCCCGTCAATCGCCATGGCCACCCGCCGACTTCACGACATCAACCGCAGCGGCTGGTTCCAGTTGGTTGCGCTGTTGGTTCCCATCGGAACGATTGTCGTCATCGCCTGGTATTGCAGAGCGCCGGCTGTGGCGGATTCCAGGGCGCACGCATTCTGAGGGGACCGTGGCGACCTTCGGCGGTTCTGGTTGCGCGGAACCCGATCGTCTGCACGAGGCAATGACGCTGTGGGAGGGAGGACGGTTCGCGGGTTTAGAGCTTGGCTTTGCTGTGCCGGCGCTGCTTGGCATCATTGCAGCAATGACGGGTGCAGCCGTGCCGCATGGCTGCATCCGCGGTCGCTTCTAATATCCAGGCATAGCCTAGCCGTAAAACAGCGCTTATCGCGATTAAACCTCGTCTCTTTCGTCATGTCTTCATGCCGGTCAACTCAGGAAACGAGTAGTAACGCAGCCGCTTGTCTTTGCAGCGATTGTCATTCGCCGTCGCGCCCAGGATCTGGCTGTCCGTGTAGGAGACACCGAGATAGGCCCAGTCTCCCCAGCTGCGCTTTGGCACCACGCGCACACAGTAAGCATAGATCTTCTTCTCGGGATCAAGCAGCACCACGCTTGAAATCCGGGCCCAAACCACTTCTCCCGCTTCGTGTCGATAACTTCTCTTGAACACGATGTTGATGAAGTTCTGCCGGACTTCGTTCGAGGGAGGCCGCTGGGAATCTGCAACGGATTGCGACACAGGGGCGTTGCAGCCGGCCAGCATCAGCAGGGCAGCGCAAGCAAGGACTTTTATTCTCATTCAGGTGGATCTCCAAGAATCGCAGTAAAATAACCGCTGCGCATTCCTACAAACACAGCGGGAACAATATTTGCAATGCACGAAAATAAACATTATTTATTCTGAGCAGGTGACAGCATAACCGCGAGATGTGCGCCGCTCGGCTTATACCGGAGGATTTGAACCGGAACTTGCGGTCCCATCCTCATCATCGACGATTGGTACCCCGGCCTCCAGCGCCGCAAGGATAAAAGCTTGCCGCACCGTTTCGGCCGGCATGCGGCCCGCTAGCCAGGCGCGGCAGAAATCGATCGCTCTCTGCTGATGCACGCCGCCATTGACCGGCCAGTCGGAGACCAGCGCATAAAGCGCGTCCTGCGGTGAGCGGAGAACCAGCCGTTCGCCGGTATCAAGATCGATCGAAATCGGTTTCTTCCAGAAGGCGGAATGGTCGTTAATGGCATTAGCACCTGCAGCTGAGTGGACAGCGAACTAACTGCGGAAGGCCGATCACGGTTCCACTGCAGGTCAGGTGGTATCAGTCTGCAGAAGGTGTGCCGGCGGGATGGTTGCAAGGAGCACGGTTGCTAAGGCGCCGAAGCCTAAGGCCGGTCTTCGAAGGACAATGCGAGGGCGCCGGCATGACGGCGCCACCCTGCGCGCGCCTTGCCATCAACCTGGCAGCTTGCAGCCTTTGCTCATGCCGGCGGATTGCATGGCTGAAACCTTGCCTTTCGATGCAGCAATTTCGCCTTCCTTGTCTCCTCCGGCAACGCTGCCGATCGGGACGCCGACGAGAAAGACGCCGAAAGCATCGCCGTTCGCCGCGCTGATCTGCTGCTTCGACAAGTCGTCCAGCTTGCCCCGCTCCTTCTTGAGTTCGGCAGCAAGAGCTTCGCAGCTGAGGTTCGTATAAGCCGCCATTGGAATATCGACCTGCACGATGGCGTCAGGACGTTTGGCGCAGCCGGCAAGTGTCGCCGTCGCCACGAATGCGATAATGATCTTTTTCATGAATGGTCCCCTATTCCCGCAGCAGCTGTAACATCACCGCTCGCAATGCGGGAGGTGGCCTACTCTTCAACCACAGACTTTTTAATCACCCGCGCAAACCTTAAACGCAGGCGCTTCACCAACATTCCGCGCCAACATTATCCACCATCCCGAACGATTCATTCGTTTCCCTTTTGTACCCTTTCCCTCTTCCCTTTCGCGCTGACTCTCTCCATATTCCCGCCATGGCCAAATCTCCGAAGAAATCCCCCGCCCCGAATGGCTTCGAGGAAGCTCCGCAATCGTCCTTTGAAGGCGCCCCGCTCTCCGGTTCCGTTGCCGATTGGGTGAAGCAGCTCGAGGCAGATGCGGAAGCATCGGGCGTCGAGAGCCAGCGTGATATCGCCTCCAAGGCCGGCAAGCATCGCAAGGCCGTGGAAAACCAGGCGCGCAAGCATTCGGAAGCCGTCAGCGTCAACAAGAAGGCGACGGTGGGCAAGACCGCACGCGGCGTTTCCATCGGCGGTTCCAGCGATCCGAAGACCCGCGCCGCCGCCGGCCTCAACCCGGTCGCCGGCCTCGATATCTCGCTGGAGGATGCCGGCAATATCGCGCCCGGCGGCGTCACCGCCACGGTCGAGGCGCTGTCGAAGCTGATCGAGAGCGGCAATCCGCTGCACAAGAACGGCAAGATCTGGACGCCGCACCGCCCTGCCCGCCCCGACAAGTCCGAAGGCGGCATCCGCATCCTGATGAAGTCGGATTATGAGCCGGCCGGCGACCAGCCGACCGCCATCCGCGATCTCGTCGAGGGCTTGGAGAATGGCGACCGCAGCCAGGTGCTGCTCGGCGTCACCGGCTCCGGCAAGACCTTCACCATGGCCAAGGTGATCGAGGCGACGCAGCGCCCGGCGGTCATCCTGGCGCCGAACAAGACGCTGGCCGCCCAGCTCTATTCCGAATTCAAGAACTTCTTCCCCGACAATGCGGTGGAATATTTCGTTTCCTACTATGATTATTACCAGCCGGAAGCCTATGTGCCGCGCTCCGACACCTATATCGAGAAGGAAAGCTCGATCAACGAGCAGATCGACCGCATGCGCCACTCGGCGACGCGCTCGCTGCTCGAACGCGACGACTGCATCATCGTCGCCTCGGTCTCCTGCATCTACGGTATCGGCTCGGTCGAGACATATACGGCGATGACCTTCCAGATGTCGGTCGGCGACCGGCTGGACCAGCGCCAGCTGCTAGCCGACCTCGTCGCCCAGCAATACAAGCGCCGGGACATGGATTTCACGCGTGGCTCCTTCCGGGTGCGCGGCGATACGATCGAGCTCTTCCCCGCCCACTTGGAGGATGCCGCCTGGCGCATCTCGATGTTCGGCGACGAGATCGACGCCATCACCGAGTTCGATCCGCTGACCGGCCAGAAAGTCGGCGACCTGAAATCGGTGAAGATCTACGCCAATTCGCACTATGTCACGCCGCGCCCGACGTTGAACGGCGCCATCAAGTCGATCAAGGAGGAGCTTCGGCTTCGTCTCGCCGAGCTGGAAAAGGCCGGCCGCCTGCTGGAAGCCCAGCGCCTGGAGCAGCGCACTCGCTACGATATCGAGATGCTCGAAGCCACCGGCTCCTGCCAGGGCATCGAGAACTATTCGCGTTATCTCACCGGCCGCGACCCCGGCGACCCGCCGCCGACGCTGTTCGAATACATTCCCGACAATGCCCTCGTCTTCATCGACGAAAGCCATGTCACCGTGCCGCAGATCGGCGGCATGTATCGCGGCGACTTCCGCCGCAAGGCGACGCTGGCCGAATACGGCTTCCGCCTGCCCTCCTGCATGGACAACCGGCCGCTGCGCTTCGAGGAATGGGACGCCATGCGCCCCGACACCATCGCCGTCTCCGCAACGCCGGGCAGCTGGGAGATGGAACAGTCCGGCGGCGTCTTCGCCGAACAGGTGATCCGCCCGACAGGCCTGATCGACCCGCCCGTCGAGGTTCGCTCGGCCCGCACCCAGGTCGACGACGTGCTCGGCGAGATCCGCGAGACCGCCGCCAAGGGCTACCGCACGCTGTGCACCGTGTTGACCAAGCGCATGGCCGAGGACCTGACCGAATATCTGCATGAACAGGGCGTGCGCGTGCGCTACATGCACTCCGATATCGATACGCTGGAGCGTATCGAGATCATCCGCGATCTGCGCCTCGGCGCCTTCGACGTACTCGTCGGCATCAACCTCTTGCGCGAGGGCCTCGACATTCCCGAATGCGGCTTCGTCGCCATCCTCGACGCCGACAAGGAAGGTTTTCTGCGCTCGGAGACCTCACTGATCCAGACCATTGGCCGCGCCGCGCGTAACGTCGACGGCAAGGTCATCCTCTACGCCGACCAAGTCACCGGCTCGATGCAGCGCGCCATGGACGAGACCGCCCGCCGCCGCGAAAAGCAGATGGCCTATAACCTCGAAAACGGCATCACGCCGGAATCGGTCAAGGCTAAGATTTCCGACATCCTCGATAGCGTCTACGAACGCGACCACGTCCGCGCCGATATCTCCGGCGTCTCCGGCAAAGGCTTCGCCGACGGCGGCAACCTCGTCGGCAACAACCTGCAGGCCCATCTCAACGCGCTCGAAAAAAGCATGCGCGACGCCGCCGCCGACCTCGACTTCGAAAAAGCCGCCCGCCTCCGCGACGAAATCAAACGCCTCAAGGCCGCCGAGCTGGCGGTCATGGACGACCCGATGGCACGCGAAGAATCGAAGGCAATGGAAGGAAAGGCCCGCGGCAAGTCCCCTTCTCCCCAACGGGGGTCCGGAGGACGGGTCGAGACAAGCGGCTCGACCCCGGTCGGTGCCCGCAGGGCGGATGAGGGGGCCACACCCTCCTACTTCTCGCGCCCCTCCCTCGACGACATGGGCCCGGGCACCGACACGACCACGCCCCTATTCCGCAAACCCGACCTCGACGAAATGGGCCGCGACCCGACCACCCCCGCCGGCAAGAGCCTCTTCCGCAAGAACGACCTCGACGAGATGACGGTCGGCCGCACGGAGAAGCCGGTGATCGGTCGGGTGCCGGAAAAGCCGGATGCATCAAAGAGCACGAAGCACTTTTCGCCGCTGCTGGAAGGACAGCCGGAGCGCGATGACGGCGTACGGCCTGTAGTGCGAGGGCGCGTCGGCGCCGGGAGCTATGAGGAGCCGGGCGAGCAGAAGCGCAAGGGGCGGACGAAGGGGAAGACCGGGCGGCCGGGGCGGTGAACTTCAATGCTCCTGAAAGACCGGCAGCGCCTCCCTCGGTCGCCGCCCCACTCTCCTCCGTCATTCCTGTGCTTGTCACAGGAATCCAGTGCGCCCAAGTCCTTGGGCGCGGGAGACTCCCTTTTTAGTAAGAGAGTCATTCACGGCGCGGACGCGCCGTGGCTGGATTCCTGTGACAAGCACAGGAATGACGGAGGATAGCGGGGCCGGCCTCGTGTCAAGGCACAGAGGAATTTGCCCCGCCGCAGCGATGAAACCTATTGCGAAGTGACCGCAATCGGCAGAAAAACCTAGCAAGCGCCGCCACAGACAATCCGGTCCCACCATGCCCGACCTGCGCATCGACCCCTTCCCCTCGTCCGCCGAACTCACCACACTCTGGTCCGCCGCCTGGAACACTGCCACCGCGCCTGACTTCTCACGCATCCTGCCCCGCAGCCTCGCCCATATCGGCGCCTATCACGACAACAGGCTCGTCGGCTTCGTCAATATCGCCTGGGATGGCGGCATTCATGCCTTCCTTCTCGATACCTGCGTTCACCCCGACATGCGCCGGCAAGGCATCGCCACGCAGCTGGTCAGGGAAGCCACGCGGATTGCCCGCGAGCGCGGCGCCGAATGGCTGCATGTCGATTTCGAGCCGCATCTGACTTCCTTCTATCGCGCCTGCGGTTTCCGGCCAACCGAAGCCGGCCTCATCAAGCTGGCCTAGCCTCCTGCTCACCGAAAACCCATCCTCTCCTCGCCCTTCGCCAGCGCAAAATAAATCCGCTCTACTCGACAGGCCGCACTCCTCGCGCTCGCTTCATACCCCGCCGCCGGCCAGCCGCGCCGGGGGCTTCCGTCGGCCGCGATCAGCCAATACCAGCGCTCACTTGAATCCATCAGGTCGATCTTGAAGATCCGTCCCATGCAGGCATTGCCGTCAAAGCCGATGAAATCGTCACCGGGCTTTTCCTTCCAGGCGTGGCGCCATTGGCCCTTCGGCTTCTCGCCGCTGGTGATCAACTCCCAGCTCTTCCAGCCGTTAAAGTCCGATTGCGCGGTCAGGGAGCCGTCATAGGGCCTATGGTCGATTTGCAGGCAGCCTTCCAGAAACTCCGCCACAGAATGACAGAGGGTTGTCCACGCCTCGTCACTGTGCCGGGTCAGCTTGAAGGCAAGCTCGTCGGAGACATTCCTCAAGGCCGCGGCGATGGCGGAGGCGACGCCTTCCTTGCTTGCCGCTTCGCCGCCGCGCAGGCTGATGCAGAGATAGGTGCAGAGAAATTCCGCCGTATCCCGCGCGATCGGTTCGATGACATGCAGGTTGCGGCGCTTGCCGATTTGATAGCCGCCGAAATCCCGAATGCGGCGCTGAGACTGTCTGCGAAGGGCATTGTTGAGGAACGACCGCAGGAGCGTTCCGATGTCGTCTTGCATGCGTTGTCCTCTCCTCGTGAGGATGTGTTTGCCGCATGGTTTCGTGAATGGCTCCCGCCCGAGCCGGTGACATCGGAGCAATTCCGGACGCAAGACCGCCGCGGCTTGCCGGAAGTACCCTAGATCAGCGTCGGCTCGGAATCGTCCTCGACCTCTTCAATGAGGTCGGGCCTGTCGTTCTTCGGCGAACCGACATCCCGGCCGATCTTCCACATCACCATCAGTTCCGCCGGGAAAGGCTTCATGAGATCGTAAGGATCCGGCTCGGGGGACAGCCACCGCTCGTAGTCCTCGCGATGCAGGATGACAGGCATGCGATCGTGAATCTCCGCCATCATCTCGTTCGGCGCGCAGGTGACGATGGCGAAGTTGCGGATGGATACGCCCTCTTCGTCCTTCCAGGTCTCCCAGATGCCGGCGAGCGCGAAGGCCGAGCCGTCCTTCATGGCGATGGCATAGGGCTGTTTGTTCCTGCCGGTGCCGTGAATGTCCTTCCATTCGAAGAAGCCGTTGATCGGCACCAGGCAGCGGCGCGAGCGGTATGCAGCACGCGACATACCGTTGGAGCTGATGCCTTCGCAGCGAATATTGGCCGGCGGCGGGCGGCCGCCGGGCTTGGCCCAGGCGGGCATCAGGCCCCAGCGCGCCACCACGAACATAGGACCTGACGTATCGGGTTCGCGCACAATGTCCCGGATGATAATAGGATAATCCTGCGACGGCGCGCCGTTCCAACGGGGAAAGCGATTCCCAAGCCCATCGATATCTCCGCCCTTCACAGCAAAGGGAAAATTGCTGATCAGTTCTTCAAGCGATGTCTTGACGAAAATGCGTCCGCACATGCTCCCTCGCTGCCGTTAGAATATTGGATGTTCTGATTATGTTCCGGAACCCCGTCCGGTCAACAAAGCTTCAGTTGTGCACTTGCCGGAATGCCCGGCAGGCCGATTGCCGGTCTTATTGAACCGCTATGCTGACACCTAGAGCGCGAATTATATAAGTCACGAAGGAGTATAAATTAAAAGACTAAAATACGACTTTTGGTTTGCAAATTCAAAGTTAACCTCCAGTATTTCAGCCTTGGTTTTTCGTTAAAAAACCAAGAAAAAATCACAATTTTTCATTGAAAACATCATTAATGATTGGCATAGATCCCCGTGGGGTTGTCCTGCGCCGAACCAGTTAACGAGTTTTTCCGCGGATTTCTGAGTTTTCGAAGTACAACGCATCTACTGGGGGTAATTTTAGATATGGCCTTGAATATACTGGACACCAACGGCGCCACAGTCACCAAGACCGGCGCCGAGTTCGAAGCTTATGACGTTATCCGCGACTCCGCAGCCAATCCTTCCGCACCTGTCTCTCTCACTGTCTCCGATTCCTCGGCCGCAGATCTGGCCGGCGAGTTGGGCTCAGTCTCGGCGGCCGTGAACGGCTCGAGCGGCGACAACACGATCACGACGGGCGCCGGCAACGACACCATCTCCGGCGGCGACGGCGCGGACACGCTGAACGGCGGCGCCGGTAGCGATGCGATCAAAGGTGGAGCGGGAAATGACGTATTGACTGGTGGTGAAGGTAACGACCAGATCTCCGGAGGCACTGGAAACGATGTCATCCGCAGCGGAGCGGGTGATGATACGATCACTGACAATGATGGTTTTAGTATCACTACGGAGGATTTCGATATCGATGCAGGCGATGGCAACGATAAAGTGAGTTTGCAAGGCGGTGCC
Source organism: Rhizobium sophoriradicis (assembly GCF_003939025.1). GTDB lineage: Bacteria > Pseudomonadota > Alphaproteobacteria > Rhizobiales > Rhizobiaceae > Rhizobium > Rhizobium sophoriradicis. The sequence continues at coordinate 372,157 of NZ_RQIH01000003.1, forward strand.
GCTGTTTATTCTGGATTAATTGATGGCGGTGGTGGCGCTGACGTATTGCGAGCTTACAAGCTTGGCGGCCTGACGATAAAGAATGTCGAGACACTTGAAACGACGGGTGCGACCGTTGCCGGCTCGGCCGCGCAGTTCGAAGGCTTCGACAAGATCGTCTATCTGGATGGCACGGAGAGCGCTGGCGTCGACCTAACATTGACAGGCAGTGCGCATGCCGATCTCGCCGACGAACTGGAAAACCGCTCTGTGAGGATCAGCGGGGCCGCCCCCGGCATCGACGTCAAAACGGGCGGCGGAGACGACCTGTTAGCTGGCACTAATGGCAACGACACTTTCGACGGTAGCGCTGGGAATGACTGGCTTAGTGGCGATGTCGGAAATGATGTGCTGATTGGAGGAGACGGCGACGACCACCTCCTAGGCGACGCTGGCAGCGATGTCATCAGAGGCGGTGTCGGCAACGATTCGATTTACGATTCCTCCGACGCTGAAGTCTTCGACATAGATGCAGGTGACGGCGATGACGCGGTGTACCTGCAGAGCTCAAACTTCCTCAATGATTCAGGAACGGTCGATGGAGGCGCCGGCACCGATACGCTGGAAGCCACCAATCTGATCGGCCTGACGATCCGAAACTTCGAAATTCTTGGTGCAGGGCCAGACATCGCCGGGTCGGCAGCGCAATTCGAAAGCTTCGATAAGATCATTCACCGTTCGCTGATATTGGCAGACAGTGCGCATGCCGACCTCTCCGACGAGTTGGCGAGCCTCGACGTCTCCATCACCGGCACCGCCTTCGGCATCGATGTCACAACAGGTAGCGGCGACGACCAACTGACTGGCACCGACGGCAACGATACTTTCGACGGCAGAGCCGGGAACGACATCATCTATGGTTACGCCGGGGACGACATACTGGTTGGAGGCGAAGGCGAGGACCAAATTTATGGTGATATCGGCGATGACGTGATTAAAGGCGGGGCGGGCGACGATATTATCGTCGACGGTGCCTTTTACATCGATAGGGAAGTTTTCGATATCGATGCCGGCGACGGCAGAGATATTGTTAGCCTGGAGAACGCTCTCAACGTAGGGAATTCTGGAGTAGTCGAAGGCGGAGCCGGCATCGATACGCTGCAAGCCTACAATCTTGAAGGATTGACCATCCGGAACTTCGAGACCCTTGAAACCCGAAGCGCCAGCGTGGTCGGCTCCGCCACGCAGTTCGAGAGCTTCGACAAGATTGTTATCTACGACCAACCGGATTACGAGAATTACGTCGTCTCCCTGGTACTGACGGACGGCAGCCATGCCGATCTCTCCGACGAGCTGGCAAACCGTGCGACTAACATTTACAGCGTGACCTCCGGCATCGACGTCAAGACCGGCGGCGGTGCAGACGAGTTCTTCGGCACCGACGGCAACGATATTTTCGATGGCAGCGGCGGCAACGACATCTTCAACGGCCGAACCGGCGATGACAGATTGATCGGCGGCACCGGCATCGACACGGCGATCTTTTCCGGCAATTTCGCCAACTATTCCCTGGCGGTGAACAACGGCGACCACATCCTGACCAGCGCCGAGGACGGAACGGACACGCTGACAGATGTTGAATTCGCGCAGTTTGCCGATGGCGTCTACGATTTCGCAACGGAGACATTCAAACCTAACAATACCGCACCGACCATTATCCAGCTCTCGAAAACCTCCCTCTCCGAGGATACGCCGATCTGGACGACGGTCGGCCTGCTCAGCGCCAAGGACGCCGATGGTGACGCCCTCACCTACACGCTCATCGACGGCGCCGGCGATCATTTCCGCCTGAAGGGCAATCGCATCGTCACCTCGAAGGAGCTGGACTACGAGACGGCGAAGTCCCACACGATCAAGGTGGCGGTCTCCGACGGCAAGGTCACGGTCGAGAAGGACATCACCATCAACGTCCTCGACGTCAACGAGGCCCCGGCCAACCAGGCGCCGATCAAGCTCGCCTTCTCGCGCAGCTCGATCTCCGAGAATGTCGCGATCGGCACTTCGGTCGGCCTGCTCTCGGCCGTTGACCCGGAAGGCGGCGTGGTCAAGTGGCGGCTGACCGATAATGCCGACGGCATCTTCAAGCTGGTCGGCAACAAGATCCAGACCAAGGCGGCGATCGACTACGAAAGCACCCACAGCCTGACCTTCACCGCCGAAGCCTATGACGCGGCCGGCAACGTCACCAGCCACGACTTCACGCTCGCCGTGAAGGACGTCTTCGAGCCGATGTCATCGAGCCTGGGGCATGAGGCGCTGATCTAGCACGACAGTTTGCCTCAACACCGGTGGGGCTAGCAGTCTTGCAAGCCCCACCGGTGAGACTCTTCCGCCGGTCGTCGCGGGGGCCACCCAAAACCGGCGAGGCCGGCGGCCATGCGGACACCCTGCGAAAATGCCGCTCCACGTCGACGCCGATTTCGGCTATGATTCTCCACCCACCCGAGGAGAGCCGCATGCGTCTGCCCACATTCATCCTCGCCCTCGCCATTTCGGTCTTCGCCGCCCTGCCCGCCTTGGCGGAGACCTACAAGACGCCGAAAGCGCTGCTCAAGGCGCTTTACAACTACGACACCGACAGAAGCGACGCCGAGGCGCCCTCGCCCTATTCGATCTTCTTTTCCGACCACCTGAACAAGCTTCTCCAGGCCGATCTCGACAACACGCCGGAGGGTGATGTCGGCGCGGTCGATTTCGATCCTGTCATTGCAGGCCAGGACGGCGAAGCGAGCAACGTCCGGATCGGCCAGCCGATCCTGCTGGACGACAAGGCCGAGGTGGAAGTGCAGTTCGAAAACGGCGAAGAGGTGACGCTCTTCTATACCCTGGTGCGCGAACGCGGCGGCTGGAAGGTCGATGACATCGCCAATCAGAAAGGCGATTCTCCCTGGAGCCTGACCGCACTGTTGGGGGATGCGCAGTAGGCGGCGACAGTCCCAACGCGCTGCCCTCTTCCGCCCGTCAGCAGGGGCGTGCCAGTCACGTGAGCAAAGAGAGCGCATGCACCGAGCGCGAGCAAAGAGCAATGCAAGGTTGTTGCGCACTGCCTCGTTCCGTTTCGGCACGCCGATCCCGCCATGGCACAGCCATGCAAGGATTTGCCAACTTTTCGTCAAGTATCTGAATCTTCGGGATTTCCTGTCACGGCAAACGGCATGCCACAATAATGTCGCTTGCCTTTTGACCGAAAAGATGGCACCAATCCACCTACTCGGGCATTAGCATGCCGGTGACTGGACTGATGTGGCAATCCCTTCCGTTACGGAAGGAGACGCGGGAATACCCGCCTGCGTAGACGTTCTTTCCCCGTACGTGACTTCTCCGACTGACCCTTCGTCCCATCGATTCGGGGCGAAAGCTAAAGCCGTCCGCTTCCCCTCGGGGGCGCGGATACTAGACAGACTAAGGGAAAAGGACGATCCCAATGGCCACCAAAGGCACCGTAAAATTCTTCAACCAGGACAAGGGTTTTGGTTTCATCACGCCGGACGGCGGCGCAAAGGACGTTTTCGTCCACATTTCCGCGCTGCAGGCTTCTGGCATCCAGTCGCTGCGCGAAGGCCAGCAGGTTACCTTCGACACCGAGCCGGACCGCATGGGCAAGGGCCCGAAGGCCGTCAACATCTCGGCTTCGTAAGTCATATATCCGCTTTCTGCGGCATGAACGGCGCTCCGCAAGGGGCGCCGTTTTCGTTTGCGCTTGCGAATTTGTCGATCGCACCGGCAAGTGTTATATGCGCCTTTTATGATAACCCGCCGGCGGGCTGCAGGTGCAGCGCCCTGCCGCCTGCGACAAGGAACAAGAAAACCTCGATGATGCAGAAAAGGCCGATTTTTGCGGTCGCCCCGATGATCGACTGGACGGATCGGCATTGCCGCTATTTCCACCGCCAGATCAGCCGCCAGGCGCTGCTCTATACCGAGATGGTGGTCGCCGATGCGATCATCCACGGCCCGCGCGAGCGGCTGCTCGGCCATGACGTGGCGGAACATCCGCTGGCGCTGCAGCTCGGCGGATCGGATCCGGGCAAGCTTGCCGAGGCGGTGAAAATCGCCGAACCCTATGGCTATGACGAGATCAACCTCAATGTCGGCTGCCCCTCCGACCGCGTGCAATCGGGCACCTTCGGCGCCTGCCTGATGCTGACGCCGGAGACGGTGGCCGCATGCGTCGCGGCGATGAAGGCGGTCGCGACCGCGCCGGTGACGGTGAAATGCCGCATCGGCGTCGATGAGCAGGAGCCGGAAGAGGCCCTGCCCGCGCTTATCACGCGCGTTCTCGATGCCGGCGCCGACGCGATCTGGATCCATGCGCGCAAAGCCTGGCTGAAAGGCCTGAGTCCGAAGGAGAATCGCGAGATCCCGCCGCTCGACTACGAGATCGCCTACCGGATGAAACAGCGCTGGCCCGACGTCTTCATCGGCATCAACGGCGGCATCCGCACGCTCGACGAGGCCGCGAGCCACCTCGCCCATGTCGACGGCGTCATGCTCGGCCGGGCAGCCTACCAGAATGCGGCGGTGCTTGCCGACGTCGACCACCGCTTCTTCGGGGCGCCGGCGGCAGAACCCGACTGGCCGGCGCTCTGTGAGCGGATGATGACCTATGCCGAGCGCCATATCGCCGCCGGCGGACGGCTGCAGCACGTGGCCCGCCACATGGTCGGCCTTTTCACCGGCCTGCCCGGTGCCCGGCGCTACCGCCAGATTCTCTCCACCGACGCGGCAAAAACCGGCGCCGGACCGGAGGTGCTGGCGGCGGCCTTCGCGGCGGTGGATTTTTCCGGGACGGAACAGGAAGCGGTCAGCGCCTGACGTAAGGTTATGTGTTCGTCGCCACGTCGAATGTACTTACCTTGTGTTACGAACTCTGCCACGGCTTATGACCGCGCCATCGGCAGCAAGATCTTCTTTTCGATCCGGCCGGCCACGGAGAACACCAGGATTTCCGTTTCTCTGCCGATCCGGCTGCCGTCCATCAGCCTGACAATATCGTCGACGCCGCCGACCGGGCTTGCGTCGATGGCGAGAATGTAATCGCCCTCCTGCAGCCCGCCCTTTGCCGCCGGCCCTTCCGGCTCGACACGCCGGATGCGAACGGAGGTCGTCTGCAGCGTGCCCGCTGCCAGCGCAACCCGGCGCGGCAGCACGATCGTGTCGCCTGAAATACCGATGAAGGCCCGTCGGACCTGGCCGTAGCGGAGGATTTCCGAAACGACGAAATTGGCCGTATTCGATGCCACGGCAAAGGCAATGCTCTGCACGCCCTGGATCACGGCGGTGTTGACGCCGATGACCTCGCCGCCCGAAGACACCAGCGGCCCACCGGAGTTGCCGGGATTAAGCGCCGCGTCGGTCTGAATGACATCCTCCATCAGCCTGCCGCTTGCCGCCCGCATCGAGCGGCCGAGCGCCGAGACGATGCCTGCAGTGACCGTCCATTCGAAGCCAAGCGGGTTTCCGATCGCGATCGCAATATGCCCCCGGCGAAGGCGCTGCGAGTCGCCGAGCCTCGCCCAGGCTCCGGTGCTCGCATTGGCCCGAACAAGAGCGATATCGGTATCGATATCGCGGCCGAGCACACGTCCCTCGGTGATGAATTCGTCCGGCGTGGTGATGCGGACGAGCTTGGCGTCGCCGACGACATGGCTGTTGGTGATGATCAGGCCATCGGGCGAAACGGCAAAACCCGACCCATGCCCCTGCCGGCCTCCCACCCGCTCGATCCGGCTGACCGCCGGCCCAACCCTGTCGACTGCGGCTGCGATCGATTGCGAATAGGCATCGATCAGCGCCACGTCATCCCCGGGCGCGATGTCCTTGTCCATGAAACCCATGATCTGATCCTCTGGCGGCAGCAACGGCCGTCCCGCCGCCGGCAAAGCAATCGCGATTGCGATCGTTGGCCATGGCGCTGTTCGAGAGAATTAGATGGTTGGGCGTCGATCCGCGTTCAAGTGAGCGCCAGCGGAGCTTGCATCCCGGCGCAACAGGAGGGAAGGCGAACCTAGCCGGAAGGATAAATCGAACTACCGCGACAGATAGATTGAACGAATGGAAATAAAATGGCTCATTATCAGCCCGTATCTCGGCGCATTCCGCAACCGAGATGCGGGGTATCAAAAGGAATATTCGCAGCGCGAAGCAGCAGGCAAGGCGCGCCATGTCCTGCTGCCGCGGCCTGGAAGGATGGGCACCCGGCATGAAGACTAGCCTATCAAACCGCTGTCATATCAATGAAATACAATGATGTGCTCAATAAGCACTTCATTATCTTGCCAATTTTAACCCCCGCAGGCGCGGTTCTCCGGCCCCTGGCGTAACGACCCTCCCGGGCCTTGCCGATCACGCCTGCAACTGTCTGTCTAGTTCAATCCACCCAATCAAGGAGTCATGACATGAGCACAGTCACAACCAAGGACGGCGTCGAGATTTTCTACAAGGACTGGGGGCCGAAGAACGCCCAGCCGATCATGTTCCACCACGGCTGGCCGCTGAGCGCTGACGACTGGGATACTCAGATGCTGTTCTTCCTCGAGAAGGGCTACCGCGTCGTCGCCCATGATCGGCGCGGCCACGGCCGCTCCACCCAGGTCGGCGACGGTCACGACATGGATCATTACGCCGCCGATGCCTCAGCCGTCGTCGAGCATCTCGATCTTAGGAACACCGTCCACGTCGGCCATTCCACCGGCGGCGGCGAAGCGACCCATTATGTCGCCCGCCACGGCCAGCCGCAGGGCCGCGTTGCCAAGCTCGTCATTATCGGCGCCGTGCCGCCGCTCATGGTCAAGACGGATGCCAATCCCGGCGGGCTGCCGATCGAAGTTTTCGACGGCCTGCGCCAGCAGCTCGCCGCCAATCGCTCGCAGTTCTACCACGACCTGCCGGCCGGCCCGTTCTACGGCTTCAACCGGCCGGGCGCGAAAGTGTCGGAACCGGTCATCAACAATTGGTGGCGCCAGGGCATGATGGGCGGCGCCAAGGCGCATTACGACGGCATCAAGGTGTTCTCGGAAACCGACTTCACCGAGGATCTGAAGATCATCACCGTGCCGACCCTCGTCATGCATGGCGATGACGACCAGATCGTGCCGATCGCCGACTCCGCCCTGCTCTCGTCCAAGCTGCTGCAGAACGCCACGCTCAAGGTGTACGAGAAACTCCCGCACGGCTTGTGCACCACCCACGCCGATATCGTGAACCCCGACATCCTCGCCTTCATCAAGGGCTGACGCTAGGCCGGCGGGCGCTGGAGGCGCCCGCGGGCCATGCCGTTTCCGGTAAAACGGCTTTCGCATGAAACCGTTTTCGCCGATTTGCGTTTAGCGGCCATGAAAAGAGAACGTGAACCCTCATCAAAGGCTTACCGGCAGGATCGTTTTGAAAATACCGAGCGAGCCGCCAAAGAAACCATCGAGGCGGAGCAGCGGGCCCGCCGGGAAAAGACCAAGCGGCTGAAAGAACTGCGCTTATCGCAGCAGGGCGGCAAGGATCCGGCGGCGAGGTAGGCCTATTCTGATGCCGTCGACCAGCGCATCTCCATGCCCTCGCCTGCGTCTCCGCGTGCCCTGTTTCCAACGCCGCGCTTTTTTGGGGACGCGCACATGGCACTGCAGCATCTTGAAGCGTTGCGCTGCTTTTTCAATTCAGACGTTCGCCCATCTTGCAGAGCAAGGCCTGCGAAATTATCTTTTTTCGCAATAGCGATTCACGGCATCGAAAAAGGGCAGACTGCGATGTCAGACAAGCTGTTCAGCACGCGTGACGAACCGCTCGCCTCGGAAGACCTCGCTGTCTGCAGGCGTGTGCATGAAGCTCTTTGCAGCGGGCTCAATATCGACAGATCAGGCGCGGAAGCCGATCGTCTCGGCGCCCTCATCATCGAGCTATATCGGCAGGGTGTGCATGACGAGACCCAGCTTCGCCTGCTTGCCGGCGGGAAACGAGGCTGACCGGGCAAGTCATGCCATGCCCGGCCTCCCCTCTTCTTCGCGCCCCTGACCTTCCTCGTTACGAGCGAGATAGGATGCACGTTTTCCCATGACCCCTGCTGACGTTATCAGAGGCCGCTGGTTTCCGTGCTCGTGGCCGCCGAGGTTTCAGTCGGATCGATGGCCGACGTGGATTCGATCGCTCCCGCTACCTCTTCCGAGCTGCCCGTGTCGGCTGCCGGCGTTTCCGCAGTCACGGCAGGATCTGTCGTCTCGGTGCTGTCGACCGCTTCGCTGGTCTCGGTTTCGGTTCCCGCTGCTGGGGTTTCCGCTGGGGCTTGCGCCGCCATGGTCTCCCGCATCTGGTCAATCTTGCCGACCGCCGTGCCGATGCCAAGCGTATCCTTTGCCCAGCTTAAGGCCTCAGGGCTGACCGTGCCGGTCTTGGTGGCGGAAGCAAGCGCGGCCGCCAGCGCGGCGTCGCCAAGAGCGGGATCGTCGGCCGGCGGGGCAGCCCCCTTGGTCAGTTCGTACTGCGCATAGGCGGTGGCGAATGCCGAGATCGCCGCCATGCGCGGGTCAGCCGTATTCATCAGGGCATGGAAGTTGCGTTTGAGCGAATTGAGACCGGCGAGCTCGGCCGCCGGCTTCTTCGCGGGCTTTGCCGCAGGCGCCGAGGCGATGGTCGTCTTCTTGGCCGAGCCCTTCGTGCTGACGGTCTGCTTGGCCGACTTCGCCTTGCCGGCCTGGCCGGTCTGGACCGATTTGCCGGCGCTCTTGGCGCTACGGCCACTTTCGGACTTGCCGCTGGAGTGGGTCGCGCTCTTTCCGCTGCCGCCGCTGTTGCTGCGACCGCCACCGTGGCTGCCGCTGTTGCCGCTGCCGCTCCCGCCGCCATGGCTGCCTCCGCCACCGCTATTGCCGCCACCGCCTCCTCCGCCGCTTCCGCCTCCTCCTCCGCCGTTACCGCCGCCGCCTCCGTTGCCGCCCTTGGCGAACGCCGGCGAGAGATCGGTAGAAAATATGGTAAGAGGTGAAAGCGCCACTGTCGTGGAGAGACAGAGAACGCCGAGAAGCCTGCAGAGCCGCATGATAATCCTTCCGCACTGGAGTGCCGTTGCATCAGGATTGAACCAGCAAGCCCATGAAGATCTCATTGAGCAACTGCTTTCAATTTGAACTTCCTGCCGAATATTTCTGCGAGAAATGCCTTCATCATTCCCAGAATGAAACTAAAACCCTTCCCTAGCGTTATCCCCTTATACATCCGTCTATCCAAGGTGAATGAAATGAACAAATTCGCCATCATTGCCCTGTCGATAGCGACGGCTTTCTCCGGAACGCCGGCTTCGGCAGGCCCGGTTTTCGTGCCGAGGCCGGTACAATCGGCGGCCCAGCCGGCGCCGGCGGATAACGATGCCCGGATCATGACTGTCGGCTGCAGCAGATTCTCGATCGTCTGCTCGCGCTATGGTGACAGGCGCAGACATTACAGCGATCGCCGTTACTATCGTGACCGCAGCTACTATCGCGACCGAGACTACTATCGTGGCGACCGCTACGGGCATCGCCGCTATGATCGCAGATGGCGGCGCCACCACGACAACACCGGCGCCATTATCGGCGGCCTGGCGGCCGGCGCCCTGATCGGCGGCATCATCGCCTCGCAACCCCGCGCCTATAGTTCGCGTGGCTATAGCTCTCATGCCGAATATTGCTACGCCCGCTATCGGTCGTATCGCGCCTATGACAACACCTACCAGCCGAACTACGGCCCGCGCCGTCAGTGCCGGTAATTTTGTCACCCCTGTTCCAGAGCAAGCCCCGCATAAAGATGCGGGGCTTTTTGTTGTCACTCGTTTGAGAGAACACCCGAACGCAAAAGACGGACGGAGCACGGCTTTTCGGTCCCGGCTCCGTCCGTCCCGTCCGCCCAGCCTCGGGGTTGGCTGAGCACGGTCAATAAGCGACGGCCGCCTTCGGCTTCTTCTCCGTCCATTGCGGCGGCGCGCCGTATTTGGCGGCGACGGCGCCGACCAGCCCGGGCTCGCGGCCGAAGGCATCGCAGGCGACGTATTTCGGCTTGCCGCCGAGCCAGGATTTCATCCGCTGGCGGGAGGGAAGCGAAAGGTCCAATCCCTTCCGCTCCTTGCCTGCGATCAGCATGCGGGAGAATTCGCTGCTGAACTTCGAAGCCAGGCCGTAGGCGTCACCCACCTCGGAAACGCGCGGATTGTTCTGAAGCGAATTTGCCCCGCGCGCCCAGACCATCGCCGCCCGCTGTGCGCCCGATTTGTCGACCGCCTCGGCTTCCACTGCCAGCCCGCCGAGCCCTACCGGCAGGCGCGGCACGCCGACCGGCAGCGCAAAGCCCGTCCCGACGGTCACGACGGTGGAAACGCCCGCCATGGTCTTGTTGGTCGGCACGATGTCGGTGACCATCGAGCGGATCGTCAGGTCCGCGCTCTCGCCTGCTGCCACCATCTGGTATCTGTCGCTCAGGGAGATGCAGAGCGCCCGGTCAAGCGCGTTGGCGACCATCGCGCGGTCGGCCGGCGATTTGATCCGGCTTGCCGCAGCGAAGCCGAACCGCGTCGGCTCGATGGCGACCGTCTTGATCGGGGCGAGACTGAGGCCATCGACATAGGCGCGTGATTTCGAAAGCTTGCCCTTCGGCGCGCCGAGATTGGAATAAGTGGAGAGTGTGCCGCTCTCCTTGAGCGGGACCGAGCTGCACCCGACCGCAGCCACGGTCAGCGCCAGCGGCAATGCGAGGGACACGGCTTTCGAAGCCTTTGAAAAAGATGAAGTAAAAAGATTTCTGCGCACTCTGATGGCCTCCGTCGCCGATAATGTGCGGGGAAATTGGCGGCGAAGAATTGCCGCAGCATTACATCGTTTCCGGCAGCATCGGCTGCCGGAAACAACCGGCGTCATCCGAGTTGGATCGCCACCTCGATGCCGGCGGCAGCGCTCGCGATGCGAACCTCGCCGCCATGGTTCAAGGCGATCTGCCTGACGAGGCTGAGGCCCAGCCCCGCCCCCGTGCTCTTCGGAGTGACCCGGTAGAAGGGCTCTAACACCAGTTCCCGGTGCTCGGCCGGAATGCCCGGCCCTTCGTCGGTGACGCTGATCCGCCCGCCGCCTGCATCCGAGACTGCGACCGTGATCATGCCTCGGTTGCCGCCATGGTCGATGGCATTGCGCACAAGGTTGCTGACGGCCCGCGGCAGCGCCGAAGGACTGCCCTTGCGTTTCAAGCTCTCGACCTCGCTCTGAAACGAGATCTGGTAGCCGGCGCCGATCGCCAGCGGCGCAAGATCGGCCACGACGCCGCGGGCGATCTCGACGAGATCGACCATTTCATGGAGATCGGTTGCCTGGCCGTTGCGCTCGAAATCGAGCAGCTGTTCGGCCGTCTCGGCGAGGCGCGCGACGTCGTCCAGCAGCCGCCTGCGGTCCTGCCCCTCAGCCGTCCCGTCGATCCTGGTCTGCATGATGGCGATCGGCGTCCGCAGCTCGTGCGCCGCGTCCATCAGGAAGTGCTGCCGCTTGCGGAACTCGATTTCCAGCCGGTCGAGTGCCTCGTTGAAGGCGATCACCAGCGGCGCGATCTCCCTCGGAATCCCGTCCAGCGGCAGGCGCGCATCGTAGCGGCGCGGTTCGATCTCCGAGGCTTTGCGGGCGACCTCGCTGACGCTGGCAAGGCCCCTCCGGACGATCCTGGGAACGGTGAGGAAAACCGCGGGCAAGGCAATGGCGAGCAGCGGTACATAGATCGGATAGGCGATGCCCATCAGCGTGAAAATTGGCCAGCCCTTGTCTGCGACACCGCCGAAGAGCACACGCAGCTCGCCAATACCGGTCTCGACGCTTTCCACCGATGCGATCTCGTTTGTGCCGGCCGATCCCCTGATATCGGCTCCTTCAAACAAATAGGTCAGACGTACAAGCTCGGCGTAAACAGGGGGAATGGTCCCGTACGACACAAAGGAGCCGTTCGGCGTCGCCGCGACATACCAGAGCCCGTCATATTGCTGCTTGAGCGCGTTAAGCTCCAGCGTATTCCTTATTTCGAGTCGTCCCTCGGCATCGAGCGAGCCGGCCGGAGCCAGGACTGCAGTGATATGATCCTCCAGCGCGACATTCGGAGAGAGGATCGCCGCGCCATAGAAGCAGAGACCGATGATGACGGCCGTCACCACGCTGACGAAGACCAGGCTAAGCTGCCAGCTGAGCCGCCACCAGAGCGATGGATTGGAGCTTCCTGCCCCCATCATTCTTCCTTCATGAGATAGCCGACGCCGCGGATATTGTGGATCGAAACCTCCGCACCCGCATCGGCAAGCCGCTTGCGCAGCCGCGATATATGGGCATCGAGGGCGTTCGACTGAATTTCTTCTTCATAATTGTAAACGGCTGCCTCCAGCGTCGCGCGCAGCACGGTCTTCTCCTTGCGCCTGGCGAGCGCGGCGAGCACCAGAAGCTCGCGCCGCGGCAGATCGAGCGGCATATCGCCGACGGTGACGCTCAAATGCAGGGGATCGATCACCATCCGCCCGGCCGTGATCTTCAGCTCGGAAAGGCTCGGCGGCCGCCGCAGCACGGCCCGCAGCCGCGCCATCAGTTCCTCGACCAGAAATGGCTTGCCGAGATAATCGTCGGCGCCGAGATCGAGCCCCTCCACCCGCTCCTTCGGCGCGTTCAGCGCCGTCAGCACGATGATCGGCGTATCCTTGCCGGTCCGCCTCAGTTCCGGAATGAAGCGCAGCCCCTCGCCGTCAGGCAGGCGCCGGTCGAGCAGGATCGCATCATAGGGGTTCTGCCGCGTCAGCTCCACGGCATCGGCAAGATGCGCCGTGTGATCGGTCACGATCCCATGCTTGCCGAGCGCCGCAGTCAGCGCTTCGGCCAGCTCCTTCTCATCCTCAATCAGCAGAATCCGCATCGCCCAACCAACCCTCACGCCCCTGTTTCGGCCGCAAGGGTTGCAGCAACATTGCGGAACTTGAAAGGCAGCCGGTCATGCTGCTGCAATTGTTCCACCCGAGGATCAGGCACCACAATTCAGGACCTCGACATGATCCATTTCAAATCCATCCTCCGCCTCCTGGAGACTTATCTCCTCTCCACCTTCATCCTCGCGAGCCTGCTGGCCGGGCCGTTGATCATTTTGTTCGTGAGGTAGAGACGAAATTCAACCCAAGGAACGATAACGAAAATTGGAGATTGACCGTAATTGGCTTTTGCTGCCAGGTGGAAGCAACGGCGTGCCGTGCGGCCCCCTCATCCGACCCTTCGCCTAAATCACGCCACCCCAGCCGCCAACTTCTCCCGCACCTCCAGAAATGCCGCCGTCAGCCGCGCCAGCACCGGCGAGGTCACCGTCCCGTTCGCCCCGCCGACCGGATCGACGATGTGGATCTGCCGCAGATCCTCCATGAATTCATCCCAGAGCGACTGTCCGCCTTCCTCCAGAAGCTGCGCGCGAATGCTGAGATCCTCCGTCACCGGCAGGTGACGTCGTCCCCAGGCGCCGATCATGGCGAAGACGGGCACGAGTTGGATCGCCGGCTCCGTCAGACTGTAGATCGCTTTCTGGCTGTGGCTCGGATCGTCCCGCTTGCTGATGAAGCCGAGCGAGAGCAGTCGTTTCAGCCGCGCCGCCAGGATATTGGAGGCGATGCCCTCCTCCGAATTGTTGAGCAGATCGCGGAAATGCCGGCGGTTGCCAAACATGATGTCGCGGATGATGATCAGGCTCCACCGGTCACCCAGCACTTCCATTGTCAGGTTGATCGGGCAGCCGGACCGCAATTCAATATCCACGAAGCATCTCCTGTAGAAACCAGTTGCACTATAGGATCGCTTATGGGAGAACACAACTAGTTTCAAACTGCAATCACATGGAGGAGAGCATGTCCAAGGTGCGCGTTGCAGGGTTTTCCGTTTCCGTCGACGGTTTCGGCGCCGGTCCGGAACAGAGCCTGCAGGATCCGCTCGGCAAGCGGGGACCCGAGATGTTTCAATGGTTTTTCCATACCCGCACCTTCCGTGCGATGCTGGGAAAGGACGACGGTTCGCAAGGAGTTGACGAGGATTATGCCGCTCGCGGCATGGCCAATTTCGGCGCCTTCATCCTCGGCCGCAACATGTTCGGTCCGATCCGCGGCGAGTGGCCGGACAATACCTGGAAAGGCTGGTGGGGTCCGAACCCGCCATACCACGCACCGACCTATATCCTCACCCATTACCCGCGCGAGCCGATCGTCATGGAAGGCGGCACGACGTTCCACTTCATCACCGGGGGCATCGAGGAAGCGCTCGACAAGGCGAAGGCCGCCGTGGGCGACAAGGACGTGAAGATCGGCGGCGGCGTCAGCACCGTGCGGCAATATCTGCAGGCCGGCCTGATCGATGAACTGCACTTTGCCGTCGCCCCCGTGGTGCTCGGCAAAGGCGAAGCGATGTTTTCAGGCATCGACCTACCGGACCTAGGTTTCCGCGTCACCGAACATGTCGCCAGCGAACACGCCACCCATATCGTGCTCGCGAAATAATTGCCGGCTCAGGCCGTCCGGGCAAGGCGGTCGCAAGGGTCGCCTGCTCGCGTCAGATCTAACCCGGAATCACTCGGTATACGCATGCCGTTCCCTCGACGCCCCGCAACGGGGCCTCGAAGGCGGCCAGCCGGTGGCCGGAAAGCAACTGGGCGACACCAGGTGCCGAAAACAGCGCTTCGGAAATGCAGATCTCGCCGGCATCGGCCAGCGACTGCACCCGGGCAGCGACATTGACCGTCTGTCCGAAATAATCGAGGTTGTCGTTCAAGGTCACGGCGATGGACGGGCCGCAATGGGCGCCGATCTTCAGGATGATGCTGGGATCGCCATGTTCGCTGTTGAAACGCTCGATTTCCCCAAGCATATGCAACGCCGCCGAAACCGCATCGGCCGGGCGGGAGAAGGCAGCCATCACGGCATCGCCGATCGTCTTGACGATTGCGCCCGAATGCTCCTGCACCGTGGCGCCGAGCAAGGCGAAATGTTCGCGCACCAGCGCATAGGCGTTGAGATCGCCGAGCCGTTCGTACATTGCGGTTGAGCCCTTGAGATCGGTGAACAGCAGCGTCACCTGGCGGATGCCGAGCCCCTCCCTTTCGTCGACGCGCTCGGAACGAAACATCCGCCGGAAGGTTTGGCGCGCCAAAAGCATTCCGCCCGATACATAGGGATCGAAGTCGAGGACCGGCTTGGTGGTCTGCGCCAGGATCTCGGGCGGCCAGTTGATCAGCAGCAGCGAGCCTCGCATGGCCGCCGAGTTCTCGACGTCGACGATGACGGGGCCGGGCCGCACCGACGGCAGCGAAGCACAGAACCGCTGCCCGTCATATCCGATGCGCAGAAACGTCGGCGCCGTCACAGGTTCGCCTGCCACCGGCAGCGCAAAGCTCGCCTGCGTCTGCACGTTAATGCCGGCGAGCGCCCCGGGACCGAGCTCCGCCCTCACCGTCGTGACGGATGCGGGCGCCAGGAAGGTCAGGCCGCGCACCATCCCCTTGAGGACATCGACAAAGCGGGCCTGCTGGCCGGGCAGCCGCGCATCGCTCAGAAACCGCGCCTTCCAGTGAAAATCCTCGACCGAAAGCGAGCCGGGATCGTGAAACGGCAGCCGGCGCAACTGCGGCGACACCGTGAAGGTCACTTCGATGAAGTCGTCGAGGTCGGTTTCGCCGGAGACGTCGCAAAGGCCGCAGACATAGTGGGTCTTCAGCGTCCGCAGCGCGCCAAAACTGTCGAGCACCATGCCGGATTGGGGACACACGACGTCCCAGCTCATCTCGAACAGGCCGCTGCGCGTCGCATGGAGAAAGAGATCGATGCTTTCGGCCTCGGAGATCGCGTGATCGCGCGCAAAAGCCAGCGGATTGATGCGGTAGAGCGAGAAATCGTCGCCGCTGCGGATCAGGCTTTCGAACTTGGAGATGACGCGCGGGCTCCATGACCGGGCAAGCTCCATCTCGGTCATCTTGCTGTCGAGGAGTCGTTCCCGAACATCGATCATCTCACACCTGCGCCTCGATTGGCCAGGCCATGGGATCCACGGCGGCTCCCGCAACTATAGCAAAAAACGGGCCGTGCGTCCGCCTTCGGCAGCCTTGGATGCGCCGGTCGCAGCGCCCGCCGGGCGGCCGGCTCGACCGCGCCAAAATAGCTCTAGCATTGCTGCGGAATGAGCGTAGAGTGAGCGTCATCGCCCATCGCATCATCGGCGCGACCGCTTGGGAGATCATAAGTGCTCTTGCCGCTTTATGGAGGGTACGACGTTGCTCCTATCGCTCATCTCACTCGACGACCACGAAATAACCATCGTCACCGATGCCGTTCGGCAATGGTGCGGCGAGAAGAAACTCGACATCGACAGCGTCGAGGGACGCCGCGCCATCACGGTCGCGGTCGATCTGCTCCAGATGAACACCCGCGGCGACAGGCTTTTTGCCGAACTGTCGAAGCAGCTGGACCACTAAAAGATCCGATATTCTCTCGATGAGCGCGGACACCTCTTAGGTGCCGGTGCCGGTGCCGGCCAGATCGCGCAGGTCCCGGCTTGAAGGTCGAGGCCCTGCGAAATAACCGCACTCCCCACCCACCTTGCACATCTCCACTCCCTCGCCTAAGGCAATGCAACCTCCTTCCGCAAGTCCGCCCGGTGCTCCGCTTCATCATCCACGCCCTCGCCGCTCTCATCCTGACGCTGCTCACCCAGATCGGCGGCATCGCCTATCTCATCGCCCTCGCCGCCGCGCGAATATGCGGCCTCAGGCGATTTCCCGCCAAGCTCGCGCTCTTCCTTTTGTGCTACGCCGCCGCGACGGTCGCCACGCAGTTTGCGGCACCGGCATTCGGCCGCGTTCCTCTCTCCTGCCTGCCAAGCGTTGAAGACAGGCTCGTGGTCCGCTCGCCAATACTGCGCGCTGAACCGCAACTACGTCACGCCCAAGCTTCGCGATCTGGCAGCGGCGCTCGCCGCCCATATGGACAAGCAATTCCCCGGCACCGTCACCGTCCAGCTGGATGCGAACTTCCCCTTCGTCAACGGTTTCCCGCTGCTGCCGCATCTCTCGCATGCCGACGGCAAGAAGCTTGATTTCGCCTATTACTACAAGGATGCAAATGGCGCCTTCTTGAATGGCGCAACCCGCTCGCCGATCGGTTATTTCGCTTTCGAGGAGCCTGGCCCGGGCGACGAACTGCCGTGCGCGGGTCGCCATGACTGGCTCACCACCCGCTGGAATTTCGATGCGCTGCAGCCATTGTTCCCGGCCTACCGGATCGAGGAGCAGCGCACCGCGGCGGCGGTCGCCTGGCTGACGACGGAAGGGGTCGCGCGCTTTGGTCTGCAGAAGATCTTCATTGAACCGCACCTGAAGAACGCGCTCGGGATCACCGACGCCCATGTCAGCTTTCAGGGCTGCCGGGCCGCCCGCCACGACGACCATCTTCATATCCAGGTCGAATGAGACCTGCCCAACTCGCTTGCACGCGACAGGAAATCCGCTAGAGCTGATCCGGCAACGAACCAGCGGCTCCGATATCGAGAGTGGATCATGGAACATACTATCGTCGCTGTTGTCGGATCGCCTGCCGCTGTCGCGGCGATGGTCGCGGCGACGGGCTGCCCGGAGCCGACGGCATTGCTGTTTGGCCTGGCGATCAAAGCCAATCGACCGGCTGACGAAACTGCAGCCCGCCGCTCTCCGACAAGCCCTCGCGACCGCCCCGGAGAATGTTTCGATCGAGCGCGCGCCGCAACCATCCATGGCAGCACCTCTTTCCGGCTGCCGCCCGATTGTCTATTTTCGCCATCCATGTCCCTAAACGAGAGGTTTGCTTGTGAGTGTCGGCCTGATTGCCCTGCTTGATGATGTTGCCGCGCTTGCAAAGGCGGCCGCTGCTTCCCTGGACGATGTCGTCGCTCACGCGGGCAGAGCCGGCGCCAAAGCCGCCGGCGTCGTGATCGACGACGCTGCCGTCACGCCGCGTTATGTGACCGGCCTGTCGGCGGCGCGCGAACTGCCGATCATCGGGAAGATCGCCGTCGGCTCCCTCAAGAACAAACTTCTGTTCCTCTTGCCGGCAGCACTCGCCCTCAGCCTCCTCCTGCCGCAAGCGGTGACGCCGCTGCTGATGCTCGGCGGGCTCTACCTCTGCTACGAAGGTGCCGAAAAGGTCTACGAGCTCGTCGTGCCGCATGCCGCCCATTCACACGAGGCGGGGCTCGAGACGATCAGCGTCGATGCCAAAACCTTCGAGGACGAAAAAGTCGCGAGCGCAGTCAGGACCGATTTCATTCTGTCGGCCGAGATCATGGCGATCACGCTCGGCTCCCTGTCCGAGTCGGGGCTGGCGATGCAGGCGCTGGTTCTCGCCCTGGTCGGAATCATGATCACGGCTGCCGTTTACGGCGTCGTCGCTCTGATCGTAAAGGCGGACGATTTCGGCCTCTGGCTTGCCCAGCGCTCCTCCCCTTCTCAAGCCGGCGCGCTCCTGCGCATGCTCGGGCGCGGCCTCGTGCAGGGCATGCCCTATCTTCTCAAGGTGCTCGGCCTGATCGGGACGGCGGCGATGATCTGGGTCGGCGGCGGCATCATCGTGCACGGCGCCGAAACTTTCGGCCTCGCCTGGCCGAGCCATCTCCTCCACGATGCCGGGGAAGGTATCGCCCATGCGGTGCCGGCCGGCGGCGCCGTGCTTTCCTGGCTGGTTCAGGCGGCCGGTTCAGGTCTCGTTGGCATCCTCATCGGGCTGGCGACAATCCCGGCCGTCGGCTACGTCGTTGCGCCGGCATGGCAGTGGTGCTCAACACGCCTACGCCGGATCAGGACCGCATGAGGGGCTAGAACAGGATGATTTTAGGCTCGGTCGGCCTAAAATCTGAACCCTGTTTAAAGAGTTAGAGCATGATGTCGTCCGAAAACCGCCTCACCCTTTTCGGCATCATGCTATAGCAGCGGCGCGGCGCCATCCTGACTGCCGGCCGAGACACGTTCACCGCGGGCCGACAAGTGTGACGCCTCGCCCGTCAACTAGCATCCCTTTCATCATAGGTACGCTGCGCCGCAAGGATCGCGTCCATGTTCTTCTCCGCCCAATGGGTGAGCGCCGAAACGGTCTCCGTCAGGGTGCGCCCGAGCGGCGTCAGCGCATATTCGACGGTTACCGGCACGGTCGGGAAGATGGTGCGTGTGATCAAGCCGTCGCGCTCCTGCTTTCTCAGCGTTTGCGACAGAACCTTCTGCGATATGCCCTTGATCTCTCGGCGGATGTGGTTGAAGCGTAATGGCCCGCCCCGCAGCCGGTCGAGGATCAAAAGCGCCCATTTGTCTGCCAGCCGGTCGAGTACCAGCCTCGTCGGACAACGATCCTCGTAAACATTATAGGCCTGCGCTGGCATGATCATCCGCTCCCGGTTTGTCCCTGGTTTCCTTGAGGAAACCAGGTGAGAAAAAAGTGCTCTCTTTTCCAATCCCATTTTCTCTGTATCTATCCCATGGAAAGATAGTTTCCAATAGAAACCAATGGAGAATGACATGAGCGGCAAGATTCTGGTTATCGGCGCAACCGGCACCGTGGGGAGGCACGTGGTGGACGGGCTCCTGGCAAAGGGCGAGGCCGTCAAGGCCGCCTCCCGCGCCGGCAAGCCGGTGGCAGGCGCCGAGGGCGTCGTCTTCGACTACGCCAAGCCCGAAACCTTCGGGCCGGCCTTCGATGGCGTCGATCGCGCCTATGTGCTGCTTGCCTCCGGCCATGCCGATGCCAAAGGCCTGCTGCTGCCGGTCATCGAGGCGGCCGCGGCCCGCAAGGTCAAGGTCGTGCTCCAGAGTGCGTTCGGCGTCGATGCCGACGATTCCATCCCCTATCGCCAGGTCGAAATTGCCCTGGAAAAGTCAGGCACGCCTTACGTCATCCTGCGTCCGAACTGGTTTTCCGACAACTTCCACACCTTCTGGAAACCCGGCATTGATCACGGCCAGATCGCCCTTCCCGCCGCCGAAGGCAAGTCGAGCTTCATCGATGCCCGCGATATCGCGGCAAGCGGCGTGGCGGCGCTCACCTCCTCGTCCTTCGACGGCAAGGCCTTCAATCTGACTGGACCGGAAGCGCTCTCTTATACGCAAGGCGCCGCCATCCTCTCCGAAGCGATTGGCAAGCCTGTCTCCTATAACGCCGTCTCCGACGAAACCTTCATCGACATGCTCACCGGCGCCGGTGTACCGGCCGATTACGCAAGCTTCCTCGCCTCGATCTTCTATCCCGTCCGCCAAGGCTGGACCGCCGTCGTGAACGGCGATGTTGAGACGCTGACCGGCAACGCCCCGCGTTCACTGCAGACTTATGCGGCCGATTACGCCGCCGCGTTGACGGCGTAACCAGAACGACGCATGCAGACGGCGGTTCTCCGCCGTCTGCCCGCGAAGCCGGGGATAACCGATCCGATTACGGCAAGGAATTCGACGCGCCTTCTCTCCCACCCGCCCCACCTGGCAATACCACGCACGCCCTTTCTCCAGCCGTCTCAGGCGCGCCCTTCTCTCCAGCTTCATCCTGAGGCGCCCCGAAGGGGCCTCGAAGGGCGGGGCTGGCCACCCACATTGCTGGAGGAATCGGCGACACCTACCGCAGCGGCAGCTCGCAGCTCCGCTTCAGCGTTTCCATCGGCACGTCTGTTTTGACGCTGAGCACGCTCGGGATGCGGGTCAGATGATCGGCTTGGAAGCGCCAGTAGCTGTGCAGGTCGGCGGTGACGATACGCAGCACGGCGTCGCATTCGCCCGTCGTCAGGTAGCATTCCATGACTTCAGGAAACCGCCGGACGGCTTCGGCAAACCGCAGCGTCACCTCGGCATCCTGGGTCTTGAACCAGACGCGGGCAAACACCGTCAGCCCCGCGCCGACCTTTGCGGGGTCGAGCACGGCGACATAACGATCGATGATGCCTGCCTCTTCGAGCAGCCGCACCCTGCGCAAGCAGGGCGAAGGCGACAGCCCCACCTCCCTCGCCAGCTCGACATTCGAAATGCGCCCGTCGCGCTGGAGGACACGCAAGATATGCCGATCGATCGCATCCAGGGTGACGGACATTTTATAGCTCCATAAGATTCATTAGTGGCATATCATGCCAATCTTTTACAATTTCAGGGATGCTTCGCAATCTCATTGCGTGAGCTTTGGCCTATCGTTCCACGTATCGATGTGGAGAAGAGCTAATGGCAAGAAAGATAGGAAAGATCGTGCTCGCTTATTCCGGCGGGCTGGATACCTCGATTATCCTCAAATGGCTGCAGGAGACCTATGGGTGCGAGGTCGTCACCTTCACCGCCGATCTCGGCCAGCGCGAGGAACTCGAAACTGCCCGCGCCAAGGCGAAGATGCTGGGTGTTCGAGACATTCGCATCGTCGATCTCAGAGAGGAATTCGTCGGCGATTTCGTCTTTCCCATGCTGCGGGCCAACACGGTCTATGAGGGCCAGTACCTGCTTGGCAGTTCCATCGCCCGTCCGCTGATCGCCGAACACCTCGTCGCCATCGCCCGGGAGGTCGGAGCCGATGCCGTCGCCCACGGCTCGACCGGCAAAGGCAATGACCAGGTCCGGTTCGAACTCGCCGTCAATGCGCTCGACCCGTCACTCGAGGTCATCGCCCCCTGGCGCCAATGGGATATCCGCTCGCGCGCCCAGTTGCTGGAATATGCCGCAAGGCATCAAATCCCCGTGCCGAGGGACAAGCGTGGCGAGGCCCCCTTCTCGATCGACGCCAACCTGCTGCACAGCTCGACCGAGGGTAAGGTCCTTGAAGACCCGGCGGAGATCGCACCCGATTACATCTATCGGCGCACGGTCGATCCCATCGACGCTCCGGACCAGCCCGAAATTGTCGCGATCGGCTTCGAGAACGGCGACCCTGTCTCCCTGAACGGCAGGCCGATGACGCCGGCCGCTTTGCTCACCGATCTCAACGAGTGCGGCGGGGACACGGCGTCGGGCGGCTCGATCTGGTTGAAAACCGCTTCATCGGCATGAAGTCGAGGGGTGTCTACGAAACACCGGGAGGCACGATCCTGCTTGCCGCCCATCGCGGCATCGAATCGATCACCCTCGATCGCGCCGCCGCGCATCTGAAGGATGAGCTCATGCCCCGCTACGCCGAACTGATCTACAACGGTTTCTGGTTTTCTCCTGAACGCGACATGCTGCAAGCCCTGATCGACCGCAGCCAGGCCTTAGTTAGCGGCGAAGTCACGCTCCGGCTCTACAAGGGAAACGCCTCGGTCATATCCCGAGCCTCCCCTTCCTCGCTCTATTCCGCCGATCTCGTCACTTTCGAGGAAGGGCGGGTCGCCTATGACCACCACGACGCCGAAGGCTTCATCAGGCTCAACGGATTGCGCCTCAGAAACTGGGCCGCCCGTAACGGAAGACACCGCTCCTAACCTCGCAGCGGCAAGCCTGATCGACCGCTTCCTGCCGCCGTTCAACCCGATTGGTAGCCGCTGCAGAATTTCAAACGATATTAAACATCAGGCACCCAGAATTAATCGATTTTAATTTTATGATTAAAATTTTCTTGTTGCGGCGCAAAAGAAACTGAGCATTAGCTTTTCTACAGATGCTCAGTTTGTCGTTTGGAGGACTTGCATGACTGTGACATTTCCGCTGACCGAGAAGCGCGACGCAGAAGCGTTGCTCCAGCATTTGACGCTGCACAAGCTCACCTATCCCGGAAACTGCGTCGTGTCGCTCAAGGCGCACGTCGCCCAGGTTTCATCCTCGCACACAACCGCCCTCGGTACGGCCCGTACCGCCTGGTAGTAATTTTCAGAGGGCTCTTTGCCGCTGACGTTCCTACCCCATCTGCTTGCCGGAGACCAAGTGAGGGTGACAGAGTATCGGCGCGCTGCCTTCACCTACCGGTTAGCGCCGATACCACATCGAAAAGGCATTCGACGCGGCGGAGCGAGTGCGCCGGCATATTTGCATTCAGAGGCCACCCAGCAGCAATTGCCGGTTGCCGGTCACAGAAATGCGATTATTGCAATATTTACGGAGTTCCCACGCCCCGCAGTGCCGCCGGAGCGGAAATCGGATTCCAGCTCGGCGGCGGCAAATCGGATGCCTGACCCATATGACCTATCTGAAACCTGGCATGCTCGCTCTGGCCTTGATGCTGGCAGCCCTATTGCCCCTGCACCACGCGCAAGCCGAGCAATGCGGACAGGAGACTTTCGATGAGGCGAAATACGTCGTCTGCACATTGGAAGTGGGGAAGGTCGACCTGCGTCTGTTCTGGAAGGGCGCCGACGGCGAGCCTTATCGCGCTTTTTCAAGCCTTGCCGAAGCCGTTCGCGCCGAAGGGCGAAAGCTGACTTTCGCCGTCAATGCCGGCATGTACCGGGCCGACTTTTCGCCGTTGGGACTGTATGTCGAGAACGGCAGGGAACTGAAACCCGCCAATATGGCGGCTGCCGAACGCGCCGCCGGCCAGGTGCCGAATTTCTACAAGAAGCCGAACGGCGTGTTCTTTCTGGGCGAAGCCGGCGCCGGTATCCTACCGACCGACGCGTTCCTCAAACTCGCCCCCAAGGCGCGCTTCGCCACCCAGTCCGGCCCGATGCTTGTCATCGCCAACAGGCTCAATCCAATCTTCATCATCGGTTCGACGGACCGCACCCGGCGAAGCGGTGTCGGTGTCTGCGAGAACGGGACCGTTCGCTTCGCGATCAGCGAAGACGGTGTCAATTTTCACGATTTCGCGCGGCTCTTCCGCGATCGTCTGCAATGTCCGGACGCCTTGTTTCTCGATGGCGGACGCGGCGTCGGCCTTTACAGTCCGGCGATGGGACGTAACGACTGGTCGTGGCACGGCGGCTATGGCCCGATCTTCGGGCTGGTGGAATAGCCCGCGGGTAAATTGCATCGAGACTCGCAATCGTCATCCGGGCCTTTGCATTCGGCCGAACATCGATATCGATCACGACGGCGGAAAGCGGACGCAGATATGACAGCGATTTCCATCACCGCCGTGCGCGATCAGATCGCCGGCGAGGCCGGCAACGGATCGTCGATGTCTTCAGGAATGAAACCGCCGGTCTGGCGTTTCCACAGGCGGGCAAACAGGCCGTCGCGTTCGACCAGTTCGTCCGGCCTGCCCTCTTCCACGATCCGCCCGTGATCGAGCACGACGATCCGGTCCATCCTGGCGATCGTTGAAAGCCTATGCGCGATGGCGATGACCGTCTTGCCCTCCATGACGAGGTTGAGCCTTTCTTGGATTGCGGCTTCGGATTCGCTGTCCAGCGCCGAGGTCGCTTCGTCGAGCACCAGGATCGGCGCGTCCTTCAGCAGCACGCGGGCGATGGCGACGCGCTGCCGCTGGCCGCCAGACAGTTTGATGCCGCGGTCACCGACGAAGGCGTCATAGCCCTTGCGGCCCTCGCTGTCGGCAAGATCGGTGATGAAGGCATCGGCGCTCGCCATCTTCGTCACCCTTTCTATCTCTTCCTGCGTCGCCTCCGGCCGGCCGTAGCGGATATTGTCGCCGACCGAACGGTGCAGCAGCGCGACGTCCTGGGCGATGACGCCGATGGCGCGGCGAAGGCTTGACTGCGTGACCGCGCGGATGTCCTGTCCGTCGATCAGGATCGCGCCCGCCTTGATATCGTAGAAGCGCAGGAGCAGATTTGCGAGCGTGGTCTTGCCGGCCCCGGAGAGGCCGACCAGCCCTACTTTCTCCCCCGGCCGCACCGTCAGCGACAGATCGTCGATCACTGGTTTGCCCGACTTATAGGCGAAGCGGACATTCTCAAACCGGATCTCGCCCCGCTGCACGGCAAGTTCGCCCGCATCTGGCCGGTCGCTGATCGTCGGCGGCGTGGTCATGACGGGCATGGCGTCCTTGATCGTGCCGATCGCCTGGAATATCTGCTGGCCCATCTGCAGGAAGACGAAGATCTGCGACGACAGCCGGTTGAGGATGTAGACCGCGCCGACGAACTCGCCGACCGTGAGGAAGCCTTTGACGAGGCCGGAAAATCCGATCGACAGCATGGCCAGCCACAGCAGCGTGTTGAGAACCACGACGGTCACTTCCGACGAGCGATAGATGCGCTGCTCGCTGTGCTGCGTCTGCACGGCCTTCTGAATGATGCGGCGGATTGCGCCTGCCTCACTGTCTTCGGCCGCAAACTGCTTGATCATCTGCATGTTGGTATAGAGATCGGTGATGGCCCCGGCCACCATGCTGCGCTGCTTGGCGGTGCGGCGCGAACGCTCGACGAAAACAGGCACGATCCTGGCGGTGAATGCGACGTTGAGCGCGATCCATAGGACGACCGGCAGGGCAAGCTGCCAGGCCAGAGCGCTCAACAGAATCACGGAGCCGACCAGTTGCATCAGGAAGCGCGGGATGGTCTGGAAGCCGGCAAGAATCTGCTGCTGGACGGCGGACGATACCTGCTGCAGCCGCGAGGAAACCTGCCCGGCATAGAGATCATGGAAGAAGGCAAGGTCCTGCCGCTCCACCGCCTTGTGGCCTTGCCACTGAATGGCAGCGGGCATGGCGATGCCCAATGTGTGCGAACTCAGCGTGTTGAGCGTGAACGAAACGATCGGCATCACGGGAAAGATCAGAAAGCCGAGGACAGCAAGCAGCAGCCATTCCTTCTCCAGGAAGGCGGCAGCACCTTGTTGCGTCACGCCATCGACAATGACCGAAAGCCCCCAGACGATCGTCAGGTTGATCACCTCGAACACCATGGAGCAAAGCGCAAGTGTGATCAGCACGCCGCGAAACATCGAAATGAAGTGCAGAAGGACGGCCACGGGCCCCTTGGACGGCAGCGGTCGATAGGCAATATCGAGCGGCCTGATCCAGGTTTCGAAAGGACGATAGATCGCATCTGAGATCGACATTGGCCACCCGGAGCAAATGGGGAAGAGACGTGGACTCAACTACGCCAGGTCGGATGGGATCATCTTCCGGCCTCAACCTCAATTAGAAATTTCAAGATGATCGAATGGACGTTATCGCGATGGCTCGGGCCCGGGAAGCAACGTCGCAATGTCCAATTGCCGTCACTATCCGATTGAGGCAGGATGCGGCGTGTGAAGAGGCGTAGAGGTTGAACGCACGCGCATGCTGACGGGCTCATGTCATTGCGGCAAGACGAGTTGGACGCTCGAGGGCGATCCCGGCTCGATTACCGCCTGCAACTGCACCCTCTGCCGACGCTACGGCGTTCTGTGGGCCTATGACTATGAGGGTGAGCGTATCGCTCTAACCGGGCAGACCGCTTCCTATACCCGCGCCGGCAGGGAGAACTCATCTCTCGAAATTCTGTTCTGCCCCTCCTGCGCCTGCGTCTTGAGCTGGCGCGGCCTGCGGCTTCAAAAGGATGGCCGCCGCCGCATGGCCGTCAACATTCGGCTTGCGCCCCCGGATCTCGTCGCCGACCTGCCCATCGATCACTTCGATGGGCTTGAGACATTCGAAGACCTTCCCTCCCAGGGACGCTGCGTGCGCGATCTCTGGTTCTGAAAAACCCCGCCATGCACGTGCCTCGGCCGGGGCGCCGATCGTCCGCGCCGGGCCGGCTCAGCCGCGCCGGGCGGCCTCGATCGCGGCAACGTCGATCTTCCGCATGGTCATCATCGCATCAAAGGCGCGCTTTGCCTCGTCGCCACCTGCGGCCAGCGCCTCGGTCAACACCCGCGGCGTAATCTGCCAGGACACGCCCCATTTATCTTTACACCAGCCGCATTCGCTTTCCTGGCCGCCATTGCCGACAATGGCGTTCCAATAGCGGTCGGTCTCCTGCTGATCCTCGGTTGCGATCTGAAATGAGAAAGCTTCGCTGTGTTTGAACGTAGGACCGCCGTTCAGACCAATGCAAGGAATACCCGCAACAGTGAATTCGACAACCAACACGTCTCCCTGCTTGCCCTCGGGATAATCTCCCGGCGCACGAATGACGGCACCGACGGCGCTGTCCGGAAAAGTCGCGGCATAAAAGCGGGCGGCAGCCTCAGCCTCTTTGTCGTACCATACGCAAATCGTATTCTTCGCCATCACGGGCCCCTTTCGCTGTTCGTTTCCTGCTCCCTCTGAAGTAAGAGCCGAACCGTCTATCTCCAGCCTATGCAGAATATTTCCTGCAGATGAGGATCGAGCCGCCGCATCGGCGGCGCTGGCCTTGGCAACGCATCGAGCCGCGGCCTCAATCAACGCGGCAGAAGTCCGAGCCGGCATAGAAATCGAGCCCGGCGCCGCCAGTTGAATCCAATTCTACGCGGCGTGGTTTTTGTGTCTTCAACACAAAACTCGTGTCAGACTGCCATGCCTGCGCGACCATCGGGAGCCGAAGCCATGCATAAGTTCACCGTATCAATTACCCGCGAGATCGAGGCCGATACCGCCGAGGAGGCCGCTCTGCTTCTGTATCAGGAATTATCAAAGGGGCCGATTCCTGACACCTACTCGGTCACCGACGAGACGCAGGTGACGACCGAGGTCACGCTGGACCGGAATAAAGCTGACGAGTTTGCCAGCATCGATCATACCGCCGACCCCGGCAATTGGTAGATGCCAGGCAGCCCCGAGAAGGCGCCGGGCCCGGCGCCGGCATCATTCTGATCGCTGTCTTCGCGGAAATACCGATCCTACTCGTTGTCTACACCATGGCTCTGTTTTATTTGCGTCCAGCTCGACAAAACCCCTCCGCCAGCGCTCACCCTCCTGAGTTAGGAAAGAACGTGACCACACCAATCAAAGTAGCCGTCGCCGGCCCGAACGGCCGCATGGGCCGAGCCATCTTGTCGCTGCTGGCAGCCGATCCGGATTTTGCCTTCGTCGGCGGCATCGGCCGTGAGGCCGCCGCGGGCGCCGGGTTGATCGATCGTTCGGCTGCGATCGCGGCCGCCGACGTGATCCTGGATTTCACGACGGGAGCTGCTGCCGCCGAACTTGCCGGTCTATGCGCCGCGGCGGGCGGACCGGCTCTGGTGATCGGCGCCACCGGTTTCGAGCCGGACGAAGTCGAGCGGATCGCCGAGGCCGCGCGCACCATTCCGATCCTGCGCTCCGGCAATTTCTCGATCGGTGTCAACATGCTGGTCGGCCTCGTTATTCAGGCCGCGCGCGCCCTTCCTGCCCATGGTTGGGATATCGAAATCCTGGAAGCGCATCACAACAAGAAGATCGACGCGCCATCCGGCACGGCGCTGATGCTCGGCGAAGCGGCTGCCGAAGGACGCGGCGTTTCGCTCGCATCCGTCGAGCGGCACGGCCGCGACGGCATCACCGGTGAGCGGCCGCCCGGCGAGATCGGCTTTGCCGTGCTGCGCGCCGGCGGGCTCGTCGGAGAACACAAGGTGCTGTTTGCCGCCGCCGAGGAAGTTCTCACGCTTTCGCATTCGGCTCTCGATCGCGGCATGTTCGCCCGCGGTGCGCTTGCCGCTGCCCGCTGGATCGCAGGGCGCGCGCCCGGCGAATACAATATGCGGGACGTCCTGGGCTTGACGTGAGAAGGGCGGATAGACACTGCCCGCACGATCAGCCTTCATCCTGAGGTGCCCCGAAGGACGAGGGCTGGTGATCGGAGTATCGCCGACGCGACAACGACTTCCGTTCCAGCCAGACCCACCGAGCAGAACAGCGTTATCTCCTCGGACGATCGCCGTCCGGCCGCTTTCCCGGCAATGATGTCGGCAAGATCGGCCATGCGATCATCGTTGCCGGAGCCGGTGAGGAAAAACGGCGAAGCATAGGCGCGCGCCTGTTCAAGGGAGTCCGTCGCGATTACGGCTGCGGCATCGGCGACATCCAACCCGAGTTCGTATCCTTGAAGCGTTTTCGGGCCGACGGTGGTGACATGCACGCCGGGCTTCAAATCCCCGGCATGGACGACAGGCGTTTGGCTCGTGGTTGCGCAGATGACGATGTCGGCGTCATCAACGGCTTTCGAGACGCTGTCGACCGGTTCCACATCAAGCCCCAGGGCCTGCTGCATCTCGCTTGCGAAGGCTGCGCGATTTGTCTCGTCGCGGCTATAGACGCGGGCGCGGTCGAGATTGCGAACGGCGGCCGCCGCGGCAAGCTGGGTTCGCGCCTGCGCCCCACTGCCGATGATCCCGATATTCCGGGCATCAGGCGCGCCGAGATGGCGGATGGCGAGCCCTCCGATGGCGCCGGTCCTGAGACTGCCGAGGCGCTCGCCGAGAATGACGCCCTCGAGCTTGGCGTCGTCGGCCGACCACACGGCGACGATTTGCGTATGCTCCGCCCCATTGAATGTGTCGTAGACGCGAAAACCGGCGATCGGTTTCTCGCCCATGAGGCCGCCGACCGTGAAAACGAGATCGCCTCGATCGGGGAACGAGACATGATGCCGAGGCGGAGAGATCAAGCGATTGCAGGCTTTCGCGAGAAACGCGGCCTCGAGCGCGTCGATGGCGATGGACATCAAAGCGCCGCCGACCAGATCCTCGTCTTTCAGAATTTTCGTCATGGCACACCTCCCGCTCATGCCGCATCCTGCGACCCCAACCGCGGTTGAGGTCAAGAGGCGAGATAAACCGTTACGCGAAGAAACCTGTGTGAAGCCTAATCGACGATACGGCGCGCCATCATCACGTCATCGATCTCCCTGCCCTCCTCCAGCACCCCACCGGGAATCCTGCCGACCTCCGAGAAGCCCTGGCGCTGGTAGAAGCGAATTGCCGCGGGGTTCTCCGCGCTGACGAAAAGTTCGAGCTGCCGAATCCCAGTCGCGCGCGCATGATCGGCAACCACGTCCAGCAATCTGCCTGCAAGACCGGTCCCGCGCAGGCTCTTGCTGATGTAGACCATGATGATCGTCGCACGATGAGACATTTTGCTCGAGCGCTGCCGAAGCAGGCCGGTTATGCCGACAGGTTCGCCGTCCTGGAACGCCACGAACACCGGCTCATTCAAGCGACTGCGCCACTCTTCCTGCGAAAGAGCCTCCCAATCTTCGAGGCGGCTGGCAAAGGAGGACGGTTCCACACGAAGCGCTTCCAGGCGGATGCGCCGGAAAGTCTCCACCTCGTCTGCCTCAATAAGCCTGATCGTCACACAGCTCACATCCATCGCAACCTCCTGCAATCAACCCGATACTGTCAATACTGACAGTTGGGGCCAATGCAATCGAGGCCGGTACGATAATCGTGATGCGGCAATGCAGCCGTATTGACGCCCAACCTCAGGTCGCCGGCACCGAAGCATGGAGCAACCTGAAATTGCCGACCGTTTTCTTTAGGCTGTACACTTTGATAGTCGCAGCAACCGGAGACAAGCATGAGCAGCGTTACCAGACTTCGGCTTCACTGCATCGGCGTTCCCACCCGACCGCCCTTTCGTGCAACCGATGAATTGAATGGATCCTCCGCCGGCGAATTCGTTGGCCGGAGGTCCCATTGATCGGACCGCTGAACGGGCGGTTGATGAGGGGCAGGCGCAGGAGTTGATCCTACGACCAGGTCATCCGGCCGGATCGGCGCACTGCCGACCGTCCCGGTCGCAGTGTCGTCGATCATTCGCTCGGCGACAAAATGGTTCGACCCGTCCGTGTCGAACGGCGCGATTTGATGGATGACGACGAGAAGGACTAACCCAACCGTCGAGCACACGAGCGCGTAGAGAACAAAATATCTCAGTGCATATCCCTCGCTGATTGGCAGAACGACATTGACAGAACTGCGAATGATATTTCCATATCTTTGAGCGATACTTACAGAAAAGGCAATGGATTTTAAAGTTACCCGGAATGATTAAAAGACACAGCAGGAAATCGCTAACAATATTTAAAATCACCTCACGTAATGATCGATTTTATCCTACGTGTCGCGGCTAACGCGAGGGATCCTCATATAACGGCTAATTCCACACGCTCACATCCTCCGGTACCGCGCCCGAAATTGGCTTGGGCTGCAACTTTCACGCTCGTGAAAGAGGCGCGAGAAATAAAACGGATCGTCGATGCCGATCCCGGCGGCGATGGTTTCAATCTTTTCATCGCTGGTGGCCAGCAATTGCTTGGCATGGTCCATGCGGATCCGAAGCTGAAATGCCTTAGGCGGCAAACCCGTCTCAGCCACGAATTTGCGCCGCAGCGTGGCCGGCGACATCCCGTGCTCCACGGCGAAGGCGGCAAGGTCGAGCGGCTGTAGCGCCCTCCCCCGCAACGTCTCGATGATGTCGCCGGCATCAACCTGGCGTCCGCTCACCGCAGCGCTCGTCTCCTTTGCGGCCAAGATCACGATGTTATGCAGCGCCGATGCCGCTGAGGCCTGACCGAGAGGGGTGTCGTTGATGAGATCGGCCTGCAGAGATGCGAAGAGCCGCGCCACCTCCTCGACATGGCGCAGCGCCACCACGGGCTGCCGCTCGGCGATCAGGTGCAGGCGCACGAAATCACGCGTGAACGAGCCGTCGAACAGCGCCCATCGCTCATCCCAGCCGGCCTCATCCGGCCCATAGGAATGGAGGCGATTGGGAAAGAGCCAGAAGAGCGCCGGTGCCCCGATATGCCGGCGCCCGCCAGCGGCGGTTTCCAGAAAACCCTGCCCGCGCTCCACCAGCACCACTGCAAAACTCGGCAGCTTCCTCCTCATTACGGCATGGCGTGCATGCTGTCTGCCGCTCCCGGTGACGGCAAGCCCGCCGGCCGCGTCCAGCGGCGACCGATAAATCGCCTCAGCCGCTCTCATATTGAGCGAAAAGTCCAGCTATGACTTTCCTCCATGTCCTCAGGTCCTTTTTATCGCCTATTTGGAGACACAATAATCCAAGCGATGGGTGGGCGAAATGTCAATTTCTGCAAATGCCGAGGCGCGAAAAACCGATCTTTCCCTTGCCGCCCATGGCCGGACGATCCCGGCGGAAAGGCTTGGCCCGCTTCAGCCGACCGACCCGGCTGTCGGTATCGAGGCCATCCGCCGCCGCTATGAGGAGGACGGCTACGTCTGGCTGAAGGGCCTCCTGCCGCGCCCCGAAGTGAT
The DNA here is from genome assembly GCF_003939025.1 of Rhizobium sophoriradicis. GTDB lineage: Bacteria > Pseudomonadota > Alphaproteobacteria > Rhizobiales > Rhizobiaceae > Rhizobium > Rhizobium sophoriradicis. The sequence goes on from NZ_RQIH01000003.1 coordinate 404,203, forward strand.
CGATTTTCGCCGCTGGGTCTTCTCCCGCCTTGCCGAAACCGGGCTGCTGGCACCAGGCCATGATCTTGCTCTCGGCATCGCCGCCGCCGAAGGCGTCGACTGGAGCCTGGCCGACCGGCGGCTGATGTCGATCGTCCGCTCGGCCGCCTATGAAGGTTTCTGCGCCCAGCCGCCGCTCGTGCGCTTCATGGACGCCTTTCTCCAAGGCATTTCCTACCTCCATAAGCGCAAGCTGATGCGCTATACCAAGCCGGGCACGGCGACGGCCACTCCGGCCCATTACGATCTCGTCTACCTCCGCGGCGGCACCAACCGGCTGGTGACTGCCTGGATTCCGATCGGCGACATCCCGGTCGAAATGGGTGGCCTCGTCTATCTCGAAGGCTCGCACGCCATCGGGCGGGGCATGGAGGCCGAATTCCGACGCCGCAGCGGCGATCTCTCGCCGGAGGAGCGGATCAGCGCCTATAACAGCCATATGGCCGAAGGCGGCTGGGTCTCGAAGGATCTGCCCGACATGGCCGAACGCTTCGACACCCGCTGGCTGGCCGCCGATTACGAAGCCGGTGACGTGGTCCTGCATTCGCCCTACATGATCCACGCCGCCACCACCAACCAGGATCCCGCCGGACGCCTGCGCCTCTCCACCGACATCCGCTTCCAGAACGTCGATGACGAAATCGACGCCCGCTGGAACAATCACTGGAGCCTCGGGGATATGCTGTAGCGACGACGGCCGCACAGGAACGAACGGACCTGCACCCATCCAATCGCCCTCAGGATCTCGGCGCTGCCCATTTCCTGATTGCCGACCGAATGCCTCGCAAATAGGTCGTGGTGCCCGCCTGTTCAGAGGAGCGCCAAGACAGCGTCGGCAAGATCGGCTAGACTGCCTGCGTCAACAGCTTGCTTTGAGGAGGTTCTGTCAGGGGCCGGCAGCCGTTGGCGCGGGGGATCCGATGTCGGCAATCGCAACTCTGTTTCAGGAGGCCGCCCGGCTTGCGGCCGGGTTTCGGGAAAAAGCCTTTGCCCGCCATGTGCCAAGCAGCGATTACGCCGCCTGTCTTGCCGTCTTCGACGAGCCGCTTTCGGCGACGGGCGCCGATATGCTCGATGTCATCCGGCAGCTCTCCGACGGCGCCGAACCCGGACTGCATGCAACCACCGGTCCACGCTTTTTCGGCTGGGTCATCGGCGGCTCCCATCCGGTCGGTGTCGCAGCCGATTTCCTCACCAGCGCCTGGGGCCAGAATGCCGGAAACCATTTCGCCGCTCCGGCTGCGGCAGCCGTTGAAACCATAGCGGCGCGGTGGCTTCTCGACCTCCTGAAACTGCCGGCTGAAAGCTCGGTCGGCTTCGTGACCGGCGCCACGGTGGCAAATTTCACCTGCCTTGCCGCCGCCCGCGGCGAGGTGTTGCGAAAAGTCGGCTGGGATGCGGATGCCGACGGCCTGTTCGGCGCACCTGAGATCACCGTGCTGATCGGCGACGACGCTCACACAACCGTCTTCTCCGCGCTTCAGTTCCTCGGTCTCGGACATGACCGTGTACTGCGCCTGCCCACCGACACGATGGGCCGGATCGACCCGGCGGCACTTCCCGGCGCACTCGAGGCGGTCGACGGCCCCTTGATCGCCGTTCTTCAGGCCGGTCAGATCAATACCGGCGCTTTCGACGATTTTGTCAGGCTCATTCCGCCTCTGAAGGCGAAAGGCGCCTGGGTGCATGTCGACGGCGCCTTCGGATTGTGGGCGCAGGCATCGGCGAAGGTGAGCCATCTCAGCCGCGGCATCCAAGCGGCCGACAGCTGGGCGACCGACGGCCACAAATGGCTGCAGACGCCTTATGATTGCGGTTATGCGATCGTGCGCGACGAACTCGCCCATCGCCGCGCCATGACGATCGCCGCAAGCTATCTGCCGCTCGCCGGCGAAGGCGAGCGTGATCCCTCCCATTACGTGCCGGAGCTTTCGCGGCGCGCCCGCGGTTTTGCCACCTGGGCGATGCTGAAACATTTCGGCCGCAACGGCATCGAGGCCCTCGTCGACCAATGCTGCGCCTCGGCCCGTCTGATGGCCGACCGGCTCGCGCGCGAACCCGGCATCGCCATTCTGAACGAGGTGGCGCTGAATCAGCTCGTCATCCGTTTCGGAGCCGATCGCCCGGACGACGAAAGCAACGCGCTGACGCGAAAGACGATCGAAAAGATCCAGGCGGACGGGATGCTCTTCGCCGGTGGCGCCAAATGGCGCGGCCGCGACGTCCTGCGCCTCTCCGTCACCAACTTCCAGACGACATCGGATCAGGCCGAACTGGCGGCGGAGAGCATCATCGCTGCGTTCAGGAGCGTCAGCCGAGGGTGATGCCACGGCGGCGTAGCCGCTATCCTGTTCCGTTCGCCTTCCCATTGCCCATAGACTGCAACTATAGCTTGCCGCCCGTTCGAACCGGGCAAGGAGAGAGCCATGAACGCCAATGACGTTGCCGCCCATTGGGAGAGCAATGCCGAGACCTGGACGATCTATTCCAGGGCAGGTTACGACAAATATCGCGACGCGCTGAACACACCGGCTTTTCTGAACATGCTGCCGCCTGTCGCGGGCCTGGCAGGACTCGATCTCGGCTGCGGCGAAGGTTCCAATACCCGCGCCGTCGCTCGTCTCGGCGCCCGCATGACGGGCCTCGATATTGCCCCAACCTTCATTCGCTATGCCCGCGAGAGCGAGACCCAGGCGCCGCTGGGCATAGACTACGTGCTCGGCGACGGCCAGAGCATCGACTTTCCAGAGGCGAGCTTCGACTTCGTTACCGCCTTCATGTCGATGATGGACATGGCCGACCAGCGTGGCGTGCTGAAGGGCGTGCACCGTATCCTCAAATCCAGCGGCTTTCTGCAGTTTTCTATTTTGCATCCATGTTTCGTGCCGCCCAAGCGCCGCAATGTCCGCAACGAGGCAGGCGAGCCGATCGCAGTCGAAATCGCCGAGTATTTCGACGAGAGCGACGGCCGGATCGAGCGCTGGATCTTTTCATCCATACCTCAAGCCGAACGGGCGGCGCTGACACCATTCTCCATACCGCGCTTTCACCGCACGCTTACGACTTGGGTGTCGATGATCGTCGAAGCCGGGCTTGTCATAGAAGCCTTCGGCGAACCCATGGCTTCAGCTGAAGTGGCGCTGGCCGAACCCCTCGTTGCCGACACACGCATTGCGCCGATCTTCCTTCATGTCAGAGCGCGCAAGCCATGAGCCCGCCGCTATCGAGGTTGGGATCGAACGTCAAGGAACTCAGAATTGCGCTTCGTGACTGGCGGCCCACTGTCATCGTCGAACGGCGATGACGGAGCTCGCGCGGTAACGCGACAGCTGTACCCGGTTGGATTGATTGCCGCCGAACAGATAGACGTATTGACGCCGCTGGTCGAAATGGTCGAACAGGCTGACGTGGAAACGCCTGCCGCTTCGGATCACCACCACGTCGCCACGCCTGGCCGAGCGGGCGAAAACGGGCTTGCCGAAGTTTTTCCAGGAGACCGCCATATTTGGATTTGCCGGCGGCTGCCGCGAGGATCGTTTGGCGATGAAGGCGAGGAAGGCGCCGCACCACGACGTTCTGCGGGGATTGATGTCGAGGAAAGAGATCGAGCGTTCGTGCATGCGGTCGTATCTGGAAGCCGTACGCAACATATCGGCCTTACAGGGGATGGCGAAAAGCGTGAGGGCCATGACGAGAATAATTTTCATTGTTTCTCACCATTGTTTGGACAATCTGGAATATTCGAAATGTGGCGAAGAAAAAATCGCGGTCGGGAACGTATATTCGAATAATGTCAGTAATTAGAAACAATCTCTCCGCGAATTTTTCGAAATTGCGCAGATAATCTCGCAGCATTCCAGAGCAATACTGTCTCTAAAAGGTCATTTCGGAAAGTTCTGCCTATCGCAGCTAAAACCTGAATTCTGCCGCAGAATGGGCCATTGACGTCAAACGACATTGGATGACGTCGCATAGCGCCGTCACCACCCGCACGGCTTATAGTTCCACCGATAAACATAATACTTTCGGCGCAGACGGTAATACGTCGTCGATTTTGAGACTCACCGGATCAGGCCGTGGCGGAGATCGCACTCAGCTCCTCAAGATCGAGATCCCGCACCAGCTCGTGCAATGTCTCATCGTCCGATCTCTTGCCGTCTGCGTCATGCCAGCAGCGCGACGGAGGGCGGCAGTCCGAGCCTGTGGATCGAAAATCGATTCATCCCGGCCGGTTCCGGGCCATCATACCAGCCCGCATTTGGCGGCTAGCCGTCAAGAAAAGTTTGCATCGGCGCGAATTTACTTGCCGTTCTCCAATGCGGCATATGTTTCTGCTTGTAAGCAAGCGGTATGAGCGGGGAACCATGACTTCAACACATGCAGACAAGACCGGTGACGCCGGCAGCCGGAGCGGCTTTGTCGGATTGGTCGTCGGCGCAATCGGCGTCGTTTACGGCGATATCGGCACCAGCCCGCTCTATGCCTTTCGCGAGGCGCTGAGGCCCTTTGCCGCCGATGGCATCCACGAGCCGGAGGTGATCGGCCTGATTTCGCTGATGGTCTGGACGCTCACCGTCATCGTGACCTTCAAATATGTTCTGTTTCTTCTCAGGGCCGACAACGACGGCGAAGGCGGAACCCTCTCGCTTCTCGCCCTCCTGATGAAGAAAATGGGGCGAAACGTGCCGGTGCTGTTCTTCGCCGGGCTGATCGGCGCCGCCCTCTTCATCGGCGATGCGATGATCACGCCTGCCCTCTCGGTGATGTCGGCGCTGGAAGGCCTGAAATTGGTCACCCCGGCCTTCGCTGACTACGTCCCGCTCGCGTCGGCTGCGATCATGATCGTTCTCTTTGCCGTCCAGTCGAGAGGAACGGCCGCCGTCTCGATGTTTTTCGGGCCGATAACGGTCTTGTGGTTTCTGGCGATGGCGGTCGGCGGTGTGATCCATATCGGCGACGACTGGAGAATTTTGGCCGCGCTCAATCCGCTCAACGCGCTCTCGTTCCTCGCCCATGCCGGAACCGTCGGCCTGATCGTGCTCGGCGCCGTCTTTCTGACGGTGACGGGCGCCGAAGCACTCTATGCCGATCTCGGGCATTTCGGGCGCCGCCCGATCCAGACGGCATGGTTCGTGCTCGTCTTTCCGGCATTGCTCCTGAACTATCTCGGTCAAGGCGCTCTGGTTCTCGCCCATCCCGAAACGGCGACAAACCCGTTCTTTCTGATGTATCCCGATTGGGTCTTGCTGCCGGTGGTTATCTTGGCGACGATGGCAACGATTATCGCCAGCCAGGCCGTCATAACAGGCGCGTTTTCGCTCGCCCGTTCGGCGGTCCATCTCGGCTTCCTGCCGAGACTGCGCATCAAATTCACCTCGGAGACCAACACCGGCCAGATCTATGTGCCGAGCGTCAATCTGCTGCTGCTGGTCGGCGTGTTGATGCTGATCTTTTCTTTCGGCGATTCGGAGTCACTGGCGACCGCCTACGGCATCTCGGTTACCGGTACCATGGTCATCTCGACGATGCTGGCCTTCCAGTTCCTGCGGGCCGTGTGGGGCTACTCCCTCATGCTCGCCACCGCCCTTCTGCTGCCGCTCTTCGCCATCGAAGTCATGTTCCTGGCGGCCAACCTGATGAAGATCCACGACGGCGGTTGGGTTCCGGTCGCCCTGGCGCTGGCGATCATGATTTTGATGTGGACATGGACCCGTGGGCAGGCCTACCTGAAGAGACTGCGGGCCAACAATGAGATCCCCCTCGATTCCTTCATCAAATCGATCGAGCGGAAGTCTGACCATGCGCCGGTCACCGTTTCGGGAACGGCGGTCTTTCTGACCAGTGTCCCCGACCGGACGCCGAGTGTTCTGCTCCACAACCTCAAGCACAATCATGTGCTCCACGAACAGAACGTCATCCTGACCGTCTGGACCGAGGACGAGCCTTATGTCCCCGACAGCAGACGCATCAAGATCAGCCAGCTTTCGCCGCGATTTGTCCGCCTGGACATCACCTTCGGCTTCATGGACGATCCGGATGTCACCAGGGCCTTGGCTCTCTGCCGGGAGGCGGGTTTCAAGTTCGAGATCATGAAGACCTCCTTCTATCTCGGTCGCCGCAACCTCGTCAGAACGCCGAACACCGGACTGCCCGGCTGGCAGGAACGGATCTTCATGGCGTTGGAAGGCTTTGCGATCGACCCGTCCGATTATTTCAACCTGCCGTCAAATCGCGTCGTCGAGCTCGGCGAACAGGTCGCCATCTGAGGTGCGAGGATCGTCTCGCTGCCGTCGATCATTGCCGGGATTTAACTCGAAATCCCGGTCCATTCGCTTTACACGCTCTTCTGCGGCAAGGGAGGACAGATGAAGAGGCGGACCCTTATGCTTGGCGGTGCGACCATTGTCGCATCATCCGTCGCTGCGGCCGCATTCTGGCCGCGGCGACATATCGCCGTGGCCGCCAGGACATTCGACTGGAAGGGCACTGATTTCCTCAGCGGCGGCACACGGTCCGTCGCATTGGAAAAGCTGCCCGCGCCGCTCTTCCGGACGCGCCCGAATTGCGTCGCGACCGTCGCCCAGACCCTTGGCCCCTGCCATGTCAACGACATCCCGGAGCGTCAGGACGTCACCGAAGGAAAGGCCGGGCTGCCCTTGCGGCTGGCCGTCCGCATTGTCCATGCAGCCGATTGCCGACCGGTCGAAAACGCCGATATCGACATCTGGCATACCGATCACCGCGGCATCTATTCCGGCCGGGAAGCGGCTGACATGTGTACGCTCGACGATGCCGAGGCGATAAGCGGGCTTGCCTTCCGCGGCCGCCAGCTGACGGACGCGGCCGGGCAGGCAAGCTTTTTGACCGTCTATCCCGGGTGGTACAAGGGCCGCACGCCGCATGTCCACTGCCGCATCCTTGTCGAAGGCAGGGAACTTCTCGTCAGCCAGATCTATTTAGACGATGCGCTGAGCGACATCGTCTATGGCGGGCATCCCGACTATCGCCAACGCCCTCCCCGCGATACCCGCAACGATGAGGACGGCCTCATTCCGCGGGACGCTGTCGATTACATATTCGATTTTGAAAAGCTCGATGGCGGCGTGCTTTCCGCCACGATTACCATCGGCCTTTCCGCCTGAGCTGACAGGAGCGAGAAACTTTCCTGCATCAGCGATGAAACCAGAAGCAGCATTTCTGCGTACTACCTCTCGACAGCAGCACCTCACCAGGCATGTCTCGTAAAAGTGTGCAACGGTTTTGCGATAAAGACATGCGTGAAAACAAGACCTGAAGCGTGCCAAGCGAATCTGAAAGATCGCGACACGCTTTAGATTGAGGCAGCGAGGGATGACGCATGATCAGAAAAGAAGGCATCGCTCCCATTGCCAGGCATGCCGCCGAACAGGGGCTGGCCAGGCTGATGATGAGATTGCCGGCCACGCGGGCGACGATCCGTGCCGCCGCAGCGAGCCGGCCCCATCTCTACGAATTGTGCGGCGCCTATGGCGAAGCCTGCTCCGTCCTCGACCGCATGCGCAAGGATAGATCGGCCGATCCTGCCATCATCGCTGAATATGAGATCATTTGTGCGGAAATCGAAGCCGACGTCTTGCGGAGCCTGTTCGGCGACCGCTGAGTGTCCTGCCGCTACGGCATCTAGAACCCTTTAATGTAGAACAGGATTCAGATTTTAGGCCGACCGGGCCTAAAATCATCCTAGTCGTAGCGGCGATGGGACCGGCTACCCTCAGTGCAGCATGCCGTCTTGCAGGATGGAGACGATCGGCGCGTCAGCTTGTGAATGATGAAACGGCTGAGCTGCGATCTCTTGATGGAAAATTCCGCTGCCGTTTTCCGGGCCGACGAGATCGGCAGCTTCGATCGTGACGCCGTGATCGCCGTTGCCAAGGGCCGGCCCGTGCTTTTCGAAGGCCGCCTGGCCGAAATGACGCAGCAGCAAGGTTCCATCCGACACGCCGTTTTCTCCAACAGGATCGTCGTGCTGGGCGCCCGCCTTGTCTGATGCGGTTTTGTCGGCGCTGAGTTTCAGGCCGTCATGGGATGTGAGCCCGGTGTCCGACACGAGGTTGATGCTGGCATCCGTGGCGGCCAGACTGTCGGCGCTTGCAAGTGTGACACCACCTTCTTCGATGGTCGTATTGTCGCTGACGGGAAAGGTGCCTGCGGCAATGATCGAGGGGGAGATGCTGAAAGGCGTGACATCGCTCGCAATGAAATTGTCGTGGAAGGATCCAGATGCGGGTCGGTCGACCTTCAGCGCCGCCTGCGTCAGGTCATCGAACAGGTTGCCGTAAATATCGATGCCCTCACGAACATAGGTCGTCGTGCCGGCTGCGCTGACCGACACGCCCCACACGCCGTCATGGATATAGTTGCCGGAGATATCGTAGTTGCGGGTATCGCCCTGGTCACCCAGGCCGATGGCGTAAGACCAGCTGTAGCCGCCATAGCCGGAGATATCATTGTCATGGATGGCGACATTGGTGCCGGCCTGCGCGCTGATCCCGAAGCCGCCGCCGATAATCGTATTTCCCTCGATCACCGCATCCACTGGCCGCACCAGCGTCAGCACGCCTTTTGGCGTCACCGCCCCGGTCTGATCAAAAGTATTGCCGCTGATGACGATGTTTTTGCTGTCGTTTAGTTGCACGGCATCCGCCGCGGTGCCGTGGGCGTTGGTGACAGTATTGTTGAGAAGAGTGACGCCGTTGATCTTCTCGATCCAGATGCCGTCGCCGTTGACGTCGTTGATGGTGCTGTTTTCGATGGTGATGTTCGAGCCGGTCCGGAAGGTGATCGAACCGGATTTGGACAATCCGGTGTGGTCAACCTCGACATTGCGCACGGTCCAATTTGAGACATAACCGGCGTAGATAGCCGCGCCCGATGTGTCGGAGATAGCGATGTTCTCGATGACGATGTTCGACGCATAGAGGCTGTGAATGCCGTCATTGGGGCTATGGATGACGGGGGCGTCGCCGATGCCGTAGCTGCCGATGGTGATCGGGGCATCGACAGTGCCGGAATATTTCAGGTCGAGCTGATCGTTGAACACGCTTCCGGCTGCGAGCAGGACACTGTCGCCAGGCTGCAGCTTCAGGCTTTCCACCGCCGAGAACGACGCAAAGGGCGCGTCCTCGCTGGTACCGGCGTTTGTGTTCGCGCCAGTCGCTGAATTCACATAATAAATTGTCATATCGCCTTGTTCTCGCATTGTCGCTCAGCCGTCTCAAACGGCTGCAGCGCGTGGATCGGATGCGGTCGGGGGCTGAGGCCATATAGGATGGCGTTCGATTGCCGTTATGGCGGCGACAGGCAATGGGCCTGCCTCGCTCCCGAGATGTGCCTGGCGGTGGCTACATCCCAAGGAATACAACTTTTAAGAAAATAATCCAGAAAACAACGACTGAAAGGTGAACGAACGGTAACGCCACGTCTGACAATTTACGTTACGGGAGTTGGACAATATACCGACGAGCGCTCGCTGGCCGAACAGCGACGGCGGCTGGGGGAGGCGCCCGTCCAGGGCGCCTCTGCGTCAGGTCGGAGAGAGATCGGGCTGGATAGCCCACCCCTCAGCTCAGCAGGCCATCCATATGGATGAAGACGGTCAGCGTATCCCAGTCCTTATGCTGCGAGGTGCCATCGTTGACCCCGTAGCTGAAGGTTTCGCTCACATGTCCGTCATGATCGGCAGGCAGCTTCGTCTCATCGAGCGTATAGGCATAGCTGCCATCCCGGTCGACATGGATAGTGCCGTATTCCCCGGTCAGGGTCAGGCCGTGCTTGCCGACGCTTTCGTCGCCGAAGCGGCGAAGCGCCAGGGTTCCATTGTCGGAGCTGTCGTTTTCCAGGAGATTGCCGCGATGGGCCTCGCCCGTATCCGTGAAGATCTTCAAATTGTCATGAACCGCGACAACCGCCGGATCCGCCATCGCGTCCGTCGTTGCCGCCGCCGTGGTGGCAGTCGTTGCCAGCGCCGTCTCGACATTGGCGACTGTATGGTTGTTGCTGATGGAAAAGGTACGCGCGTCGGCGACGGCAGGCGACATGCTGTAGACGTCGACGCCGCTTTCGATCGTATTGTTGTAGAATGAGCCGGATGCCGGCCGGTCGACTTTCAGCGCCGACTGCGTGAGGTCGTCGAAGACATTGTCATGGACCTTGATACCGCTGCGGACATAGCTCGTGCCGTCGACGGGAGCGGTGACGACCACGCCCCACGCCCCGTCATGAATATGGTTGCCTGCTATATCGTAATCTCTGCTATTACCCTGATCGCCGAGACCGATGGCGAACGACCAGCTGTAACCGTGAAAGCCCGATATGTCGTTGTCGCGGATGGCGACATTCTTGCCCGCGGGGGCGCTGATGCCGAAGCCGCCGCCGGTCAGCGTATTGTCCTCGATCACTGCATTGGTGGCTCGCACCAGCGCTATGACGCCTTTCGAACTATCGGCTTGCGTCTGATCGAGATGATTGCCCTGGATCAGAATATTGCTGCTGTCGTTCACCTGGACGGCATCGGCCCTGGCGCCATGGCTGTTGGTCACCGTATTGTTGAGGAGTTTGACGCCATCGACCTTTTCGATCCAGATGCCGTCGCCTTTGACGCCCGAGATCTTGCTGTCTTCGATCGTGATGTTCTTGCTGCTGCGAAAGGTCACCGAACCTGCTTCGGCCGACGATCCCGCCTTGTCGATCTCGACGTTGCGCACCGTCCAATTCGAGACATTGCCGCCATAGATGGCCGCACCGCCAGTGTTTGATATCTTGAGGTTCTCGATGACGATGTTCGAGGCGTAAAGACTGTGGACGCCGTCATTGCCCCCATGAATGACAGGCGCCGCGCCCGTGCCGTAACTGCCGATCTTGATCGGCGCATCGGCGCTGCCGGAATATTTGATATCGAACTGCTCGTTGAACACGCTCCCCTTGGCGAGAAGCACGCTGTCGCCCGGTTTCAGCGTCAAGGATTCAACTTTGGACAAAGTCGCAAAAGCCGAGTTCTGGCCCGTTCCGCTGTTGCGGTCGGAACCAGTCGCTGAGTTCACATAGTAGATTGTCATATCGCCATGTTGCCCTGTTCGTCGGATCGCTATGTCGCCGCGCGATCGGCCGGGGTCGGCTGATCGGAACGCGGCGGGGCAACCGTCCATGGCAAGAAGGCGAGAAGATGTTGTCAATGCGGCAGCGAGAAGGTCCTTCCGCTTTCTTCCCCAGTCAATCGGCCGAATGTCGGCCAGGTCGAGATAGCTGCAACCCAGGCCGAGAAATCAACGACTTCGGGGCGAATAAATCGCGGTTGTAACGCCGCCGGTCTACCTCGTTCGGACTACGCAAGCAGGTGATTCGCCCTAAGGGAAGGCTGGCGCGAGCGACAGACAATGAGGAGCACCCTACCCCCTCGCCCGCAACGCCGCACGCAGTGGCAGCTGCGCGGCCGCCAGCGCCGGCAGGGCGCCGCCGATCATGCCGACCGCGAGCCCGAGCAGCCCGGCAGTCAAGATCACATCAGGCGTAACCTCGAGCTGGAAAGCCATCTTGGTGTGGTTGGCGCCCATCGTGCTTGCCTGCCAACCGTCGAAAGCCAGCCTCGAGGCGAGGACGCCGAGGCCGGCGCCCGCCAGCGAGAGCAGGACCGCCTCCACCCAGCTCGCCGCGAAAATCGGCAGCCGGGCGAAACCGAGGAGGCGCAGAGTAGCGATCTCGACGCTACGGTCGGAGACCGAGCTCATCATCGTATTAAAGGCGCCCGCCGTCGCTCCGATCGCCATCAACAGGGCAATCGGCCAGCCGAACACTCGGATGAGGCTCGCGGTCCGCTCGGCCTGGCCGGCATAGAAATCGATCTCCGAGACGGCGGCGAGCGGCGTGCCGGGCAAGGACGACAGGCGATCGCGCAAGGCCGCCAGTGCTGTTGAGGGATCGCCTCCGCCATCGAGCCGCACCCGCAGGCTCTGCACCTGCCCGTGCTGGTCGAAGGCCGACTGCACCGGCTCCAGATCCGCCCAAAACTCGGATTCAAAAGCGCTGCCGTCCGACGTGAACTGCCCGACGACCCTCCAGTCGAGCGCACCGAGCCGGATCGTGTCGCCGACCGCAAAGCCGGGGAAGGTGTCCGCGATGCGGTCGCCGACAACGATCTCGCGCGCACCCGGCGAAAACAGCCGCCCTTGCGAGAGCCGCGCGCGCTCGCGCAAGGCAGGGCCGGTCACGTCCATGCCCCTCAAAGACAGCGTCTGCTCCGTGCCGTCGCCTTGCCTGACATCGACGGGCACGACGGTTTCGCGCGACAAAGCCGGCTCGCCTGCTCCGTTGCGAGCAATCCCGGTATGGCCGCTCATGGCGGCAAGGCTGCGGATTGCTTCGGCCGGCACCTCCGAGCCCGTCTCCTGGTTGGTGCCGCCGCCGAGAACGATGGCGATATCGGGCGAGCCGGCGCCGGCAAGCGCGGCCTCGAAGCCGCGCGCCATCGCCAGAAAGCCCGCCAACACCGCCACGACGAGGGTGACCGACAGCACCATCGACAGCGAGATCGCGAGCCGCCGGGGCAGACTGCCGAGATTGACTCTGATCATGAGAAAGATCTGCTTGAGCGCTGACGACATTGGACTATCTCGTTCTGAAGGCGTTGATGATCGGCAGGCGCATGGCGCTGATCGCAGGCAACAGCCCGGTCAGCAGGCCGAGCCCCGCGATGATGGCGAAAGATTTGATGAGAAGGGTCGCGCCGAAAACGAGGCCGAATTCCGGCCCGATCGAAAGCGTCGCGAGCTTGGCGAGAAGGAGCCCCCCTGCGCCGCCGAGAACGAAGATGAACAGCGTCTCGCCGACGACAAGCGCCATGATCCGCCCACTGGAAAAGCCGAGCACCTTCATAACGCCGATCTCGAAACGACGCTCGCGCACGGCAAACAGCATGGTGTTGATCGCGATCATCAGGATGGTGACGAAGGCCGCACCGACGACGAGGCTGACGATGAGGCGGACATCGGCGAGTTGCCTGAGAAACGCCTCGAGGAATTGCTTTTCCGATTGCGTCCTTGTTTGCGCCGCCGAATTGGCGAACAGAGCGTCGATCCGCGCCGCCAGTATGCCTGGCGACACGCCCGGGCGCGGACGCACCACGAAGGCGTCGACCGTATCCTTGTCGCGCGCACGCGCGGCATTGAGCGCGTCATAGCGAGCCAGCATGAAATAGGTGTCGGTGCCGGCATCGCCGCCCTCGAAGATGCCGGCGATGGTGAAGTTCCAGTTCCGGCTGCCGTCGGCCCTGGTCAGTTGGCCGGTAAAGCCGATGCGCTGGCCGACCGACCAGCCCTGAGCCTCCGCCAGCGCCCTGCCGACCAACACGCGGTCGCCGCCCTCTTCGAGCGCCGCGGTCAGCTCCGGCGTCAGCCCGAGTTCTTCGCCGTTGGCCGCCGCAATGGCCTGCGGCTCGACGGCGCTGACGACAACCACATTCTTCTCGACCTCGACGAAGCCCCGCATGCGCGCGGTATAGGCGACGGCGGCGACATCGTCCTCCGCGGCGATCCGGCTGAGATAAGCAAGCGGCAGCGGCAGCCCGCGGCCTGCCTTGTTGAAGACGCCGAGCAGGTTGTCGCTGGCGCCCGCCGCTCCCTGGCTGCCGGCAACGAAGCTCGCCGTCAGCCCGTAGATCAGGAAGGCGACGCCGATCGAAAACATCAGCAGGATAGCGCGCAGCCGCTTGCGCCAGGCATTGCGCCGCATGAGCTCGAAGAAGGTCATCGGCCGGCCCTTTCCTCGCTGACGAATTCCCCCTTGTTGAGATGCAGCGTGCGCCGGGCGAAGGCGGCGGCCTCGGGATCATGCGTGACCATGATGATCGTCTTCTGAAGCTCGCGATTGAGAAAGCTCAGCATCTCCAGGATATCATTGGCCGATCTTCGATCGAGATCGCCGGTCGGCTCGTCGCAGAGCAGAAGATCGGGATCGCCGACGATGGCGCGGGCAATGCCGACGCGCTGCTGCTGCCCGCCCGACATGCTCGAGGGAAACTGCCGCTGCCGGCCCGCAAGGCCGACGAGTTCCATGACGGTATCGACGCGGGCCCGCCGCTCCTTTCGACCGAGCGGCTTCAGAAGCAGCGGCAGCTCGATATTCTCCGCGGCATTCAGCATCGGCAGCAGATTGTAGAACTGGAAGACGATGCCCATTCTGTGCGCCCGCCACGCGGCCCGGGATCCCTCGCCCATCTGCTCGAGACGGCTGCGGCCGATCCTGATCTCCCCGGCATCGGGGCTGTCGATGCCGCCAAGCATATTCAGCAGCGTCGATTTTCCCGAGCCGGACGGTCCCATGACCGCGACGAAATCGCCGCGCGGAATGAAAAGGTCGAGGCCGGAAAAGATTGGTATCGTTTCCGTCCCGATCCTGAACGCCTTTCTGACGCCGGCGAGCGCGATGAAGGGGTCTTGGCTGTCGGTCATTGTTTTGCTCCTTGGTGATGGAATGTCGCTATCGCAGAGGCCGCCCTCGTCCTTCGAGGCCCCTGCGGGGCACCTGAGGATGAGGTCGGGTGAAGGGCGCCCGCGCTCTCCTCACCCACCACAAGCCGGATGCGCGCCGCCATCGCAGGCCGCATGCCCGAAGGCGGCGAGGTGAGCGACAGGCGCAGCGTCACCGTCCCCTTCTCCCGTGAGATGACCGGCGCGATCTTCGCCACCTCGACTGCAAAGGGCTGGCCCGGAAAGCCATCGAGCACCGCCTCGCCTGAGAGGCCCGGCCGCATCAGCGCGATATTGGCTTCGGCCACATCCGCATCGATGACCATGTTTGCCGTATCGGTAATCGCAAGCAGGCTTTCATTCTCCCGCACGCTGTCCTCGCGCGACAGCACGGTATCGCCGACATGCGCATCAAGTCGCGTCACGGTGCCCGAAATCGGCGCTCGCACGGTCAGCGCCTCGACCTGCTCGCGCGCCCTATCGATATCGAGCCGGGCCTTGGCGAGATCCTGCCGGGCTTGCTCCGCGCCATTCTCGGCCGTGTCGTAAGTGGTTTTCGCCTCCTCCAGCGCCTGCGCCGACATCGCATCGCGCCCGGCAAGCCGTCCGATGCGCGTGAGGGAAGACCGCGCTTGCACCCGCGCGATATTCCTCGCATCAAGCGCCAGCTTCGCCGCCCGCTCCGATATCTCCGCACCGCGGAGCGCAAACCGGGCGCCGGCATCATCGAGCCGCACGAGCACCTGTCCCGCCACGACCTTGTCGCCCGCCTCGACCTCAACCGTAACGATCCGGCCTTCATATTTGGAAAAGACCGTGGCGACATCGGGCGCCACGACGTAGCCGGAACCGGTAACCTCGCGGGACGGCGCGGCCCTGGTCTTCGCCCCATCGTCGGCCGCAGGCCGCATTCCCTCGACGATCGCACCGCCCCTGGCCGGCACCTCATGAGCGGATATCGCAGGGTGGTCGCCCGCCCCACCCGCAATCGCAGCTTCGATACGCTCCAGCGTCCGAGGTCCATAGAGAGCGACGACCGCCAGCGATGCCGTCGCCGCAAGGACGAACATAGCGCCATGGATCATGCGCCGCTGGGCACGAGGCTCCGGCAGCTCCGTCTCGAAGGCCGCAGGTTCGATCGACAGCGATCTCAGCTGGGCGGCAAGGGTTCGATCATGTTCTGATGTCGTGTTCATACCGGCCAACATCGCCGACCCGGCAGAAATCGCGACCTCGAACACGATCCGGGACGGCCTCGATCGCGATCGTGTACCTGGCAGCGCCCGGCCTCGTCCGTCGAGGCCCCTGCGGGGCACCTCAGCATGAGGGCGGAGAGAAGGCACGGCTTGCCTCACCCAGCGAACGCTGGCGCCCTGCCGCCGAGAGCCGAGCCGCAGGGCGCACCAATCAGCCCTCATAGTGAGGAGGCCCACAGGGCCGTCTCGAACCACTAGGGCGGGTGGCTGGGCGCTACAGCCCTCCATTTGCCGATGAAACGCCAGTGGCCGCCCTCGTCCTTCGAGGCCCCTGCGGGGCGCCTCAGGATGAGGGCGGAGAGAGGTCGAGGCTCACGAACCCTCGTATTAGTCTACCCCTCCGCCTTCTTCTGCCGCCAGGCAAGTGGCGTCATATCCGTCACCCGGCGGAATTCGCGATTGAAGTTGGACTTGGTCTGGAAGCCGACGTCGAACATCACTTCGGTCACCGATTTTTCGGTGGCCGAAAGCAGGCGGCAGGCTTCGCCGATCCTGTAATCGTTGACATATTGTGAGACGTTCTTGTCCATTGCCCGGTTGATCGCCGCCGAGATCTGGCGCGCGGGGATGCCGGCCTTGCGGGCGAGCCGATCGAGATTGAGATTGGCGTCGCGATAGAGCTTCCTTGTCTCCATCAGCGCGTCCACGATAGCGATCGTCGCCTTGTCTTCGCTCGCCTCCGGCCTCGCCGCCGCCTCCGCCGTTTCGGTCGGCGCCCGGCTTCGGCTGGCGGCCGCCGCCGCGGTGGCGAGAATGGCGAGGGCGGCGAGACTGCCGAGGCTGATCACGGTCAGCGCGTGCTCGCCATGTGCCCAGGTGAAGTCGAAGAAGACGAAGGTATCGACCGCGGCCGACAGGCAAAGCGCCGCCGCCGCAAAGATGATGGCACGATAAGCCGGCACCGCTCCCTCGAAAGGCGCAAGCCGAAGCGCATCTGCGCCCGGGCGCATCAGCAGCAGGATCGCCAGGGCGTAACCGACGAAGATCAGCACCAGCGCAATGTCGATCGCCTCCCGCCAGAACGCCACCAGCAGCAGTATGAGCACGGCGGGCACGGCATGCAGCGCAATGCGCGCCGGCAAGGGTCGCCGGTTCGTCCTCACCAGCCTGGAAACGCCGGCATAGGCAAGCGGCGGCACCGTCGCCGCGATGACGGGAGCGATCACGCCGACCACCTGCATTCCATAGCCCCAACGCAAGCCGGAGAGGATGGATTGCAGCGCGCTCAGCAGGATCAGCACCAGAAACGGCCGGTTGGGTTGGCCCTCCTCGTCGCGTCTGAGGACGACGACGAAGAGGATGAGCAGAAGGAGGGCGACGACGAAGGGAAGCGGAATGAACAGCATGGCCTGGCGGGATCGGGGTCACGGATAGGTGCCATCATTGCCGACATCCTCGCGCGACGCGACCTCCATCGTGTTTTAGAACGCGTTTTCAGGAGAAATTCTTTTGAACTGGCCGCCGCCGGCCCAGCTAGACGCGTTGCAGGAATGCAAGCACGCGCGCCGTGAGGAGCGCGGTCGCATCCGCGTCATAGGACGCAAGCGAGCTATCGGCGAAATAGTGCTGGTCGCCGGGGTAGAGAAAGAGCTCGGCGTCCGCGACCTTCGCGACGATCTCGCGAGCCGCATCGATGTCGCCCTCGCCGACGAAGATCGGGTCGTTGTCCATGCCGTGGATCTGCACCGCCACACCATCGGGCCAGGGTCCGAAGGCCCATTCGCCGCTTATCGGCAGGCAGGAATAGAAAAGCAGAGCACCACGGGCTCCTGGCCGTGTTTGGGCCAGCTTCTGCGCCGGCAGCACGCCGAATGAAAAGCCGGCATAGACAAGTTCGGCAGGCAGTTCGTCGGCAATCCGCACGCCGCGTTCCCGGATAGCGTGGAATCCGATCTCGCCGATATAGCCGAGCCCCTCCTCGATGCTTCCGAATGTGCGTCCGTCGAACAGGTCAGGCGTGTGCACGATATGGCCTGCAGCCCTGATATCATCGGCGAAGGCGCGCACTCCAGGCGTCAGCCCCTGTACGTGATGGAACAGCAAGATTTCAGCCATAGGCGCCCCCGGGGCGAGATGTCGGCACATTTTGATAAAAGTTCGAAGCAGTCCGGATTGAGCGGGCGGCAGTCGGCGATGTCGCACCTCCGTTCCGAAGACCGGTTCTACGGCGTCGCGCCGAAGAAAGCGAGCCGGGTGAAGATGGTATACTGCGATTCCGATACCATCAGCGCAACGAAGACCAGCACCAGCACCGGCGGCAGCAGGATGGCGTAGACGAGCGCCAGCCGTTCCCAGGCCATGTGCATGAAGACGGCGACGATCAGCCCCGCCTTCAGCATCATGAATACCAGGATCAGCGTCCACCTGAGATAACCCTGGATCCCGAGATAATCGACCATGTAGGAAAGGGCGCTGAGCACGAAGAGCAGGCCCCAGACGAAGAGATAGAGCCGGATCGGGTGCTGCTGCCCGCTATGTGCCTGTACATGCACCGTCTGGCTTTGCCCATGCGCTGTTGTCTCGCTCATGACGACCTCACCACAGATAGAAAAACGCGAAGATGAAGACCCAGACCAGGTCGACGAAGTGCCAGTAAAGACCCATGATCTCGACGGCCTCGTAGTGGCCTCTCCGGCTGGTGAAGAAGCCGCGCCGCTCCACGTCGAAATCGCCGCGCCAGACCTTGCGGGCGACGATGAGGAGGAAGATGACGCCGATCGTGACGTGGGTGCCGTGAAAGCCGGTGATCATGAAGAAGGTCGAGCCGAACTGTGCCGCCCCCCATGGATTCTCCCAGGGGCGCACGCCTTCGGTGATCAGCTTGGTCCATTCGAAGGCCTGCATGCCGACGAAACATGCCCCGAGAAGCGCTGTCAGCAGCATCAGGACGGCGGTCCTGCCGCGGTCGCGGCGATAGCCGAAATTGACCGCCATCGCCATGGTGCCGCTGCTCGAGATCAGCACGAAGGTCATGATCGCGATCAGGATCAGCGGCACGTCCTGGCCGCCGATATGCAGCGCGAAGACCTCGCTCGGATTGGGCCAGGCAACGGGCGTCGACATGCGGGCGGTCATATAGGCGAGCAGGAAACAGCCGAAGACGAAAGTGTCGCTGAGCAGAAATATCCACATCATCGCCTTGCCCCAGGAGGCGGTCTTGAAGGCGCGCTGGTCCGAGGCGAAATCGGCGGCGACGCCGCGCAAGCCGACCGGCCTGAGACCCGGCTCGCCGTGTGTCTGGACAGGATGTGCCATCTGCAATTCTCCCGGTTGCGCCCCTAGCTCAGCAATGTGCGGCAGAGATCGACGAAATCATTCGCCCACCCGGCAAAGAGCACAAACAGCAGCAGCCAGACGGCAAGCATGAAATGCGAATAGATCGCCGAAAGGTCGACGCTGAGGCTGAGCCTGTCCGACGCGATGTCGGTCGCGAAAGCGCGCAGGGTCGTGTGACCCAGCACCGCCAGCCCGCCGAGAATGTGCAGGCCGTGCAGACCGGTCAACATATAGAAGAAACTGTTGGCGGGATTGTCGGCCAGCACGTATCCAGCCGCCGTCAGCTCGCGCCATGCCTGGATCTGTCCGGCGAGAAAGAGGACGGCAAGAGCAAATGCGACGGCAAGCGCCGGCCGCAGGCGTTCCCCGCGGCCATGCAGCGCTTCGCGTCTGGCCCATTGCAGCGCGGCGCTGCTCAGGGCGAGTGCCGCCGTGTTGACCCAGAGCAGACGCGGAACCGGCGTCGCCCACCAGTCCGCCGACGCTGCACGCATGAAATAGGCGCTGACGGCAAGGCTGAAGACGGCACCGACGACGCCAAGAAATACGAAGAGACCGATCTTAACCGCCGGCGCGGGCCGCTCAGTGCCGACGTGATCCGGCAGCTGCACCGAGCCGGTTTCGAGCCAGGGCTTCGAGGTCAGCCGCTGCCCCGCCAACCACCAGATGATGATGGCGGCGATGGCCGCGAGGAAGATCAGCGTGACGTTCATGTCGGACGCTCCCGTGTGACGTCGCCGCTTGCCGGCACCGTCTGCGGAATGAAATCCTCTGCGGCACCAGGCACGCTGTAATCATAGGCCCAGCGATAGACCACAGGCAGGTCCTTGCCCCAGTTGCCGTGCGCCGGCGGCGTCTGCGGCGTCTGCCATTCGAGCGTCGTCGCCCGCCACGGATTGCCGCCCGCCTCTCTGCCCCGGAAAAGGCTCCAGACCAGATTGAACAGGAAGACCACCTGCCCGGCCCCGACGACGAGCGCCATGACCGATATGAAAATGTTCAGCGTATGCGCCGAAGGCGGAACGAAGGCCGCCTCTCCCATCTCGAAATAGCGGCGCGGCACGCCGAGCAGGCCGAGATAATGCATCGGAAAGAAGATCGCATAGGTGCCCAGGAAGGTGATCCAGAAGTGGATATGGCCGAGCACGTCGTTCAACATGCGTCCCGTCACCTTCGGATACCAGTGATAGATCGCCCCGAAGATGACGAGGATCGGCGCGACACCCATCACCATGTGGAAATGCGCGACGACGAACATCGTATCCGACAGCGGCACGTCGACGACGACATTGCCGAGGAAGAGGCCGGTCAGGCCGCCATTGACGAAGGTGACGATGAAGGCGAGCGCAAACAGCATCGGCAGCGTCAGGTGGATATCGCCGCGCCAGAGCGTCAGCACCCAGTTATAGACCTTGATCGCTGTCGGGACGGCGATGATCAGCGTCGTGGTGGCAAAGAAGAAGCCGAAGGCGGGGTTCATGCCGCTGACATACATGTGGTGGGCCCAGACGACGAAGCTCAAGCCGCCGATGATGACGATCGCCCAGACCATCATGCGGTAGCCGAAGATATTCTTGCGCGCATGCGTGCTGATCAGGTCCGAAACGATGCCGAAGGCTGGCAGCGCGACGATATAGACCTCGGGATGCCCGAAGAACCAGAACAGGTGCTGGAACAGGATCGGGCTGCCGCCGCCATGCTGCAGCTGCGTGCCCATTTCGACGATGGCGGGCATGAAGAAGCTGGTGCCGAGCAGGCGGTCGAACATCATCATCACGCAGGCGACGAAGAGGGCGGGAAAGGCCAAGAGCGCCATGACGGTCGCGGTGAAGATGCCCCAGACGGTGAGCGGCATCCGCATCAGCGTCATGCCGCGCGCCCGCCCCTGCAGCACGGTCACCACATAGTTCAGCCCGCCCATGGTAAAGCCGATGATGAAGACGATCAGCGAGGTGAGCATCAGCAGGATGCCCCAGTCTCTGCCGCCTGGTGTGCCTGAGAGAACCGCCTGCGGCGGATAAAGCGTCCAGCCTGCCCCCGTCGGGCCGCCGGGGACGAAAAAGCCTGCGGCGAGGATCAGCACCGCCACCAAATAAATCCAGTAGCTCAGCATGTTGGCGTAGGGAAACACCATGTCGCGGGCGCCGACCATCAGCGGAATGAGGTAATTGCCGAAGCCGCCGAGGAAGAGCGCGGTCAGGAGATAGATCACCATGATCATTCCGTGCATGGTGATGAACTGGTAATAATGATCGGCATCGATGAAGGTGAAATAGCCGGGAAAGGCAAGCTGGATCCGCATCAGCCAGGAGAGCACCAGCGCCACCAGGCCGATCGCGATCGCCGTCAGTGAATATTGTACGGCGATGATCTTGGCGTCCTGGCTGAACACATATTTCGTCCACCAGCTGTGTGGATGGTAAAGTTCGACATCCTCGACTTCGGCGGATGGGATGCTGCCGGATGGAATCTCGACCATGATCTCTCTTCCCTTTCCCCGCTGGTTCCCTGAACCGGCTTGCGGCCTCCGGCCGTCCTGGTCGCGTCAGTTCGCCGGCCCAGCCGACGCCGTCAGCTGGGTGAATGTCTGCTGTTGCCCGAGCCAGGTCTGATAATCCGCGTCGCTTTCGACGACGACAGTGCCGCGCATTTGCGGATGGCCGACGCCGCAGAGTTCGGCGCAGAGGATGTCGAAGGTCCCCGTCCGCGTTGGCGTGAACCAGAAATAGGTGATCATGCCGGGGATCATGTCCATCTTGGCGCGGAACTCCGGCACGTAGAAATCATGGAGCACATCGACGGAGCGCAGCAAAATGTGCACCGGTTTGCCGATCGGCAGATGCAGCTCGCCGCCCTCGATGATGACATCGTCGAGGCCGCTTGCATCGTTCTTGTCGAGACCGAGCGGGTTTTCCGGGCTGACGTCGCGCGTCTCGGCACGGCCGAGTTTTCCGTCCGCTCCCGGCAGACGGAAGCTCCACAGCCATTGTTGGCTGACGACCTCGACCGATGCGGCATCGGCAGGCACCGATATGAACTGGTTCCACACGATGAGGCCGGGCGCCAGCATCGCCGCGACGCCGACCGCAGTTCCAGATGCCAGCAGCACCTCCAGCTTGCGGTTTTCAGGCTCGTAATGCGCCTTGTTGCCCGGCCTGTGCCGGAAGCGGAAGACGCAATAGGCCATGAACGAAACCACCGCCACGAAGACGATGCCGGTGATCCAGAAGGTGATGACAAGGGTAGTGTCGATATAGGTCCAGTTGGACGCGATCGGCGTCCACCACCACGGGCTCAGCACATGAAACAGCACGGAGCCGACGACAATCAGGACGAGGATCAGCACGACAGCCATTTCCGCTCCTCCTCGAGCAGGTTGACCCGTGAAACCGCATTCCGCAAAAAGTCCGTGTTTATTATCGCACAGATAGAAAATATCGCAATTGAGGCGATTTAGCCATTCGTCGCCGGCCGCGAACCCGTCATTCGGAGTATTGCCGTCTGGGATTCTTGCCCGTCACTGCGAATATTGTTTGAGATAGGCGATGAGATCGGTGATCTCCTTTTCGTCCTTCACGCCGACAAAGGCCATCTTCGTGCCCTTCACCTTCGCCTTCGGATTGTGCAGATATTCGCGCAACACCGTCTCGTCCCAGACGAGACCGCCTTCGCCGGCCGCCTTCATTCCGGCCGAGTAGGCGAAATTGGGATGCGTCCCGGCCTTCCTGCCGAACAGTTTGTTCAGAGACGGGCCGACCTTGTTCGTATCTGAATCGACGACATGACAGGTCGCGCACTTCTTGAAAACAACGGCGCCCGCCGCAGCGTCGCCCTCCTGCGCCCCGGCGTTAGCGGGAGCAAAGGCAGTCACAGCTGCACCAATCAGCAGAACGACACGATAATCCATGGCAAACCTCATCCTCCTCAAGGTCGCCAGCCACTCACACCGTCCACTATCTCTCGCGTGTGGGTGGTGGTTGATATAGCAGGAAGATTAGTCCTTCGCGGATGCAAGTCAATCGCTTCCACGGTTGGAATGACCTGAACGCATTTGATATCAGGTAGATCCGACGCGGATAACGGCCGCTACACCCCGATCGAAAGAGCCTCCTTGACCGCCAACTCGGCCATGGCAAGCGCCGCCTCGCGGCTCCTGGCGGCGGCGATGAAGCGGCCGTTATGGCAGAAGCTCGCGCCCTCTATGCCGCAAACCGCCGCCAGCTCTCCATTGGCAAGACCGGCCCAGGCTGCAGGCAGGTCGGCCCTGAGCTCGAACCCCTCCTCGGCGCGGCGGATGCCGGTTACGCACCAATCCTTTTCGCGCGGGTGGACGACGAACAGCAGGTGATCGGCACCGGCCTTGACGATAGCAGGACGGAAGGGCATCCCCCTCGGCAGTTCCAGAATATGGCCCTGCCCCGCAGCCTTGATAGCCTCGTGAACGATCGCCTCGGCCCGCAATTTTGCAGCGCTCTGAGCGATCTTGGCCTCGACGAAACTGCGGGCAATGGCAAGGGCCGCGTGGAAGGCGCGATCGTCGGCATCCGGCTCCGCTTCGTCGAAAACCGGTTTCAGGGTCTCGAGCAGCGCCGGCAGCGTCAGGCCCGCCAATGGCCCCGAGGGGCTAAGCGCGCCATTGTCGGTCAGGTCGATCGGCAGCACGAAGCTCGCATCGAAAGAGCCGTGCAAGGCTTCGACGTGGTCTGCGGGAAGGCCGCAAGCAGCGAGATAGTCGCGGCCGTAATGTTTCCAGATCAGGCCGAACGAGCTGTAGGGCTGGCCATCGTCGCGCAACGGCGCGCCGCGCTGGTGATGATCGAATATGCCGGCATCGGCGTCATAAACTCCGCCGACATCATAGATGATCCGGTCCTGCCCTGGCGTGATCCACTCCGGCGCCCGGCTGCGGATCAGGCGCGCCTGCGGGAAAAGCCGGGTCAGGATGACGCTCGACAGCAGTTCGTCGGCATGGAAACCACCGGAATGGGTGACGAGAAAATCGGGGATCATGGGAGCTATGCGCCTTGTCGTTCGCGGCCGGTCCGCTTGCGGGTCGGAACCAGATAGCCGTTGCCGACCATGATCTCAACCCATCTTCGCGCATTGCTGAGGGCGCCGGCCCGTTGCGGAAGGCGCGCAGCAGTTTTGGACCGACGACAAGTGTGGAGACGAAGACCTAAAGCAGTGCCCGTGCCGGCTGTGCCGCGACAAGCGCGCGGCTAGCCGCCGCGCCGGCATGCAGGCAGATGAGTCCGACCGCAGCCAGAGAATTGATCAAAAGAACCTCGGCCACAACAGCTGCCGAAAACGCCCCGTCGCCGGACGGAAGCACCGCCGTTGCGGCAAAAAGCACGCCCTCATAGGCGATGAAGCCGGCAAGGAAGGCGCCCGACATCGTGACGGTGAGACCGGCCGCAAGGCGCAGCACGAAAAGCGCTGCTGTAAGTGATGCGAAAGCCGCAATCCCGATCGCAAGCCCCCAGGCGTAGCTTTCCCAGGTCTCGGGATAATCGAGCACGAGATACCCGACCATCTGGTTGGCGAGCCAAGCAAGCAGCACCGCCGCCACCGCCATCCGCCGCGGCAGCACAACCGCCGAAACCGCCGAAAGCGCCACGAAGGGTGTGACGCAGGCAAAAAACAGGCTGAGAACCACGCTCGCACCGGCAATGACGACAACCCAGGCGACCGCCAAACCAGGCACGGCAGGGCGCAGGGGAAGCTGATTTCGTTCGAGCATCGTAGACTCCCTTCAACCACTGGGAATAATAGCCGAACTGCGCGAAAAGACTAGCGAGGCCGGATCGCGACGAGATTAATATGTAAGGCACGGACTGTAAGGCACGGACGTCGCCGGAGGAAGCACGAGGCCGCCGCGGGATATCGGAACAATCCCCGCCTCCAATGCCCGGCGCCGACGCCGGCAATACCTGGGGGCACCACCTGCACCATATCAGTACAGCGCCTCGCAACCCGGCATCCCTCCTGAGAAGGCGCGCAGAACCACGGCAGCGATTTGAGAACCATTCATATCGAAAATGAAACACGTTATGGTATTATATTTTGAAGACACCTGCGATGGCTGTAGGCTCCTCACCGTGAAGAATTGTAAGATCTCACCGTTTCGGAGGCCATCATGACCAGTTGGTATTTCATCCAGACCGCCTCCGGCACGGACGGCGTCAGCTATGGTCTCAACGTCCAGGGCGCCGGCAGCGCACCCGGAACGCCGATCATAACTTGGGGCTGGCAGGGCGGGGCCGATAACGAGCTCTGGGCGATCGGCGACGACGGCTCGGTGGTGAGCGCGCTCGGTTCCGGCCTATATCTCGCTCCGTCGCCGGAGGGAAGCGGCCTCGTCATCTCGGCGACGCCCGCCTACTGGTCATTCACCGCGCAGGGCACCATCGCCGCCGAGGACGGGTCCGTAATAACGGCAGCCTCGGCCGAGCCGCTCCAGGGAGCGCTGGTCCAGCTTTCGCCGGCCGAGGACGGTCCGCCGGCGACGCAATCCTGGTGGACGGCCCCGAACATGCAGGCGATCCAGCAGCAATTCAGCGCCTGGCGCTACATCGTCAGCAATCTTACCGACGGTGACGGCACGACCTTCGTGCTGAATGTCAAGGGCGCCGACGAAAGCCCAGGCACGGATGTTATCGTCTGGCAGCTCGAGGCGGATTCGAGCAATTCGATGTGGCAGATCACCAGCGACGGCCGCATTCTCAGCGCCATGAACCGGTCGCTGCTGCTCGGAGCGGCGGAAAGCGACGGCGGCCCCGTCGTCATTCAGTCGGCGCTCAGCCCTGAGAGCGGCCAGACCTGGAACTTCGGCCCTTCCGGCGTGATCGGCAATCCGGACACCGGCCTTTCCCTCGGCATTGATGGCCAGCCGGATTCGCTGCAGCCGGGAACGGGGCCGTTGGCTGTCATCGGTGCGGCCGGGGGCTCCGATCCGCCGGCGAGTTTCCAATGGCAACTGGCGCCGGACAATCCACTGAACACGATCGTGATGCAGAGCCCGCAGCCGTTCCCGGCTTTCTTGGATGAGGAGGCCTCGGTCTATGCCTATATCATGAACGCCCTCGGCATCGCCGACATCCGCAGCGAATATGCCAACCTCACCATCTCACTTTCGGATTTGCACACGACGATCAGTACCATGCCCTGCCCGCCGGAGCTGGACCAGACCGCCTGGAATGCCGTGGTGGCCGAGCTGGGAGACGAGATCACCCGGGCCGACAGCGTACGCCAGTTCTTCGACGAATTCCGCGCCTACCAGACAAGCCTTCAGACGAGCTGCACCGATCGTGGGCTCGCCATCGGCACACTTGCCGGGTTGGAGGAGGGCAGCAGCATGAGCATCGGCGGCCTGATCCTGTCGGTTTTCGAAGGCATCCTCTATACCGTGCTGGAAGCGGTTCCGGGCGGAGAAGAGGCCGTATCGACGGCATCGATCATCGGCAATGTGATGGAGGGATGCATTAACGTCGCCACCAACGCCGCCAACGTCAGCACCACGATTTCGGCGGACCCGTTCCAAGTGGCATACGCCAAATTGTGGGACGACATTGGGACGGCCTTCCAATCGACGACGGACGCCGCCGGCCTGATGGAAACCATCATCCTCTCCGACTGGGGCAAGATGCAGGCCTTCTATGCCGCGTCGATGGCGACCGGGCCGAACACGCTGAGCTGGCCTTCCGGACAGACCGCAACGCTGGTCGACAATTCACTTCCCGGTTTCGAGATCTCCGCCCTGCAGATGCTGCTGCCGGCCAAGTTCCAGATCTATTTCTACTACCAGAACGACGACAGCCCCGTGAACGGCGTACCGAGCGAAGCGCAGTGGGTCACGCCGGGCGGCGGCGGTACCTGGGTGAAATACTGGATCGCGGGGCAGGATAGTTGGGAGGCCTATCCCGACAGCGATTTGATGCAACAACATGTATGGGGCAACGGCGTTGCTCGGTCCGACTTCTTCCAGTCCTGCAACGGTTGGGGCTTTGCCACCTCCTATTGGGAAGGCACGCACAATGTCGTCCTGACGATCTGCAACCAGACGCCTAATGTGCTGACAGTCGGCTATGAAGTCATCGACGGGAGCGGCGCTTTTCTTCGGCCGAGCCTCCTGCCTGGAGTGAGCACGGCGCCCTTGCCGCCCTACGGCTCGGATACGCTGCTAGCCACGTCGCGCATGTATCTGGATGCGCCGATATGGGTCAAGGATCAGTCCGGCAACTTGATCGCGGAACTGGTCGTCAATCGCGATCCGAACGGCTTCCAGGCCGGCGATGTCTGGATATCGAACCAGGCGACCAGCGGCGGCTACAGCCTTTCCTCCCCGATCTGCAACAGTGGCGACATCATCGACAAATGTAGCGGTGCGGCCCAGATCACGATCTTCTGGTCCGGATCGTGAGATAATGCCTGCGCATTCCCGTGCCCTCAGGCTTCGCCCTAGGGATGCCGCAGGAACCTAGCGTGCCCCAGTCCTTGGACACGGGGAACTCCTTTCTCAAAGTGTCTCTCGACCGTCAACCCTACAACGCATCCAGCGGTATCTTCAGATATCGCCGCCCGTTCCCCTCCGGCTCCGGCAGCCGCCCGCCGCGGAGATTGACCTGCAGCGCGTGCAGCATCAGCTTCGGTTTCGGCAGTGTGCGGTCGCGCGCCTGCCTGAGTGCCACGTAGGCGGCTTCGTCCTTGCCTGCTATGTGGGGATTGTCGCGTTTCTGGGCTGCGACCGTGCTCTCCCAGCGCGGGTGACGCCCGTTAGGCTGGTAGTCGTGACCGGAAAAGAGGCGGGTCTCGTCTGGCAGCGACAGGATCGCCTGGATCGAACTCCACAGAGCGGCCGCGCTGCCGCCGGGGAAATCCGTGCGCGCCGTGCCGGAATCCGGCATGAACACCGTGTCGTGCACGAATGCGGCGTCGCCGACCAGATAAGTGACGGAAGCGAGCGTGTGGCCGGGCGAAAACATAACGCGAGCTTCAAGCCCGCCGATCTCGAACCTGTCGCCATCGGCAAACAGCCGGTCCCATTGCGAGCCGTCTGTTGCGAGAGCCGGCCAGTTATAGATCTCCTTCCAGAGCCTCTGCACCTCGGTGACCTGGGCACCGATGGCTATCGGCGCGCCGGTCTTTCCCTTGATGTAATGGGCGGCGGAAAAATGGTCGGCATGCGGATGCGTGTCGAGGATCCACGCGACCGCCAGCCCCCGGCTTTCGATGTCGGCAAGGATGGCATCGGCGCTTGACGTGCCCGTTGCCCCCGAGGTCTCGTCGAAGTCGAGCACAGGGTCGATGATGGCGCAGCGTCCCATGGCGGCATCGGCAACGACATATTGCACGCTCCATGTGGCGGGATGGAAGAAGGCCTTCACATCCGCCGTCTGCGCCGCTCGCCTCTCCAGCCAGCGGCGCGCGCCGGCAAGATCGAAACCGAGGCTTTGGCCGAAGAGCTCGACATCGCCGGGCTCCATGCGCCCGTCGAGCACCTCACCCAGCGTATAAAGTGTCAGCGCCCGTATGCCGCTCTTGCAATGGGCGACGACAGGCCCCTTCGCCTCGGCCATCGCCGCCTGAAAGGCGCGTATATCTGCCTCGGTGATCTCGCTCCCCTTCACCGGCACGAAGCTATAGGAAAGCCCAGCGGCGGTGGCGGCAGCCTTTTCCGCCAAATTGCCCGGCTGCCCCGGCTCCTCGCCATCTGGCCGGGCATTGATGACGGCGGCAAAACCTTCGGCCGCGAAAGCGGCAAGGCCGGCGGCATCGGGCTGCCCCGCCACCGATATCAGCTCATTGACCCTCACGGATGTCATTGAAGCCTCCGCACCGCCCTCATCACGCTTCATCACATGTATAAGTGTACAATCTCACGAGTATATTGCCGAATGCAAGAATAGTGCTGGCATATGCTCCCACCCGGTCTGACTGATCAAAACGACAGCGTCGCGGCACCTTGCCTGATCTCGGCATGCATGGCGCTGGCGCCGACGATGACGACGCCATCGAGCAGGTCCTCCTGCGTATAGCCGCGCGAAGCCACACAGGGCGGGCATGCCCAGATTGAGCCGCCGCGCTGCTGGAAATTCTCAATCAATGTCGAGAGCGGATCGAGCGGCGGCACATGCGTCATCCGCTGGCCGCTCTTGCGCACCAGGTCGATCCCGGTACTGGTGAGGAACACCGAAACCTTGAGCCCGGCGGTAATCCCGCCATTGGCTATGGTGAAGGCGACGGAGGAAAGTTCGGATTCGATGCCCTTCGTGACGAGCACGACCAGTTTATCGCTTTGGCTTTGCATAGTATTCTCCCAGTTGAATTCAAGATTGCTTGGACTGAACGCGACCATGATAGGAGGGTGCGCCGCGCGCGTATTTGGCCGGAATGCGTGAAGCCTTGTCCGAAAATCCAGGTACTGAGGGCGGCGTCACCCGTGATGACGTGCTGTCGGCGCTGCTTTCGACGATCCGTCTTTCGGGATCACTGCAGTTCTGCTTCATGCCGACTGGCGATTGGCAGACCGATGCCGCGCCGTCGCTTGCAGGCCTCTCGGCAAGGGCTACGGGCACCATGCCGTTCCATATCGTCGTGGCGGGCAGTTGCTGGTTGAAAGCGGAAGACGAAGAGACCGATCTGGAAGCCGGCGACGTCCTAGTCTTTCCCTTCGGCACCGGACATCAGCTGGGTGTGGGAAAAAATGGCACGCTGGTGCTGCCGACCCGCGACTTGCCGCAGAAGCCGTGGCGGGAGATTCCGGTGCTGCGCTATGGCGAGGCGGCGCAAAGCGTGCGGCTGCTCTGCGGCTATCTGCAATGGGATGGGCTGAGCTTTGCGCCGCTGCGCCAGGCGCTGCCGAAAATGATCCATGTCAGGACGCGGGCGGCCAATGATCGCGACTGGCTGCGCGCCACTATCCGCCAGATGGTCGAGGAGGTCGATAGCCCGCGCGCCGGCGGCATCTCGATGCTGCCGCGGTTGACCGAAATCATCTTCATCGAGATCCTGCGCCATCAGATCATGATGGCCAAACCCCACGCGATTGGCTTGCTGGCAGCGCTGGCCGACCCTGCGCTCTCGCGCTGCCTCTCCCTAATCCACGACGATCCCAGGCGTGACTGGTCGCTGGAGCTGCTGGCCGCAGCATCGGGATCGTCGCGCAGCGCGCTCGCCGAACGCTTTCAAACGATGCTTGCGACATCGCCGATCCGCTATATCAGAGACTGGCGGCTCTATCTGGCAAGCGTGGCACTGGCCACGACAAGCCAGCCGATTGCAGCGATCGCCTATGACGCCGGCTACGCCACCGAAGCTGCCTTCAACCGCGCCTTCTCCCGCGCCTTCGCTCAGCCACCGGCCGCTTG
Organism: Rhizobium sophoriradicis; assembly: GCF_003939025.1. GTDB lineage: Bacteria > Pseudomonadota > Alphaproteobacteria > Rhizobiales > Rhizobiaceae > Rhizobium > Rhizobium sophoriradicis. Next base: position 434,638 of record NZ_RQIH01000003.1, read on the forward strand.
GCGGGCGGCGCACGGCTGAACACGGTTCCGGTCGACGCATCCCGCATCTCACCCTCGCCCTCCGACAAGAAACCGAAGCTGGCGCGAGGCTTGGGCGGTCAAGGGTTTCAACCACGCGGCAACGTCCGCTGCATCGAGTTCGAGCAGTAGCGATCAGTTGCCTTCGCCGGTCGGCAAACGCGACTGCCGAAAAAGGCTAGTTCTGGCCCTGCAGGCGATCAATCACCTCCAGCAGCAGGTCGGAACAGGCTTTCATCGGTTCGTCCTCGGCGCATTTCAGATCGATCCGTGTGTTTCCGTCCTCAATTTGGAAATGGGCGGCCTTCGACGGCCGCGGCATGCGATGGCCGCGGAAATCTCGGAAACCCATGTCGCCTTTCGAACCGTGCCACCGGTAGTCCGGGCGATCTCCGGACCGTGCATTCGGGCTGCCCATCATCCGCTCGTCATCATCGGGAGCGGGCTGAGCCGGCGGGGCTGGCGGCGGCGGAGGCGAGCTAGGCTCGGTCGCGGTGGGTGGCGTTGCGGCGGAAGGTGGAGGTGGCGATTGTTGTGCGAAGGTGGAGCCGGTAAGCGCGGCAAGGACAATGCCAGATAGGAGAACTCTTTGCATCGGTCGGTCCTTTCGGAGAAGTGAGGCATGTCTGTAAACACCGAGGCAGGCCTTTGGTTCACACTCATCTCGAAGCTTCTGATCGAAATCCGCAAGAGCGTGGTGGCAAACTTCATCAGGGCAACAATCACAGGTGTGTCGCCGCCCCGGACGTCTTTCGCCTCGCCTCCGCCTTGTTGCGCGTTTATCCTCACTGTCGATTCGCTGTCCGCGACGAGGGCGCGGCGCAAGATTGCATCAAAGGAGAGTGCGATGACGGACGCCAAGAGCGGCATTTCGGGACTACGGCCGCATATTACGGTTATCGGCGTCGGCGGGGGCGGCGGCAACGCCATCAATAACATGATTGCGGAAAAGCTGGCGGGCGTCGAGTTCGTCGCCGCAAATACGGACGCCCAGGTTCTCGCCACCTCAAAGGCGTCGCGCCGCATTCAGCTCGGCGCGAATGTGACGGAAGGTTTGGGTGCCGGTTCACTGCCTGAGGTTGGCCATGCAGCCGCCGAGGAGTCGATTGATGAGATCATGGATCACCTGGCCGGCTCGCATATGTGTTTCGTCACCGCCGGCATGGGCGGCGGTACGGGCACCGGCGCAGCCCCCGTCATCGCGCGCGCCGCACGTGCGGCCGGCATCCTGACGGTTGGCGTCGTCACCAAGCCCTTCACGTTCGAGGGCAATCGCCGCATGCGGACGGCGGAAGTCGGCATCGAGGCGCTTCGGCAGGCCGCCGATACCGTCATCGTCATCCCCAATCAAAACCTCTTCCGCATCGCGGACGCAAAAACCACCTTCGCCGATGCCTTCATGACGGCCGACCGCGTGCTCTTTGCCGGCGTCGGCTGCATCACCGATCTCATCGTCAAGGAAGGCCTGATCAACCTCGATTTTGCCGACGTGAAGTCGGTCATGCAAGGCATGGGCCGCGCCATGATGGGCACCGGCGAAGCCGCCGGCGAAAGCCGGGCGATGAAGGCGGCGGAAGCGGCAATCGCCAACCCGCTTCTCGACGATATCTCGATGAAGGGCGCCAAGGGCGTGCTGATCTCGATCTCCGGCGGTTCTGATATGACGCTCTTCGAGGTCGACGAGGCGGCAAGCCGCATTCGCGACGAAGTACAGGACGACGCCGATATCGTCGTCGGCGCGATCTTCGACCGCAGCCTGGACGGCAGGTTCCGCGTCTCGGTCGTGGCGACCGGCCTGGAAGCCAGCGCTGCCCCCATATCCCCGAGCACCCACCCGACCGAGCAAGTCCAGACGCGCACGCTGCAATAGCACGGCCGCAGTATCCTGACTTTCTCACGCCGGCTCCGGCCGGACAAACGTCGCTCCGCCGTATAAAGAACGGGACGGGGCGACGTCACCATCAGATGTTGTGCACCACGGAGATTTCGTCGGTCATGCTCCTCATCTATGCGCCCGGATCGCAGACGATGAAGGATGCCCGGGCCTAAGCTCGAGAGAGCTCCCCTGAGTAGCGGAAGCCCGAAGGCTGGAGCCTCGAAGGCCGAGGCGGATGCGCCTCCCGTCAGGCCCTCAGTTCAATTGACACAATGAAAAAAACGAATATTCCTTCAAGCCGAAGTTGAGGATTTGAAGTGAAACATGCATTTGTATATTTGTTATTAGCAGCGACGACGATTCCGCTTTCGAGCTGCACGACGACCCCCGAAAGCTCCCGCCGGCAGTCGCTGTCGATCACGGCGCAAAGTGGCGTCAGAACGCTGGTGGCCAAGAACTGGCACATCGACGACGACTGCCGCCATATCGACTACCCCGCCATCAATATCGTCGAACGGCCCAAACACGGGCGTCTCGAAATCGTCCACGAACCGCTCTTCCCCAAGCTCGACGGAAAAGCGTCGAAATGCGAAACGATTAAGGTCAACGGCGTCGTCGGCTACTACACATCCGATCCCGGCTACACCGGCAGCGACCGACTCGTCATCCGCTCGCCCTATGAAGAGGGAAAGACCGAAGAGGGCGTGTTGAGCGTGAAAGTAGTCAAGTAGAATCCCTCGTCGAATAGCCTCGGCGCCACCTGGCGGTCGCCGAAGAAGGCATTGCCTTTCGTGAGATCGCCGCGCTCATCAGCCGTCGGCTGGATCCCACCGAGCCTGGCCTCCTCGCCGATATCGACCACCCGGCCTATTTCGGCGAGTGATCGATATCGCGGGGGCCGAGGCGACAAGAAAACAAAGACTAAAGCACGTCGCATGAAATCAGATTCTATACGTGTCCTAGCGCATGCGGCCCTCATTCATATCGGTGGGATCATAGTTGATGTCCCAATCCTTCTGCGGCTTTTTCTTGCCCGGCGGGTTCCGGTTGACCGTGGCATCCTCCGAGCCGGTGATGACGGTCGGCTTGGCGCTCGCAACACCGGTGGCCTTTCGGTCGGCCCGGGATTTGGCGAATTGGCCGGCTGCATCTTTTTCGGGATTCCCCATCTCATTCGCCTTTCTGCTTCATCGCGTCGCTGAAATCCTTCATTTCAGGGTCGCGGTTGTTTTCGTCGTTGGCGTCGCGGTTCTTGTCCGGATCGTCCTTGGCCTTCAGGTAGCCACGCGGCCTATTGCCCTTCGGTCCTTCCCATCGGGGGGATTGATCGGTGGTGCCGGGGGCGCCGTCCTTGGGTGTCGTCATGCCCATTGTCGTTTCTCCTTGGTTGAATAGGGAAAACCGCAAAAAGCCTGAACAGTTCCAGCCATTCATGAGGTCGCGGCGAGGAGGGTCGGCGCATAAAATTTGGAACAGTGTCGCCGCGCATCGGTTGGTAAGAGGTCGCAACCTGAAACATGGAGCCGAAAATGAGCAAGACCAACGCTCGTGAACTTCAGAACCGCGCCGAACAACAGGTCAGGAACACCAGCGCCGGCGGCCACCTTGGCGGCACCTATTTTGGCCAGCAACCCGACGGCAAAACCGCCTCGGACAGCAGCAACGACAGCGCCAAGGCCCGCCCCAACGATGGGAGCAATTGAGGGCTATGCCCGCTATAAGGCTTTGCACGCAATGTACCATTCACCGCGCATCCGCGCGGTGAATGGCTTCCTTCAGCGTCTCAGAAGAGTCTGCGTCTTAACATAATCAACTCACAGCAAAGTTGACGGATCGGCGGACGCATGCGGAAATCGCAGGCGTTAGGCGAACCAACCGCACGGTCCGCACATACTCCACCCCGCCCTTATCTCGCCTGTCATTGAACGGCAACGCCTCTGCCCTAGCCTATGCTCGCGGCCGACCGGCCGCAGCGGGGCATCATCCGACAGCGGAAGGGGCGACGTGGCATCTATTCGATTGACGATGCAATTCCGGAGCTCGTCCCGGTTCTCTCCAAGGCGCCGGCGGCCGCCGTCAGCGGTGAATGGGCCGCCACCACCATGCAGGCCGGGCATTCCTCAAGCACGGGCGGCTACCGCGATGCGACCGGAAAGCCCGTGTCGGACGCTTCGCGCGATCCGCTGCGCGTCATCGGCGATGTCGTCGAAAGATTGGATGAGGCGACGACCGAGCGCTTCAACCGGGTGGTCGTCCGCTGGAAGAAGCCGGCCCTTCCCTTCATGCGGGCGCAGGTCACGATCGAAACCAGTTTCGACCAGACGATCGTGCCGCGCGGCCCCGACGACCCGATCTACGAGCGCGCCGCAAGTGCCCGCCGTGCCTTCTGGCAGAGCCGTGGCACCGTGCGCGAGGGCTTTGCCGCCGAGCGCGCCGCGGCCAATGTCTGTGCCCAGACCAAGTGGTTCGGCCCGCACCGCCGGATCCTGGCGATCGATGCGCCGGGAAAAATGATCCTTGCCACCGACGGTCTCTCCACACCCTGGGCCGGCATCTCCGAACCCGAGAACGGCGTCGAATGCGAACTCTTCATGGAATTCGGCGCCGCCACGCTGGATGCGGCGACCATCGCCGACTGGGGAACCCTTTTGATCGACCTCGGCGATCTCGTGGCCGACGGCTACCGCGTCGCACGCGATGTCGAAAACCATGGCGCCATCCTGTTCTGCCGGCTGACGGAGGATTACCACCCCCTGACCCGCATCATCCTCAGCCGTGATCCTCGCCGGATCGACGGCATGCCCTTCGGCTCCGTACCGCTGATCCGGGCAACGGCAATCGCCGCAACCGAGAGATCGAGGGCCGCGATCCCGACGAGGACTGGGGCGCATCGGCGGCGCGCCAGGCGCTGGCGAAACGCGGCATTGAGCTTTAGAAGACAAGCTCAAGGCGCCTAGCGTGTGAAAACCTAGTCGCGGTCTTTCACGTTGCCGATATGACAGGAAAGACAGGTTTCGCGCTGGGCGACGTCACCGGCTCGCCATTGAACCTTCCCCGCCGTATTCGCACCGGCTGCGTCGCGCCGACCATTTCATTGAGATGTCATGAAACTTCTTGTCCCGGACAGGCTTTCTACGACGGAAGCAAAACAAGGAGCTCCAAATGTCCGGCGAAGCCGAAAACCACGTTAAAACCGCCATCGTTCCAGTTCAGAAGGCCTCATCGGCCGAGCAAGCCGCCACCACGGCGGTGCTCGAAGACATGCAAAGGACAGGCCTCGAGCCCCTTCATACCGCGCCGGCGCCGACAGCGGCGCCATTTTCCTGGGACCTCGATCCGCACGAAATGGCCAAGCTGATGTCCGCGGTGATGACACTGCCGATGGTCTTCTGGTCGACGGGCCTATCCCTGGCCTATTCCCTCTGGCTCTCCTCGCTGCCTCCTGCACCCGGAACGATAGATCCGATCCGTCAACGCCCGGCTTAGCAGCGATCGATCGCCGGTCGGCCGTGACCCGGACCTCTATGGAAACCCACCTTTCCGCCCTCATTCCAGGGATATTTGCCGGATGAGGGCGGAGAGGCAAAGCGCGGCGCCAGAGCAGGCGCAGCTGGTTGGCCGCTTTCAAGGCTGGCGCAGCCGCTTTATTCGTGGATATCCGGCTCGACGACCTTGGCAAGATTGCGCAGCGATTCCTGCCAGCCGAGGTAGCAGGCCTCGGGCGGGATGACGTCGGGCACGCCAGCCTGGGTGATGTTCACTTCGGTGCCGACCGAGACTTTTTTCAGCGTCACAGTGACATCCATTTCGCCCGGCAGGTTGGGGTCTTCGAACTTGTCGGTGTAGCGAACCCTTTCGCCCGGGACGAGCTCGAGGAATTCGCCGCCGAAGGCGTGGCTGTTGGCGGTGGTGAAATTGCGGAAGGACATTCTAAAGGTGCCGCCGACGGCCGGTTCCAGATGATGCACAGTGCAGAGAAAACCGTTCGGCGGAAGCCATTTGGCAAGCGCGTCTGCCTCGATGAAGGCGCGATAGACCTTTTCCGGGCTGGTCGCGAAAACGCGGTGCAGGCGTATGGTGTTCGGCATGGTGGTGTTCCTTCTGGTGGACGGGATGAACGGGCTAAGGACGGACAAGCCTTTGCCGATCCGACATGGGATCGATCTTTTCTTCAAGAAAAATCGCTCGGAGGCGTGCGGGTGTCAGCTCGGCATGCTTTGGAACTGTGGAAGATGGCGGCCCGCATCTGGGTTGCAAGCTGCCGCGCCTTGCGCCGCCGCTGCGTTCAGGCCGCTGCCTGCTCGCCCAGCGCATTGAGCAGCAGGCGAGCGGCCTGCTTCAAAGAAGCCGGGTTCTGTCCGGTGATCAGCTGATCGTCCTGGACTACATGCACGGCCCAGTCTTCCGCCGCCGAAAACTTTGCCCCCTGCTCTCTCAGCACGTCTTCGAGCAAATAGGGCACGACCTCGACGAGCTGCACGGCGGCCTCCTCGGAATTGGTAAAGCCGGTGACAGTCCGCCCCTTGGCGATCGGCCCGCCATCGGGTGCCTTGACCTTCGTCAGTATCCCCGGCGCGTGGCAGACGAGCGCCAGCGGTTTTCCGGCCGCAAGCGTCTCCTCGATCAAGGCGTGGGCATTGCTGTCGTTGGTCAGATCCCAAAGCGGGCCATGGCCGCCGGGAAAGAACACGGTGTCATAATCAGCCTGGTCGACGTCGGACAGCTTCAGCGTATTGGCGAGCGCCGCCGTAGCCGCCGGGTCTCGTTCAAAGCGTCGCGTGTCTTCCGTCTGAAAGGCCGGCTCGTTGCTCTTCGGATCGAGCGGAGGCTGACCTCCTTTGGGCGAAGCGAGCGCCACCTCCGCTCCGGCGTCGCGGAAGACGAAATAAGGCGCGGCGAGCTCCTCGAGCCAGAAGCCCGTTTTCTTCCCGGTATTTCCCAGCTGATCATGTGATGTGAGAACCATGAGAATTTTCATTGCCCAGCTCCTTCGCTCCGGCCGGAGGACAAAGCCTTCGTGTCCGGGTTAACGGTGAAATACTGCCTGCAATCTCATGCTGAATTGCCAAAATCATAGATCGACCACCGGCGCGACACAAGCCTCCTGTTCCATTCGAATGATGAGGACGCGCCTGATCGTCCCGCCCTTCAAATTCCTGTTGGAGACGCATAGAAGATCCGTATCGCTGTTGCGCATCGGTTCAGCGGAGCCTTCGAGGATCTTGGAAAGTGAGCAAGCCGAATTATCGGGATATCGCCCGCCATGCCGGCGTCGGCACTGCCACGGTCGAGCGCGTCCTGAACGGGCGCGGCGGCGTCCGGCCGGAGCTGGTCGAGAAGGTCATATCCGCCGCACGCAGCCTGGACTATCCGCGTAGACTTCCCGAAGCCCATCGCGGCCTGCTGCGGATAGAAGTGCTGATGGTTCGTCCGGAAACCAGCTTCTATCGTCGCCTTTCTCATGCGTTCGAGAGAATTGCGGCGACCCTCGATCCATTGGTCGTCGTCCACCGCAGTTTCACCGACGAGATGAATGCGGACGCGGTCGCGCGGCGCATCCTGTCCACCGACCTTCCGCGCGCCGGCCTGATCCTGGCCGTGCCGAGCAGCCCGTTGATCAGTGCCGCGGTGGAAAAGGTGAATGCGCAAGGCCTGCCCGTCGTCCACGTCGTCACCCGCGCTTCCGAGCGCGTTGGCGAGTTCATCGGCATCGACAATGAGGCCGTCGGCCGGACGGCCGCGCTCTACATCTGCCGAATGGCGCGTCGGACCGGACCTGTCGTTGCCATCTGCCATCCGATCTATCAGGTGCACCGCGATCGGATCCGCGGCTTTTCGGAGTATTTTCGCGATCATCCCGGCGCCTCCAGCTTCCAGTGGCTGGGATTTGGTGGCGACGAGGAGCGCGCCAGCGCCGATCGGCTGTGGTCGGCATTGGAGATGTATCCCGACCTTGCCGGCCTCTATAATGCCGGCGGCGCCAATTCCGCCCTGATCGAGGTGCTGCGCCGGCATCCTGGCGGTCGCGACGTGTTTTTCGTCGGCCACGAATTGACCGACTATACGCGCGCAGCCTTGCTGGACGGCGTCATGGACGTGGTGCTGGACCAGGCGCCGGAGGCGCAGGCGCGCCGCGCGCTCGATCTCGTTCTGCACCGCATCGGCCTGACCGAGATCAAACCGGACCAGGCACCGATCCGTTTCATCACCATCACCAAGGAAGGGCTTTGATCTAATTAGATCAAAGAAGGCTTCGCCGTTCGGAGCTCCCGCTGCTAGTTTCGCATCGGGGAGGCGATCCGGCGCGGCGAGGACCCGGCGGATCGAGGCGCAAGTGGCGCTCTCCTCTAGCAAAACATGTGCGGGCCCGGAGACGTCCGGCGCTTCGGAGGAGATGCGAATGGATGATTTGAAATTCGGCAAGCGCAACAAGCGCGGCGATTGGGCGCCGGACCGGCCGGTCGAGACCGCGCCGCTTTTCGCCTTCCCGCCGCAGCTGACGGCGGTCCTGAAATGGCTGCCGCACTATTTCCTGCCCTGGAACCTGATCTTTGCCATCTCCGCGCTCGCCTACTGGGCCTGGATCATCCCCCCTGTTGAAACGATGCGGACGCTGAGTCTCGGCTGGATCGCCTGGCTTTACGCGGTCAACGCCGTCGCGGTCTTGCTGTTCTACGGCGCCTTCGAACTGCATCTCTACGTGCTGAAGCGGCAGGAAAACCGCTTCAAGTACAATGGCAAGTTCCCGGCCGAGCAGAAAAACAGCGCCTTCTGGTTCCAGCGCCAGAACCTCGACAATATGCTACGCACCTTCCTGTCGGGCGTGGTGATCTGGACCGCCGTCGAGGTCGGCATGCTCTGGGCCTATGCCAACGGCTATGCGCCCTGGCTCGGCTTCGCCGAAAATCCCTGTACACTGGCGCTCGTCGCGCTCGTGGTTCCGATCATTCACGAGTTCCACTTCTTCTGCATCCACCGGCTCATCCACACGCCCTTCCTCTACAAATGGGTGCATTCGGTCCACCACAATTCGGTCAACCCCTCACCCTGGTCGTCGCTGTCGATGCATCCGGTGGAGCATCTGCTCTATTTCGGAACGGCCTTCTACCATCTGCTCCTGCCCTCCAACCCGATCATCATGCTCTACCAGCTGCATTATGCCGGCTTCGGGGCAATTCCCGGCCATGTCGGCTTCGACAAGGTCGAGATCGGCAAGGATGGGCTGGTCGACAGCCACGCCTATGCGCATTACCTCCACCACAAATATTTCGAGGTGAACTACGGTGACGCGCTGATCCCGCTCGATAAGTGGTTCGGCACCTGGCACGACGGCTCCCCCGAAGGCGAGGCGCAGATGCAGGAGCGCTACCGCAGGCGCAAGGAAAAACTCGCCGCCCGCAAGGCGCGCCTGGAAGTCGAAGGAGCCGCCGAATGACCTGGGTCACAGCTGGCAAACTCGACGACATCGAACAGGAAGGCGCCATCCGCTTCGACCATGGCGGACGCACCTACGCGATCTACCGCGGCCCCGACGACAGCGTCTACTGCACCGCCGGGCTCTGCACCCACGAGGCGATCCATCTCGCCGACGGATTGGTCATGGATTTCGAGGTGGAATGTCCAACACATTCCGGCGCCTTCGACTATCGCACCGGCGAGGCCCTGCGGCTGCCGGCCTGCGAGAACCTGAAAACCTATCCGGCGGAGGTGATCGACGGAGAGGTTCGCGTGGCTCTGATCTGAGCCCGCGACATCAGCAGGCCTGAACAGCCTCCGGAATGGATCGGGCGGCCCGGCGCCCCTTGGGAGGATAAGATGAAATCAATCTGTGTGGCGGCCGTCCTGGCCGCCCTGACGACGACTGCTGCCTCGGCCGAGACGTTCGGCGTCTCGATGCAGAGCTTCGACAACAATTTTCAGACCCTGCTGCGCGAAGGCCTGCAGGCAAGGGCCTCCAAGCTCAACGGCGTCAGCCTGCAGATCGAGGATGCGCAGACCGACGTTTCCAAACAGCGCAGCCAGGTCGACAACTTCATCGCATCGGGGGTCGATGCGATCATCATGACGCTCGCCGACACCTCGGCCGCCACCGGCATCAGCGAGGCGGCCCGAAAGGCCGGCATTCCGCTCGTCTACCTCAATCTCGAGCCGGAAAACATCGATAAGCTTCCGGAAAAGCAGGCCTATGTCGGCTCGAAGGAAACCGATTCCGGAAGGCTCGGCGCCGAGGCCGCCTGTGAATTGCTGAAGAAGAAGGGCAAGGCGAACGACGCCCAGGCCTACATATTGATGGGCGATCTCGCGCATCAGGCCTCGCGCGACCGGACCTCTTCGGTCAAGGCGACGCTCGCGGCAGGCGATTGCAAGGGCGTGACCATCGCCGACGAGCAGACCGCCGCCTGGACCCGCACGAACGCCATGGATCTGACCACGAACTGGCTCACGGCAGGCCGTCCGATCGACGCGATCTTCGCCAATAATGACGAGATGGCGCTAGGCGCCATTCAGGCGCTCAAGGCATCCGGCGTGTCGATGGACGACGTCATCGTCATCGGCATCGATGCGACGCAGGACGCACTGGCGGCGATGTCGGCGGGCGATCTTGACGTGACCGTCTTCCAGAACGCCAAACAACAGGCGGCAAGCGCCGTCGACGCAGCCGTCGCGCTTGCCCACGGCAACAGCGTCGACAAGGAAGTCTGGGTGCCTTTCGAACTGGTCACGCCTCAGAACATGACCGAATACGCCAAGAAGAACTGATCCTCCCCGGCCGGCGTCACCTCCTCACGAGCGCCGGCCGCTCTTTTTATGGAGTACGCCATGGACGGTATCGTCATTATCGGTGCGGGCGAGTCCGGGACCCGGGCGGCCTTTGCACTGCGCGAAGCAGGCTATCGCGGATCCGTCACGCTGGTCGGCGCCGAACCCCATCTGCCCTATGAACGGCCGCCCCTGTCGAAAACCGTCGACGGTGCTGTGCAGATGAAGCTGATCTGCGCGGCGGATGCGCTTGATGCAGCAGGCATCACCTATCTCAAGGGTTTGTCGGCCACCAGGCTGGATGCCGACGCCGCGACCGTGACAGTAAGCGACGGTCGGATATTGCGTTACGAAAAGCTGCTTCTGACCACCGGCGCACGGCCGAGACGGCTTGCCTGCCCCGGCGCCGAGCGTGCACTCGACTTCCGCACCCACGCCGACGCCGAAGCGATCTTCGCCAACATCACCCCCGGCCGGAGTGTCGCGATCATCGGCGCGGGTCTGATCGGGATGGAGCTCGCATCGGTGCTTCGCAGCAGAAACGTTGCGGTCAGCGTGATCGAAGCCGCGCCCAAGCCCTTGGGCCGCGCAGTCCCTGCCCGCTTTGCCGACAAGCTGCACATCAGACATGCCGCCGAAGGCGTGCGTTTTCATTTCGATCGGGCTGTGGCGGCAATCGGCGACGATGGCGTCACCTTGACCGACGGCAGCGTGGTGCCCGCCGATCTCGTCGTCAGCGCGATCGGGGTCCTGCCTGACATCGCCCTGGCGGAAGCGGCTGGACTGGCCACCGGCAATGGCATTCTGACGGATGCCTATCTTCGCACCGGCGCGCCGAACATCTATGCGGCAGGCGATTGCGCGGCGGTCGCCCAACCGGCCGGAGGACATATCCGCTATGAAAGCTGGCGCAACGCCAGAACGCAGGCCGAGACCGCGGCGCGGAACATGGCCGGCACCGCCGAGGCGTTTGCCGCCATTCCCTGGTTCTGGTCCGACCAGTACGATCTGGGCCTGCAGGTGGCGGGGCAGCCGCAGCCCGCCCATCAGACTGTCCGGCGCTTGATACCGGCGGGCGAGCTCGAATTCTATCTCGACGATGGCCGCCTCGTGGCGGCCGCCGGCCTTGGTATCGGCAATGGCCTGGCCAAGGATATCAAGCTTGCCGAACTGCTGATTGCCGCAGGTGTCAGTCCCTCGCCCGCGGCGCTGGCAGACCCGAGCGTCAACCTCAAGATGCTTCTGAAAAGCGCGCGGGCCGCATGACGCAGAAGCTGCTCATCTTCCAGTCGCTCTGGGCCATGGAGCGCCGGCACACGGACGGATTCGAGCGCACACTTGACGAGAACATCGCGATGATTCGCCAGGCGGGCTTCGACGGCATCAGCGCGCATTACACCAACCGCCGGGATGTCGTTTTGCTGAACGAGACGCTCCGAGGCAGCGGGCTGAAGATCGAGGCGGTCTGCTTTCCCCGCTCAGTCGAGGATCTGCGGCTGCCGCTGGAGCTTGCCGCGGCCTTTCCCGTCAGCCACGTCAACCTGCAGCCCGATATCCGCCTCCGCCGCGTCGAGGCTTGCCTGCCGCTCCTCGACGGTTGGATGCGGCTCGCCGAAGATGCCGGCATTCCGGTCTTCATCGAAACCCATCGCGACCGGATGACGACGGACCTGTTCTTCACATTGGATCTGCTCGACCGGCGTCCCGAACTGCCGCTGTTGGCCGATCTGTCGCATTTCCTGGTCGGCCGCGAATTCGCCTTTCCGGTCGATGAGGAAAACCACGCCCATGTCAGGCGCGTCCTGCAGAATGCCCATGCATTTCATGGTCGCGTCGCCTCACGCGAACAGGTACAGATCGAAATCGCCTTTCCGCACCACCGGCCATGGGTCGATCTCTTCCTGCAATGGTGGGAGTATGGTTTTCGCCATTGGCGATCCCGTGCCGCCGATGACGCCGAGCTGGTTTTTACCTGCAAGCTAGGTCCCAAACCCTATGCGATCACCGGCAGAGACGGCAACGATTCGACAGACAGATGGGCCGAGGCTCTGGCGCTGCGCCAGATGGTGCGTGAATTGTGGGATGCCTTTGGCTGAGCCGGATTGAACGAATATCGCACGGTAATTCCTTCTCTCGCGCCCCCCGCGGCGGCTCTCTCAATGGCCGCCATCAACCTCGTCGCATCAGTTGCGGGCGTCCACAGCGGCGAACACGCCGGGCGGAGGTTTGGGGATTGTTAATCAGAAATGCCTAATGTAAATCTTAACGAGCACAAGTTGTGCAGGAGTAGAGTTGCTATAATATCTGGTAGGATATTCGATAGGGAGAGCCTCCTACATGCGGAAAATTCCTGCTGCCCGTTTAGCCCTCGGAAAGCCGGAGGCAGAAGCTTCGAGCTTGATGGACCGGCTTTTGTTCTTTGACCGCGATTTCAATCCCATCGAGGATCTGCTCGGCAATGCGCTGCCCTCATACGTCAAACCAGCCGCCTCCTTCTGGGAGCATTTTCCTGAGCTGGACAAATCAGCCATTACGCGTGCTTTCCATTCACTGGATGATAATGCCCAGCCTTTGCGAATATCGGGCGAGCTCGGCGCCCCCGGCTCACCCGGCCTGACGATCTACCGGATCGGCGACCTGTTTGCCGTGGTCCGATCCGAGGAACGGGCCGATGATGAGCGCGCAACACTTTTGCATCTCGCAACCCATGATCCGCTGACCGGACTGCCGAACCGGCGCCAGTTCAGCGAAGACCTGACCGCCCTCTTGCAGGAAACCGCAGGCGCGAGCGAGACACTGTCGCTGATGCAACTTGACCTCGACGATTTTAAACCCGTCAACGACACGCTCGGCCATGCCGCCGGCGACAAGCTTCTTCAATCGGCGGCAAGGCGTATCCTAGCCTGCCTTTCCAGCGATGACAGAGCCTATCGGCTGGCCGGTGACGAATTCACGGTGATATCGGTGGGCTCGGGACATCCGGCCAGAGCCCATCGTTTGGCGGACGATCTGGTTGCTGCGTTCAAAAAGCCATTCACGATCAACGGCATCGCAGTCTTTGTCGGCACCAGCATCGGCATATCCACGGCTCCATCGGACGGTACAACTCCGGAGGAGCTTATGAAGGCGTCCGACCTCGCACTCTACACCGCCAAGAAAGATGGGCGCGGTCGGGCAAAAGCCTTTAACCCGGCAATGCTTGAACTGCTGGAGCAGCGGGAACTGCTGCGCCGCAGCCTGCGCATGGCCCTGGTGCAACAGCAATTTTATGTCGAATACCAGCCCATCGCCGAGGGCGGCTGCATCGTCGGCTTCGAAGCGTTGCTGAGATGGCACCATCCCCTGCTCGGGAAGATTCCGCCGGCGTCGTTCATTCCGATGGCCGAGGCCGATGGAATGATGCCCGAGATCGGCGCGTGGGTCTTGGAGCAGGCATGCCTTGAGGCGATGAAGTGGCCCGAGAACTACATCGTTGCCGTCAATCTGTCCGCGGCTGAATTCCTGACAAGCGGCCTCACCGACCGGATTTCCCAGACGCTGGATCTTGTCGGACTTCCGCCCGAACGTCTGGAGCTCGAAATAACCGAAAGCGTTCTGCTCGAGCGCACCGTCAACAACATCGACACCCTGAACACTCTCAATGTGCTGGGCATCCGAATTTCTCTTGATGATTTCGGGACGGAATATTCGTCCCTGAGCTATCTGAAAACATTTCCTTTCGATACGATCAAAATCGACAAATACTTTATCACCGATCTCGAAACCGATCTGAAAAGCCAGGCAATCGTCCGATGCATCGTCAACCTTGCACATGACCTCGACATGCAGGTGACAGCCGAGGGGGTCGAGACGCGAGGTCAGGCGGCATGGTTGCACAGCGTCGGCTGCGACAGGCTGCAGGGCTATCTGGTGAGCAGGCCGCTTCCCGTGGAGGCGATTGACGAATTCATTACCCGCGCGGACGCATCCAAGATCCACGCTCGACAATAGTGCTTTAACGACTTTTCGCCATGCTCCTAGATCGCATGCAAATCTGGCGCTCCAGACAGACGAAAGGAGGGTGCATTGGAAGAGGAAGCATCCCGCTTCGACGACCACGCATTTGTGCCGATGGTATCGCTGGAAATGAACGTTGCGGTGTTCAAATCTCAATGGCAGTTTTGCGACGAGATTACCGAATATCTCTCCGACATTCTCGGCCAGGGTCACAGCGATCCCGCGCGGTACGCCAACTTTCTTTCAGTCGCGGCAAACGAACTCATCGAACTCGCTTTCCGCGCGACGAACGGACGGGGCAAGATAAGTTTCAGCCTCGCGCGCAGCGCGACCTACAATCGGCTGCGAATTGCGTTTCCCTGCGATGAGGAGTTTCGCCGCAAACACATGGAGGCAGGGTCAGGTGAAATCCAGCCTGGCCTCGACGACGGGTCCGGTCGCCTGGTCACGAAGTCCGATGGGGCTTTGCTCAGCAATTTGGCGACAATATTCGGCGCCGTCATCCACATCGAGAAAGACGGCGCGGACGGGATCGGCATCATTGCCGATTTCCCCTCGGCCGAGGATTTTCAATGAACCTGCTGTCCCTGCCCTTCACCGTGCGGTTTGATCCGACAAATCAGGAGGTCGTGCTGTCCGGCAAGATGCGGCCCCAAAGTGCCGCTGAGATTGCCGATGCGCTCGAGCTAGTGCGGCAGAGTTTGGAAAAATACAGCGGCATCGTTTACCTGAACGTCAAACGCCTGACGCACATCAACATGACGGCCTTCACCGCTCTGTGCGATATCCTCGCGGCCGGCTGCCGAACGAGGCCGGAACGGAACATCAAGATCATTACCTCGAGCGTGATGGCATGGTCTGCTTCGCTATTCGAGATGCTGGCGGCATCGCTGCCGAACCTGTCGGTCGAGGTCTATGATTCGGCGTTTTATCCCGGACAGAGCTTTGTCGAGGACGAGTCGTTTATTCCCATCCTGCGCACGCAGACGAAAATGACCTGGAGGCATGAGCGCGAACTCTTGCCGCGCCACGGTCTGCGCAGCGGTGTTGCTGCCATGGCGGATATCTGCTGCGGCATCGGTGATTTCGCGACCTTGGTTCAGCGGGAATTCAAACCGGCCCGCCTTGTCGCGCTGGATCACTCCGTGCGCAGTCTCGACTATGCCCGCAGGGTCGCTGCCGACTTCGATCTGCAAGGCATCGAATACACGTATGGCGACGCCTCGCAGATGCTGCTTCGAGACGATCAGTTCGACTTTGTCACCTGCCGGCACTCCCTGCAGATTTTCGACCGCCCCGAGATGCTGCTGCGGGAGCTTTATCGCATCTGCAAGCCGGGCGGCCGTGTCTACATCACCAACGAAAAGAATTCGCACTGCCTGGGCGAGCCGCACGCCGAATCGATAAAATGGACCTACGAGGAAGTCGCCAAGCTTTTCAGCCACTTCGACATGGATGTCGAAATGGGACCGAAAAGCCGCCATCTTCTCCTCAACGCCGGCTTCGATGACATCAAGGTCGACTGCTTCATGGTTACGAATCTTGACGGCGACCCCCAGGACTTCGCGGACATCATCGAAGCCTGGGAAAATGTCTATGCAGGTGAGATGGCGGTGCGCCGCGGCGACTCACCAGATTTCATTCGCAGGTTCCGGCAGGGATTCAAGGATCACGTCTTTGCCGCTCTTCACCCCAAAGGTTATGCAGGCTGGCCGATCTGGGCAGCCTCTGGTCGAAAGCCGCTGTGATGGACGGGCACGTATCGAAGAGACCGATGGGACTGCGCTCGTTTCGAGCAAAGTTCATCCTGGTCGTCGGTGGCGCCGTCCTTTTCGACCTGCTGGTCAGCGGCGGCCTGGCACTTTGGAACGTTCAGAGGCTCTCGCGCGACGCGACGCTCGAAGTCGGCCAGGGCCTGGAAGCCGCGAGCCAGGAATACATCCGCACCTATGCCGATTCGACCGCAGCCCAGGTGAGCCTGCTCCTGCGGCAGGTTCACAACGACGTCGACACTCTGGCAGGCGTGCTCCAGGCGCAGATCGACAATCCCACCCGCAATTCCGACGTCGGCACAGCGATCGCCCGCACATCTCCCGGCAGCGTCAACCTGTCTTACGACGAGAAGGGGAAATGGTCTCAGAACGCGCCCGGCTCCGCTTCGGTCGTCAGCGTCTGGGGTTATCTGCTCGGACAGGACCATCAGCCAAGGCCCGACGTTGAGCGCGACATAGAGACAAGCGCAGTTCTCGATCTGGTTGCCCCGAGCCTCCTGCAGCACGGTGCTTCAAAGCTGCAGATGTACTACATCGGACCGAAGGCACGACCGATCTTCAGGACGGCGCCCTACACCGACCAGGCCCAGACTTTCGATCGCCTCTACCCCGGGCACAACGAGGCCGATTTCTGGGACTTCTTTTTCCCCGGCCTCTATGAGTCCTGGCAAAGCTGGGCCAGGGACGCGAAAACGCGGCCCGTCGGCGACGACATCACCCAGACGGCGCCCTACACCGATGCCATTACCGGCAAGCTGATCGTCAGTTTCTTTCATCCGCTCTGGACCGCCGACAGGAAGGATGTCGCCGGGACGGCCGGCGCCGATATTACGCTCGACCAGCTCGCCCAGACGGTGGAAAATGTGAAAGTCGCCCAGTCCGGCTTCGGATTCCTGGCAATGTCCGACGGCAACGTGGTCGCAATCAACAGTACAGGCGAAAAGACGCTCGGCTTGGTTTCGGCGAGCGGTGCAAGCGGAACCGGCGTGACCGGGCTGGAGCGTTCGCTGAAAGGAAGCTCACAGCCGGCGATCGCGAAACTGGCGCTCGACCGCGAACAGGGCATCCAGCACCTGCTGTTGCAGCGGGACGGCAACGAAGTTCCCTATATCGTCATCGTCAAGAAGCTGCCTGCGACCAATCTCTGGTCCAGCGGCCCGGTTCGGCAAGAGGCGATGCTGCTTGGGGTGGTTGTGCCGGAACGGGAAATCGACGCTTCCCTCTATGCCGCCCAGGCCAAGATATCCGAGGCCACCAACCGGATCGTGATCTACCAGATCCTCGCAATCCTGATGTCGCTGCTGATCGTGGCGATCGCCGTGTTTGCGGCTTCGAAACGCATAACGAGCGGCATCCGGGCCCTTGCGGGTGCCGCCAAACGAATTGAGGCGCAAGACTATTCGGTCCGGGTGGCGATATCGAGCAAGGATGAGGTTGGTGTTGCCGGCGAAGCCTTCAACCGGATGGCCGAACGGATCAGCTATCACACCGAAAATCTCGAGCAGCTGGTCGAGGAACGAACGGCCCAGATCGAAGATGCGAAGGAAGAGATCTCGGCGCTGAACGCCCAGCTCCAGCGGGAAAACCGCCGTCTCGGAACGGAGCTCGCCGTCGCCGAGAGAATCCAGATGATGGTTCTTCCGCTGCAACAGGAGCTCGAAGAATTTCAGGACATCGAGATCGCAGCCTATATGCGGCCTGCCGAAGAAGTCGGCGGCGATTATTACGACGTCCTGAAGAACGGCAAGCGGTTGAAGATCGGCATTGGCGACGTCACCGGCCATGGGCTCGAAAGCGGCGTGCTGATGTTGATGGTCCAATCCGTCGCCCGCGCTCTGCAGGAAGCAGGAAATACCGACGCCGTCGAGTTTCTGGCCAATTTGAACAGCGCCCTGTTCAAGAACATCGTCAGGACCAGGATCGACAAGCATCTCACGCTCGCCTTTCTCGACTATGACGGCAAAGAGATGATCCTGTCGGGCCAGCACGAGGAAGTCGTCATCGTGCGGGCAAACGGCGAGATTCAACGGATCGACACGATGGAACTCGGCATACCGATCGGGTTGGAAGCCGATATTTCCGCCTTCATCAAAACCCGTGAAATAGCCTTCGAGAAAGGCGACCTGATCCTCCTGCATACCGACGGGGTGACGGAAGCCGAAAACGATGCGGGAGAACTGTTCGGCATGGAGCGCCTGTGCAGGGAAGCGCTCCGCTTGAAGGATCAGAGCGCTGAGAAAGTCGTTTCGGAAATTGTCGCGACATTAATGCTCTTCATCGGATCCCAGAAGATTTACGACGACATCACGCTTCTCGCAGTGCGACATAGGTGAGACATGACGGCCAAAATATACGGTCTCGAATCTCTGGTGGACATCAGCCTGGATTCCGGCGCTCGCCTCACGTTGAGCGACGGGCCACTTCAGCTTGGATGGAGGCACTCGGGAATGACGTCGGACTTCATCGCCGAGATCATGGCCCTGCCCTATTCCCGTTCGAAGAAGGATTACCTGCAGGCGCATCATGACATCGGATATCTCAGCAACGAGCTGATCGAAAATGCCGTGAAATTTCGTCAGCCCGGCGAGATCCTGATCGAAGCCGGCATGGTCAAGGGAAGCTTTTTGATCAGAGTCCGGAACGCCATCGACCGCGCGACATCATCTCGCTTTCAGCAGCTCCTGCAACGCCTGCAATCCAAGGAGCCCGGCGTACTGCTTCTTGAGCAAATCGAAACCAACGCCATATCGTCAGCAGGCGGTTCCGGCCTGGGTTTGCTCACCCTTCTGAGTGATTACGATGCAAGAATGGCATGGACATTCGAAGAGAATAACCACGAGCAGATCATACTGACGACTACGGCAGCTGTAGCGATGCCACCCTCCTCCAATTTGTGAGCAAAGAATGGAAATCAGCGACGAGAACTTCCGCGTATGGGCGGAGAAAAATGAAGTCTTCTTCGATGGCGTCTTCCGCCTGGCGGGACCCGATGCCTATGCACCGATTTATTCATTGATAACAACCCTCCTGCACGAAGGGCACAAACAGGTGACCTTCGACCTGACCGGTCTCGAATTCCTCAATTCGTCGGGCATCAATCTCCTGGCGAAATTGACGATCGAAGCCAGAAAAATGGGCGACCTCCTGCTCATTGTGAAGGGTACCAACCAACATCCCTGGCAAGCGAAATCGCTCCCGAATCTGAAGAAGCTGCACCCGCTGCTCGATTTGCGCCTGGCGTGAACTGGGGCGAGGAACCTCTCCGTCCTCAATCCCGCGCCTGTCACAGGAACGTCGTTCATTCGCGGCGCAGACGCGCCGTGGCTGGATTCATGTGATAGGCACAGAAACGAGGATGAAGATTTTGGCGCAGCGAGGGGCCTGCGGCAATGCCCCAGCACAGCGCCTCCTGACTCGCCGATATGCCCACCCCATCCTCCGTCATGCTCGGCCTTGAGCCGAGCATCCACACGGCGCCCGCCAGCGCCAGCGGCATGGGTCCTCGGGTCAAGCCCCATAGGCGCTAACTTAGTCTTGACGATGGTGATCGCGAGTGATTCACCTTGGTCATGAGCGATTCGTTACAAGCACTGGATTGGGGTGAGCTGGTCGAACGACTGGGCTCGGCGGAAGAGCTGG
>NZ_RQIH01000040.1 GCF_003939025.1 Rhizobium sophoriradicis
CGTAAATGGTCAGCGGCTCGTCGGCGCGATCGGTCTCGCGGAAGGGGACGGTCGCGTTGGCGCCATAGATCGATGATGTCGAGGCCAGCATCAGATGGCGGACTTCGACCCGCCGGGCGATTTCCATAATGTTCCATGAGCCTTCGACGTTCGAATGTAGATAGGCTTCGGGATTTTCCAGGCTGTAGCGGACGCCGGCCTGTGCGGCGAGGTGGATCAGGATGTCGGGCTTGGCCGCGAGGACAGCCGCCTCCAGCGCCGGCCGGTCCTCGAGCATTGCGATGACCGGTTTGAAGGCCGGGAACTGGGAGAGGGCCGCATGGCGCATCTCCTTGAGCTTGACGTTGTAATAGGGCGTGAGGCCGTCGAAGCCCGTTACCTCGTGCCCCTCCTGCAGCAGGCGCCTGGCCAGATGAAAACCGATGAAACCGGCCGTCCCTGTAATGAAGTAGCGCATTCCCACCTTTTCTTGGCCCCCTGCCAGTCAGTTCCATCGCAAGACAGATAAAGGTTTCAAACTTCGAACGGAAGTGAGCGGTTTTCTCTCGGATCGCGTGCCCGGCTTTGATCTCCGTCTGACCTGCGTCAAGACCTCAAACCATAAAGATCGAGCACCCCCTCGACGACTATGGGCAGAGAATACTTTGTCGATGCGAGCTTGCGTCCTTCTTCTCCAAGCGACTTGCATTTTTCGTGGTCGAGCAAGAGCGTCCTGAGCGCGGCGGTCAAGCTTTCGACACTACGAGGTTTGACCAGTAGCCCAGTTTTGCCGTCAAGGACCAATTCACGGCATCCGGGCATATCGGTGGTAACGATCGGGCGGCCACAAGCCATGGCCTCGATGAGAACTTTCGGCACGCCTTCCCCATAGTAGGTCGGCAAACAGACGATCGAAGCCTGCGCTAGCGTCTGGGGCATATCCTGACGGTGACCCCACCATTCGATGGCGCCTTCCGAAACCCAACGTAGCAATTCGCTTTCAGGTACCGAGGCGGGATTCTCGCCATCCGGTTTTCCCACCAGGACAAAGCGTGCATTCGCGCCCTCGGCCCGCAACAACTTCGCAGCTTCAACGAACTCGCTTATGCCCTTGTCCCAAATCATGCGGGATGCAAGCATCACCACAGGCTCGATTGTAGCTAAGGGCGCGGGGACATAGATGTCCAAATCGACGCCAGCGCCCTGGATGAGATGGACCCTAGCCTCATCCACGGCGCATGCATGGGTCACGACGTCGAAGTCCTCCTTGTTCTGGACGATAACAGCCGTGCCCTTCCTGTTCAGCAGGTAGTGAAAGACCGAAACTATAAATTTCCTTAGAATTCTTGCTTGCAGATTTTGAGAGGAGAACACGAAGCCCAAGCCACCCAACGCATTTACTCGCCTGGAGACGCCTGTCATCATGGCGACGATGCTCCCGTACATCACCGGCTTCATCGCAACGTTATGGATTACATCAGGTTTTTCGCGCGCTACAACAGAATACAGCTCCGCGATTGCGCCAAGTTCCCGAAACGGGTTCAGGCTTGACCGGACAAGCTGCCGCAGAGGCACTACGCGAATGCCCTCTTTTTCAATTTTATCCCGATGATCCGTCACTCTCGTTGCGACAACCACCTCGCAACCTTTTGCCTTCGCAGCCACGGCCAGCGGCAGGCGATGAGAATGGAAGTACCAATCCTCGGCTACAAAAAAGAGCACCTTCAAACTCATATACTCCGATGCTGAAACGATTGCCGGTTTACACATGGGCACCACCTGCCTTTACCGGCACTTTCGCAGATGAGACCGGGACGATCGGAGACTGATGGCCTCCCACTTGTCGAGCACCTCTTCGAGTGTCGCGCCGGCATGAGCGGCGTTGGCAGGCATCGACAGGCGAAGGCGGAGTTCACCGTCCTGCATGACCTGTCTCAAGCCGGCGGCTAGTGCGATCGCTTTTGTGGGCCGAGAATCCACCAGGAGACCATTTTCTCCGCTTTTGATGAGCTCGTTCGTGCCAGCGCAGTCACTGAAACCGATCGCCGGCAATCCGTGCGCCAGCGCTTCCACAGTCGCCAAACCATAGCTTTCGTAGGCAGATGAGATCACATACAGTTGCGCCGCGCTATATTCGGAGGAAATATCCGGAGTACTGCCAGGCAAGCGCACGCGATCCGATAAGTTCAGGCGCTTTATCTCAGCCTCTATCGTTTCCCTCGCGTCTCCATCTCCGACGATTTTCAGTGTCCACTCTGGAAAATCGCTTGCGAGCAACGCGAAGGCTTGCACCAGTGTTATATGATCCTTCTGCGGATGAAGTCGCCCGACGGCGAGGAGGGTACGCCCGGACTCCACGCCAACGACGTCGGCCTGCCGACCAGCAGACCACCCGGTCGGATTGGGCAGCACGTCCATCTTGGCGCGGATCGCCGGCGGATACAGCTGTTTCATTTGGCTTGAAACAGCTGTGAACCGCTTCACCAGTGGAGCGGCCAATTTAAGCAACGTCCACTTGAGGGGCGTTCCACTATAGCGGGCAGGCACATTGTGCTCGCTTGCTATGATGGGCAGGCCAGATCCCAACAATGCGAAAGCGATTGGTGTGTAACTAGATGGCATGAACGCCAGAACAACATCGGGAGCCAGTTCGCGGATACGTCGCCGCAGTCCGATAAGCGGGAGCGGCATCAACCCACGGATCTTTAGCGTTTGCCGTCTTATCTCCGGACTTAACGGATAAAAGGAAGATGCCGATGAACCATCCAGCGTGAGGACCGAGACATCATGGCCACGACGATGCAGACCGTTCGCCACTTCCGCGAAAACACGCTCAGCGCCGCCACCAAGTGTGGCCAACGATTTGATACAGAATAATAATTTCATCAATTGGCCGCTTGCTTCAGCACATTCTCCCAACGATCAAAGCAGGCCGACGGCAGATACTTGCGCATGGAAAGGCGTGCATTGGCGCCCATTTCGGCCCGCCGGGTATGATCAGCCATCAAGTCGCCCAATGCTTTTGAAAGCTTGTCGGGCGAACCGTTCCCATCAGCAAGCAATCCTGTCCCGCCGTGCTCTATCAAATCGCGGACTCCTGCGCAATCGACATAGCCTACGGAAGGCAGGCCGTGCGCAAGCGCCTCGGCCAGAGCATTCGGGAAACCCTCCCACCTGGATGGCAGGCAGAACAGATTGGATGAGACGTAAGCGGACGCCACGTCCGAGGTCGTGCCTGTCAGAAATACGCGTCCCCGCAGGTCGGGGCTGCTGTCGATCATCTCTTGAAGGACCGTCCGGTCTTCCCCCTCACCTACGATCTTTAGATCCCAGTCGACAAACCGATCTGCAACGACCGAGAAGGCCCGCAGCAGAGCCTGATAATTCTTTTGATAGCTTAGCCGGCCGACCGACAGCAACGTGAAGCGGCCATGTCGGTTTGCGGCCCCAGGAACGGCTAATTCATGGGCCTCGGAGACCGGATTAGGTGTCTCGGCGATGAGTTTATGAAGAGCTTTCGGGTAGTAATCCCGATAGCGATCGAATTGCACAGTAATGCGTTTGGCGAAACGAAAGCTGAAATGTTCTTTTCGTTTGCCCCACGCGCTGTTGGCATGTTCATAAAGCGTCGGCGCTGTGCGCTCGGCCGCAATAAGCGGGATTCGCATCCCGGCTGTGTAGGACAGCATAGCCCGAAACGGGCCACCTTGAAAACAAACGATGACATCCGGAGAGAACTGGGAAACGGATCTACGGATCTTTGGGACACGCTGCAAGCGCGTCAAAACATTTGCCTTACGAGAGGCATCGCCCGTGTGCAACTTATACCAGCCTATTTCCGGGGCCATCGGATAGAAAGCTTCTGCATCGTCTAGGTCCCAGCTCAGCAGGGCAACTTCGTGTCCGCGACGGACCATCTCATTCATGATGGTCACGATCATCCTCTCAAGACCGCCAGCCATCCTATGCATAGCACGGGCGACAAATAACAACCTCATTGTATATTCCTCTTATTCATGCGCCTCTCATGACGAAGGCGTTTTGGCCCAGTTGCCAACAGGTGCGTGGTGGCGAGAATAGGATTCCTGGCGACGATAAGGAGGAACTGGGCAATGAATCGGAAGTACTGCCGCTTGAAGTGGTGATACCGCAGATTCGGCCAATGGCTGGCATAATGATATCTGCCAACCGACCGTAAATATCCTTCATGTTTTTTTGCGACGGCGACCTCGGCAGAACGATTTGCGTCTGGCGACTTGTCGGATCCCTGTGTTGAATACTGCACGAACAGCTTTTCCGTCGTCCCGATGAAACACCCACCCGCGAGTGCGAGACGAATAGCGAAATCGACATCCTCGACGCGTTTTAGCGACGCGTCAAAGCCGCCTAGCTTCCGGAACAGCTCTCGCCTCGCCATCAGCGCGCACGTGGGGGTGCCCGAACCGTAAAAATAAATGGGCCTCCGTCGATAAAAGAGAAGATAATCCGCGACGTCCGTGCCGCATGGCGTCTTCCCCGCGGATCCGATGGCGGGAAGCGGCTTGAGATGGCCGTTGGGGTAAATCCGCTCCCCTGCCGCATAGCACGCGACCGGGCGAGATCCGTTCGACGCCTCAAACGCCTTAATTGCAGCAACCTGCAGCATTACCCGGTTAGCGGCGCTCTCGTCGTCATCGTCGAAGAAAACAATGAAATCTCCCGTCGCTACTTCGATAATTGTGTTTCTCGCCGTCGCTGCGCCGCCATTTCTGCGATGACGGACGAGGCGAACCCTGGGATCATCAGCGATAAAGGATTCGACATGCTCCGGCGATCCATCTGTTGACGCATCATCGACGACGAGGATTTCAAGATCGGCCCAATCCTGCGACTGTGCGCTTCTGATAGCATTGCCGATGGTGTCGCGCGCATTGAAACAGGTTATGCCGATGGTGACGCGCTCGCTCTGGTTCATGGATGTTACTTACGATGGAAGAGAGAAAAACTGCGGTTGCTATCGAGTTGCGGCAGTGCATACCACAGGCGCGACCACGTCAACAATGGGTGGGTTATGGCGCTTATGATCAGCTTGCGGATAAACGCAGGGCGGTGGCCGCGTAACCACAGGTACTTTGTCGTTATCCATTCCCGCGAAAACCCATAGTGCTCTTTGCTTTTGAATGCGCTCCGGTGCTTATCGATGACTTGAAGCTTGTAATAGAGCTCCTTATCGAGCGACTTTTCGGAGCCGTATGTCAGCGTCTGGGTCACGAGTGGTTCTGCAATTCCGACGAAGTGGCCGCCAGCCCTTGCGAGGCGCACACAAAATTCCATGTCTTCCGACCTGCGGAAGACGGGATCAAATCCGCCAAGCATTTTGTAAGTCGAAGTCCTTGCCATCTGAGAGCACGTAGCGACTGCGCCATAGCCGTCCTCTACCGGCTCTCCCCATAAGAGACGCGCGGCAACGGCCGGACCAGAGGGGGCCTCTTTTTTCTGGGAGCATCCCATGGTTCGCTCTATGCGTTCACTGCCATTGCGCGTTATCTGACGCCTGGCTGTGTGACAGACCACCGGCGCCCGTTCAGGAAGCTGGCCTTCATAATCTATAATCCGCCGGTATTGGGTAGCGACCCGGTCTGGGTCGCTCACATCATCGTCGTCGAAGAACGCTAGAAAATCGCCCCTGGCTTCTTCCATGATCCGGTTACGAGCTGCCGCTACTCCAGAATTTTGGGACTGACGGAACACACGAACCTGCGGATGACTCTTGACGATCTGCTCGACTAGTTCGAAGGTCCGATCACTCGATCTATCATCAACAACAACGATCTCAAGCGGCTCCCAACTCTGAGCAATGGCCGAAGATATCGCACGGGCAATATGCCCCTCGGCATTGAAGGACGTGATGCCAATAGTGATCAGCGGAGCCATTCGGTTACTGCTTTCTAAATTCACGCATACGTCTAGGGGCAGGCTGCTGGCCGCCGATAGGATTGACCGTTCGCCACAGCGACGGACGCAGCCAGATTGCGAGACCGCCTGCCGGTCAAAAAAGATTGCAGCATTATGTTAGTTCCGCACAACGCCATGAGGAAGAGAATTGGGCCAGGCAACAGCCACGCCTGGGTCTGGTTGAATATAGCATTTACTATGAAGAATATCGCAAACGGGGAACCTGAATCACCGGGCTGGGCGATTAGGTTTCGGCAGCCGACAACACAGATTAGGCCGATTATGCTCAAGGCTGCGATCAGAAAGAACGGACCATAACCAGCGCCAAACTGAAGATATGGAGACTGGATAGTGCCGACCAGGAGCCAGTCTTGCCGTGTTATTTCAAGCCTGTCGTTTAGCCCCCAAGGATTCGCTTCCGTCATGAGGTCGGCTAGCTTTTCTGGTGTGTTGGGGAATCTCGATCCCGGATAGCCTCCATCGAGCGTCATCCACAGTCCCGCGATCGCACCATAGACTCGGATGCGCAAGGGCCTTTTTACTTTGTATTCAAAGCAGTTGTCACCGATGCAATCGGCTCCGTTCGTCGTCTTCTGAAACCAAGCCTCATTGCTGCCAAGTTGAAAAGCAACCTTGTTTCCCACCGAGATCATTGTCGGCGAAACTAGCACCGAAGAATAGTACACAGAAACAGCCGTCGCTATTGTGAGTGCGACTGTGGTGAAGAGACCCCGATAACTCAAGTTCGGCCGGAAATACAATAAACTAATCTGAATGATCACCAATATTATGCCGATTCGCCCGCCCGAGAGGAGAATTGCGGTCGCTAAGAGGCATCCCAATTTGGGGCGACGAGAAAGGAGCGACCATATGTATGCCGCTGCCAAACACGTGGTTATGTCGTCGCCGAAATACCAAAATGCTCTCTTATAGAAGTCGGAGTAAGAATAGACTTCGCCGACATCGAATAGAAAGCTGAATTGGATCAGAATCGCCACGACCACGCCGGCAACAGCAAGCAGCCAGGGACGAAAATTATAAATCCCACATGCGATGACCCCGGCAAACGAGACAAGCAGCATCTGCACGGCGTTGGATTCGATTATTTGCGGCATCCGGTCGCCTCCGCTCTGCCGAAGATTGTCGCGTGTCCGATCCGCACGGAGATAACTCCCATCGTAATCAGAATGTTCACTCCCGTTTCGCACTGATGAGATAGCCTAGCGCACATCTAACAGCGGGATGGTCCTGCTTGAACTTGGCTTCTCCACCCTTCCTGAACCTCCAACGTGCAAGGAGGTAGTCGATTGTCAAAGCAATACGAATCCGGATGCGCTTGAAGGGGCCAGGCAGCCTGGTAATACTGCATGCCGTCGAGTACGGCCCCCACAACAGGGCAGTTGTGGATGTGAGCGTGAACCCGCACTCGTGGAGCAACGCTTGCCAATAAGCTGGCGTTCCCCTGATGTAGTCGCTGGGATGACCATGAACTCGAAAGATAAACGGCACGATAAAATGTATATGTCCGCTCTTCTTTAATACCCTGTGGAGTTCGCGTAGCGTTTCTTTTCCGTGATAGACATGTTCGAAGGTATTGAACGACACGACGGCATCGTAGCGTTGATCCGTGCAAGGCAGAGGGGCATTAGGCTCAACTAGATACGTTGGTTCAGTATCTGGGTCGATATTCGCGGACTCATATTCGAAGGGAGCGCCGCGCTTGCTCCATTCTTTGACGTACTGGCTATAATTAGTTCGGCTACCACCACCAAAATCCAGCACCAATCCCTCAAGGTCCAGAAATTTCAAGCGCTCATATTCAAGGCATCGCAACGTGCTGATAGTTCCGGCACGCTTGAGCATATGCAACAGGCGCCCAAAGGTAGGGATATTAAGTTCGACGAGGCCACTTCCGTCGTGAAATTCGTGCATGGCTTCCCCGCAACTCTTACTTCCGGCACAACAGAAGCGGCTTGTCCGATCGACGGCCCGGCATCTCAACCACTATTTTGAAATGACTCGAAATCGCATTTCGAACGCGTTCAGTATCGCAGATACCTGGATGGAGTTCGATAACCAAACACTTTACCGACGCAAGCAATTCCGGCTTTGCACACAGGAAATCTTCTTCGGAGCCCTCAATGTCGATCTTAAGGATATCTACTTCCGTTGAGTTGCCGATAGTGTCCATTAGAGTTTGGAGCGTTATCGTTTGGACTTCTAAATCACCTTCAGAGGAAACCCGGTGACTCATTGAGGGTCCTGCGGTCGAAAAGCGTAACCGCTTCCCGTCGGTGTTAGAGGCCGCGAAATTGATTACCCGCCAATTCGCACAACGAGAACTCGCGTTCTTCGTCGCGACGGCGAAGGTATGTATATCTGCCTCAACACTTAGAATGTTAGCTCGCGGATTAACCCGGAGAGCCCAAGCAGCAAAGGTGCCTATATGAGCACCTACATCCAACACGCGTGGCGAATCAGCAGACAGCAGATCAGCATCTAGAAATTCATATTCGCGCTCGTGGAGCACCTCCACAATTGCATTACTGTCTATGCCCCTGAAAAACAGCGGCTTGCCGTCATACTTTACCTCCAGCAGGCTGAGGGGATTTATTTTTCGGCGAATGATAATGCTCGCCGCAGCGACAGGACCTCCGGCCAGCGGAGTGAGCCAACGAAGTGTCTCAAGGAGTTTCTTAAATCGTGTTGTCATGGCGACATTCGGTTGGTTTCATTGCAACGGCATTCCTTGCGGTGACCCTTGGACAAGGTCTCGAAAGAGTTCTTCATTCTCGAACAAAGTTTCGTATGGCCCTCGCGCGACAAGCTGGCCACGATCCAGAAGAACAATCTGGTCGCAGTTGCGTACGGTCATTAGGCGATGGGCTATTATGACAATCGTCTTGTGCTTGCCTAGTTCAGATATCGCTTTCATCACCGCTGCCTCTGTCTGGGTGTCCAACGCACTGGTCGCTTCATCAAAGACAACCACCTGAGGGTCTCTATACAAGGCACGCGCGATACCCAATCGTTGCCGCTGTCCTCCGGAAAGGCGGGTTCCCCGCTCGCCAATGATCGTGTCGTAGCCATCGGGAAGTTCCTTCACGATGAAGTCATGGATGTGGGCCTGCGTAGCCGCCCTCTTCGCCGCTTCAACATCAATTTCCGGACGAGGAACACCGAAAGCGATATTGGCCAACACTGTGCTGTCTGCGAGAAAGATCTGTTGAGGCACATATCCCAAATTCATCTGCCACGCGCGAATAGTGCGCACGTCCAGCGGCACGCCGTCTACAGTTATGCGGCCCGACGTGGCCGTCGTAAGACCCAGGAGAAGATCAACAATCGTGCTTTTCCCCGCGCCTGTTTGTCCAACAAATGCTACGGTGCTATTAACAGGAATGTTCAGATTAATATTGCTTACGGTCTTCGCCTTGGCAGACTGGTACTGAAAATCGACATTCTCGAAGCGAACTACATCTCGGAATGGCAATGGCTGGTCCGGCCGGGCGCCTATTGGAAGACTATTCTGCTTCAGAGACAGATCGCGAAGCAACTCATCGAGTGCAGGGAGAGCGAATCGCATCTGTCCAACGCTGCGAAACACGTCCTGGAACGCCGGAAGCAGCCGATATCCGGCAAAAGCGAAGAAGCTCATCAGAGGGAGTATTTCGTCGACCTTGTCCCCACGCGCTATCCAATAGAGCAGTACGCCAAGCATGGATCCGAACGCAACAGCTTGAATAAAGTAGAAGGGAAGCTCGCGCGTAATCATCGTCATTGATTGATGGTGGGCATAGGCCCTAGATGGCACCCCGAATCGAGACAAATACTCCTCTTCCCGCCCGAGCAATCGCAGTTCCTTAATGCCCTGCAGCGCCTCTGCGGCAATAACGAACCGGGCATCGTTGGCTTTAAGGCGTCGTTCGCCAGAATATTTAACGCGCTGGCGCGTGAACGCGTCGATTGCAATGTAGCTCAGTCCAAAAGAGCCGGCCAAAACCCCAGATGTCGTTGGCTCGACAATAATCAGCAGAACCACGATTGCAGCGGAAACGACCAACCCCGCAAGGGCGCGCATGCCCGGCAGCATAACGTTGCCGGCAACTTCCTGGACTTCAGATAGCAACGATTTCGACAAACTCGATGTGTTTTTCTCCAGGAAAAATTCGTAGGGTTGGGTCATATAGGTCTTAAGGAGACGCATCGATATTGCGTGGATTCGCATCACCGCAAAACGTTGTATGGCAACAACCGTCAATGCACGCAGAGTGAGGCTGAACAGCAAGAAGACGAGCATCACCACGCCTAATGCAATCAGGAAGGTGCGCGTATCCTTAAATTCCAATGTCTGATAAGCGAGCGAGATGAAATGGTTGGCTTGGATTATCCCCGGGTTTGCTAGCACCCCGATAAATGGCAATATGCTAGCCACACCCGCAACTTCAAGAAAGGCAGACATTACCATCAATGAAAATATCATCGCAGCCCGCAGGCGCTCGTGAGCATCTAATACCGAATAGAGCTTTCTCAGTACTGCCAAGAATTTGCCTCGCAGGTTGTCAGGGAAGGCTAACTACCAATCACGGCGTCATGTAGCAACCAAATAAGTCATCTGGACAGGATGGAGTCTCCATATCGACACGAGCGACGTCGCCCGGCCTCTCGCTCGCGCAGAGTGATAAAATTTTCGAACGCTCTTCAGCGATCGACGACGCACCTTCCTCTGGTTTTCATGAGTGAAAAGGGCCGGCATAATTCTCCATGCCAAACCCTCTCCGCGATGTGACATTGCTACTTCCGATAGGTAAGCGGTGCGGAAGGCCTTGATTTCCGATTATTTCAGTTGCGCTCGTTGTAGAAAATGACAAGAAGGTGATTGTCTGATTGATCTACGAGACGCTGGGAAGCAATGCCTGAAAATACCCCCACTGA
>NZ_RQIH01000041.1 GCF_003939025.1 Rhizobium sophoriradicis
TTTCTTTTATCAATGGGCGGGTTGAGGGCAGGTTGATGTGTATTTGACGGAGAGACCGGCGAACAAAACGTTCCAATCACGACAAACCTGACAAAAGTGGCGGATGCCCGACATTTGCGAGAAATGTCGACGGTTGCGCTGGGGACAAGGGAATTAGCATGTAATTCAACCGCGCTCAGGATCGTCCTGTGTCGGATCGTATTGAGCCTGCGGGGTGGAAAGTGGCGTTGCGGTCCTCGCCGCAAGTGCCTCCGTCAGCTGCGCACTGGTGCTTACCTCGACGGTCAGCTTGCGCGAGACATTGCGTGCAATTGCAGTGCCTTCTTTGCACCGGCCGCCATTGATTAGAACCGCCGCATCCGCGGATCAGGCATGGGACACGAACGGCACGATCTGTGGCGATCCAATCGCGGGGCATCTGCCTTGGCAACCGGATAAGTTCATCGCCGAGGGCGACGAGACAGCGATCGCCACTTCGCGCTTTTAAAAAAGTCCTATTGAAAGAAGCGACGAACTAGCCACCATCGCAGCGCCAACTTTGTGGATGGAATGCCACACGAAGTAACTACGTTCGTTCGTTTGCGCAGACGACGAGCAGCAGGAGACAACAAACGATCTGAAGGTAACAGCGTTGACTTGTTCGCGAGATCACGCAGTAACCTTGTCTGCCGCGACATGGGTCTGACAGTTCTTCGGGCAGACGCGCGCGCAGGCGCCGCAACCAATGCAGCGGCCGGCCTCATCGACAACCATGATCATACGATTGAGCTCGCCATCGAAGTCTTCCTCCTCGTCGTCGCAGATGCCGAGGATTTCACCCGCTTCACCGACGCCATAGAGGTGCATGACTTCGCGAGAGCAGGCTTTGAAGCATCGGCCACAGCCGATGCAGGTTGTAGCATCGATGCAGGTCAGGTACTCCGGCACCCAGCTGGAGCCGTCGCGCGTGACGAAAGGGCCAGTCATCGTGAATTCTCCAATGCAGCGAGCTCTTCCTTCGCAGCGTTCAACTCGGCGAAGGCGTCGAACGTCTCTCCTGCAATGGTCTTGATTCTAGCCCAATTAATCGGAAGGTCCTCGGCAAGATCGTGCAACTCCATCTTCGCAGCGGCGGCGCGGGACTGCAGCTTGCGGACCTTTTTCAGCTGCTCCACAATGTCTGACATGATCTCTTTCCTCGAAAATTGATTTCATGATGCCCGCGCCACGTCGGGATAGGTTTCGATAACTTCAATAGCGTCATCGACCATTTTCGTGCCGGTCTCGGCGAGCTTGCCTAGCGTCTCAAAGCCGAACCGGTGGACATCGCGCAGGGTCTTCGACAGAACGACCAACCGTCCAGTCGTGAAAAGCAAGCGGCCGAAGCCCTCATGGCCGATCGTCATGATCGGCGATGCCAACAGGCCTGTGCACTCTTCGATCACAAGCCCCACGCAACTGTAAAAGTTCTGTAGCCTCCACAGCACATACGGATCCGGATCGCCTATGATCGGGATCTTACGGCGCTGCTCCTTGGTGAGGATGAAGTCGGCCAGCAGGTCAGTGTCCGATTTGCCTTCCCACGCCCCATGGGCATCCTGAGCGCGAATGAGCCTTATCAGGCATCTGAGAAAAGGGGTGGCGAGATCCCCATCCTCGTTGACAGCAGGGCCATCCGTACTTCCTGTCAATGTACCCATTTCTTAGTCCTCCTCATCGAAAGGCTTCTTTTCAATGGCGCCTGCTTCGGTTAGCACCTTGCGTAACCAGGGTGGCGGAGTAGTCCTGAGCATCGCCCGAGTTCGCGACAAAACATCTTCGATCAGTTGAGGATCGGATACTTTAATTGGGTGGATTTTGGCCGAAACAACTCGGGCTGCCGATGGCCCACCGATCGCCAGACAGAACAATAAGTGACAACCTTCCAACGCCTTCACCTTCGGGTTAATACGATCGACGTCCTCGTTCCGATGCTTTCCGCTCTGGTCGGAAACGTCTTCGAAGTCCAGGACTTCCACCAGTTTCCAGTCGTCGGGACTCACATCATAGACGACGAAACGTTTTGCCGATCCGAAATGGGCGTCGAGAGATTTCATATCTTGAGTGGCGATTGCGACGCGCAACGCGCCAGCCTTCCGTTTTGGAGCTGACGAGTGAACCCCGTCAGGGACGAGGGAAAGGCGACGAGCGGCGATCATCTAGGCAGTTCTCCTTTGCGGGAGGGATCAAGCGATCCAGGACACGGCGCGCGCTGATTGGCCTGGAAGATGTTGGAAACATCGAAGATCAGGTCGCGCGTTCCCTGATAGAGACTTGTGAGCTTATGCTGGCTGCCGAGTCGGTCGTATATCGGGAAGCCCACCCGCATGAGCGGAATCCCAAGGCGCTCCGCCGCTTGTCGTCCATGCGAATGCGTGACGAGAAGATCAGCGCCGACGGCAAGTTCTTCGAGATCGCCAAGATCACCGACCTGGAGCGATTCGGCCGGCATTTCCGCGAGTATTTTTGAGGTGCCGGTCGTGGTGACCGCTGCCGCGATTTCGGCGCCCATGCCGGTGAAGAAGGTAGCGAATTGGTAGAGCTGGTCCGGCTCCACAGCAATTGCGATTTTCTTGCCTCCGAAATGGAAATGTCCGTCGAGCAGGGCGTCCTGCAGCTGTGCTCGGCGACGGCGGATGTTTGCTGGCACCGGCGCACCAGAAATCTCAGAAAGAAACGAGACGAACCGGTCGGCTCGTTTCAATCCTGTCAGCGACTGGAACAATGCGTAAGGGACTCCCGTCCGGGTCCGCAGTAGCTCTGCGGGGCGGCGCATATGCTCGCCGATCGCGATACATTGCGCCGCCGTGCCAAGCTCTTGTATCTCGTCGACGGGAGTACCGCCATAGGTGGTCGGAACCCAACGATCGCCGGGCACCGTGCCGTCGAGAGAGCCGGAAATGTCCGGCAGGATCACCGGCTTCAGACCGAAGCTTTCGACCGTTTCGCGCAGAAGCTCGATGTCAGCGACTGTCAGATGCCATCCTGGTAGGATCGCAATCTTCTTTTGGTGGCGGCTCTGCTCGCCTGGAGTGGTGATGCGCTCGACCATAGAGATGACGGCCTTCGCCCATCCCTCTTCGATCGCTCCCTCGAAATCCGGGGTATTCGCCAGCACAACCTCCGTACCCGCGAGCTCATCGGCACGATCCCGCTTGATGTTGGCGAGATCGCCTGCGAAATCTTCGCCGCGGGTTTCCACCAGGGCTGTCGTGCAAATTCCGATCAGCTTGGGTTTTGCGCGCCTCTTGAGATTTAGGATCGCCTCTTCCAGATTGCCTGCGCCGCCAAGAATGGTCGCCACTGCGTCCAATGCCGTTGTCTGCAAGGGAATGGCTTCCTTAAAGTGCCGGACTAAAAGTACCAGCGCCAAGCTGGTGCAGCCCTGGCTGCCGTGGAACAGCGGCACGGCACGCTCGACGCCAAGAAAGGCGAGCGCGGCGCCGAGCGGCTGCGACGATTTCAGCGGATTGACCGCAGCTGATTTGGTCTGGGGAAAGACTTGAACCATCGGCTTTCCTCAACGCTTGCCGAAGCTGCCGGCGACCGCGCCGACAAAGTTTTGCAAGACGTACCCAGTCTCGTTCTCGCTCTTGGTATTCGTCAGTTCTTCTTCCACCGCATGCTGGCATTCCCACGGTGCCGGCTCCCGCACCTCCATCCAGATCGGATTGTGAATAGCAAGATCGATCTGGCGAACGAGCTCCACCATGCCGTCATAGCCGGCATAGGGGTGGTGGCGTTCCTGGTTGATATCGAGCCAAGGTGTCTTGGCCTTCAGCGCGATGAATTGCGTGCGCCCGCCAGACAACATGATGTCGGCTTTACCGTCGGCGAGCATGTTATAAAGCTCGCGCGGCGCCATCGACTCGAACAGGTGTTTTTCGTCTTTCAGGAGTTGCTTGATACGTTCCTTGTCTTCAGGCGTGGATTTCTTGACCGAGGTGCCCACGATCTCGATGCCCACCTCCATCAGCGCATGGACAACCGACCAGGACTTGACGCCGCCGGTGTTGAGCAACACGCGCTTGCCTTCAAGCCTTGGTCGATATGCTGCGAGTTTCATCCAGGCAATCGCCTCCTCCTCCGCGATCAATGCCTCGGTGCGCTCGAGGATTTCGGGATCCGCCCCCTGCATCACGAGCAGCTTGGCGATCTGTCTGAGTGCTTCCGAGGTGTCGGTAATTCCGTAAAAGGAGCCTTCGAAGAACGGGATATCCCAGAGCTCCTCCATTTTGCGGGCGAGGTTGATGAGTGCTGTCGAGCACACCAACATGGACGCCTTGGCGCGATGCGCAGAAGCAATGTCAAGATATCGGGCGTCTCCTGGAATGCAGGCCCTTACTCTGATCCCCAGCCGGTCAAGAAGCGGCTTTACCAGCCAAAACTCGCCGGATAGGTTGAACTCACCAATGATATTGATGTCGTAGGCGGTCACGTCGTTCGGCTCTACGCTGCCGATCACATGATCGAGCAACGCTTCACCGGCGAGCTTATTGCCAAGGTTCTTGGAGCCGGCAAAGCCCGGTGCGTTGACCGGCACCACCGGAAGGCCGAATTTTTCCGCGGCCCGCTTGCAGACGGCCTCGATGTCGTCGCCGATCAATGCTGTCACACAGGTCGAATAGACGAAAATCGCCGGTGGAGCATAGGCCTCCTTGATCTCGCGGATTGCTTTAAAAAGTTTCCGCTCGCCGTGCCCCATCACCACTTCGGTTTCAGTGAGGTCGGTCGTGAAACTGGTGCGCCAGAGCGTTGGACCTGAGGAAGCCGATCCGCGGTTGTCCCAGGAATTGCCCTCACAGCCGAGAGGCCCATGGATCAGGTGCGCGACGTCGGTGATCGGCTGCAGCACGATCTTGGCGCCATCGAAAGCGCATCCGCCGGCTGCCGCCCCGGGGATCAGCGGCTTCGAACAGCCGTTTTTGCGCGCCTTGGAATCCTTGCTGCGGTTCTTCTCGCAGGCAGGCTCGTCAAAGACATCCTGGACTTTAGCATTGAGCAAGGGCATTGCGGTCTCCAAGTTCAGATGAAGGCGGCCGGCCTCACAAGGCCGACCGCCGCCGCTCCTAGCGGGTCAGGTCGTAAGAATAGTCCGTCACACCCGGCTCGCTCGTCTCGCGATCGAGCTTGTCGAAGATCTTGTCGAGGATCGTCGTCAGGACGCGCAGGCCGCCCTGGTAGCCCATGAGCGGGAAACGGTGGTGATGGTGCCGGTCGAATATCGGAAAGGTCAGCCGGATCAATGGGGTGCCGGTGTCGCGCTCGAGATACTTGCCATAGGAATTGCCGATCATAAGATCAACCGGCTCGGTAAAGAGCAGCGAGCGCAACGCCCACAGGTCCTTGCCCGCCCAGACCTGGGCATCCTTGCCGAAGGGCGAGGATGCGAGCAACGCCTTCATCTCGGCTTCCCAGGCCGACGTGCCGTTGGTAGCAAGGCAGTGGGTCGGCTCACCGCCGGTTTCCAAGACGAACCGGGCAACGGCGTAGACGAAGTCAGGATCGCCGTAGATCGCGTATTTCTTCCCGTGCAGCCAGGCTTGGCTATCTGCCATAGCGTCGACGAGACGGCCGCGTTCCAGGCCGATTGTCGGAGGAATTTCCTTGCCGGTAATCTCCGAGACCTTCATCAGGAATTCGTCGGTCGCCTGAACACCCAGCGGATAATGGAACGAAGCCGTAACCTGACCGACCTCCTTGCAATATTCCAGCGTTTTGCGCGTGTTATAGTGCTGCAGCGACAGGGTCGCTTCGGCATTCAACGCCGTTTTCAAGTCCTCGATC
Source organism: Rhizobium sophoriradicis (assembly GCF_003939025.1). GTDB lineage: Bacteria > Pseudomonadota > Alphaproteobacteria > Rhizobiales > Rhizobiaceae > Rhizobium > Rhizobium sophoriradicis. The sequence continues at coordinate 5,806 of NZ_RQIH01000041.1, forward strand.
TTCGTGCCGCCGTCATACATGCGGTACGTACCGTCAGACGGCGTGTCGAACTGGTCGGAGGCATCCTGGATGAAGATGTAGGATACGCCCATCATGTCGAGCAGGCGCTTCAGTTCGCGGTTGTTGCCGACGCAGAAGCCGTCGAAGCCGGGAATGATGTTGATGGCTTGAGCAACCTCCTTCCGCTCGTTGCCTTTCCAGAAGTTCTCCAGAATGCCCTTGATCATGCCGTCATAGCCATCGACGTGGCTGCCGACGAAGGCAGGCGTGTGGGCGAAAGGAACATCGAAGTCGTGCGGGACCGACCCTTCGTTCTTTGCGTTTTCGATGAAGCCGTGGAGGTCGTCTCCAATGACTTCGGCCATGCAGGTGGTCGAGACGGCGATCATCTTCGGATCGTAGAGCTTGTATGTATTGGCGAGCCCGTCGACCATGTTCTTCAACCCGCCGAACACTGCCGCGTCCTCCGTCATCGAGGACGAGACCGCCGATGAAGGCTCCTTGAAGTGACGCGACAGATGCGAACGGTAATAAGCGACGCAGCCCTGGCTGCCATGGACGAAGGACATCGTTTGCTCAAAGCCTGCGGCTGCGAAGACGGCACCGAGCGGCTGGCAGGCTTTGGCCGGGTTCACGACCAGGGCTTCGCGGCCCAGGTTCTTTTCGCGATACTCCCAGGTCTTCGTGAAGTCGTTTTGATCGGCAACGACCTGATCCGGGTGGGGGCATTCGAAATTGGCTTTCTTCTCGGCGAGCATCTGCCTGTATTCCGGCTCGCGGAACAGGGGAGCATGGTCGAGAACTTTTTCCGCCGACTGCGGCATAGTAAGCACCTTTCTTTTCATCGCGCCGCACCGGTGGCGGCAATGGGATGTCATCTGTCACGAGTGCGGATCAAGTCCGATGGGAAGGGCCTGGCCTGCCCCCTTCCAAGACAGGCCAGGCTCTCATTCGGCCGCAACCGCCTCAGCTGGCGCGGCCTTTTTTTTCCAGGGGACGTCGTAGAGATCCCACACCGGATTATTGATGGCCAGATCCATGTCGCGGGCGAATATGGCGAAGCCGTCATAGCCGTGATACGGGCCGGAATAATCCCAGGAGTGCATCTGGCGGAAGGGGATGCCCATCTTCTGCACCGGATACTTCTCTTTGATGCCGGACCCAACAAGGTCGGGGCGGATGCCTTCGATGAACTTTTCCAGCTCGTAACCGGTCACGTCGTCATAGATCAGCGTACCCTTGTTCACATAATGGCCGGTGCGCTGATAGTCGTCGTTGTGGGCGAACTCGTAGCCGGTGCCGACGATCCGCATGCCGAGGTCCTCATAGGCCGTGATGACGTGGCGAGGACGCAGGCCGCCGACATAGAGCATCACCGTCTTGCCTTCGAGGCGCGGCCGGTACTTGTCGACGACAGCATCGACCAGGGGCCGGTACTTGGTGATGACAGCCTCGGTCTTGTCGACGATTTCCGGACCGAAGTGCTTGGCTATTTCGCGCAGGGAGGTTTCGATCTGGGACGGACCAAAGAAATTGTATTCCATCCACGGGATGCCGTATTTTTCCTCCATGTGCCGACAGATGTAGTTCATCGAGCGGTAGCAGTGGATGAGGTTCAGCTTGGCCTTTGGCGCGCGCTCGACTTCAGCGAGCGTGGCATCACCCGACCAGTTGCCGACCACGCGCAGCCCCACCTCCTCCAATAGAATACGCGTAGCCCACGCGTCGCCACCGATATTGTAGTCGCCGACGACGTTGACATCGTAAGGGCCGGTCTCAAACTCGACTTCGTTCTTGTCGAAAACCCAGTCACGGATGGCGTCGTTGGCGATGTGATGGCCGAGCGATTGCGAGACGCCGCGGAAGCCCTCGCAGCGCACCGGCACGATCGTCTTTTCGTGCTCCTTGGCCTTCTTGCGCGACACCGCCTCAATGTCGTCGCCAATCAGCCCGATCGGGCATTCCGACTGCACGCTGATGCCGTTGTTGAGGGGGAAAAGCTCCTCGATCTCGTCGATGACCTGTTCAAGCTTCTTGTCGCCGCCGAACACGATGTCCTTTTCCTGGAAGTCTGAGGTGAACTGCAGCGTCACGAACGTGTCGATGCCCGTCAGGCCGACGTAGTAGTTGCGGCGTTGCGACCAGGAATAATGACCGCAACCGACCGGCCCGTGCGAGATGTGGACCATGTCCTTGACCGGCCCCCATACCACGCCTTTGGAGCCGGCATAGGCGCAGCCGCGGATCGTCATCACGCCCGGAATGGACTTGATGTTCGATTTGACGTCGCATTCGGAAAGGGCCTTCGGCTCATCGCCAGGCTCGTCGCGGCTCGTTGCGACGCTGAGGTGCTTCTTGCGGCGCTTCGCCGCCTTGTCT
>NZ_RQIH01000043.1 GCF_003939025.1 Rhizobium sophoriradicis
ACGTGGACCCGCAGGCTTGGCTCACCCAAACACTTGAGCGGATCGCCAACGGCTGGTCGAGCAGCGATCTCGATGCACTCATGCCGTGGAATTACGCGCGCTGAACGGTCTCAGCTTGCCGCTTACCAAACACTAGGAGTAGTCCTATGACGAAGCATCCGATTGAAGTGATCACGTCTGTCGAGCGCCGACGGCGCTGGTCTCGGGAAGACAAAGAGCGGCTTGTTGCGGCCTGCTTTGAGCCAGATGCGGTGCTTTCCGAGATTGCCCGTGCGGCCGGTATCCATGTCAGCCAGCTTTTCCGTTGGCGCAAGGAGCTTTGCCAAATCGAGGAGCCGAAGACGGAAATGGCGAGCACGTTGGTGCCGGTGATCCTGTCCGAGGCCGCGCCTCCAGCCACGCCCATTCCCTCGGGGCCGCCTGCCCCATCGCAGTCCCGCCGGAAGCGTAGCGATGTGACGATTGAGCTGGGTCGGGGCCGTCGTATTCGCGTGGACAGCGACATCGATACCGAGGCGCTGGGCCGCATTCTCGATGTCGTGCTGGAACGGAGATGATCCCGGTTCCGAGTGGTGTGAAGGTCTGGCTGGCGACAGGCCATACGGACATGCGCAAAGGCTTCCCCGGTCTATCGCTGATGGTGCAGGAGACGCTGAAGCGCGATCCGATGTGCGGACACCTGTTCGTGTTCCGCGGTCGCGGTGGTGGCCTGATCAAGGTCATCTGGCATGACGGCCAGGGAGCCTGCCTGTTTACGAAGAAGCTTGAACGCGGACGCTTCGTCTGGCCGTCGGCGGCAGATGGATCGGTGGTGATCACACCGGCGCAGCTCGGTTATCTGCTGGAAGGTATAGACTGGCGGATGCCGCAAAAAACCTGGCGACCGACGTCGGCAGGATGAGCAAAAGCACTGGAATGGCTGGGTCGAATATGATTCCATCCTACCATGAACGATGCGGCCGAACAGCTTCCTGACGATCTTGCCAGTGCGCTTGCACTGCTGGCGCAAGAGCGTGCCTGGCGTATGAAAGCCGAGGCGGAAGCCGCCAGTGCCAAGGCGCTCGTGTCACATTCAGAAGCGCTGATCGCGCGGTTGAAGCTGGAGATCGAGAAGGTTCGCCGTGAACTTTACGGCAGCCGGTCCGAGCGCAAGGCGCGACTTCTCGAGCAGATGGAGCTGCAACTCGAGGAACTCGAAGCCGACGCTGGTGAAGACGAACTGGCGGCGGAGATTGCTGCCAAGGCTTCTACAGTCCGGGCGTTCGAGCGAAAGCGTCCATCACGGAAGCCGTTTCCCGAACACCTGCCGCGCGAGCGCGTCGTCATCGCCGCCCCGACGAGTTGCCGCTGCTGCGGTTCCGCCAGGCTGTCGAAGCTCGGCGAGGACATCACCGAGACGCTGGAGGTGATCCCGCGCCAGTGGAAAGTCATCCAGACTGTGCGGGAGAAGTTCTCCTGCCGCGAATGCGAGAAGATCACTCAGCCGCCCGCACCTTTCCATGTGACGCCGCGCGGTTTTGCCGGGCCGAACCTGCTGGCGATGATCCTGTTTGAGAAGTTCGCCCAGCATCAACCGCTGAACCGCCAGAGCGAGCGCTATGGCCGAGAGGGGATCGACCTCAGCTTATCGACACTGGCCGACCAGGTCGGTGCTTGCGCGGCGGCGCTGAAGCCCATTCATTCGTTGATCGAGGCGCATGTTCTGGCCGCCGAGCGGCTGCATGGCGACGACACCACCGTGCCGATCCTGGCGAAAGGCAAAACCGATACGGGGCGCATCTGGACATATGTCCGGGATGACCGACCGTTCAGCGGGCAGTCACCACCCGCAGCTCTTTACTATGCGTCGCGGGACCGGCGGCAGGAGCATCCCGAGCGCCACCTGAAGACCTTCACCGGCATTCTGCAAGCGGATGCTTATGGCGGCTACAATCCCCTGTTCAAGGTTGACCGCGATCCCGATCCGCTGACGCAGGCACTGTGCTGGGCGCACTCACGCCGCAAGTTCTTTGTGCTCGCTGACATTGCCACGAATGCCAAACGCGGCAGCCGTGCCATGCCGATCTCGCCGCTGGCGCTGGAGGCTGTCAAACGGATCGATGCCCTGTTCGACATCGAGCGGGAGATCAACGGGCTTGCCGCCGACGAACGCCTGCAGCGCCGTCGCATCGACAGCCTCTCACTCGTCAAAGAACTCGAGGACTGGATGCGGACCGAGCGGGCAAAGCTGTCGCGCAGTTCTCCTGTCGCCGAGGCTATCGATTACATGCTGAAGCGTTGGGACGGCTTCACGTCATTCCTGGAAGATGGGAGAATTTGCCTGACGAACAATGCAGCCGAGCGGGCGCTGCGAGGCTTTGCCGGACCTGAGTCATTGTGCACTCCCTCTTTAAGTATCTGTAAACATTGGAAGCGTCTCGGTGTCAGCAATGCGACACGGGCGGCCCTTTCGGGCTATCGCGGCTTGGACGGTCGCCGAAGTCAGGTCGCTGGCCCGGATTTGATACGGCGCGCCGGGAACCACCTGCTCGGCAGACAACACGTTCGTCTTGATCAGGTGGCGTATTCGGTGGTTGGTCACGCCCAAAACCGCCGCCGCCTCTGTCATGGTCAGCCATTCGCCCTCTTTATCGGCTGATTTGTACGCGTGAATGGCCCGGACCCGCCTTACGGAAGCGACCCGGTGTGCAGTCCAGGTTTTTCCTTGCCCCGTGGGCATTCCCATTCGATTGAGCGACGCGGCGATATGTTCATCGGACCAGCGTCCTGCCATGCTCCGCATCACTGCCAAAGCATCTTCCGTTGTGGCGCACCCGTGTTCACCCGTCTGGGGCTTGCGAACCTTGAGCTCCGAATGCTGACCGCCTTTCCAATGGATGGTCAGCACCACGTCGCGCACCTCATCATCGACATCGACAACAATGTCGGCGATCAATGTACGTAGCAGTTGCTGGCGCACGCGCATGGTGACATCCGGCGACTCCCAGGCCGCCTGCAGATTGTCGGCGAGGTTTGCGAAAGTGCCTGGGTCAACTTCGATGGTTGAAGGACTTTCGGTAGGCCTGCGCACTTCCAGATCACGGACGCGGCGTAGCGCCGTTTCCCAATTCTTCTCAAGCTGTGCAGCTATCAGGCGGTTGTCGGGATCGCATGCCGCATAGCGGCGCTCGGCGAGGCTAGCCTCGTAGCGGGCCTGTTGTAGCTCCAGATCGTGAATGTGGCGCTGGTCTTCCTGTCGCTCCCGGTGCATCCGCTCTGCTTCAAAAGTCGCCTCGATCGCTAATGGTTCTACCGCGCGCAACAACTCGCGCGCAACCGCCGCATCGACCTTCGAGCCGCCGAACGTCATGCAACGGGGCAAGCCCATCATCAGGTTCTGTTTATAGCAGCGATAGACAGGATTTTGTGGATTTCCCGTATAGGCAACACTCAGTCGCCGTCCACACCGTCCGCAGGTCAGGAGACCTGATAATAATGCTTTGCCGCCGCGGCCCGATTTAGTCCCACCCGAGCGGCCATAATTATTGAGGGCCAGTTGCTGTTGGTTACGCTCGTATTCGCCCCAACTAATGTAACCTTCGTGATGGTCCCGGATCATCACCTCCCAGCTACCGACGGGCTTGCCGTGCCCGTAACTGCGCCGAGCCCGTCCATCGACGATGGCAGTCCGCTTCTCGCTCTTCCCATAGACGTAAACGCCGGCGTAGAAGGGGTTTTTGAGGATGCCGATCACATTGCGATAACGTACTGGCATCCATACGAAGTTGGTCATGCGCCCTTCATCCGACGGCCGAGGGAAGTGAATCTGATCTTTCGTCATCGACAGCAGCACCTGACGCGCGCTTCCAAGGTCGTGGAAGCGGGCGAAGATGGATCGAATTACCTCTTGCAGACGCAGATCAGGATCGAGCCCAAGCCCGGCCTCCCGATGCCAAATGTAGCCGAACGGAACGGAAAGTCGCAGTTCGCCACGGCGCGCCTTCGACCTGGCGGCATCGAGCATCCGGGCTCTCAGCACGCCCAGTTCGAACTCGCTGATACTGCCCTTCATTCCCAGCAGCAGCCGATCGTTGGGTCGACATGGATTGTAGACGCCGTCATGGTCAATGACGCGGGCTTCGACCAGGCCGCACAGTTCGAGCAGGTGATGCCAGTCCCGACCGTTGCGCGCAAGCCGTGAAGCATCGAAGCAGAAAACGGCACCAACTTTGCCGGCGCACAGTAGGGCGACGAGACGATCGAAGCCCGGACGGGCGACGGTTCCGCTGGCAGAGCGCCCGAGGTCGTCGTCGATCACCTCGACGTCGCTGAAGCCGTGGTGTCGCGCAATGTCAACAAGATCATACTGCCGTCGCTGGCTTTCCAGATTGGTTATAACCTGCGACTGCGTGGATTGCCGCACATAAACGACGGCCTTGCGCGCGAGCAGCGCTGTCGGAATCAAATCAGTGCTGGTCATCGTTGACCTCCTCGACGACGAGGCCTGCGGCCTGCATCAGCAGGCAAGCCAGCGTTGAAATCGCCTTCTTGCGTTCCTTGTCGCTCAGTCCGTCGAGCATCCGAGTTTTGAATATCAGGTCGAGCTGCCGGCCCGACGCCGGCACCAGCGTATTGCGGGATCTCATCATGGTCCTCCTGAGTGATTCTACGTCCACTTCGGAAGGGTGCCGCTTTGCTGCCGCCAGAGACCAGCCTGTTCAATTCGATTAGCGTCGCAAGATCGACGCGTGGCGTTCCCATGGTCATGCCGCGGCAGACCACGGGATCGATCATCCACCCTGAGATCGCGATGACGACACCTGTCGGCCCCAGAACCTTCAAAAACCGGCCTGTCGCTCGTTCTTCGACGCGACGAATGGAAACCTTCTGGCCAAAATGTGGATGCCAGCGATAGTGAACCTCGACTTCATCGCCGACATGGGCAGAATGAACGGGGCATTGCTCTCGGAAGGAAGTCATGGCTCTTCGCCGGATCGGATCGTGGTGCTGATCGCGCAGCCTTCATGGCGACGCTGATCATGAGCGCAAAGCTCAACGACATCGATCCGCAAGCCTGGCTTGCTGATGTCCTCGCCAACATCGCTGACACGCCGACGAGCAAACTGGAACAATTGCTTCCGTGGAACTGGACGCCGACGGCGCTGGATGCTCAAGCGGCCTGACCTGCGTCCTTCACCGGATGCTTACAGCAATCGAAGCCTGTGGTAAAGAGCAATAGCGAGAAGAACGGCTATGTGCGACGGGCTCACGGTCCGGGACGGCGGAAGGATTTTACGAACGATCCGGCCGTCATCGAACGCCGTAAAGCTGCGCTGGCAAAGCGCGATGCTGCCGAGTGAGGCGTCGATCGCATCGTCTTAAAGCTAAAGCCGATGGGTGCCCCTCACCCGCCCCCGCTCCGCCCTTTCAACCCGGCCCAGCCGGTCGGATCGGGGCTGATCATCAGAGCCAGCGTCGCGTTTGTAACTGGCTGACAATGTCGCCCCTCTAATCAGCTTTGACAGCAATTGTAACCGCAAAGTTAGAATGTAAGAACGACTGGCATCTATTGCTCGATCCATCTCCACCCTATTGCTGGAAAAGGTAAATGTCGTTCTCCCTGCCTGATGGCCCCAGAGTGGCCGTGTAGGGCACACCATGGATAGTGATGCTGGTCTGGGGGTTGTCCGCGCTCGGCAGCAACTCAAGCCAGGACATTGCAAGCCGAAGGCCAGCCGGTGCCGGTTG
>NZ_RQIH01000044.1 GCF_003939025.1 Rhizobium sophoriradicis
CAGAATGAACGCCTTCTGAGCGTCCGAAAACTGCGACGCTTTCATCGTCTTCTGGTCCCTTTCCCAGCCAGGAAAATGCACCGGAAAACTCTAACCAAAATTGGTCCAGTTTGAAGGGTTCAGATCAAAGTGCACAAGATGGTGGCGAATGGGAACGTAGGGTCGTCGCCTCGATCGCCAAGAAATTGAAAAGGGGCCAGCGAGGAGCGCCTTTTGGCTCGCATCGCCGGGTCCGCGATCAAGGCCCTCGACGGAGCGGTGCCGAAATTGCCGAACAGGCGATACTTTCGGCTCTGGTCCGCAAATACAAGACTGGCGGTTCCTAAGCAGCGAGCCCAGGCGGTGCCACGTTCCTCCTACGGCATTTCATTATCCACGCATGTTGCCGAGGCTGCTGAGCCTGCTCGAATTCCGGAATAATGCAGCACATCGGGTCCGCCATCGCGGCGCTGGAATGGCTCAAGCGTCTGATCGACGAGGACGACAGACGGATCGACCCGTATCGATCCGAGACCTGGCTGTAGGCCTGAAGGCCTAGCATCCTGCCGTATTTCACGTTTACCAGGGCGTCGCCTTGCGCTGTGGCGGCAAATAATAGGCCGTCGCTCGAAGCCGGAGTGCCCATGGATCGGTAACCCCGCCTGCGCCTCGACCACCCTGGCTAGCGCCCGGTCGTAGGCTTCGCTCTCGACATGCCACTGTCGAACACGGATTAACACCCACAAGGTGTGGGTGTCTGTGGCATCGGCCATCATGCGCAGGCCAAAGCTAGTCTCTTCTGCGAGGATGACGTTCATCGCAGGGCGCTCCTGTACGCAGATGACTGAATGCTTCGCAGAAGCCAGTCGCAGCATCCACGTCTGGACGTCGCCTTCGCAATCGAGCCGCCCGGAATCGTAACAGCCCGAGCTGGCGCGGCCAAGCTCGCGTAACCGGATGTCGAGGTGAGCTTGAGATTTGCCAGCTATCCTCCTGTCGCAACGGCCCCGCGAGACGATCGCTGTCGGCCACAGCCTGGGCCGGAACAAGTGCAGGTCTGAGATCGCCATAGCGTCGGGACCCGCCCAAGCATTGCCCAATAGGTCTCGTGTTTCTTTTCGCATCCGGTGGATCTTTTACTTGACACATCCGGCCATAGCATCTGCCAATAGGGACAAGGCCCGCGGCACCAAGCGGCGCATCCGCGCCCACTATCGTGCGGAGGGCCACTAACAATTCACCAGGTTTCAGAGTGAATCAGCAGCAACAAAAATCGACGGCAAACTCGATGGGGGCTACGCGGATGGGGGCGCGCTTACTGAGCGCCGAGTCTCAACTGTACCGTCGCCACCGAACTTTGGAGCTGTCGATCCTGTTCAGGACGTTCATTCAGAACCCTACTCGGTTTGTCGTGCTTGCGACAGCGTGATGTGCGGTTTGGCACGTCTCGGCGCTCTAGGGCAGCCATTGAATAACATACAGAACAGTTTTCTGATGCTTTTCGCTCCTTCTGCATTGGCACGAATCTTGAACCTTTTTGTTGCGCGCCGCTAGGAGCTCCCAACGGGGGCCTTGGCATCTTCTCAATCCAGCTCTGAACGGAGACACCAATGATGAACAACATGGCAGCCTATCGTGTAACCGAATTAACCCCTCAAGAAGCAGCTGAAACCTCCGGAGGTTGGTATTTTTGGGTTTACTTGTTTTTGCGACGTTACGGACACTTGTTTGGTTGATAAGCGAGCTGGCTCTCGATGGCTCCTAGTGACTACAGACTAGCAGTTCCCCTTTCTGCTGAAACGGCCAGCTGCACCGCAGAAAGCATACTGGCGCGACGATCAGGACGATCCTTGAGCATTTATAGGGCGATCTTGCTCTTCGTCGCCGCGGCATTTGGCTCACTGCCACTCGTTACCATACCGGTCTCCATGCAGAGTGTCGGTACTATTCGCCCGATCGTGGAGAAGACGCCCCTGATAGCGCCCGTCTCCGGACGCATCTCCCGTGTCCTTGCCTTTGAGAACGATGTCGTTGCTAAGGGGAAGGAAATAATCGCCTTTGACGATCATGTAATCGAGGAAAAGCTCAGCGGGGTTTTAGCCGACATTCATGCCAAGAGCGATCTTGCCCATGACTTCCAAACGCTGATTTCTTCCGGCGCAAGGCTCAGCGTCTCGCCCCCCCTCCAAACCGAATCCGCGACGGCTGAAAGGGTGCATTTTCTCAACTTGCTGCGCGAGAACCAAAATGCGCGCAGTAACGCCGCGGCGGAACTCGACCGCGCAAAGCGACTTGTCTCGGCTGCTGCGGCGCCGGCGAAGACCGTTGACGAGAAGGCTTTCGCTCTCCAAAATATCGAGGTCCAAGGCGAGATCCTCGTGCGACGCAAAACCGCTGATTGGAACCAGAAGCTCCTTGATGCTAACCTGCGCTTAAAGGAACTCACGGCCACCTTGCATCAGCTCGAGCACGAACGGGACCTGCACCGCATCCGCGCCCCAGTATCGGGTGCTCTCGAGCAGTTCTCCGGCCTCGCGCACGGAAGCTACGTGCAGAGCGGGCAAACCGTTGGTTGGATCTCGCCGAACGACGATCTGGTGGCGGAAATCTACGTCTCCCCCAACGACATTGGCTTTGTGCAGCCTGGTCAGCCGGTGCGGCTCCAAGTGGATGCCTTTAACTACAACCAATGGGGTGTCATCAAAGCAAGGGTGGTCGAGGTGGCGCAGGACTTCACTCTGCATGACGGGAACCCGGTCTTCAAGGTCCAGTGCGCGCTCTCTCGCAGCGAACTCGCGCTGAAAAGCGGGGCCATCGGCCACCTGAAGAAAGGCATGACCGTGCGGGCTCGCTTTCTGTTGGCCAATCGCACTCTCCTGCAACTGCTCTACGACGAGGCAGACGATTGGCTCAACCCGATGCTGGCGGGGCGCTAATATTGTCCCAACAGCCAGCGAGCCTCCATGTCGAGTAAGGCCATTAAGTTCAAACAGCGTGACATCACGGATTGCGGCGCCGCCAGCCTCGCATCTGTCGCAGCCTTCTATGGCTACAAGTTGCCATTGGCGCGCATCCGCCAGTATGCGTCGACCGACCGCTCCGGTACGAGTGTGCTGGGGCTCACGGAAGCGGCGCAGAAGCTGGGCTTCATCGCGAAAGGCGTCAAAGGTGGCTTCGACAGCCTGTACAAGATCCCCAAGCCCGCTATCGCGCACGTCGTCAAGGAGGACCTGCACCATTTCGTAGTGGTCCATGCGATCGACGCCAAGTGGGTCATCGTCATGGACCCGGCCTTGGGCGAAATCTGCAAAGTGCCGCATCAGGAATTCATGGAGCAATGGACCGGCGTTCTGGTTTTGCTGGTTCCGGCAGACACATTCAATCGTCGAGACGAGACCACGTCGCCCCTCGCCCGATTCGCCCGCCTACTCGCGCCACACCGCACGGTGATGGCGCAGGCTCTCGTCGGCGCTCTTGTGACGACCGTCCTCAGTCTCTCGACGGCGATCTACGTTCAGAAGATCGTTGATCACGTGATCCCAGCGGGAAACCGCAACCTGCTCAACTTGATGAGCATCGCAATGCTGCTGATCCTAGCGATACAGATCCTGATCAACCTCCTAAGAGGCCGACTCGTCCTGCAGACGGGGCAGAAGATCGACGTATGCTTGATCCTCGGCTATTACAATCACATCCTGGCCCTGCCCCAGAAGTTCTTCGATAGCATGCGCATGGGAGAAATCGTGTCGCGCATGAACGACGCTGTGAAAATCAGGAGCTTCCTGAACGACGTTTCGATAAACATGTTTGTTGACATTTTAATGATACTGTTCTCGTTCGGAATTATGTTCATCTATTCCTGGAATATTGCTTTGATCGTGGCGCTCGCCATTCCAATGTACATCCTGGTATATTGGGCCATCAATCGGATGAATCGAAATCTCCAACGAGTCATCATGGAAAATGACGCCAAACTCGAGGCGCAACTGGTAGAATCACTCGGAGCTGTCTCCACCATTAAGACTTCCGGCGTCGAGAGCTTCGCAAACTTCAAAATGGAGACCCGCTTCGTAAAGATGCTGCATTCCGTCTACAGCTCCGGGCTGATCTCAATCTGCGGCGACAACGCCTCGACGTTGCTGTCGGTCCTGTTCACCATCGTGCTGATGTGGTTTGGAACCACGCTTGCGCTCGAACAGGCCGTCACGCCCGGCGAATTGCTGTCCTGCTATACGTTGCTTGGCTATATCACCCGGCCGGTCGCCCGCCTGATCCAGACCAACCGGATCGTTCAAGACGCGTTTATCGCGGCGGATAGACTTTTCGAGATCTTTGAACTGGAGTCGGCAAGCAGCAGCGGCATCGATGCTACGAAGACCGATCTCGGAGATATTCGCCTGGAGAACGTCACATTCCGCTATGGCGCGCAGGCGGAGGTTTTCAGCGATCTAAGCGTCTCCTTTCGCCAAGGAGAGTTGACGGCCGTCGTGGGTGAGAGCGGCTCGGGCAAAAGCACCCTTGCGGCTCTGCTGCAGAATGTCTACCAGCTTGAGGATGGATGCATTCGGATCGGCCAATATGCCCTCCAGGATTTCTCGAGCGCATCACTGCACAAGGTCATGGCTGCAGTACCGCAATCGATAGACGTCTTCTCCGGTTCCGTGATCGAGAACATCGCCCTGGGCGAGTTCGAACCGGAGTTCGATAAGATCGTACGCATCTGTGATCGAATAGGACTGCGGGAGTGCATCGAGCGCTGGCCCGGGCGGTTCCAGGCCCATCTGGGCGAGAACGGGGTTCGCCTCTCCGGAGGTGAGAAGCAGCGCCTCGCATTGGCTCGGGCCCTGTACCGGGATCCCGACGTTCTAATCCTTGACGAAGCGACCTCCTCTCTGGACTCGGCAGCCGAAGAATTTGTGCTGCGGGTTGTTGAGGATCTGTCTCGCGCTGGGAAGACCATCATAGTCATCACTCATCGGTTGAGCACCGTTCGTGGGGCGGACAATATTGTGGTCCTGGACAAGGGGCGGGTCATTGAGGAGGGAAAGCACGCTGACCTAGTGAGAACTGATGGCCCTTACGCTCGATTATGGCGGGCGCCAAGGTCGTGATCCGTGTAGGCCCTGTCGGCTCGAGGATTGAAAACGGTTGTGAACGTCACGGTTAAGCAGCATGGCAACATTGTCGGCTGTGAACTTGAAGCGGCGGTGATCGGAACGTGGGCGATGGACTTCGTTCACGACCAACTCGCAACGGGTAAGAAACTGCGCGTGCTGACGGTGGTCGACACCTTCTCGCGCTACGTGCCGGTGCTTGATCCACGTCATAGCTATAGAGGCGAAGACG
>NZ_RQIH01000045.1 GCF_003939025.1 Rhizobium sophoriradicis
AAGATCTTTTTGGTTGGGTTTCAGAAAGTTACTCCGAACCACCACAGGAAACTGCCAAACAAACCTAATGTCGCCGATCAGACAAAGCCGACAGACGGTGTCGTGATGGCATCACTTGCACCGCTAGAGCAAATCCTGCTCAATCTGGGTCATATCCAGCGGCCTTAAGGTAGTTTGCGCATTCTGCCGCAGTGAAGCGAGGTATCAAGGCCCCGACCGCATCCCATAGAGCATCGATCTTTCGCTCGGCTCGGCCTCGCAACATGGCTTTCAGCTTCGAGAATGCGTTCTCGATTGGATTGAAGTCCGGACTATAGGGCGGCAGGAACATGAGCTTGGCGCCGGCACGTTCGATGGCATCGCGGACACCGGCTATCTTGTGTGCAGGCAGGTTATCCATAATGACGACGTCGCCGATCTCCAGGGGCGGCACCAGCACCTGTTCGACATACGCAAGGAAGACGTTGCCGTTCATCGCGCCATCGTAGACGAATGGGGCGGTCATTCCGCTGAGGCGCAACGCACCGGTGAAAGTCGTTGTTTTCCAATGGCCGTGCGGCACGCCGGCACGGCAAACGCTCACCTCGCAATGCACGTCCGCGCAGACGTGACATCTTGGTCGAGAGGCCGGTTTCGTCGATGAAGATCAGTTTCTCCGGATCGAGGTCCAATTGACCATCGAACCAGGCGCGCCGGCGCTTCAGGACGTCCGGTCGGTCCTGCTCCAGTGCGTGTGCGGTCTTTTTTAAAGGTCCACCCACGGCCTCGAAGCCAGGCGCCAAGTGCGCTGCGGCTGATCTTCACCTGCCGCTCGACGGACAAGCGCTCAACCATCTCATCGAGCGTCACATCCCTACGCTCGTTGATCAACGCGACAACGAATTCCTCGTGTGCATCCACTGCCGAAGGTCGTCTCCAGCTCTGTGGCAGAGCAGTTAACTCACCCTCTTTCGCTCTTCAATCCAGCGGATCGCCGTCGAAATCCCAACTCCGAAACGAGCCGCAGCCTGTCGAGCCGACATGCCCGCCGCAGACGCTTTCAAAACCCGTATTAGGAGATCATCGCTCAGGGCCTGTCCCATCATCCACCTCTCCGCTGAGGATGTTGAATCAGCTTCGGTCGCTCTCGTCACCTCACAATCGATTCATCAATCGCAGGACATGTCTAGGTCGACCGCGCGCCAGCGCGACCGCGACCATCAGCAGGACAAAGAGCTTTGAAAACAGGAGACAATCGCACATCCCTGTAGCCAAGAGAGAAATGGCGTATCGCACGGGAGACGCTGCGAGCGCCCAGGTGATAGAGCTTCGCCTTGTGGCTGAACAAGCCAACTTCGATCGCGCAGGCCCGCCGCGCCCGACAGCTGGCCAAAAACAGCGCCAGGAGCTACGACTGGGGCCACGCACGTGAGTATGTCGAGGGCATGTCGCGCATGCTGCAGCAGGACAAACCGGATGGCCACGTCTTGGCGACCGGCGAGACGACGAGTGTCGGCCAATTTCTCGAGCGGGCTTTTGCCGACGTGAACATTACTTTGGAATGGAAGGCGTCCGGCGTCGACTGGCTACGACTCCGCGTCCGGTGCCTGCCTTGTTGAAGTCGATCCTCGATACCTCCGCCCGACGGAAGTTGATCTTCTGCCGGTGATCCGACCAAGGCCCGCCAGAAGCTGGGCTGGCAACACAAGGCCCCGGTTCAGGAGCTCGTCGCCGAGATGGTGCGCGAGGATGTCAAGCACTGGAAGGCCCTGAACAGCCGGGAAGAGCTCTGAGTGTACGACTTGTCCAACAAGAAGATCTGGGTTGTCGGCCATCGCAGTATGGTCGGCAGTGCGCTTGTGCGCAGGCTCCGATGCCGTGCTCTGCGGCAGTGGCGTCAGTTAGCGGGTCGAACGAGGAGCGCGGATCGTGAACCCGCGAGCGCGCAAAAATACGGCATTAGCCGATGATGTTCATACTTCCACCAGGTGCCCGGATTGCGGTACCGAGGCTTCGGGGCATATGTTCCTGATGGTCCTGCTTGTCTCGAATATCTCACGCTTGACGTCTAAGCGTTCGCAGATCGAAAGGTGCGGGATGTGTCATCGTGTGGGTCGGTCCGTCATCGAGGGTTAAATAGACGCACCGATCACTGGGCCGCCACCGTCTCTTCGGATAACTTCAGCTATGGGACCATGCTCTTTCATAGCTCAGGGCCATTCCGCTCGATCAAGGTCCCCGATGGCCAATCACTCATTGAGCATCCTATTGGGAATACTACCAAAATTACGTTTTCACAGCGCGTCGGCGGGAGGTTGAGATAAACATCGGCAAGGGTGGATCGCACGCGTACCCCTTCCAAAACCGTCGCAAGACCATTTCGGCAGAGCCTGAGAACAAGGTTGCGCAACGCCTGCCGAACACCGCCGAACGCAAACCGAACGCCAAGTTGCTGCAGCACTGGGTAAACAATGCGCATCGAATTAATGCCGTACCCCTCAAGATCTGGACGCACGCCCCACAATCCAAGCTCGCATACGAGTAGATCGACCTCGCCAACCCGAACGAAACGACGCAACAACCCCATGTGAGCGGCCACACCGTGCGCATCATAGCCTATTACGCGAAGCTCGGGCCTAGCTCCTGACCAACTACGAGCACCTTCGAATGGAAGGGCGTTGTAAGCTCCAGTTGGCCCATAGGTCTTCCGAAAGAAATCTGCGAGCTCCGTGTGGTCAGAGAGCTCCAACTCGTTTTCCCAGCACACTTTCCACCGCACCTGAGGGCTCATACCTAAACCTCCACTTAATACTCTGTCCAGGCGTCGACAGAGCAACTACTTGATACGCACTCGTTGGGGCGCTTCTAATGGCACTGGTATAAGCTGGTGAAATCATTTGTTTGGATGGAACTCATCCGTCCAATGGATGCGTTCCAATCAATCGGCCTGCCATCGGCTGCCGACGCCAGATGAAGCGGCTGCTCCAACTTCTTCGTGAACATGCCGCCTTGTCCATCATGCTGGATCATCTTGATCAGGCATCCAGGACATTGAACTGAAAAGTTGACCATGACTGAGAGGCTCGCTACTCAGGCAGAAGCAAGCCAAAGACGTTTTCGGCGATAATCAGGCAAATTGTCGAGATCACATTAGAACCCTCGGCGGAACCGGGCTGGTCTATCCCGGCGTCGAAAGTCGTCGAACGACCCGACCGGGCGGAGGGGTTTTTTCGGAATGTTCGGTTTGCGACAGTCTGATTCCACACAAAATGGGACGCGGCGATAGGCAGCAGCATTCTCCTGTTGAATCTGAAAGGGGTTCCCCTCGCAAAACGCCCTGGTTCGCTTTGGCTATCGCAGCCCATGGACCGGCACGCTGGGTATCGGCGAAGATTGCCAGAGGACATACTTGCCTGGCGATCCCGACCTCGGGAGAAGATGATGGGTACAGGAATGGATTCGCAGATCAGTGCGTTTCCGGTGCAAGCTTTTAGGACCCCGGACAGCAAACGCCTCCCAGGACTGGCGAGGCGGCCGCGAGATCGCAATTTTCTCCTAGATAACGGTATGAGGTGATCGTCATACCCTGGTCACCGGATGCCGATCGTCACGCACATGGTCTGGTACAGAGCCGGCGGCGCCGATGAGCCCCCGAGGAAATACTTAGTGACTGGCACGGTTGTTGCGTCGTCTCACGAAAGACAGCCGTTAACGAGAGGTCACGATGATGGATGTATGCTCGATGGGGATGGTGTTGTGCGGTGGGTACCTTCTTGCTGCATCCGCAGGCAGACTCGGCGGCGCTGAGAATGTCTTATCTGACTCGCCTTTGTCCGCGGCTGATGTATCGAGTTTCGAGACTTTCATAGTTCGCAGCCCACCGACATCACTCAATCTGGATCCATTTTATGCCAAATATGCTGACGCAGCGGGCATACCTATTATTTCGTCAAACAAGGTTCCAGACACGGCACTATTGATCTCACGTGACATTGTCCTCTACATGTTGTCAGAACGCCGTGATGTCCGCGATGCTTTAATCCAGGCTGGAGCGCGGGTGGGCGTCATGGCAATTGACGAGACGACGACTGATATTCCCGAGCAGCGGGATTGGAAGAAGCCTCTTCCCGATGATCCACGTCTCACCCCTGACGAGCGGCGGGATTACGCCAACACGATCGGCAAGATGACTGCCCGAGACTACTGGGCACAAAGGGCGCGCGGCATGGGCGGGCTCTACACGACGGGAGCTGTGGAGAATTTGATGGGCGTGCCGGGCACGCGGTATTACGGCGGGAACATTCTTGTTCACGAATTCTCACATAATATTTTCAACGCGCTGCGCACGGTAGATCCTGATCTCGTTGCACGAGTTGAACGTGCCTATTCGCACGCCTACGAGAAAGGCCTCTGGGCGTGTTCCTATATGGAGAACAACGTCGATGAGTATTGGGCCGAGGGCACGCGATTTTGGTTCAATACGAACTTGGCTTACAGCCGAGGCAATCTCACCATTGCCACATCAGAAGATTTCGAGGCTCACGATCCAAGCCTCTATAATATCATGGCCGAAGTCTACCGCCATGACCACCACATTCTGGCGGATGTCTATTACCGGCATTCGGCGAAGTCGCAGTAATGTCCTTTGGTATTGACTGCCGGCCTCATGCTGCAATCCCGCTGGAGACCCGAACTATCGCTGATCGTCCGTAATTTGTCAGAGCCAGCCATAAATTTGAGTTTCCGTTCAATTGAAGCGCCCATGTTGTTCCCACGGGTGCATACCAAGTACTTCGTGGCCGCTGGAATTGGCTCCTTGTGCAACATCGAGACCAAATGACCTGCCACTGAATTTTCATCCGGCGGCGATTAGAGCCTCGGCGGTCTTTGAAACGCTCCCAAACGTTGGACCACCGGATGCTAGAGTTTTCCGGCTTCATTCAGGGAGGCGGGCTGGTTGCGCCTCCCGAATTCACCAACGAGATCGGCACCTTGTTGCCGATCGCACCATGAGGTCTTT
>NZ_RQIH01000046.1 GCF_003939025.1 Rhizobium sophoriradicis
GCCCAGGCCGCCGACGTAAAGGAAGTGCAGATGCTGCACTGGTGGACATCAGGCGGCGAGGCGGCTGCCTTGAACGTGTTGAAGGAGGATCTGTCGAAGGAAGGTTTTGCCTGGAAGGACGTGCCGGTTGCCGGCGGCGGCGGTGATGCGGCGATGACGGCGCTGAAGGCGATGGTTGCGGCAGGCACCTATCCGACCGCCTCGCAGATGCTTGGTTATACCGTGCTCGATTATGCCGAGGCCGGCGTCATGGGCGATCTGACCGAGACGGCGAAGAAGGAAGGCTGGGACAAGTCGGTGCCGGCGGCGCTGCAGAAGTTCTCCGTCTATGACGGCAAGTGGGTGGCAGCCCCCGTCAACGTCCACTCGGTCAACTGGCTGTGGATCAACAAGGCAGTGATGGACAAGATCGGCGGCACGGAGCCGAAGACCTTCGACGACCTGATCGCGCTGCTCGACAAGGCCAAGGCCGCAGGTGTGATCCCCTTGGCGCTCGGCGGCCAGAACTGGCAGGAAGCGACGATGTTCGATTCCATCGTGCTGTCGACCGGCGGCCCGGAGTTCTACAAGAAGGCGATGAACGACCTCGACGAGGAATCGCTGAAGTCGGAGACGATGAAGAAGTCCTTCGATAACCTGGCGAAGATCGTCAAATATGTCGATCCGAACTTCTCCGGCCGCGACTGGAACCTGGCGACCGCCATGGTCATCAAGGGCGATGCGCTGGTGCAGGTGATGGGTGACTGGGCGAAGGGCGAATTCGTCGCCGCCAAGAAGACCCCGGACACCGACTTCCTCTGCTACCGCTTCCCCGGCACCGACGGCAGCGTCATCTACAACTCCGACATGTTCGGCATGTTCAACGTCCCCGACGACCGCAAGGCGGCGCAGGTGGCGCTGGCGACGGCAACGCTGTCGAAGAGCTTCCAGTCGGCCTTCAACGTCGTCAAGGGTTCGGTGCCGGCCCGTACCGACGTTCCCGACACCGACTTCGACGCCTGCGGCAAGAAGGGCATCGCCGACCTGAAGGCCGCCAATGAGGGCGGCACGCTGTTCGGTTCGCTGGCCCAGGGTTATGGCGCGCCGCCGGCGATCGCCAATGCCTATAAGGACGTCGTCTCGAAGTTCGTCCACGGCCAGATCAAGAGCTCCGACGAAGCCGTCACCCAGCTCGTCCAGGCGATCGACGACGCCCGCTGAGGATCGTCGATGAATATGCTTCCCCGCGTGATCTCGCGGGGAAGCTTCAGGCTCCGCAGCGAAAAAATGCCGAGCCGATCCTGCGGGAAGGGAGATGATATCCATGAGCACAGTTGCCACCACCGATCCGGTTCTGACCCCCGGGCAGACGACGCCGATCTCGCTCAGGGGCCGGCTGCAGGATGCGCTGCCGAAGATCGTGCTGGCGCCGAGCTTCGTCATCACCCTGGTCTTCGTCTACGGCTTCATCGTCTGGACGGCCTATCTCTCCTTCACCAATTCCAAGACCTTCCCATCCTATGCCCTGACGGGACCACGCGCCTATCAGCGGCTGTGGCGCTGGACCTTCGAGAGCGATCCGCCGTCCTCCTGGTACACCTCGATCACCAACATGGCGATCTTCGGCTTCCTCTATGTCGGCATCTGTCTGGCACTCGGCCTGCTGCTTGCCATCCTGCTCGACCAGAAGATCCGCGGCGAGGGCATATTGCGCCCCATCTTCCTCTATCCGATGGCGCTGTCCTTCATTGTGACAGGGGTGGCCTGGAAATGGTTCCTCGATCCCGGCCTCGGGCTTGAGCAGACGCTGCATCACTTCGGCTGGACGAGCTTCCACTTCGACTGGATCAAGAACAAGGACTTCGTCATCTACACCGTCGTCATCGCCGGCGTCTGGCAGGCCTCGGGCTTCGTCATGGCGATGTTTCTGGCCGGGCTTCGCGGCATAGACGGCGAGATCATGAAGGCGGCGCAGATCGACGGCGCCTCGCCCTTCCAGCTTTATCGCCGCATCGTCATCCCGCTGCTGCGGCCGATCTTTCTCTCCGCCTTCATCGTGCTCGCTCATATGGCGATCAAGTCCTACGACCTGGTGGTGGCGCTGACCTCGGGCGGGCCGGGCGGCTCGGCCTGGCTGCCGTCGAACTTCATGTATGAATATACCTTCAAGCGCAACGAGATGGCCGTCGGCTCGGCCAGCGCCATCATCATGCTGATGACGATCTCGGCGATCATCGTGCCCTATCTCTATTCCGAACTGAAGGAGAAGGCGCGATGAGCAGCGTCACCTCTACGATCGGCACCCCGACCGCAACGCTCTCGCAGCGCAGCGACAACAGCGACCAGAGCAGCAACAATACCCGCTGGATCGGCCGCCTGGTCATCTACGGCCTGCTGCTGATCTTCGCCATCCTCTATCTGATGCCGCTCTTCGTCATGCTGGTGACCTCGTTCAAGACGATGGAGGAGATCCAGAGCGGCAACATGCTGGCGCTGCCGCAATCGCCGACCTTCGATCCCTGGATCAAGGCCTGGGGCGAGACCTGCGTCGGGCTGACCTGCGCCGGCATCAAGGGCTACTTCTGGAACTCGATCAAGATGGTGGTGCCGGCGGTTGCGATCTCCACCATTTTAGGGGCGCTCAACGGCTATATCCTGACCAAATGGCGTTTCCCCGGCCATACGCTGGTGTTCGGGTTGATGCTGTTTGCCTGCTTCATCCCGTTCCAGTCGGTGCTGTTGCCGATGGCGACGATCCTCGGCTCGCTCGGCCGCTTCGGCATGACGCTGCAGAACGCCACGGGCTTTTCCTTCGGCTTCGGTAATCCCACGATCAATCTGGTCTTCGTCCATGTCGTCTACGGCCTCGGCTTCACCACGCTGTTCTTCCGCAATTTCTACGAGGCCTTTCCGACCGAACTGGTCAGGGCCGCCCAGGTCGACGGCGCCAGCTTTTTCCAGATCTTCCGCCGCATCATGCTGCCGAACTCGCTGCCGATCATCGTCGTCACCGTCATCTACCAGTTCACCAATATCTGGAACGACTTCCTGTTTGCCTCGGCCTATGCCGGCACCGGTGACGCCATGCCGATGACGGTGGCGCTCAACAATGTCGTCAACACCTCGACCGGGGTGGTCGAATACAATGTCAACATGGCGGCGGCGATGATCGCCGCCGTTCCGACACTCATCGTCTACATCCTCGCCGGCCGCTACTTCGTGCGCGGTCTGATGGCGGGCGCAGTCAAAGGGTAAGTCATGGCCTTCCTGGAAATCTCCGGTCTCAGAAAACGCTTCGGCGCCGTCGACATTCTCAAGGGCATCGACCTCGAACTCGAAAAGGGCGGCTTCCTGGTGCTGGTCGGCCCGTCCGGCTGCGGCAAGTCGACCCTGCTCAACACCATTGCCGGGCTGGAGACGATCACCTCAGGCGATATCAAGATCGACGGGCGCGACATCAGCGGTCTGCATCCCTCCAAGCGCGACATCGCTATGGTGTTCCAGTCCTATGCGCTTTATCCGAACATGACGGTGGCGGGCAATATTGCCTTCGGCATGGAGATCCGCGGCGTGCCGAAGGAGGAGCGGGCCAAGGCGATCAAGCAGGTCTCCGACATGCTGCAGATCGGTCATCTGCTCGACCGCAAGCCGAGCCAATTGTCCGGCGGCCAGCGCCAGCGTGTGGCCATGGGCCGGGCGCTGGTGCGCAATCCGCAGGTCTTCCTGTTCGACGAGCCCTTGTCCAACCTCGATGCCAAGCTGCGCGTCGACATGCGCACCGAGATCAAGCGGCTGCACCAGCGCATGGGCACGACCTTCGTCTATGTCACCCACGACCAGATCGAGGCGATGACGCTGGCGACCAAGATCGCCGTGCTCAAGGACGGGGTGCTGCAGCAGTTCGGCACGCCGGCCGAGATCTATAACAGCCCGGCCAATCTCTTCGTCGCCGACTTCATGGGATCGCCGGCGATGAACCTGCTCAACGCCACCGTCGAGGCCGGCGCCTCCGGCCTTGCCGTCTCGCTCGAACGGCCGAACGGCGCACCGCTGCGATTGCCTGTGGTCGCCGGCGCCAACGGTCTCTCCGCCTATGCCGGCCGGCAGGTGATCTTCGGCATTCGCCCGGAGGCCTTGACCGACCCTGACGGCGCCGACCGCAAGGCGCGCTCGCTGACCGAGGACGATTGCCTGATCGAAGTGGTCGAACCGGCCGGCTCCGACACTTTCGCCGTCACCAAGCTCGGCGGCAAATCCGTCGTCGCCCGGCTGCGCGCCGATGCCGGCATCGCGCCGGGCCAGAACACCCGCCTTGCCTTCAATCTCGACAAGGCCGTGTTCTTCGATCCCGACAGCCAGATGCGGATCGCGTGAT
>NZ_RQIH01000047.1 GCF_003939025.1 Rhizobium sophoriradicis
CGTCCTGGCGGCGAGATCCGGATCGTTTCGCTGCAAGTCCTGCATTAGCAGCTCATAATCCGTCTGGATATGCTGGTCGCCCAGCCATTCGGTATGGTCGAGCGACAATCCGCTGCGGCTTTCGATCGGTGGATCAACCTGCTGCAGCGGCGAAGTTGATCTGAACTCGGCACGTGAATCCGAACGGCCGTCCAGACCGGCCGGTTCGCGGCCACTTGCCGGCTCAGGGGACAACCCCGACGCTGCGTTCGCCTCAACGACTTGCTGGTACTGCCGAAGCCGCTTGAAAGAGATAGTGTGTTTTCCCATGTCTTCGGTGAAGTCTTGGTAATCTTTTTTCAACGACCATTGCTGCTGATCACTGCCGTTGAGCCGGCTCGCTATGCTCTCCCTACCCTTGGTTTGCAGCCAATTACTAAACTTTCGTTGATTGCTGGCCAGTCTCCAGACGACTCTCCTCTGCGAAGTCGAGTCCGATCCGAGCTTGCTCAGCTCTTCGTTGGCCAAGGCATCAATCATGAGGGCGTCGTCGGGATAAGGATGATGCTGTTTCAACTGCGACTCAGCGCCTAGATACTGCCGCAGCCGATCGAGACTCACGTTTATTTTTACTTCAACGTTAATAGTAAATTCCCTAAAATCGTCCTTCAACGACCGTTGCTGCTCATCACTGCCAGTCAGGCGACTGCTTATGCTCCCCCGACCATTCTTTCGGAGCCAATTACCAAACCTCCGTTGATTGCTGGCCAGATTCAAGACGCCTTTCCTCTTGGAAGTCGACTCCGGTCCGAGCTTGCTCAGCTCTTCCTTGGTGAAGCTATCAATCATGCGGGTGTCGTCGGGATAAGGATGATGCTGTTTCAACTGCGACTCGGCGCCTAGATACTGCCGCAGCCGATTGAAACCCACGCTTATTTTTACTTCAACGTTAGTAGTAAATTCCCTAAAATCGTCCTTTAACGACCGTTGCTGCTCATCACTGCCAGTCAGGCGACTGCTTATGCTCCCCCGACCATTCTTTTGGAGCCAATTACTAAACCTCCGTTGATTTATCGCCATATTCTGGACAACTTTCCTCTTGGAAGTCGAGTCCGGTCCGAGCTTGCTCAGCTCTTCGTTGGCCAAGCCATCAATCATGAGGGCGTCGTCGGGATAAGGATTATGCTGTTTCAACTGGGACTCGGCGCCTAGATACTGCCGCAGCCGATCTAAACTCACGACCACTTTTCCCTCGGCCTCGGTAAATTTCCTAAAATCCTCCTGCAACGACTGTTGCTGCTGATCAGTACCCGTGAGTCGGCTGACTATGCTCCCCCTACCCTCCCTTTTGAGCCAATCGCTAAACTTTCGTTGACTACTGGCATTTTTCTGAGAAATCGAGACCGGTCCGAGCTTACTCCGCTCTTCCTTGGCCAAGGCATCAATGACGCGGGCGTCATCGGGATAGGGATCATGAATTCGGCGACCCATCAGGCGCGGCCCAGGTCCAACGGCTTGGAGTTCTTGCCCCTCAGGCGCGAGCCTCCTGAAATGAGACAGCGCTGAGTTAAGGCGGTTCTGATCGTCCTCACCGCTTGCCCAATAATCCGCGATATCAACGGCTAGTGAATCTGGATCGTTTAAAAACCGAGAAGCCATCGAATCTCTGTTTTCTGCTCGGAGCCAACGAGCGAACCTCCTAAGAATCCCTAAATTGTTCTCGACGGTAGCCTCGGGAACCCTTCCGTCCCCTCGGCCGATGCTACCGTCGGGTAGAATTTCGTAGTTTCGAACTGCTTCCGCGAACTGGTTGATGCGGGACTCGTCATCGGGATGCATGTCCCGGTCGGCGGGGCGACCACGCTTTCGAACCTTAGTTGAGACCACGTGAGTCTCCGTTGCGGCATCGACGTCTTGCTGCCCCGAACCCCTCTCCGGCGCCAGCGACTGCGGCGTCACTCGCATCGAACCGCCCACGGATCTGCGACGCGGCACACGGTCGCCGGCGTCACTGTCGTGCGAACCGAGGCGCAAGTCGCTCGGATCCTGTTCCAGGTCTCGGCTCTCTGAATAGTAGTCGTCGATCCAGGCGTCCGTATCGAAAGCTCCGGTCACGTCTTCGATCCACCCACTTACTTCGCGAGAATCGTCATCGCGCGGCTGGTTCCGTCTTGGGTACATCGATGCCGATCCTCCGGAAATCAAATTTGGAACCTCAATCCTAATGCCTGCCGACCGCCGCCCAGCATGCTAAAGCCAGATCCAATCATGCCCCCAAGGCATGGCCGAACACCATATGGCGACGGCTTGCCGACAATCGTCTGCACTCGACCATCAGGCCGGCACATGGCTTGAGAGGCTCGCCAGCTTGCCGCTTGCCATGCGGAGCCCGCTAGAATTGGCCTTCATTTAAGCAGTTCGAGTGATATGTGGGACATGCAGCGTGAAGGGTGCCGTCAGGATTTCCGGTTCCAACCAATCCATCCGCCGGCCTTTCTGATTTCGCCGCCTCAGGCAACGGAACCATATGCGGTGTAGCTGCTGACAGAACCCGTTGCGCGCTTGATAGTTATGCGACCTATGGGGCGGCGATCAGGATGAGACGCCGTATTGCCTCACCCAAGAGTGTTCCCGGAGAATAATGTCGTTGCCTCACTCGATGTTTTCGAATGCCTCACGGGTTGTTCCGATCGTATCCCCGCACCTGGTGCAGGTGACGGAGGTAGCGAAGCCGCTCGCGAGCGCGCCTCTCAATAGCGCTGTAGCGAGCGGGCGGCTTCGCGGGCGGTCATCATGTTTTCCGGTGGGGTCGGTTGTCGAAGGCCAACCTGGCGGTAAGAGCGCGGATGACGATCCTGTATTGTTCGGTAATGATCTCACTGCCCGACCTCTATACTTTCCGTCTGCCGCGCGGCATCGGCGAATGGCCCGAACACCAGCGCATTGGCCTGTGTACTGCGCCAGATTTTCATTCGGCGCTGCACGGTCCGAATGAGGCCGTCGGGATACACGCCGGGGCATTTGACCTGCAAGCGTTCAAGCAACTCTCGCGAAGTTCGCCAAGGCTCCGCCTCGAACCATTCCTCGAGTTCGGCAGTGACGGCGAGTAGAGGATCGGGTCTCCGCCGCTCTCGCTTGGCCGCTGGCTTGGAGCGGGCAGTCGGTTTCACTTCACCACCACGCCAAGCAATCCGTAAGCCAGAAAGAAAGTCTTCGAGCGTCAGGTACATCGCCTTGAGCCAAAGGCATGTATCCTCCGGCGTGCGTGGGTCGTCAAGCAGCCGCTGGAAGAGTGTGGCAGGACGATGATAGCGCTTGATCACCTTGGCTCCGTCACGGTGCTTTTCTTTCAGCTTGAATGATGGCTGAAAGAAATTCACGAACAACCGCATTGACGAATAAAGCTTGGCCAGCTCCCGAGTGGCTCGCAGCCCCTCGAAGCCTCGGTATCCAACGATCTTGCGCACGATTGCGCCATTCTTCTGCTCGACAAATGCCTGATCATTCTTTCGGTAAGGGCGGCAACGGGTAAGTTCGATATTATCGCGCAAGCAATATTCATGAACACTCTCGTTCATGAACACACTGTCGTTATCGGTGTCGAAGCCCAGCAGCGGGAACGGCAGCAACTTGCGCAGTTCGGCCAACGCAGTGATCAGTACCGTTTGCTCGCGAACCAGCAGCGGCGCGCATTCCGTCCAGCCCGTGGCTATATCTGTCAACACCAGCGTTTGCGAGAAGGCACCCCAGCGTACGGGCCGGAATGAGAAACGAGGTCAGCTTCGACAAAGCCAAGTGCGGGGTCATCCCAATCCGAGAAGGTTCGAACGGGAACACTACGCCGAATCGCTGTTGATCCTTTCCGGCGCCGCGGACCCGTGGCGCTCGCTTTAATCTCCTTGAGGACCCGATCAATCGTCGCTGGGCTCATCGTCAAGAGTCGCCGGCGCGTCTCGCTATTCATATCGCCGTGTCCATGACGTTCCATCGCTTCGATTAGTGTTGGCAACAGGGGGTGTAGTGTAAGCGACAAGCAGACCCCATCTGGCGAAGCAGCTTAGCGGTCGGCTATCGGTAGCGGACACGATGAACTGCTGTGAGCTTCTATGTCTGCGCCTAGCTCTGGAACTAGAACTTTTCATATGATCG
>NZ_RQIH01000048.1 GCF_003939025.1 Rhizobium sophoriradicis
ACCGGTCCGCCATGCCGGCGGCGCCATCCGCCAGAAAGCGCGCCGTCCAACGAGCGACCACCTTCGACGTCACCCCATATGTCCGCGCAGCATCGGCTTTGGAACAAGCGCCATCAATAACGGCGCGCGCCATCTCCTCTCGACGCCGCGGTGTTAAACGGGCATTCTTGTGAATGTTCATTCGGTCCTCCGAGAATCACTGAAGCTTTGACAACCTCAGCTTTCTCGACCAGGGCCGAATGGACAACCTCCTGAAAGCTCACAACTAGAGCGGTTCATCGCTTATCGGAATCGGCAGGGATTGAACGAAGCCGCTTTCGCGGCATTTGGAGGATCTGATTGCATGAAGCGCTCCTGATTGAAGGAATGGGCTGTTTTGCCCAACCTTCAATCAGGAGATGACGATGACGGAGATGAGCCCTCTACGCCGGCGCATGATCGATGACATGACGATCCGCAACCTTTCGCCAGCAACGCAACGATCGTATTTACATGCGGTGACGAAGTTCTCGCGCTATTTCGGGCGATCGCCAGACCGTCTTGGACTGGAAGACGTGCGCGCGTTTCAGGTGCATCTGGTTTCATCGGGCCTATCATGGCCAGCCTTGAACCAGACAGTTTGTGCCCTGCGGTTCTTCTTTGGCGTCACGCTTGGTCATGGCGAGATACCGGAGCGCATTGCCTATGCCCGGACACCCGCCAAGCTGCCGACGATCCTCAACGGCGACGAGATCGTCCGGTTTCTGGAAGCGGTTCCGAGCCTGAGGACCCGTTCCGCACTGACGACAGCGTATGCGGCGGGGCTGCGCGCCTCGGAAGCTGTCCATCTCAAGGTCCGTGACATTGAAGGCGGACGCGGCATCATCCGCGTCGAGCATGGCAAGGGCGGAAAGGATCGCAACGTCATGCTATCAGCGCAGTTGCTCGCGATCCTGCGGGTCTATTGGCGGCTGGCGAGACCCGAGGTCTGGCTGTTTCCGGGCCGGGACGAGACCAAGCCCATCGACGTCCAGGTTCTGTATTCTGCCTGCCGTTCGGCGTGCGCCGCGGCTGGGATCCACAAGAGGGTGACGGTGCATACGCTGCGCCACAGCTTTGCCACCCATCTTCTGGAAAGCGGAACCGACATCCGCATCATCCAAGTTTTGCTCGGCCACAACAATCTATCCACCACGGCACGCTACACGAAGGTTTCCAACACCCTGATCCGCAGCACGACCAGCCCGCTCGACCGGCTGACGTTGGAGGTGGTGCCGCCAAGCTGAGTAAGCTCCGCCATGGCGGCGGGTCTGGAGGTGGCGGAGATTTTTCACCGCCACGGGGAAAGATATCGCCAAGCACACGACGCTCATCTCGGGCGTGTCGAACGCCGGGTCATGAGTGCGGTCGAGATGTGCAGGACCGCTCGGCTGGGCGGACATGTCCAGCAATGCCAGGACTGCGCGGCGTTCCGCGTCGCTATAATTCCTGCCGCAACCGGCATTACCCAAAGTGTCAGGGACAGGCGAGTCGTGACTGGCTTGCCGCACGGCAGGCCGACCTTCTGCCGGTCGGCTACTTTCATGTGGTATTCACCCTACCGCAGCAGATCGCCGCAATCGCCTTCCAGAACAAGACCGCCGTTTACAACATCCTGTTCAAGGCTGTGGCTGAGACGCTACGCAAGCTTGCTGCCGATCCCAGGCATCTGGGTGCCGAGATCGATTTCATCGCGGTGCTGCACTCCTGGGGCCAGAACCTCCACTGCCACCCACATATCCATTGTATCGTGCCGGGCGGCGGATTGTCGTTCGACCAGTCGCGCTGGATTGCCTTCCGGCCAACCTTCTTCCTGCCTGTGCGGGTTCTGTCGCGGCTGTTCCGGCGGCTGTTTCTCGAACAGCTGAGGCAGGCCTACGATCTGGGTCAACTTCAATTCTGCGGCGATATCGCCGCTCTGGCCGATCCGGTCGCCTTCAATCGAACCCTTAGAGCAGCACGTCGCATCGAATGGGTGGTCTATGCAAAGCCGCCATTTGCCGGACCCGAACAGGTACTGGCCTATCTCGGCCGCTATACCCATCGCATTGCCATCTCCAATTCCCGCCTCGTCAGCATTGATGGCGATCGCGTCACATTCCGATGGAAGGATTATCGAACGGGCGGCAGGCAAAAGGTGATGACGCTCGATGCCTACGAGTTCATCCGCGCCTCCTGCTTCACACCGTTCCGGACGGCTTTCACCGCATTCGTCATTACGGCCTGCTTGCCAATGTCCATCGGCAACTGAAGCTGGACCTGTGCCGAAGCCTGCTCGGCGTCCCGCCGCCGGAGCAGCCGGTCGAAGAACCGGACGCAAAGCCACCACCTTTGGCGCACCGCTGCCCCTGTTGCGGCGGAACGATGACGATAATCGGCGCGTGGACCCCGATCCAGCCGGTCTGCCGACCAGCATGGGAAGACAGTTCATGATCATACCACGCGTGCCACCAGTCCAACGATCAGCGTCGGCATGCCGAGCAGCCGCGAGGCAAGTGCTTTGGCCCATCGTGCCTGAGCAACGTAAAGCGCAACAGCACCAAGGGTTCCGTCGATGCAAACCAGCCGACAGGGGCGTCAAAGACACCGCAAATACCGGCAAGTATCTCCTTCCAGACCTGTCAACGTGCTCCGCCAAGGCTCGAACCTGCAAAACGCCATCCACCGCTTCGGCTAAATCCCCATAGCGACAAACAACCCGCGCCTTCGCTCAATCCGGCTTCAATGAGGTCCGATCAGTGAATGCCGCACGCACGGCGCGCGGACCTCACAGAACCCTCCAGATTCTCAAATCAGCAGAATTGTGATTCAAGATGGGTGCTGGAGTAGGAGGCCAGCCTCCATGACGCGACCTTATTCGAATGATCTTCGTGAACGTGTAGTGGCTTCAGTTGCGGCCGGTCAGAGCTGCCGGGTTGTGGCGGATCGGTTCGACATTGCCGTGTCGTCTGTTGTGAAGTGGTCTCAGCGGCATCGGGCAACCGGCAGTGTGACCCCCGGCAAGATGGCGGTCGACGTCGACGGGTGCTTGAGCCGCATCGCGCCTTCAAAGGGTTTTGGGTGTGCCGACGGTCAGTGATCGGATCGCGCAGATGGTGGTCAAGCAGATGATTGAGCCGGATTTAGAGCCGCTCTTCTTTCCAGACTCCTATGGCTACAGGCCGATGAAGTCGGCTTTGGATGCCGTTGGGGTAACGCGTCAGCGGTGCTGGAAATACGATTGGGTTCTGGAATTCGACATCAAAGGGCTGTTCGACAATCTTCCGCATGATCTCTTGCTGAAGGCGGTCAGAAAAGACGTCAAATGCAACTGGGCTCTGCTCTACATCGAAAGATGGTTGACCGCGCCTATGGAAAAGAACGGAGAAGTCATTGAGCGGACGCGTGGTACCCCGCAAGGGGGCGTGGTCAGCCCGATCCTATCGAATCTCTTCCTGCATTACGCGTTTGACGTCTGGATGACCCGGACGCATCCGGATCTACCATGGTGTCGGTATGCAGACGATGGTCTGGTGCACTGCCGGACCGAGCAGGAAGCAGAGGCCCTCATGGTCGAGCTCCAAGCGCGGCTGGCAGAATGCGGACTTCAGATGCATCCGACTAAGACCCATATCGTCTACAAGATAATCGGCGCCGGGAAATGTATCCGACTGTCAAATTTGACTTCCTTGGATACCAGTTCAGGCCGCGACAGGTGGCGACTTCACAGCGGAATGAGTTCTTCTGTGGCTATACCCCAGCGGCCAGTCCGGCGGCGCTAAAATCGATGCGGGCCACGATCAAGAGCTTGAACATTCCGCGGCAAACGCCGGGGACGCTGGCTGAAATCGCCAAACAGATCAATCCGCTCCTCCGGGGATGGATTGCCTACTATGGGCGGTTCAGTCGTTCGGACCTGTTCTCTCTGGCTGACTATGTCAATCGGAAGCTCAAGGCCTGGATCATGCGAAAGTACAAGCGCTTTCGGTTCCACAAAACTCGGGCTTCGCAGTT
>NZ_RQIH01000049.1 GCF_003939025.1 Rhizobium sophoriradicis
GTTCTTCGATGCCATTCTCGGTCAGACCCTTCGTGCCGTCTTCACTGCCATCGCCGACGTAAACCAGTTCGCCTTCGGAGATGTTGTCCGAGTTTGCGGTCACTTCTTCGATCAGTTCGAGGTTTTCGCCGATCATGCCGGCGACTTGGCTGAGTGTGTAGATGAACCTCGAGCGCGCCATCAGGCGGCCTCGCATCGAGCTTTTGCCGGCGTCCAGTTCCAAGGCAGGAGGTCTTCAATTCGGTCTTCGGGGTGATCCTGGATCCGGGTCAGGACATCCGTCAGATAGACCTCTGGATTATGGCCTTGCAGTTTGACCGTCTCGATGATGGTGAGGATGTTGGCGATGCGCTCGCCGCCCTTGTCCGAGCCGGCAAACAGCCAGTTCTTCCTTCCAATTCCAAGCGGACGCATGGCTCGTTCAGCGATGTTGTTGTCGATTTCGACACGGCCATCGTCGATGTAGACGCTTAAGGCTGCCCATCGCGACAGGGCATATCGCATCGCCTCGGCCAGCCTCTGCTTCTGAGGCAAAGTCGAGAGTGTCGCCTCGATCCAGGCCTTGAGTTCGTCCAGAACAGGCCGGGCATGGTGTTGGCGCAGGGTGCGCCGCTCGTCAGCCGACATGCCTCGGATACGGTTCTCGATATCGTAGAGAGCGCCGATGCGTGACAGCGCTTCCTCAGCGATCGGAGACGGCTTGAGCTTTATCACATCATGGAACTTGCGGCGCACATGCGCCATGCAGGCGGCTTCAATGATCTGGTTGCCATAGAGCTTCTTGTAACCCCCGTAGCCGTCGGCATGCATGACGCCGCTGAAGCTTGCCAGGTGATCAGCCGGATGTGCGCCCCTGCGGTCGGGGCTGTAGTAATAGGCAATGGCTGCGGGAGTGGCGGATTGATAGCCACTGCCGTCAAAGATGTAGACCCAGACCCTGCCGGTTTTTGTCTTGCCCCGCCCGGGGTCGAGAACATCGACCGGGGTATCGTCCGTATGTATTCGGTCGAGTGCGGCGATATGGGCCCTGATTAACAGGACAAGTGGTGTCAGCAATGCAGATACCCGGCCGACCCAGTCGGCCATTACGGATCGGGAGATGTCTATCCCCAACCGGTCGTACATCTCTGACAGGCGGTAAAGGGGAATGTGATCGTCGAATTTGGCGATCATGATGTGGGCGAGCAGCCCCGGCCCGGGTTTGCCGCGCTCGATCGGCAAGGTCGGCATCTCGCCAGCCACTGTCGTATCGCATTCCCTGCAGATCATGCGCTTCTCGACATGCCGGACAATCTTGACCGACGCCGGCACGTGCTCCAGCACCTGGACCACTCTGTCGGCCGCCTTCAGGAACGAAGTGCCACCGCAGGTCGGGCAATTGCAGGGAGCTGCATAGACCAGTTCTTCGGTGGTGAGATCATCGGGTAGAGGCTTGCGCTTCGGCTTCTCGGATGCGTCGTCCAACTCCGGCAGAGGCGGTTTCCCGGAGCGCTGTTCAGCCTCGGCCCGGGAGGCCTCGATCTCCTCCAACATCAGCTCGAATTGCTCGATCTTCCTGTCGATCTTTTCCGAAGACGCGCCATGTTGCCGATGTCGGAGAAGCTCCAGTTGCGCGCGAAGAAGCCCGATTATGGAGTCTCGCTTGATGACCTCGGCTTCCTGGCTCTCAAGTTTTGCCGCCTGTTCCGCGACGAGTGCGCGCAAAGTATTGAGCTCGTCCTGACTGTCCAGCGGCGCTGTTTCCATATCCGCGAAACTAGCCGATTTGCCTCTGACGCACCAGCGTTAAGCTTCCCATGCCCCTGCAAAATATAGCTTTTATCCCGTTCGGCCGGGAGCGGAAGTCCACGCCGGGCGTCGCCAATCGATCCCCTCAACGAGCATCGAAAGCTGCGCCTGCGTCAGGTGCGCTACACCCTCTTTCGCCGTCGGCCAGGGAAAGTATCCGCGCTCCAAAATCTTGTAGAACAGACAGAACCCCTGGCCATCCCACCAAAGCAGCTTGATCCGGTCCGCGCGTTTTCCGCGAAAGCCGAAGATTGCGCCCGAGCCCGGTGCCTCCCTCACGACCGTCTCGACCAGCGCGGACAGACCATCAATGCCACGCCGCATATCGGTCACTCCGCAGGCCAGATAGACCCTCACATTCCCCGATGGGCCGATCATACCGCCTCCACGCAAGCGACGAGCGGGCCAAGCAGCTTCAACTCAACGTCAACCGCAACCTTCAAGCTCCGACCGTTTCGAAGCAAGATCTCAACGATCGTCGGCCTTGTTGATGCGGTAGACGGCTGGCTTACGCCAACCTCCTCCGTGATTTCCACCGGGAGGAACACCGTCGGCCGATCGGCATAGTTGAATGATTGCCGCCACAAGCGGATCTGGCCCGGATGAATGTCGTGCCGGCGCGCCACATCGCCAATGCGAGCACCGGGCTCATCAGCTTCCGCAAGTATCCTCAGCTTCGCCTCGTCCGACCAACGCCGTCTGCGCTCGGTACCGGACATGATCTCTATGCGAGCCATGAAACCTCTTCGTTCTGGTATTAATGTCAGCACTAATGCTGGTTCTAATGCCAGAACATCGCCTGATTTGGCCGATCAGCAAAAACAGCTCACCGTACGCTCAC